>NZ_CP150227.1:5601291-7001614 GCF_037971845.1 Paenibacillus sp. FSL R5-0766
CCTCGCGATAGGACTGCGGAACATCAGCAACAGGCACGTCCACATCAAAATGAATATACGTAAGTACCAACGGTTTTTGCTTATTATGTGTTGCAGTAGGATGATCTCCTGGTCTGAACAGAAAACAACTACCCTTGCCAACTTCATACGACTGGTCATTCAGTACAAGCGTTCCTTCACCACTCCATACATAAAATAAATCATAGTTTTGCATCGGTTTTTCGCGCTTCTGCCACTTCCAGCCCGGTTCACAGACAATTTTGGCGACAGCGGGCAAAATAACAAATGATGACGGCGATGCCTGCAGCATGTCGCCACTCCCCCTTGATAGTTAATCTCTCTGCATATGGCATCATTCTGATCTGAATCTCACTTCTTCAATCAAGGCCATATGTATATCAGTATCTTGCATCATTCAATACAACCTGCTCATATATGATCTCTGCTCCTACAGGAGCGAAATGTCTTATCCCATTATACAGCGGAATTCACCGAAACGAAAATGTGCACTTCTCCCAGGCTAGCCGCATTCGCCGGATTCCCTCTGTTATCTCTTCTTTCTCCAGATGTGCAAAAGCAAAGCAGGCCGCCGGATGACCTGAAGTCAACCGATATCGCTCTGCATCACGGAACAATATGCCATCCTCCTCGGCAAGCTTTTTAAATCGATGATAACTGTCCACATCGCCATTCCAGGTAGCATAGATATGTAGTCCTGCATCACCAAGCTGCATCGTGAATGCTTCAGGCAACTGTAGTTCCATCTCTCGCACAAAAAAATCATGCCGTTCCCCGTATAACCGGGTTAACCGTCGTAAGTGCCTCAGGTAACCTCCTCGGGTCATAAACTTCGCCAGTGCGCGCTGCTCCAGCAGTGCGGGAGGTACCGGTTCATACAACGCCTTGGCGGCAAGGAGAGGTTCTACCAGACCAGGTGGCAGTACAGCATAGCCAAGTCGGAACGAAACAACCATCGTTTGTGAGAATGAACCAACGTAGATGACGCGCTGTTCACGATCAAGCACTTTGAGGGGTTCAATCGGTCTTCCGCCCCATCGGAATTCACTGTCATAATCATCTTCAATAATGACCGCATTACGCTTTGAGGCCCACGCAAGCAAGGCACGTCTTCTGTCCAACCCCAGCACGGCCCCTGTTGGAAACTGCCGGGTAGGGGTGACAAATAACGTCTGTGCCTCCCAAGGCTGAGGAATAATGCCTGCAGCATCCACCTCTGCCGGGATGATATGCCCACCACAGGACTTGACGGCATGGGCGATACCCGGATACCCCGGATTCTCTAATACAACTGCTGTATTCTCCGTTATCAGCAATTGAGATAACAAGGTGATGCCTTGCATTGAACCACTGAACAATACAATCTGAGAGGGTTCAGCCTGGATACCACGTGTCCATCTGAGATGGGAGGCGATGGCCTCACGCAGCTCCGGATCACCGGCTACACCGCTCGATTCTCGCCAACCACTGCGATGAACCGCAGCGAGTGCACTCTTCCACTCCCCTAACGGGAAATGTTCTGCAGGCATGCGCTGCATTTGAAAATTAATGACGGACGGCTTCGTTGAATACATCTGAGTCCGCAGGACTTCATGTTGCATATTCAACCGCTGTACTCGTTCGCCCCAGGCAGACAACTTGAAAACGGCTTCCTGTTTTTCATTTTCCTGAGTGGATAATGTTTCAGTTACAAATGTACCTCTTCCCCGATGTGCATGGACATAACCATCCGCAAGCAGCATGTCGTATACCTGAGCTACCGAACCACGTGACATCTCATATTGCCTTGCCAACTCACGGGTGGAAGGAAGCCGCGTGCCTCCTACCAATGTGCCTGCATGAATGGCATCACGTAACGCATGGTACAGTGCCTCATACTTGTATCGATGCTGAAGTTCATAGGTATCCATGGGCAGCCACAATTCCATCATGCACCTCTCTTCATTTTTCTTCATTATGTGATTCCCGACAAATTGGCCTACTAAAGTGAATGTAAATTGGATCTATTTCATTGTCAATGTATGAACTATTGTTATCCATAAGATATGGCGTTCTATTATACATTTCAATGATGGGGGAATACACATGAGACGGAAAGAATTCACAGTAGATGAAGAACAGGAGATTACCACATTTCTGGATCAGTGCTCCTTCGGGTTTCTGGGAACGGTCAGTCCGGACGGACAACCACGGGTTACACCGCTGAATTTCGTATATATGGACGGTTGCTTTTATTTCCACGGCAGTCTGGCTGGCGAGAAGATGAAACAGATCAAACAGGATTCGTCGGTCAGTTTCACAGTAGCTGAAGAGTTCTCCCTAATTCCATCCTACTTCAGTGATCCTGAGCTTGCTTGTCCGGCGACTTCTTTCTTCAAAAGTGTCATGGCCTTCGGTGAGGCTGAACCGGTTAAAGATCTGGACATCAAAGGTAAGGTACTACAACGATTTATGGAGAAACTCCAGCCGCAAGGCGGATATGTACCCATTGACGCTACTGACTCGCGTTACACAGGAAACCTCAAAGCTGTAGCCGTAGTCCGAATTATTCCTGAAAAGATCAGTGCCAAATTTAAATTCGGACAAAACCTCTCCAGTGAAAGATTCGATCATATCAGTGGTCAGTTAGAACAGCGCAATGAAGGAAGAGATACTGAAACTGCTGAAATGATGCGGAAATACTGTCCATTTCATCAGCAGTAAGTTTCATTTTCTGAGGATTACTCCAAGGTTGAATTCAACGATTACCCACCCGAAAACCCTCTGCAACAACGCGGTAAAGCGATATAACTGTCATATTGCGTAATTTCCGTGACGGGGGCATGTCAAGGTGATATAATGTTAGGCAGTTGAATCACAAAGACTTGGAAGGATGAAAAGAATGAATCCACTGGCTGAACAGTTGAACGAAAGTATTCAGACAGGCAGCAGTCACGTCTACTCCATGCTGTCACAGCTTGGCAAAGAAATTTATTTTCCTAAAGAGGGGATTTTGAGTCAATCTGCTGAAGCAGCAAGCTTGGCCAAGACCCATAATGCCACGATTGGTATCGCCCTGGAGGGTGGTGTGCCGATGCATCTTCAGGTTATTCAGGAGAAGCTGTCTGCATTCCAGCCAAAGGATCTGTATCCTTACGCTCCACCTGCAGGCAAACCTGAATTGCGGACCGTCTGGAGAGACAAGATGCTGAAGGAAACACCTTCGCTTGAAGGCAAAACGTTTGGCAATCCGATTGTAACCAATGCATTAACCCATGGACTAAGTATCGTAGCCGACCTGTTCGCCGATGAAGGGGACGCTGTCATATATCCGGATAAAAATTGGGAAAATTACGAGCTGACCTTCGGAATTCGTCGTCATGGCCAGTTGGTTCATTATCCCCTGTTCGATGATCAGTTGAACTTCAACAGTGAAGGTCTGCTTCAGGCTTTGCTTGATCAAAAGGACAAAGGTAAAGCGATCGTGCTGCTCAACTTCCCGAATAACCCTACAGGTTATACACCTGGAGCCGAAGAAGCAGATGCAATTGTGAACACGATTCGTCAGGCAGCTGAAGCTGGCGTTAACGTGGTTGCTGTAACAGATGATGCGTACTTCGGGCTGTTCTTCGAAGATTCCATTCATGAATCCCTGTTTGGCAAACTTGCCAACATTCATCCACGTGTGTTGACTGTAAAAGTGGATGGTGCAACCAAGGAGGAGTTTGTATGGGGCTTCCGCGTTGGATTCATTACGTATGCTCATGAAGATGCAGCCGTTCTGCATGCATTGGAACAAAAAACACTCGGTATTATCCGGGCAACGATCTCCAGTGGCCCGCATCCTTCCCAGACTTTTGTACTGGATGCGCTCAAAGCACCGGAGTTTGAAGCACAGAAACAGGAGAAGTTCGAGATTATGAAAGGCCGCGCCAATAAGGTAAAAGCCATTCTCGATAGCGGCAAGTATGGAGATGCATGGGACTATTATCCGTTCAACTCCGGTTACTTCATGTGCCTGAAGCTGAAAGAAGTTGGCGCTGAAGAACTTCGAAGCCATTTGCTGCACCAATATGGTGTGGGTACAATCGCACTGGGTGAATCGGATCTGCGAATCGCCTTCTCCTGTATTGAAGAATCCGGGTTGGAAGATCTGTATGAAACCATATATCGTGGAGTTCAGGATCTGCGGACGACTTAGTTAACACAGACCTGTATCCTGAATGATATAAGAACCCTTTGTATAACGGCGACGTTTCATGTCACTGAATATACAAAGGGTTCTTTTGTGTTTTACAATTCGCATGAGACTACTCCACTCCCCCGGACAGCTGCCCAAAAGCTTTAATTTCTGGCTTTACCGGGCATCGGCCCAATCAGCCTACCCCCACGGCACATAATATACGATGTACGCAAGGGCGTGCCAAACAACCACTTGAAAGGGGAATGACCATGTCTGGAGTTGAAGATACAAGAGGCGGTTATGGATGCGGCGGTTACGGCGGAGGATTTACAAACACAGGTGCCATTCTCGTTCTGTTCATCTTGCTCGTGATTATCACTAAATCATTCCTCTGTTAGTACCAATACACACTTGCGCGAGAACCAAGTGATCTTATTGCAGCAGTAAGAAGGGTATTCCGGGACACAGCCCGGAATACCCTTCTTTTGTTATCTTTTGTACCTCTCACTGATGAACCCAATGTAATAATCCGAGTTGGTCAGGTGTCCGATTGTTTACTCGTCCTCTTCTTCCTTCAACCACTTGTTACCTTGCGAACGCCGCATGATCACAATCACCAGTATACCCAAAATAAGTGCTACTCCGGTGACAGTCAGTCCGCTTGCTCCGGCAGCCAGCATAGGCAACCACATGAGTAACGCAACCAGTGCATGTAGATGGAATATGAATCCCAACACCTGAGAACGACGACTCTCACCCGAGATTGGATAGATCATAATCCAGAACGATTCACTATGACTGCGACGCAGCGCACCAAGTTGTACACCTGCAAGCAACAGGAAGAACAAATACACCCCGACACCAAAGTAGCTGCCTGCTGTCCACCAGGATAGTAACATGCCCAGTACAACTAGGCGTAACACGATTGAGAACACTTCGGTTCGAACAAACGTTTTGGTGATCAAGTAACGGTAAGCTTTCCCTGCATTCCAGGGAAGACCACTCCCCAATTTGCTAAGCCAGCGACGCGAACTTACTTTCTGTCCAGATGAAGGTACATCCACAAACCAGCCGAGCGTCCGCATAACCCTGCCAGCCTGACCCTGCTCTACCTGAATCAGTCGTTCCCACGCTACACGATGTTTCACCGGTATACGCAGGGCGACGATGTAGACAACAGCCAGCAACAGCAGGAACCAGACGCTGCGCTGCGGTGGTTGCCATAACCAGGCGCCAACCGCCAGCACTGCCAGAGCCCATCGTAAGAGACGATATCCTCTTGCTGCCCCAACCTGAACCATTCTTAGCTCTTGCCATGCTCCATAACTGGACAACCCTTTCCACAGCAGCAGGAACACGATGAACCAGCCAAATGGCCGTGCATCCAGATCTGCTCTGACATAGAGCGGCCACAGTGTAACAAACACAAGCAGCAAGCCCAGAGTTTTATAGATGATGCCCCGGGCAAAGCTGTTCTTCAAATATTCCTGCATCCGGTATTCCTGTGGTCGCAGGAACACAATATCTGCCGGAAGCAGATATGTACGATAACTGCTGAACAGCACTAGCGGTGCCAGCAGCAGCAATGCAATCCAGCGAATCGGAAATTCCGCCGGAATGTTCTGGACAAATGATGTATACCAGGCGGAGAACGCAATGACGAGAAATAAAAAGACCATAGCTACACCGCTCTGGATCACATAACCCAGATAAGGAAGAATTCCGTTCCAGAATCCTGTGCGTCTTTGCTTCCATAGCAGCTTGAGATCCATGCTCAATCCCTGCCTTGTACGAGGGAATAGAACATGTGCTCCAGCGTGGCATCCGATTCCCCGAATTGGGAGCGCAATTCATTCAGCGTCCCTTGAGCAATAACCTGCCCACGGTGCAGAACGATAAAACGGTCACAGTAATTTTCAATCGTGGACAGAATGTGTGAACTGAGCAGGATGGATGATCCCGAAGCTTTCATCTCCAGCATAAAATCAAGCAAAGAGCGAATACCCAGCGGGTCCAGTCCCAGGAAAGGCTCATCAATGATGTACAGTGGTGGTCCGGCCACAAAAGCACACATAATCATAACCTTTTGTCGCATCCCCTTGGACAGGTGAGTCGACAAACTTGTGCTTTTCTCATTCATACGGAACAGTTCCAGCAGTTTCTCCGTACGTTGTTTGAAATCAGCCTCTGACACATTGTACGCTCTTGCCGTAAATTCCAAGTGCTCCATCACCGTCATCTCATCATACAGTTCGGGTGATTCCGGTACAAATGCCATGGCCGATTGGTAGATCTGCGCATCCTCGTCCCGCTTCTTGCCCATCACTCGTACTTCGCCCTGTTGAGGTGTCATCAAGCCGAGGATATGTTTCATGGTTGTACTTTTGCCAGCACCGTTTAAGCCGATTAGTCCGACCATCTCTCCACGTCCAACTTCCAGATCGATGCCGTGAAGGACCGGCCGTTTGGCACTATAACCTCCGCTTAACCCGCTGATTTGCAGAACAGGCGATTGAACATTTTCCATCTATCCCTGCACCCCTTTCGTCAGATTCTATTCTTCGGAGCGTGGCGTTTTATCTTTACTCCACTTGGGTGCTCCCTTATTTTTACGATCCTGGTCGCGCTCCGTGCGGCCTGTATTGCCCGTTGGTTTGTTACCTGCCGGACGCGAATTGGAGATTGTAGCTCTGGTTCCCCCATTACGATTGCCCTGACCTGGTTTGCGATCTCTGGATTGCCCTGGTTTTCTGGAGAACGAATGTCCCTCAGGCCGCGTGTCCGGACGCGGGTCAGCCTCCAGTACTTTACCGCCAAAGAGTACACGTTCTGACAGTTCGATTCCGAGTTCGCGTGCGAATTTACGCATAATAAAGATCTGTGTTTCATCCACAATGGACAAAACGATACCCGAACGTCCCATCCGGCCTGTACGACCTGCACGGTGAACATAGTGCTCCGAGTCAAAGGCAGGGTCATAGTTAATGACCATTGGCAAGCCTTCGATATCCAGTCCTCTGGCAGCGACTTCGCTGGCAATCAGCAACTGGAGTTTGCCATTACGGAAAGCAGACAATACGTTACTGCGGGTCACTTTGTCAGCATCCCCATACAGCGCAGCAGCGGACAAGCCCAGATGATTCATTTTTGCTTCAACTTCACCAATATCTTCGGTTGCATTCACAAATACGATTGCCCGATCCGGATTGTACTGTCTAACCAGACGACGCAGCATGTCAATTTTGTTACGGTTTTCTTCTACAAAATAATAATGCTCAAGGCCCGCAGCCGTAGCTCGATCCGGTTCAATTCCGATCTGAACAGGCTCTTTCATCTCACGCTTGGCAAGTCCAGCTGTATGCTCATCAATGGTTGCTGACAGGAAGATCAGCTGACGGTCCCGCAATGCGCTCTTGAGTACAAAGTTTACGTCACTTACGCCGCCAAGTTGGAACACTTGGTCCGCTTCATCGATAACAATGGTGGAAACGTTGTGCATTTTCAGTTTTTTAAGTGTAATCAATTCCTTCAGTCGTCCCGGTGTACCCACAACCAATTGTGGATGCTCACGCAGCTTCTCGATCTGACGTTTAGCCGCTGCACCACCAATTAGACCCAATACGCCGATCTTACGTTCTTCCGCATAACGCTGCGCTTCACGTACAATTTGCATCGCCAGCTCTTGCGTAGGTGCAATAATGAGTTTCTGCGTACCTTTGATATCCATTTTGATGGATTGTAACAGTGGCAGCAGATATGCCAGCGTTTTTCCTGTTCCCGTCTGGGATTTGGATACGACATCACGGCCTTCCAAAATAACCGGGATCGTCTGAGCCTGTACAGGTGAAGGTTCGTTAATGCCGTGTTTCGCCAAAACGGCCTCCAGATCCTGTTCCACGCCAATTGAAGCAAATGTTTGATTCGTCATGTATGTCCATCCTTTTAATTTATTCATTTTGATGTTATATAAGTTCAACTAATGAATATTTACACTGACACTACGAGGACAGAACAACCTTCCGATCACTGTTATCCCCAGATTTTTTTGATTCCTTTTTTCCAAAAGGAAAAATCCGGGGATAAAGGTGAAGCATATGCTTCCGATGCAGCTTTCTTTCAGAAAGCTTTTAGCTTCGCTTCTTCAGGTTATTTCTGTCCTCTCCGTTATTGTGTAAAAAGTTTAGTTGAACATATAAGTTGCTTGTATAAAACCGAAGCCTGTCATCACATTACCTTTCATTATATGCGAAAAAAGCCCGTGTACCAAATCTTATTCCAGAATTGTATATATACACGCCAAAAAAAAGAAAAGCCCCTCGGCGGAGCCTTTCTTTCATTCCGTATATGATGCCTCGTATCACATTTACTTCTGATTCATTACACCGTGCGATAATCGATCTGCAAGACGCGGAAATAGCTGGTACAGCCATATGCCAGCAGAAGCTAGTCTTGGCAGGTTCACTTCTTCCTTGCGCTTTTTCATCGCCCGAATCATATGACCCGCAACGTCTTCCGGTTTCAACATCATCCAGCGTACATTATTCACATAATTGCCAGATGGGTCAGCCCGATGGAAAAATGGTGTATCAATTGGACCTGGATTAATCGTTGTCACCATGACGCCAGTCTTGCGAAGCTCTTGACGCAGCGCATTACTAAATCCGAGTACAGCGTGTTTCGTAGCTGTATAGGAAGCGGATTTGGCCGTACCGATTTTGCCAGCCATGGAGGCCACGTTCACAATCTGACCTTTGCCACGTTCCAGCATTTGTGGAAGCACTGCTTTGGTGCAGCGGACAATGCCCATGTAATTAACGTCCATCATCTCATCGAATTCCTGTACAGACATCTCTGTCATCGCTGCGAATTTCCCGTAACCTGCGTTGTTCAGCAAAATGTCGATTCGTCCGTATTTATGCAATATCGCATCCACAGCTGCCTGAACTTGCTCACTATCCGTAACATCAAGTGTGAGTAATTCATGCGGCCCTTTCAGCGAGGCACCAATCTCTTCCAGCTTGTCCCGTGAACGGGCAGCCAGAATTGGGATGGCTCCTTCTTCTATCAGCATCTGCGCACACAGCGCACCGATACCACTCGATGCACCTGTGATAAACACTACCTGATCTTTCAGCATCCGTGATGTCCTCCCGTATTGAACACATATTGCCTTTTGAGGCGTTTGGTTCTATTCTACGAGATCATGACCTGAATATCCATCTCCCCAATGCCGTCCATCAGCAAAGGAATGCTCAGTGCTTTCGTTGCACTAAATGTAGTCAGATGTTCGGACTTCATCACTTGTGGAGGTGTAATATCGACCACAACACCCTGGTTTGACAGGATCGTGCTGGCGTTACCACTGATCATATTCCCCAGTTCGGAAATCGCACTTTTGCTCATTTCATCCATTTCTGTAATGACAAAACCACCCATCATCGCAGATACAATTTTCAATGCAACTTGTTCATTGATTCCAAATACAATGTTTCCGCTAAGTTGTCCGGTCATTCCGATCACGATCCAGACATGGTCTGCAATGTACTCTACATTTTTCACGCCAAGACTCCCGGTGGAAGGCGAAACCTGGATGAGCTGTTCAAATACGTTCCGTGCCGATTCCAGGAAAGGATTAATCACTTCCGCTTTCACTGTCTATGTCCCCCTCACACTGGGTTATTGGTCACACACCAAAAGTCCCATATTCATTAAATTTATTATACTTTATCACGTACAAGAATTCATTAAGAATTCGTTAAACCATGTGTACTATAATTTATCGTCATCCGTGGGGCAAATGTTTATAGCTGATTCTAGCGAATAAACAGCGCTTTTTACTTCTTTTGAAGAAAGATTTTCGTTCATTGTGCGTGGTAAAAGGCATTTAGGACTTTATTACTGTTTTCTCACAACTGTTAAAAAAATCAAATTCTTGTATTCGCGTTTTTTTCACAGTCTCTTGAACTACTTTTGATCCTGAGAATTACCTTCATTGCTCTGCTGTCCTGAATCACCTATAATTTAAGATAACGGAACAATAACCAGTTACGGGATTACATCGCACCAAACACTACATAATCAAGTTATTTTGCCTGCAAGGAGGTCACCTATGAACATAAGCCAACTGGAGACACTAATTACCATTTCCAAAACGATGAGCTTCCGCAAAGCGGGAGAACTTCTGAACCTGACCCAGCCTGCCGTCTCAGCCCAGATCAAAAGTCTGGAGGACGAATTCAGCACCGTGCTTGTGGATCGTAACCAACCCGTTACCCTGACAGACCGTGGACAGGTATTCCTTGAGCACGCTGAACGGATGCTCGATATCGTTGATGAGTTGAAACAAAAATTGTCCGATCTTGATGAAACGCCTCAGGGACGTATCGTATTAGGCACAACAACTTCCATTGCTATTCAGATCTTGCCAAGGGTGTTATCCTATTTCCAAGATCAATTCCCGCTGATCAAAACCAGTATCCAATCCCTTCCTTCATCACAGATCTATACCCAGGTCGAAAATGGTCTGGTTGATATTGGTATCGGTTATCTCACGGAGCGTAATCCCAACCTGAATACATCTGTGCTGTACTATGACACATTTGAACTCGTGGTATCTCCTTCCCATCCGCTGGCGAAGAAAAAACATGCTGCAGTGGATGTGCTCCGCAGTACACCATTGATTCTGCTGTCCCCTGATACAGTAGGACGAAGGTTTACGGAAACTATCTTCAAGAAACATAATATTGAACCTAATATTGTAATGGAGTTATCGAGCAGCGAAGAAGTGAAACGGATGGTCGAGATTGATCTCGGGGCAGCTGTCATCTCCAAACAATCTGTTGCGCATGAGTTGCGTCAAGGTACATTGCGAATGATACCCTTAAGTGAGCTGGAGGTCAGTCACCCTGTTGGTGTCATCTATAAGTCCAGTCGATACCTTAACTCAGCAATGCAACAATTCATAAGTGACCTCAAAGGTATGCCGGAAACCCAATTCATCAGTTCAGAATGACAATGAGCCATGAGAAAGGAAGGATTCCATATGAAATTTGATCTTCATACACATCATTTTCGTTGTGGTCACGCAGACGGCAACATCCGCGATTATATAGAGGCAGGTATTAAGGCAGGACTTCAGGCGATCGGTATCTCGGATCATACGCCGTACTTTGGCAGTGAGCTTGAGCAGGCATTTCCCCGGATCGCAATGGGCAAGTCTGAATTGCAGCATTATGTGGAAGAAGTCCTTGCTTTGAAAGAAGAATACGCTGGTAAAATCGATGTGCTGCTCGGCATTGAATCCGACTATTTCCCTGTTCATGCAGAATTGTACCGTACCACACTGGGACAGTATCCTTTTGACTATATTATTGGTTCAGTTCATCATACCGAGGATGTGAGTATCTTCAACAAAACCCGGTGGAAAGGACTGAGCGATGCTCGCAAAGTTGAAGTGAAAGAGAGTTATTATTCATTGATCCGGCAATCGGCTCGCAGCGGTATGTTCCAGATCCTAGGGCATATTGATGCGATGAAAGGAAACTATCCACCCTTCTCGGAAATTATCGCTGATCAGGCCATTGATGAAACGTTGCAGGTTATTGCAGAATCCAACGTAGCCATCGAAATTAACACTTCAGGCAAAACCAAGATCAGTGGTGGCTGGTATCCCTCAGATGCCATTCTGGAACGGGCCCATCATTATGGGGTGAAGGTGACATTTGGATCGGACGCTCATAAACCGCAGCGGGTTGCAGACGAGCTGGATGACGTTCGTACACGTCTCAAGGAGATCGGATTCACCGACTGGGTATACTTCAAGCAGAAACAAATGCAGGTTGTACCCCTGTAAAAAATATAGAACCACAGAGAAACCCCCACAGCGTGAACAAGCGCAGTGGGGGTTTTGGGTTTAATTCTAAATAAAAAAATATTATATAAAGTTAAACTACATATTTACACGATAACGGAGAGGACAGAAATAACCAGAAGAAACGAAGTGTTCGCCTAAAAGCCTTCTGAAAGAAAGCTGCATCGGAAGCATACGCTATCCCCGGATTTTCCCTTTTCAAAAGAGAATCAAAAAATCTGGGGATAACAGCGATCGGAAGGTTAATCTGTCATCGGAGTGGCCAGTGTAAATAATCCACAGTTAACTTATATGGGCAAAAAAAATGAACCCGCTCACGCGGGTCCCAACAGCATTATCTATTATCAAAAAGGGGGTCATGAGATAAGTTTACCCCCTGTCTGTTAGAGTTCAATTGCAGCTATATTTCAATTGTGTAACAAATGATTGAAGTTCGATTCATTCACGTTTGACTACTCTTACTCTATGTCATTGCGGCTTGTCAGATACCAGGGTTTGTAGGTCTTTTTCCTGAAGCGGTCTGGCGTATTGTTCCCGGTACATACTGTACACTTTAACATCCATCAGGGATTCTGATCCCTCGTCATCCTCATCATGCAGTCCGAACGAGGGAAGACTCCGCTCATAGGACATCCCTATTTTGCTTAGCACCCGTTGTGAAGATACATTGGCCTCATAACAACGTGCTTCCACCCTCCCCAGATGAAGATCGTCAAATCCAAACTGCAGCAGCCGCTGTACCGCCTCGGTAGCCACACCCATGCCCCAACAGGACCTGTTCAGGATATAACCAATCTGTGCGGTACCATTCTGATCATTCCAGTGTTGGAATGAGGTGATCCCAATCACCTGTTCCTTGCCTCTCCAGCAGATCCCATAATGTAACGAATCCAGCTTGGCGCTGCTGCTCCGTATCTGGTTCAATAACCGTCTCGCTCGGATTGACGTGGGCTGGCTTCCCCTATTCACATATCTTATGACTTGAGGATCGGAGAAAAGTTCCGATAATGTGCTGTAATCACTTTGACGTAATGATCGCAGGACAAGACGCTCTGTCCACAAAGCCGGCAGGCCTTGAAGCAGCATTTTTCGGGTAAGCATGACAATCGCTCCTTTTGCCTAAACGGGCTCTAGTCCGGTAAGACAAGCATGCTCTGAAGATGATCCGGCGTAATACCATTTGAACTGATCCACGAACTTTAGTATTCGCATTTTAGTATTAATATATTGCATCATTCAATTCCTCACGCTAAAAGGTCCAGATGCTGACTACTCCTGCAGCCCGCGATAGATACCCGTACGAATCTCACGAATATAGAAATCCAATGCAGGAACATTCGCCGACTGCGCAACCTTTACTTCTCGCTCAATATCATAAGGCACCCTCACAAATTGAACATTGAATGGGGTGTTGTTATCGTTGCAGTCTTCACCCTCCAGAATACAGTAGGAAGCTTGGGGAAGATCGAGTGGATTACCAACACTGCCTGCATTAAACAGTAACTTGCCGTTCATATACTGCAAGTATGCGTTATGCACATCCCCATAACCTACAACATCTGCAATACCTTGCTCAGGCTCATCAGCCGGAGGATCAAACATTGCCAACCTCTTTTCCATCGCGTCCCACGGCTGTACACGATGGTATACACTTTGAGGTGAAGCATGGACCAGACGGATGGTGCGACCGCTCAGTTGAAATTGATGACTGAAGGGTAGGCCCGCCAAGTACGCCAATCGTTCCTCACCCAGCCGTTCTGCTTGCCACGTAAAGTTCTCGTTGTCTTGGTTAACCGCAACCAGTTCATCCCAATTGCCACGGATAACAAGTTCGCACGTCGCTCTCACCTGATCCACAACCTGTACCGGTTCTGGCCCCTTGCCCACAAGGTCACCAAGACAAAAGATTCGCTCCACGCCACGACTTCGGATATCTCCTAACACTGCTTCCCAGGCAGTCATGTTGCCATGAATGTCGGATACAATCGCAATTCGTTCCATCTGGATAACCTCCATTCATGTTGAATCCTTTATGTTTTACATTCATCTTATATTCTTTTATGTGGTTAATCCTTTAAGCTCAAACACCGTCAATTCTGGTCTGCACAGAAAACGAATGGGCAGTTGAGTCATGCCAAAACCACGATTCACATACACAGGCATCTGTGTCTGGGTGGTGTAATATACCCCCTGGACATCCGTGTAGTACAATCCTTGAACATACTTGTGTGAACCTCGCGGAGTTGTCAGTGCCCCGATCCAGGGAAAACGTACCTGTCCACCATGACTATGACCGGAAAGTTGTAATCCGAAACCATAGGGAGTGGCAATGTCGGCATAATCCGGTTCATGCATAAGTAACAATTTCCACACATCATGATCCAATCCCTTGATGGCTTGTGCAGGATCAGGCCTGCCTGTAAGTGCGTCATCCAGACCAGCTATGGCCAGACGTTCGCCCCCTTGTTCAATCACCACATGTTCGTTCCGTAACAAAGTGAATCCGGCTTCACGAAACATGGTTGTCACTTCATTCTGCTGTCCGCCCCGATAATCATGATTCCCCAAAACAGCAAATTTGCCATACTTGGCTTGCATGGAGGCGAGTACGGGAATACATTCACGCATCGGCTCTGCTTCCCTCTCGACGATGTCTCCGGTAAAACAAATCAAGTCTGGTTGCTGCTCCTCAATCGTTGCTGCCAGCTTCTTCAGCTCTTTCACCCCGGTATGAAAACCAAGATGGGCATCGCTGAACTGAACTACACGCAAACCGTCAAATGCCTTTGGAAACTTTGGAAGTTTCAGCTCCACTTGCTTGATCTCCAGACGACGCGGTTCCCATAGCCAGGCATAACCTCCTGTGAGCAAACTGGCACCCGCTGTCATCAAAACCATACGCAATAAGAAACTTCGGCGAGAGGGATCATGATCCTTTTCTTCTCCAGGAAACACAGACTCTTCTGCACCTGGTGCTTTGTACGAGCGCTGGGACGGCGAGTTGTTCCTGCCCTGACGCGGTGTCTCTGCCATATCTCCCCCTCCTTCTACGCTCTTAATCCATCCCCTTAGTATACCATATTCTGCATGGATAGCCCGGTTCCTCTGCTTCATCACAAAAAGAAGCCGGGATCTCCGGCATGTTGCTGCACGGGATCACGACTTCTTCTAAGTTGCAGATTACACTTCTGCACATGTTATGACGAGATTAAACTCCCAACCAGCGTTTGAACATATGCTTGGTCGTTTGTTTGTTCATTTCGGCAATGGAGGTTGTCAGTGGAATGCCTTTTGGACAGGATTGCACGCAGTTCTGTGAGTTACCACAGCCCTCAATGCCTCCGTCTTCCATCAATGCTTCCAGACGATCGTCGGCGTTCATCTCCCCTGTTGGGTGAGCATTGAACAGACGCACTTGGGACAGTGCTGCTGGACCGATAAAGTCTGTTTTCTCATTGACGTTCGGGCATGCTTCCAGACATACACCACATGTCATGCATTTGGACAGCTCGTATGCCCACTGACGCTTCTTCTCAGGCATCCGTGGACCTGGACCGAGGTCATAGGTCCCATCGATCGGAATCCATGCTTTTACGCGTTTCAGGGCGCTAAACATCCGGCTACGGTCGATGACCAAGTCACGAACCACCGGGAATGTCTTCATCGGTTCAATACGAACGGGCTGTTCGAGCTTGTCGATCAGGGCTGCACATGCTTGACGTGGCTTGCCGTTGATGACCATAGAGCAGGCACCGCAGACTTCTTCGAGACAGTTGGAATCCCAGCACACGGGAGCAATGGATTTGCCATCTGTATTGACGGGGTTCCGCTGAATCTCCATCAGGGCGCTGATCACATTCATGTTGGGACGGTACGGAAGCTCAAATTCTTCGTTGTACGAAGATGACTCCGGGCTATCCTGACGGGTGATGATAAACTTGACGGTTTTGTTGGCTGTAGCTTGTTCCGCCATATCGTAGTCCCCTCCTCTGGTGACGATGATTGTATTGCTGATGCGCAAAATGTTTTGGTGCACGGGAGACGCTTCGTCAGCGGAATGCCCCTCTGATCGCTGTTATCCCCGGATTTTTTTGATCAACACTTTCCAGGGTTAAAATCCGGTGATAAAGGCGAGCGCTTCGCTTCTTCTGGGCATTTCCGCTTCCTCCGCTACGTCGTGCACTGGGTCACTTTGCTGGAAACTGCACTCCATTCATGCTGGAGGCAGTATTGAAGTTCTGAAGCATCGCAAGGCGCTTTGCTTCTTCTGGGCATTGCTGTTTCCTTCGCTACGCCGTGCACGTGGGTTACTTTGCTGGAAACTGCACTCCATTCATGCTGGATGAGCAGTATTCAAGTTCTGAAGCATCGCTAGGCGCTTGCTTCTTCTGGGCATTTCCCTCACGTTGATGGCAGTAACTTTGAAGAAGCTTTGCTTCTCCAAAGTTGTCCTGCCTCTTCGTTCAGGTGCTTAACTATTCATTACATGAATAGTGTGGTACTTCTTAATCCTTGGAGTAATCCCGGATACGTGGTGGGATCAAGGATACGTCTACTGGCTCGTACGAGATTTTCGGGCCTTCCTTCGACCAGCTTGCGATAGTCGTTTTCAGGAACTCTTCGTCATTACGTTCCGTGAATTCCGGTTTGTAATGGGCGCCACGGCTTTCGTTACGCAGCAGTGCCCCGAGAGTCATTGCTTCTGCCAGTTCAATCATGTTCCACAGTTGGCGAGTGAACGCTGCGCTCGGGTTATTCCAACCGGAGCTGTCATACATGTTGATTTTGCCATAGCGCTCTTTCAATTCCTTGATCTTGCCAATCGTGGCTTCAAGCTTGTCGTTGTAGCGTACAACCGTCATGTTGGCTGTCATCCACTCGCCAAGCTCTTTATGAATGACATAGGCATTTTCCGTGCCCTGCATTTTCAAGATGCCTTCGTATTTGTCGCTTTGTTGTTTGGTGTGTTTCTCAAATACGGAAGATGGGATATCAGCGGACGATTTTTTAAGTCCTTTGATATATTCAGCCGCTTTTGGTCCAGCCACCATACCACCATAGATCGCGGATACCAATGAGTTTGCACCCAGACGGTTCGCACCATGGTATTGATATTCACATTCACCAGCTGCGAACAGCCCCGGAATGTTAGTCATTTGGTTGTAATCTACCCACATACCGCCCATGGAATAATGGACTGCCGGGAAGATTTTCATTGGGATTTTACGCGGGTCATCGCCCATGAACTTCTCATAGATCTCAATGATTCCGCCGAGTTTAACGTCCAGTTCCTTCGGATCTTTGTGCGAAAGATCGAGATAAACCATGTTCTCACCGTTCACACCCAGACCCATGTCTACGCAGACACTGAAGATTTCACGAGTCGCGATATCACGTGGAACCAGGTTACCGTAGGATGGATATTTTTCTTCAAGGAAGTACCAAGGCTTGCCGTCTTTGTACGTCCAGATCCGTCCACCTTCACCACGTGCGGATTCAGACATGAGACGCAGCTTGTCATCCCCTGGAATGGCTGTCGGGTGAATCTGAATGAACTCACCGTTCGCATAATTAACACCTTGCTGATACACCGCACTTGCCGCTGTACCTGTGTTGATAACCGAGTTGGTCGTTTTACCGAAGATGATACCCGGACCACCACTCGCCAGAATAACCGCTTCTGCCGGGAAGGTCTGTACCTTCATCGTTTTCAGATCCTGAGCCACGATCCCGCGACATACGCCTTCATCATCCAAAACCGCCTGCAGGAACTCCCAGTTCTCATATTTCGTAACAAGACCCGCTGCTTCCCAGCGACGTACCTGCTCGTCTAATGCATAGAGCAATTGTTGCCCTGTTGTCGCTCCGGCAAACGCCGTACGGTGATGCTTCGTTCCCCCGAAACGACGGAAATCAAGCAAACCTTCCGGTGTCCGGTTGAACATTACGCCCATACGGTCCATCAGGTGAATGATGCCAGGTGCTGCTTCGCACATCGCTTTAACCGGAGGTTGGTTCGCAAGGAAGTCACCGCCGTATACCGTATCGTCAAAGTGTACCCATGGGGAGTCACCCTCACCCTTGGTATTTACCGCTCCGTTAATACCGCCTTGTGCGCATACAGAGTGGGATCGTTTAACAGGAACCAGTGAAAATAAATGAACATGGACTCCGGCTTCAGCCGATTTGATCGCCGCCATCAAGCCTGCGAGACCGCCGCCCACAATAATTACATTCGTTGATGCCATTGCTGTTCACTCCCTTATAAGTCAGCATTTAAACGCTAAATGCTTAAATTAGAACTGTTTTTACTGCGTCAATCATCGAAGTAGCTGTTTGGAAATCAATGCTCCGGAAAGCAAATAGTGAAGCAATAAACATGATGGAAACAATAGCGAACAAGCTCATACATACGTAAGAGGATACACGTTGCGCACGCGGACCAACTGTAATTCCCCAGCTAACGAGGAATGACCACAGACCATTGGCAAAGTGATATGACGCTGCAACCACACTGATCATATATATCGCAAAGGTTATCGGATTCGTCACCGCATCATGTATGACGCCGCCAATCTCTTCATGGGATACATTACCCAGCGCAATCTGTACTCGCGTCTCCCATACGTGCCAGATGACGAATACAAACGTAATAATACCGCTTACCCTCTGTAACGTGTAGCGCCAGTTGCGCTCATTACCGTAACGCCCAACGTTAGGCTTGGCCTGATAGGCAATGTAAAGACCATAAACACCGTGATAGAACAACGGCAGCCAGATAAGTAATGCCTCAATTACAATAACAAGAGGCAAACCGTTCAGAAATGCAACGGCACCGTAAAAAGCTTCTTTGCCGCCTTCAACTGCCGTGAAGTTCGTCACCAAATGCTCAACAAAGAACAGACTGAGCGGAATGACGCCAAGCAAGGAGTGCAGCTTTCTGGAGTAAAACCCTTTCATAAAATGTCGATCCCCTTTCGCTAAATACAACGTTTTCATAAATGATTTCACTTATCATGACACGAATCCTTTTCCCTGAAAAGGTTCGACAAATTGTTCCGTTTTCCCCAGGTGTGAACAACTTGTGTCACGATTCATGTTACTCCTTTTTTTCTTATAAGGGAATTGCAATATAATTATTAAATGTTATAACCTATAGGTATAAGCAGTGAAACATTGGGTTTACAGGCTATACAACATGGAAAACGATTAAGCAAGGACAAGAATCACATTCATGGAAAAGAGGTTATTGTTCATGTTTGAGGAGTTAAATGCATTTGCAGCGGTCGTGGAGCAGTCCAGCCTGAACCGTGCATCCAAGTTACTAAACTTGTCCCAACCCGCACTCTCACGTAAAATTGCCAAATTGGAGGATGAACTCGGGGTTGCCCTGTTCCACCGCCGTGGCAAACGGCTGGAGTTAACCAGTGTGGGCCAGTTCACCTATACCTACGCTGTAGAACAGAAGCAGCAGCAACAGAAGTTCCTCACCATGCTGGCCCAGTATAAAGACGAAGAACAGAGCACCATTACACTCGGAGCCAGTCTGACGACGCTTCAAACTACGTTACCACCTCTCGTCAATGCCTTTATGGAGAAACATCCAAATGCCGAACTGAAACTGTTGACGGGTAAAACACATGAGATTGTCTCGTTTGTGCGTGACAAAAAAGCCGATGTGGGCATTGTCGCCTCCTCCATCAGCGAAGTGGGGCTTAACTGTGTGCCGCTCTTTGACGATCACCTGGAACTGGTTGTGCCGCTTACACACCCCTTGTCCGGCAAGGAAGCCGGGATGGAGCATTTGCAGGATCTGCCGATGATTACGTTCTCCAAAGGCACCTGGTACCGCAAATTAACGGACGATCTCTTCCAGCGCTGTGCCGTGATGCCGGATATTCGCATGGAGATTGACTCCTTTGAAGCGATCATCCGACTTCTGCCTTCCGCCAAAGCAGCTGCTCTATTGCCCAAGTCATATCTTCGTCCACAATTGCTCGCAGACAATGATCTTGTTTCTGTTCATTTGCCTCAATTACAGCAGACCCGCAGAACAACTTGCATGATCTATGGGGAAAAAGAGGACCTCAGCGAGACCTCCAGACAATGGGTCAAGGAGACGGCTGCACTCTTTACAGCTAAGGCGCCATTGCCCTCACGGAGGACTACGACGCCTTAGTTTTGATCTGAATCAGCCAGGCTCTAACGCCTGGCTTCCATATTTAACTCATCTTAATTATCAGCTCTCCTGGCTGATAACCTCTTCTTCAAATCGGTCGATATCTGCATTATTACCAATAATGACCATGATATCCCCCGTTTGAAGCGAATCCAGTGCCGTCGGAGCGATAATGACCCCGGCTTCCTTCTGTAACGCTACAATGCTGCAACCAAAACGTACGCGTGCATTCAGGGTCGAAAGGGTTTTGTTGTGGAGACAGGCGGGTACCTTCATCTCCACAATACTGTAATCATTGGATAATTCAATGTAATCCAGCAAGCTCGGGGTAACCAGCTGGTGGGCAACCCGAATGCCCATATCCCGCTCTGGATAAACGACACGATCAATCCCCAGTTTATCCAATGCTCGTCCGTGAAGGACGGATATGGCCTTGGCCACGACCGTCTTGACGCCCAGTTCTTTTAACAGGATGGCAGTGAGAATGCTCGTCTGAATATCATCCCCGATGGCTACGATGCAACAGTCGAAATTTCGAATACCCAGGGAGCGCAGCACTTCCTCATCTGTGGCATCAGCTACAACGGCATGGGTGACCAGTTCACTTATGTCTTCGACGACTTCTTCATTTTTATCGATCCCGAGCACCTCGTAGCCGAGTTCCATTAATTCCTGCGCCAGACTGGAGCCAAACCGCCCAAGCCCAATCACCGCAAACTGCTGTGTTTTCATTGTTCTTCACGAACCCCTTATCCAAATCAATTTCATAACTCACTAAAAATAGATTTATCCAATAATCATCTTGCCTTCCGGGTACCTGTATAACTCTTTACCCTTTTTCTGCCCAAGTGCATACGCTAATGTGATCGGTCCAAGCCTTCCTGCAAACATCGTAAAACAGATCAGGAGTTTGCCCAAAGTAGTCAGCTTCAGCGTCAGTCCGAGCGATAATCCGACAGTACCAAAGGCTGATGTCGTTTCAAATAAGATCATCATAAAACTGGCGTCTTCTGTGGTACTCAGTGCCATCGTTACAGCTATGATGAACAAAAGCGCCAGCAATGTAATGGTAAGCGCCTTGAAAATCCGTTCCTGTACGAGCCGATAGCGGAAAAACACGATATCTTCACGTCCACGCATCATGGCGATGACCGCTCCAGCCATAATCATAAATGTCGTTGTTTTGATCCCGCCTCCGGTAGAACCCGGCGAAGCACCAATGAACATCAGAATGATCATAAAGAACTGTGTTGCCTGTCTCAGCCCGGCAATATCTACCGTATTAGCTCCTGCTGTTCGCGGCGTAATGGATTGGAAGAATGAACCGAGAATTTTGCCACCCCAGTTCAGGCCACCCAAGGTCCGGGGATTGCTGAATTCAAATACGAAAATGACAAGTGCACCAAACACAATCAACAATCCAGTTGTTAACAGTACAACTTTGGAGTGCAGAGACAGCTTCCGTGTTTTACGGTAATCCACCAGGTCTGACAACACCACAAAACCGATACCGCCAGAGACAATGAGGAACATTGCTGTAAAATTAACCAACGGGTCATACACATAACCGGTCAGACTGCGGAACTCCCCAAACATATCAAAGCCCGCATTGTTAAACAAGGAGATCGCATGCCAATAGCCATAATAGATCGCCTGTCCGACCGGCATGTCGAACGACCAGCGGATGGCAAACAGTGTGCCACATATGCCTTCGATAATGAGTGAGTAAATCACAACTTTACGAATCAGTCGGACGATGCCCTCCATCGTGCTTTGATTCATCGCTTCCTGTAGAATCAATCGCTCTCTAAGCGAAATCCGCCGTTTGAACGCAATGGCAACCAATGTGGACATTGTCATGAAGCCCAGTCCGCCAATCTGAATCAGAATCGCAATCACAACCTGACCCAGCACCGAGAAATGAGTCCCTGTATCCACCACTACCAAACCGGTGACACAAACAGCCGAAGTTGCTGTAAAAAGCGCATCAATAAATGCAAGACTGTCACCGTTACGGTTGGATGCCGGAAGCATTAACAATAGTGTGCCTACCAATATGATGCCAGCAAACCCTAACACAAGAATACGGGGTGGCGATAATCGCATCCATTGAACATTCAGTTTCACTTGAGTATCTTCCACCTCTTCTAAAATGAAAATAACTCCACACCGGTGGAGCCTTCTTCATTGAAATGCTGTTGCCAAACGTTAAACAAGTATGATTCAGATTAATACGACATATATAATGAAGTTGGAATATATTCTATTCGTTCCCTTGTTGGGCGAAAGAAATGCGAATCATTGCACATTTGCTTCAAAATTATAAGCGCTGCGACGTTTGTAGACAAAACGTTTTTTGTGTAAATAGCATCGAATTCCGCCAAAAAGGGAAGAACTCAGATATGGCGACGGATGGATCAGATTCTTTCGGTCCTTTTCATTCATTTTCAAGGATTTACACCTGTTTTCGTTACATCATTGGCATTCGGTGCTTGGCCTGTGCTATGTTAACTTTAATATCCATATTAGTGCGTGTTCAAAAAGGGCGGTTTTCAGTACCAAGAAGATGGGATGAAGATAGAAATGGAGTAGCGGAGCGTAGATCGAGCTACGTGAGCAACGGACATTTCGGCTGAATTCCATATTCGATGCTGATGATGCCGTTAGGCAACCTTCGTAATCAAAAGCGGACTTTTTGAACTACCTCTATTAATTAAGGAGGAACAACATTACATGAATCCCTTAGGGCAGCCTTTGCTACTCAAGGCTAACTTCAAGCGGCTGGGGTTGCTTGCGGCGATTGGCCTGATTCTATTTTTTGTATTTCAGATCTTTCCAGCTACCTCATCACAAACGACAGAAATTCCGTCCACGTCCTTCATAACCAAGGAGCAGGCGAAGCAATCCGCACGATCATTCGCAGCTTCTGTGAATGACTATTCACTGCCAAATGATGATGAAAAAACTCTGGTAACCTACCAGACACATTCCGATATCTATGGGTATATGGCCAAAACCAAACAACTTGATACCTATAACCAGAAATGGGAAACAAACTATCCTTACGATGTATTCCGTGTTCGTTTGCCTGATCAACACAAAGGCGGATATCTTAATATTGACGTACATATGAAAACAGGAAAAGTGGTCGGCTTCAAACGTGAACCGCCTTCTTCCCTGTATACCGCCATTGAGGCGGAGCAGGTTAGTGGACGAGTGACCACATCGCAAGTGCTTGCAGAAGGTAATATGTCTCTGGATGAGAAACAACAGCTCGCGGCTGGCGTTCTGACCGAATTCGGTTATGAAGTGCCGGCACTCCAACTGGAGACTCGCGATGGTGAAGCGGGACTGAAGTATGTGGATTCTGAAAAAGCCATTGGAGACTCCAAGCTTGAACTGAACTTTACGTTTGAAGAGGGTGCGGTACGATCGTTCGATCCTGGCTTCTCGGTCCCGGAATCCCATACCGATTATGTGAAAGATCAAACGCGTCAAGCCAATTGGATGACCTATGGCGGCTATGCATTCCTGACCTTTGTTCTGGGCGTGCTGGCAATCATCTATAGCATTCTGACCCGAGCACATACGTCTTTCAAACGCGGAATCATTCTCTCGCTGGTGTATTTCGCAGCTTCAGTAATTGGTACGCTGAACATGATTCCACTCTTTCAGGCACAAGGGCTCTCCAGCTTCATGTTAGCGTTCCTGATGTTAATGCAGACGGGTATTACACTGGTCATGAGTGCAACCATCTATCTGTCCCTTGTTGCAGGTGACGGCATGTGGCGTAAAATAGGTCTGAACCCATGGCCTCGTGCCAAAGAACCCGGATATGGAAAATATGTACTTCACAGCATGGTTGCTGGTTACCTGTGGGCATTCATTCTACTGGGTGTGCAATCCATCCTGTTCTTCATTCTGGAGCGAAGCATCGGCACATGGTCAACAACTTCAGCAGATCAATCTACATTTAATATGACCTATGCCTGGCTCTTCCCGATCATGGCTTGGATGGCCGGTATTGGTGAAGAAACTGTTTATCGACTGTTTGGCATTCGCATGATGCAGAAGATTGTGCGTAACACGTTTATTGCCTGTCTGATCCCAACCATCATTTGGGCACTTGGACACACATTGTATCCGATCTATCCAGTAATCACCCGTCCCATTGAGCTGATGGTGATTGGATTGCTGTTCAGTCTGATCATGTTGCGTCACGGCTTTATTGCCGTTGTATTCGCGCATGTGATCTTCGACAGCTTGTTGATGGGACTCAGCTTGGTCTTTATGGGTGATGCCCTGAATATGGCTGCCGGACTCTTCTGGATTGTACTCCCAGCCATTGTTGGATATGTGGTCTACAAATTCAATCCAAAACAAAAAGAGAAGCCGTATGTTACGACTCCTCATCACGAAGTGCTGCAATAATCTGATTTGCCAACTTGTCACCAATAGATAGAGGCCGGAAGTCTTCAACGCTGGCCTCTTTTATTTTGCGTAAAGAGCCAAAATGCTTCAACAGCAGCTTACGCCGCTTCTCTCCAATTCCCGGAATGGCATCCAAACGTGATGTCACCATCGATTTGCCACGCTGTTCCCGGTGGAACGAGATCGCAAAACGGTGGACCTCTTCCTGTATCCGTTGCAACAGGTAGAATTCCTGACTATCCCGTGGCAGGGAGATGACTTCTGGTGGATTACCGATCATCAACTGTGAAGTCTTATGCTTCGCATCCTTCACCAGACCACATACCGGAATAAACAACCCCAGCTCATTTTCCAAAATATCGACCGCAGCCGAGATCTGTCCTTTACCACCATCGACCACAATCAGGTCAGGCTGGGTCAGGTTTTCTTTTAATACCCGTTCGTAACGGCGACGGATGACCTCTCTCATCGTTTCATAATCATCCGGCCCTTCAACCGAACGGACCTTGTACTTCCGATATTCCTTCTTATCCGGTTTACCATCGGTAAATACGATCATGGCAGATACCGGGTTTGTACCCTGAATGTTCGAGTTATCAAACGCTTCAATACGGTGAAGCTGATCCAATCCAATAAAACGTCCCAGTCCTTCGGCAGCTTTGGATGTTCGTTCTTCATTTCGCTCAATCAAACGGAACTTCTCTTCCAATGCCACACGTGCGTTATCCACAGCCATCGTGATCATCTGGCGTTTCAATCCACGTTGCGGAATGAGCACTTTGATCTCCAACCACTCCTGTAAAGCAGCGGCAACCTGAGTGGGGTCTTCCAACCCTGCAGAAAGTTTCTCAGCTGATACAGATGGATTAGTTATGGGAGCGTCCTCTTGCACACTCTCAGGTTGTTCAATTTCTACCTCAGCAGAACTTCCATAAGCTGCACGAGTCTCGGCAACCAGTGGCTGGGAAGCAGTTTTTTGCTCCACTTGTCCCGTCTGTTCGAATTCCGCTGTAACAGCCGCAGGTATTGTTCCGTCTGCAACAGATCCCAAATCCTCACTGTCACGATCTGTTGCGAGGTCTTTAGGCATTTCCGGCAACAAAATTTCTTGTGGCAATGCCGGATTATCGCTGTAATACTGTGTTACGTAAGACATGAAATCACTGTACGCCTCACCGTAAAACGGGAAGGTTGATACGTGACGTTCAATCATTTTACCCTGACGCATATATAGAATCTGGACACACATCCAGCCTTTATCAATGGCAAAACCAAATACATCACGGTCTCTGGCATCGGCCATCGTAATTTTCTGTTTTTCCATCATCGCATCGATGGCGATTACCTGGTCGCGCAGTTCCTTGGCACGTTCAAAATAAAGATCCTCCGCAGCCTCTTGCATCTTACGCTGCAAATCCTTCTTAATCTCTTCGTGACCACCGCTTAGAAATGAACCAATCTCTTGTGAAATCTGGTCGTACTGCTCCTTCTCCACTTCTTTCACACAAGGGGCAAGACACTGTCCCATGTGATAATACAGGCAAACTTCTTTGGGCATTACACCACATTTGCGCAGTGGATACATGCGGTCGAGCAATTTTTTTGTTTGGTGTGCCGCATACGAGTTCGGATAAGGTCCGAAATATTTGGCTTTATCTTTCAGCACACGCCGGGTTACTTCCAGCCGGGGGTGCTTTTCATTTGTAATTTTTAGATATGGGAATGTCTTGTCATCCTTAAGCAACACGTTGTACCGCGGCATATGTTTCTTAATCAGGTTACACTCCAGAATGAGTGCTTCCATGTTGCTGCCCGTCACGATATATTCAAAATCACGAATTTCAGACACCAGACGCTGGGTCTTTCCGTTATGACTGCCGATAAAATAAGAGCGTACGCGGTTCTTCAGCACTTTAGCCTTACCTACATAGATAATGGTGCCTTCACTATTCTTCATCAGGTAACATCCAGACATATCTGGCAGCAAAGCGAGCTTGTGGCGAATCTGCTCCAATGCCTTCTCCTGATCCTGCAAATCATTCATGAATTGATCCATAATTCGGTGAATCCTCCTTCCCGAAAAAACTGAAATCCTCACCTTACATGAGTGACTCCGATGACAGAATGATCTTTCGATCGCTGTTATCCCCAGATTTTTTCGATTCCCTTTTTTAAAAGGGAAAATCCGGTGATAAAGGCGAACGCTTCGCTTCTACAGCTCATTTCTGTCCTCTCCGTTAACATGTAAATTTCCAGTTTCATTTTATAAAAAATATTGTCCTATATAAAGGTATTCGACGCAAAACGCCCCCGGTATGTAAACCGGAGGCGTATGTGTAAGCCTGTAAATTATTGGTGTTTTGCGATAATTCCTTTGAGCGCATCTTTCGAGTTCAGACCAACCACTTTATCTACCGGTTGACCGTCTTTGAAGAAGATCAAAGTTGGAATGCTCATTACGCCAAAGCGGGAAGCAGATTCCGGATTTTCATCCACGTTAACTTTAGCAATTTTCACTGCATCGCCAACTTCTGTGGACAGCTCTTCCAGGATTGGAGCGAGCATTTTACAAGGACCACACCAAGGCGCCCAGAAATCAACAAGAACCGTTCCTTCGCCTTCTACTTCAGCGTTGAAGGATTGATCGGATACGTTAACAATAGCCATGAAATTGTCCTCCTTATATATACTTACGGTTTTATTTTAACCTGTAACGTCGTGAACGACACTTCCAGTATAACACAGGTACGTCAAACTTGTGAATTGAACGCTGCAATGTTCATCTTCCCAACATCAAATCTTCACAATTACAGGATGTCGCATACTAACTGCAAAATCTTTACAAACGCTTTCTTTTCCAAGTATACTAAAATTACTCCGGGTTTCAGCCCCCATACGGGCAAGCTGTTTCCCCATAAGGAGGCAATAACATGGATGCAAATGTGCAGATCAGCGACCCGCGTGAACATGTGAACGAGGAACCCCGCAACGATCTGTTTGATCTGATCGCGGGTGTTGCCGGCATGGCCGGCCTGATGACAGTGATCTTTTTCGGTATGGTTATCTTCAAATTCCTCACTGAATAGGATGCTTCCAGGCTCACGCAGGACCAGAAAAGCCCGGTTTTCGCGACAATGCGAAAGCCAGGCTTTTTTTGGGACTACTTTAGTTTTTGATTGCAATCAGCTCAGCTTTTAAATCGTAAGCTCAACCGATAATTTGAAGATTAACCTTGTCCAGAACCATTTCGTTCAAATAGATAGGTTTAACGTTTGCCGCGCTGATTCTCACCCCGAACGGAGATGACATCCACGAATGGACGAATCCGGTCCATGAGACGCTGGCCTTTATTCGATTCCTCGCCGTCCCGATTGGTGAAGCTCAGATGTTTTTCAAGCCCATCCAGATTGTAATTGGACGTATAGAACGTTGGTTTGCGATTCATCCGATAGTTCAGAATGGACCCCATCACATGATCTCGAACCCAAGGGTTCAGATTCTCTGCCCCGATATCGTCAAAGATGAGCAGATCACAACTTTTCAAAATATCCGTCATTTCCTTCAGCTTCTGCCCTTCACTGATCATGGATTTCAGATCCTCCACAAAGTCAGGCATATAAATAATGACACCCGTGTGGCCTGCAACCGCCAGTTCATGCAGCAGGTAACACATCAGAAACGTCTTGCCCGTCCCGAATGTTCCCTCCAGAAACAGTCCTTGCGGAGATAATCCGTTCTCCTTGGTCTCGCTAATATACCGAAGCACCTGATTCACTGCCGGAGCACGCATCCGATCCTTGCCCATAATCTCCACGTCGTTGTATCCAGCACTGAGCGCACGCTCGTCCACATAGAAACTGCGAATGCGTTGCTTAATGATATGTTCATTTTGCCGGGCGATATGTTTGGAACAAGGCGCTTTTATATCTATGATTTCGGGTTTACCGTTAAAATGTTCTACTTCCAGTTTGCAAAAGTGGCCCTGAAAATCGTTAGGACAGTTGTCGAGTCCCGGACAATTCGCACAGTTCTTAGAGTCTTTGGCGTACTGAAACAGCTTGCTCAGATCGGTCATGAGCTGTGCATCTTGCAGTTCAGGATGACCTGCGCGGAATTCGCGTACGTACGGATTTTCCATCAATTCCGCCGCAATCCGCCGCGATTGCTCACGAAAGGCAGGGTTCAGCTGCTGAAGCAGTCCTCCCAAGGATTCCATGGCTTCAAGCCCCCTTAATGTTTCAATATAGAATGAACAATGAAGTGTACCTGCGACCATCTTGATGGCATAGGTACTTTCGATCATTTGCAATTCTACTGTTCATTCTATAGAAAAACAACCAATAACTCAACAGATACATCTGGTAAATAGCGTAACCCTTCCGCCACCGTGCCTAATGCTTAGTTTAGAGCACACTTGCATTCCTGTACCTTCTAGTGTGTGTTCAAAAGTCTGTTTTTCGACTCTTTAAACAACTTTTATCAGCGGCGCAAGCCGACAGTTACGATCTCGCATGAACCTGTCTGTATGTTCCATTCCTTGCTGGCAAATGATAATGTCGATGCCTCTTCTATGTTGTGAGAATGAAGCCTTTCGCCCTCTTCCTCCAGGATGTTGCTCTTATATGCCGTTTCGAATGGCTGCGGATTCGCTTGTGATGCAGCAAGATTCAAAGTGGCAGAGTCGGTGGTCATATTGAACCAGCGTAGCATCACATCACCGGAATCCTCATTTACCTTGAGTGAAGAAAAAGCCAAGCCGTCTCCTTGCCATGCAAACGGTGTGTTGCTAGGTGTTAAATAACCCGGGTGTACTTCGGTTTGTGCCAGCGTCCAAGGAACCTGGAACTGATAGGCCTCGATATATGCACCTGATGCTGCACCATTGCCATCATGCGGAATGATCTCGATCTGAAATGTATGTTCACCAAGGCATTGTGCTTCCGGTGTCGGGAACAAGCCCCAGTCTCCAAGTTCGCCCACAGCACGTAGCAGCGTAACCGCAATGGTATTGCGTCCATCCTGAAGGACTTCATATTCATTCAGACCCAGATTGGCAACGACCAATCCGACGTCTTGTTCACTTACATCTACAAAATTCTGTTGATGCTGTGTATTGCTTGGATTTTGCCACTCCGGTGCAGGCTTGTTATCACGTGTTGCAATTTCGAACATGGAATCCACATGATGAACAGCAGATACAAGATCCGTTGGGAAAAGAGCACGCACCCGATGATCCTTCGCCTGATTGTTGAAGGTTGTCTCCACCTGGACACCTTTTCCACTACGACTAAGCGATATCACTGTACGGATCTGAAGTGGAGTCATTTTCGCTGAACGCTGGGCTTTGCGATGTGGATAATAAATCAGTTCTCGCTGTTCCTGATCCAGCATCTCATCCGCAGACTCCGGTATTTCCCAATGATGAATCACTTCAAACGAGGCCAAGTATGATGTATCCTCAAGGACCCGAATCTCGGCCTGAAGCTCGTGTGTTGTCCGCGCCACTTCGTTCTCTGGCTGTTTGAACATGTATTCATTACCGATATCGCCCACATTTTCGTACACGCCAAGGTCCTTGTAAGTCCGGCCTGTTCGTTTGTCTGTGAGTGTGAATGAACCATTGTCTTCAATCGTGACGATCATATGTTGATTTTCCATGCCACGTTCACCACGCAACAGCGTAGTCTTTTTCGACGAAGTACCACTCTTAGCATGATCCACTGATTTCACCAAAGCATACGTCTTCAGGCCCAATGCAGCTACATGCTCTGTTTCAAAACGAATACGTACTCGCCGACAACTATACGGTTGGCGGAAGCGATCATCCGGCAGATCATAGCCGAATTGCAGACCCAGATCCTCCACCGTACATGGAATGTGGTTACCATTTTCATCTACCAGTATGCGATCTGACAGGTCAACGGCTTTCATCTGCGTCGCCATCTCTTCCAATGTATGTCCATCCCGGAAATACAACCGAGCCGCATCCAGTTCCATCTGGACCACACCGCTGCGTTCCCATCCCGTTGTATTAAACACCACCACAGGGCGGGCATTTTCGCCGTAACGCTCAAAGATGGAGGTATCGACAGCTGTAGCAATCTGGCTGGTGCTCTCTTCAATTAAAGCCTCTGCCACATGACGGCTCTTATCAAACCGTGTCACCATCTCACGATGCACCTCATCCACACTGCATCCACAGATGCTGTCATGCGGGTGATTTTGCATCAGCGTTTTCCAGGCATACGTCAGTTGATCATGTGGATAGGCATGTCCAAGCAGATAGGCGTAGGATGCTAGGGGTTCAGCCACTTTTTCCAGCATGGACTGGCCCAGCTGGTTCATCTGTTTCAAATACACACGAGCCGAGGCGGTGTTCACCAGGGTTCCCCAGCCATCAGTTCGCTGGCTGCGCAGTTCTCCTTTGACCGTGGACAGTTCATGTTCAGACGATGCTCTCAAAGCTTCCAGATAATCTGGAAAATTCGAGTGAACAAACTCGATATCGGGATATAATTGTTCAGCCATACGGATGGCTTCTGGCAGATCCCGCTGAATTGGTTGGTGATCACATCCGTTCATGTACAACAACTCATTCGTTGATGCATATTTCTCAGCGTCTGCAAGCTTGGTTTCCCAGAACTTGCGGGCCGATTCCTCGTCTACTGGAACTTCATTTCCGTTGGAGTACCAGTTGGCAAACAATACGCCAAGCACTTTCGATCCGTCTGGTCCTTCCCACATCAGCTCCGAGAAGCTTGATTCATATCCGGCATCCGATACCGTATTATTAAATCCCGTAGGCTTCACGCCACGACCAAAAAACACATTATCAATGCCTGATTGCTGCATCAGCTGTGGAGTCTGCCCGACCAATCCGAATGTATCTGGAAAGTAACCAATTTTCGAAGGTGTACCGTAACGTTTGGCATCTTTATGACCAACCTGCATGTTGCGCACATTGGCTTCTCCGCTCGTCAAAAAGGCATCCTGCAAAATGTACCATGGACCAATCACAATCCGTCCATTGCGAATATGTTTCTCCAGTCGTTCCTTTTGTTCCGGGCGAACCTGAAGATAATCATCGATGATAATCGTTTGTCCATCCAAATAAAAGCTTTTGTAGTCCGATCCCTCATCAAGCTGATCCAACAGTGAATCGACGAGCTGAATAAGACGCATATGATGCTTCTCATACGGCAAGTACCATTCCCGATCCCAGTGGGTATGCGAAATAATATGTGCTCTCTTTTTCTTGGTCATCGTGTTATCCCACCTCGTTCGTCTTGTTGTACAATCTCAACCTCATCCGGGCGATACACCGCAGTCAGGTTTCCAGAAGCATCCGTGGCAAACAGCACCGAACGATTTTTCTCCAATTGGAACGAGTACGATACACCTGTACGTTGATCTCTCACATGAACTTCATGGTTCAAGGCAAACTCCGATACAAATACATACAGATTTCCTTTTGGAAAACTCAGCTTCCGGCCATAGATCCCTGCGATATCTCCGCCAGATATCCATTCCAACTCCTGTTCGATACCCGAAATCTCGGTTGCATAACGATATAATTCAGCTAGTGGCTCGTCCCGTCCGTTTAACTCCACCGGCAGCGGGGTCCAGATTAATTTCCCTTTGCCCAAAGGTAGAACGTGTACTTCATCTGCTGTACCATTATCCCCATGAAGCAACGTCTCCTTTGCCACCTCGGCGATCCGACGCCGTCCATAGGTCACCCGGTGATTCACGCCATTAATATTCAGCAGTTCTTCCCGCTGTACGTTACCCAGACTGCGTTTGCCTACAATATGATCTGCACGGTCAGTTGCCTTCCAGTACGCATCCAGCCCCAGTGGTCCAGTGATGAGCAGGCTCGTGCCTTCTTTCTCTGCAAACGTGAGCAATTGTTGAAGTGCATCGCTGTCCATATTGTGTGGACTCGGCACGATAATCAGCTTCGGTGGCAGCTGCTCCAGCGCTTCCAGATGATATTCGGATAATGCACGGAATGGCAATTTCAGATCATAGGACATCACACGAGTAAGCTTTGTTGTGGCATCATAGGCCAGGGCACGGTTGGAGAAGTCATTGGAATACGGGAACACCACAGCAATATCCTCCAGCTCGCGGTCTTCAAAGAGATCACGAATGCCATGCATGAATCGGCCATAATCATAAGACACATCCGCCTCTGGTTTCTCCGTACCATCTGCACGAAGGGCTCCGATATGAGACTCATTGGCGTTATCCATATAAAAGTTGGTGTTCCAGATCCATTGCACCGCACCTGCACCGCCTGTCGAGAAAGCATAGGCGTACTTGCGCTCGAGAATGCCACGAAGCTCTTCTTCCGTACGTTTGGCTCGCCCATCCGGGGTTTCCACATACATGATGCCCGTCTCCTGAATGAGATTCGGTTTGTATGGCGTTTTGGCGAAAATACCGTCCCAGATCAGATCATCATTCAACCACCAGGAATGCACGGTTGTATAATCCACTTCACGTTCATAGAAGAACGGAGAAGGACGCTGTGCACCAAGGGCTTCGTCCTGTCCCACGGTAACCAGATGATCGGGAACCAGGTCTTTGATCGTACCTACAAGCTCTCTTGCCCAAACATTGTGCATCTCCATAGAGAAGAGACAGTAATCGAGCCAGCGTGTTCCCTTTTTGGCCTTGTGCATGTCCTGAACATCAAAGTTAATCTCTTCCGCCTCCGGGATCACCGCGGCAGCAAAGTTCGGAAGCTGCTTCGGTGACATGTTCCATGCCTCCTGCAACGCCTCAATCGTCTGATGCCGTTGTTCAAGCCAAGCGATAAAGGCCTGCTGTTCATACGAATCCCTCGCCGAGCGTGGGCCTGCCGAGAAGATACGCACCGGATCAAACATCGATGGCTCATTAATCAGATCCCAGTCCACATGTGTTGTATGCGTGTGACGACTAACGATGCTGCGGATGAAACGTTTCTGTGCTTCGACACTCTGCGGGTCCAAATACGGATTCGTGCCTTCCCATGTCTCCGGTGTAAAGGAGAAGAAAGTGAACGTGACCTGTAAGCCGTGGCGCTTCGCCGTTAAAATAAATGCATCAATGGCACGAAGCACATCCTCTGCCATATGTCCGTCCACCTGCATCATGTTGCGATAGGCGGTCCAGATTCCCGTCCGAATCCAGTTGATTCCTGCTTTTGCCATCTGAGCCATGTCTCGATCCCAAACATCCGCATTTGGCAGAAACAGAAACTTCCTTGCCACATCGGAGGTCATGTAGGTCATGCCCACAACAGGCAGAGGACGTCCGTCTTTTACAAAATAATCTCTGCTGCGGCTAATCACTTCTCCTTCTGCCAGCAGTGCTGCATCTTGTCCCCAGAAGCCTTGACGCAAGGTCCGAACTTCCCCGTCAGGTGCCTGCGCGTGGCATATGATCCGATACAGCCCACTTTCAATGGAAACCGGGAGAAGTATGCGTTCAAACCGCTGCTCACCGGAAAGTTTCATCTCCAATCGATGGTTCCATACCTTCTCTGTCATGCCACTTGTGCGATCCTCATGCTCCACCGTTATGTCGAATGTCCACAGCTCGGACTCGATAAGTCTATTGCCTGCTCGCTGTAAAATCTGGCCTTGCAGTGTGAGTACAGCCCGCTCATCTGGTTCGTACGAAGCATAATTTGTTATCAGGGAGAACTCGGTTACACCTGCCGCACAGAATTGCGCCCACTTCACAATCTCATCAGCGCCATCCTGCGTCCAGAATGAGGTGGTCAGCGGCAAATGCACAAACATCCAGCGTGAACCAACGAAAGTCCCGCGGGAATTCTCCCACAGAACGACCGGAGCGGCGACACTGCGTCCATCCTTACTCATGCCACGAAGTAATGGGTAAATCTGCGTACTCATCGGGCCGGATGATCCCATCTGATGAGGCAGATCACTTGTTTTGGTTGTATGTGGAACCAGATTCCATGTATCTGCCTTCTCGAACAGCCCCTCTTTCCCAGTGAGAAGCGGGATCTGTTCGGATGAACTGTACGATTGCACATTGGCAGAAGATACGTTCAGTGCCTCATGAATATAGAGTTCCTGATGATACGCGGTCTGCTCGGACTCTACAACCCAAGCCCCATTCTCATATCGAACCGGACGTTTAAAGGGCGCACCACCAACACTGATCAGGCTTCCGCCCTGATGCAGGTAAGCTGCAATCTCCGTCCAGGCGGACTTGGGAAAATAGGGTGCATGCAGATTGACCAGACATCCTTCACCTGCTGTAGTCTTCAAAACCTCTGCGAGTTCTTCGGCGTTTACAACAGTGATCTCTTCGACTGCTTTCCATGTATTCAGAGCCTCATGAGTTGGAGAAGCACCTTCCATTGGAAACGCAGGATCAGCGAAGATAATCAGCTTTTTATCATGAAGTTGGATACTCATAACAGACCATCCTTCATGGATTTATAGACCAACTGGGAGAACAGACTGTTGGACCATGCAAACCATTTTCGTGTAAAAATCGTCGGATCATCCGCGTGGAAGCCTTCATGCATATACCCTGTATCCGCATCTGTCGCTTCGAGCATGCGAATAATCTCCAATTTCTCCTCGGCAGACTGCGCAGTCAGTCCCTGCATGGACAAGCCCATATGCCAGATATAATCTGGTGGTGTGTGCGGGCTTCCGATCCCTTTGGCAACCTTGCCTTCATAATAGAATGGGTTCTCTTTGCTCAGAGCGAAGCGGCGCGTATTCTGGTAGATCGGATCATCCGCTGTGACGTAACCCAGATATGGAATGGACATGAGTCCCGGTGTACCGGCATCGTCCATGAGACAGTGGTTGCCATAACCGTCCGTCTCGTATGCATAGATCGGTCCAAATTCCGGATGACGATAAATCCCGTACAACTGAATGCCGTGATCCACGTCCTGCTCCAGATCCTTCAATTCCTGCAAAAGTTCCATATCCCGGAACACCCACTCGGCAAACTCCTGCATTTGGCGCAGAGCTACAACTGCGAACATGTTGCCAGGGATATTGTAGTGGAAGTCACACGCATCATCACTGGAACGGAAACCGGACCAGATCATCCCCGTGTAGTTGACTGGCATACCTTTTCCATGATTGCGCAGGGAATCTGTTGGGATACCGTTATTGCGAGTGAAGCGATATGGAGATTGTTCCATGTGATGCTGTTCGACTTTGAACAGGTCCACGATTTTACGCATCGCTGCTTTGAAGCTTGAATCGAAAATATCGGTTAGCTCGGTTTCCTTCCAATATAAATACGCCAAACGTACAACAAAACATAATGAGTCAATCTCAAATTTGCGTTCCCACACCCAAGGTGACATCTCGGTCTCGTCCGTGGTGTTCCAATGCCAGTCGTTGGCTGTTTCATTAAAGGCATTAGCATATGGATCGATGTGAACATACTGGATATGACGTTTGATCAGCCCGCCAATAATGCGTTGCAGGTCCTCGTCTTCTTTTGCAAACGGAATGTAATGTACCACCTGCTCCACGGAATCACGTAGCCAGGAAGCCGGAATATCTCCTGTGATCACAAAAGTCGTACCGTCCTCCATCAACTTGGTTGTTGTTTCGATAGTGTTGGGGAAGCAGTTTTTGAATAATTGAAGCAGTTTCGGTCGGTGAGCCAGCTTCTGTTCTGCTTCTTCGAGCACGGCCTGAATGGATTGTGGCAAAGCAACAGGCGGCATGGGTATTTTGGGTAATCTGAACTGTTCCATGGATGAGTGCAACTCCTTAAACAAATTGAATGGTGTAGCTATACAGGATGAAACAAGAAATTTACACGGGACCACTGCGCGGTCAGAAATATCCTCCGATCGCTGTTATCCCCAGATTTTTTTGATTCCCTTTTCTAAAGGGTAAAATCTGGGGATAAAGGCGAACGCTTCGCTTCTTCGAATTCTTTCTGTCCTCTCCGTTATCGTGTGAATTTTTAGTTGAACATATATAGCTCAAAAATATTTCAAACAGGTTTACCGCAGTAGCACGGTTTGTATTTGGTAAGGTTTAAAAGATAATGTGATCTGGCCATTGGTATGGGCCAGTGGTTGGACCGGTTCTTCGAGTGCGTTGGAGTGATACGCCTGTTCAAAGGCATGTGGCCATTGCAATGTGATGTCTTCGCGTTTGCCAGAAGATTCATAGAAACGCAGCACGGTGCCCTGTCCATCCTCTGCCAATTTGACGGTATCCAGAATGACATGATTACTATTAAAGTTAATCCAGGAGCCTGTTGCTGGACGTACAGGTGCCGTATTTGCAGTTGCATCTGCAATTGGATCGACTCCAGTCCCTGTGCTTTGCTGTACTTCTTCCCTCTGCTGTACCTGCTCTATCTGTTGCTCTTGTTGTATCTGACCCTTTTGGTTCACCTGCTGTACCGTCACCTCATGATTCAGCTCGGCAGCCTGACGTACGGTATGTGCAATTCTCCAGTCTCCGTCGTGCGGATATAGGGAATACGTGAATTCATGTTCTCCCAGATCGGCGGTGCGGTCAGGCCATTTGGGTGCACGCAATAAGGACAAACGAATGGTGCTGCCCTGCACATCGTACCCGTACTTGCAGTCATTGAGAAGGCTCACGCCGTATCCATGTTCGGATACATCTGCGAAGCGATGTCCACAGACTTCATACTGGGCCTGTTCCCAGCTTGTGTTGCGATGTGTTGGGCGTTCCAGTGCGCCAAATGGAATTTCAAATGTGGCCTTGGAGGTCACCACATCAATCGGGAAACCAACTTTCAGAAGTTTGTGATTTTCGTTCCAGTTCACCTGTGTTTGAAAATCAATTCGCCGTGAGTCATGATAAAAGACGATATCTTGTGTGATTTCCGATTGATGGAGATTCCAGCGGAAACGCAGGATATCCTTCGTTGTACCCGCCAGCACCAGCTTTTTCTCCAACAGTTCCACTTCGCCAGCAATCTGTTCCTCATAACGACTGTCGATATCCCATGCATCCCAGAGCGTTGGACGATCGTGGAAGAAGTGAAGTTGATTGCCTCGTTCACCCGGCTTCAACATCTCACGCTCTGCGGTTTTATCCCACAGGCGGATGATCTCCCCACGTTCATTGAACTGCACATGATAAAAGGCGGTATCCCATGTATCATTAAAGGTTGGTTGTGCGGCAAGATTCGTCATTTCCCGTACATTCGTTTCCCTTGTATTTTCCGGTACCAGCCAAATTGTTTTATATCCAAACGCCGGAATGTCTGTCACGAGAATAGACATACTGCCATCCTCCCGATCCATCCGCAGGCGCTGGCCTTCTTCATCGATGCCGTAGCGATCCAAGCTATCCTGCACAGCCAATTGAACAACTGCACTCCGTTTCCAGCCCAGGCTGTTGAATACAACATAGGCCAATGAACCTTCCGGTCCCTCTGTTTTGATATCCGTAGTCAATGCTGCAATGCCTTGATCCAGTCCGGTTCTGCCCAATTCAAATACCTGTACATATTCTTCATTCGAAGTGACGTAGGATTCCGTAATCGCCGATCCCGGAATAATATCGTGGAATTGATTCAGCAAAATTAATTTCCAGCCGTCAAGCAGATTTGAACGCACTTCAGCTTCTGCATCTGCCTCCATATCTGGAAGAGCAAGTGTATTCCACAGCTCGGCTTCACGATACAGAACCTCCGCTTTCCGATTGTTACGCTTATTGCGCGCATGGGTCGTGTAGGTTCCCCGATGTAACTCCAGATACAGATCCCCATGCCACTTCGGCAGTACAGGTTGCTCCTTTTCAATCCCGGCAAAGAAAGCTCCAGCTGTGCTATAACGGCTCGCAGGCTGGCCTACCATCAGGTCTGCGCGATCCACATACTCCAGCATCTCGCGTGTTACTCCGCCGCCGCCATCTCCGTGTCCGTATAGAAGCATATGCTCCGGATGAGCCGATTTCTCACGGTAGGACTGCCAGTGATCATGAATGTCCTTCGGCAATGTATGCTCGTTAACACCATGATTGAGGTAAGACAGGATCGGTGTGCCGTCAATGCCCACCCAGTGGAAGAGATCGTACGGAAACACATTTGTGTCATTCCATCCGAGCTTTGTTGTCATGAAATATTCCACATTGCCATGCTTCAAAATCTGCGGCAGGGAGGCACAATACCCAAACGTATCCGGCAGCCATTCAATCTGTGATGTCTTGCCAAACTCCTCCATATAGAAACGCTGACCATATAACATCTGGCGAATCAGGGACTCCCCGCTTGGGATGTTCAGATCCGGCTCAACCCACATGCCGCCAACCAGTTCCCAGCGACCTTCTACAATCCGCTGCTTCACCCGCGCGTACAGCTCGGGATCATGCTCCTTCAGAAACGCATATAGTAAGGGTTGGCTCTGGGAATAAACATAGTCCGGATATTCATTCATGAGTGCATCCACGGTGGAGAAAGTACGGCTCGTTTTGCGTACCGTCTCACGTACAGGCCACAGCCAGGCAATATCAATATGGGACTGTCCCACCATATGCTCCAGACCTTCCGCGTTTCCGCCAATCTCACGCACATGATGTTTCAGATTATTCTCAATCTGACAAATACCCTCTCCCTGCTCAATCTCTTCTGCTGACATGCCTACAAATTGATCCATCGCACGATATACCAGTTCTAACAGGCGAACCCGCCGAAAGTCACTTTCCGGTAGCAACACAGCCGAATCACGCACAATAATGACGGTATACATCAGACTACGAACCGCTTCATTGGGTCTCACCAGCAGGCTCGTAATTGATGTGATCGGTGGCTGAATAACCGCCTGTTGATTCAACGGGTCTACAGGTTCAGGTACCGGATCAAACATCTCGATCTCCAGTTCGGGATTGGTTCCAACTTTGGATGGATCAAGCGTGACGTAGGTATGATTGCGGTCCAGACCCTGATAAGAGTTCCCATTTACCCGAAGCAAGCCTTCTCCGCCTGTCTCAAATACAAGCCCATAAGTTGCTTGCTGCCATGTAGCAGGGATCTCCAAACGTGTTCTGAAAAAATAAGTCGTTCCCTGTTTGCTCGGAAAACGCTCAAAATCTTGCCCTTCGGGGTACTCACCCTGATCCTCATACTGTCCTGGCACATTATAATAAGCGCGGGTAATGTCCCAGCTGCGCAGCTGTAATTGCTCCAGCCACTGATGTTCGGACAACTCGCGAATAAATCGTCTGATACGTTCCAACGTCTTACGCCTCCCTTACGGTCAGTTCGGCTATTTGCGTATCGTTTACGCTGCTGCCGATATGAATATGGAATTGTCCCGGTTCAACGACAGGCTTCAAATCACGACCAATATACTGAAGCTGCTCGGCCCCGATGTGGAATTCCACGGTCTGTGTCTCTCCCGGCTCCAAGTTCACTTTTGCAAACCCCTTCAGTTCCTTGGCCGGACGAGTTAGTGAGCTGACCATGTCAGAGATGTACATCTGTACAACTTCTGCACCTGCATAATGGCCGGTGTTGGTCACGTTCACCGATACCGTAACTGAATCATCAGTTGTCATGGACGCAGCACTCAGCTGCGGTTCACTGTACTCATATGTGGTATAACTCAGTCCGTATCCAAATGCATAACCTGGCTCCAGATCCTCTTCGAGGTAACGTTTGCCTCGGGAACGTTTGCCGTTATAATAGATCGGTAATTGGCCGACATGCTTCGGAATGGAGATCGTTAATTTGCCTGACGGATTCACATCACCGAATAAAATATCTGCAATGGCATGACCGCCCTCTTGACCCGGATACCACGCCTCCAGAATTGCATCGGCATGTTCATCCACCCAAGGTTCAGTGATGGGACGACCATTAATGTAAACAACGACAAGTTTCTTGCTGAGCTTGTGAATCTCCTGAATGAGCTCCAACTGTACTCCGGCAAGACCCAACGTCATCCGGTCGATCCCTTCGCCACACTCCATATCATTCCAGGAGTTATCCGATACATTGGAAGCGCCTGTTTTCAGATCAATTGTTCCTTCTCCAAAGTCACGTGCACTGGAGCCGCCAACCACCATAATGACCGTATCTGCTTGACTGGCAACTTCGATCGCACGCTCGAATCCTTCTTTCGAATCACCTTTGATCCGGCAGCCTGGTGCATAAAGAACCTGATCTGTACTGCTGTCACCAGTCAAAGGACCAACAGAACTCTTCTCCGTTTGCCCATCCACATGATTAGCCAGCTTACTGCGAATCCCATCCAGTACCGTCGCCACTTTCGACTTGGGTTGCGGAGATGTGTAATCGCCCAGTTGATTGTAGGCCTGATCCGCATTGGGGCCAATGACGGCAATCCGGCCCACATTTGTTATCGATAGAGGTAATGTGTCTGCCTCATTTTTGAGAAGCACAATGCCTTCCGCAGCCAACTGGCGTGCCAACTGAACATGCGTCTCACTACCAATCACTTCTGCTGCGCGATCGGCATCCACATATGGCTGTTCGAATAAGCCCAGTCTGAACTTCAACGCCAGAACGCGAGAAGCAGCCTGATCCAGAACCTGCATATCAAGCTTGCCTTCTGCCACCGCCTGCACCAGATATTGCCCAAACATCTCGCCGGACATTTCCATATCGATGCCTGCCTCAATCGCCTGTACGGAAGCTTCCATTCCATCCGCCGCGACATCATGCCCACTTGCCAGCATGTTGATCGCACCACAATCCGTAATGACCAGACCGTCAAAGCCCCAATCCTTACGCAAAACATCTTCCAGCAATTCCGTATTCACGGTGCAAGGCGTGCCATCAATTTCGTTATATGCTGGCATGATCGACGCAGCGCCAGCTTCCACCGCTTTTCGGAATGGATAGAGATCCACTTCCAGCAGCTCGCGCCAGCCCATATGTACAGGCCCTGCATTACGTCCGCCTTCCGAGCTGCCATAACCAACAAAATGTTTCAGCGTTGCCGCTACTGTATCTCCACGGTCAAGACTTTCACCCTGAAGACCTTCCACGGAAGCAACTGCCAGCTCTCCAATGAGAAACGGATCTTCACCGAAACATTCCTCCGTACGTCCCCAGCGCGGATCACGCACAACATCCAGTACCGGAGAATAGGTGACCGCACCACCTTGAGCACGTGTCTCCCGTGCTACTGCCCGGCACATCTCCCGATACAGATCCACATTCCAGGTGCTCCCCAGTAAAAGCGGGACAGGATAGACCGTTCCGTCAATAGCCATATGACCATGCGAGCACTCTTCCCCGATCAGAATGGGAATCCCTAGTCTGGAATGTTCTATTGCATAACGTTGAATCAGATTGACCGCCTCAGCGCCTTCTCTGGCGGATAGTCCATTTTCCAGCGTAACGCCCGTCCACGGATCTGCGCGAAGTGCACCATAGAGGGAGCCGATGCCCCCATTTTCCACTTGCTGTTTAAAGGATTCGTTTAACGTGATGTTCCCTTGATCATTCGTATATGTTTGCCAGCCAAATGGCTGCGTAAGTTGGCCTACCTTTTCCTCCGCAGTCATCAGGCTAAGCAGGTGTTGTACCCGTTCCTCTACGGATTTGCTTTGGTCCTTATAAGTCATCAATCTGCATCTCTCCAATCCTATAACCTGATCCGGTTATTCTTTGACCGCGCCCACCGTCAGACCCTGTACGAAATAACGCTGGAAGAACGGATAAGCGAATATAATTGGCAACGTAGCAAGCACAACCATCGCCATTCGGGACGTATCCTGCGGAATGGACTGCATGGCTGCCAGACTCATCGAACTGTTAGCAGAGTTCTGCTGTATAAACTGGATACTCGACTCAATCCGCATCAGCATGGATTGCAGCGGTACCAGATTCGGATTATCGATATATAATAACGCATTGAACCAATCATTCCAGTAACCGAGTGTACTGAACAACCCGATGGTTGCAAGCCCCGGCAAGGAGAGTGGAACCACGATTTTCATAAAGGTATAGAACTCACCAGCGCCATCAATTTTCGCCGATTCAATGACTGCATCCGGTACACTAGTCGAGTAGAATGTACGCAGAATCATAATATAGAAGGCATTCATCGCCAGCGGCAGAATCAGTGCCCATAACGTATCTTTCAATCCAAGCAGCTGGGATACGACCATATAGGTTGGAATCATCCCGCCGTTGAACAGCATGGTCAGAATTGCAAAGATGGAGAAAAATCTCCGATACCTGAAGCTCTTGCGGGAAACCGCATACGCATACAGCGACATGAGAATCAGACTGATGATGGTACCAAGTACCGTCACCAGAATGGTAACTCCATACGCCCGCAGCAGCGTGTCCCCACTCTGCCAGACAAACTGATATGCCGCGAGACTCCATTCTGCCGGAATCAGACGATACCCATCACGGGCCAGTGCTTTCTCGTCTGTAAACGAGATGATAACTACAAATATAAAAGGAAATACACAGATCAGAGCGAATAGACCGGCGATGATGTTCATAATCACGTTCCATCCGCTGGATACGTGGTGGAAGTCGCGTTTTTTAACGAGCCTTGCTTGAGCCATAGTGGTTCACTCCTTTCCCTGTCCTAGAATAGGCTGCTGTCTTTATCTACTTTGCGAACAACATAGTTGGAGATAATAACAAGCACAAAGCCCACCACGGATTGATACAATCCGGCAGCCGTACTCATGCCGATCTCACCACTAGTTTTCAAACCCCGATATACATACGTATCAATAACATTGGTCACGGAATAGAGCGTACCCGAATCCCTTGGCACCTGATAGAACAGTCCAAAGTCGGCATAGAAAATGCGGCCTACGGCCAGCAAGGTCATAATCGTGATGATGGGCGACAGCAACGGAATCGTAATATTGCGAATCTGCTGCCATTTGCTTGCTCCATCAATCATGGCTGCTTCATAGAGTGATTTATCAATCCCCAGTATGGAAGCCAGATAGACAACGCTGCTATACCCGATGGTTTTCCATAACGCTACGAATACCAGAATATACGGCCAATATTTTGCCTCAGAGTACCACTGAATCGGTTCCATCCCGAACCAGCCGATAATCTGATTCAACATCCCGCGGTCCATGCTCAAGAAGCTGAATGCGAAGTAACCAACGATAACCCAGGATAGAAAATACGGCAGAAACATGCCGGTTTGATACAGTTTGGCGAGTCGTTTATTCACTAGTTCCGAGAGCAGGATTGCCAATGCCACAGCAAACACCAGTCCCAGGAAAATAATGGCGATGTTATAAAAGAGGGTGTTGCGTGTAATGAGCCATGCGTCACTTGTGCTGAACAGGAATTTGAAATTGTCCCAGCCAACCCATTCACTCTTCATCAGACTTGCCCAGAACCCTTCACGGCTGAATCGATATTCTTTGAAAGCAGCCACCGTGCCCACAAGTGGCAAGTAGGAGAAGAAGAAGAACCAGATGGCGCCTGGCAGCACCATGAGCAGCATGACTCGGTTTCTAATCAGGTTTTTCAAAAATGTAGTCATTGTGGATATCCTCCTTCAGGCTTGAATGAAAAAGGACCGGACGCGATAAGCAGCCGCCCGATCCTTACGATGTACTGTTACTTGTTTTCCGCTCTCCAGGCATCCAGCTGGCTTTGGGCTTCAGCCATTACTTTCTCCAGTCCGGCTTGATTGAACTTCTCAATCACTTGATCCAGATTGGCTGCCGGGTCCAGTGTACCTGTCATCAGTGCTGCCCAATATTGCTCTTTCACGTTCTGTACCGCCGTCAGTTCGGCAGATACATTGCTTGCATCAAAGTTAAAGCTGAGGATCGGGGAATTGACACCTTCAGCGTTAAACTTCTTGAACTCATCCCATTTGTTATCCGGGTCATTGCTGTTCAGATAGAGCAGCATGTTGTTCCCAAGGGAGTATGAAGGCATATCGTAGTTTTTCGATTCAGGCAGATTTTCCATATGTGTGTCATCCACTTTTTTGTAGTGTGTGCCCTCAATACCGGAGTCCACCATATTACGCAGCACAGGATCTGTATTCAGCAGGTTCAGGAATTCCATTGCTTTCTCCGGATATTCCGAGTTGGCCGAGATGGCCATGATGGAACCTTGTACAGATGTATTTGTTATAATTGCTTCACTTGCAGGTGTGGAAACGACTTGATAACCGTAACTTGCAGACCATTGATTGTCCGCGAGCGGCTGAGTCTGTGCACGATCCAGGAACCAGTTACCCGATGTTGTCAGGTCGTTCGTGGAACCTGTTGTTGCCGCTTCTGCCGACACATAACCAGCCTTGTAGTATTTGTGCATCGTGGTAAGTGCTTCTTTCATTTCAGGTGTTTCCAGTATGTTTACAAGCTTATAGTCTGTTGTATCCAGCTTGATTGCCATCGGCAGATTCTGAATGACATAGTCATAAGGCACGTAAGGAACATAGTTTTTATCCATGGCAAATGGTGTTACACTTGCCTCGTTTTCCTTAATTGTTTTGAGCAGAGGCTCCAGACTGTCTAACGTACGAACGCCCGAGATATCCAGCTTGTATTTATCAACCAACATTTGGTTAAAGCGCCATACCTCTTGTTGTGGCAGCTCTTTGTTGGCTGGAATTCCGTAATTGTGTCCATCTACCTTGGAACCACTTAGGAATGCAGGATCAATGGTCTTGGTAAGATCCTGACCGTATTCAGCAAGCAGGTCATCCAGTTCGAGGAATGCACCTTTTCTGGCATTTTGTACATAATCGAATCCACCAGAAGAAGTGAACAGAATGTCCATTGGCTCACCGGATGCTACGTTAACCTGCATCTTCTGCGGGTAGTCACCCCAGTCAACCATCTTCATTGTTACCGTGGCATTAATTTTCTCTTTGGTATACTTGCTCACTTCTTCCATCACTTTATTGACGTCTTTCTGAGGGGTACCGATGGTATACCAGATCAACTCTACCGCGTCATCTCCAGCTCCCCCGGATTCTGAAGCATCTTTGCTTCCTCCACAGGCACTAAGAACAAGTGTAACGGCCATTAATAATGCAAGAACGAGTGAGAAGCGTTTTCTTTGTTTACTCATTTCTTTGATCCTCCCTTTTCGTGTTCCCTTAGGCTCTACTTACTAACTGCTTTAACCTTATCGAATGAAAGCATTTACAAAAAGAAGATAAACTTAAGTTTTCGAGGTACAAATTAAAGAGAAATCGTCCTTGGGCATCTATTTTGTACCTATTTAAATAAATCGCTTACATGAAAGAGACATGCCGGGTAACGTATGCCATGATTTTCATCCATGCCATTCCTGTTCCCGATATGTCTCTTGGCTCTCTGTCCGCATAGTTGGATCTACCCGTCACCGAATTAACCAAACACCTTGAAATCCGTCGGTGAAATCCCCACATATTTGCGGAACTGTTTATAGAAATACCCCGTCTCCCAATACCCCACATTTCGTGCGATCTCATGTACCTTCAGATTGGAATTACGTAGTTGCTCCTTCGCACGTTCAATCCGGTATTTGTTGATATATTCGGCAAATGTCTCCCCGGTCTCCTTATGGAACAATTGTCCCAAATACACCGGATGAAGATGATAATGGGCACCCAGCAGCTTCAGGGAAAGTTCTTCTGCGTAGTGTTTGTCGATATGCTGAAGCACCTGGTTCACAATCGGATTCTTCAGATCCTGCAATAGGGATTGGATCGTCTGCGACCCAACCTGCTGAAGTGCCCGCACGAGTTCATCAAAAGTGCCACTGTCCAGTACAAGTTGAAGCCCTTGTTGGTATATGGCAGACTCATCCGAGTGTTTGATGCTCTCCAGTTCCATTTTGAAGCGAATCACAACTTCCAATGCGGTATTCTGTAACTCCCCAGGTGTAAGCCCATCGCGATGCTGTTCAAAATCCATGCGAATCCGGTCGGCAAGTTGTTCTGTATTGCGGGATAGAATGAGTTTGGCATACTCCCTCCATTCAATGAAAAAGGTCGCCGTTGAATTTCCGCACCTTTCCAGCATGGCATGGTCGATGACTTTAAGGTCGGGATAAATCATCACATACTGGAGTGCTTTTTTGGCCTCCGCATAACTGGTCGGCGCATGGTATAACCCTTTCATCAATCTGCCTGCTCCAATGCGTGCCGCCGGATGGGTTAGGGTTATCGCATCAGATAATGCCTGAAGGCCATCCATTAGCTCCTGTTCCTCGTCACTCGTACCCTGAATATTGGCAATAATGACGATGTCTCCATCGATATCATGAAATACGTTCAAATGGCGTTTGTCTCTCAGCATTTCCTCAACGCGTTCAAACATGCCAGCTGTCTGCCCTTTGTCCCGCAAGACAGCCACAGCAACGTAAGGTGCATCTAGCGAAAGGTTCATAAACTGGGCACGTTCTTCAAATTCGGTAGCTGCAATCTGTCCCGTAAGCCATCTATGAAGAATGTTATCTTTTAGAATCTGGATACCATACGCATCATCGGCTTGAGGTGATAACGTATGATCCAGCTTGGACGCCGTGTTGCTCAGCGTGGATTCCAGTTCCTCCACATTAATCGGTTTGAGCAGATAGTTTTCGATCCCTAATTGCATGCCTTCCTTCAGATATTCGAACTCATTGAAACCACTGAGGATAATGACCTTAATCTCGGGTTGCACTCGCCTTGCTTCCCGAATCAGATCGAGACCATTCATGAGTGGCATGGATATATCCGTAATCAGAATGTCCACAGGCTGAGAAGAGAGCGCTTGTAACGCTGCTTGCCCATTACCTGCATGACTCACAATTTCCATACCAAATGAAGACCAATCCACAATATCGTATAAACCTTCAATGATGAATGGCTCATCGTCCACAATAAACACCTTGTACATGTTAAACACCTTGTACATGTTAAACACCTGTCCCTTCTGTATGTGGATAACGCACCCTGATCCGTGTTCCTTCTCCGAGGGTGCTCTCGATGGTGATACCGAACTCTGGCCCATACAGGAAGCGCAATCGACTATGGACACTGCGCAGCCCGAACATCTGACCAGACTCTTCAGGACGTTCCAGTTCTTCAAGGATTTCCGTCAGGCGTGCCGGATCAATGCCTTTGCCATTATCTTTCACTTCCACTTGCACCACATCATCTGTCTCTTCCACAACAATCGATAATCGGTTATCCGAACGTTCTGTCTGGATGCCGTGTACAACATAATTCTCAATGATAGGTTGCAGCGAAAGTTTGACCACAGGGTGTTGATAATAAGCAGCATCGATCTGGATCGTGTATATAAAAATATCCTTGTAGCGGATTCGGAATAACTCCAGATACAATCGACAAGCTTCCATCTCATCCTTCAGCGTATAATTTTTCTTCTGCTGTACCAGGCTCTTGAACAATACGGATAAACTATAGATCATCTCGCCAACATCTCTCGCCCCCTGGGATATGGCCCTCATCCGAATCACTTCAAGCGTATTGTAGAGAAAATGAGGGTTGATGCGCGCCTGTAATGCGACCAGCTCGGTCTCCTTCTGTTTGATCTCGGCCTTGTAGACCCGTTCAATATACAGATTCAGCTCATCCAGCATGTCGTTGAAGCTATGTGAGATCTGCCCCAGTTCATCATCTCGCGGATCGTCGATGCGAGCCGTCAAGTTGCCATATTTCACTTTTTGGGTGAAGCGAATAATTCGACGGGTTCGTTTGGCAAAGTTAATAATGAAAAATGCCGGAACCAGCACGGCAAACAGAATACACACGATACTGATCGAGATGATGGTATTGCGAATACCCGCATAGGTTTCAGCCATCTCTTCTACCGGAACGGTACCAATGACCACATACCCCTGATCGGCGGAGACAAACTTGTTCACGTACATGTTCTGCTCCTTTTTCAATGAATCCATATCCGTCTGATCAAACAGCGAATCGGCCACATTCACGTAGGGATACTTCTTCCCGTAATAATGATTGTTGGAGTCAAATAACACGGTCCCTTTCGCCGATAACACCACGATTTCTCCCTTGAGATTACTCTCGTAGTTATCCAGCGCATTACCGATTCCTTCTGAGTCAAAGAAAACAAGAAATTGGCCCAGATTCCGAAGAGTCTGTGTATTGTTAATCGGTACGCGGATGGAGTAGAGCGCAGGGTCCCATTGATTAATCTCTTTGCGAATCCAGTAGTTGGGTGCACTGATATTGGGCGTTTCCATCGCCATCACGTCCGGAATATAGGAATGAGCTACATTGGCGTCCAGCTTGCGGAACTGCTTGTGTTGATTAAAGGTAGACAAATCCTGCTGCTCAGCGCTATATAACATGAGTTGGTTAATCTGCGAATTACGATCCATAATGTTCTGAAAATGTTTCAACACATCGGCCGAATAGTCGTCCTGATTAGCGTAATATCCATTGGTCATGTGCTGAACATATTCAGCGTACGAATGATTCATCAGGTAAGTAATGTTGGCTGAGAGTGCCTCATTCTGATGCATGTCCCTCACCATGTTTTGTACCGATTCATACTGCTGATGAATGTATCGATCCACATGTTCCATCGCCGCTTTCTGGATCGCCAGTTCCCGGCGAATCGTGGAATCGGACACCGACAGGAAGATGATATAAGATAACGTAATGATCGTGACAATAGATATCATCGAGAAGATCAGGAGCATTTTCATAAACATATTATTTTTGAAGAAATTATTGTAAACGCTAACAATTTTCAATTCGCATGTTCCCTCCGATGCTGTTTTCCTGACTATATAAGTTGAACTAAAGATTACTTACACTGACACTACGATGACAGAATAACCTTCCAATCGCTGTTATCCCCAGATTTTTTTGATTCTCTTTTCCCAAGGGAAAATCCGGGGATAAAGGCGAACGCTTCGCTTCTTCAGGTTTTTTCTGTCCTCTCCGTTTTCGTGTAAATGATTAGTTCAACTTTATATTGAATTATATCATCAGGCTTCTGACATTAACTTGTCACCTGCAACTTTTCTTTAGTTTATATCTGTGTTTCTTTAATTTCACCCTATTTAAAAACGCTTTCATCCACTATCGTTAACCATAAGTTTAGCTTTGTGTAAAAGAATACCTTACATTCATTCCACTTGAAGGAGGAACAGCATGACACGCAAACTCAAACCAAAAGGCCTCATTCCCAAGGTCACTGCCATGGTCCTGACCACGGCTCTGCTTGGACAAGTTGTTGCATCATCCGTTTATGCCGGAGACACGCTCCCTTACACCGGTGAAAGTGCCAAAGGGGTGAATCAGCCCTATCAACATGGATACACCTCGGCCCAGATTCTGAACTGGACACCGGAAAGTGATATCCATGGCGATTTACTTCGTGCCCATGTTCCCTTGCAGCCCCGTAATGAAGCGTTCGCTGCCACACAGGCTTATCCTGAGCTTAGTCCGGACACCCAGTTATTCACGATGAGTGGCGATTACGGCAATGCATTCTTCGATAGCACACCTTATACCAATGAATTCAGCCAGTATCTGTTTAATTATTGGCAATATACAGACTACTACAGCTATTGGCACGGCATGGCCTCTGCGGGAGTACCTGAGGAGCTGTATGACCCGAGTAAAGAGTGGACGGAGAAATACTTCGAGTTTGGCATTTTGAACATTCCGAATCCGGCCTACACCAATGCAGCCCACAAGAATGGCGTCAAATCCATTGCTAACATCTTTTTCTCAGACAATGACCGTGGACCACAGACGTACAAACAAATGCTGATCCAGGATGAAAACGGTAATTTCCCTGTGGCCGAGAAACTGGCCGAGATGGCAGAATACTACAACTACGATGGATATTTCTTCAATCAGGAAGAAGTTGCCCGGGGTGTAGCCCCTGAAGATATCGCATCCTACAAGAAATTCATGAAATATCTAAGAGATAAAGGCCTGTACGTTCAGTGGTATGATTCCACCATCAATACAACAGGCAAAATTCAATATCAGAACCAATTTAATGGGCTTAATAGCCCTTTTGTGCAGGATTCAGTTCTCGGCAGAGTCTCGGATTCCATCTTCCTGAATTATGTCTGGAACCACAAGATGCTCCGCGATTCCCGTGATCATGCCCTTAGCCTGGGACTGGATCCACTGGAAACCGTATTTGCTGGTGTTGAAGGTGGACATGACAAATTCGGCCGCTGGAAGCAATCCTATGACCTGCGCCATAATCTGGATGAGAACGGTCAACCGATGAATAGCATTGCGACACTGGGTGCCGACTTCACCCACAACGCTCTGGATGAAGAGATGGGCGATGGCAGCACCAATCATCGTGCGGAGGATGAGTACCAGTGGATGACCTTTGTACGCGATCGTGCCTGGTGGTCTGGTCCAAATCAAGACCCGACAGATGCACGTCGTAATGCTTCTGCTGATCTGTCGGATGTGTATGCATCCGGTGCAAATTGGGATGGAATTGCCGCTTATCTTACCGAGCGATCCGTTATCAATGGCTCCAATTTTGCAACCAGCTTCAATACGGGCCACGGCCTGAAATATTATGAAGACGGCGCTGTCTCGAACGATAAAGAATGGTCGAATATCAACATTCAGGATATCCCTGTCACTTGGCAATGGTGGATGGATAGTGAAGGCGACAAGCTAAGTGTCGATTTTGACTACGGTCCATCTTACGAGAAAGGCGCAAGATACACATATGACTCCATTGGCGCGTTTAATGGCGGCAGCTCTCTCGTGGTGAACGGTACACTGAACGCGGACAACTTCCTGCGCCTGTACAAGACCGATCTGTCCGTCAACGGACAATCGAAACTGGAACTGACGTATAACAAACCGTCGACTAGTGACGCTTCCTCCCTGCATGTTGGGTTGATCTTCGAAGATGATCCATCCAACGTGGTCAACGTAAATGTGCCTAATGCAGGCCAGCATACAAAAGGCTGGAAGACGGCTTCATTGGACTTGAGCGCTTATCAAGGCAAAACCATTGCCGCTATGGGATTATCCTTTGACCCGAACGGTAAGACAATTGAGAATTATCAGATAAATATTGGCGAGATCCGTATGTTCGACGGTTCAGCGGCTGTACCGGATGCACCGACCGGATTCCATATTGCCAAAGCACTGACCAACACCGATGAACTGGTTGTCGCATGGGACATGAAGGACTATTCAGAGGTCAAACAATACAATTTATATGAAAATGGCGCCTATGTAGGCGGCGTGTATGATTCCACTTTTTATATCAAATCGCTAAAACAGCCTTCTGGTGAACTGTCCATTCGTGCTGTTGGTGCAGATGGTACCGAAAGTGAAGCAAACGTCCTGCCTTACGATCTGAATGCAGCCATTCAGAATATCGATGTGAAATTCAAAAAGAATGGCGATGCCATCGTAAGCTGGAAAAACCCGAAAAAAGCAAAAGATTCGGGCAAAGACAAAGATAAGAATACCGGTAAAGACAAGGATAAAAATAAAGACAAAGATAAAGGCAACGAATCGATTCAGCTTACACTAGAAACTGAATACACGAAAGAACCATTCACCAAGTCACTTCAGGTCAAAAAAGGAAAACAATCTGCCGTCCTGACCGGACTTCCTACCAATGGTGAACATTACGTGCTGAACATCGCCATTGGCGGGCAGAACCCGGTAACCCGTACCGGACAGCTCGCAGATCTTCAGATTACACCATACGCCAAGGAAAAGGTCACGGTAAAAGATGGAAAATACACATTGGCCCTCCCGGATCTGGAGGACTGGTACAAGATCTATGTATATGAAAATGGGGTGCCACGCGAGTTCGGAGTCACTTACGTATCGCAAAAATTCCCGTATATCATTCGGGGAAGAACAAAGCTGAGTGAACTGACCTTCACACCAGCGTTCAGCAACAGCTCTTTGAAGCTGGTCATTGAGGATTATGCAGGCAATCAGGCTACTACAATTTTGAGGTAATACTGCAAAGTATTTTTTGTGTACACCAGCATACCAGTTGAGATAAAAACGTACAGCCCTTCACTTCCAAAAGGAAGTTGAAGGGCTGTTTTTGTTGATCTAACAATAAATACTCTGCCCAACAGCTATTAAACAGCATTCCCGTTAGCATAGTCCTTCGGATGAAATTGAGGATAGATGCTTGCGCAACTGCTTTTTATCTATTTTATCCACGGCTGTTCTCGGCAAAGTATCCACAATGAACAGTTGAGTCGGCCATTTGTACGGAGCAAGGTGTGGCTCACAAAACGCCCGCATCCGCGTCAGATCCATACTTTCACCATCCTGTAACACTATGAAAGCGACGAGTTCCTCTCCTTCGTCAGGAAGAGAATGTCCGATTACGGCCGCCTCGCTTACCGACTGATGGCTCACAATAACATGCTCCACTTCGGCGCAAAACACATTGGAACCGCCCACAATAACCATATCCTTCAAGCGGTCAAACACATAAAGGTAACCTTCGGCATCCAGACAACCGACATCCCCAGTTCGAATCCAGCCATCGGACATGGTCTCGGCAGTAACCTCCAACTGGCGCCAATACCCCAGCATGGTCTGTGCACCTCGAACAACGATTTCTCCAGCCTCGCCCGTAACTGTCTCACTTCCGTCCGTATCTAATATCCGAACTTCAAAGGCCTGCTCACCTTGGGCAGCCAAGTCAGCAGGACGACCTACGGATCGAAGGCGATGGGGATCGCCCATATGCTGAGCAGGAAAAAGGCGGCTTATGGACATTCCACATTCCGCTTGTGAGTAGTTGTTCACAATGATAATTTCAGGAAATTGCGATACGACCTCCTGTAGTGTATCCGGGGAAATAATGGACCCTCCGCAGCCAATAAGCGAAAGACTCTTCAAGTTTCTACTTCCTACGGATACCTCGCGGGTAAGATCACGTAGCAGTTGGCCTACTGTGCTGAGTTGTGTAATCTGATCACGTTCAATAGCTTCCATAATGCGGTGTACATCCGCTGGGTATTCATCTAGAAATACAAGACAGCCTCCAGCAGCCATGGTCGCCCACAACTGGAACTGACCCACCAGATGGGATAAGTTGAGCACTAACACACGACGCTTGAGATCATGACCGAAGCCTGCAGAAGGCGTAAGTTGATTCCAAGCAGCCATACCACGATGCGAATGCATGACCCCTTTTGGTCGACCAGTTGTCCCACCCGTATAAATCAGGACTGCCGTATCGTCTACACTTCGTTTGGAAAGGTCTTTTGGAGAGAACGCAGGTTCCTGCTGTAAAAGAGCAGCGAGCGAACTGCTATTCGTCCCTTCTTCGTCCATCGTGAACAGTTTTGGACAATACTCAAGAAGCTTTACCGTGGCGTTAGCTACGTTAGCATGTTGGTCATCATGAATAACCATATGTGGTTCTGCATCCTGAAATATGGCAGCGAGTTCAGGCACTGTTAGCATAGGAGAAGGAACGAGCGGTATAGCGCCGATCCCAACAGAGAGTAGCATATATCTGGAATAATAAGTAATCATTATCCCCTATTAAACTCATAAATTCTGCTGATATTACAGTTCTGCCCATAGACGATCCTTGCCGTTAACCTACTTGCTAGCTTGATTAGGCAGATCAAATTGGGCTGCTTTTTAAACTGAAATCCAACATTTCTCGTTATCATTAAGTTTATTTAGGAAACGAGTACCCAGGAGGGGATTGTCATAAAAGTAAAGACAATGTACTTTATTTTCAGTGTTGTAGCGTTATTTTTACTATCAGCTTGCGCAGGTGTTGTTACTGGCTCTAGTCAGCAGAATGAACTAGGTGAACCTTATCGTATGGCGTTGGAGGAGTTAATTTCAACAGATACGGCTCTTAATGAAAACATGGAGTATATCTCATTAGATTTTGATAAAGGAATTCCATTAAAGGATTCTGATAAGAAAAGCATTGAGGATTACCTTCACAGCAAATATAACGTAAAAATTTATAACCTAACCTATGAAGAATTGATTGAAGATGGACAGTCTGAACAGTCTGAAAACACGCTAAAAGGGATTTTACTGAAAATTGAAAAGCAGGAGAATGAATCAGATAATAATATTGCCATAGAGGTCAGTAAGTACCGTACCAATGAGGGGTCGCTCTCTGCAAAAATAACATTAACCTATGAGGAAGGTAAATGGAAAGTTGCTACTCATACTCCTACAAGGGAAAGTTAAAGGATATAATTTCACCAGTGAGAGTACTAGGAAAAGTTTACTATGACAATTATCGAAGTAGCCCTTTAGGGCTTTTTTTGTCCGCATTTTCTGGATTATATACTACCCCTAAAGGTGTACCAAAAGGATCGTTAGCATTTTTGCAACAATCCCTATTGTTATCCGTTAGTTGTAAACCACAGTTGATTACGTTGATTCTTTGAACATTAAGCTAACCTTTCCCGTTAGTTTAATGAACCTCAATTATGCATTTGAATAATTAATCGAGACAACTCCTGGTTAACTACGGAACGAAGGAGTACCCCAAGTACCCGAAGGAGAACTTCGGCTGGTGCTCCTAGTTTGTATCCTCCCATAGTTGAACGGAAAAGAAGTATCTTTATATACTAAAAGTGAGACCTTTACATCTAAAGTAATCTTCATCTTGTTTAACAAAAAGTTCATAACGTCTCTTTAACCATTTAAATGACCTACTCATGATGTTGATGTTTGTAATTATACGTGTATGAGTGATCCGGTAGGAAGTCCAAAATTTTTCAAAAATAATCCCAACCTTTATTTCGCCTGGCACACTATATAATTGTCAGGAATTACAGATGCAACTATGGAGGCAAATTATGGATTCAATTGGTAAAAACGGAAAAGAAGCGGCGGAAGCGATTAGGAGCTATGTCAAACCGATTTTCGGTTTTGCCTTAAACCGGGTCAAGCATCGGGCCGAGGCGGAGGATCTGGCTCAGGAGATTATGCTGCAGTTGTTGAAATCCTTCTCTGGGTTGCGGGACATTAGAAACCTTGACGCTTACGTCTGGACGGTTGCCCGATACACTTGGGTGAATTGGTTGAAAAAGCGTGCGCACGCTCCCCAAGCGATTGAAATCAACGGCATATCCGAACTGTCTGCCGCCCCTTCCCGGGAGCCGCTTGACCGGCTGCTGGTAACCGAAGCTTACCGCGAACTGCGCCGAGAAGTCGCGTTTCTATCCGACATCCATCGCCGGATCGTAGTTATGCATTACTACGACGAGCTTAAAATCGGCGATATCGCGATTGCTCTGAACATTCCTGTCAACACGGTGAAGTGGCATTTGAGCGAGGCTAAAAAGAAGTTACGGAAAGGGATGAAACGTATGCGTGCAACAGGAACTTTAAGTGTCAATCCGGTCAGCATGGGGGAAATGGGCCATTCCGGTTCGGCCGGCAGTCTGGGCGAAACCAACGATTTTCTTGGACGCGCCTTGGCGCAAAATATCGTTTACGCGGCTTATCACAAGGCGCGTACCGTACATCAAATCGCGGAGGAGCTAGGAATGCCGCCGTCTTTACTGGAAGGCGAAGTCCGGCACCTAGCCGATTACAATTTTCTCACCCAAACCTCTCCCGGCAAATATCAAAGCAATACCATCGTCTGGGACCTCTTCGAGTTGGCTGTAGCCGGTCATCAATTCTGGCAAGATTGCGCCGCCGAAGTGGCCGATGTTCATTTCGACGCGTTAATGGAAGTTCGCCAGCAAGTCGAGGATAGCGGAGTGTACGTTCCGGACGGCGACTATAACTTCCTGCTCTGGACCTTGCTGCCCAAGAACGTTGAGGAGCAATCATGGCGGAGCATGCCGGCGGGCGAAAACTTCGATGCGGTCGCACCAATGCGAAAGGACGGAGGTCAGTATATTGCCTATGCGGCGTTAAACCAGAGCCACAGTTCCGATCCGGGTTTTGATTTGAGTAGTTACGTCACCTTCGGTCCGTCGCTCCGCTACGTCGAAGACACTCCCTTATACTTGTGGCAATTCAATACGTACTGGAGCGACCGCCAGATGGATTGGCGTTTCCTGGAATACCGGAATGTCGAGATTTGTCATGCGTTCCAACAAGGGGAACTGCCCGACAACGAAGAGAACGCCGAGCAATATTCGTTCCTGCTGGAGAAGGGGTACATCCGCAAGACGGAGGAGGGGTACAAGTTCAATGCGGTTTGGATCGACTCTCCGCAAACGTTGGATCGGTTGAACAAGGCAATGCCTGATTTGTCCGCTCTGTACGCGCCTGCTGTCGGCAAGCTCTACGATAAAATGCTCAACCTGTTCCTGCAAAATCAGCCGAAGCATTTGGAGCCGCAGCTTGCTTATATGGTGAGAGGCAACACCGGCGGAGGCCGACTTGTCGCTTATATTTTGAAGCATTTAATCGATAACGGAAAGTTGAAACCGCCGTTGCCCCACCAGCAGAAGACGATTTCAACTTGGATGGGGCCGGTCAAGTAAGTCGGTTCGGAAATGTATACGAAGAATAGCCGTTCCCGAGCGGTGGCAATTTTTACACAAAACTTTGTCTGTCCTGTCCAACGAAGTGATTAGGACATCGCTATTTCACACGGCCCCCTCCTAAACGTATGGAAATGATTAGAAACTACCCATGACGCATGTGCGTCATGGGTAGTTTTTTAATCGCAATCGTATCTGCCAGATTTCTCCTTTACCTTACGTTTTTTATCTTTCTTGTCCGCAATCAACCGTGAGAGGCCAGATGCTCCACATACTCAGCAGATCTATTCAGCAAAACTTCCCGTTAGTTGAGTAAAAGCAGCCAATCACAATGAACAGCTACTTTCTTGTTGTTATTGAGCTAACGTTTCCCGTTAGCTTAATGATTACTTAAAGGCAACTTACACATTTCAAGACGGATCTTCTATTTTAAAACTAACCTGCCCGCCTGTTAGCCATGATTTTATACATTAAAAGGAATTACTTATGTAAGGTGTCAAAGCCACTCACCCTAATTAGAGCGTCTCAACCAACTTCTGAATCTTTGAGTGGGAAATTAAATATACAGGTCCCATTATTTCTATTTTGCCGTCCTTTACACGTATAGCGCTCTCCTGTTCTGCCGCATAAATTTCAATCTCTTCAGACAAGGGGGACAGGTAGCCTTGAACAAACGTGGCGTAATCGCGTTGAGAATGAGATTCGTAGGCAAAATGATCAAAGCCAATACCATCATAAATAGTACTTGTTTCAACTTCATCAGTGTTATTCAAGCTTAACCATTTTGCAGCCATGTTTAACGCACCGGCGCTTGCACCCATTATAATGGCATTGCTATTCTTAATAACATTGGATAATTCATATTCCGCCAAAAAATCATTCTGCAAAACAGGATATCCACCACATAAAAAAATGACAGAAGCGTTCTGAATGAATCGCTGAGCATCTTCTTTCTGCATACGGTAATCGATGAAATGATATTCATCAAAAATAATGTTAGCCTGATTCAACCATGTCCATTCAGAAATATCATCAAAGTTAACTTGCTCATCTTTATAACCAGACGGATTAGCACTAATCATAACAAGCGATTTTCTGTCTTGTATATCCTCCTGCAAACAATGGACCAGCTTCTCAGGAAAAAAATGATTAAACCAACTGAAATAGTAGTGAGTTTTCAAACTTAATTACCTCCATATGTATTATTTACATTCATCCATAGGATTCATAGAAAACCTCTTTTTATATGCATTATACAAAATAATCCAATTGATTGATAGTACATTTAACATAACTATAACCACGTTAAAAAAAGCCCGGTTCTTCCCCCGGGCAACATACATTTTTGTATGGGTTACTTACTTATAAACTCTACCATCTTCTGATGTAATTCCTTCTCGGAACATTGAAAAATACCATTAAAATCCTGAGGGTCACGGATCAATTTGTTTAACTGGTCTATTCCATATTGTTGAACAACAAACTCCACAAATAGGAACGAAAACTGAAAACCCTTCATCGTTTCGAATTCCCAGGTATCATTATCTAATTGTTCGAACGTTGGGATCTCTAAATTGTGAATAGACTCTTCTGTTGAACCTTCAATAAAGTCCTGAGTCATGAGCTTGGCTTCATATCCACCAATTCCTTGCCTTATCCATTTCGGAGCCTTCGGATTAATTTCACTTATTAGCCACATGGCGAACAAGTGAACCGTACCTTTAAGAATCGATTGATAGGTATGCTCCGGTCCTGGATTTAATGGAGATACAATTTTGAGAATACTCCCTTCATAGGTACCCATGAACCAATTCGGAGCATCTGCTTCTCCGACCGCTTGGTGAAACGATGGCATATCAGGATATACTTCAATCGTTACTTTTCGCGTTGGATGATAATTGTACTTTAGCGAGATTCGTTCAATATGATCACTTAGTTCATTAAACAAATCATGGTGTACTTTATTGGGCGTATTGTTCAATCGCTCGTTTTCACCCTTATTAACAATTGAAATCAAATCTTGAATAGACATGATCGTAACGCCTCCCCATTCTTTCAGTTCCTTTTTAAGTTTTTCCAAAGCTCTATAGAGTCTGTTTTTTACTGCACTCTCACGCATCCCTACAATCTTAGAAATTTCAAGCAATGTGCAGTCCACAAAAAAGCGTAATGCAATGATTTCCTGGTCGGTTTCATTTAACTTTTTCAGCGCAACTCCGATATCAATTCGAAAATCAACATACTTCGTAAATTCAAGGGAGATCGACTGTGATTCATATTCCGTAAAATCAAACGGCGTTTCTTTTTTTCGCGATAATCTTCGATATTCGTTTTTCACTGTATTCTGAGCAATCTTGAATATCCATGTAAATAAATTTGATTTCCCTTGGAATCGGTGAAGATTCTCGACTGCTTTTAAAAACACCTGTTGAGTCAAATCATCTGCAACCATCGGATTCAATTTCAGCGAAAAGTACTTGCAAATTCTTTGACGATACAGCTCATAAGTGTTTTCAAAGTTAGTGATACGTTCCTGTTTATCCGGATAAACAGGTTTTGTGTCATGAGCTCCTGACATGGTAAGAACCTCCTCTTGATTTACAATGAATTAGACACCAGAGAGAGTCAGAAGGCCACATAAATATAAAATAAATATGTATTCAATCTTTCAGGTTTGTTACTTACAGGACTAATCACCCTTTTTGAAATCTCACTTCATATCATCTCTATGATTTCATATCTTTACAAATTTATAATGATAAGCAAAGATTGGAGTAGTTCTGGAGGGAATCACATCATGTAACCGACTTCCCAAAATGAAGGAGAGATAATAATGAAATACGCCAATGTTTTATTATCAAGCGTCATTGTTTTAGGTAGCTTAGGCACGTTATCAACTGCATCATCTTCACTTCATACTTCAGATAAAATAGCACATATTGCTGCTAACTCAACATCTGTGAACTCTTCGACATACCAGAGTATATCTAAGTTTGAAAAAACAAAAGGCTCAAACAAAATTGTCTGGAGAGGTGACGACATCACGATAACCGCGAACACCTTAAAGCTAGATGTTGCTGCTGATTTTGAGCAAAACATCATTGACACCATTGTAGTTACTCATGGTAAAGAAAAGCACACCCTACAAACGGGAGATTTTGAAGTTAAATTATTGGATATAACTAGTGTTGCTGAATCTCCATCGAATGAATGGATTACTATCCAAGTAGAAAAAAGTGCTGGTAGCAACCTCATTCTCATGAACCTTAAAACAGGAAAGTACACGATTATAAACGAACGTCTTGAAAAAGCAGGTAAACAAAATGTAGAAACCATTTCATCATATAATTGGTCACCAAAAGAAGACATCATTGCATTTTCTTATGGAAGTACGGATAAAAGCACGTTAGCAATATACGACACTAAGAAAGACAGTGTTGTTTATCTCCCTCGGGCAACCAACTATATTAGCACCGGTTTAATTTTATGGCATAAGAACGGAAAGAATATGGATTACATTAGTGAGTATCCTTCAGATCAATGGATTCTTTTCAGATATGATACAGAAACCAAAAAAGTTAAGCCTGTAAAAAAAATCACAAAAAAAGAATTTCAGCAGTGGTTCAAATTAGATAAATATCCTACAAAATAATAAAAAAATTGGATTAAACGTAAAATACGTTTCTTCAGTTCAACTTATATAGCAAAAAGGCGAGTCTCCATTAATCGGGGGACTCGCCTTCTTTCTATATAATAAATATATTTAAGAAGTGCCTTTTTGCTTACTCGCCTGCATCTGCTGGGCGAATCTCATCATCTCTTCAAACTCTTCCTCGGATACGGCGTCTCCATCAGTGCTTATGTCTTGTACAATCGGAATTTCGGGCTTGGCTTTGGTTCCTTTGCCGTATGTACGGGTACGGGTTCCAGCTGCACCAGCAGCCTGTTTGCCTTTGACCTTGGCCTGATCGCGAATATATTGCACAGCTTTCTCATATGAGTTTACCTGCTTAAGCAACATGTTGGAGGCAATGGCCTCAACGAAGTTACGGTTAATCCGCTGCTCTCCGCCGGTTACAAGTAATGCCATCAAATAATGAATGAGTACATTGATGACTTCTCCCGGCAACTTGTAGCTCAGATCAATTTTCTCAAATATATCGATCAGATTGTCCGGTACTGCGCCCGGGAAAAATGTCTGCAACAGACGTGTGTATGGCTCATTGCGCAACATCATATTGTATTGATGAATATCACACTTGGTCATAAATTGCGGAGGTACTTCGACGTAATATTCCATCTGCACTCCATGCTCAACAGGTGGTTCACCAGAGTCCTCTTTCCGTTCAGGCTCCTCCATATGCTGTCTCAGTGCCACGACCTTGGCTGCCTGTACAGTCTGTTGTTCATGACGCTTCTTCGTCTGTCTAAACTGCATGCTCGCCTTATGCTGGAGGTCATCCAGAATCAGCTGGCCCTGTGGACTGAAAATATCATCTTCATCCAGCAGTCGGCATACATCCTGCACACTGAGATTAAACTTGTTCACGACATAATTTACAATGCCTAGTTGTTCATGATCAAATCGCAATTGTTCTACATGACGACGATTGACCGACTCCCGCGGGAAACGCAAAATAATGTCGGCATAGTTCAAACTGTTTTCTTCCGCTGCATCATTCGTGCCTGTCCGCTGGGCCGTAGTTGATACTTCCGACAAAGCCTGCTCCAACTCGTAATCAATCACGTGGGTATTCAATTCAAATATATCGTAAAAGGGAACGGAAATATTCTCTTTATTGGCTGCCGGATAAGGCGCGTCCCCATTTTCCACTGCCGAGAAACCCGAACGCAGGGAAAGGACGGCGAATTTGCCTATCTTGTCACGAAGCAGCAGTGTCAAATGCTGTGTCCGGAAAAACTCTGCCGGAGAGAGCGGCGGTTGCAGCTCATATTCGTAGATGTAATCATCATTTTCCGGTATATATAGCCGTGAAGTCTGAAGTAGCCCCACTGCCTCAAGCTTGGATGTCTGCTCTAACAAATATTTGCGCCCTTTCTCACTTGGCTCTAGCCCAAGTGTCATGAACAGCCTCCGTTGCTGTTCAAGCGGCGAATAACCAACCTGTTCACCGGGAAGATGCTGAAACAACAGCCGATACAAGCCAACCGCAAAAGCACCTACCATGGGCTGATATGCTCCTGTAAGCATACGGTCATCCAGGGCGCTAAGTCCAAACTCCCTGTATACGCAGTAGCGATGATGTTCAGTATAATGGTGCAGATTCTTCATGCGCATAGCCTGATCTCCTTCTCCCCAAAAGTATGTTTATCTATTCTATCATAAATGTCTGATCATCAAATGCTCAAAAACAGGTAAAAAGATGGCCTGTTCTCGCTCCGTTTCGTCCTAGGTCGACATCATTCACGTTTTCGCCGAATTCAGCAAAATTCTAAAATAAAAATGTCGAGAGCCGCTAGAATACTATAAAAGCTGTAGCCGCAGAATACAAGGGAATATCTAAAGAGAATGTTCTCCAGATGTATATGAAGTACAAGTCTACAATAATCCTTCTAATAAAAATGAACAGCAAAAAAGCCTTCCCTTTGTACTCGTAAGCGTTTACGACAAAGACAAGACTTTCACGCGATTACAGTGGCACATGTGTTGCCTCTTTCCATCAATCTAAAACATTCTGTACCCACCCAAACGTAACTTCTGAATCGTCCAGCCACTGATTACCGCACCAGCCAGTCCAGCGATGCCCGTCATATAGTCTACAATCTGGAAAGAACCCAGATGTGACATCAGAGATGACGAATGATCCCATAGAGAGTACACAACAATAGGCAGAATTACAATGATGAACAGATAGGAAGGAAACCAGGTAGTCTTCATCAGCATGTTCAGAATGAAACCGATACCAAACATCATAACGAAAAATAATACCATCAATACCAACACAGGTATAAATTGCATCGGGCGACATTCACCTCTTCTTTCACACATTCAGGTTTCACTTCTGGATAGTAGTTAGTGTACCGCAAAAAATGTGGCGAAGCAACGAACTTTCTGGACAAATTTCCCTATATTTATACTCTGTTCATTTGCCCTTCTGCTTCATGTTGGGATACAATGTAAACGATAAAGCAATCACCCGTCCCTTATAGTGCGTGTTCAAAATCAAAAGCGGACTTTTTGAACAACCTCTTATAGGGATTTGGAAATATACCTTGCAGGAGGAACACAACCAATGAACGAAGCCGCATCAACACTGGAGGGCTGGTACGCCCTGCATGATTTTCGCTCGATTAACTGGGCCGCCTGGAAAGCAGCAGATGATGAAGAACGCGCTGTAGCACTGGACGAGCTTCAGGAATTCTGGAAAGAATGGAAAGAAGTCGAGGATTCATCCAAAGGAAGTACCGTTGTATATACGGTTGTAGGTCAAAAAGCAGACCTCGTCATGATGCACCTGCGTGAAACGCTGGAAGATCTGAAGGCTGTTGAGAACGCGTTTAACAAAACGATGTTTGCCCAATACACAACCAAATCGTATTCCTACGTCAGTGTAGTGGAACTGAGCAACTATCTTGGCAAAGAAGGCGAAGACCCGATGCAAAATCCGGATATTATCGCCCGTCTGAAACCTGTTCTGCCACAACGACAATACATCTGCTTCTATCCGATGAACAAAAAACGTGAGCTGAATGACAACTGGTACATGCTTTCCATGGACGAGCGTCGCACCATGATGCGCAGTCACGGCATGATTGGCCGCAGCTATGCGGGTAAAGTGAAACAGATCATTACCGGCTCTGTCGGTTTCGACGACTGGGAATGGGGCGTTACGTTATTTGCGGATGATGCACTTCAGTTCAAAAAACTCGTCTATGAGATGCGTTTCGATGAAGTTAGCGCCCGTTATGGCGAATTCGGTTCGTTCTATGTGGGAAGTCTGTTGAACGAAGGAACACTGGAAGACATGCTTAAGCTGTAAACATCATGCAAAGCACAATAAAGCACCGCGACACCTCCTGTAAAGGATATTGTCAGCGGTGCTTTATTATCTATCTATATTCTACTACCTCAAGCTTGATTTAGATCTATAATGTTTGAACTATTTATTTACACAAAATCGGAAAGGACAGAAAAAACCTGAAAAAGCGAAGCTACAAGCTTTCTGCAAGAAAGCTGCATCGGAAGCATATGCTATCACCGGATTTTCCCTTTAAAAAAGGGAATCAAAAAAATCTGGGGATAACAGCGATTGGAAGGTTATGTCTCTAATCCTCGTCCTCTTCATCTACCGCTTTCAGCGATTCGAGGAACTCGGCTGTGGCCCGATCACGGTCACGACCCTTCTCTTTAAGCCGCTCAATCGCAGGCATAATGAGAATATCCACTTCTTTCTGCACGATATAGGCCAGATCATACTGATCCTGTTCCTCCAGATAACCACCGACCTGCATCAGGGCGTTGTATCGATCCAGCTCTTCACGTGTTAGTAGTCCCCGGACCTGAACACTGCAATGTCTCATCCAAAAAACCGCCCTTTCTTCAGGACTAGCGGAATACCACCAATGATGAACAGATAACGCAGATCAACCAGCTTCTTCAACTGAGCTGCTTTCCAGCCCTTGTATTTCTTGCCGCCTACAACGGCAATGGCTTCACCTTTACCCAATGAGGCAACCGTGCCTTTGCTTGTAAATACAAAAGGTTGTGGCTGTTTCTTGCGAATGGATGCCACGACGTTCTTGGCGCAATTCACACCCTGCTGCATCGCAATCTGGGCTGTTGGCGGATAAGGCCGTCCTTCAGCATTGAACACAAGTGAATTATCACCAATGACATAGACATGCTCATGCCCTGGAGCACGCAAGTAGTCGTCTACTTTCACACGTCCTCGCATCACTTCAAGACCTGCCTGTTCCAGTAGTGAGTTACCGCGAATACCGCCGGTCCATACGACTGTAGCCGCATCGAGCTTTTCACCCTCACCCACAATAACCCCGTCCGGGAGACATTGCTTGATTGGAACACCAATCTTGAAAGTAACGCCCTTCTTCTTGAGCACATTCATCGCATGTTCTACCAATTCCGGATCAAATCCAGGCAAAGCCGAAGGTGCTGCCTCTACATTGTAGATATGCACGTGTTTCGGATTCACGTCGAACTCCTTGCACAGCTGTGGAATACGATCTGCAAGTTCAGCTACGAATTCAACACCACTGAAACCCGCTCCACCTACGACAAACCGAATACGATTTCGTTTGTTATCGTTTTTGTACATCGCAAATTGATATTCGATGTGTTCACGAATCAGTCTGACCGAGTTAATGCTGCGGATTGTCATGGCGTGATCGAGCATCCCCGGAATACCGAAGGTCTCAGGCTCACCGCCTAGTCCAATAATCAGATAATCATAGGATAACGTGCCGTCCTCCAGAATAATCTTCCGATCCTGCAGACGAATCTCCTTCACGGAAGACTTGACCAGATCAATCTTGAACTCATCAATCAGCTTGGAAATGGGCACTCTTGCATGCTCAATGGTATCCGTGCCGGCTGCCGGCATATGTAGATGTGTAGTAATATAATGATAATCATGCCGATTTACCAATGTGACGTCGGCCTCGTTATAGTTCAATTCCTTCTGCAGCCGCTGGGCTGTCAGAATCCCGCCATAGCCCGCGCCGAGGATGACGATTTTGGGAATACTGCTCATGTCTATACCCCTTCCGGTTTCACTTGCATCAGCCCGATCTTGGGTGAGATGCAAAATGCACATACTTACAAATATTGATGAGGTCTTGCCCATTATGACGACAAATGTTAACTTCGCGAATTTTATTTAAACGTTTGCATCAATTTCATAACTCACTAAAAATGGATTTTATGAAACTAGATATCGACGTATCGAACCGTTTTGATCTATATCTAGACTTGATTGAAGCAACTAAAGGGTTTATGAAATTGATACGTTTGCACGCAAGTTATCGTTTCAAGTTGTGAAATTAACCACAAGATTCTACAAAACACGGGATCTGTCTTCATATTACATATTGACTCTAAATTAGACAAAAAAACACATAGTACAGGTCAAGGATATCTGTATTTCTAGTAAAGATCAAGGTTTTTTTTGTTATTTTTCATAACCTTTCATTTCCAATTTCATCCTATTCTCATCTGATCTTCATCAATTGTTCCCAGTTTCGTGACGCCGCTAACTTTGCAACCCTGAATACACCGTTTATAATAGGAAAGACAGTTCAGCACCCATGCCGGTTACGATTTCCGTAGCCTGCACATTCTTTCTGTTAACTACCTATTAAAATATGAAAGGTGTTGTTGATTCTTGACTGCACAAAATTCCAGTCATGATATGACTGATTTACTTATTATCGGTGGAGGCCCTGCGGGTCTGTTCGCCGCGTTTTATGGTGGGATGCGTCAGGCATCCGTTACACTGGTTGAAAGTATGCCACAGCTTGGCGGACAACTTGCCGCTCTTTACCCGGAGAAATACATCTATGATGTAGCCGGATTCCCGAAAGTAACAGCTCAGGAACTGGTGAATAACCTCGTTGAGCAAATGAATCATTTTAACCCGAACATCCGCCTTGAAGAAAAGGTTGTATCGGTGGAGAAAAAGGATGAACAACATTTCATCGTGAAGACGGATGAGAATGAATATCATGCCAAAGCCGTCATTATTACAGCTGGTGTAGGTGCATTCGAACCACGTCGCCTGGAGCTTGAAGGTGCTGCCAAGTTCGAGAAGAGCAACCTGCACTACTTCATCAGTGATCTGAATGCCTTCGCTGGCAAAAAGGTACTGATCAGTGGCGGCGGTGACTCCGCGGTAGACTGGGCACTCATGCTGGAGCCTATCGCTGAGCAAGTGACGCTGATCCATCGCCGGGACAAGTTCCGTGCGCATGAGCACAGTGTCGAAAACCTGATGAATTCCAAGGTGAATGTCGTTACACCGACCGAAATCACGGAACTTCACGGAGATGACACGATTACCAAAGTAACCCTTTCCCATGTGAAAACCAAAGAAACTCAGGAAATCGAAGTAGATGATGTGATCGTTAACTTTGGATTTGTCTCTTCTCTCGGACCGATTGCCGAATGGGGAATCGAAATTGATAGTAACTCCATCGTTGTTGATTCCCGCATGGAAACATCCATTCCAGGAATCTTCGCTGCCGGTGATATCACAACATATCCGGGTAAACTGAAACTGATCGCTGTCGGATTCGGCGAAGCTCCAACAGCTGTCAACAATGCGAAGGTATACTTCGATCCGGATGCCAAGTTGTCCCCAGGACACAGCAGTAACATGAAACGCTAGTTTTGCTGAAATAACTATATTGATACAAAAAAGGGTATCTTACTCCTGAGTGAATCCATATCAGGAGGGATACCCTTGTCTTATATATGCCCGCTGTGTAACGGTCTGGTTGTACCGGAGCAGGCTTGCCCCCACTGCCTTCAGGGACTGTTAGAATGCGGCAAATTGGATGATTACACCGGACCATACAGCCCCTACGTATTCCAACCTTCCTCTGACACGGCAGACGAAGTCGAAAACGTTTGCAATCATGTGATGTACTGTCACCATTGTCAGACGAGCACGCCATGGCCAGTCTCACTATGGGACTTGTCCGGAAACCTGTAACATTGCCTGCAATGAGGATCTCTAGTGAAGAATGGCAGATACGTCGGTACCCAGTTTGCGCTTATGGATTTCTGCCAACAGCAGTGCGATGAAATCTCGTTCGAGATTCAACTCAATCGCTTTATGGTAGGAATCCAACAACATCTCATCGGATAACATAGCCATTTCCCGCCACAACCTTTCCTTTTTTTTCCTCAAAACTATCATATCAGAGATTCATATAGAGAACAAGCGTTCTTGTTATCCACAACGATATGTGGAAATCCTGTGCATAGTTTGTTGATAAATGGAAAATATATAGAGTAATCAACATGTATAGTGTGGACAATATTTATGCACAGGAAGTTTGTACTACTGTCAGAACGTTTATCAGCGTATTTTTTTGGAATAAATTCATAGTTTCAAGACTTGTTGCGAGTAAATTACCCCGTAATGTAAAATTTCAAACGGTTTTCATACCGTTTTCTTCTATATATTATCGGTTTTTTCTTGGATTTTCTTGAGCTTTCCCATTCATTTTCTATTGGGGTCTGGTATTCACTTCCAAAATCCAGATCTTGCCTGAATAATCCAGTCCATAATCAAATCCAAGCTGACCTACACCAGGGAACTGACTTTCCATAATGTACGTACATGTCAGTGTAAGTGAACGCATCTCCCGGCGTTTGTGCCGACCGGATATATGTGGCAGGGATAAACCAAGAGCTCGCCTTCCGGATAACATGGTGCCACCCTTGCTCAGATTCGTCACACAGAGCCCGGGACGAGCGAGTCGTCCTACTAAAGAACGGAATACCCAGCCTCGTTCGGTTTTGACAACTTTAACTCTGTAATCAACAGGTCTCCCTTGAATCGTTGCCAGATGAATGCCTTGCTGGATCAAGTACTTGCGTCTAGCCTTTACACGCACCAGAGAGCGATACATCAGACTGAAACTGGCGAAAGAACGGGTCGTTTTCATATGGGTGTATCGATAAGCCCCACCGCTCGCCGATACCCGGATGACACCGTAACCTCCACCACCGACAATAGGTTTGACATACACCATTCCATAACGACTAAGCATTTGCAGCAGATTACCCGAGTTGAATGCCTTGGTCTGTGGGATATGGACAGCAGCTACCGGGTATTTCATCAGAGCCGCTGTCTTCCGCCATTTGCTTGCAAGTTGTCTCGACATGGGTTGATCTCCTTCCTTGAAACAATAGTCCTTCCTTATACATACTCAACAGAAGCCTTGCTTTCTTGGATGTCTGTCCACGGCAAAGGCCCCTTTTCCATGTAACCTGTCCCAGGGGTGATGGCGGAAACGGGAACAAGCGCCCGGTTTGCTTTTCAAACAAGTCAATCTGTCGTATGCTACTAAGGAATGGCTTGGAAGGGCTTAAATATGAGGATCTAAGGAGCGTTAAGAACAAATGGAAGCATTTTTCAAATCACTTTATGGTGTAGCCTATTTTGCAATGTCGATCGTTCTGGTAGCTGTTACGGTACTTCTCTTTGTCACAGGTATTCGACTGTTTATGCAAAAGCGTAATCGCGGCTTTGCCGTGAGTTGTCTTATATTTGCCTGTTTCATCGTCTTTATCATTGTTGTTATGTTAACTACGCCCTTCTCTGCCACACCGCCGGGTTCACCGGAAGCCATGGCTACCCTTCTTCACTTCGGGTAGTTGAACCTCTGTAGAAGGAGATGCTTATGACACGTACTAATGAAACCTTAGGAATTATTGATATCGGCTCGAACTCCATTCGTCTAGTTATCTATGAACTGGATCAGGACGCAGCCTATCGCATCATTCATGAAGACAAATACGCCGCTCGTCTGAGCAGCGTTGTTGAGTCCGATGGAACCATTCTGCGCCATTCTCTGGATAAAGCCATCACCATCTTGAGTCAATTCAAAGCGACCTGCGAAGCGTACCAGACCAAACTGATTCGCGCAGCAGCTACCGCAGCTATTCGTAATGCAAGCAATGTCCTGGAGATTATTGAATGGCTGGAGACAGAGACGGGGCTTACCATTGAATGTGTATCGGGAGATCGGGAGGCCTATTATGGGTTCCTTGGTGTCACTCAATCCATTGATCTGGCAGACGGTTACGTCGTGGATATTGGAGGCGGCAGCACAGAGATCACGGTCTTTCGGGATCGGAAAAGGTTACATAGCATCTCCCTCCCTATTGGTGCAGTGAATTCACATGCCCGTTACGGGGGCGAAGATCAGTGGACCGAGGAAAATGCAAATGCATTATGCAACGAAGTCATTGAGGCTCTCCGTGGACAGGATTGGATTCGTGAGCATCCCGGTCTGCCACTCATCGGACTTGGTGGCACAATGCGTACACTCGCCAAAGTGGAACAGAAGCGTACCCAGTATTCTTTGCCTGTCAGCCATCATTATGAGATCAGTGAGGAAGCGATGGAGAACATTGCTCGCTCCTTGCCACATCTCACCTCGGCACAGCGCAAAAAGGTACCTGGGCTCGCCAAAGATCGCGCAGACATCATTGTGCCCGGCGTACTGATCCTGCGAACCGTCTTCCAGTTAATACAGGGAGATCGTTATGTGGTTAGTGGTGCGGGTCTACGAGACGGGTTGTTGCGTGATTACATGGCTGGAGGTCAGCCGGTCGTTCCGGACGCGCTGAAGGACAGTATCCGCAACTTTATCCATTTTGGTCCGCCTATTCCAGAGAAACGTCTGCAACGGATTCATCAGGATACGGTTACTCTGTATACGGCATTACAAGGTACCCCTCCTGATCAAGCAGATGCCCGAATCCTGTATGCATCCTCCATGCTGCACATGGCAGGTAAACAGATTAACTATTTCCGTTATACACAGCACTCGGCCTATTGGATTATGAATTCGAGCATTTATGGACTTTCTCATCGGGAGACCATTCTAAGTGCCAGTGCAGCTGATTATCATCCCAAAAAAAGAACGCCCCAGCTGCTGAATAAGCACCGGGACATTCTGAAAAACTCGGATGAGCGGCATGCTCATCGTATTGGCTCTCTGCTGCGCGTAGCGGAAGCCATCAATCGATCCGAGAGCATCGCTGCGATCAAAGCAACAAAAGAAAACGACTCGCTGCAGGTGCAATTCACCTGTACAGCTGAGCCGTTACTGGAACTTGATGGCCTGGAAGAGGCCGTCAAGGATCTGAAGGAAGCCTGGGGAGTTACGTTAACGCACTCCATTCAGCAGGCTTCCAAGGGATAATACCCATGGCCTCCGTCTGACTTCTCAGCGGGGGCTTTTCATTTTCTACAAATACATAATTGCCACCAGGCATAAGTTGTCTCGCTTTGACATTATCCATAAGGGACAGATTAAGGATATCCACCAGCATTTTCTTCAGCTCTGGATCAAATACGGGACACATCAGTTCAATTCTTCGATTCAGGTTACGTGTCATCCAGTCTGCACTGGAGATGAATACATCGGGGTTGCCGCTATTTTCAAAATAAAACAACCGTGAATGCTCCAGAAAACGATCCACAATGCTAATGACCCGAATATTCTCACTGAGCCCCTCTACCCCCGGACGCAGACAACATACCCCACGCACAATCAGATCGATCTGCACGCCGGCTTGAGAAGCCTCGTACAATTCATCAATCATTTCCTGATGGGATAAGGAGTTGATCTTGGCAATGATTCTGGAAGGTTTGCCTTTCAGTGCATGCTCAGTTTCTCTACGAATCAGTGCAAACAGCTCATCCTTCATACCATCCGGAGCTACGCGGAACGCCTGCAATGCCTTCGGACCGGAGTATCCGGTAATCTCATTGAACAATTCGGATGCATCTTCCCCAATAATCGGATTAGAGGTGAACAGTCCCACGTCCGTATACACTTTGGCTGTACTCTCATTATAGTTACCGGTTCCTACATGAACATAACGTCTCAGCCCCTGCTGTTCCCTGCGTACAACAAGAATGATTTTGGCATGGGTCTTCAGTCCAACCAGTCCATATACCACGTGACAACCGGCTTTCTCCAGCTTACGCGCCCAAGCAATGTTGCGCTCTTCATCAAACCGGGCTTTCAGTTCCACCACCACCGTGACCTGCTTACCACTCTCAGCGGCAAGTGCAAGTGCCGGAATAAGGCGTGAATCGCCATTGACCCGATATAATGTCATCTTGATGGCCAGAACTCTTGGATCTTCCGAAGCCTCCAATATAAAATCAGTGACTGGTTCAAACGATTCGTACGGATGATGCACCAGTACATCGCGTTTGCGCAGTAGCTCAAAATGACTTTCTCTTGGCAGAAACTCAAGTGGGTAGACTGGCTTCACCGGACTGTATTTCAGATGTGAGAAACTTTCCAGACTGTCTACGAATCCCGCCAGAAAACTCAGATCAAGTGGTCCATCAATTTCATATACTGGGTCCTGAATATCAAATTCATCCTGCAATTCTAATAAAGCATCCGGACGAAAATCCTTACACACTTCCAGTCGTACAGGAGCCCCGCGGCGTCTGCGGCGCAATTCTTTTTCAATAGCCTCAAGCAGATCTTCCGCTTCTTCTTCATTAATAAACAGATCCGCATTACGGGTCACTCGGAATTCCTGTGCAGCAAGCGAGATATATCCGCTGAAGAGCGTATGGATATGATGTTTGATAAGGTCTTCAATCAGTATGAATGTTTTCTTTTTGCTATTCGCCCGAATGGGAGCCTGAACTACCCGCGGCAGATTGGAAGGCACCTGAACAATAGCCATAAACGGCTCGCCCTCTTGCTCCCCTTCCTTCTGTAACATCACGGACAGATAGACAGACTTGTTGTGTACCAGTGGGAACGGACGACTCTGGTCAATCGCCATCGGTGTGAGTACCGGAAAAATAATTTCATGAAAGTACTGGTCCATTGCGCGCTGCTGTGTCACATTAAGATCTGTATATTCCTGAATGTTCACGCCTTTCTTGGCGAGTAGACGAATGAGTTCACGATACGTTTTATACTGTTCGGCGACCATGGTCCCGGTTCGTTTGATCAATCTGCGATACAATCCTGAAGGCGTGTATCCTGTAAAATCTTTTTGCGTGAATCCGGCCTTGATCTTCTCTTTTGTCTCCGCCACCCTTACACTGACGAACTCGTCCAGATTACTAGCGACAATGCCGAGAAATCTCATGCGTTCCAGCAGAGGCGTTGTTGGATCCTGGGCCTCCTGAAGTACGCGCCGATTAAATTCAACCCAACTCAAATCACGATTAACGTAGTTACCTGTTTTGACGTCTCTATGCATGTATGGCCTCCGAATGTGTTGCATATCTATTCTTGGTTAGAAGTTCTCATATAATTGTACTATTCGTAATCAACATCAAGCGTCAGCGCAGTGTAAACGCTACGTAAAATTTATGTAAATGATACCTCATGGCCGCAACTTTTTCCATCCCTTTACAAAGGTCAATAGACAGAGTAAAGTGAAGTACAGTGTGATTTGGTCCGGTTGCTTGTTCTCATTCCAAATATAGTTGATTAAAGGAGTATATAATGAAATCCAACAAACCTAGAACGTTACAAAAAAATATAGAGTTTTTCACGGCTGCACTATCTCAATGTATGGTAAGCGCGTGGCAGGAAGACCCGGCTGGTGTCTATTGCGAGGTCGGTTGTGGCATTGTGGAGCGGATCAGTGAAGACAGTGTGCGCATCCGAAACAATGACGGAACCAAGAGCCATTATGCACGAGATATCACGATGTTCCAGACTGAAAAATAATTTTGCTTAAATGAATCAATTTCATAATACCTTTAGCTGCTTCAATCAAGGCTAGATATAGATCAAAACGGTTCAATTTGTCTATATCTAGTTACATAAATCCATTTTTAGTGAGTTATGAAATTGATTTAAATACGTAAAAAAGACTAGCTTTCCCAAACAAGGTGTTGTATACTCTTGCCACAAGGAAAGGAGGTGCGTCAACATTTCTAATGTCATGTTGAACGTGTCCCTTACCCGATCCACTAGCTCAAATTAAAAGAGTCCGGTGGAGGCGCGGGATACGGATCAATGTTTCAAAAAGCGCCACGGGTAGAAAAGCCGTCTTCGGACGGCTTTTTGTTTTCTCTTTTTCTGTAGAGAGGTTGAGAAAACACCCAAAATATTGGAAATGGACCCTTTAGTAGAGCAAACCAGGATGGCTATAATTAGGATGCAACTCAACCTAAATCCGAGGAGGCATCTTGTAATGTTAAAAAATGTAAGGGGTTTCAAGACATCCATCATGTTGGCTTTTGTTTTGTTATTCACCTCCATCATGTTGCCCGCAGGTCAGCATGCCAGCGCAGCACCAAGTTTCGCCAAAGGAGCCGACATCAGTTGGGTTCCCGGAATGGAAGCCCAAGGTTACAAATGGAAAGATAAAAACGGCGTACAGCGCGACATCATTGATATTTTGAAAAAAGACTATCAAATCAATTCCGTCCGCATTCGGGTATTCGTTAATCCTTCGAATGATTATGGGAACGGTTACATGAATAAGGATCGTGCGGCTGCACTCGCACAACGTGCCAAAAATGCCGGCATGAGTGTAATGCTCACCCTGCACTACAGCGATTCCTGGGCAGACCCTGGTCAGCAAACTAAACCTGCTGCCTGGAAAAACTATACGTTCCAACAGCTCATGGATGCGGTATGGAACCACACTCGTGAAGTTATGACGGCGATGCAAAGCAAAGGCGTTACCCCGGACTGGGTACAGATCGGGAATGAAACAAGTAACGGCATGTTATGGGAAGATGGCAAAGCATCCACCAACATGAAAAACTATGCGTGGTTGGTGAACACAGGCCATAACGCAGTGAAATCCCTGAGCAGCGGCACCAAAACGATTGTGCATCTGGCAGGTGGGGATGATAACGCCCTCTATGTATGGAATATTGGTGGTTTGATCAATAACGGAGCTAACTTTGACATGATTGCCATGTCCCTCTATCCTTCAGCTTCGGGCTGGAACACCGCTGTTACAAATACGGTAAATAACGCCAAGGATATGATTAACCGTTATGGTAAAGAGATCATCATCTCCGAAATTGGCATGGACAATAACCAGGCTGCAGCTGGTAAAAGTTTTGTTGCTGCGATGAAAAACCAAATTCGCAATCTGCCAAATGGCAAAGGTAAAGGTGTATTCTACTGGGAGCCTCAGGCTACACCAGGATACAACAGTGGATATGGTAAGGGCGCTTGGCAGTCGAATATGATGCCAACTGTTGTCATGGAAGGATTTATTGACTAGAACACGGAGAGGTTAGAAGTGTGGGCTTTGGGGAGCAGCGTGGTGGCGTTCCGGTGGCGGATCGTTCTTATGATCGCTGTTATCCCCAGATTTTTATGAATTCCCCTGATAAGGGGAAAATCCGGGGATAAAGGCGAACGCTCCGCTTCTTCAGAATCGATTCCGCCCCCTCCACTACGTTGCTGCTCCTTGAGACACTTCTAAAACCGTGTGTAGTCAAATGGTAAGTAGTAAGGTAAAACAAGAGCTTGAGGCGCTGTTCCCGGGGGGATTAGCGCCTTTTGGCGATGAAGTGCATTGAGGGGGCAGCGTGGTCGGCGTTCCGGGGGCGGATCGGGCACTCCTAAAGCGTGTCGCAATCAATCGAGGAGGGGTGCATCACTCGGGCTGGAGACTGATGTTCTTTTGGCTTATATATGAATATAATAAGTTAATTGAGATAACACATAGGATCAACTTCTAATTGGAGAGGAGGCATAAGGATGAGTTTTTTAAAAGGGTTCGGTCAGTTAGCTGGGGAAGTTACCGGAAAAGTGTTGGGCGGCAGTGTAAGGGTTGTTGGTGAGATTGCGGGAAGCCCCTTTATCAAAGAAATCGGAAATGGCGTAGAGAAAGCCACGATTAATACAGGCAAAACCGTGGGACAACTGGCTAGCGGGACATATGATCTTGCCAGTGGTGCAATTCGAAAAGATGATACCGCCATAGACGCGGGGCTTGCCGATATTGGAGGTGCTGTAACCAATACTGCAAAAGGTGTAGCGATATCAGCCAAATATGTATATAACAGCGGTAAAGATGTTGTTGTGGGCATGAAAGAGGAAGATAAGGATAGAGTGAAGCTTGGTGCCAAGAATCTTTTAGCTACTGCTGCGGTAACAACACTCGCTGTCGGTGTCATTGATGCAGTTGATGGGGCTGAAGGTGTGGATACGTAGGGATTTGGATTAGATCACCAATAACACAACAACTGAAGAAATACAGCCTAGCAGGGCAACCAAAATATGGAGACAACTAAATGAGATTTTTTCAAGTAAAATCCGTTGTCTCTTCTGAATTAAACACGAGTAGATGAACACCGTTATCACAGCGGGCAGATATAAATGAAGATCCGGACCATCCGTGCTTGGTAATAGTTTATTAATATATCTGCCTATCGTCTCGTTGAACATCATGAGCCCATATATACTACCGATTATTGCTGAAACTGCAAACTGAAATAGTATCTGAACTACAGCATTCTTTACAAAGAATGGTTCTCGTTTGCGGTAACGGTTATTAACCATCATATATCTTTCGCCTCCTCGTTTTTCTATTACTCTTTTTGGTTACTATTTTTGATTACTACTCCTGTATTTTACCATAATGTTGATCAGCCTTCCTTTTTAGTTTTTATCGACCTAACGCTCCCCCACAAACAAAAAATTGCCCTCTCCACCTCATTGGCGGGAAGGGCAATTATGGCGATACCATATACATCCGTTCAGCTTACCTTAGCGAGTCTCGTAGCACGTATCGATGCGGCAGCGTATACGATAAGCGCTGTCCAGATGAGTGCGAAACCAACAAGCAGAACTGGCGAGACCGTTTCCTTGAACACAAACACACTCAGGATCAGCATAATTGTTGGCCCAATATACTGTACAAAGCCGAGTGTGGACAATGACATTCGAGCAGCCGCCCGTGCAAAGAACAGCAGCGGCAACGCCGTCACCACACCGGAAAGAAGCAGTTCGAAGAACATCGGCGCAGGCAACGTCCATGCCGTTGCTTTTCCTACTATTGCTAAGTAGATCCAGTAGCCCAGTGCAACGGGCAGAACTACAGCTGTCTCCGAAAATAAACCCACAGAAGCATCTTGCTTGATCTTTTTCTTCGCCAGACCGTACAAGCCAAATGACACGGCCAATGAGATCGCAACCCATGGGAAACGTCCGTAGTCGATAGCGATGATAAGGACTGCGACACCAGCGATGGCAATCGCGAGCCATTGTCCACGGTTTGGCTTTTCATGAAGGAAGACAACCGCCAGCAGCACATTCAGTAACGGGTTCAAATAATAGCCCAGACTTGTCTCAACGACATGACCATTGTTAACTGCCCAGATGAAGATAAGCCAATTAATAGCAATTAACAGCCCACTCGCGGTAAGGGACAGCAGGGTCGAACGACTGGTCAGAATGCGCTTCATGTCACTCCATCGACGTTGGACGGCAACGAAAATCCCCATAAAGACAAATGACCAGACAACCCGGTGCGATAAAATCTCGCCTGCCGGTACATTTTCAAACAACTTCCAATACAGCGGGAGAACGCCCCACATGATATACGCAATGATCGCGTTGATTAATCCATTATTCATAACTGTATCCCCTCTTATTGCTCTGATATCTCAACGGATTATACGCCTCGATCCTCGTTTAAGTAAAGGGGGTACTAGGTCATACAGGAGTCCATGCCTAGTTCAAATGACTTTTTCTTTGAGCAAAAGCTTAACGTTTAGCGCAACCAAATTATACTTTGCGCTTTTTCTTTCTTACTCTCATAAAGAGGATAAAGATCGCCGCAAATACGACTACACCTACGATAAACAAATCAATATCTTGCTCAACATGAACCACATTTTGTGTTCTAAGTTTACTTGTTGTTTTGGTGTAAATCCTTCCCCGAATAGTTCGGTTGCTTGATTAAGATTATTCATTTCGATAGTCAAACTGCACGGACTACTACTTAATTCGCCATCCACTTCGCTAAAGTATATTAAGTATTTGTTACCTTCCTTGAAATCAAATCCCCATGTGAAGTTAGTTCCGATAATTAGTTGAGAGTCAACTTCAGTATTCCAACTCCTCTCAACTTCCACTAAAATATATCTGATCTTCTCTTTTGTCCCCGTAAACCCCTCTTGCTTCAAGTCGACCTTTACTTGCTTTACTTCACCATAAACAGCTCCATCATATATTTCTAACTGTTCTTGGGGACCTCCCGATTCAGCACATGACAAAGCGTTAGCATTTTGTGAATTTGAGATATAGAAAACGGTGGATATAAAAAATATTAACGTGAATATACGAAGCTTCAGTTTTTCCACCTTCTTCTCATAATGTTAATGGGTACATCTTTATTGACCTGTTTAACAGGAAAAATGTTGCATTTCCTGGCTGTTAGATGAATGAACAAAGAAGCAACCAATCGGACACAATTGTTTGCTCCATTTGTCTTTTTAAGTACCGTATTTCTTTTCCCATTCTTCACTCCATTTTTGAAAACTTTTCCCCGTTACTTCTTCCAATGTTTCTCCATCCAATGAATATGGTGCCCCATCCATTGCTGTATTTGGGAAAGATGTTCCCCCTATAACTTTGCCTTCACAAAGTAATATTGAAACTTTGGATTTACTATCGTCAAACGTTCCCAAAGGATGGTTGGTTACTATAAAGCTATATACCGATATTTCCATCCCGAAATACTGTTCGGGTTCTACTTTTTGAACCCCCCAGGTCTGTCTATATGGTATCGTTTCCGTTATCCCGTAGAGTAGTTTGTCTTTGTTTAGAGTGTATTTCTGAACTTGACCATCGTACGAAGAAATTTTATAACCTTTTGCCTTAACATATTCTGTGGCAGTCTTTTGATCACCTGTGATCGTGAGCTCATCTGTACCCAACCTCGTGACCTCGTTATTGCACCCAGCAATGATAAAAAAAACTAGCCCCAATACAATATGGATAGGTTTAAAATACACCAAGTTCCCCCCGCAACGTGCAGTAGTTTATTCATTTTTTGACGATTAGTTTATTAAAATAGTTTCACTATTCTACCGTTACATTAACAAAAAAGCAGCCGACCCTGATGATCAACTGCCGAATGGTGTTCATTTCAGTAACGTTTCACTTTCCTCCAACACGAAACACACCAATTACGGTTTCACCATCTTTGTCATACAGGGGAATATCACGACCGTCTGGTGATCTGCTGTTCTGTATCGCAATAGCTTCTTCAGGTGTTTTTGGTTGCTCGCCATCCATGTCTTTTTTCAGCAGATATCCGTCTGTACCATCCACACCAGTAGCCAAGATTAAATCAGGTTCCGTTTCTGGAGAAGTCGCATATGCGGCAGAACCATATGTCTGTCCATTCTTATTTTTCGGATAAAGAGAAGTGATGTGAAATTGATTCATCGTATTTTTAACGTTTGTATATTGGGATAACCCTGAACCACTCGATACACTAATCATTAAAACCACAAAGATCAATAATATAACTCCTTTAGAATACATCTTCACAACTGTTCACTCCCTTATACTTTTGAAATCGCAGAAATTCCAATGAAGAAAAGATGGTTTTCACCTAATCACATTTCCTTCCCATCTTTAGAATAATATAACATAGATTCAAAGGAGTAGTTGGAAGTTGAACTATAATCATCATCTAACCTGTCTAACGTTATTTGCAGAACTCCCCCTCTTCGATAACATAAAAAAACAGACACCGATCTGTGGAGATCAGCGTCCGTTTGTATTTTCCATATTATCATTTAAAAGTGTTACTTCACTTCGCCAACAACGGTAAAGCGCTCGTTTTTGTGTTGTGGATTCTCGATCTCATCAACCAAAGCAATCGCATAGTCTGCATAGCTGATGTAGCTGTTGCCTTCGCTATTCACGAGAATAACGTCGTTGCCTGCTTGATATTTGCCGGTGCGTACGCCTTCTGGATTAAAGAATCCAGCCGGGCTCAAGAATGTCCATTGAATACCCGAAGATGCTTGCAGATCCTGCAAGTTTTGGCCTTGGTTCGTTGCAGTTGCTTTGTAAGCATCCGGGAATCCTGGGGATTCAAAGACACGCAATGTTTTGGACTCGTCTGTGAACAGGCTTCCTGCTCCACCCACCACGATCAGACGAGTGTTTGGTGCATCCTTCAGGATGTTGATCAACGCTTGTCCTACTTCCACATGCAGGTTTTCTTTACCCGCTGGGGCACCAAATGCATTTACAACCACATCAAACGCTTTAACATCTTCAGCTGTAAGATCAAATACATCTTTCTCCAGCGTATTCAGGCTTTTATCTTCCAATTTGGATGCATTACGAACGATTGCCGTTACTTTATGCCCTCTGTCTGCTGCTTCTTTCAAAATTACACTTCCTGCTTTGCCTGTTGCACCAATGATTGCAATGTTCATCATGATCTCTCCTTTAAATTATCGATATTGTTTATGTTTGAACTTTATATTGTAACTATAGTTGTTACAACTAAGTTTGTCAACCATGCACAATCAGTACACGCAAAAAAGCCCCTGATATCATGCCCGTGCAAAACGGATACAATTCAGAGGCTATCTATTAAAGGGATTGCAAACTGCTTATTTCAAAACAGAATCGGGAAACCGCTGTACAACTCAGTTTCTTAACAATCCTTATCAGGCACACCCGCGTCTTCCTTCGTACGGAAAGAAGATCCACAGCCACAAGTGGCTACCGCGTTCGGATTATGGATGGTGAACCCACCCGTCATACCGGACTCTTCAAAATCAATTTCGAGACCATCCAGATACTTCAGGTTTTCCTTCTCGACTACAACCTTCATGCTCTGAATATCCATATACAGGTCCTCATCGGACTCTTTATCGTCAAAGCCCATGGCGTACGAAAATCCGGTGCAACCGCCCGGTGCTACGCCAAGACGCAGGAACATACCAGGTGTCTCTTGCTGTGCAAGCATCTCTTTCAATCTGTCAGCAGCCGTTTCGCTGATGTTAATCATGCCAGGTCACTCTCCTTTTTCATATAAAATCATGTTCAAAAAGGGCGCTTTTCAGTACCAAGAAGATGGGATGAAGATAGAAATGGAGTAGCGGAGCGTAGGCAAAACTACGTGAGCAACGGACATTTCGGCTGAATCCCATATTCGATGCTGAGATGCCGCTAGGCATCCTTCGTAATCAAAAGCGTACTTTTTGAACAACCTTTCATTAACTCTTCTTTAAATTATACTCCACCCCGTCAAGGGTCTCAAGTCATGTTTGCCTCTTTCCGCGTTCCCCCTGAACTCCTTTTTCTTCCCAGTGTATTGAACCCCCGCGACACGAGGTTTATAATGAATAGGTGGTCGCAATGAAATGTCGATATTTTGTCATGACTTATTCAGGTGACGATCATATATAGAGTTGTAATTTTTTTCACATTTCGAGACTGTCCGCAGTCCCCAATGCATATAGAGTCACAAGACTCACTTTAATGAAAAAATTAGCTTTACGTACGCAGCACACGCTGCACCGGGTAAATAAGAGTTAGTCCATATAAGAAGGCGGCAGTTGACCGCATCTTTGCTATGTAGTTCTGTACACAGATCCTACACACAACTCAAATCCGGTTAAGAACAGGAGGAAACAGTATGTCTACATTGGTAACACCGTTCACAGACAAAAGAATGGCTGAAATCGTTGAGAAAGTGCAGAACGGCGTAAGGCTGAACGTAGAAGACGGCGTATATCTGTATGAAACAGATGATCTGCTAACTTTGGGCCAGCTGGCCAATGAGGCCAACTTGCGGAAAAATGGTAAGAAAGTATATTTCATCGAAAACATGAGTCTTTATTTTACGAACGTATGCGAAGCCCACTGCGCTTTTTGTAATTTCCGTAAAGACCAGGGTGAAGAAGGCTCCTATACATTATCCGGTCAGGAAATGATCGATTATGTAGAACAGCATATTCATCCGGGCGTGCGTGAGTTCCATATTGTAGGCGGACATAATAACCATGTTCCTTTTCAGTATTATGTCGATTCCCTGCGTGCTTTAAACGAGAAATATCCGGATGTTACGCTGAAAGCCTACACGGCAGCCGAGATCGATTTCTTCACTCGCATCAGCGGACTTAGTATCAGAGAAGTTCTGCAAGAGCTGCAAAAAGCAGGTCTGAAAACATTGACTGGTGGCGGCGCTGAGATTCTCTCGGATGAATATCGCAAAAAAATGCGTGTAGACAAAGCCAACGTGGATCGTTATCTTGAGGTGCACCGTACAGCTCATGATCTCGGCATGCGTACACATACTACGATGTTGTATGGATCGATTGAATCCTATGAGGACCGCGTCAACCATATGGTGCAGATCCGTGAATTGCAAGACGAGACCAACGGATTCATGGTCTTTATCCCGCTTTCCATGCAGCCAAAAAGTAAAACCGCGAGCATTATGCGTCGTAACTCGGCGTATGAGGATCTCAAAACAATTGCGATCAGCCGTCTGATGCTGGATAACATCGATCATATCAAAGCATACTTCATTAACATCGGTCCACAGCTAGCTCAAGTTGCCCTTGGATTCGGTGCTTCGGATGCACACGGCACGATCGTGCGCGAACGGATTAGTCATGCAGCAGGTGCACTCACACCTGAAGGCCTTACACGTAAAGAGCTCATATGGCTCATTAAGGGTGCAGGACGTATTCCGGTAGAACGTGATACGTTCTACAATGAAATTCAAGTGTACGAATAGGACATAACTCCATCCACAACCAATATTGCACCAGCACCACTCCAGAACGCAGCTTTCATTATAGGGAGACGTTTGAATTCGAGTGGTGCAAACTGCTGAATAATATCTTTAATTTTCAATGTCTACTTTTCAATTATTCAAAACCAAACAAAAGGAGCAGCTATGTTATTGCATAGCTGCTCCACAGTTTACAGCCCCATTTCAGTGGGACTGATGCAGAAAGGAAGCCGAGTCATGAAAAATTTCGTCATTCTTGGAGGCGGTTATGGCGGCCTCACCATCATCAAGGAACTTCTGGAGGGTAAAATTCCATCCGATACACAAATTATTTTGGTGGACCGCAGCCCCTTTCAGGGATTAAAGACCGAATATTACGCACTCGCAGCAGGAACCGTATCTGATTATGACCTGCGTATCCAATTTCCAGTGAGCGATAAAGTCACTTACCGTTATGGAGAAGTTACTTCGATTGACCTGGAACAGCGTCAGATTGAATTTGAAGGCCAAGACCCGCTCCTGTACGACAAACTTGTCATTGGACTTGGTTGTACAGACCGTTTCCACAATACACCAGGCGCCGAAGACTACAGCTGTACCATTCAGAGCTTTAGCAAAACACGCGAGACCTACCTGCGCCTCAATGAAGTCAAAGCCTATGGCAATGTGCATATCGTAGGCGGCGGATTAAGTGGAGTCGAGATGGCAGCCGAACTTCGTGAGAGCAGACCCGATCTGAACATCAGCATTCTGGATCGTGGTGAACGTGTATTATCCGCTTTCCCGCAACGTCTATCCGTGTATGTGCATGAATGGTTTAACGAACATCAGGTAGAGACACGCGGGCATATCGCCATTTCACGCGTTGAACCGAACGCCATCTATAACCGGGATGAACAGATCCTAACGGATGCTGTCGTGTGGACTGCAGGCATTCAGCCCGTAAAAGTGGTACAGGATCTGGACGTAACCAAAGACCCTCAAGGTCGTGTCGTCCTGAATGAATACTACCAAATCCCGGAATATACGGATGTGTATGTCGTTGGTGACTGTGCCAGTGTCCCTTATGCACCTAGCGGTCAAGCTGCGGAAGTACAGGGTGAGCAGATCGCCCATATTCAGCATGCCCTCTGGAAAGGCGAAAAGCCCAATCCACATCCACTCAAGCTTCGTGGCACACTCGGTGCACTCGGCAAGAAGTCTGGGTTTGGGCTGATGGGCAAAACGTCCATGATGGGACGTGTACCTCGTATTTTGAAAAGTGGTGTGCTCTGGATGTCCAAGCGCCATCTCGGTTAGTCGAGATCGAGCTCGTCCCAGACATCGGCTTCGTTAATTTTGGCCAGAATGGCATTATATAGATCTTCCACTTTGTCCGTGATGACAACTTCACCATTCACCAGTGCAAAAGGAGTCATGGAACATTGGCCGCAGTTGGTGAGGCAGCCGTATTCAATCACGTCATAGTCTGGATTTTCTTCCAGTTGATCCATGACTTCATCTGTGCCAAAATGCATATTATTGGCACAAAATTCAATAATCGGTCTCATTTAGGTTCACCTGCTTTGTTTGACCATTTTAATTTGTGGCCATTTGTAATATAATATAGGAAGGAAAGGAGTTGAACAATATGAGCGAAAACGCACAAAGCACCATGTATGATGAGGTATCTGATGTGCTTGATAAACTTCGTCCGTTCCTGCAGCGCGATGGCGGTGACGTGGAACTGGTCGACGTGGAGGACGGCATCATTAAGCTGAAACTGGTCGGTGCCTGCGGCAGTTGCCCAAGCTCCACCATTACCTTAAAAGCCGGGATTGAACGTGCCCTTCTCGAAGAAGTAGAGGGTGTACAAGAAGTCGTACAAGTATTCTAATCAATCCTTCACGAAATAAACCTCAAGAGCCTTTCGCTTCGCATGAAGCGGAGGGCTCTTTTTTTGTGTGCATATGCAGAGAGTCCATTTCATCTGTCCCTTTGACGGGTTTCCACGTACAATCCATCCATTCACCTTTTAAGTATCCTCGCGCTGTATGGTCGGACGAATCGGATCAAGTCCTCCAGATACATCCATAATGTTGCCTGTTATAAAATCGGAATGATCAAGGCACAGATACGTAATCACTCGTGCAATATCTTCACCGCTGCCTGGACGCCCTCTTGGTGTTTCCTCGTCGGTGATGCCTGCCATTTCATCAATCGTTTTCTCTTTGTTCGCACCACGAATGTCACCTGGACATACCATGTTAACCGTAATTCCATACGGGGCTTCTTCAACCGCGAGTGTCTTTGTAAAAGATACCAGACCCACCTTGGCAGCCGCATATACGGCGCGATGAGGCCAAGATCTTGCTTCTCCAGCATGACTGAAGCCAAAATGGATAATGCGTCCCCATTGCTTGCGTCTCATCTCTGGCAATACACGCTGATCCAGTAACATCGGTCCCAACAGATTTCCCTGCACAAGCATCTGGACCTCAGCTTCAGAATAATCCGCAAATAATCGTCGTTCACGGACAAATGGACCCGCGTTATTCACCAAAATATCAATGCTACCCAGGTTGCCTTCCACCTGCTCAACCAATGAAGAGATATCTTCCACCTTGGATATATCAGCCTGGATGGCAATGCACCGCACACCCTTGGCTATAATCTGAGCCTTTAAAGCCTCAGCTTCTGTTCTGCTGTGTACATAGTTAAGGGCAATATGACACCCTTGATCTGCCAGACTGAGGGCCGTCATTTTACCAAGACCTTTGGCACTTCCCGTTATGAGGGCAATCTTTCCCTTCACGTTCATCCCCCTCTTCAAAGAGCAGTCACTATCCAGTATAAAAGATTTATCGTCCTCCTACAACTCACTTATCCACAAGGGATTATCCACCTTTAATTCCAAATATATCTTGATTGAAATCAAACACCTATGGTACTGTCGAGGATATAACCTGAAAGGACCTCTACATGAATATGAATAACAAAAGATGGATATCATTTCTTACACTTTTAATGTTGAGTTTATTCACAGTCTCTAGTGCCTTACAGGTATCAGCCGCAAATGAGACTGAACAAGCACCTGATGAGTATGATTGGATTACTGGACCAGCATCTGTCTCTCTGGACGGTAAGGCCACCCTGGAAGTCCCTGAGAGCCATTCCTATCTGGATAAGGCCAATACCCAACGCTCGATACTTAACAGTGATGGAAAGCCTAATGGGAATGAAATCGGAAGCCTAACCAGCAATAGTGAATTTGGCTCGTGGTATGTTGTGTTTGAGTACGTGAAAACAGGTCATATCCATGATGACGATCAGAATTTGAGTGCCGAAGAACTATTAAGCAGTTATATCAGAGGCACAGAAGAAGATAACAGAGAACTTGATCCTGAATATAGAACGTACATAACGGGGTGGGAAATCGAACCTGCATATGACAGTACCAAACATCAGTTGGTTTACTCCCTTGGTTTCAAGAACGCTGATCAGCAAGCCATGGTCAATTACAATGTAAAACTCCTGACGCGTGAAGGGTACATTACAGCCATTCTGGTTACAGATACGGCCAACTTTCAACAGAGCCGCCAGGCATTCGAGGAAACTGTCCTTAATCAAATTAGTATCAATGCAGGATATACCTACGAGGAGTACAATGCTTCGACTGACAAAACATCCACCATAGGGCTCAACAGTCTTCTGATGGGCGGGATCGGGTACACGACTTCCCAGAAATTCAGTGCTCTTCTTTTGCTCAAAAAGGGATGGGCTTTGATCCTCGTTGTCGTCCTTGGGTTAATCGGTTGGATCAGATACAAGATCAAAAGCTCACACGGAGAAGAAGAGAAACTCTCTCCCTCCGAGAGGACGTACCTGCAAGAAGCTGATGAACAGCAGTATGCTGATCAGAATGAATTATCCTACTACCGCCAATCTGGGCGTCCATCCAACGCGGATAAATCGGAAAAACTCTGACTTATGTTGATCCCCACGTCAGCACGCACCCACTTAGAAAACATAAAATAAGCCGTATATCTCTTCTGGAGAGATATACGGCTTATTGTTAATAGCTTCACATCATATCATACATATTGTGAATTATTCAGTTGCAGGTTCAACTGCACCTTTATAACGTTCTTTGATGAATGTTTTCACTTCTTCGGAGTGCAGAGCAGCAGCCAGTTTTTGGATTGCATCTGCATCCTTGTTGTCCTCACGGGAAACGAGGATGTTTGCGTATGGGTTACCTTGCAGATCTTCGATCAGCAAAGCATCATTCGCCGGATTCAGGTTCGCTTCAAGCGCATAGTTAGCGTTGATGAATACCAGATCCGCTTCATCCAATTGACGAGGCATCATGGCTGCATCCAGTTCAATAATATCCAGGTTCTTCGGATTGGCTGTGATATCTTGAATCGTAGATGAGATATTTGTGTTGTCTTTCAGCGTAATAATACCTTCCTTCGCCAGCAACAACAGTGCACGTCCACCATTGGATGGGTCATTTGGAATTGCTACTTTTGCGCCGTCAGCCAATTCATCCAAAGACTTAATCTTCTTGGAGTATCCACCAAAAGGTTCAACATGAACAGGTGTTACAGAAACGAGGTTGAATCCACGTTCTTTATTCTCTGTGTCCAGGTAAGGCTGATGCTGGAAGAAGTTTGCATCCAATTTTTTGTCAGCAAGTTGCTGGTTAGGTTGTACATAGTCGTTGAATGTAACGACTTGCAGACGAATACCTTGTGCTTCCAGTTCAGGCTTGATGCTTTCCAGAATCTCTGCATGTGGTGTAGGGGAAGCTCCAACTTTCAATTCAACCGTGCGTGGTGCACCTGCTGGATTGTCTGCGCCGCTATCGGCGTCCTTGTTGTTTCCGCAAGCTGCGAGAACCGCAATCAACATAAGACTAAGTAGAGCAAAAGACCATTTTTTCATGTGTAAAACCCCTTCTCTAATCATTTTTGTCATGTGGCGTCCGCATTATTGCATAACCATCATGTTATCTATGTGTTATTTCCTGGTGAAAAATGTAACCAAGCGATCTCCAGCCATCTGGAGAATTTGCACTAGAATGATCATCGACACTACGGATATGATCATGATTTCATTTTGATAACGATAATACCCATAGTTGATTGCCAACGTTCCTAGACCTCCACCACCAACCATACCCGCCATCGCGGTGTAAGAGACAAGCGTAACGATGGTAATGGTTATCCCAGCAACCAAACCAGGTAAAGCTTCAGGCAGTAATACCCGTCTTACAATCTGTCCGGTCGATGCACCCATCGACTGTGCCGCTTCAATGACACCCCGATCAACTTCTCGCAATGTCGTCTCCACCAATCGAGCAAAGTAAGGAGCTGCTGAAATAACTAAAGGTGGTATAACACCTAACACTCCTGTAGCTGTACCGACGAGTGAACGAGTGAATGGAATAAGAGCAACAATCAATATGATAAATGGGACTGAGCGCAAAATATTCACAATCAAGGACAATATAATGTACACCGTCCGTGATTTGATCGAAGCAGATCGAGCTGTCATGAACAGCAGTACTCCGAGCGGTAAACCAAAAATTACGGTGAACAAGCCTGATACACCCAAAATTTGCAGTGTCTCTATGGAAGCTTTACCAACCTCTTCCCAACGTACGGTTGAAAAATCCATCTAACGAAGCACCTCCACATCAAGTCCCTCAGCGGTTAGTTCTGATATCGTCCGATCAATCGCATATGAATCACCCTCTAACCGAACGGTCAGCTGTCCATAAGGAACCTGTTTGATCGTAGAGATTGTACCTTGCAGGATGGCAAAATCCACTCCCGTTTTACGTACCGTTCTGGACAAAATCGCTTCATATGTTTTGTTACCCAGAAAAGATATCTTCACAAGTTTGGAAGCAACACCTGCCTGCAATTCAACGCCATTCGCCAGAGCGGTCTCTTCCAGAGCAAGTCCAGCTTCATGGTCACGCATCATAAAGTCCCGCGTAATCGCATGTTGCGGCTTCAGGAACACTTCTGTTACAGGTCCCTGTTCCACAATGCCGCCTTGATGAATGACAGCCACCTTGTCACAGATGTTCTGAATGACATGCATCTCATGTGTAATCAGCACAATCGTAAGGTTGTACTTTTCGTTAATGTCGAGCAATAACTTCAGGATTGAATTGGTCGTCTGCGGATCAAGTGCCGAAGTAGCCTCATCACAGAGAAGTACATTCGGATCACTTGCAAGTGCTCTCGCAATCCCTACACGTTGTTTCTGGCCACCCGATAATTGAGCCGGATATTTGCTGCTATGGTGCTCCAGACCAACCAGTGCCAGCATTTCCTTCACTTTGCGATCAATGGCTTCCTTGGGTGTATTCACAAGTTTTAGTGGAAAAGCTACATTGTCATATACCGTTGCCGAGGATAACAGATTAAAGTGTTGAAAAATCATCCCGATTTTGCGTCTCTGTTGCTGCAATTCGGTTTTGCTCAGTTCAGTCAGGTTGATTCCGTCAACCCATACTTCACCCTCCGTAGGCCGTTCCAGCAAATTAATACAGCGAATCAATGTGCTTTTGCCCGCTCCGGAATGGCCAATCACTCCGTAGATTTCACCCTTTTGGATGCTCAAATTCAGCTCGGACAACGCTGTTGTAGATTTTGCCCCTTTGCCGTACGTTTTCGTTAAACCTTTTAATTCAATCAATCGCACTTGCCCCTTTCCAACCACCTACATGTATCTTTACCCGATCTAAAGGAAAACTCCCCTTAAAGTACAAAAAAAGAGCCCTTTGCAGATACAAAGAGGGCTCTTTACGTGAAAGAATATACCTTCTCATCTGCCAAAATCGTGTCTCGCACCATTTTGTAGGAATTAGCACCTAACATCTATAACGAATGATACATGTATCATGTCGTTACAAATCGGTTGCCGGGCTTCATCGGGCCTGTCCCTCCGCCGCTCTCGATAAGAAATATGTTGTTGTAGGATTTTATAAGTTCATGTAGTTTATGCTTTATAATGTGAACGTAACTTTTGAAATATCAGTTCAATCTTTGTCACTGTAACATTCTGATTGAAACTCAGTATATTCCAAGTATTCCGATTTGTCAAAGGGAATTATTTCTTTTCCATATTTTGTTGATATAACGATAAGAGGCTGTTAACGTTTCACAGACCATATCCACGCCCTGACGCATTTCCTGCACATGCTGATTCAGATCCTCCAATTTCACTTTACCTTGCAAGGTCTGGTGTAACTGCCACAGGTCATCGTGCATTTCTGAGTTCATGTAGTGAATTTCCATATTACGTCGCTTGCGCAGCTTGCTCATCGGTTCACGATAAGAGTCCTTGATCTGTATTAATTGCAACGCAAGATCATGATGCTCCCTCGCATAATCGAACTGCCTTAACACCGTAAAATAAGAAAAATGCGCTTTGGTATTGGAAGTATTCAGCTGGAATATTTCATTTAATACCGTGCCCACTTTATCCAGAATGGCAAAGCAGCGGATAAAGCCATCTTTGTAGAAATAAACATATCGGGCATACTCGGCTTTTTCAGTCGGCGTCATATCATCCGTTGAACCTGCAACGACCTTTTTACGAAAATGAGCAGCAGCGAAACTGCTTTGCTCCAGTTCATCCAGTGAGGAGATGAGTCCCTGAGTCCACACATACAGTTTCCGATAGTCATGCGTGGGATCATGGTCCACATGCATTTGTCGTTGAAATAGCTCAAGCGTATGCGCCATTGCGTCCATCGCTGCCTTCAATTTACCTTCGTTTATACGTGGCTTTTCCCCCAACAACGTTCGCAGCATATCTAACCTCCTCTTTTCCAAATCAACAAGAATTCATCACCGTAAACGTAACACATCATCCATTCCGTGTAATTGCTGCTTGCCATAGGTTGCCCTGATCCCCCTGACATCAAACAAAGTCCACCTGTCCAATGATGTACATCACTGGATGGTGGACTTTCATATTTAAAAACGATTAGCCGGGCGATGCAGCTTGTACACCAGGAAACTCATATACGTTAAGACTCCGAACAATATGGCGATATCCAGCATATGAGCAAGAGCTACGAACATGTATACTTCCGGACGGTTCATTGTCACCATCATGAAAATACCAATGACTACTTGCATCAGAATGAGAACAACGGATACCACACCCAGAGTACGCATTTCCTTGTTGTCCGGATGATTACGGTAAGCGAAGTGACCCAGGATTGCGATAACAATCACGAGCGACGCAGCTGCTGCACGGTGAGCAAAAGCAACCGCTACCCCACCCGAAAGCTCAGGAATAATCTGCCCGTTACAGAGCGGAAATCCGGAACATCCACCGGCAGAATCCGTGTGGCTCACAAATGCACCCGTGTATACCACGAGATATGTGTAAATGGTGGAGAACCAGACCAGATTCCTGAATTTTTTAGTGACCCGAGGGTATTTATTCAGGCGCTCCAATCCGCCATCTTTGGCCTCCTGCCTTATGCCCAGCGCCATCATTAGGGAACTGGCAAAAGCAATCAGTGCAAAGCCGAAATGCAGTGCCATGACTGCTGAAGATTGGGAGAAGACTACGGCAAAAGCCCCCATGATTCCCTGGACGATAACAAATACCAGAGTTAAGAAAGAAAACAATTGCAGGTCACGGCGTGATTTGCCAAACCGCAGAAAAGCCACAAACGAGGCAATGGACAACAGTCCAGCCAGTGCACTTACAGCGCGATGGGAATATTCAATGAGTGAAGCCACAGTATGTGCGGGAACGAGTTTTCCGTTACATAAAGGCCATTCTGTTCCGCAGCCAAGGCCTGATTCCGTTTTGGTTACGATGCCTCCACCAAAAGTGGCCAGAAACATGACAAGACAGGTTAATACGGTTAACCATTTAAACAAAGTTAAGTGTTTCAATTTTTTCTCACCCGCTGTTGGTTTAAGATGGCGAAGAATATTCTCCGCTTGTTTCGGTACTTTGACACTTATTTCACAACTAAATTCATTATACCGGATAAAATGTTCATTGACGTCGCGCTTTGTGACAAAATGTTAACGTCTGGTGAAATAATGACCAGCAGGTCATTGGGGTTATGTAATTGAAGGATATGCCAGTTGAATTGTGTCTTAAACAGAATTCTGAACACACAAACGCCATTTCCCTATTTCAAGAGAAATGGCGTTTCATCTAGTATACCCTTTTACAACATGAACCTGTCATACTTTTATATAAGTTCAATGAAACATTTACACAATAACGGAGAGGACAGAAATAGCCTGAAGAAGCGAAGCGTTCGCCTTTATCCCCGGATTTCCCCTTTATAAAAGGGATCAAAGAAATCTGGGGATAACAGCGATCAAAAGGTTATTCTGTCATCGGAGTGTCTGTGTAAATATTCATTTATCGAACTTATATAACATTATTTATGGATCGTGTTGTACACTTCAACTGCGCGATCCAGGAACTGCTCAATCTCTTCTCTCGACTTGCGCAGCTTGTTCACATACCGTACGAGTTCACGGCCATCTGTATACGCCACAAAGCTTGGGATGCCAAGAATATTCTGTTCTTCACTAACCGTCCCAACCTGATCCACGTCGACCTCAATCAAGGTCAGTTCACGTGCATATTTCTCTTCAACCTCAGGCATAAACGGATCGATGTATTTGCAATCACCACACCAGTCTGCCTTGAATACGGCAATCGTCAAACGTGGGGATTGGATGGCTACATCAAAAGCAGGTTTGGAAGTAATCTGTTCCATTCAGTTCATCTCCCTTTCTGTACCTTGTCTTACCCTAAGTGAAGCAAATTGGCGAGTGGAAGTCAAATAATCAGCGCATACTTAGAATACACCACATGGTCTGTAAATTTAAACCCAGAACATCATGAAAGGATGTCACATCATGACTTCCACCAGAACCGATTCTTCCAGCGAACAACATCACGGGTCCCTCCTGCAGATGGTCCGTTCCATTCCGGGTGCTGCCCGGGAAATCTGGCGTGGCAAACAGGCTGCATGGCAAGCTTCTGCACAGCTTCGTCACCCTTTGCGTGACATCGAGTGGGATACAGATACGGCAGCTGCCTTACAGTCTGAGGTGGAGCGTTTGTTACCTGCCAGCAGCAAGTCTTTTGCACGCACGGACCAGGTTCAAAGCGCACTCGTCTGCGAAGAAGATTGCATCATCTTGGAAGAGATTAAGACACTGACCCAGGAGCACAATCGGAGTAATATCACCCGCACGGCAGCCTATCTGGAATGTTATGAGCAATATCCCGAACTGCATTGGGCACTGCTGGCCCATATGGTCTCTCGTAACGGCGGATATCACATGACAGATCTTCAGAGTGACTTAATGCATAATCTACAGAATCAAAGCGATCGCGAGCATATGTACCGACTGCTGGAGCGGTGCAATGCACTCATTTTCCAGGATGCCTATCCCCAGCTTCTGCTGTATATGAACAGTCGCCGGATCGGACGAAGCTGTTTCCATCTCTTGTCGCACTTTCACGTATCGGCGTTTATGACACCGTTTTGGGAACGCTTTTGGCTGGAACGATGCAGTTCACTGCTTAGTGTGGCATTAATTATCAATGAGCAGAACTATATCGAGAGCCGGGTGGTGCAGCATCCTTATTTTCAAAAAGAAGTACTATCCAAACCCGCATTCCATCTGCATAATCTGGCCGGTCTGAATCATATCGTCTTTCCTCTTGGACGGGGAGCAGGACTCGCAGGACGCGTCATTGAACATTTTGGCAAATTGGATGAGCGGATCCTGTTTGGCAAAGGCCTATATGCCCTGTTGTTTGGCGTAGAGCAAGTACACACACAAGTGTTGGAGTTCGCACGTTTGGTTCCCCATCGTGGCTCGCGCGCTGAATATTGGCCTGGCCTGTTTACCCAGCGTGAAGACGAGGCGGGTGAACATACATTATACGCTCAGGCGTTACTGGATGAGGAATGGCTTCCAGAAGGGCAACGATTATATAGTCCGGAACTGCTTTCCGTATGGGGGGACACGCCTTATGAACCAATCACCAGACAGGACTGGCTTCAGACTCGAGATTGTCTCGGTTATCTGACGGCACCGCGTCGGCCATGGCTGTTTGAGATGAGTCACGAACACCGGTATGGCATGCTGAAAACAGCACTGGCTCATGATGCTAAAGCCATCACACACTAATGCTAAAGACCACATAGAGCAGGCAAAGACGGGTGATGTGAATACCCCGATGTACCGCTAATGCTTGCTTGCGAGGCTAATGTCGAGCTCAGTCGATCAGCTCATTTTAACTATACAAAAAGCCCTGTCCGCTTCAATAGCAGACAGAGCTTGTATCCTATTATCACAAAATATTAATGCTTGAATGATGCTCCTTGCATGTTTAACCTCTTTGCCCAGCTCCACGTTGAAGACGCATAAGTGGACGAAGAATTTTTTGCAGAATACGAGGGTAACTGCCCAGTTCGTCCTTGCGCAGTACACGCAGCACAACCATGAGAACCAGATACACCACAACAACAAGCACACCAACCACAAGGCAGGTAAACAAGAAGGATACACGCGCTGGCAGGAACAGTCCAAAGATCGTATTGCCAATCCAGTTCGTTGCAAATCCTACACCTGCTGCAAGCAACACTGTAATGATAAATCCTTTCCAACGATCTCCCATGATGGAGAAATCAACGATTTTGCGAAGGACCCGCAAATTCAGGTACGTGATGACCAGGAAACAAAGGGCTGTTGCAATGATGATGCCGTAAATGCCAAAGATCGGCGCCAGAATCAGACTTGCGATCAGTTTGATCACAACACCTGCTGCGACACTGATCATCGTAATCCGCGGTTTCCCTACCCCGAGTAAAATGGAGTTGGTGGTCATCATCGTAATCTGGAAAATAGTACCGAATGTCAGCAAGGCAATGATCGGTGTTCCATCCAGATTGCTAAACAGCAATCCGTTGACCGAATATGCTGCCGCACAAAGTGCAATGACAATCGGCATACCTGTCAGAATCGAAATGCGCAAGGCAAGTGTAACCTGACTTTTCAGATGCGCTTCATCCTTGCGGGCAAATGCTGCCGATATGACAGGCACCAATGATTGACTCAAAGCGATCGCCAGAATCGGAGGAATACCCGCAATACTTTGGGCTTTCGCACCCAGGATCGCAAGTACACCAGTCGCTTCTTCGAGTCCGATCTGGCCACTAAGCAGTGGTACCACAAGGGATGAGTCGATGAAGTTAATGGCTGGAACCGCAAGTGAAGACAGCACAATTGGAATAGACAGCTTGAAGATATCACTGTAGATACCTCGCATTGGTAACTGCTCTGCACGCTCGTAATTCAATTGGGCAGCACGGTCGCTACGACGCAGCTTCAAGGTGAAGTACAACATGACTCCGAAGGCACCCACACTTCCTAATACCCCACCAAATGAGGCACCCGCAGCAATCGTCTGGTCATCATAATTCCATTGCAGCATGACATAAGCCACGATAATGGCTGTACCTACACGGGCGAACTGTTCCACAATCTGTGAAATACCACCCGCTGTCATATTGCCGCGTCCCTGGAAATATCCACGCATCATCGCAATGGCCGGGAACAGCAGCAAGGCTGGAGCCAAGGCGCGAATGGCGCTGACCGACTCCGGTACTTTGGAGATATACGTAGCATAATAAGGTGCCGCGAACCACAATAAAGCAGACATGACTACCCCGGCAACAGCCGCAAAGATCAGGGCTGCACGGTAGATCTGTTGAGCTTCACCCGCGCGTCCGAGCGCATAGCGTTCCGATACCATTTTACTTAGAGTACTCGGTATGCCCGCCGTTGCTACAGTTAACAGCATTAAATAAACCGTATTGGAGATGGTAAACGATGCGTTACCGATATCGCCGAGGATATGCTCCAGCGGCACCCGTTGAACCAATCCGAGTACTCTTGCGATCAGCGCAGCGGCCGCCAGTATGAGCGTACCCCTAATGAATGTTTCTTTCTTAGACAAACGAATTCCCCTTCTTTCCTCCACACCGGACGTGCATCCCGTTGAAGCTAATCCTGAACGTTTAGGCGAATCTTACCACCCAGATAATAAACAGAACAATCATGACGATTTGCAAAATAATTTTCATCACAGTACTCGTAAATAGCCCCACGACGGAACCAAATCCAACTTTCGACGCTTTGGAAGGTGAAGACCCTCCGATCAGTTCCCCGATAAAAGCACCGATAAATGGTCCCAGTACCAGTCCAAATGCCGGAATGACAAATGGACCAATGATAACACCAATGGTACTCAGCGTGGTCGATAACTTGGAGCCACCGAACTTCTTCACACCCCATGCGCTGACGACATAATCAGCCACAAACAACACAACAACAATCAGAATCTGAATGATCCAGAACCACACACCAAACGGATCAAAGCTGAAGAACCAGCCGTAGACCAGAAACGCAAAGAAAATCGCTACAGCACCAGGCAATATGGGATATACCGTTCCAGCCATCCCCACTGCAAACAGCAGCACAATTAAAATCCAGGCAATGGTTGCGAGCAAAGGTTACTCCCCCTTCAAAATATGTTCACGGATCACTTCAACAATACCGTCTTCATTGTTACTCGCTACGATCAGATCAGCCGCTTCCTTGACCTGCTCCTGCGCATTGCCCATTGCTACACCCAGACCCACCGCCTCAATGACAGCCAGATCATTCAGACTGTCTCCGACAGCAACAACTTCGGACATCTCGATACCCAGCAGTTTGCAAACCTCAGCTACACCACTGGCTTTGGATATTCCAGCAGGGTTGATCTCGATATTAACAGGTGAAGAATTCGTCATCTGCAGACCACCCATTTGTTGCAGTTCCATCATGATCTGGTGACGAGCTTCATCCACTTCGGTATTAAAGCCGAATTTCAACCATTCCAGACCTTCAATATTGTCCGTCCAACGGTCACGGTTGAACAGCTCTTCCACGGAGTATGCCCAGTACCAGCTGTTATATTTCTCACCGATTTCCTGCATTTTACGAATCAATGCCGGGTCCATCAGATGACGCATATGCAGATCATGCGGTGCTTTCCAGACTTCACTACCGTTAACGGTTACCATCGGTGTCTCCAGCCCAAGCTGGACCGCATAAGGCATCGCATGGAATACGGCTCTTCCCGTAGAAAGGCACACATGTACACCCCGACGAATGGCAATCTGAATCCACTTGGCGGTCTCCTGTGTAATTTCATGATTATCGTTAAGTAATGTTCCATCCATATCCAATGCAAGCAATTTGTATTTCAGTTCACTCATACAGTAGTTCCTCCTAGGTTGTCTCTCTATTTCTCCCTAATTTTAAACTCACAACAAGATCGCCCGGCATCTGTAAAAACGGACGCTCCGGACGTCACAGCTAACGACATTTTAACACAGATCGTCGACCTGCAACAAAATAACCCGCTCAGGATTAAACTTCGAAGTTATTACATTTTATGTAATATATAATTTCCTAAATAAAAAAACGATCCATCTCCTACAGATGAACCGCTTTTAGCTTAACCTTAGTCAATCTGCCTATTTCCCTGCCTAACCTGTAGCCAAGATTAAATCCAATTATCCCCTGTCCGCTCCTCTGTCTGGCTTGGATACTGCAAACAAGGATTGGGACATCAAATTCATGGTTTGTTTATATACGCTATGGGCTGCCTTTACATCACCAAGGAACCCGCTCATATGCAGGTGGATTACACCGTGCAGCGATGCCCATATAGTACTGACAAGAGTTTCGGTCTCTTGCTGGTCCGAAATCTGTCCTTGCTTCTGGGCAGTGCTAATTAGAATCAGCAAGCGGTGTATGGCAGTCATCGTTCCCTGCATACTCTCTGCATCCGGCTTGAACTCTGCAAAAGCCCCTCCGAACATCAGCTTATAGTAGCTAATATAATCCTGCGCAAACTGCCAGAAGGCTTCCCCCAAATCCAGTAAATGCTGCGAGAAGTCAGAGGACGGCGGCACTTCTTCCATACGCGTGGCGAGCAATTTGCAGCCCTCCAGATACAACTGCTGGGCCAGACCCTCTTTATTGACAAACAAACTGTAAATGATCTTGGTGGAGCAGCCCATCTTTTGCGATACTCTGCGTACAGTAACAGCCTCCGGCCCTTCATCCTGCAAAATGGTTGCAGCCGCATCAACCACAAGCTTACGGAGATTTTCCGTGTTTTGCAGGCGAGCTTGCTGATATGTTTTTAATGCCCGCCCCTTGGATAGTGAGGGTTTGTCTACGTTACTGATAAGGATCACCTTCATTTAGTTATCACGTTTCTGACCGGAAACAAAGTTTCCGACTTCTAACAGGCATTCTAACCATTAGCAGAAAAGTTGTCAATGAAGTCATGATAAAAAAAAGAATTTGACACAATCGTTTTCTTTTGGTTACTATGATTCTTATAGGAAACAACGTTACCGAGAATGGTCATAAGTTCATTTTTATTTTTTTGGAGTTTCGGTAACGTTGTTCCCCAAAAGAAACAGTGTATTTAGGAGGATTAATATGTCAACAGAACAAAAACAACGCAAACGCTCCACTTGTCAACAAATTCGTAAATGGAGCCTGACTCTGCTAGGGGTAATTGTGCTGGGAATCGTTGTATTCCTGCTAATGCCCGCCCCGGTAGAACCCGCTGTTTGGTCTGCACCTGCTGCTCCTTCTTTTGAGAAGGAGGGTCCCTGGAAAGAGAACAACAAACTTAGCTCCGCTGAATTGGTTACCGACCGCGCGAAGTTCCCGGAATTTATCACTTTTGACAAAGAAGGGCGACTGTATACGGGTGACTCCGACGGCAAAATCTACAGAGTAACCTTTGACGCCGAAGACAAGGCACAGCCAGCAGAGGTATTCGCTGATACCCATGGAACACCTAACGGCCTAAAATTTGATGCTGCCGGAAATTTGATTGTGGCGGATATTCAGAAAGGGCTCCTGTCCATTGACCCGAACGGAAACATCGAAGTACTAACCACTGAAGTAGATGGGGGGCCGATCTACCTGGCGAACGAACTGGACATCGCGCAAGACGGATCGATTTATTTCTCCGATACCTCTAACTATGGCAAAGTCATGTTCAAAGAAATTGCCGAGAATAAACCGCATGGACGATTGTTGAAATATGATCCACTGACCAAGCAGACGACCGTTCTGCTTAAGGATTTATATTTTGCCAATGGGGTGGTACTGTCTGCCGAAGAAGACTTCGTGCTAGTCGCAGAATCGTATCATTACCAGTTGACCAGGTACTGGTTGAAGGGTCCCAAACAAGGCACCTCTGATATTTTTGCGGAGAATCTGGCTGGGTTTCCGGACAATATCACCCGTGACGCAGAGGGACACTTCTGGGTAGGGGTATTCACAACCCGTCTGTCTTTTGCCGATTACATGCATAGTCACCCTTGGTTAGCAGCGACGATGTCCAAAGTTCCACAGTCCTTGTTAAATGGAGCCAGTGCCCCAGTGAAACACGGACTTGTTGCAGAATATGGACCAGAAGGAGAGCTTATTCGTAGTTGGCATGATCCAGAAGGAACATTGTATGGCATCACCACGGCCGTAAACCAAGGGAAATATGTGTATCTCGGAACCGCACCGGGAGGAAGCCAAGGGGTTCATCGGGTGCCTTTGAAACCGTAAGGATTGTTATATTCATCTACCTCGTTGCCACCTTTAGGCATCCCAATAGCAGCTCACTCCAGCAGGAGGGGCTGCTATTGAATTTTTCTTAGTTCACATTCCAATCATAAAAAACCGCCTGGAAAGCAGGCGGCTAACAATCTCTACGAATTACCTTGCCGCGAATTTGCGACGAGCGTAACGGAATACGATGCCATGTTTCGGTGACAGCAGCAGTGCAAGAACAAACAGAATTCCAGCAACAGCTACCATGCAGCCCGCAATGGAAGCATCCAGGGCGTATGCCATGATGTAACCTCCAACCGAAGATGCTGCTCCGATTAGGACGGCATACAGAATCATTTTGCCCAGACGATCAGTGAGCAGGTAAGCCGTCGCCGCTGGTACGATCAGCATGCCCACCACGAGAATCGAACCAACACTTTCAAATGAAGCTACGGACGTCATCGAAACAAGTCCCATGAGCAGATAGTGGAACAGCACTACTGGAATGCCGCAGGCCGCAGCCAGCGCCGGATCGAAGGCACACAGCTTGAACTGTTTGTAGAACAGCCCAATAACGACGAGGATGACTAGCAAAGTGATACCCAGCATCCAGACTGCCCTCGGACCGACATCGGTACCTCCAAGGGTTAGTGTATCCCACTGTACATAAGCGATCTCTCCGAACAAGACACAGTCCAGATCCAGATCAATATGCTGGGCGTTCAAACTAATCAGAATGACTCCTACTGCGAAAAGTGCTGTAAACACAATTCCGATCGAGGCATCAGACGACAGTCCACCTGCCTGCAAACTCTGTATGAAGAACACCGTCAGTAATCCAAACACCGTTGCGCCGAGCAGCATCCATAACGAATCTCTGGAACCGCTCCACAGGAAAGCAATCGCGATACCGGGGAGAACCGCATGGCTGATCGCATCACCAACCAGAGCCATTCGCCGCAGAATCAGAAAACAACCCAGAATGGCGCAGGCGGAAGAAACCAATACGGCCGTCAAAATAATCCAAAACGTTGCCATTACATCTCCCCCCGTTCCTGCTGATTTCGCTGTGCGGCGAGAATCTGAAGTGTAGCTCGCTCTTCACGCATATATGCCGACTTTGCCTGAATACTTCGCAACCGTCGAGCTAAAAGTCCACGACGTGGAGCCAACAAAGCTGATCCGGCAAACAATACCGTAGCCGCAAGAACCGTTACAGGTCCTGTCGGCAGATTAGGTACAAGCGTACTGAAGATGGTTCCTGTTGCTCCGCTCAATGCACCAAATATGCCAGCGAGCAACACCATGAGTGCGAGTGAGTCAGTCCAGCAACGTGCAGCTGCTGCCGGAGTTACCAGCAAGGCCGCAACAAGCACGACACCAACGGCCTGAATCCCGGCCACCACCGCGATCACCGTTAGGAGCAAAATGAGTTGCTCCAACATCGCAACTGGCAGTCCCATACCACGTGCAAAGCCCGGGTCAAAACTCACCAGTTTGAATTCCTTGAACCAGACAAGACAGGCAATCAGTAATATGAGACATACACCCCCCATGACATATACATCCGTCATGACCATGGATGCCGCCTGTCCAAACAAATATTTATCGAGTCCGCTTTGACTTCCACTCGCCCCATGCTGAATGCGCGTAAGCATGACTACGCCAACCCCGAAAAATACGGTCAGCACGATCCCCATCGCCGCATCCTGCTTGATCCGGGAGTAACGTGTAATCCACGAAATTCCAAATGTAGCCACAATGCCAGACACCAGAGCACCGAACAGAAATAAGCCTACGGACTTCGTTTCCGTTAACATAAACGCAATACAGATTCCGGGCAGAGCAGCATGAGCAAGGGTGTCCCCCATCAGGCTCTGTTTACGAAGAAAGGTGAAGGAGCCAATAATTCCGCTACTGAATCCTAACAACAGACAGCCAAGCAATATCCAACGTGTATTGGGGTCAGATAAGATGGCAATGATCCAGTTCCACATGCACTACACCTGGCCTTTCTCCGTCCGGCTTCCGATCATCGCAATCCGGCCTCCGTACGTCTCTTGCAGTGTATCCGGTACAAATACTTCACTTGTCGGTCCGCCAGCCACCAGTCGTCCATTGAGCAGCAGCACATGGTCGAAGTATTCCTCAACTGTCGCCAGATCATGGTGAACGACCAGTACCGTCTTGCCTTGTTTCTTCAGCTGTTCCAGAAGTAAAATGATAGCTTTCTCCGTTGTAGCATCCACACCTGCAAACGGCTCATCCATGAAATAAAGATCTGCGTCCTGCACCAGTGCCCGTGCCAGAAAGACACGCTGCTGCTGTCCACCGGACAGCTGACTGATCTGGCGGTACATGTAGTCGCCCATGCCTACTTGCTCCAGGCAGTGTGCCGCCAAGTCCCGCTCCTTTTTCCCCGGACGACGGAACCAGCCCAGATGACCATACCGTCCCATCATCACCACATCGAGCGCATGTGTAGGGAAATCCCAGTCCACCGATTCCCGTTGGGGCACATAACCGATGCGGCGACGTTGCTCCCTGTACGATTGTCCGAAGATCCGTACCTCACCATGCATCTTCGGTACCAGTCCCAGAACCGCTTTGATCAGTGTTGATTTCCCTGCACCATTTGGTCCGAGAATTCCGATGAGCTGTCCTTCCGGAATATCGAAGGATACGCTGCTAAGCACCGGCTTTTTGTGATACGCAACGGCCAGATCCCTCACACTGAGAGGAGCCGATGTTGGCTGCGTTCCCTGCAAGTGACTATTGTTCAGTTTCTTAGGAGTTTGTTCCAATAAAGTTGTATCTTCCATAATCCTGTAACTCCTCTCTTCATGTGATTCATTATTTCAGTGCTTCTACAATCGTCTCAACATTGTGGCGAATCATACCGATGTATGTGCCTTCTTCCGTTCCCTCAGCCCCCATGGCATCCGAGAACAGTTCTCCGCCAATGCTGACCGTATGGCCTTTTTGAGCTGCTCCGGCAATGATGGCTTCCATCGCTTTTGCAGGTACACTCGATTCAACAAATACTGCTTTGATATGGTTATCTACGAGATAATCCCGCAGTTCGCTAACATCTTTTGCACCATATTCGGCTGCTGTACTGATGCCCTGAAGCCCCATCACTTTCATGCCATAAGCCTGACCGAAATATCCAAATGCATCATGCGCCGTAACCAATACCCGGCTTGCTTCCGGAATCTCCAGAATCTTCTCACGCACCTCGGCATCCAGTGCTTCGAGCTTCGCCAGATACGCCTCTGCCTGAGCCTTGTACTCTTCCGCATGGCCCGGGTCCGCCTCCACGAGCGTATCGCGTACGGCTTCTGCCGCATGCATCCAGTGGCTGACGTTAAACCAGACGTGTGGATCATATTCGGTGCCGCCTGTATCTTTGCCTGAGTGTAACTCCTCGACTGGAATAGTCTCTGTAACAGCAGTAACCAGCTTGCTTGAGGACATTTTCTCCAAAATGTCTGTCATTTTGCCTTCAAGATGCAGTCCATTATAGAAAATGACTTTTGCTTGTTCCAGCTTGCGAATATCACCTTGGGATGCCTTGTACAAGTGGGGATCAACTCCCGGGCCCATTAGCCCGGTAACATCAACATATACCCCGCCTACCTCACGTGCTACATCAGCGATCATTCCCGTTGTAGCGGTTACTTGTAACTTGCCACCACTGCTCGTCTCTGCATCACTGGAACATGCCGTAAGTACAATAACCAGAACCAGAGCCGCTAGCGTAATGACCCCCCTCTGAATACTCCTCATTTTCACCATTAACAATTCAATCGTCCCCTTTCCCTCTCCTAAAATACTTGTCTACATCTAATTTTGTTGTACAAGGTATTAAATTTTAATCAAGACTAATAATGTTTCCCTTGTGCAAATTTTATCCGAAGCCAAAAAAAAAGGCAAGGGATTATTTCCCCTGCCTGTCCAAATATATTTAATTCACTTCATAAACCTTTCGGTCACGATGTTAAAAGAGCTAACTTCCGCGAGGTTCTTTTGCATTACTCTTTGTCTTTTCCTTCGTCTTTCTTACCTTTCGGCGTTCCATCGAGACCATACACTTCATCATATGCATCGAAAATTTTACGTGCAATCGGTGAAGCACTGACTGACCCGAATCCACCTTCCGGTACAACAACAGCTACAGCAAGCTTCGGATTATCTCGTGGTGCAAAGGCAATAAATACACCATTCTCTTTTTTGTTCGGTCCGGTCCCCTGCTCTGATGTTCCTGTTTTCCGTGCATAATCGTATGGGAAACCGTCAAATGAACTTACTTTGGTAACCATACCTTTGTGCACTTCATTCCAGTGCGCATCGGCAAAATCAACTTCATTGAGCACCTTAGGTTTGATCTCTTTCACCACATTACCGTCCGCGTCACGAATTTCCTTCACCAGATGTGGTTCCATCCGTTTACCCTTATTCGCAAGCATCGTGGTATATTGGGCGAGTTGCATCGTGGTGTACTTGGCTTGTTGTCCAAAGGAGGCAAATGCCAAACGTGTTAGAGCTGATTCATGATCCTTTTTATATTCCAGTGTACCCAGGTATTCACTTGGTAAATCTACTCCCGTAGACACACCCAAGCCAAATTCCTGCATGTGTTTGTGCCAGACATCGATGCCTTTCTCTGAGCCATAATTACGTAACAAACGTTTACCCACCATATCAATCATGAAGGCATTGGAGGATTTCTCAATCGCTCTTCTCGCCGTAATAGAACCATTATACGCAGAATGCGAGTTCTTCACTTGTCGCCCGTCTTTCCCCAAAACCGCATATCCCTGATCATGATAGGTCTCTCCTGCTGTAAATAATCCCTCTTTTAATCCAATAAGCACACTTAGCGGCTTGATTACTGATCCAAGGAGTACAACGGATTCCGCCCGACTAGGCTTGGCATCATTCGGTGGGAACGACTCAGTGGTTCCGTTCCGGAATACATATTTGATTTTGTCATAATCCCAATCGTTCGGATCATAATCTGGCATACTTGCCATAGCTACCACATTCCCCGTATCCACTTCCATGGCTACTGCGTATCCGGTAATTGCCTTGGGAAGTCTGCGCAATTCGTCCGTTATCGCCTCTTGTGCAGCCATCTGAATTTCCTTGTTAATGGTGGAAACCAGACTGTAGCCTTTCTCCGGTGGTGTTTGTAACATCGTCCCATCTGGCAGATTACGTGCGTCAATATCAATGGACTGATATCCGCTTCGTCCACGGAGTTCTTCCTGATATTGAAGCTCTAGCCCATCGAAGCCAACCTTCTCTTCTTCATGGTACACAAGACCAGGATCACGCTGGGTACTTGCCCCCTCGCGAATTGCCTTATATTTGGCAATGGAATCTGGTGCCCGTTTGAACTCTCTTGTGTAACCGACAACCTGAACCGCTACGCCATCCGGGTCATATTTTCTTATGTTTTCTTCCAGCACCATAACACCTGGATATTCTGCTTTTTTCTCCATAAAAAAGGCAATTTCTTTAGTCGATAGATCCGACTTCACAAGCCTCGGCACATACCCGAACGTTTTCTGGTAATCCAGATCCAATCGTTTGATGATCTCTTCCGCATCCGGCTGCTCTTTGTCCCCTGGATTAAACTGCTTAAACACAGCCGCCAGATCATGAGCCAGTTCCTCTGCCTCCTGTCTACGTTCATCATTCCGATAATCCTCATATAACAGCACATACAGGGACTGTACAGGTTCGGAATAAGCGAGCGCGACTTCCCCTGTCGCATCATAGATGGGACCACGAACAGGTGCGAGTGGAATGTCTTTGGTATTACGACTCGTTTCCATATACGTCAGTTCAGGACCCTCCACAAATTGCACAAAGGCTAATCTGAAAATAAGGATACTGAATATGACAAATGCCGCGAAAAAAAACAGATTCAGCCTTGCGGTGGAAGGCTTGTTGACGGGTGTATCTTCTTCAGTCATGGGTTTCTTCCTCAATCGGTTAAACATGTTTTAAGCCTCTCCCGTTCCTCTATAAAAATAAAATATTTAATCCGTCTTGTGAACGTGTTCAATCCATATTTAATCCTTTCTCATACAAGTCTACCAAAGGTTAGCTGTCACGTCTTTCAATATTTGGTTACATTTTCGTAAACAGAACCGTTACACTAACCCATCTACCGATTCCAATGTAAACACTGACATATCAACGTTATCACGTTCCCCAGATCGCGTTTACCCTTCCCTTATATAAACGTGGTACAGCTCATATGGTTACATATTAATGCAACTAATTAATTCACTCTTACGATCCATTCTCCACGTAAAAACAAAAAAGAGGACCCATGAAGGGTCCCCTCTGTAACCAATGCCTCACATCACTGTGTGCCTGATCCCGATTCTGAATCTTTATTTTTGTCTTTTTTCGGTACACCGTCGAGACCGAATTCCTCGTCATAGGCATCGAAGATCGCACGTGCAACCGGAGCCGCACTGCTCGATCCAAAGCCCCCTTCGGGGATAACCACAGCGACAGCAAGCTTTGGATTATTACGTGGTGCATAGGCGATAAATACACCGTTATCCACCAGTTTACCGCCTACTACCTGTGTCGATGTTCCTGTTTTTCTGGCAAAGTCATAAGGGAATCCGCTAAATGCAGATACCTCGGTTGCCATGCCTCGTTGTACTTCATTCCAGTAGGCATCGTTAAACTCCACCGTGCTCAGTACCTTCGGTTTTACTTTCTCGACCACGTTGCCTTCCGAATCCCGGAACTCTCTAACCAGTTGTGGCTCCATCCGCTTTCCTTTGTTCGCCAGCATTGTCGTGTACTGTGCTAACTGCATGGTTGTGTATTTTCCCTGCTGTCCAAAGGAACCATACACGAGACGAGTCAACGAGCTTTCCGTGTCGTTCATGTAATCCCGTATGCCCAGGAATTCATTCGGCAGATCAACCCCTGTAGATACCCCAAGGCCGAACTGCTTCATGTATTCATCCCATTTGTCAATTCCGGTCGCACCGTATTTTGAGTACATCTTCTTCCCAATCTCATCAATCATGAATACGTTCGAGGAATGACGAATCGCATCACGAGGATACATTGCACCATACACATGCCCTGATGAGTTCTGCACTCTGCGATTGTCCCCACCAAAGGTCGTTGAACCTCTATCCGAATAAACCGTATTGGTAGTGAAGAAACCTTCTTTCAAACCGATCAAGACACTAAGCGGTTTGATGGTGGAACCGAGTAACACGATCGATTCAGCTCGCTTTTTAGAGTCATCCGGAGGGAATGAACGAATCGTACCATTTTGATACACATATTTGATATCATCATACTGATCATTTGTGATACTGCCTGTTCTCCAGATGTTGGTATCATAGTCCGGCATACTGGCAGCAGATACGATTTTCCCCGTATCCACTTCCATCGCAACCGCAAACCCGGTCTTGGCATTTGGATGCAATCGACCGGAAACCGGATTCCGATGAAGCCAACTCAACTGATCCAGAATGGCCTGTTCTGTTTTCACCTGAACGTTCTTGTTAATGCTGGAAATCAGGTCGTACCCTTTCTGCGGCGGGGTAGAACCTGCTACACCTTCAGGCAAGTTACGCAAATCAACATCAACGGATGTATATCCGCTTTTGCCGCGGAGAGCATCCTGATATTGCAGTTCCAGTCCATCAAAGCCTACAAATTCATTTTCCGTATACACAAGACCCGGATCCGTTTGCGTTTTATTGGCCTCGTCCACCTCTTTGTATTTGTCCAAGGACTTCGAACTTCTGAACTTCTTCAGATAACCGATGGTCTGAACCGCTACCGTATCTGGATCGTAGAAACGTACACTCTCCTCGACGATCTGAATACCTTTGAACTCGTCCTTGTGCTGCAGGAAATAAGCGACTTCTTCCTCGGACAGATCACTCTTGATCAGACGTGGCATAAAACCGTTCGCTTTGCGGGAGTTCAAGTCCATCTCTTCAATAATTTTCTCCACCGTAAGTGACTCTGAATCCTTCAGCTTGTACTGTTCAAATACATCGTGCAACCGGGTTGCAATATCCTGCACTTCCCCTATGTTAGGACTCGGTTTCCCATCAACATCCCCATAGTTTTTATAAAGCGTCAGGTAGAGAGACTGAATGGGCTTGGAGTAAGCCAACTTCACCTCCCCTGTAGAATCATAGATTGTGCCTCTCACAGGAGGAAGTGGTACATCCTTGGTAATGTTACTTGCTTCTTCCTGGCTAAGTTCAGGCCCTTCCACGAATTGCAAAAAGGCCAAGCGTACAATAATAACGCTAAAAATAACAAAGGAAGCGAAGAAAAATACGTTCATTCGGTAACTGAAGCGCCGTTTGTCTGTAAGTTCATCCTTCTCATTGGAATGTTTTTTCATCCATCCTACCTCTTTCATGACTTGATGCATACCGCTCAAACTAATTCTTAACGGCATGATAACCTGGCAACGTCGTCATATTCCGGACCCATGTCCGTTGTAATGCTAAGCTGATTGATCCTTTAGATGGGTGTCGGCAAAATTCGGAGGATTAAACCAGTCTCCACTGATCGCCCATGTCGGGTCAAGCGGAACCCAGCTCTCGGAACCACTCAAATACACCTCATTCCACGCATGCGGACCGTACCCTCCCTGGCCGTTATAACCAAGTCCTGTAACCACTTTGACTTCAAGTCCTTGTGAACGGGCCATCACGGCATAAAGACGGGCATAATCAATACATACGCCTTTGCGTGTATCAAATGTATTCTGTGGATTTTGTTCATGCCATATGCCCTTTTGCTCATAGTCATCCACTTTACCATAGTCATACTGAATACGTGAACCTACCCAGTCGTATAGCGCTCTTGCTTTGGCTTCATCTGTCGATTGGCCTTTGACAATCTCACTCGCTGCTGATTCAATGTCCGTCGGAATATTGTGGTCGATGACTTCATATTTGCGTTGCAGGATGCCGCCCAGTTCCTTCTGCACAGCCTGCGTAAAGACGGGTAGCTTGTCCTTGATAAACGTGCCAGACAACGGTTCGATAACCGATTTGGCCCCTTGCATATAGATCGGGGATGCTTCCACATATCGGCTGAACATGCTTCCAGGGTAAAGACTGACAATCATGAACAAAACTGCGATGACAATCATTCCGCGGACGGAGCCTATGATCGTGCCAATGAATGCACCCGTCAAGCGACTAAACATACCTTTAGGCGCACTTTCCTCGGCTGACCTCTGCCTGCTGCTAAAAATAAATGAAGAGAGAAACCCGAGAATCAGTCGGATGAGTCCATAGCTAAGTACAAATAATACAGCGAACCGCATCAGCGGAAAATCTGCAATCGCCGTAACCAACGTATAATACATCTGTTCCCACCGGTTCAACTCACGGTTAGGCATGGCTGAAGCATACTCAGACAGCCACTGCTGTACATATGGCGCAAGCCACAACGTTAAACCGATCGACAACAGAATACCAATGACCGCCATAATGCCATCCATCAGGAACCCAAAGAGTCTGCCTGCTGAACGCGAAGCCCCTCTGGACCAACCCTGCAATAATGAAGCAGCCACAATCAGCAACAGCATAATCGTGATGCCATTCAATTCCTTCAGGCTGTCCAGCCAATTCTGCAGCACGTACCGATTCCCCCTTTACTACGATGCTGGTGCTGTTTTGTTCTCCTGTGCCTGTTCGACAAACGTACGTATCGTTTCATTGTCGAGTTTCCATTCACCAAGTGAAATTCCGCGGAAGGTCACATCAACTTTATCCGATTGAGTTCTGCCCTTAATCTCCACATTGGGACTTGTGATGGTGAACGCTCCATCCTGTCCTTTGACGTATTTCGCTTTGGAAGCTTCCTTAAGCATCATGCTGGTTGCTTCCTTCTTCAATGTGTCCATCGTGCTGGATTGTACGTCTGTTACTGTCTGTTTGATCTGATCAATGGAGATGCCGCTGTATATCAGTAGAGCCGCAATAATGATGATGGCAATCGCCCATTTCAATACGGTTTTGACCACATTCAGAACAAAGAACAATATGATCAATGCAACCACGATCACCAGCCAGTTCTGCATCACAAACTCTTTGATTACTTCTATGTTCATGACTACACCTTCCGTATTAGAATTCATTCGTAACACTCCCGAATATTATACATGATTTCCGAAGCTGCTGTCAGCTAAGCCCTCTCCCTTAAAAATAAACGGTCTAAGTTCGTCCCGCCGGGCGTACAAGTAGTACCATGAGGTTCTGCCGGGCGAACGGGGAACACGTTCAAGACCTGTAGTTTGAACATGCATCGCTTAACAAGGAGGGGCTTATGTGAAAACGGCCATCTGGCTATACCTGTTTTTGTTCCTTGCTGTATTTGATTTGCACGCCCAGTATCCGATTCTGACTCCTTTTTCCATCTCGCTGGGAGCCGCCCCTACCTTCATTGGCTGGATGATGGGCATCTATTCCTTAACACATCTTCCTGGCAATCTGATTGCCGGAACACAAATCGATAAACATGGCAGTCGCCGCTACATTGTATTCAGTCTGCTCGGTGCAGGATTCATCCTGCTCCTGCAAGCCTATGTCCAGACACCATGGCAACTGCTGGCGCTGCGTTCCATCAGCGGTTTTGTACTGGCCTTCCTGTCTCCTGCATGTCTCGCCCTGCTTGCACAGTTATCCAGCGATCCGGTGAAACAGGGGAAGTATATGTCGGGTCACGGGGTAGTACATACCCTCGCATCTGTGATATCACCAGCAGCCGGTGCGATCATTGTAGGTTCCATGGGTTTCTCTGCTACATTTTCAGGCTTGGGCTATCTGCTTATTCTCACTGGTGTCATTGCTTTCATGACGATGCCTCGTGGCATCATCAAGCAGCATGAGAGAGTAACGGAACCTGCCAAACCTGACGTTTCACCAGCAGATGCCACAAGTGCATTCCTGCCGGTGTCCTGGCGATACTTTGCCTTGCCTCTGGTGATTGCCTGTGCCCAAGGAATTCTCTTCTTCGAATTACCCCTGAGGGGAGGAGGACAATCGTCCATCATGTCTACCGGACTGCTGTTCTCTATTATCAGTATTGGGGCACTCTTCACACTCAGCATGTTATTCCTCAACCGGTATTCCCCCAAGCTTCGTCTGGTTGCGGGCGTGCTGTTAATGTCCTTGTGTTTTTTTGTGATGGCAGCCATTCCGCAAGTTCCGTTGTCCACCGTATTATTTGTACTTGGGATGTCCAAAGGCATTATCTTTCCAGCTATGGCAACCCTATTTATCCGTCTGAGCGGAGGCAGCAAGTTGGGCCGCATTTTCTCGCTGCAATCCATCGCCACCTCCATCGGCTCTTTCATCGGCCCCATCACAGCCGGGCAACTTCGTGTCGGGTTATCACCCTATTTCATCGCCTTTGTTTTATTAATGATTGGTATGCTGCTGCTTCCATACTATACATCCAGACGCGAAGCATCCCTGTCCGATCCGAAAAGTATATTGAATTAGGCCTGTTTCAAGCTCTGCTTTCCTACTGTTATAACAGCAATTAGGCCAGTATTTTCATTAGCTTTGCATCATTCCCCCATTTACAGCTAAACTATATAAAATGGACTAACGTTTTACACTCGAACGGAGCGGCCTAGGGATTATCAGCGCCGTCTTTAAGATTTCATCTTTTTCTTGAATATCATCATTAGGTATGGACGATCATTGGAAGTAGTGAAGGGGACGGAATCGATTTTGAAGAAGCGTTAGCGTTCGCCTTTGTCTCCATATTTCAACCTATAAAAAATAAAATCAATCAGAAATTTGGAGACAACAGCGATCGAAGGAACGATCCGTAACCGTAACGGCCACTACTGATCAGAATTAACCTGATGTATTTGAAAAAGAATTTAGAAATCAGAGGTGCTCCTGCCCGCGTGGTGAACAGTGTAAAGAAAGGAGTCCATTTTATATAATCAGTCGATTTTCGCTGCAACATTTCCCGGGGAATGTCGACATAAGCTCTCGAACAAGAGGTGAATATCATGCCTATTCATGTCATTGTGGAAGGTAAGAATGACCGAAGCAAACTGAAACGTCTGGTTGGACCCGAGATCAACATTCTATGTACGTTTGGAACACTTAATTCCCTCAAGCTGGAGACCCTGCGCAAGCAAGTCGGTTACGATGAAGTCTTTTTATTTATGGATAATGACAGTTCCGGCAAAAAAATTAGAGGTGTACTTCGGGATGCTTTCCCGGATGCAGTACAGATGTATACACGACGAGGATATGCGGGTGTGGAAGGAACACCTGATGAGTATATCATTGCCCAGCTGGAAAAGGCCGGGTTAGAGACATACATCCAATACCCTGAACATCCTTCCTATTAAAATGAAATACCAAAAGGCTGCCTTTGGGTTGATATCCAACCTGAAGGCAGCCTTTACAATATGAGTATCAGATGATTATTCCTTAATCAGATTGCGAATATCCTCGGCAATGACAGCAGGCACAACGTCCTCTGTATTAAACGCATTATATACCTTGCGCAGCTGGTTGTTCTCATCCACCAGACCAATCATGTTCATATGGGCAAAATCATCCTTACTCTCCCCATCGATCAGGATCTGGAATGATTCCCTGGCGAATTGTTTGGTTTTGTCCATATCCCCTCGCAAGAAGTACCATCCGGAATAATCCGCATGGAAGCGGTCCGCAAACGTCTTAATCTTCTCTCTTGTATCGACTTTCGGGTCGAATGAAATGGATACAAATGAGACATCTTTACCAAAGGTGTCGTCCTCTTTCAACAGATCCTGCACCTGGGATAACGTAAACGTCGTAATCGGGCAGACATCCGGACAACTGGTGAAATAAAAGTAGAACAAGCGGACTTTTCCTTGCGTATCCTCCAGTGATACTGTACTGCCATCTACATTTTCCATAGAAAAGGATTGGATTTCACGAATCTCGGGTAATTTTTCCTTACTGGCAAATACAGTGCCCCACATCAGATACACAGCCATTATCAGTGCGAGCCCGAGCAGCATCCATGTCCATTTGTACTTTTTCAGCATCTTCCTCGTCCCTTCTGTATCTTCTCTTATGAATACGCATACATATATGAACCCAAAATCACGTTTGTTTCGCTTCATCCATCTACTGTGACATATGTATTCAAAGAAACCTACTTTTTATGAGATTCTATATTATTGTAACGGTTAAAAGGAACAATGCCCATAAATATTTATGTAACATATCCGACCGCGTATTCTCTGATGCAACTTCTCTCAGTATCCGATATAAAGTTTATCATAGGAAACACCAAAATAGTTTGACAAACTGCGTACATTTATTGGGTATAATACAGTTTATTGTTATAAATTTGAAATTAGGGATGTTTTGCATCCTGACAGACGGATATTATACACTATATATGGGTATCACCTAGATAGAGAAGTAATATGCCTTAGAACGATACACCACACAAAGGAGACGTTTATGGATACCTCTACACATTTTGTCATGGGGATTGGTCTAGCCGGTCTAGCTTATGTCGATCCTGTCGTCGCAGCGAGTCCCATGCTTGCAGCTGCGGTAATGATTGGCACGATCGCCGGTTCCCAGGCCCCTGACATTGATACTGCTTTACGTCTCAAAAGCAATTCGCTTTACATCCGGAATCATCGGGGCTTGTCACACTCTCTGCCATTTCTCCTGTTATGGGTTTTGCTCATCACCGGCGTCATTGCACTGATATTCCCTGATGTCCCTATTGGACACGTTGCCACCTGGACCGCTGTGGCCGTAGGCTTTCACGTATTCACCGATCTGTTCAACACCTATGGAACCCAAGCCGCCCGGCCTTTTACGGAACGCTGGATCGCCTGGAACATCATTCATATTTTTGATCCGTTTCTATTCACTACACATGTCATTGCTATCCTGTTATGGGCCTTTGATCTGATCGCCCCTGCACCACTCTTCGTTACGTTGTATAGTTTGACCGGTTTATATTATATATGGCGAACGATTGCTCGTGCACAAGCAGTCAGAAAAGTCAGACGTCTCGACAACAGCCCAGAGCAGGCAAGATACATCGTCATTCCAACGATATCCTGGAACCGCTGGCATGTGGTTAAACGAGTTGAGGACGGCAGTTATGTGATCGGTAAAATGGATGGTTCTAATCTGGTATGGAGTCTGCACGCCTCTTCTTCTACTCATGCGGCCGTTGCTGCTTCACGCAAATCACCGGAAGTCAGTGCCTTCCTCTATTTCACCTCCTATGCGGTGGCAGAGGTTGAAGAACTGCCTGCTGGGTACAAGGTCCGCTGGGCAGATGTACGTTATCGACACCGGAAACAATATCCATTTGTCGCTGTGATTGTGATGGATCGGAATTTTGAAACGATTGATACGTATGTAGGCTGGTTAAGCGATGAGAAGATGGATAAAAAACTTTTATCTGCACGCCCTTGACGAAGTGAGCATGGCAAGGCACAATCAAACTTAGGAACTGATACGCGAGAAAGCCCGGTGCGTTTCCGCCCCGGGCTTTCTGTTTATCCTGTTTTGTTGCTGTTGGTTAAAATAAATTATTTGCCAGACCCAGCCAGAGACTGCTCAGCGATTTGTACCAGACGTTTGGTGATATATCCACCCAAAGATCCTGTTTCACGGGAAGTGTAGTTACCGTAGTAACCGTCTTGTGGGATAGTTACACCCAGTTCCTGTGCAGCCTCCATTTTCAATTGTTGCAGTGCTGCAGTCGCTTGAGGTACCACCAAGTTGTTTGAAGAACGAGATCCTTGAGCCATAATTTATAATCTCCTTTCAATCTGTGTCTGTAATGTATTGCAAGCTTGCAAGATTATTATGGCTCGTAGGCTTCAGGTTATACGGAATTTCACTAAATTTGTAGATGGAGGTTTTTCCCAATGAGTAAAGGCTTATCCTTATGGTTCGCATTCTCTTCGATTATCTTGTTAACGGTTTCAGCAATTATGATCTCCTACTCCGGTTGGTTTGCTGCACTACTGTTTGTCCTGTCCATCGCCAACATTGGCTGGGGATTTGTGATTCGTGCCAAAAAAGAACGTCAGGAAGTTCAATCGGCTGCTTCAGCTTCAGAGCCCACTTCTTGAGCGGGTCAGTTTATAATTCAATAAAGTTCAATAATGAACGCACAAATAAAGAGGAGTCCTTCAATAGGGCTCCTCTTTATTCATGTTAACTATTCATTGCGTGAAATATGAAGGTCTTGTTCAGGACTACTGTTTACGTCTTGGAACAAATCCCATACGTTCTTTCACTGCATCCAACGTTTGAGCAGCAACTTCTTCTGCACGACGGGCTGACGTATCCAGAACATCCGCCAATTCGCCAGATTCACGAATCTCATTATATCGTTGTTGTAGCGGTTCAATCACAGATACAACCACTTCAGCCAGTTCCTTTTTGAACGGACCATACATCTTGCCTTCATAACGCTCAGCCACTTCTTTAAGCGTCATACCTGCACATTCAGCGTAGATGCTCATCAGATTGCTGACTTCCGGTTTGTTTGCCGGATCATATACGACTTCACGTCCCGAATCTGTAGTGGCACGACTGATTTTTTTTCGAATCACATCCGGCGGATCCAGCAGGGCAATATAGCTGCCAGCGTTAGGGTTACTTTTGCTCATCTTTGAAGAGGCATCATCAAGTGACATGACCCGAGCACCCACCTGCGGAATATACGGATCTGGAATGGTGAAGTACTCTCCATAACGGTGATTAAAACGGCCTGCCAGATCACGTGTCAGTTCCAGATGCTGCTTCTGGTCCTCACCTACTGGCACAAGGTCAGCATTGTATAACAAAATATCAGCCGCCATTAATGATGGATACACGAACAGTCCCGCACCAACGGAATCTTTACCGGATGATTTATCCTTAAACTGAGTCATCCGTTCAAGCTCACCCATGGAGGTCAGCGTTGTCATCAACCAGCCCAATTCTGCGTGCTGCGGTACATGGGATTGCAAAAATACGTTAGATTTCGACGGATCAATACCTGCTGCAATAAACAGTGCAGCTACTGCTTCCGACTGTTCACGCAATGCTGCTGGCTCTTGAGCCACGGTGATGGCATGAAGATCAACTACCATGAAATGACATTGATAGTCATGCTGAAGTTTTACAAAATTTTTGATTGCACCAATATAGTTGCCCAATGTGAGCTTACCGCTTGGCTGAATACCTGAAAGTACTGTTTTCATTACCCATAACGCCTCCCTGATTATATATATAAACTCCTGCTATTCTCTGCGAACGCAAAAAGGCCCCACATCCGCAAGGGACGTGAGACCGTGGTGCCACCCTTATTCGCATTTCTTCGATTGCTCCTGACTCTGAATCAAGTCAAGCCGATGAAATGCCTTCATTGTTCCGTAACGTGGATTATACGGCAGACTCTAGTGAGGCAAGCCCATCTCTGGCTTAACCTGTTCAAACCTACACTCAAGGGTCCATTCGGTAAAGAGCTCACACCGGTTCACATCAACCACCGGCTTTCTGAAGAGGATTCTCTTGGCCTACTTATCCCTGTCATCGATTTCATGTCATTCAATTCTAATAAATGCTTTCAGAGTTCCATCTTAATGCGCACAGGCGCGAATGTCAAAATGAGTTGAACTTTTTTACCCGAGACATCAAAATCTGTTATGATGGAATTGCTTATCCTGTTGCCTGCTTCACACGAAATAGCGCAGGAAATAGCTGGCATGTACACAACGACACGCCTGCAGCAGTAGCTTCATCACGACTGCTTGCAGACAGATTTCAAGTGGGAAAAGGAGCATCGATATGAAACAAGTGACCAAAGGCCAATGGAATGGTTACGACACGTATATCCTACATAGCCGTGAATTGGAAATCACCCTGCTGCCGCGTCTTGGAAATAATATTATTTCTATTCGCGATTTAGTGCAGGACAGAGATGTCGTCCGCCGTCCGGATGAAGACGATCTTGCCTTTTATCTGCAGAAGCCGTATCATTTTGGCGTTCCTCTCCTGATTCCACCAGGGCGCATTCATCGTGGACAATTCGAATATGAAGGTGTTCGTTACCAGTTCGATCAAAACACGGCGAATGACAACCATATTCACGGTCTCCACCGTACCCAATCCTGGTGTGTCAGTGACATTGAGGAAGATGAAGACGGCTGTGCAATTACGACTGAATTACTGACCGAAAATGAAGAGCATTGGATGGCTCAATTCCCGATTCCCCTGAAACTTGAGATGACGTTCAGTCTGCAAAACGCTGTATTTAGCCAGCGTCTGCGAGTCACCAATCTGAGTTCAACACCCGCTCCATTCGGGATGGGATATCATACATGGTTTTTGTTAGACGGCAAACCTGCCGACTGGACACTGCAACTGCCTGTTTCCGGAATATACGGACAGAATGAAGAACAACTACCGACAGGTGAACTGGAATCCCTGGGTGAATGGTCTGCTCTGAACGAAGGCATCAATTTGCAGGGACGTAACTGGGATACCCTGTTGAAAGCTACCGAAGGTGAACCGGCTACGGCTTACTTACGCAGGCAAGATGGATATACATTGAAATATTCAGCAGATGAAGCATTTTTCAAACATTGGGTTCTCTTTACCAAAGGTGAATCCGATCAGTTCTTGTGCATTGAACCGTACACTTGGCTCCCGGATGCACCTAATTTGGCTTTATCGGATGAACAAACCGGGTTGATTCGCTTGGAACCGGAACAGCCTGTTGAGTTATTTACACGTATTGAGGTTATACCTCCTACAGACTAAACGAGCTGATCATCCTCTATGTTGTTTTTACGCATATCACCTATATTTTGATATCCAAATACAACTTGTCGACCCGCATTGGGTCGGCTTTTTTATGTGTCCTGTGCACTGATAGTTATCCATATTTTCCCTTACGCCATATCATGTATATTTCCGTATTCTCTAACCATACTAACATCACCAAGCCATAAGGAGGTGACACATATGTACGGAAGTCAAAACCAAGGTAGCGGTAGCCGCTCCAACAACCTGGTCGTTCCCCAAGCAAATGCTGCATTGCAACAATTGAAAATGGAAGCTGCACAAGAGCTGGGTGTAACGATTCCACAAGATGGTTACTACGGTAACTATACTTCCCGTGAGACAGGTTCTCTGGGTGGATACATCACTAAACGTCTGGTACAAATCGCTGAGCAGCAATTATCGGGTCGTTCGTAAGCTCGTAATTAATGCTTAAGTAGCGTTAAAAAAACAAAAGCGGCCTTCTTCGGAAGTGCCGCTTTCTCTTGTGTAACTAATTATGAGGTCGACTCCATATCTGAATCCTTGTATGTATTGGTTCTAGGGTAACGAATCATCAAACTTGCCATATTGTAATTAGACTCCATCGTTGCATCTACCAAAATCATACCTTGTCTTACTGTGAAATCGTACGATATTTCGCCATGTGTCCAATTACGTTTGAATTTCAACGTCTCCAGTGCCATTGCCCGGAAAGAAGTTCTCTGGGTTTCGTTTAGCCCCCCTTCCTCCACATCCATCTGCCCATCTCGTCCAGCTATCGGATTATGTCGAATACCGAATTTCCCAATTACGTTGTTTCGTATTTGCACAAAAACCACCCCTGAATCTAACCCTGACAACTCACGATCAAGTTCTTTGAATACCAGATCCAACTGTCTCGCTAATGAAAGCTCATCAATTTTCATATTAACACTCTCCTTATATGCTTATAGTCCTATACATCAAGGACTTACGACTCATTATATGACATCATATGTGCTCATTCAACAAAGAACGGCAAAGTTGGGTATTTCTAACTATGATTTGCACAATTAATTGCCATTCCACTTCCTTAAACTGAGCTTTTTCACTTAATTACGACAAAATCTTCGAGAACCGAAAATGAGGATTCTGTACAAAAAAAGGCTGCAATCCCGTGTCTGTTAACAGGGGATTGCAGCCTTTTCATAAATATTCAACATATATGTTCAACCTATTTTTGAGTTGCTGTCATCTGTAGAAACTGCTCAATATCGGCAATAACCAAGTCCGCAGCATTTTGCCAGAATTCCGGTTGTGTCAGGTCGGTACCCAGATGTTTCTGAGCAAGTTCTTCGACCGTCATACGCCCTGTATCCCGCAACAAAGCATCGTATTTATCTGCAAATGCCGTTCCTTCTTGCTGTGCTCTCGCATAGATTCCCGCACTGAACATATAACCGAACGTGTATGGGAAATTATAGAATGGCACACCAGTCAGATAGAAATGCAGTTTGGATGCCCAGAAATGAGGATGATCTGATGCAAGTGCACCGCAGAACGCTTCCTGCTGCGCCTCCACCATTAATTTGGATAATTCATCCGCGCTGACCAAGCCCTTTTTACGTTGTTCATAGAAACGATTCTCAAACAGGAACCGGGCATGGATGTTCATAAAGAAAGCCACACTTCGCTGTATCTTGTCTTCCAGCAAAGCCAGCTTCTCTTGCTCATCTGTTGCCGCCTGCACCAAGGCATCTGCTACAATCAGTTCAGCAAACGTGGACGCTGTCTCAGCCACATTCATCGCATAACGTTGATTCAATGCAGGCAACTCTTCCATAATGTGTTGATGATATCCATGACCAAGTTCATGCGCAAGGGTCGACACATTAGACGGTGTCCCGGAGAAGGTCATGAAAATTCGAGTTGCTTTGCTAAGTGGCAAAGACGTACAGAATCCGCCTGGACGCTTGCCAGGACGGTCTTCTGCTTCGATCCAGCGTTTCTCAAAAGCCATCTCTGCAAACGAGGAAAGTTTAGGACTGAACTTGGCAAATTGCTCAACAATATTGATGGCTGCCTCATTGTAAGTGATTTTGCCACTCGATTTACCTACAGGTGCATCTACGTCGCTCCAGCTGAGCTTGTCTACCCCCAGCAGTTCTGCCTTGCGCTCCAGATATTGAACAAGCGCAGGTTTGGCACCGTTAATCACATCCCACATTGTATCCAGTGTCTGACGTGACATCCGGTTAATGGCCAGAGGTTCTTTGAGGATATCATCCCAGCCACGTTTCTCATATAACTTCAGACGGAATCCAGCGAGGTGATTCAGCGTGTCAGCGCAGAAATCTTCGACATCGGTCCAAGCCTGCTCCCAGTTTGCGAATACCGTCTCACGTACATTCCGATCACTATCGCTCAGCTTGTTGGCAGCCTGTCCTGCGGAGAGCATCACCGTTTCCCCATCTTGCTCAAATGGAATGTTCACCTTGCTGACAATCGTGTTGTAGAATTTGCCCCAACCATGGTAACCATCCACACCCAGATCCAGAGCAAGACCTTCCAGTTCAGGCGACAGCTTCTCACGAGCCAGCGTGCGACTCTCGTTCAGTACAAATGCCAGCGGCTGAATATCTTCCCGAGCAATCCAGGCGTCCCACACCGAATCCGATGTCTGACTGAGTGTATTATCGAACTTCGATTTGCTGCCGTTCAGCATCGCTGCAATAGAACTGATGGCGCCCTGAAGCTGCGTTGCCTTTTTGTCCTTCTGGTTTTGCGATGAGAGGCAGGATACAAACGCAGAACCTTCCGATACGCGCATATAACAGCTTTGCAGCAGTTCCAAAATCGGATCAAACGCAGCCGTCTCTTCTAATGAAGTCGGTGCAGGTGTTTCGTTCAACAGATGTTGCAGTTTACGTACATCCTCTTCCAGTTCAATCAGATACGCAGCGAATGTCTCGGAGGAAGAACCTCCACTAAAAATGGACTCCAGATCCCATACGGGGTGTAATGGCGTTTTCATTTAATAAGGCACCTCTCTCTATAAATTGGATGGTTAGGATTGAATTAAAAACTGGTTTTCTGTCAGCCATATCTCTATACTAGAGAAATAGCTACAGAGGTTGTTCAAAAAGTCCACTTTTGATTACGAATCATGCCTAACGGCATCATCAGCATCGAATATGAAATTCAGCCGAAATGTCCGTTGCTCACGTAGTTTGCCTACGCTCCGCTACTCCATTTCTAGCTTCATTCCATCTTCTCGGTACTGAAAACCAGACTTTTTGAACATGTATTCATAGTAACTTTCAGGAGGTAAACGTATGAAACCTTTACAAGTATCGGCTGATACAGCCGTCAAATTAGCAGAATCCCTGGGCGTACCTTTGGAGCACCTGATGCACATGCCCCAACATATCCTGATGCAGAAGATTGCGGAACTCGCCAAACAAGAAGCCTCCAAACCTTCCGCACCAGAAGGCGAACAAGAATGATTCCGTTTGAGAACAGCTGGCCTTACGATATTGTGATGGGAGACATCTATGTACAGCAATGTCCCTACTGTCATGCAAGCAACGTGCTGCTCCCCCTCAAACCAAAAGAGCTTGTGCTCATTCGTGAAGGCAAAAAGAAATTACTGGTCTTTCCCTGCTGTAATACAAGCATGACCGTGATCGACAACGACAGTGACTATTTGTTATCCAGCCGTCCTGTCCGTAACTAATGCAAGATCAACTTAGAGGGGGCTGCGCTTTGCAGCCTCTTTGTCTGTTTCCAGCATCTCTTCAGGGAGTTCCAACTTACTTGAAATCATCTGCTCACGCAGCACGGCCCACTGTTCCCTTGAAGCACGAATCATGGCCGCATCTGTGATCCGCTTGTCATGAATGACCTTGCTGAACCATTGCACCGCTTCATTAAACCGTCCTACCCTGCGGTTCAATTCCCCGAGCAAATACAACAGTTTGGCTTCATTGCCACCCGTTCCTTCACGTTCGAACACCTTCACATAGGCTTCCAGGCTAAATTCAAGAAAACGATGTTCCTGTGCATGGTCCTCCATATAACGATACAACCAAGCTATATGATGCAACAGACCAGCGACGACACGATCTTTCTCCTGGATAACCTGTGCGCACAGCAAGGCAAGCTTGTACGTTGCCAACGCCTGTTCCAGTGTTCGTGCTCCGCTATAATCACGTTTTACCCAACGGTTACCGATCTGTTCCTTAAAAGCCTTGCGCTGAGCATCATTTAAATGCTCCGTTGCGTTCTCCGTCGAGGCAAACCCGCACTGCGGACAGATGCGAACCACATAAAAATCTGGATTCTCCAGCTTGTAGTACGCACAAAAATCCGAATCCGTCCGGTAGGGTCTTTTCAAACTCGGTCTTACCCGTGAGGTCTCATACTCGGTTTCGCAATAATGGCAGGTGACTTTCACCTTATACAGCGGCTCTAATTCCAATCTATTCCATCCCTCTCCCGTACGCTCGTAATCATATTCGGAACTATGGTGTATTCACAAAATGATGTGCAGGCCCGGATAAACGCTGCAGGATAAACGAATGCAAGGGCTCCTCCACACCAATCTGTGTTAAGGCTTGATCCATACATGCAAGCCACGCCTCAGCCCGTTCAACCGTCACTTCAAAATGCATATGACGGGCACGCATCATCGGATGTCCAAACGCCTCGGAAAACAGCCCTGGGCCTCCAAAAAACTGAGACAAAAACATATACTGCTTGTCGATGACCGGCTGAATATCTTCCGGGAAAAGCGGAGCCAGCTGCTCATTCTGCTGAACGATTGGGTAAAATGCCTCGACCAGTGCGCGAACACCTTTCTCACCGCCAAGATTGTCATAAATACTTAAACTGGGATTCATTCGTCTGATTCCCCTTTCTGATGTCGAATTTTGCCATATATTACACGTTCCGTGAACATTGTGAAAACAGTAACAATATCCAGGCTCCAAAAGCCTTTATCTCCATTCTATCAAAAAAAACCAAAAAGTCCTATATAACATGAATCATCAGGACATGTAACCTGCCATCTGTATATAGGACTTTCTTCAAAACATAACACAAAAAAAGCGCCAACCGCATAGGTTGGCGCACTAGATATTCCATTAATAACTCCGCCAGTCCTCTTCCTCAGAGCGTACCAGCGAGGCACGTATCACATATACAAAAGCACAGACCAGGATTCCGGTGACAAGACTCATGATCATCACTCCATCCGAATTGAATTCCACCTTGGAGACAATTAGGTGACGTTCAGGCGTTTTTCTCATTTTAGCACACATCACTCAAAAACACAGCCACTTTTGCAAGCGCTTTCTACGTATAATTTTGTACTGTTTGTCCACTTTTTTTCATATATTGATGGCAATAACATCACAGACTTCGCACACCGACCATTCCAAAAATAAAGGAGAAGAATTCATGGCTGCTTCACAAAGACTCACCCATGTCCTGGTCACACTCGCTCTCCTGATCCTTTGTGTGTTAATGGTCTTGTATCCAGCGGAAACCTGGCATGCGGGTGTACGCGGACTGTCCATCTGGTGGGACGTATTGTTTCCCTCCCTTTTTCCTTTTTTGGTGCTGTCCGAGCTGCTGCTCGGCTTTGGCATTGTTCATTTTCTAGGTACCTTGCTAAATCCACTGATGCGTCCATTGTTTCGTGTTCCCGGAAGCGGTGGTTTTGTATTTGCCGTGAGCTGTGCATCCGGTTATCCTACAGGGGCTAAACTGACCGCCCAGTTATGGGAACAAAAGCTGGTTACCCGGGAAGAAGGAGAACGGCTCGTTGCCTTCACGACATCATCCGATCCGATCTTCATGATTGGAGCGGTATCAGTTGGATTCTTCCATAATGTCGCCATTGCTCCAGTATTGGTTGCGAGCCATTACGCTGCAGCTTTTCTGGTGGGTATGCTCATGCGTTTTCACGGGGGTACAGCGCAAGGCTCACAGCCAGACATCTCTTCTGCATCCCCATCGGAGGGGATACCTAGAAACAGACTGGTCCGGGCCATCTATGCGATGCATGAAGCAAGAAAGGCTGACGGACGGGCATTCGGTGAACTGCTGCGCACGGCAGTCTCCTCATCCCTTCGCCTTATTATTATCGTAGGAGGGCTGGTTGTATTCTTCTCGGTCATGATGGAGCTACTTGTCCAGACCGGTTGGCTTGGCGGATTATACGGGATAACCGAGCAATTGTTACGACATAGCGGACTGCCTCCATCCTTATCTCCTAGCTTGGTCGGCGGGCTGTTTGAAGTAACGCTGGGGAACAAAGAGGCCGGGAGTGCCGGGGCATCCATCCCACTCGTCTATAAAGTAGCTGCAGCAGCCTTTGTTCTCTCCTGGGGCGGATTATCCGTCCATGCACAGATTATGAGTGTTCTTAGCAACACACCCATGAGATACGGTCCTTTTCTATTTGCCAGAGCAATTCATGCGCTAATCGCACCTGTCCTGGTCCTGCTGTTGTGGACACCCATGATGGGGCGTTCCTCTTCACCCGTTCTCATGGAGCCCGGTTTCATCCCATCGTTATCAACGTATACACCCGATTGGGGACTGATTTTCTTGTCCGGAATGATTGTTTTTGTAAGCCTCATCGTATTGTTGTTATTCCTTGCGATATTAAGTTCCATTCTCAAGCCTAGACGACATGCCAAAAAATAAGTGAACGATTCATCTATATTTAACTGAATATGCGCCCAAACGTTGTGTTCTTCCGCGGAATTGATTATCATCGGTAGTATAATGACCACAAAGGAGCTTTCATCTTGAGATACTATGTTCAAGACCGCGGAGACCAGTTATCGATTGATCTCAGTCAGCAGTTTCACGCGCTGGCGAAGGAAGAAGGGTTCAAGCTGGATGCAGAATCGCCGGAGATTGTTATCTCCATCGGGGGCGATGGTACGATGCTACAGGCGTTTCACAATTTCATCGACCGTATTCCGGATATTGCTTTTGTTGGGGTTCATACAGGCCATCTCGGCTTTTACGCCGATTGGAAGAAGGAAGAATTACGGGAGTTAGTCAGGCTGATGAGTGGCAAAGGAGATCCGGAGCGTCTCAAACCACGCATTGTGCAATACCCGCTACTGGAGCTTGAGATTCGGAAAAAGTCGGGGAATACCTCTTACATCGCCCTTAATGAATTTACGTTAAAAGGGGTAGACGGTACCGTCGTGGCCCAGGTCGATATTAACGATGTGACATTTGAGATGTTCCGTGGGGATGGCATCTGTGTATCCACGCCATCAGGCAGCACGGCATACAACAAGGCCCTTGGCGGTGCCATGGTTCATCCGACCATCGAGGCGATTCAGATTGCGGAGATTGCATCGATTAATAACCGGGTCTATCGGACACTTGGTTCACCGATTATTTTGCCCAAGCATCATCATTGTGATATTTTCTCCCGCAAGGATCAGCGGTTACTGATGACCATTGATCATGTGAATGTGATGGTGGAGGATCTGATTTCCGTCCGTTGTCAGGTATCCAGTCACAAGGTCAGTTTTGCACGTTTCCGCCCTTATCCATTCTGGAACCGGGTTCGCACCGCATTTCTTGACTAAAATAAACACAGCAAAAAAGCGGTCCTTCTCAGGAACCGCTTTTTGCTTTGGCTTGAGGTTGATCCTTGCTCTTCTGAAGTACAAAGTACGCGCAGCCAAAGTTACAATATTCATTGATATAATCCACCATACTGGCGATCGTGGAATCCTTTGTCGCTTTCGGATGGTTATCACGGTAAAAACCTTTTAACCTCAACTGGCTATAACCCCAGTCCCCGATAATATAATCATAACGCTCCAGCACTTCACTGTAACGATCACGGAAGACCTCTGGATTCCAGCCTTCTTTGTGGTTCTGGACGATTTCATAATTTTTGCCGCCGATCTGTACAATGACCGGTTCTTTGGGCTTTTCTTCAACTGATTCAACAACCGATTCCTGAACTGGCTCCTGGATCTGTTCCTGAAGTTGGTCCTGAATCTGTTCTTTGATTTTTTCTTCTTCCAATCCGGTATCCTCCATCACGCGTGTGTTGCCGCCTGTTCAGCATGTTTGGTAGCCGATTTCACCTGTTCATGCGCATGGTAGGAGCTGCGTACCATCGGACCGGACTCGACGTGGCTGAATCCACGTTTTAATCCTTCCTGTTTCAATGCAGCAAACTCCTCTGGCGGATAATACTTTTCAACATACAGATGTTTCTCCGATGGCTGCAAATATTGACCAATCGTCATAATATCACAGTTCACCGCACGAAGATCATCCATCGTTGATAAAATTTCATTATATTCCTCACCTACACCAAGCATAATGCTTGATTTCGTAGGGATGTTAGGTTGCATTTCTTTGGCACGAGCAAGCAATTCCAGTGAACGTTTATATTTTGCCTTGGCACGCACTTTGTCTGACAACCGCTCAACTGTCTCAATATTGTGATTCAGAATGTCCGGTTTGGCATCCATTACAATCTGCAAAGATTCCCGATCGCCCAGAAAGTCTGGAATGAGTACTTCAACGCTGCACAATGGCAACCGTCGCCGTACGGCCTTCACCGTCTCTGCAAAGATCGTAGCTCCCCCATCCTTCAGGTCATCACGGGCTACACTTGTAATTACGCAGTGTTGCAGATTCATCTGCTCTGCTGCTTCCGCCACACGTTCTGGTTCCTGCAAATCAAGCTCCGTTGGCAAGCCTGTATTCACCGCGCAAAAACGGCATGCCCTTGTGCAAATATCGCCCAAAATCATAAAAGTGGCCGTTCGATTGGCCCAGCATTCATAAATATTCGGGCACCGCGCTTCCTCACATACCGTATGCAGCGTTTTGGAACGCATCATCGTTTTCATTTCCTGATAGTTATCGCCGGTTGTCAATTTGATCCGAATCCAATCCGGCTTCGGTTCTTTAACACGTTTTGCCAATGCATAAACCTTCTTTCTACTGAAGTTAGGCTGTTGCTCGGAACATATTATACCATGAAAGCGCTGGAAAAACCCCCATTTGTCACATCTTGTGCATTCATGCCCGATATGGACAATTTGTATAATTCGATTCCGCCCAAGAGCTTACATGGATAAAATGAGAACTTTTGAAGAACGCTAACCTTTAGCTTGGTTCATCGGGTACCTTGTATCATTCTAATGGAAAGGGGCTGCTTCCCAGTGCAACAACGCTTGACCTTCAGGTACACGTACCACTTTTGGATCAAAACATTACTTGCAGGTACTCTGCTTCTCCCATTCTTGCCTGTTGAAGTTTACAGTGAACCCGCCGAGGCCGCTCCCAAACCACAGGCTGCCGAGTTAAAACCCGCAGAAATTTTCGCTGCACGTCGCCATTTATATGAAACCATTGGTCAGATGACCCAGATTCCCTGGTACAGGCTTGCCGCAATTGATCAGTATGAACGAACGATTACTCGCGCACACCCAAAGGATCGCAAGCATCCTGAACGGCTTACAGGTATCTTCATGACCCCTCCGGCCTGGAGAGGATGGTTAAATCCCGATGAGACGGATCAACATCCGGAATCCATTCTTTTTTTCAAAGGATATGGACGTGATGGTTCAGGAGACGGTATAGCGGATGCCAACAATGATCAGGATGTGCTGTACAGCATGGCTTCTGTTATTCAAGGTTATGGAAACAAACAAGAGGACTTCAACATTGCTTTGTGGGAATATTATCACAACTCCCGTGCTGTGCAACGGATACAGCAATTCGCGAAGTTATATGAGCATTTTGACAATCTGGATCTATTCGGACATGCCTTTCCGGTCCCGCTCGGAACCAACTACTCCTATCGCAGTACCTGGGGGACGAAAAGAAGCTGGGGCGGTTATCGCATTCATGAGGGAACAGATATTTTCGCTCCGCATGGCCTGCCTGTACGCAGTACCTGTTATGGGGTCGTGGAAATCAAAGGCTGGAATCCGTTTGGCGGCTGGCGCATCGGAATTCGGGATTTGAACAACCATTATCACTATTACGCTCACCTTTCGGGTTTTGACAAAAGTGCACGCGTCGGTGAAGTTGTGATCCCCGGTCAGGTCGTAGGTTGGGTGGGTAGTTCGGGTTACGGGAAACCTGGGACACAGGGCAAATTCCCTCCACATCTCCACTATGGGATCTACCGGGACAGCGGACTGCACGAATGGTCGTTCGATCCTTATCCACAGCTGAAACATTGGGAACAGGATGAACGCAAACAAAAGAACAAGAAAAGTAAGTAAAACGAGGATATGCACGATCAGCAAAGCGAAACAGGGACCTCTTTAATAGAGGCCCCTTTCTTTGTTTTACAATTCAAATTTGTGTGTATCATGGGTGCGTGTCCTTATTGAGCTGCAATCCCCCATTCACATCAGGCAGATCATCCGGCTCAATTTCAAGTTCATTCCCTTGCATATGGTCTGACGGCGTCTGTTGCTGGTTCTGGCTAGGTGGATTCGTAGTTACTCCATTACCGCTTGATACACCCGTATGACCTGATGGCAGCGCAATAGCTGGAGCATTACTACCGTTACTGCCCACTGGCTTGCCCTGATTATCGTAATAATACATTGGCACATCCCCGACAACCAGCAGGTAGGAAATCGGGATTTCCGTATCAACCGTTTCGGGCTCCATGTCGAAGGGCACCACGACCGCGACCTCAGCAATGATGTGAATGTACACTTCCACCAAAATCATGTTAATACCCGCATTCTGTTGACGGGTGTTCAGATCCACTTTGACAGCGCCTTGGGGCTCAATACGAACCGGTATACTCGGGCCAAATGAAGCCAACACCGGACTGCCCAGCGCCTGCCCCAGTGGGATTTTTTCTTTTAACATGTGTACATTCTGCAGCGTGGATTGCACAATATTCATCGTACTTGCAGTGATTCGCATATGCTCATTGTAATTCAGCATGAAACCGGACACTTTCCCGGCGGTATCCGTCTTCCAGTCAATCAGTCCTTCGTTGGTTTTGCCATCGGCAACCTGTGCTGTAATCGCCTTGTTAATCGCTTCAGTCGCAATCTGCTTCACTCTGATCTTGGCCAAGTGCATGATGGGGGGCTTCATCTTTTTATCCACATAAGCAAAGCCCTGCATCAAACAAAACGCAGTGACCAATAAAATGATCAACCACATTTTGCGTTTGCCGCTTGGCGGCTTACGGCGTCTCCGGCTTCGCCATTTTCTTCTCGTCATCGAAGTGTCCCTCCCCTACGGGATGAGCTATAGGCTATATGTTAACCTTATGCACCGTTGTCCCGAAAAAGAAGGATAGTACGTGGACACTCTATAGAAAGTAACAACAACATGAAAGGGACAAGTACTCGTCATTGGCTAAACTAAATAGGAAATCGGAAACACATAAACAGAGATAAAAAAACCTTTCACCCGCAGATTACTCTGCAGGGCGAAAGGCTTTATGTTCCGACCACCAAATGATTCAGGCCATGTCTATCCTTTTATTTCGGAACAGATTCCCAGTCTTTCAGGAAACGTTCAATCCCGCTGTCCGTCAGTGGGTGTTTCCAAAGTGTCGGCAGAAGCGAACCCGGAATGGTGGCAATATGCGCACCGGAAAGGGCTGCATCCTCTACATGTTTGATATTGCGAATGCTTGCTGCGATAATCTCGGAAGGCAGATCATACATGTCCAGAATCAGACGCAGATCACGAATCAATTTCATACCATCCACCGCAATATCATCCAGGCGACCAACGAATGGACTGATGTAGGTTGCACCGGCTTTCGCCGCCATCAGGCCCTGTGCTGCGGAGAAAATCAGCGTGACATTGGTTTTGATCCCTTTTTGCGTCAACTCATGACAAGCGTACAGCCCATCTTCGGTCATCGGCAATTTAATGACTACATTCGGTGCCCATTCTGCAATTTCATAAGCTTCCTTCAACATATCCTCGGCTTTGAGACCGATGACTTCAGCACTGACCGGGCCTTTAACAACGCCACAGATCTCCTGAATGACTTCTTTAAATACGCGACCTTCTTTGGCAATCAAAGACGGGTTAGTCGTGACTCCATCCACCAGACCCAGACGTTCGATCCGTTTGATTTCTTCCACATTCCCTGTATCTAAGAAAAATTTCATGATATGTTCCCTCCACTTGATGAATTCGTAAACACGATATAAGTCATTACCCGATTCTCATCATATGTTAACAGTTATATATAAAATTAGTTTTTCTCTACAGCGTGACCGCCAAATTCATTACGCAATGCTGCTACCACTTTACCTGTGAATGTATCTGTTTCCAGGGAACGATAACGCATCAGCAAGGACAACGCGATAACCGGTGTAGCGGTTTGAAGGTCAAATGCCGTTTCTACCGTCCAACGTCCTTCACCGGAAGAGTGCATTACACCTTTAATCTCATCGAGGTTTGCATCTTTTGAGAAGGCACGTTCTGTCAGCTCCATCAACCAAGAGCGGATAACGGAACCGTTGTTCCATACGCGAGCCACTTGTTCGAAGTCGAAATCAAATCCACTTTTCTCCAATACGTCAAAACCTTCACCGATGGATGCCATCATACCGTACTCGATACCATTGTGAACCATTTTGAGGAAGTGACCGCTGCCCGCTTTACCAGCATACAGGTAGCCATTCTCCACGGAAGTATCTTTGAATGCCGGTTCAACAATTGCCCAAGCTTCCGGGTCTCCACCGATCATATAACATGCTCCATTACGTGCGCCTTCCATACCGCCAGATGTACCTGCATCCATGTAGTGAATGCCTTTAGTTTTCATCTCTTCGTAGCGGCGGATGGATTCTTTGTAGTGGGAGTTACCCGCTTCAATGATGATGTCACCTTTGGACAACAATGGGCTAACTTCAGCCAATACAGCGTCTACTACGTTGTGAGGAACCATGATCCACAATACACGTGGGGATTCGAGCGAAGCCACCATCTCTGCGTAAGAAGATACGCCTTCAGCGCCGTATTCTTTCATTTCATTTACTGCATCAGCGTTCAGGTCAAAAGCAACCACTTCGTGTTTGTGATCAATCAGGTTTCTACCCAGGTTCAATCCCATTTTTCCTAATCCGACAAGTCCAAGTTTCATTTCAAAATCCTCCTGTTATAAACAATGTTTAAGTTTCATTTGCGTTCAAAATTAAGTGCTTAACGTTTGGCGAAGTAACCGTTCCGGTCACGAATCGTTCTTTTGATCGCTGTTATCCCCAGATTTTTTGAATCTCCTATATAGGAGAAAATCCGGGGATAAAGGCGAACGCTTTGCTTCTACAGAATCGATTTCGTCCCCTACACTACATTCTCAGCGTTCAAGCCAACCCATTTTAAAACTGAATCACTAATCTATATTCAAAAATTTTCACGGCCTTCCGGCAAACATAACCGGAAGGACTTATGCAAAATTGGAACGGTATGATTCGTAATAGTTACTTTGTTATATCAGCAATTTGCACCTTCGATCCAACCCGCTTTCAAGTGACAAAGCCCTCAGGGAATAAAACATTTCTTGCTATATCCTGCTAACTTGAAAGACGCAATTTGGAATGTGCAAATGTTCATTGGTGAGCAGAACGGATTGTCCTGTTGTTTTTACTATTGTGTTCTCTTATGCTCACTTTTTCGTTTCACTTACCACCAACGGTAACCGTCTGCTGCGGTCAGGCGATCTGCTGACTCAGGTCCATGCGAACCTGCACTGTACGTATCCAGTGGTACGCTGCCCGCTTCAAATGCTTCCTGAATCGGTTGCACCCATTGCCATGCCAGCTCCACTTCGTTCCAGTGAGCAAAGAAGGTGGAATCGCCACGCATTGCGTCAAAGATTAGATTCTCATACGCTTCAGGAATGTTACGTTTGCCTGAGTTAAATGTCATATGCATCGGCTCCACTTCACCATGGTTCAATGGATTCTTCGCATTTAATTGAAGCGAGATGCTTTCTCCCGGACCAATTTCAATCGTCAGCAGGTTCGGTTCCGTTGTATTTTCGGATTCATGACCGGTCTTCAGTGGAGCCTTGAACTCAACAACGATTCGGGTGGATTTCTCAGCCAGGCGTTTACCTGTACGGATATAAAATGGAACCTCGCTCCAGAATGGATCATCGATCCACAGTCTCGCGGCAACATACGTCTCATTCTGAGATCCGGCTGGGATGCCAGGCTCGTCCAGATATCCAACAACGGAGGAACCTTGCAGCTCACCTGCTGCATATTGCGCACGAACAACTTCAGAAGCGATATTTTCTTTTGTCAACGGACGAAGTGCTTCAGCAATTTTTTGCTTTTTGAATTGAATTTCTTCGGGTGTGCAACGTTTTGGCAAATGCAAACCAATCATCATCAGCAACTGAAGCATATGGTTTTGGAACATGTCACGAAGGGCACCGCTTTGGTCGTAATACGCAGCACGTTCTTCAACACCCACAGTCTCACTTGCCGTAATCTGTACATTGGCAATATAACGGTTAGACCACAACGCTTGAATCACCGGATTTGCATAGGTGAGTGTCTCAATATTTTGAACCATCGGTTTACCGAGGAAATGGTCAATGCGATAGATTTCTTCTTCCGCAAAGGTATTGCTCAGTTTTTCGTTCAGATCACGAGCCGATTGCAGGTCGTGTCCGAAGGGTTTTTCGATAATAAGTTTCTTCCAGCCCTTGGTGTTACCCAGGCCACTCTCTTGAATGTTTAATGCGATTGGCTCAAAGAATTCCGGTGCCACCGACATGTAGAACATGCGGTTTTCGGGAATGTTAAGCTCTTGTTCACGCTGTTGAACCAGTTCCAACAGTTTGGTGTAATCTTCAAGCTTCGTATTATTTAAAGAACAATAACGGAAAGCTCCAATGAAATCACGAACCTGAGATGCTTCTTCTGGCGTCTGACGTGAGAATTCATGCAGTGACTTTTCAACATTCGCCTGGAAGTCCGTATCCGACAATTCACGTCGTCCCAATCCGATAACGGAGAAGGATTTCGGCATTTTCTGATCCATGTACAAGTTATATAATGCAGGGTAAATCTTGCGTTTGGCTAAATCGCCTGTTGCCCCGAACAGGACAAATGTCATTGCATCCATTGGAGTGCCTCCTGTGATCTGTGCAGTATAGTATATGATGTTGCAAAATGTTCAAATCCAAGCATGACAAAAGACGGAATAAGTGGGTGTGTTCCCCGCCTTGCCTCCGTTTATATAACGCACCTGAATCCAACCATGGAACATTCCTTCTCTCCACAACCTGTGTTTAGGTTATAAATTGTAACCATTTGAATTAACGTTACCCATATTACACCTGTCGTCACAATTCGTCAATAATCGTGTCGAACCTGTGAACTCCAGTGTTTATAGGGTTTTTATTTGATGATAACGCTTTATGTGGTAACATTAAGAACAATTGGCATGTGACATTTTACACATATGGCCTGTGGACAAGTAGGTTACAATAAGTATACTAATGATATTACAAGCAATACTAAATCAAAGGAGTACAATCATGAGCGATGATGAGAATGCCAAGCAAATATGCACAAAAGTGGAACAATCTTATCAGATCATTGGCCGAAAATGGGTAGCCCTCATTATCCATGCGTTGATGGAGGAACCCAAACGCTTCAGTGAGATTCACGCTTATATCCCTGACTTGAGCAAACGTGTGTTAAATGAGCGAATGAAGGAATTGGAGGAAGAAGGACTTGTGGTTCGCCATGTGGTCACGGAACGTCCAGTTCGGACTGAATATATGTTGTCACGAAAAGGAACGGAACTGGGGAGAGCGCTAAGCGCCGTGGAACGTTGGGCTGATAAGTGGCTGTAACAACTTGAGGAATCCTTAATGTTTATTTAGCTTGAAGATTACCGATGTGCAATCCCGGAGGTGGAGTATCGCATTTAGCAACTGGCTAGTGCAATCCGCATCCGGGATTTTTTTAATTCAAACGGTAAATACTAATTGTGTATTCAGACGTAATAACGCTATTATTTTGCAAACCAAAATAATGCTTACTGCTCCGTTCAAATTGTTGTCGATACTGAAGCGGGATCGTCTCGGCAGAATTGCGAAATAACTGGATGTAATACATACGTTCGGAAATCCGGCACGTCTGCCAATCTCCTCCACCGAAAGTGTTATTGTCTCAAGGAGAGGAGCAAGTGGGCTTGCTGCGACCTTCGAGCTGTAAGGTAGTCCGCCGTAATGCTGCTATCTGTCTCTTGATGAAAATGCGGGAAAGCATACGATTTGGACAGGTTAATATCTGCCGCTATCTGGTCCAATCTGATCTCATATCTGAAATGCTCTTCAACCCATAGCATCATCTTCTCCGAGTGTCTCAGATGACGTGAATCCGCTAGATGTGAAAGCGCTTCATCTGCTCCCTCTTTCTGTTGATTATCGTCAAAGGGATTATTATCTGAAAGCGTTCTCTAAGATAATTGGATGAAGGCACCGGGTTAATTGATTTTTGGAGTTGTAGAAGCAACAAACGTAGCAAAAAAAATGCCACCTTACTATTACGTGAGGTGGCATTTTTAGATATTCATAATAATAACTTATTATTTTGGATTAGATTAATATTTTAAGCTTTAGTCAATTTATTAAAAAAAAACTGATTTTTATGTAAAATTAAAATCTCAATACACAATCAATAACTTCCGTCTGCATCCTTTATTCTCTTAATCGCATCTAACATTTCCTGTTTTTGTTTAAGGAGTAACTGTGTCCGATTATCCAACTGATGGAAGAATACTTCCACCTTGATTCGAAGTTTATCTGCTGATTGTCCCTTCCAGGTGTTCAACTTCCCATACAGTACACGTGCTTCTCTCTCGTTTTCTCTCAATTCGCTAAGGATAAGATCCAACTCTTGTTCTGCCTGTAATAACTGATCCAAATCCATAGCTATACTGCTTCCACTCATTTACATCTTCCTGCCTTTCTGCACATGTTCGTTAAGCTAATGTTCCACTATCGGCCTGGATAAATAGTTCTGCCTTGTTCTGGATATAATCTACAAGATCAGTGGTATGTTCCAGATGCCATTCATCTAACTGCTTAATACTCATCTGAAGATCCCATACAATTGGCACAAGCCGCTGACTATGACTGCTTTCGGTGTACTCAAAAAAGTTCCGCTGGATTCGCTCGAACGTACGGCTCATATCCTGTGCTTGGCAACTCCATTTCCCTGCAATCTCCTTCAGTTCCTCTGGCGTTAACTCGATGGTTCCTGCCGAGTACCCACCTACAACGTTAACCACAGACTTGAAACCTTTGGATAGGGTATCCCACGCTTCACGTGCATGATCCAGGATGTTATGATCCGAAGGTTTCCGAGGAGAGTATCTCACTTGTTCTCCCGTAATTTCATCATACAACGTATTATTGATATATCCATCTTCATCGAAGCTGTAATGTTTCATATCGTGATATCCAGGACCACCCAGTGTATCCTTTATTTTATCCACAGCACCGTAACTGGCATTAAAATCGTCATAACTTTTATCAATCACGAGGGTTGAGCCCACATGCCTCTCATATCCTCCGAGCATACCACTTGCAATGAAATCCCCAGGATGAATGAAGTTAGTCACCTGACGATCAAAAGCACCTTCTTCTGCATTCCTACGCATCTCTGGTGTTAACGATGCCACGACGGTTGGTGCACTAAACGTGACAGCATCTAATCCCGTATACACTGCTGCATATTGTGCATTAGCCCCGCCTAATGAATGCCCGGTAAGTGTAAAGTCTGCATCGGGATACTTACTTTGCATCTCTTTCACATAATCTTCTGCTTCGTACAACTGATTATCAGGTCCGAACTCTTTATCTATACTTTTGCCCGTATCCCCAAACAAGTTATTGAGCCAGGTGCTCCCTAAGGCATCTTCGGTAGCTTGAACACCCTCTCTCCAAGATTCAGGCCACGGATAGTATTCTCTAGCAACCGTAGCTCCCACTTCAGGAAGACCTATATTTAGAACATCCGCTTTTAAATCAGGAGCTTTTCTATCCCAAGTGCTGGATCCTTCCGTTCCTCGGAAAGCAATGACCGCTTGTTTTGTATCAGGATTATAAAAGGTCACTACATCCATGCCCGATGAATTGTGTTTCTGGTCTAGTACTTCCCAACCAGGGAGAACGCCTATTTTCTTACCAGTTTCATAATCCTTATACGCTTCTTGTGACATTTTCTTATAAACAAGATCAGTAATTTCTCTATTATTTGAACTCTCTTTATTCATTTAAACGCCCACCTTTCATTGTCATTCCAATTTGTATGGATCGTAACCTTCATTTAATAAAAAAATTTCTAATTCTGGGCTAAAACTAAATGACTCCGCTCTGTTTTCTTCATAATTAATGGAAACATTAAAAGATTGTTCTTCATGTTGAGAAACATAGCCATAAAAAGTAACCCAACTCATTGCCATTTTAGGTTGCATTTGCTCCCTAGTAATTGTCACATCCAAGTCATATGTTTCTTTCAAATACTTAATAGCAATTGCCCTCGAACGGTCTATAATTTCTTTATCTTTTGTATCCACTCTTGAACACCCTCCTAAAATGAAAACTATCATTATGGTAAATGTAATTATCGTTATTATCCGGGACACAACCATCCCTCACTTTATCGACGTAGTTGTAAAATAGAAGAAATCCTCTAGTAAAAGGATTTCTTCTATCCAGTAACTGATTGTAATACTTACATTTGTTTCTTAATGCGGTACCTGTGCACTGAAATCATCCCGGCTGGAGCGATCCGCATGGTAAAAGACCACGTCTCCGTCACGCAACGTAAAGCTGTTTCCGTAGCTATCCTCTACCTTACGCTGGAATCCTTCTAGCAACCATTGATTCATCAGCGGGGCATGGATATATTGCAGATGCGGTGCCGCGAGATTTCCCTCTCGAATGGACTCAAAGTTGAAGTTCACCACGATATACCCATCTTTCAGGAAGATCGGCGATTTAGCATCTAATCCGCCATGCGTACGCCCATACTCCGCCAAGTTTGTTCCCGCTTGCACCACATAGGGCTCGGCAGGTAGACTGTATTCCCCGTACCATTGTTGAATGGCTGCATTCGCACGCAGGACATCGGCACTGGCGGTCGTTGGAATATTCGTTTTTGGACCAATAAATGTTCGCAACTGCTCTGGCATCAAGAGTAGGCTGTATCCGCCTACTGGCGTTTTCATTTTCGTGAACTTGTCTCGATAGTACTCTTGGTATGCTCGTTCACTCATCATCCCCGGATGGATTTCACCATATCGGTTGTATTTGTACGTCGCTGTATCTCGTAGTTGCTCGGACGGAACTTGACGTAGCCGATCATTTAAAATCACGAATCGCTTCACTTGATCTTCGGTCGAACCGATGCGAATAAAGTTCCGCTGATTGGTGGAGTAGTACAGATCCACAGGCACACGCGTACGGCCATCCTTACTCACAAAATCAAAGGTTGGCGTAAGACGTATGCCGTCTCGTGGGCCAAACATGTTGCCTTTCGTTTTAAAATCAAACTTGAAGTGATATCCCGTTTTCACCGCCACATTTTGATACCCTTGCAGCGGGTGACTGCCGGGGCGAATCGGGACGGTAAACTGGGGTTTGTTGCCCCGCTTGTCCCCGTCGATATCCTGCGTACCCGTCCAGTAACTGATCCAGGTCGGCGCAAGGCTATTTTTGAAACGGCGGAAGACCAGCTCCCAGTTATAATCGGCGATATCGGTAATTTCAAAGTCGTATAGTCGCCCTATCACCTCCACAGATACTTCGTCCGAAGCGGCGTGGTAGTATAGATCTTTGTTCGCATCGGGCTGGGCGTCGATCTCTGGCTCAGTACTAAAATTCGACGGAGCATTTTCAGCGATATTCCGGAATTGCACCTGGTAGTCTCCTTCATCTACCCACACGGGCAGATAGAAGGTCGTATCCAGTACCGGTACCTGGATGTCGATCCACGTGTTTCGTGGATAAAATTGCGCTCGGTCAGCACTGTACACGTCAAAAGGAAACCGAACTTGTTTGATCCGATAATATTTAGCGTAATCCCGATCACCATATCCGGGGTAGGCCCCCGCATCCAGATGCTGTCCGTTGGTCGGGATGCGAACTGTGAACGGTCGCTCCAAAATGAGCGCGGACCGGTTCATGTTCGGCACCGTTTTCTGGTTATGGGGCTGATCATCCGAGACAAGCGAGTAGTTCACTACTGGTGTATGGACGGTGACGGAGTTAATGGAATTGATCGGAAAAGTCATTCCTTCGCTGCCTCCCAAGGTCGTAGGATGAAGCGCATACTCAATCTCCCCCGTCGACTCTGTATTCGCCCTGTTCAAGCGGTCCTGGGGGATTAACAGCTGATCTGCGTAAAGCACCTGCTCTCCGGTGTTTTTATACGAACCGATCTTTGTCGGTGCTGGGATTTGCGTCGGATCCGGTCCATTTTCAACGACAGTGCTGCCATCCATTACCTTCGTGGTTAAACCTTCCCACGTAAAGTCAAGTGCATCATTCTTCACATCAGGCGGGCCCGTTTGACCCTCAGCTATGCCTTTAAGCAGTTCTGTGTCATCCGGTACTTCAGGCGGATCATATCCATCGCCTGCCACCACATCGGGAATGAAGCTAATTTCCCCCGTTTCCTGCGGTATCACATGAATCTCCACCTCCTCATCATGCTCCATCTCCAGGTCGGGCGCTGTATACCCCTGAGGCCAGAGCGTGATCCGACCACCATCAGGGAGAGCATAATTCTCCATTTCGGCTTGCTCAATGGAATACAGTTCAACGTTATTGATCTTCCAGTAGCTGTAATTCCTCTCAAAGCTGAACTTGTACTGGTGTGGATATTCATCGGAACCTTGAGTATCTGGTTGAGGAATCGTTGTGCCATTAGGTCCCGGTAGGGCTGGTTGTTTAACCTTCCAAGTGCGGGCATAGGTAATATCGGCGGTACAATCATAGGTAATTGTGCCTTGCTGTTTGCCAAAGGTATGCTGGAACAGATAATTCATCGCCCACGTATTGGCATACAGGTGCTCCGAGGTCGGTATCCCCCGCGTGGCATCAAAATGTATGTCGTTCGTGGGATCATCCGCCAGAATATGCCCTTGAGCACCCGGATCCATATATTCTACTTGCGGTGAAGCTATCTCGTTCGGTGGATTAATGGTAGGTTTGCAGGCTGCCTTCCCGTCCGGCATAGGATCTTCAGGAATAACTGTCGTTACTTTACGATATACACCTACTACATTCGTACCTCCAAGATAATTTGTAAAATTTCTTTCTGATAACTTTGCATTTCTCTCTGGATCACCCGTTTGTACAAAATTCTGTTCATTTAACTTTCGTTTAGACTGAACATACGACTTCACTAGCTTATAGGTATCACCTTGAAACGGAAAAGTTTTATCTAACATTACTGTATCTACTGGTTTACCTACTGGCCAATTTTTATCTACATCTTCAATGTCGCTCTCTACTTTTGCAGAATACATCTCTGTACCTTCACTAGTTCGATATATCTTGGTAACTGGATAGAATCCATTCACTTTTACAGGAATATCATAGTACTGTCTGAACTTACTAGGGTCAGCCCAACTTTCAGCATTCTTTATACTCTGAAGAGTCACGAAATCCGTATTAGGTCTGGATCCGTTAATAACATGAAATATAGAGCTTAACCAAATCTGTCCACCATTGGTTATCTTCTCGAGTCCAGCAGCTTCTAAAGCATCATTCACTTGATTAACTGGCACTCGAAAATACGTAGTAACTGTTCTGTCTCCATTATCTACTTCACGATATTGGGTTATTCTCACTACACCAAACGGCCCCCCTTGCTGGGGAGCACAATTGGTTGACGTACATCTTGCATTGCGAGCTATTGTGAATCCCACCGTTTTATATCGAATGGATGTAGATGCTTGTGTAGAAGTTGTACTAAATTCAATTGAACCAGAGGGGTTAAATCGAATATCATCTGCAGCATATGCTACAGGTTTGATACTGAATACAACCAGTAATTCGATCAGTAATGAAACCATCAAAAAACATAAGACCAATCTCTTGACAAGCTTCTTCATTTCATTTCACGCAAAATTGAGTTTTTACTAAATAATGTAGTCATGCCACTAACCTTCAAATCATACGTATTTGAATTCGTGGATAACGGAATATCTGCATATCCTGCATATTTTTTTCCTTTTTTTAAGTTCCCAGCATTTACGAAACGTTCATCAAACATGATATTTTTGTATTTTATATAGGATTTAATTTCAAAACTAAATTTAGTTCGAATAAAATAAAACGATAAGTCATCCGATTCGGTCACCATAGAAGGCTCCGCTATTAAAGAACCCGTCATGATGATCTTGTTCTCCTTAACCCATTTCACATATCGTCTCATATCCGCAAGTACCACCCTAAATCCTTGATTATGATATGTAAATAATGTATTTGCCCATTCTTCATCAATTGTTCTGTAATCTACATTAAGCATTAAGTTATAGTAATTCTCCGTTGTTTGTTTCCATTGATCCATTAGAGCCTTATTGTTAAAGTTTCTATCCATCTTGGCTAGTTGGGCAGAAGTTCTATCTACAATAATATTGGGCTTCATCTCATACATTTCATTCGGATACTCTTCCAAAATAAAAGGGAAGTCTTTTGCATTTTTAGGCAAATTGTTGGTTCGAATAAGCCGTCCCCACGGATCCCGCTCCGCGTTCTTCGCTTTTTCTGCATTCTTTAAAGCTACTGTATCTACTTTCAGTGTCTGTCCACTTCGCACTTTACCAATTCGGTCTACAACGGTTAACGCTTGAGCACGAGTGGTTGTACCCTCGGGATCAAGCTTTCCGTTTCCCGTACCCGAAAGTAACCCATTTTTTACAGCAAGATATAGAAAATCATAATCATCTGTACCAATCTGCCCAATGGCGCGTGCTGCGACGTGTACCATTTCCATGCGCGTCATGGGTTTAGACCAATCTGAAGATGAAAAATCAGATTCAACATACAAATTATTGACTTTGGCAGAGGTGACATATGCATCGTACCACTTCGCATTGGACTTTGTAGGCTCTGCCTCATGGCCCAGTGAACTAACTATGAGCTTTAGAAACTCTGCACGCGTTACTTTATTTTCCGGATAAAACATGCCATTAGGATAACCACTAACAATCCCTTTATCCAGCGCCGCCTGAATACTAGATATTGCCCAATGCCCTTGAATATCCTTGAATGATATTTTTTGTCCCGCGTCACGATCTGTATTTGGATTCATTTGCTTACTATTTAAACTATTATCCAAAGAAACAGTTGGTTCTGCATGAACCTGAACTGTCGTTGCTAAAAGGGCAATTATCGTACTCATTAAGATTACTTTCTTTTTCATCTGTGTTGGCCTCATTTCAATAAGAATAGTTAATTTCTTTGCTATGTAAATTCTTGCTGTTATATGTGCATAAATGAACAAACTTTAAAGCTACTAAATTCCCACACCACTATCGGCCTGGATAAACAAGTCGGCCTTGTTCTGGATATAATCTACAAGATCTGATGTATGTTCCAAATGCCATTCATCTAGCTGCTTAATACTCATCTGAAGATCCCATACAATCGGCACAAGCCGCTGACTATGACTGCTTTCGGTGTACTCAAAAAAGTTCCGCTGGATTCGCTCGAAGGTACGGCTCATATCCTGCGCTTGGCGACTCCACTTCCCTGCAATCTCCTTCAGTTCTTCTGGCGTTAACTCGATGGTTCCTGCCGAGTACCCACCTACAACGTTAACCACAGACTTGAAACCTTTGGATAGGGTATCCCATGCTTCACGTGCATGATCCAGGATGTTATGATCCGAAGGTTTTCGCGGAGAGAAACTCACTCGTTCTCCCGTAATTTCATCATACAAGGTATTATCGATATACCCATCGTCATCGAAGCTGTAATGCTTCATATCGTGATATGAAGGTCCTTCCAGTGTATCGTTATATTTTTCATGGGCATTGAGGCCATAACTTGCGTTGAAATCGTCATAATTGAAATCAATCACTAAGGTCGAACCTACATGCCGCTCATATCCTCCAAGCATACCACTTGCAATGAAATCTCCCGGATGAATAAAGTTGATCACTTGCCGGTCAAAACCTCCCTCTTCCGCTTTTCTGCGCATTTCTGGCGTCAATGATGCGACGACGGTAGGTGCACTAAATGTTACTGCATCTATCCCAGTATACACAGCTGCATATTGCGCATTGGCTCCACCCAAAGAATGTCCTGTGAGTGTGAAGTCCGCGTCTGGATACTTACTCTGCATCTCCTTCACATAATCTTCAGCCTCATATAGCTGATTTTCAAAACCCAGTCCCTTGCTGATGTTTTTTTGAGTGTCCCCTAGCCAATCCTCAAGTTGAGAAAGACCTAGCGAGTCTTCTATTCCTTTAGAAATTTTCTTTTCCAATGGAAATCGGAGATCGTCAAAAGCTCTATTGATCGTTGCTCCAATTTCAGGAAGACCTATATTTAGAACATCCGCTTATAGATCAGGAGCTTTTCTATCCCAAGTGCTGGAGCCTTCCGTTCCTCGGAAAGCAACGACCGCTTGTTTCGTATCAGGATTATAAAAGGTCACTGCATCCATACCCGATGAATTATGTTTTTGGTCTATTATTTCCCAGCCTGGGAGACTATCTATTTTGTTAGTTTTAAAATCATTGTATGCTTCGCTCGACATTTTTTTATAGGTTAGATCACTAATGTCCCTATTTCCCACTATTTCCACCTCTATCTCTAATATATGGGTCATAGCCCTTATTAACTAAAAACTCTTCTAATTCTGTATTAAAACTGAAAGATTCCTTTTCATTCGACTCGTAATCAACTGACACACTGAAGATAAGATTCTCATGATCTGTTACATGTCCAGATACGGTAACCCAACTCATCGCCATTTTAGGCAAAATTTTCTTTTCTGTAATTGTCACATCCAAGTCAAATTTTTCTTTCAAATACTGAATGGCAATGGCCTCCGAACGATCTATAATTTCTTGGTCTTTATCTTTTGTATCCACTCCTGAACACCCTCCTAAAATGAAAACTATCATTATGGTAAATGTAATTATTTTTATCATCCGGGACACAACCATCCCTCACTTTATGGATCTATTTGTAAATAGATAGAAGAAATCCTCTGGTTAAAGGATTTCTTCTATCAGGATCTAATCAATAAAACTCACTTGCGTTTTCTTTAATGCGGTACCTGCGCACTGAAATCATCCCGGCTGGAGCGATCGGCATGGTAGAAGACTACGTCGCCGTCCCGCAACGTAAAGCTATTTCCGTAGCTATCCTCTACCTCACGCTGGAATCCTTCTAGCAACCATTGATTCATCAGTGGGGCATGGATATACTGCAGATGCGGCGCCGCCAGATTCCCCTCTCGAATGGACTCAAAGTTGAAGTTCACCACGACATACCCATCCTTCAGGAAGATCGGCGATTTAGCATCCAATCCGCCATGCGTACGTCCATACTCAGCCAAGTTTGTTCCCGCTTGCACCACATAGGGCTCGGCAGGTAGACTGTATTCCCCGTACCATTGTTGAATGGCTGCATTCGCACGCAGTACATCTGCGCTGGCGGTGGTGGGAATATTCGTTTTCGGACCGATAAATGTCCGCAACTGTTCTGGCATCAAGAGCAGGCTATATCCACCTACCGGAGTTTTCATTTTCGTGAACTTGTCTCGATAGTACTCTTGATACGCTCGTTCACTCATCATCCCCGGATGGATTTCACCATATCGGTTGTATTTGTATGTCGCTGTATCTCGCAGTTGTTCGGACGGAACTTGACGTAGCCGATCATTCAAAATCACGAACCGCTTCACTTGATCTTCTGTCGAACCGATGCGAATAAAGTTCCGTTGGTTGGTGGAGTAATACAGATCCACGGGCACACGCGTACGGCCATCCTTACTCACAAAATCAAAGGTTGGCGTGAGACGAATGCCATCTCGCGGGCCGAACATGTTGCCTTTTGTTTTAAAATCAAACTTGAAGTGATATCCCGTTTTCACCGCCACATTCTGGTACCCTTGCAGTGGGTGACTGCCGGGACGAATTGGGACGGTAAACTGAGGTTTGTTCCCCCGCTTGTCTCCGTCGATATCCTGCGTGCCGGTCCAGTAAGTGATCCAGGTCGGCGCAAGACTATTTTTGAAACGGCGGAAGACCAGCTCCCAGTTATAGTCGGCGATATCGGTAATCTCAAAGTCATATAGTCGCCCAATGACCTCTACGGAGACTTCGTCCGAAGCGGCGTGGTAGTACAGATCTGTGTTGGCATCGGGCTGGGCATCAATCTCCGGCTCGGTACTAAAATTCGACGGGGCATTTTCAGCAATATTCCGGAATTCCACTTGGTAGTCTCCTTCATCCACCCACACGGGCAGATAGAAGGTCGTATCCAGCACCGGTACCTGAACATCGATCCACGTATTTCGTGGATAAAATTGCGTTCGGTCAGCACTGTACACGTCAAAAGGAAACCGCACTTGTTTGATCCGATAATACTTGGCATAATCCCGATCGCCATATCCCGGGTAGGACCCCGCATTCAGATGCTGTCCACTGGTCGGGATGCGAACTGTAAACGGCCGCTCCAAAATGAGTGCAGACCGGTTCATGTTCGGCACCGTTTTCTGGTTATGCGGCTGATCATCCGATACGAGCGAGTAATTCACGACTGGGGTATGGACGGTGACAGTGTTGATACCATAGATGTCGAACTCTTGGTCATCGCCTCCATTCACACTGTTATCCATTAAGGTATAACGAATGGTACCCTCGCTGATGGTATCTTGTTTGTTCGCCTTACTGATTGGAATATAGTTATAGGGACTATATAATACATTCTCATCAATCTGCACGGGATCTGGAATTTCGCCGGGCTGTGGGCCGGATTCAGGGGACCGCTGCGGATCCATTACTGTACCTCCATTAAAGTAAAAGGCATCATTCTCTACCTCTACATCAGGGACTGCCTCCTCAGCCACACTCTGTAGATCTTCATCGGGCGGGGAGGGTCGATCCTTTCCTCCCGTTTTTGTGCCAGGCGGAGCTGTGACTTTGACTGGATTGGGTGGCGGATAATAATCCCCCGTCGTTTCCGCCTGAAAATCCGGTGGGACATCCCCTTCGGGTTGCAACGTGATTTGTCCAGATCCAAAAGCATAATTGATTAGCGTCGCCTCATCGATGCTGTATACACTTAACGTATCGATCGTCCAGTAAGCATATGGACGCTCAACAGTATATTGTTTGCTAACCGGTTCTTCCGCTTCCTGTGGATCTGGAACTTCCCTCTCATTGCCTTCCGCATCGGTCTCTTTCTTCTTCGGATCCCACTTCAGGGTCCATATTTTCTCAACTTCAAATTGATATGTACATGTGCCCGTCATCTGTACAAAGGTATGTTCAAACAAATAATCTCGACTAAATACGTTACCATAGAGGCTTTCAGAGGTGGGAATCCCCTTGAGAACATCAAAAGGTTCATTACCCCGTTGATCTGCCCTAATCATAGCTGTAACGACTGGATCCATAATCTGGCCTTCTAATGTCCGTCCGGGTTGGGGCTGTGAGCATGCAGTTACAGGTTCTTCTGGAATCTCGTTATCTTCCCCTACGGTTATCGTGACGTTTTCCCAAATATAGTACGGACCTTTTTTCCAAAGAGCAGTAATTTTTGCAGTCCCTCTGCCCTCTGCCTTCACTACTCCGTTGGAATTTACTGTTGCAACACCCTCTTTATCTGTCTTCCACTCGGTTTGTTCACGAGTTGAGACATTTACCCAGTCTGTTGTATTCCCTTGATAGTCAATTTCGCGGACTTCTGCAGCAAGCTGAACCGTTTCTCCCTCCTGCAATATGTTATCCGAGTTAACACGAATCTCCTTCGTTTCATAAACATGAGCTATATAATCAATATGCAACGGAGTCCAATATGCTACTTGCCATTTTTTTTTTATCGTCAGGTCTAGTACCATATTCTTTTTCTTCACTGAGTGGTTTCGGGTAACCTGTGAACACGTTAATCTCAATGAATTTATCACCTTGTGTAAATCTCGGCTTTTCATTGCCAGGTTCATATGCTGGGCCATCTAAATAGTTAATATCTTTAACTCCAAGATCATCCATAAACCTTCTATCAAACGCATTCCCATTGATATCTTCCAGAGAATCTGGAGCGTAAACAGTAGCATCTATCTTGTCAATAAACCTCTTACTGACTGGATATCCACGAGTTCCACCCTGGTTCCAATGTGTTGTCGTAGTGACCCTACTACTTGGTAACTCTCCAGTTGCGGACCATACTTCCTCATCCCCCTGTGTCCATATCACCTTAGGATTGGGATCTTTCTCCCCAGTAACAAGTACTTTTATTTTTTGTTTTCCTCTTGATCTACCTTGAGCATCAGTAGCAATCAATTTTTCAAGATTACTTGGATAACCTTTGTTGAAATGGTAATCACTAGCTCTCGCTTCACCGTGGGGGTAAATTCCCATTAATACAGTCATAATTAAGATAATATGCAGAATTTTATTTTTCATAAATCGCCTTTCACTCATCTCCCATAAATACTTACACCTGAACCATCATCTGTTTTAAACCTTGCCACGAGTCCTTTGTAGTTTTTATCGTACCACTTACCAATCCACAACCGTACTCCGTTGTTCGATGAATAATTCGAAAAAAAGTTCTCGGCGTTTGAAAACGGTAGAGTTTTATACCCGAATTGCCTTGTCATGTCTTGATCTAGCCTTTGACCAAAGAATGAGTTCGCTAAGCCACCTCTATAGTCATCCAGATTAAATCCTTTTTTGCTTGGATAAATTGTTATTTCTTGAAAAACGGCCACAATATTTTTTCTTTTTGCAGTAGACTGATACCAATCTTTTTCCGATTCCGAAATAAAGAACGGGGCATATACTCCTTTCTTATTGTTCCAATCGGAGGCATCAACAGCTATAGTGCGATGGAGAACTAGACTCCCACTTTTATTGCTAAATGTCACTTTCTTCTCGCTTGCATCTGAAAAATCACGACCAGTTGTAAATTCAAATGGAGTAATTTCTTTAAAATTAGATTTCGCTACCCCGACAGATCTGATTTCATTTAGTGCTTCGAACGACGATGCCTTCTTACCTTCCATATTGGCTATTCTCAATAGAATTACCGAAGCTTCTGCACGCGTAGTGGTTTTAGTTAAGCCAAATGATTTATCCGGATATCCCGTCATTACACCTGTTCCGATCGCTACTGCTATATAAGGTGCTTTACTTTGAGAGATCCCTGGAGAAAATGCTTCTCTTACAGGAATTAAAGATGTCTTGGTATCCTCCAAAGCTTGTTCGAAATCTTTGTCAGCAGCTGCTAATCCGGAACTAATCCACTTGGCCATCTCTTCACGAGTAATTATCGTACTCGGCTTAAAGCCGTTTGGATAATCCTTTACGTTAATAAATCCAAGAGATACTGCACGATTCACTTCTGTTTCACTCCAGTGACCGGTCAAATCCTTAAACACGTTACCTTGCTCAGTCTCTGGAGTCCCTTTCGCGACTCGGGCCAGCAACGCTGCAAATTCTGCGCGCGTGACGGTGGAGCCAGGCTTAAATGTTCCATCACTATATCCTTTGAAGTAGCCTTTTTCTACTGCTGCATCGATGGATGCTTTCGCCCAATGGTTCGTAGGCACATCTTTAAATGAGGTAACTGCTGCTTGACTCGTGTTTCCGACAAAAGGGAACATTCCAAAAACTAATGCACCGCTTAATATGAGTTGTGTTACTTTTTTCAAATCTTTCACGCTCCATTTTTATTGTTTTCTGTGGAACCTTTATGCCTATGTATCTTTTTTCTTGAATCTAAATTTTGCTATCATCAAATATATAGGACTTATTTAAATAAAATAGTTTACTAAGCAATATATCCCATTAAAGTTCCATGAATATTTTACCATAACGCGATGCCTATTCATAGGTATTAAGACTTATTCCTGCTTGTATAAATCCCCCTGAGTCCAGGGATAATGTTTCTTACCTTACTTAGATTACCCAATGCTTTACGTATTGTACTTGCTACTCTCTCCCTCATCTTTTCTCACAACATAGGTTCATCTCAATAATGAAAAACCTTTGAATGGCTTTTAAACACCATTGAAAGGTTTTTTAGTTTTGATTCTATCCTTTAATTTTGATACTTTTCTATTTATAGAAATTTCCCGTTGCGACTAAGACTGCCTTAGGCTTTTATTTATTGTTGAGAGACTAAGATGAACCATCATCCATATAATACATGGCAACTAGTCCTTTTCTATCAATATTAATATTCTCTTTTATACATACTTTCACACCAGTAGTAGAGTTATACTTGGAGAAAAATTGCTCTGTATTATACACAGGTAATGGTAATGTAAGATAACCATATTCTTCAGGTAATGAAGATGGTGCTACTCTTTGTCCACTTAATGCAGTTGTCAGACCAGTTCTAATATGATCAGAACTGAAATTTTTCACGTTAGGAAAAATAGTGATTTCATGAAATACTGGAATCACATTAGGGTTCTCTTTGTAGAAGTCTTTATTTTCTTCTAAGACAAAGAAAGGGGTCACTAGATTCAAGTTTGATGTTGTTCCTACTGCTCTGCTCTAATTTCATTTAGTGCTTCGAACGATGATGCGTTCTTACCTTCTATATTTACTATTCTCAACAGAATTACCGAAGCTTCTGCATGCGTGGTCGTTTTACTTAAACCGAAAGAGTAATCTGGATATCCTGTCATTACACCGGTTCCGATAGCTACTTAATGCGAAAACCTCTTGCCCCCATAAATGACAATGCGATCGATGGATAAAGTGACCCCCTTTCATGTGCCGCCCCCCTCCCGAATTGTTTCATGAATTTCGGGCTTAATTAGAGGGCGGGTGGCTATCCTTTAACACATGACCTTGAGAAAAGTTCAGTCAAGTCCTGTCAATATATTAGTGGTCTAACTATCCTACAATTTAGTTGCGACGCTCTCGATACTATATCCATCGGGGTATCTATTCACTAAGCGCATACATTTTGAAAAATCCGCAAGAAAACGAAGATAAAAAAAACAGGTCAAATCATAGTGGTATCTAACCAAAATCAACATATTTGATGTAACAGAGTAGCATTATTAACGGGTATAAAATCCAAGCATTTATGTGTAAATAAAATAGAAATTTCAAAATCTCCATATAGGTATTACTTGGGTTATATGTGTTAATGGGTTCATTCGTCCCCCCATCCCTACAAAAAAAGAAACCTTGAAAGGCATGACGCCATTCAAGGTTTCAAAATTTTTTACCCTTCCTGATGTTCCGTTTTCGCTAAATCAATCGCCACTGCTAATTTAATTTGGAATATTTTACTCAAGCGTTTTTGGAAATCCCTCAGATTGTAAGTTTCGATTAAAGGAACTTCTGAATGATTGACTCTACTGATTTCAACTTTAGCGATTTTATCAATGTCAACCAACATTGTGTATATATCCTCGCTTTGTTCAGGTGTCCAATTCAAAATATATGCACTTTTTAATTCTCCAAAAGTAACTCTTAACACATTCAATATTATTTCGGCTTTTCCGTCTTTAGCCAAAACCAAATTTGAACCTTCAAGTTCCTTTCTGAAATCTTGTTCTTGTTTACTTCCTATGAGTTTCATTTTATCACCCCCGGTGTAGCAGTAACTAAATTTCCATGCTTATCGGTTAATACAGTCATAATATTTGTTGGAGAACCACTAAACTTGTCAATTCCTATGTTAGAGTCTAAAGTAACTTCCCTCACATATCTAGCTTGTTTTTCAATTGACCCATCTGCTAACTTTATATCTGAATATAAAACTTTTGAAACTGGGGTACTTACAACTTCTTTACTTTGAAGAATGTTCTTTAGTCCATCAGGTGTAACTGAGAATTGGGAAGCATTCTTATTGGGGTTAAAATGCCTATCTAGTACGTGGTTAAATCCTACCCCTTCCTCTGCAGTTCCATTTCTTAAGTTTATTCTTGATTGAACTATAGGGGGCATTCCATCAATCTTACCCGTCCCCTCAGACTTCGTTTCAAACTTCGTCAATCCCAGTGGATCAATGTAACTCACCGGATTCCCGTTCACATACGCATATCGGTTAAACGTCTGCCCATCCTGAATCTCTCCACGGATCACATCCCGGTTCAGGAACCGTTTCAGCTTCGGATCATAGTACCGTGCTCGCATGTAATATAGGCCGTTGGCATCCGTCATGACCCCATCTCGACCATTATACACAAACGGCTGTTTGGTTAATCCTTCATGTTGTTCCAGTTCCCCATATAATCCATACGTATAGCGGTCCGTCACCCGGTTCTGCACGTCCGTTAGCAACGTCGTACTGCCTCGCAGATCATAGTGGTAACTGAGATAGGTTCCATCGGCATCTTCTCTTCCAATCAATCCGAGTCCATACACATACCGCGTCTTCACATTGCCCTCGCCGTCCAGCTCCATCAGCACTCGGCTCAGTTCATGCGCATCGTCGATCACATAGCGGGTCACCTGCCCTCGCTGCGCGAGTTCAATTCGGTCCCCTTGCGGGTTGTACCGATATTTCAGCTTGCCTGCCTTCACCAGACGGTTTCGAGCATCGTATTCGTAAGCGGAAGCGGTGTTACCATCCGTTGCATACAGCAGATTTCCGTTGGCATCGATCTCCACCGGATAGTTCCCCACCCGTTGGAGCCGGTTATCCCAGGTGTAGTGCAGATGCTGCGTTGGCGACATACTCGTGGATTCCGTTTCAGATGTTCCTACCTGTTCGGTTGTCAGGTTCCCGGATGGGTCATACGTGTAGTGTACAACACGGCCTGGCTCGGCGCCACTGCGTAGGCGTTTCAAGGTATCATACGTGTACTGTTTGTTTTCTTCCTTCAGCAGCAAACCGCCCGGACTGTATTCATACTTGAATTGCTGCAACCGAATTCCTTGTCCACTCGTATCGGTCAGGCGAATGAGCTGGCCTGCGCCATCGTATTCCCGTTGCTCCTGGCTGCCGTTCGGACGCCGAGTCTCGATAAGTTTCCCGCTTGCATCATAGCGGTACCGGGTCAGGCGACCATTCCAGTCCTTCACTTCTGCCAGCTCACCCGTGGCTTGGTAGCGATACTGCACCACTTTGCCATCCGGGTAGGTCAGCGCCGTCATCCGGCCCTCCGCATCATACGCATATTGCAGCAGATGTCCAAACCCATCGGTTCGGGTAAGTAATCGGCCTGCCGCATCGTAGGTTCGTTCCTCATGCTGCTCGGCTTCCAGCACACGGGTCACCTGTCCATCCGGCGTGTAGGTCAGCACGATTTCACCTGCTTCATCCGTGGCACGGATCAGGCGACCCGCAGCATCATATGCGTACCGAGTTTCCTGTCCCTTGGCATCCAGCTTGGTACTTAGCCAGCCGCGATCATCATAGGTGTACGCCGTCCGTGCGCCTGCCGCATTTGTTTCCTGCAGCAAGCGACCACTGCGGTCATACGTTAGACGGGTCTCGTTTCCACTGGCATCAGTGTAGCTCGTATTCCGATCTTCCCCATCCAATGTCTGGCGATAGGTCACTTCATCTGCGCCTTCGCCTTGAATGACTTCGGTCAGACGGTGCGCGGCATCGTAGCGATAATGGCGGGTATGCCCATCCGCGTCGGTATCTTCGACGCGTTGATGGAGGGCATTGAACCGCAGCCGCGTCATGTGGCCCAGTCCATCCTGCCATGCCACGGGGCGACCAGCCGCATCATAGGTCAGCTGCTGGACCGTCCGACCTTCGCCATCGATGACGGAGACCAGACGACCTGCACCATCATAGTGATACTTCGTGATGTGTCCCAATGCATCAGTCACGGTCTGCAATCGACCTACGGCGTCATAAGAAAGTTGAGTCGTTTCGTCGAGCGCATTCGTTTCAGCAATCAGTCGGTTTTCGGCATCATAGGTATACTGCCGGGTGTGACCGAGCGCATCGGTGATGGTCGCGACTTCACCATTCGGCGTATACGTGTACTGCATGGAGGCTCCAGACGGACGGGTCTCCCGAATGCGCTGCCCACTGGCATCATACACGGTCTGCCACGTGAGGCCTAGCGGGTCGGTGATGGATGTCAGGCGATCTGCGCCATTGTAGCTCCGGCGACTCACACTTCCCGCGGCATCCTTCAGTTCGACCAGTCGGCCTGCTTCATCCCAATCAACCTGTAAACGTCGACCTTCCGGATCCAGCGTATGCTGCAGTTCCCCTGTCTCGCTATAGGAATAGGTCCAGATGGCTCCCGTGAAGTCCTGGTACGTAGCCGTTTGTCCCGTTTCAGTATAGGTCCATTTCGCTATCCTGCCATCTGGACGGGTCACTTCGGCCAGACGTTGTTGTTCATCGTACCGGTAGGTAGTTACGCCGCCTTCAGCATCCGTTTCTCGCGCAACTTGGTGGTGTGAGGTATAGTGATATTCCGTTTCATGACCCAGTGGGTCGATTTCGCGGATCAGATGCCCATCCTCATCATAGACATACGTCGTCGTTTCGCCCAGTGGGTCGGTGACACTGGCTATCTGTCCTTGTGGCGTGTAGGTATATCGAGTAATACCGCCATCTTCGGCATGCACTTCGAGGAGCTGCAAGGCGTCATCATGCACAAGGATGCGCGCCTGACCCAGCCGATTGGTCACGGTAGTCCACGTCTGACCCGGATGGCTCTCGGTATCATATGCCATCCGCCCTGCTGCACCGGATGGGTCGGTTTGCGCAATGATTCGGTGCTTCTCATCGTAGGTATTGGTAAACTGAACAACGCCGGCTTCGCTCAGCGACATCAGACGCCCTTCGCCGTCGTGGGTCATTTCCGTGATTGTACCGTCCGGTTCGGTTAGACGCACCAGAAATCCTGCGCTATCATAGCCAAATGTCGCTTCACGCAAGGCATCCCTGACCGCGGCAAGGTTTCCTTCCGCGGTGTAGTCCAGTGTCAGCACACGTCCCGTGACCCGGTCCTGCAACTGCTGGAGTTTTCCTTCTTCATCATGGACCAGATCAAGTGACAGTCCGTCCTTGTTGGTGTGACGAAGCAGTACGCCATTGAGATCGAATTGGTACGTTTCGCGCGGACTACGGGCTGTATAGAGCCAACCCTGCTCGGTGTAGGTCAGCTCGTCATGGTTCACATCCAGGTCATCACTGCGATAAAGGCCGTCCCCTTGGTGCGTAAATCGGTTTTTCCGTCCCGGAGTCCAATAGACATCTACGATGGGTTGATATACATCTCTAGCTTCAAAGGTAGTCTGGAAGTCTTTTGGAGTCAAATCCAAACGTAATCCATATTGATGCGTCCAAGCCAGGCCAAGTTCTCCCCGCTGCAACAGTCCCGAATGGTAGATCAGGGTGAAGGGCCAGTCGGCTGCTCCGTGCAGCGTCAGAAGACGGTGATTCATAAACTGATGACCGGTCGCTGCGTGAATCGGGTCCTCCACTTTACTTTCTGCATGTGATTTCTGAGGATTCTGCGTTTCAGTGGTTCGCCCCGTAGAGGGAGATTGCGACGAAGTTTCGATATCCTTCGACTTGGGCGCCCCTGGTGCCTCTGCCCCTTTCGGAGCATTACCTCCGGGTGTCTTCTTTATCATCGAAGCGGCCGCTGCAGAGCCCGTTCCTGCCGCCGTTCCTGCTGCAGCCGCTGCTTTTTCGGCATCGGTGAGTCCCGTATCGTGGCGTGTGGACCCGGCATCGCTTGGCGCATCGTCTGCTTTGCCCGTTGGTTTGTTACTGATCATTGGCGCGTCGCCTGTATCCTTGGAACCTGCGGGGGCTTCGCCTGCCTTGGTCGACTTCGGCGCCGCCCCTGCAATGTCCTCCCCGGCTTCACGGGTCGAGTTCCCGGGTACCCCCGCCTTGTTCGGACCGGTTGGTACGGCATCGATCGCTTCACCCACGTTACGACCTACGGTTTTCGCTGCATCTGTGGCTTCATCCGCAAATTTGAGAAGGGAAGTAGCTTTGTTTAGACCCTTCCCCAGCGGCCCCAGAACGGAGAGTCCCCGCTCATACCAAGCCAATTTCTCTCCCGTGACCAGATCCCGGCCAGTTATAGCCTCAATAATACCTTTCACATTGCCGACTACGGGCGTAAAATCCAGCACCGTCCCCAGTGCAAAGGTGAGGAAACTAGCCAGCTTGCCCCAGTTGAATTTTTTGCCGTCCCTGTCCGCTTGTTCATATTCTTCTCGTTTGCGCCGGGTCAACTCCGACAGCAGTTCCAGCTTGCTCTGCAAGCCGTCCAGTTCCCGCATCAGGTGGGTGAACGTACTTTGTACCCCGCCTTGGCTGAGGGTTTTGTAGCTGAGGCTGTTCATCGAACGATTCAGGTCCGCACGCAGATCCCCCATCTCATCCGCGGCACCATTCAGACTTTTTGAGGTCCGCTTCAGGTCAGATAGGCTGACTTCCAATTTCACATTGCTTCCCCCTTATTTCTTCTTCGCAGCAGCGGTGGCTGCAGCGGCTGCTGCTCGTTGTCTTTCGCGCTCCTGACGCTCACGTTCCTGGCGTTCTCTCTCTCTACGCTCTTCTTCAAGGTCCTCTTGCTTGAACTGATTGGCTAAGGCTTCCAATCGGCGTGCGAATTGTTCCATATCATTCGCAGTTGTTCTCATCCGCTGAGTTGTATCCCTGAAATCATCCATAAAGTGTTGATATACTCTACCCTTCCAGATCATGGACTGGACATTACTATTGATACTGGAGCGTTCATTCTCCAGCTTATTGCTGTTGCTGCGTAATTTGGAGGCAATGCTCTGCAGTTTACCGACGTCAGGCCGAATTGGCATATGTACATCTCCTTACTTTACTTTAATGAATCTGCCTTACTGAATCTCTCCGAAATGGCTTTAAGCTCGTCCCCTACATCCTTTAGCACAGTAGATACACTCTCCAGTTGAGCATGTGCATCTTTGTAAGAGGAGTAGAAACGCTCTTGAGATTTCCCCTCCCATTCCCCCGTAATTCCATCGATCAATGACTTCAGTTCTCTGGACAAAGCAATACTTTCCTGACTGCTGGCTAGAAATCGGGTAGCGATTTCCTTTATACGTTCAGGCTCAATTTTGATACGGTCTGCCATTTATTTGACCCCTTTCCCATCCAGTTTTTCGATTTGATCCGCAAATCGTAATAACGCTTTTTTCAATATCGCCGGCTTGTATGGCTGGAATTGAAGTGTACCCTCCGTCAGTTCAACTGCCAGATACAGTTTGTCTCCCCATTGCGCATAGTGGTAATCTTCCTGATGCCACATCAGTCTATGTCTCTTCATAAACATCATGGAACCTGAACGCTCCCCATTACTGAAGATGTCTAACGCAAGCTCTGCCTGTTCTTCCGTATGCCCTGCTTGAACCAGTCTATTACGCTGGTCTACTTCGGTAAGCTGATTCCATTGATCCCACGTGCAGTCTTTGATGACCGCCTTTTTGGCTGCACTCTTATATTGAAGTGTCAGCGGAAAGAACCCCTTCATAGCTTCCAACGTTAACTGGGCATCTGCCACAGGAACAAGGACGATACCTCCTAATTCATCTACTGTTTGTTCAACAACGATTCGAGGAGTGAAATAGTAGTGACCTTCGTATTTTCCAGTGCCTTCAATCTTCTTACTCACATGCATCACATCGGCAGTGCCGCATGCAGCAATGCAATAGCCGAGCATTTCATTCATATCATAGCCAGCCCCCTCTTGCTTCGGAACCAGATACCCTTTCTCCACAAATGTCTTTTCAATCACCTTATATTCCGCTTCCAATTCCTTAGCCAGATACCCGCGATAAGGATCATTAAAGTTAGCTATATGACGGACTCCTACCAACTGAGTCAAGAAGAAAAACTCTTCAGGAGAGAGTTGGAATGACCACTCTTCCGTTAATTCATTTTCCAAGATAAAGCACTCCTTCAAACACTATTTAAATAGACCAATAACATAAATAATCAGCGCAAAAATCAGTGCACCAACTGAACCACCTATAACATAGATCCACATACGGTCATAGGCAGACTGTTTATTCTGTTGGATTAGTTGATTCCAGCCTTTTTTTACGAGGGTCTGCTTAGGTTCAGGGTTAAAAACAGTCTGATCTATGCCTTCTTGCACCTGCTCCATGGCAATGGAGATTTCAACATGAAATGGCGAACGATCGTTAAATTGCTCAATCAGCTTGCCATATTCCCAGAAGGCCGATGTCAGATTCCCCTGACGTTCCAATTGACGAGCTCGAGACAATTGAATCTCTTGGGCGTGACTCAAAGCGTTAACAGCATACTCACTCGGCAAGTGATTAGATTCCTCTGCTGATTGCTCCAACTCTATTTCCATTTCAGATGTTGAAATCTCCTCTTGCTGCACGAATTGCTTCGCTGAAGCCAGTGCAATCTGCCACTCGCCAAAGGTTGGGCATTGCTGTAGTTGCTCTGCATTCCACAACCGGGCTAGCAACGCTGCTACTTCAGGGCCATACTGCTGCTCAAGCGTCGCTTGAAGAAGTACATAGCGCTCACTATGTTGCTGGATTTCTTGTGGATCAAAATAACTATCTCCCCACGCTTGCTTACATATGTCTGTACTCGACCAAGCCAGCATCTCGGCAAGCAGGATTCCACCAGCAAATCGATCCGCAAGAGGACTCCAGTCCCCATACTCCCTAAGGAAAGTTGCGGTATATCCCGTTGCACCCTCTGGCAGATTATCGGGTTCCTCCAATTGCTTAGCGTACATTCCTTCCACATCAACTAATTCAACAGACATGTCCTCCGCCTCTTGATTAGAGTTGACGATCAGCAGATTAGAAGCTGACAAGTCGGCATGGGCTATGCCAGCTTGCTCCAATACAGCCATGGTAGATACCAAAACCATTGCCAGTTTCATTGATTGTTCCCGAGATAATGCTTCTCGGCCAAGCATTAATTCACTCCATGTCACACCATCAATCCATGGCATATGTGCACCGTAAAGTAATTCAGGATACTGTCCGAGCAACTCCATATCTTCTATCGGATTCAATATCGTTCGTGACCATACGCTCAGTCCCGATTGGACTGTGAGGTCTGCCATGAGCTCTGTCAACTTCATGACAGATGGCTGTCGGAAGGCTGGGCGGAACACCTTCAAGGCACTATTTTCTCCCGAGCTGTTAATAAGCTTGTATACTGTGCCTTCCCTGCCCTCCTGACCATAAGGCATGCCTTCGAATTGAGGGTGCTGGACCAGTCTGTAAACTTGGTTTCTGATTCGTAGTTCTGTATTTATATCAGGTGGAAACACGATTCTTGCTCCCCTTTGCACAAAAAATGATTCGAAATTATATTGTTGAGAAGGAGTTAACCTGCTCAATGCGAAGATAGCTTCCATCCATTGCTTTTACATCCTCCAGAGACTGCTGAAGGTCCATGCTATTCCACTCGCTTCCATCACTGCTAAGATAGTAGCGATAGTTGGATGCTTGAAACGTAAGGGCCATACCTTCATTTAATCCTTTGAGCATGGGTTCAAGTAATTCATGCAGAGGTATCGTATTAGGAAGCTCTATATCTGTCTTTTTACCAGTAGCATCAATAATTAAAGTCAATAATGTTCGATCCATGTGTTCTCCTCCTTACGGTTACATCGGTGTGGAAGCAGACATTTGCAGCCCTAGTGAAATTAGGTCTTTACTTGTACCAGGCAACATCATTAGTGCACCCTTCTGAATCGAATATCCGGATTCCATCATCATTTCGCGATAGCTTTCGGGTAAAACCGAAGACATTCGTTTTAATTTTTCCGAATATGGGTCCACCACGAAGGAATCCGGCATCATACCTTTCCAAGCTCGTGTATCCCGAATCCGGCTAGTGGAAGCATCCTCTGTAATAAAAATGTTCTCAACCAGCACTTTTCCGTCAGGGACAGACATGGTTTTGATCCGTTCAACAATCGGTTCAGGATCTTCCCCTGTGTAAATGCCATCTGTCATATGACAGACCAGAGGGGCAGGACAGTGCTCCAGGTTACGAAGCTCAGACTGAATAATCTTCTCCGCTTGTTTGAATGCCTTCGCCGTGTCTGTGAATCGTTTTGGGTATAGCGGTGGTAGACTTCCACGATTAGCGATACGATCAATAGATTTAACACCATCTAGTAGATCGTATACCTCATCACTGTAAGCAAGAATCGCAATTCGATAACGAGGAGACACTTTTGAACCTTTTGTTGCCCGATATACAATCTGACGAATGATGGTCTGTAACCCCTCATTGACAATGTCCATCCTCCGTTGTCCTTCCAGTTCAAGTGTCATTGAACCACTAATATCAATTAAATAGATTAATAGAGCGGGCGTGCTTCCCGTCGCATGTACTGTATAACTCATAGAAATAACCTCACATTTTCATACTCTGGATATAGAAAAAGCCAGGTAAATTTACCTGGCTTCTTATGTAACTATTTTGCTTCATCTGCGCGTCTAAAGTTATCTGAAATTTTGCTTAGTTCTTCCGAAACAAACCCAAGCATTTGAATATAAGATTTCATTTCATTCTGACGTTCCGTATAACGTTGATAAAAGGCATTAGATTGCATACCTTCCCATTCAGCTTGCATTGTTTGCATTAGTGAGTTTAATTGCTGAGTAAGCTGTTCACTTTCTTGTTGAGCTTGTTTGAATTTATTTGATGCTTGATCCATCTCTTCAGGTGTAATTTTAATTCTTACCATTCTTATCTTCCCCTTTATACCAATTTTATAAATTTTAACCAATTACTATTGTATACAATGAACTATACAATTGCCAAACATTTTTTGGGAAAAAAGACTCATTTGTGAGTCTTTTTTCCTTATAACCCTTAATTTACGACAAGATTCGAGTTTTCATTTCGTATTACTACTTGCTCTTCAATCTGTGCAACACCATTAGCAAATGCATGCACCGTTTTAACATTTACGAACTTACGTTTAACATAAAAGCCTTCTCCATCTGGCAACAAACGGCTGCCAGAAATATAAGGAACTTTGATATTGAATAACTCGGCGTCGTTAGACTCTGCGGTGCCTAATAACCAGCCGATCTGAGCAGATTTGATGTCTTTAAGCCAATCATCATAGTTACGATTGATCGCATTGGCTTGTCCGGATACAATGATATACACCCCATGCTCCCGTCCGTTTCGGGTGATGTATTCCAGATGCCCTGTGATTGTTCGGGAAATACGCTTCGCGATGAAATCAACGTCGTCAATAATCAGCACCATTTTAGGAGCAAATTCATCTGGATCAGCAACTCTCTCTTCCAGCTTGGAACGGAGAGCTTCGATCATTTCCTCCATCGTGGCCTCATTGGTTGCAAATGCCACCGTATGATGAAGGTCTTTCAACACTCCCAGTCCTTGTGGCGTACGTCTAAAGTCACACAGATAGAGTTCAAGCTCTTCCTGTATATATTTCATAGCAGACATTAGGCCAATAGTAACAAGTAGCGATGTCTTTCCAGATTCCATTCTTCCTGCCACCATGAAATATGGGCCATCCTCCTCCATATTCCAGCCGAGCATGTTCAAGCTATCAATGTTCATGTGTACAGGTAAAACAGGACTAGAAGCCATATTCAGATTACCTGTCGCTTCTGGAATTGTGATTATCTCAGGCAGCACTCGAATAGACTCCGGTTTAGGCGTCATGCAGGAAGCATCGATTGCTGCGAACTGTTCGCGCAATAACTTGGCACGGGAAGACTCATTCACCGCATTAATGGATAATGCCGTTTGGAACTCATATGGAGGAATGGATCCCTTCACAAAGGCCCTTCCTTCCGGCATCTGTGTTGGTGCTTTGTTCAGTCTTCCTACTGCATAGTTATAGTCCCCTGCATCTGCAAGCATATATGAGACAGCATTTGGGAAGTTACTACGGATTCGTTCTAGCATGTCTGAAATCCGGTTAATGGTTGCGACAAAGTATATCCCTAATCCTGGTCCTTCACGAAGAAGGGGATCCAGCTTCTCATGAAGCTTCTCGAACTGTCCTCGGAAACTAACATAGCTATCGATAATAACAAGTATGGCTGGCAGCGTATTTCCAGTTTCGGAACAGTAAGACAATCTAGATTTCACTCCTGTTTCAGCAAACAGTGTTTTACGCTTACTAATGGTCTCTTCCAGATAATTGAACAATCGGTTCATCTTCTCTTCCTGATCATCCTGAATGACATCCGCTACATGAGGCAATAGAGTATAATCCTTCAGCATTCTTCCGAAATCGAGCGCATAGATATTCACATCATTAGGTGTTGTTTCCATTGCCAGTGAATAGAGCAAGGTTTGGATAAATGTTGTTTTCCCCGTACCTGGCATACCATATATTAGCCAATGTCCTGATTCGAGATCGATCCGAAGTGGAAATTGTCTTTGGTTCACTACATCATCAATAAGTCCAACTTGCGGATTCAAAATTTTACCTGATTCACTTGAACTAACAGCTAGATCTTCCAAGGTCAGATGATTAGGCAATGGCTCCAGCCAAGGACCTGGTAGACGCTGAATACCTTCGCGTTCTGCTTTCATCGCGATATGCTCAATAAGAACGTTTAATTGTTTTTTACTGAGTGTCTTTTCTTCAGCAGGTTTTGTTTCCTGAAGCAACTCGAGCTGGTCACTTAACTTGGTCTTGCGTCCATCTAATTCATAAGCATACATATTGCGGTCAGATTGCGTAATACTCTGATCTGGTCGATACGGAGCACCGCTCCATGCGAATTGAACGGATTCAAATACTTCATTACTACCGACTTGTAGAAAACCACGACCCGGGTTTGTAATATGAGCAGCATCCGGAATTCGGATCATCTCACGACTATCACTTTCGTCCTGAACTCGAAGGCAGACTTTATAACGGGAGTTACTCCAGATTTTATCATCTACAACGCCGCCTGGTTTCTGGGTTGCCAAGAGCAGATGCACACCCAATGTCCGACCAATAGCCGCAATGGAAACCAATTCACTCATGAACTCCGGTTGGTCTTTTTTCAGTTGGGCAAACTCATCGATGACGATGAATAGATGCGGGAGAGGATCCCGATCTTTCCACTCTGTAAGATAATATTCGTCAATATGCTGTACATTACCAGCAGCAATGAATAACCGCTGTCTTCGTTTAAGCTCGGATTTAAGGGAAACCTTAGACCGTTCGATTAACCCTTCTTCTTCAAGGTTCGTTACTGTGGCAATAACGTGAGGCAATTCCTGGAACGTGTTGGACATGCCCCCACCTTTATAGTCAATCAGCATAAAAGCCATATCATGGGGATGATATTCAACCGCAAGTGATGCAATAATGGATTGAATAACTTCACTTTTACCTGAACCGGTTGTTCCTGCCATAAGTCCGTGAGGACCATGTCCTTTACGCTCTATCTTGTCATGAAGGTTCAGCAGAACCGGCTTTTTCCCCCCTCTAACACCCACAGGGAAAGGCAGGGTATTGGGATAACGTGACTTCTGCCAATTGTTTTCCACATGAAACTGTTCTATATTCTGTATTCCAAATAATTCAAACAACGTCAGTACATTTACAATCTCATCCGCAGAATTCCGCTTGATCCGATACGGAGCAATCTGACGTGCAAATTGATCTGCTTGTTCCAGTGTCATCTGATCTGATTTGAAGGGTTGTACAAATGGAATCTCATCCTTAGGCTTGGCATATGTAGCATCGCCAGCGGAACCCCCCGTTACATTCGTTGAACGCATGACCCCTTCAGCCGAATGCAAATCAATAACCAGTTCACATTCCTTCGGAAGAACGTCTTTGCTCGGTGCAAGTACAATGCTGCAGACGCCAATGACCTCCGAGCTCTTCATCATCAAAGAAAGAATAGGCTCATGCTCCAGCATCTCAATGAACGGCAGGAAACACACGTAAAACGGGAGTGCTTTCTCCCCCTTGTTCAACCATTGGCGACGCTGTAACATCGTAAATAATTGCTCCATCAATTGAGGTTGATATCCACGTTCTTCGAACAGATATCTGCCCGAACGGGTGTCGTTCCACACATGCGGAATCCACCTCATCCAGTCCCAATTTTCTCGTTGCATCTTATTCATAAATACGGCCATTTTAAGCTCGTCAGGTGCATGATGTGCCGCAAGTTGGGTCACAACAGTACGACAGAACATATTTAGTTCTTCTTCGTAGCCTACAAGTCCGATAATGCGATATTTACTCAAGTCCAACAGGGCGGGAGCATTCGTAATTGTAGTGAATTTCTCCGTCATTTCCCTCGCTTTTTCAAGCATCGGATCCTTCTCGACTCCATTTTGCTTAGGTATCGTAATGTCGAAGTTACTTGGCACGGTTCCAATGCCGACGCGGACTTTCAAGAAGTCAAAATCCTGTGGAATTCGCTCCCATACCGAAGAGCTTCGCTCCTTGACCATATTGATACAAAATTGTGGATCCAAATGGGTTTGGTGCCAGTTCAAAATCAATTCGTTCTTCCAGTTCTGCAGCGTTTCCCTGTTCTCATTAATGTGATTGTCGTATAAACGTTCACGATCTTTAATTTTCTTACGATGCTTTGCTTTATTCTGGAAATGAACCAGTACAGGTACAAAATATGAAACAACCATCATACAGAGGGAAATCATCTGTACGGTTACAAATTGCCCATTCCCCCGACTTTGGTAAAAAGTCATCATTGCCGCCCCACCTGCAACTGTAACCATGATGGGAACCATAATCGAGATAATGTTCAATTGTGGTGGTTGAGGAAGTGAGGGCGGGGAGAAAATTTCCACTTCCTCTCCCGATGTTTCCTTAATAATCCTAGGCGATCTCTTATAGAAAAAATGGGACATGCTCAGTCTGCCTCCTCTTCAACGTATTTTTTAGCGATTCATGCAACCCTTCGGATAATAACCTGCTGCTGCTGCATCTCTTTCACTTGAGAAGGTCTCATCTTCCCGATAACCATAAGAACACGTACTAGGGTAATAATATTTAATACCGGTTGTCAGATCGACAGCGCCTTTAATCTCTGTTTTCTTGACCAGTCGGCCTCCACCAAGAGCATAGTTGTTATAGAATTGGTCCCCTATCGGAATTCCTTGGATAAATGCCATAATTCCAATGTCATCGATAGAGTTGATCCATTCTTCCTGTGAAATTTGTGGAAGGCTAAAGGTATAATGGACTCCGTACCGAGTCGCGTACTCATTATGTTTGTTTATATAATAAGCCAGATCCTGTTGAATACTTTTCACGATGACACTTTTTCGCATCGCTTCAAAATTGGCTGCATTGTCTAATAAAGGAATGTTGGTTGTGCCCTCCAAATCTTCACGGAACCCTTCAACCCAAGCCTTTGCGTAAGAATCATACGCATATACATAACTGTCCAACGTGAAATTAATACTGTTACCTCTGTCGTCCGAGTACGAATATGGTTTCTTCGGTCTCCACATATGCTTGAATACCCTCTCTCCATTGGCATCCCTGTACTCATCCACTGCGTACAAGTCATAGCTATCGTAATCAATGACGGCAACTGCTGGAATATATCCCGCAAGAGCTCCCTGTCTAACAGGGTCATTGACAACATCAAAATTCAAATAGAGTGTGCGAAAGAAAGTGTCCAGCGCTCTCTCTTTATTCGCAAAGAAGAATTTTCTCGACTGATAACCCGCCTCATATTCTTGGAGTACATTCATATTTAACATCTGAGAAGCATCCTGAACTGCAGTATGTAGTGAAGCTGAATATTGATCAGATAAGGCCTGAGCCGTTTTTTGGTCTCCTGTTCGAAAATCCATGACTAGATAAAAAGGGACAAAGATACAGATAAACAATATTGCCAGATTAGTAATCTTCATTGATTACCATTCCCCCGTAAGGAACATAGACCTTAACGTTGCCATCCGTGATGCCTCCAGTAAAAACATCACTAAGGATTGTAGCCATGGTGCGATTAACATTTTTCACTTTCACGGTGAAGAAGTCACCTACCGCCATGACATATCTACGATTCAGATCAGATGCTGGGCTATTGGGAAACAACCTCTGCATAATTTCCTGATTATAATGACCATCGAAGTAGGTCGTGAAACTATCACGGAATGTAGCCGAATTAGCCGGATCGGTATATTCCGGATTATATTTCTTGTGTAAATGTTCCATCTGGATGTCATACTGATTCCCCGTAGCTCCGAGCTTTTGGTTGAACTCTAGATACATCTCAGGAGTGATATACCCCTTGGTTCTAGCGGAATCCACGAATGTAGTCACAGCTGAGTGGATAACGATTTGAGACAAGTCATCCTGTCTTTGAGCCTGTTGGTACAACGGATACAAGAATAACAACACGATGGCAATGAAAATGCCTAATATTTTGGAGAAAGAGTTTTCCACACTAGCTCACCCTTTATGTAAAAACAATGGTTTGTACTTTGCCTTGACTGTCTCGAATATATGAAACAACATAGGTTCGACTGAGATCGACTCCTGATACATCAATACTTTCAATATCATCTGAACTATAGAAGTATTTATTAACTACACGGATATTGGCGTCCAAGGTTTTCATTTGTCTTATGCTTTGAAGAACCTCTGCACCCGTGTAGGTAACTTGCTCCGTAATTTCAAGACTTGTGAACAATCTTCGCTCTTCATTTACTGCAGATTTATGCGTAATGTTAACTGCTGCATCCTGAGACTGAATGCCTCCAAGAGCGAACATGCAAGCAACGATCAGAATGCTGATTTCAGCCACGACCAGTATGAACTTTTCCATCGTTTCGCTCATTGGAGACCTCCTTGTAAAGTATCATCTCTACAACTATTCTTGGGTAAAAATTATCCCACGAATCATATTATTTTTATCTCTAACAATAGAGGATTTAAATTTTCCACTAGGATTAATGTAGGCCATCGAAGCTTGATTTTCAGCTCCAGATAGATCAAGTTCTTTCTCATTTGATGGTGGGATCTCACCAGTTAGAGTATCAAATTTATTCCCATAAAAAAGACCCTTCTTATTATATTCATATTCAGAGTTTCTTTGTTTTCCTGTAATTACTTGCACACCAAATTGTTCCTGATTCATATATTGTCGCACTGCATTCAACACCTGACTGCCCGACAAAGTCGTATTGCTATACGTCTGATATTCCGTATCCGACAACTGCGTCGTAATCGCAGCCATCTTGGTCTGTCCTTGTTTCGCCGCATCCTGCGACGAGATCGTAATAATAACTACAATCGTAATCAACATAATGGTGAGGAATATCCCCGCTGCGACCCGTATTCCGACGCCTGTATTTTCTTCCATGAAAAAATCAATCCCCTCTTAAATAGTTTGTAATTGTGTTGATATATCACTTAGTTGTTTGAATGACATGTAAAGGAATGGGAAGACCAGATATAGTGCAATCAGCAGTGCACCTGGTGTCCAGCCAAATAACTTGCCATACGATGTTTTCTTTCGAATCAAACGCTCAAGGCGTTCCTTCTTCTGCTCAGCATAGTACTCTTGTTCCATCTCCAGATCGTCAAACGCTTCACGTAACGAAAGCTTATCTACCGCTTGCATTAGACGCTTCACGATTCTACCAAACGAATCGAACGGAGCATCCGATTTCAGCATTTTCAAGGCTTCCTCTGCACCACTATCATAATTGAGCAGACATTTTTGTAGCGCTGGTCTGAAAATGATACTGTATCGTTCCATCCACTCAAGTACGGTCTCCACAGAGATCCGTTCAAATTCACACAGAATCGAGATTAACACATGGAATTGGTCCACTTCATTTTGCATTTCCAATGCGCGTAACCGACGCTGAAATTGTAAAATCCATATGGTGATGTGATATCCTGTAACTCCAAAGCCTATAGCGATAAGGAGTTCCCACCATTTCAGATACTCGTTGTTCACAACAGTTACTTTACCGATAATCCGATTGACAGTATTATTCATAGCCACATCTGTTAATGGCTCATTTGAATGAGTTTCTATGGACTGAACAACCTGTTCTCGCGTCAAATCTTTATTTGTCCGAAGATCTTCGATAATTTGGTTGTCCATTGTCGTTACCTGATTAGCACGTTCCAATTCATCCGCATTCATATATCCAAGAATGTTCGTTGCTTCTGACGTCGGTTTGCTGAAGATATGGTGTACGCTGTTGTAATGTAAAAACACAGAGAACACAATTACACCAATAAACGCGGAGACAGAGATAACGATTCGGTGAATATACAACCATTCCAATGTTAGATGAGAGTTTGCCTCTTTGAGGAGCATGTTGGTTCGATGATGCTTCCTCGTATTTGGAGATGGGACCAAACGATCCACGATCCACTTGACCCAAGACCAAGAATATGCTTTCTTTTCCCACTCTTTTCGCGGACCTTTAGCTACATATTTGGCTTCATCATTCTCCGATAATTTACGAATTAGCGAGTAACAGATTACAGCTGAAGCGTATATGAACATTCGAACTAAAAAACCAATTCTGCTGTCATAGAACTCTGTCGTAATTGGAAAATAGTTTTCCGCCCAACGTTGCAACGGAAACGACAGCAGGATTGGAATAAGTGCAAGTAAGGTCAATCCGCCTAATTTGTAACGTAATTTTTGCCTTCTCATCAGGTCATATCTGATCTCTTGCACAAATTTATTAATGGCATTCAGATACATGGAACCCTTTTGAACGTTGCGGTCACCGTACTCCATAATTAAATGAGACACTCCGGAAAAAACTTTTAAATAACGGTTAGGCGCAACCGCATAGTATTTTTCCAGCTCTCGAGCAGGATCCTTGGATGTTAATACTTCGTGAATCCTCTCCGTCTGGAGCTTGATGTCATGTGGTGACGATTGGGCAGCCTGATACAAGGCCTCATCAACCATCCGCACTTCCTGATAATGATGACGATCATCCTCCAGAACGTTCGAGAACTGTTTTAACAGACGATCTTCAACCCGGTTCACAAAAATATCAATGCACAGTTCGTTTATAACGATAGCTGCTAATGCTCCAAAGAATAATGCCATCCAACTTTTGCTGATTATTGCCAGTACAATAAGTCCAATAATGATAGATCCTAGCGTCAAATACGTAATTCGCATCGTTTCTTTACGCAATGAGTACTCATCGTAGGTGTTGATCGCAGTCAGACGTTTACGAATCTTCAGAATCTGTGACTTGACGATCGGAACCTTGATCAGTTGATGATATGATTTCTGGTAAAATACCAACAATTGTCGTGGTGTTTTTCCTGTTACATTTTTAGAAGAAGGCCATACATTCTCACGATTCTTCTTCCGCTTGCGATCTTTGAGAATAAGATAAAGAAGTATTCCGCCCGAAATAAGCAGGGCACCGCCCGCAATGGCAAAAATCCATATCCACTTATTCATTGAGCCTGCCCCCAGTGTGCATTCAGAAACTGTCCGAAGTTCTCACGATCTTCCTCGTTCATGTTAAACAACATTTTTTCGATTTTTTCAGGAGAGATTGGAGACACAGCAACGTATTCACCATTACGGTATTCAATGATATTTCGTGCATTCCATACTCTTCCGCTATTTCTTCTGTACACTTCTCTTTGAAGATTGACCAAAGCGTCCAACTTGCTCTCAATAGAATCATCTTTAGATAACACTTCTTCATGCTCCAACGTATCCGATTCAAATCGAACAGGTGTGATCTCAGTTATTCGCTCAATGTAACGTTTACCGTTCATTTCCTTACGCATGTGAACATCCCATTGCACCGCATTTGCTACCTGTTCTTCTGCGATACGCTCATTCTGGAACACACCGGTTTTGAGCAATGAGTTCCGCAAAGACCATACCAATTCACGTGCAGAGGTCGCATGATGTGTAAAGATCGTAAACAAACTTGCTACCTGCGACATCTGAATCATCCAAGCTGCCACGGGGTCCGTAGCGACCTCCCCCAGAATGTTTACGGAACCGTCCGTTTTCTTCTGAAGGTCTAGTCCAGCTTGTCCAGCAATGTTCTCGGTTTCTCGCAATGCTAGTGAGTTACGTTGTGGATATAGTCTTCTTAGATGCAGCTCAAATGTCATCTCTTGAATCCTCAAAGTTAACGTAGCGTATATGTATTTAACTGAGGCCATGACCAAAGATGTCTTTCCTGAACCCTGAGGTCCAGTAAATGCAGTAACCTGCGCACCTTTCATCAGATACTTAATCATATCTCTAGCTAATTCAGCATTTACGGCATCTTTGGATGAGATCAGATGATCTAATTTCATATTTGGTAGATCAAACTTCCTAACAAAAAATGCCCAACTCTCTGCAAACGGCGGTCGAACAACCACGACCCTGGATCCATCTTTCATTTCATTTACTTTAAAACCGTTCGTCTCCGTTAGTTGACCTGGATTGTCATACTTATAGATGTTCTGACATACCCTTTTCAATTCTAGGTCGGTTTCAAAACTTAAAAACGATAAATGTATAGATTTACCTCGAAAGAAAATCCATACGCTCTGGTACCCTGGATACTTATATTGCTTCATTCCTTGCAGTAATGAAATCTCATCTTCCACAATCTGCATATTGGTAGGAACACCTGATACCCCACCAGATACGCCATCAATGGACATATCACGAATTTCGTCAATAACGCCAAACCCTTTATAATGCTGGTATACACGCTGCACAACGATAGCTAACTTATCATCAAACTCCAAACCACCACGTGCTTCTTTGACAAAAATGGAGTCAATCTCATCACCCGTAATTACATATGAATCTACCGTTCCATCTTCAATAACTTTTTTTGGTTGATCCAATTGATACTTATCGATTAACTTAGATAGACCTTGAAATCCGTGCTTCTTTTTATATAAATGAAGCAAAATATCAAATTTATCTTGTTGTGTTAATTGATCTTCATCCTCAAAAGGAATGATTCTATCGATATTATCATCGTTAAAACCATAATTACGTTCCAAAAGATCAGATATAAATTGCTTAAGATAAATCTTCTCTTGTATGTCACCTGAAGTCGCATTTTTCATGGCACTTCTTAGCTCAGCTACAACTCCCAGACGACGATTGTATTCCTCGCTTGTCATTCCCATATCCAACAAGTTACTGTTTACGTACTCATTAATCATGGTTTTAACGTATTCAAGAAGATAATCAAATTGGAACCGTTCTTCATTTTCATTTTTCTGACGTGTTCCAACCTGACCAGGTTTTCTGTTCAGCTTCAAGAATAAATATGCAATTAAAACAGCTACGATCAAAACAATTGCGAGGAAATTAATGGTGAAATTCAGTCCCATCTTAATTCCCTCTTTCAATTCGCTTCAGTTTGGTGTTAATACCAATCTCATGCAGTATTGTTTTTGCAGCACGGCCAACTTCCTGTATGAAGTAATGATTTTCATGACTGCTGCCGACAAATCGATTTCTAGCAAAGAAACCTTTAATGTCACCATCATTTAAATGATCTTTGAAGCTTGTATTATAGGGAATTGTCAATATAGGAGCTTTGAGCTTGTACTTGTTGGCTATATTTTTGATCTTATATTTTGACATAGGATCATACTGCGTCATAAGAAGTAGATGTGGCTTTTCTTCAAGTACCTCTGGCCAATGCTTCCTTTGATTGTCAAAATATTTTTCTAGTACACTTATATTTTGATTCACACAGATAACCACCAAATCTGCATCCCTGATCAGGCTGTTAGAGACCTCGTTATCCTGCCCACTTCTAGCATCCAAAAGTGAAATGCCATAGTATTCTGCCGCCATACGAAATACCATATTCACAGCTTCGATCGAACCCTGTTGTGGTCGATTAAGACGTTCACTTCCCCAAAGAAGGTCCAAACGATTCCGCTCTACCATTAGCGTATAATTTTTAACACTATTGCGTTCAAGCTTACTGCTCTTCGCAACACGCTCTAATGAGTCGAGCCCCAATCCACCAATGGCAAAAAATTGCCGATTATATTGATTAATTGTTTTATTGAAAAACCGCTCCATATCCCCGTCCGTCCGCTGCGGCTGAGATACTAAAGTTCTCACATCATACTCCAACCCGATAAATGCAGCCAAAGCAGCGGTTGCACTGGTTACGCCTAATCCATGCTGCATACCCCATAATGCAATTTTACCCATGTTAATTACTCCTTTCGGCCCGCTTCCATAATGCGTTAACTTTTGACGTTTCCAAACCAAGGATGAACTCTATCGCCTGTTTAATGACTAGCTTGTATGAACTGGACATACGTTTGACCATGACTGTATTTTTATATTGATTAATAATCTTCAGTGTCTGATCACGTTCATCAGGATAATAAACAAGACTCTCTTTCCACAATAAAGGTAGTTCATCCAGCAGACTATCCATATATTTTTCGTCCAGATGATTACTAACCTCATAAATAACTTTCGTTACTGGAAGGTTAACAGAAGATAACTTTTCTCCCTGGAAGTACGCGCGAATAAGGTTAACGTTTTTCTGAATAACAGGATTCTCATAGGAAGTCACAACATAAACAAAATCCACTTCTGGCCAATCAACCAACGAAGCCTCGTCATTACAATCTATGAGTACAAAATCATATTTCATTTCTTCCAGATTATGCATCAGTTCCTCATACGAGTGAACATCTTCCATAACATCAAATTGATCATGAGTGTTCATCGTGAGAGAATGATCAATTTTAGGGAATACGAACTCGTAATCCTTATTTTGCGTTGCGTCTACAATCAGAACCCGATGATCCATTGATAACAATTTACCAAGGTACATCATAAAATCCGTTTTATCATAGTGGCCCATAACAAGTATTTGTTTCATCTTGGTCTCCTTATTTACTGTGCAGGTTCACGTGTATTGCTATCATTGAAAATACTACCTGAGTCTGAAGTTGCATTTGGTGTATCTCCAGTATTGCTTTGCTGATTCATATCCGCTGAATTTTCATTCATCAGAGAATTATCTTGCTGGGATGTTGTTCCGTTCCCTTGTCCTTCTGTCTCCGTAATGTACTCCCTTGAGTTCATCTCCGTCGTATTACGTCCACTGATATACTTTTGTCTATCTTCATCACTCATGGACTGAAGATCTTGTTCTAATTTTGCTCTTACTTGTCGTTCGAGAGCCGTGGTTGCCAATCCAATAATATTAGGATTAGATTCAATGAGATCCAATACTTTAGGGTTAGATGGATAGTTGATGATTGCACCATCTTGCATGTAAGGATCTACATAACTTAATGCATAGATAGAGGCATCATTGATGTAAGCATCTACAATAGCACTTGACATCGTCAAAATTTCTTTTTCAGTCATTTTGTACCATATCGTCCCATTATTTAAATCTTCTACTTTTTTCTTAGAAAGTACTATGTAATCCTGACCTGTTGCAAAACGAATCCGAACATCTACAAATTCATCTTTTTTCAACTTTAAAGGAAGCTGTACTAGACTAAACTCTTGGTTTCTAAGGTCATTCGGTGTTATTCCATCTTCAAACAACATTGGTGTGGTGATAATAGAGTTTTTCTGAAGATCAATCTTAATCCTTTTCCCTACAATCTCTGCTTGCTCTACTGTATTTTGGGGTACCGTACTAACTGGTACAACTAGAGAACTCACGTCATCTTCTGTAATTAAATCTCCGGCCTTATGATCATCATTCAGTACGATCACTTTCATCTTATCTTCATTCAACTTCTTCTGTGCATCTTGAAGTTGTTGCTCAATCTGAAGTGTTCGCTCAACATATCTCCCTTGAATATAGTCAATAATAAAATAGCCAGCGATAACACAAACAAATAAAATGATCGCACCCCCAATGGAAGCGGACAGAAGCAACTGCTTCTGCCTAAAACGAATCTTAGACATAACGAACTCCTCTCAATCCAACATGATTAAACTTAATTATTCACGACCAATAATATAATCAAAACAATAATAATAACGATGCACAGTCCAAGGACACCATACAATAATGCTTTTGAAGATATCTTCTTAGAGTCCCCCATGTAGCTTTTCATCAACTTGTTTAATACCGAGTCTGTATCTCCTTGGTGTTTATAGGGATCTGCATGTGGTGGAATTCGATAAACAAGATTCCCTGGAAGATCTTTTCGAATATCTTGGATACTGAGGTTTTCAACAAATGGTACACAATAAACCCAATTAGACTGATCCATTTTTTTATGTAAATCTCTAAATCTTCTAATTTTCCCTTGTCGCCACTCGCTACCCGCACCCAGCACAATGTTTACACTCGCTCTGTAGAACTCTTTACTCCAGTCACTCTCTTCAAAGCTCCCGATATCTAAAATTAAGTAGTCATGTCCTGCTGTAATCAGATGGTTAATATCCAATTTGTTATTATTCTTATAATACTCCACGCCCTCTATAGAGAAGTGAATGTTATTGCTTTTGAAATCCTGTGTTCCTTCATATGCGTTCTCAATACTTGTAAAGTCACTTGAACTATTTGCCTCTACTAAACCTACTGAGTAGCCTTTACGTTTTAAATAGTTTGCAATTAATATACTCTGATGAGTTGAACCGACTTTGGATTCAACTCCCATAACTGCTACTAAAATGGTTCCGATGATCCGATCTTTAAGAATGATTCTTTCTTGAATCGGTACATCTGGAAGTTCCAAATCCATGACATCTGATGAGTCAAAACTGCCCGCAGAGGTTAATTTCGCTGTATAGCGATAAATGCGATCCTTTATCTTTTCAAGATCAGAATCATTGGATTCCCAATCCTCTTGTCCATTCCCAGTTACCTCACCTTGATTTGGCAATAAATTGCGCAGTGCTGGAATAATGGACTTTGGCTTCGTTCCTGGCGAGGTTGTAACAACGTTGATCCCCATATCTGCCAATTCATGAACGACTCCGTCATCCTCATAACGATCAAGAGCAATGACAATAATTCGAGTATTTGAACGCACTGTTCGATATTGACTAATTCCACGTAGAAAAGTATTTGAATCGGTGCAGTCTAGATCAGTTATAAATGCATTGATGTTAATTCTAGCTACAGCTTGGCAAAATTCGATAAACTGACCACTCTCAAAGCGACCTACTTTTTCAAAACTAACATCTGTATTCCCTATAGCTTCATGTACTAGCGTAGAAGCTTTACTGGAAATGATAACCGCATTCACTATGGTTGCCTCCATTAATCCGCTAAAATTTTACTTTGGTCTAGATCAAAGATTCTATTAAGCCCACTTTGCTTCGTTCGAACAGCGCCTTCTTTCGCCTCACGGATATGATCATCCAATGTAAATTCAGGCTTAGTGTCAATATACCCAATCAGTACAGTACTTGAGGCTTCAACATCAATTTTCATCCTTATGGAGTTAGCCAGCTCTGCTAATGGTAAATTAGAACTTGTTATAAGAGCTACAATGACATTACTTTGGTAACGTCCAGCAAATCCACTACCTTCCAAAGCCCTTCCCACGGCTCTTCCCGCTCTTTTAAAGGACTCTTCCTCCGAAATGTGGGCTGGATTCTGAATTTCTATGTATAATACCCCTACTGTCTTCCCTTTGGATAAAGCTTGATTAGCTTGATGAATAAAATGTTTTTGCGTGAACAAACCTGTTACTTCATCCCGTGTTGATGTGTATGTCGCAGCTTGCATAACCCCAATAATCTTTTCAAAAATCATCGTGAACACTATGAAGCTAGCAAAAACACTCAAAATCAAACTAAGTTCTGCCAATAGTTCATAACCTGTAAATGCGCCTGATAGATGCATCAATAGCTGCATTGCAAAAAGGATCGTTACCATAAAATACTGCGGATTTAGCCCGACATCCGGAAAAATCTTGACGAGTGTGTACAATGTCACACCTACTACAGAGAGAAACACTAAAAAGGAACTCATTTGTACAGGTAAGAACAAAGACATTGCGGCAGTAATCAAAGTAACCGCAGTTCCGCCTAAATGTACATAAAGTTTGTCTGTTCGTTTGTTGTAATAAAGTCGAAATATCCCGATTTGAGCAATTATCATTCCCGTTGCATAGAGTGATATGAAAAACATATATGCAGACATGAGCTTATGAGGCATCAGAGCCATACCCGCATTTGCAAATAACATTAAAGAAAAAGCTCCCAAAAACTTTAAGTATGTTGGGTTTCGCCATTTCCTGTACATTAAAAATCCAATGATAAATAAAACAATATTAATAGACAACATAGAACCGATTGTTAACTTCCCAAAATCCCCCATGTAGTTCCTTTAACCCACTTTCTTGAAAATTATGTAATTTCATGAATTTCACAATTCCAATTTTTCATTCATTTTTCCCATTTCAAATATAATCAAATTCTTATCTAATTTGGTTCTTAGTACCTAGCATTTGAATAAATAAGTAACAGCAGATTAAATAATAGACCCATTTCAGCAATTTTACAACATATTTTTGTTATTTATGACCAATTGTACCTAAGAATATAGTCCTTTATTTTCACAACAGTCCTAGACATTGTTAAGTTCAGATCCTGAATTTCCTTTTTCATTTCCAATTAAATTGAGTGGTATTGAAAAACAAGAAAATTTCCAAGTATGTAGCCAACCAGAAAAACTGCCAGATCAATTGATCTAACAGCGTTTTATTGGATATTTCACCCACTTGTTCTATAGTTTTTCATATTGCTCTTATCACAAAATAAATGATTAAATAGTCTAAAAAACACTAAAAATTTGCATTAAAAATCCAACTTGCTCCCGAGTGTAATACTCGAATCCTCGAAGTTCTCCACCGTCTTCTTTTTTTCATAAAAGTGTACGGCATGTTGCATAATTCCTTCTCTTGTGTAAAACGCGTCTTCCGCCCCTAGTGGAAAAACAACCTTTTCTCCCGTACTTGCCGACCTATAGATACCCACAATCAGTTCAAGCGTATTCCGACCACTTTGGCCATCCACCAGAAGGGGTGATCCTGTCTCAATAGCGTTTAACACATTCTCAACTTGCCCAGCGTGACCGACATGAGTGATCTCCGGTAATTCGTCAGCGAGCTTCTGAATCTGGTGTTCCAACTCTCGATTCGGTTCCGGAAATCCGTTATTCCGCGCGGTAGAAGCAACCACTTTCCAAGGTACAGATACCCGGGCTTCTTTGCCCTGAAAAATTAACTGTTGCTCCTCTCCGTGATGTACGACGGAACTGGTAATCATGCCAAGCGCCCCTTCCTGGAAGCGAAGCATCGCCATGGATATATCCTCAACTTCGGCATTATCATGTGCCGTATTTGTCATCATCGCCTGTAACTCCACTGGAGGTCCCATCATCCAGAGCATGGCATCAATATGATGCACCGCATGATTAAGCGTACAGCCTCCGCCTTCTTTTTCCCATGTCCCGCGCCACCACAGATCATAATAATTGTGGCCCCGCCACCAGAACGAATCAACCTGCACATGTACAATCGGTCCCATCCGTTTACTGTCCAGCACACCTTTTAACTTCATCATTGGTGTCGTAAAACGATTCTGTGCTACTACGGATAACAACTTGCCACTTGCTTGCGCTGCTCTCAACATCAGATCCGCTTCCTCCAGGGAAGATGCCATCGGTTTTTCAACCAACACATGTGCACCTGCTTGCATGAAATCACACGCAATGGGAGCATGCGTATACGGTGGTGTACAGACTGATACCAGATCAATGTTTTGGGCAAGTAACTCTGTGTAATCCGTGACAGCTTGTGCACCTTCCAGACCATATTCATTAATTCGCTTCTGTGCTTTTTCCACGTAGATATCGACCACAGCAACAATCTGACATCGCTCAGGGAACGCCATATATGCTGAGATATGTGCTCCACTAATTGCACCTGCTCCGATAATAGCCACTTTTAACATCGTTGCATACCTCCCTTATTCCCTTCACAATACACAATAATAAAGCGCTTTTATGCGTTCATCTTGTGCTAAAATAAAACTATCTTGCGCATGATAAGGGAGGCATTCATGAAGTCCATCTTTCTGGGAGAACAATTTAATCTGGTCTGTCGTCGTACATCCAACACTACGTCTCGCGAAGTGTTCCATGCTCATTCGCAGCTGGAGATAACCTATATTCACGAAGGATATGGGCAGTTGATAACCGAAGGTCAGGTTTTCTCCCTTGAACCCGGTATGCTCATGATTTTTCGACCTTTTCAATTGCACCACATCCAGATTCAAGTATCCAGACAGCAGCCTTTCATTCGAAATGTACTCATGGTTGAACTTGATCTACTGAAGGCACATTGGCCCCAATTTATCGTTACTCACGACTTCATACAGGATCTGCTGGAAGAGCAATCCCCCATTCAGCCCATCCGACTTGCTGCCACATCCCCACTCGTTCAACGAATGGAACAATATGCAGATACGTATCCAGGTCTGCTTCCTCACGAAATAGAGGAGGATACACGCCTCTTTTTATTGGATCTGCTCGCACAACTTCGCTATCTGTGGCAGGACGGGCAGCAACGCCGCTCCGGAGATGTACTCTCGTCCAGTGCAAACGTTCTTCACCCTCATGCCGAAGCAATCATGCAATGGATTGAGCAGCATTACCAAGAACCTTTTCGTTTGGAGCATATCGCAGATACTCTTCATCTGTCCCCCTATCATCTATCTCATGTATTCAAAAAAGCGACTGGCACCACCATCGTTGCTTATGCTCAAGCCACCCGCATCCGTCATGCCTGTGTGCTGCTCACTCGATCCTCGCTCACCGTTCCCGAAATCGGTCACCGTGTCGGTATGACGAGCCCCTCCTACTTTTGCAAAGTATTCCGTACTACCACAGGCTCTACACCACATCAATATCGGCTGAAGGTGCAGGGGAGGAAGTAATGGATCACAACAACAAGAAAGAAGCGAAAGAATTCACTTCTCCGCTTCTTCACGTACAAACCGATTTCACTTGCTTCACCGCACATCAAGCCCCAACTTCTCCAAATACGGAATAAGTCGCTCTCTTAATTGCCTCAAATCATCCTTCTGTTCCACTGACAAGCGTTCATCATGAATACTTCCATCCTTGTCCACCACCATCACTTCATACGCCTTCATTTGTTCATACACAGATTTCAACTCGGTAAACTCCTCTTTAGTTAACATCTCCTCCGCCCGCGCCAACTGCTCCGTCCAGAATTGTTGCTCATTCATAGGATCCTTTTGTGAAGCAGTACTCACAGCTTCCAGCTTCTCGAAAAACGGTTCCAGCTCAGCTACAAGAAGGTTATATCGTTCTTGCTCTACTGTACTCCACTGCTCTGGATGCATATTGCCCTGAGAATCAGCATGCTTCACGGCCATTTGCCCCATTTGCTTCAGCAAGTCCATATACTGAACAAATTCTTCTTCGCTGAAATGGGCCTTTGCCGTCTGCAGCTTTGCTTCCAACCTCATATAATCCTCAGCTGTTCCCCCCATAACAGCGATATTCTCCTTCGAACCATATATTCCGTCTGCGAGATAGGTGTATCCTGCGTAGGCTCCGGTGGGAATAACGAGCACAACTGCTAATAGCCCAGTGACCAGCCATTTTCTTCGATTTCTTCTGATGTGTGAATCATTTCGAATACCATCCATCATTTTATGTTTAATTCTCGCAGGAACGGACCAGTCTTTGGTCTCTTCCTGGTAGGCTGTTCGCAACTGTTCATCGAGTTTCATGCAGATCCTCCACCTTTCCCCGCAATCTTGGATTCATCTTCTCTTTCTGTCTTAACTTCGCCAGCGCCGCATGTATGCGCGATTTTACGGTTCCAATCGGAATCTCCAATATGCCAGCAATCTCCTCTTGCGTGTATTCATTCAAATAATGAAGTGTAACCACCTGCTGCAGCTTGTACGGCAAACGACGCACCTGTTCCAGGAGAGGACGATTTGCCAGTTTGTTGACAAGATCAGTGGAAAAATCATATTCTAGTCCAACGTCAGATTTCTCGATCCGCTTACCAAACCGAAACTGCATCAATCTTTTGCGTCGATAACTCTGAACCTGTCGCATCGTCACCCCCATCAACCAGGGACGAAAAGCACGCTCCGCATCATATCGCGCCAATGATCGATACGCCTGAATGTAAATCTCCTGTACTACATCCTCCGCATCAGACTTGTCCTTGATGAGAAATCGCACAGTTTGATATATCCTCGTCACTGTTTTCTCATATAATTCTCCATAAGCTTCTTCATGCCCCGCCCGTATTAACGTTACAAGTTCTATGTACTCATCTTGCTCACTCATTATCCATCCCCCTCCTCCTTACACTATATATTGGCATGCCAGCATCATATCGTTCGATTTATTTATTGAATGAGTAGGTATGGCTGAATCTGACACAAAAAGGTCCTCTGGTGTTTATCATGATATAATATACCTAATTTTGATATAATTAGAGGTTCTGTATCCAGAATTTAATTCGAGGCCTACGTCACGGTATATAGACTTATTGGGATCTTGGTTAACTTATCGTCTCTTTTTCTTTCGAAAGCGGAAATAAGGGAGTAACTTAGCAGGGTGGTCACTACTGTAATGAAACTTTTCAGCAAATTGTACTCAGAATATCTCCTGATTCCACGACCTCTACGTTTGTTGTTTTTATGGGGATGGATTGTTTTGTTTATTGTTGCTGGTACCAAATTCAGATGGTTCTACTTCCTACAATAATCTGATTTCAAAGAAGTCTGATCCCCAGGGACATCAAAAAAGAGCTGAGTCGTCATTATGACGTCTCGGCTCTTCTTTGATGCTCATCCTCTTCCTTACAGATAAAGATATAGGTAATCAACTCGAGCTAGCTTATACGTTCCTTTTTGAGGCAAACTTTATTTGATATTCAGAAATTCATATCACTTGATCACCGCTTCTGAGTAGTTCTACCTGTTCAAGTCTTGCCAGTACGTTGGCAAGGCTTTTTTCTCTTAAACATAAGTTGTTTGGCTTTGCTTATGTATTCTTTAGATTTTCTTCAGAAATATGCTCATTAATTCCTTAGTTTTTTTCATTAAGATTGCTATATCAACAAGAGAGGAGGCAAAACAATGATCAGTAATACGATCTTAGAGCTACTTCATCAGTATGGTTATCTGATTTTTTATTTTGCCTTCTCATTAGGGCCTTTCGGAATTCCAATTCCGAATGAGATCACGATTATCAGCGGTGCCATTCTGAGTCACACGGGAGTTATCAATTCATGGATCACCATACTAAGCTCTTCCATTGCAAAACAACTACCTTATTATCCTCATTCCATGAAACGGTTACTTGGGGGGAATCATAAAAGATCAAATCGACCAGTTCCTTTTTATGTTTTAATGTCCTGTCTTGTCCTGTGAGGATCTAATTATGCGAGTCATCATCTTACGCGGCAACAACCGCGGCATAAACGCGATGAATCGATTTCGAGCACCAGGCATAATTAATGTCTTGCCAACCAAAAAGCCTCGATACCCTTCTTCCGCTACCTGTCCCGCTTCCATGATCGGGCCTTGCAGCATCTTTGAGACCCCCATACCCGAACGATCCACAAATCCGGTAGATGTCAGACCTGGACACAGTGCCGTTACCGTAACGCCCGTTCCGCTTACTTCATTCTCCAAAGCCTCAGTGAACGATAGCACGTATGCCTTTGTTGCATAATATACCGACATCATCGGTCCAGGAAAAAAACCTACCAACGAGGCCACATTCATCACACCGCCTTGCCCACGTTGGATCATATCCGGCAAGAATAGCTTGGTCATGACGGTTAAAGCCTTGATATTCACGTCAATCATATTAACTTCTTGTTCCAGATCCGTTTCCATAAACGTCCCGAACAGACCGAAACCTGCATTGTTGACAAGATAGTCAACAACAATGCCCTTTTCCTTCAGCTCATGATAAATCTCCTGTGGTACCCCAGGTGCCGCTACATCTTTGGCAATAACCGTTGCCTGAATACCATACTTTTTCTGATACTCCTGAGCTAGATCCTGTATTTTACCCTCATTTCGTGCTACCAGCACAATATGATGTCCACCTTTGGCAAACCGATCTGCTAACTCTTTACCGATCCCACCCGATACCCCTGTGATTAGAACTGTCTTTCTCATGTTGTTGCCTGCCTCTCTTTTCTATAAAATGTGTTTCATCTGGAACATCAATATTTGAACGAACGTTCTATAATAGTAAAAAAAATAGACTACCTCCGTATGAGATCCATGGATAGCATCGCGATACGAAGAAGTTTTTCTTTGGTCATCGAAGTTTTGGCCATCACCCTTAACCCAACGCCTACATTATGCAGATATTCCGCCAATACTTCGGCGTTGTACTCGGTTGTGAATTCACCTTCCTGCTGTCCCCACACAATAATGTCCTTGATTAGTTTCTCCGTATTGGCAAACATCTCTATCGATCGGTTGTTTATATCGTCATCACGTGCCGCCAATTCTACCGTCGAATTAACAATGAAGCAGCCTGATGCTGGAGATTCCTCTCCATGAATTAAAGAAAGAAATATAAACTGAAGTGCTTCCGTTGCCGTTTTAGAACGCTTTACGCCTGCTGCAAGAGCGGAGCTGATTTTGTGATCATACAGATCAACTGACTTTAGAAACAAGGTATGTTTGTCACCAAATGTGTCATACAAGCTTTTACGATGAATTCCCATATGATTAACCAGATCCGTCATAGACGTCTTCTCGTAACCTTGTTCCCAAAAAAGTCTCATCGCTTTATCCAGTACAACAGACTCTTCAAACTCTTTGCTTCTCGCCATTGGCTTCCCTCCTGTTCAGAAAACAAACATTGAATAACACAAGCATGATCTTAACGAGCCTTTAAAAGGTAACAATGACTTTGCCCTGGGAGTGACCCGTTGATACTTTGATCAATGCCTTTTCAATGTCCTCAAACGTATACGTAGAATCGATCGAAGGTTTAATGTCTTCTTTTTCTACAAGAGAAGTGATTTCTTGCAATTGGATCCCACTGGAATGCACAAATAAAAAACGATATTCATTTTGATTCTTACGCGCTAAAGAATCCAGGCGTGCACCTACGAGACCAAACAATGCTCTTTTCCACAACGGGAATTGACTGTCCACTGCAAAGCGATAGTTGGGTCCCGCCTTCAAAGAAACTAATTTCCCCTGTGGTTTCAAAATACTCAGTTCAGCTTTGATCTCGTCCGCACCCAAAGTGTCAATGACATAATCGATATCGGACAGGATATCAGCATAACGCTCAGTCTTATAATTAATGAATTGATCTGCTCCAATGGATAAACTACGTGCTCTGCCCCTTTCACTGCCACTTGTAATCACCGTTAATCCCATGGACTTGGCAATCGGGATGGCCATCGCACCGAATCCACCCGTTCCACCAGGAATAAACAGCTTTTTATTCGGCTCAGCTTGGAGTACATCATGCAATGCTTGATACGCGGTCAGGGCAGTAAGGGGTACCGCAGCAGCTTCGATAAAAGACAGATTTTCAGGCATTATGGATAAGTCATCCTCATGCACAGCCGCATATTCAGCAAAAGCACCAATTTTATTCAGTGGCAACCTGGTATAAACCGAGTCCCCTACTTTAAAATTCGAAACATCATCACCGACAGCTTCAATGACACCAGATAATTCATTCCCTAAAGTTAAAGGTAACGTATAGTCGGCAATCATCCGAACACTGCCATTCATATTCAAGATATCCAGCGGATTTACACCCGCAGCTTTTACTCTGACAAGGACCTCACGGCTATGAATCTGAGGTATCTCAATATCATTGATTTCCACTTGGATTTTTTTGGAGTATTTCTGTATTTGAGCTGCTCTCATCATTTATCCTCTTCCTTTGCTTATAGACTATATAAGTTGAACTAAAGATTATTTACACTGACACTACGATGACAGAACAACCCTCCAATCGCTGTTATCGTGTAAATGATTAGTTCAACTTATGTAGGAACATGGCGCACAGTATTCAGTTGTACGCCATGCTCCATGCTTTGTGCTAGTGTAGCCCCTCTTGCGACTTTAATTCTTCCAACGTAGGATAATCTGTGTAGCCCTTACTTCCCAAACCAAAGAATGTTGTCGGATCTGCTTCATTCAGTGGCACCCCCTGTTGAAGTCGTTCCGCGAAATCCGGATTAGCTAAGGACCATACACCTACCGGTACCAGATCAGCGAGACCACGATCTAGATCTACACTAAGATCATCCAACGTTCTTCCAGCCCGATTGACCAACAGTGGATTTTGCCAGATCGAACGAATGTCTTGGAGCAGTTGTTCATCTCCAAGATGCATAACATGAAGGTAAGCCAAATCCAATTGAGCCAATTCTTCTACAAGATAGCGATAGAGTTCAGGGCCTTGTTCGCCATCTTGAATTCCACCCAGCGGTGTCCCTGGTGAGATACGGAAGCCAGTTCGTTCTGCGCCTATTTCCTCCACGATGGCTTTGGTTACTTCAATCGCAAAACGAACACGATTTTCAATAGATCCGCCATACTCATCTGTGCGTGTATTTGAATTTTCTCCTAAAAATTGATTGATCAAATAGCCATTGGCTCCATGAATTTCCACGCCATCTGCCCCTGCTTCGATCGCTGCGGCTGCTGCCTTTCGGAAATCAGCGATGGTCGATTGAATATCCTCCTGACTCAATTCCCGGGGAACGGGGATATCCTGCATCCCTGTAGCCGTAAACATTTCTACACCAGGTGCGATTGCAGATGGAGCAACCGGTTGACGATGATGCGGGGTATTGTCCGGATGTGACATGCGACCCGCATGCATTAATTGGATGTATACATATCCGCCAGCTTCATGCACCGCATCGGTTACCTTTTTCCATCCTTCAATATGCTTATCGGTGTAAATGCCAGGTGACCACAAGTAACCCTGTCCATCATCAGAAGGCTGTGTTCCTTCTGTAATCAGAAGTCCCATCGTTGCACGCTGAGCATAATAAAGTGCCGCCAACTCTCCAGGTGTACCATCTTCTTGTGCTCTACTGCGTGTCATAGGTGCCATCGCTAGTCGATGAGGCAATTCCATGTTGCCAATCTTCGTTTTACTCCATATCTTTTCCATTTGGATGTACTCCTCTTCTTATTTGAGATTTTGTAGATGTATCCTCTAGATTCTGCTGTATTAATTCAATTCTGAAATGACCGGGTAGATTGCGCCTGTCAGCTGAAAATCATAGTTCTGGTCTACAATGCCTACAACCACTTCGTGGTGATCATACAGATCGATCATGAAGCCTGCCATTTCTTTAGCTGTGTGATATTTGGACATATTCGCTTTGTAATCAAATCCTTCAGCATCAATTGATTTTTGTACAAACTCTGTTTCCGTGATCGCTGGTGCAAGCACCTTCGCTTTTAGTTTTGCACCCTTCAGTTCCAGTTCTTTGGCAAGACCTTCTGTAAAGGCGCTAACGTAGTATTTCGATGCAGAATAAGCAACACTACCTACAGCAATGGCATATCCGAGTGCGGAGGAGACGTTAATCAACTGAGTACCTTCGACATTTGCATAATCTCGCACATACAATGTAGAGAGAATGGTCAAAGATTCGATGTTAACACGCAGCATGATCTCCACTTTATCCAAATTCTGTTCAGCAATGAACGAGCCTTCTCCAAGCCCGGCATTATTAATCCAAGTCTCAATTTCATATTCCTTCAAATCGTTATACAGTTCGTAAGCCTCTGCGGTAACAGACAGGTCGCTTGTGTGAACGACAACATTCACTTTAGAATCGATACCCTGAATAGTCGATTTAAGCTCTTCAAGCTTATCCAATCTTCTAGCTACCAAAATCAAGTTTTTGCCCCGTGCTGCAAATGCCAATGCTGTTTCATATCCAATTCCTGAACTTGCTCCTGTAATTACGGTGTATTTCATCATATTCTCTCCCTCATATTCTTTAGATTAGTGTAATTTCAGTTTTGAGAACGATCGTTCTTTATTGTGCAAAAAAAAGCAGTTAGAACTAACTTGCTGTTAGCATATCATTTCTAGAACGAACAGTAAAGAATTATTTTATATGTAGAACATATGCTTGGAACATACTTAAATGAGAATAGCTATATAAACCATTTATATCATAAATTAAGAATTCCTATATCGTTTCAATCCTTCAAATTAAGCAGAACTAATTTTTCTTTCATTGAATAATCTACTGTCAGGCCAATGGCCACAAGTATAACCATCAACCTTTCCTAGTTACGCTAATCTGAATTCGACATCATCCATGCCAGAAATTCTCCAAACGAATCGGATACCTTTTCAACCTCTTCAAATTCAGGCTCACATCCACGGACAATAGCTCCTCTGTCAGTTGTTAAGTCAATGGCATAGAAGGAATATCCATCTTCCACAGACATTACGATCGGCAAGTGATGATCCCACCAGGCCGTTATGTCTGACTGCCAAATAGAATCACCCTCTGCTGCCTCCAAACTAAGCATTTCAAATTCATTACATTGGAATGCGGTCTCCGTGCTATTGTTGAACTCAGCCTCACAAATAAACCAGGTTTGCTCATCCGGTGCAACGCATTTTTCAACTACATTTAGAAATTCTAAATATTCATCTGGAAGTCCTTTATATCTTGAAGTAACGCTGCTGTTTAAATGTGACTGCGAACCGGATTTACTCATTATGTCCCAGCCCTTTTCCCCTGCCCAAGTCATAAATTCCCTAAAGTGATTGTTTCCTTTTCCATTATTAATTTCCAAATTATACACCTGCCCATCAGCTTAAGAGATAGAAACTATATCACCTATTCGGGATTTGAATGGAAAATCCCTGCTGTGGTACTTCAAAGACAAAGACAAAAAGACTGGAAAAATGGTTGGGAAAAGCGGCAACCAGGTTCCAGCCTTTGGTGGTTGGGGGAAAGTCAATTTTTTAGTTAGGGACAGTTAATTGGGAAATGGACAGGAATTATTAGTTAGTTAAACATCCGCTGTCTCATCGCCTCAAACAACAGAATCGTTGCCGCCATTGCCGCATTAAGTGACTCAGCTTGTCCCTGCATCGGGATCGTAATCGCATCATCTACCAAACGTGCCGTAGCATCCGAGATGCCTTTGCCTTCGTTACCAATGACAAGCCATACCGACTGCGTAAAATCATAACTATAACATGAGTGCTCTGCCTGCAAAGAAGTACTTACCAGCTTCACGCCCGCAGCCTTCGCTTCGGGAAGCAAGGATTCCAACTGGCCCTCCACAATGAGCAAATGAAACAATGACCCCATCGTCGAACGAATCGTCTTCGGGTTATACACATCAGCACAGCCCGCGCCAAGTACAACCCCAGCAGCTCCAGCTGCATCCGCACTACGGATGATTGTCCCTACATTACCTGGGTCCTGCACCCCATCCAGCACAACCACAAGTCCACGAACTCCTGTGATCAGGCTTTCCAGTGGCTCACTGCCTTTACGTACAATCGCGAATACAGGCTGTGGTGTCATCGTATCCGTACATTTGGCGATAACCGCAGGAGATACACTAACCCACTCCACACGCTGTAGCGGATTCTCAAGCCCGGCGAGTTCGCTAGGTACGCCTTGCTCTCCGTCGTACACGATACACTCCAGATCTGCTCCGGCGCGCAATGCTTCCTGGACCAAATGAATGCCCTCAATGATATATTTATGTTGACGGGTACGATGCTTTTTCTCCAGCAACTGTGCCCATTCTTTTACACGTGTATTTTGCGGTGATACAATATCCATCTTTCCATCCTTCCCATCTGCATCCATCACTTCGGATACGCAAGCTCCATTTTCGTCAAATGATCCTTGTGACCTACAATGATCAGCACATCTCCAGCCTCGATCCGGTCCTCCGCATACGGCGAGATGTTCATCGAATTCCCACTGCGAATCGCCATCACGTTACAACCAAAACGTGCACGGATGTTTAATTCCATCAGGTTTTTACCGATCATTTGCTCGGAAGCTCTCATCTCCAGAATGCTGTAATCCTCAGATAACTCGATGTAATCCAGTATATTAGGCGAGGTCAGATGATGGGCTACGCGTAGTCCCATATCCCGCTCAGGATAGATGACTTTATCTGCACCAATCTTCTGCAATACCTTACCATGAAGCTCATTTTGAGCTTTTACGATCAGCACCGGTACACCCATATCTTTCAATATCAGGGTTGTCAGAATACTTGCCTGTATATCTTCACCAATTGCCACAACGACAACGTCGAAATTTCGTATGCCCAGCGCACGCAGCGCTTCTTCATCTGTTGAATCTGCCGATACCGCATGGGTCACCACATTGGACATCTCCTGAGTCCGCTGCTCGTCCGCATCAATTGCCAGCACATCGAATCCCATACCGCTCAGTGCATTGGCAACACTTGATCCGAACCGTCCCATCCCAATTACGGCATACTGTTTCTTGGCCATTAGGGTCTTAACCTCCCGCTGCACTTCAGCATGACGCATCATTACGGATACCCATGCTAACGTAAATAATCCTTCGTAGTATACCACAAAGCCTGATAAACTTGAATGCGCTAGCGCTTCCCAGGGAACAGTATTAAAGCAGCCGAATATACGAGGAGGGAATTGCGATGCCCATTACATTAAGCCTGCGTGAAGCGATTGTTCATAAAGTTCATGACAAGAGTGATGATCAGCTCCGGGAGATGATTGAAGGTTCAGTAGATGGACCGGAAGCTGCATTACCTGGACTTGGCGCTATTTTCGAGATGATCTGGAAGAACACTGAACCTGCCAAGCAGGAAGAACTCATTCAAATCGCGCAGGAGCATCTGCACACCATTCCCGTTCAACCGCTTCGTTAATCGAAGCATTGGAGGGGTAAGGTAACCATCATTACGTTTGTTCTGTCTGCAAAAGAAAGCTTTCCCTTATTCGGCTGGATCATACCCGCCTCTAAGTAAGGTGTATAGCAAAAGCAATAGATCCCTCCGCCAATCGGCGGAGGGATCTTATTTTTAACAAGCTCTATCTCATCACATGAGCTTGTCACGTTCAACTAATCTTTTAACAACTCCCACGAAATACTTCTGTCTTCACTTAAGGCGCAGTCTCCAGGAATTGAGCTGTAGGATTTTTATCCATAGCCGTTCTCATTGCATACTCATTTTCAAAGAGCACTACATAATTTCCTTTTTTATCTTTTACAAGTGCAGAGTTAATCCGGAATTTGCTTGGGTCCAGATTCTCGTCCACGATCCAGCGAGCGAACTGATAAGGCATACGCTGCAATTGCACATCTACCCCATACTCGCCTTTCATCCGGTATTCAAATACCTCGAACTGAAGTTGACCAATTACGCCGAGGATTGTCTCGTCGAAACTTGCCGTTTGGAACACCTGAATGGTTCCTTCCTCCGTCAACTGATCAATTCCCTTTTGGTACTGTTTATGTTTCAACGCATTTTTCACAGTAACTTTGGCGAAAATCTCTGGTGAGAACGTTGGCAACTCCTCAAAGACAATCTCGCTGCCTTGGCTCAGTGAATCACCAATCCGGAAGATACCCGGATCGAACAAACCGATAATATCGCCAGCATATGCCTCTTCGACAATATCCCGGTCTTGTGCCAGGAATTGCTGTGGCTGTGACAGCTTGATTTCTTTGCCCACACGAGTATGCTTCACACTCATTCCACGTTGGAACTTGCCTGACACAATACGCAGGAACGCAATACGATCCCGGTGTGCCGGGTTCATGTTTGCCTGAATCTTGAACACATAACCGCTGAATTTCTCATTTGTTGGCTGAATCTCTCCTGCCGTACTGCGACGTGGTTCAGGCTTCGGTGCCAGTTCCAGGAAGTTCTCCAGGAAAGTCTGTACGCCGAAATTGTTGATCGCACTACCGAAGAAAATAGGTGTCAATTCGCCGCGTTGAACTTTCTCCATGTCGAATTGGTCGCCCGCAATATCCAGCAACTCCAGATCCTGACACAATTGATCATGCAGGTATTCTCCTGCCATCTCACGGATAATCGGATCTTTGTAGCCATCTACCTTTTGTACTTTAATCGTCGAGTGATCGTCCCCTTGGAACAATTCCACCTGATTTTTCATCCGGTCATAGACACCACACAGCTCGCGACCTGTACCAATAGGCCAGTTCATCGGAACCGAACGAATACCCAGTACATTTTCAAGCTCTTCCATCAGGTCAAATGGGCTTTTACCCTCACGGTCGAGTTTGTTGATAAACGTAAAGATTGGAATGCCACGCTTCGCACATACCTGGAACAACTTGATCGTTTGTGCCTCGACACCTTTTGCAACGTCAATCAACATCACCGCGCTATCGGCAGCCGTCAGTGTACGATACGTATCTTCACTGAAGTCCTGGTGACCCGGTGTATCCAGAATGTTGACGCGATGATCCAGATAATCAAATTGCATTACGGAAGAGGTAACTGAGATCCCCCGTTGTTTCTCAATTTCCATCCAGTCACTTGTTGCGTGTTTGCTGGCTTTCCGAGCTTTTACCGTTCCCGCAAGGCGAATCGCGCCCCCGAACAGCAACAGTTTCTCGGTCAATGTAGTTTTACCCGCATCCGGGTGAGAGATAATGGCAAACGTCCGGCGTTTGTCCACTTCCTGTTGAAGAATATCATTTGCAGCTTTGCTCATAGGTTTAATCCCTTTCGTCCGTTCATTCACGTTAATCCGGCATGGCCGGTCCATCATTCAATCTTTATGCAATCCGGCGAGGCCGGTTGATTGTACACGAGTTTTTACGTACTAGGTATTTACACACTAGATTAATTTTACACATTTACAATGGAGTTCATCCTCCTCAAAATCTGTGCTTTCATGTATACCGTGAACTGCTTCTTAACCCAACTCTCCTATTGTACCATAATCTTTACCGAAAATAACCGATTACTACCGCAGATTATTCTCTTTTCACTTGCAAAAAAAAGCACCCTTCAGCCATTTTCATGGCATCCAGGCACTCCTCATTCATTTTTATTTATCGGGTTTAGAAAATCAATGCATCCAGCGCGTATTGTCCGCCACCCGTCAGGGCCAGCGCTACACCAATCACCAGAATCGCGAGATTATATTCGAATCCGTTCTGTGTGGACCAGTATCCGTTCGCTCCATGGACTTTCACAATGGCAATAACCATCGTCAATGCAATCAGAATGCCACCTACCGGTGTAAGCAGACCCAGAGCCAGCAACAGTCCACCACCGAATTCAGCGAGTCCAGCCAGTAACGCTACCAATGCACCTGGTTTCATGCCCATCGATTCAAACCAGCCACCTGTACCCTTGATCCCGTAACCTCCGAACCATCCAAACAGCTTTTGTGCCCCGTGCGCCATGAACGACAATCCAATCACCAAACGAATCAACAACAATCCTACATCCAACATCATTTTCTTTTCCTCCATTCAATATATACAAAATAGTATTCTTAGATTAAAGATATTATGCTAAATTTTTTTCTTCATGATTCTCTGTGTCGCAAACCCCTTCAACTGGTTTACATTTTATCTCATGAATGATAACTTATCCGAAACGTTTGCCCGAATGAAGTTTGTCATTTGCGTAACTCTTTAACTCATGTGTTGAGTATAAGTTACATACTTACTTTTTGTCAACAACTTAATTTAAATTACTTATTTCCTTATGATGGATACCTACCTTTCCCCCGCTAAAAAGCCTGGGTACACCGCAATATTTGCGATTTCCCCAGGCTCAGTCATCTTGTGTATATTGTTAATGCCCTTACCCTAACCATTCACTTGCCAGATCACGCTGTCCTCGTCCTGACCATTCACTGGCCACCAGTGGAATCCGTCCTGCTCCAGCAGCTTATCTGTCGCTTCTGGCCCCCATGTTCCAGCAGGGTACGTATGAAGCTCTCCCTGATTCTGTCCCCAGGCTGCTGCGATCCGATCCACAAAAGACCAGGCTGTTGCCACTTCATCCCAACGGGTAAAGTACGTAGAATCCCCCTCTGCGGCGTCGTGCAACAGACGTTCATATGCTTCAGGCGAGTTAATTCCAATCATGCAGCTCTGACAGAAATCCATTGCAAGTGGCTGAATCTCGGAATCTGAGCCTGGTTTCTTGGCATTGATTTTGATATATATGCCTTCCATCGGATTCACTCGAATGACCAGCAGATTCGGCTCCAATTTATACTTTTTCCCAAGGTACACGTTGTTTGGCATCGACTTGAACTCCACTACGATCTCGGTCGTTTTCACCGGAAGACGCTTGCCTGTCCGAATGTAGAATGGAACTCCCGCCCAGCGGAAATTATCCACGAATACACGTGCTGCAAAATAAGTTTCCGTATTCGACTGCGGATCAACCTTATCTTCCTGACGATAACCGGGAAGCTGCTTGCCACGGTACTCCCCTTCGGCATACTGTCCCCGCACAACGTTGTTGCTCACTTCCTCATCCGATGTGAACGCCCGCAACGAACGTAATACCTTCACCTTTTCATCCCGAATATCCTCCGGGAACAGGCGACTTGGCGGTTCCATCGCAATCATCGTCAGCATCTGCAGCATATGATTCTGCCCCATATCACGCAGTGCACCGGAGTGATCATAATAACCGCCACGTTCTTCCACGCCTACTGTTTCACCGAGCGTAATCTGAACGTTGGCAATATGTTTGTTATTCCAGAGCGGTTCAAAAAAAGCATTCCCGAAGCGGATCACTTCGATATTTTGCACCATCTCCTTGCCCAGATAATGATCAATCCGATAGATTTCCTCTTCACGGAACACCTCACGAATCTGTTCATTCAGATGTTCAGCGGATTGCAGATCATAACCAAATGGTTTTTCGATCACCAAACGGTTCCACCCCTGACTTTCCAACATACCGCCGTCCCGCAAACTATACGAGACACTGCCAAACAGCTCAGGTGCCAGTGCCAGATAGAACAACCGATTCCCCGGCGTGTTAAACTTTGATTCCAGATGCTCCGTCTGCGCACGCAGTTCTTTGAATCCTTCCACATTATTGATATCCAGTGCTTTGTATTCAAAATGCTCGACAAAAGTGTTCCACTCATCAGGTTCGCCCGCTGCATAACGGCAGAACTCCTTAATGGATTCATAGATGTCTTCCCGGAATTCTTCTGGGGACCTCGGACGACGTGCTACGCCAATAACCGCAAAGTCTTCGGCAAGCTTGCCTTCGCGGTAAAGACTGTAGATAGCCGGAAACAGCTTCCGGCGGGCCAAATCACCCGTTGCTCCAAAAATGAAAAATACTGCGCCTGGTGTCTGTACTTCATCTTGCAATTGTTTTTCAACCATGGGCTCCTCTTTCTTCCGGGAAGATAACCTTCACGCTCTCCCCGAGCTATGTAATGGTGTTATATATGCACGACATACAACTGTCAATTACCAGCAAGTTCCTTCTTGGATGTGATGCCATTTTAGCATATCAACTGAACGGATGCACTATTTCAAACTCATTTTTCTGATAAAGATTCTCAATATTGGGTCCCAATTCATGAAAAATCCATCCCTTAATATTCAATCGTAATCACCGGAAACCCAACTGTAATTCGATTATCGACCTCTTCCCCAACCTGGTGAACTGCGAGTTGCATATTTAACATGTGCGAGCCACTCTTGATCGATAGGGGCAGCTCAGCCGCCTTATAAGAGACACTTGCAGTGCCTGCATCTGTATAACGTTCAACGGAGGCGATATCCACCTTTGTGGACAGCTGTTTTTCGATCAGTTCCAGTTGCTGACTCGCATCATATTCAGTAGCAGTAACTGCTGTACCTTGCACAGACATATTCCAGCTTGCCTTCATCCCTGAGTCTACAAGCAGTTGACCGATCTGTTCATGTACTGTCATTAATGCCTTCCGATCCGTGTGTGCATCCCCTGAAATTTGTACGATGGCGTAGTAGCCGTTATCTCCTGTCTCGATGACATTAACCAACATCCCTGCTGCTCCAGTAGCCTCATTGACAACCATCTCACTGCGATACACATCATGGCCCGTCTGGCGTACCCGTACCGGTTGTTCCAGTCCCAAGTGACTGGCCAGTAATGCCGCTTGTGCTTGTGCTTCTCCCCGGCCTTCTCCTTGCCATTTAATAATTAGACGATCCACATTATCAATCACGCTGTCAGCAGTATCGATTAACTGTTCCAGTTGGGCAGCCTTGGATTCGTTTTTCTCCGCGTATACCTGTGTCACACCAATAAGAATTATGATTGCTATTGCCAATATACCTGCTGTCATCCAACGATTTAACATTCGAATCCCCCGCTTCTTTCTTGCATTCTATGAATCTATCAACAGCATGCCCCTTTCGCATATTTGCTATACTTCTTCTGCACACAACAAAAAAGCCCCACCCGCCACATGCATGGCAGATCGGAGCTTTCCATTCTCTATAACTTCCGCACATTAATGCACGGTTCTTTGGCTTGATTATGTTATTGCATATAGTTCTTGTTATTACTCTGCAAGTCCATTTTTATAAGCATAGATCGCGGCCTGTGTACGGTCGTCTACGCCCAATTTTGCCAGTAAATTCGTGACATGGAATTTGACCGTCTTGATACCGATGATCAGATCATCAGCGATGTCCTGATTCGATTTACCTTTGGCGAGCAATCGGAGCACATCCATTTCACGGTCTGTCAATTCATCATGCAAAGGAGCTGCTGCCTGTGGCTGCCGGAAGCGATTCATCATTTTCGAAGCCACCTGTGACTCCAGAACGGATTGCCCGCGAGCGGCTGCGCGAATCGCATCTGCCACTTCATTGGCTCTTGATGTTTTCAACAGATAACTGAATGCGCCTGCTTCAATGACAGGATACATTTTTTCATCATCCAGGTAACTGGTCAATACGATGACTTTGCACTCCGGATACATTTTAAGTACCTGACGAGTAGCCTCAATGCCATCCATTCCTTCCATAACCAGGTCCATCAGAACAACATCAGGCTTATATTCCTGTGCAAGCCGAATGCCTTCCTCTCCACTACCTGCTTCACCAACAACTTCAATTCCATCTTCGGTATCCAGTACCGCTGCAAGACCAATACGTACCATCTCATGATCATCCACGAGCAATACTTTGATCGACGTTTCCGTCTCCGTTTCGACTTCCGGTTCCATTGACATGTTCTTCCTCGCTTTCATCGTTCATCAAAGGTATCGTAATCTCAATCCGCGTTCCCTTACCAGGCGCTGTTACAAATTGTATGGCCCCGCCAATCTCCGTAACACGTTCACGCATGTTAGCCAGACCGTAGGAAGCTTGTTTATTCTCATCCAGATCGAAGCCTTGCCCATCATCACGAATCAATACCCGGATCGCATCAGTACGGCGCTGGATCCGTATCTCCATTTTTTCCGCTTTTGCATGCCGTAACGTATTGGACATAGCCTCCTGAACGATTCGAAACAGATGATTCTCGATGCCTTTGATCAGATCAATGTCTTCGTCCATTTCGAGCACAATGTCCATGGGTACTTTTGTTTTCAGTTCCATCACCAGATCACGCAGACCTTGTTCAAGATGTTTACCCTCCAGATAGACTGGCCGCAGATGTAACAGTAACGCACGCATCTCGGACTGAGCTACCGAAGCCATCTCCTCAATCAAAGCCACCTGCCGCTGAGCACGTTCAAAATCCTTCTCCATCTTCCGTCCAACGGCTGTTGCTGTCATGGATATCGCGAACAATTGCTGCGATACCGCATCATGCAGTTCCCGTGCCAAACGTTGCCGCTCTTCCACAATAGCCGTAATTCTGGCTTGTTCAGCAAGCTGTGCATTATGAGTAGACAATCGCTGGAGCGAAGATATCTGATCTTCCCACTTTTTGCCGATTCGTCCGAGTTGCTCACTTAAACGGCCCACATCATCATCGCCCAGATCAGGTACAGTGCGTGATAGAGAGCCCTTCTCCCACAGTAGAAGTGTTTCCCTCAGCAGTTCGAGCCGGCGTTTAACCCGGTAACTCTGATAGAACCCAAAGACCGCACCGATTCCAATCAGAAGCAGCAATAAGGCCAGACCCGATTGAATCAGATGCCGCCAGCCTGCAAACGGAGCAAGATAACCATATGTATACAATACATACAAAATAACAGCAAGCACAATGAAAACCAGGAGGATCCCTTCACCCATACTTCGGGTTACCATGTCGGTATGTCGTTTTGTCTTCATCGGGGTCTCCTCCTTCTCTTCATCTATTTTACTACGGATTGCTGATGTTTAGGTCGCCAACAATATAAGAAATGACAAATTTTGCTTTATGTTCACTGGATTCATATCCAGGCGTTCTCCATACTAATTTGTTCATCATGCCGCTATCTTGTTCTCCAAGAAGATTAATCCGGCCGAAAAGAACCGATGCTTCAATCTCCACACCATAATCTTCTGGTAGTGTAAGGCGAACATTACCCATAACTCCTTGCAGCAGCACAATTGTTTGTTTCTCCTCCGGAATCGAAAGAGATAGATCTGCGTTAACCTCACCTATGGCATGCCACAGACTCATACTACGTAACGTCCAAGATGATTGATCCCAGTAGTAACGAGCCATGAAATTCTGTTTCTTCATAACGCCTTCGTCTAGATGAATCTTTTTGTTTTTCGAATAAAAGTAAGCTAAAGAAGCAAGTACAATCAAAAATACAATCATTAAATTATCCAGCAATAACAGTGCCGCACCAATGCCGAGATACCGATGACCTTTGCGGGTATCCCCATTGCGGACTTGAAGCATTCCAACCGTTAACAGAATCAGTGCGGCAGCGGTCAGGAAGTTAATATTGTCATTCAATAACATCATTGTGCCAATAATCATAATGACAACTGCAAGCCATTTACTCTTTTGATTCATCCCTGCCGCACCCCCTCTGTAAGTTAATCTCTCTTTATTCAACGGAAAAGCCATACCAGGCAATGAAGTCCTGTATGGCTTAACTTTTGTTCTACCAACCGTACATTATACACGATTTATAGAATATCATATTGTCCACTAAGCGAACAGTTATTCTTTTGAAGTTCCGTTCGCTTCATTCTTGGAACCATTGCCCATTTTATTTTTGAGGGCTTGTAATTGCTGATCCACTTTGAACTGTTTTTCCACATCTACAGGATTCGTGTACGTGGATGATGTGTTGCGATAAGGTGCACGAGCTACGTCAGCTTCAGCTTCCAGCTGCATGATTTTCTCTTCCATGCGGTGGAATCCAAGTGATGCGCCGCCACTTTCGATTGAATGCAAGCTGTTGATGGAAGACATTTGTTTTTTGGCTTTTGCCATTTGTGCACGGGATACAAGTTCATTACGTTTGTTACGCATTTTGTAGAACTCATCTTTCATATCATGCAACTGTTGCAACAGATCTTTTGCTTGTGCTTCGGCCTGTGCATGCAGTTCGCTGTACTCCGTAATTTTTTGATCAAAGTAGATTTTCTCTTCCAACAACTTGCGTGCCACTTCTTCCTGACCGTTAGACAGAGCAGCTTCTGCTTGGGACTCACGTTGTACCGAAGTACGCTCTGCTTCATCCAAACGTTGTTTCATGCGACGCTCATTTGCCATTTGTTTGGCAACAGTTACCTCTGCCTCATGAATCTCAGCCTCCATATCACGCAAGTACTGGTTCAACATTACAATCGGGTCCTCTACTTTATCCAACATATCATTTACCGATGCTTTCGTCATATCCTTAATCCGTTTAAATACTCCCATTTTACTTTTCTCCCTTCTCGTAACGAGATAATTTTTGGCGAAGCTCTTCAACTTCTTTTTTCAGTGCTTTTTTCTCGATATCTTTCATCATGGAATCAAGTTCACTTTCTTGCGGTGCTCCTGCTCCGTAGGCGTTGTTGTCATAAGAACGGGGACCAGATTGAGGTCTGCCGTTGAATCCAGGGCCGGGACCGAAGTTACCAGGACCTTGTTGGTTGTGATTATTTTGAAAAGGACCTCTTGGTGGCTGATGATCATAGTTGTTGTATCCTCTGCCAGGACCAGGGCCTTGGCCCGGACCGTAGCCATATGGATCATAAGGCGGATACGGTTCTTTTGGTACCACCAGTGCTGCAATAAAGTATATTAACAACGACGTGCCGCCAGTTACGAAGATACTGATAACAAAGATGATACGCAACAGGGTGGAATCCATTCCGATGGTTTCGGAAATTCCGCCGCACAAGCCGGTTAACATCCGGTCACGCGTTGAGCGGTATAATTTGCTCATGTGCTTGCTCCTTTCGTTTACTTGTATCCTCTTACGTTGGAATCATAAGCATATGGATCAACGTGATTGGATTCCTTTGGTACCACCAATGCAGCGATGAAGTAGATCAACAATGATGTACCTCCCGTAGCGAAAATACTGATGAAGAAAATGATACGTAGCAGCGTGGTACTCAATCCGAGATTTTCAGAAATGCCACCGATCAAACCTGTTAGCATTCGATTACGCGCCGAGCGGTATAATTTACTCATTGTGACTACTCCTTTCTGTCATTGTTCAATTTTTGTCTTAAGCGTTCCAGTTCCTTATCCAACGTAGAGGATGACATGCTGCCAGTCACTCCTGAACCATCTTGATTCATCCGCCGGATATCGCGGAGACTTTGTGCTTCATATTCGAGATCAGAGACTTGATCATCCAGTCGGTTAAACATACGGGGTACATTCTGACCGTTGTGATTGCCTCTCTGGTTCATACGTTGTTGTAACTGAATCGTCTGCATACGAGCGTAGTAATATTGGCGTTTGCTGTATACATTCTGATATTCAACCTTCAGCTGATCGATCTGTTCATCCAGCTCCTGTAATGCCGCATAACTTTGTGCATACAATTCATTGTACTGTTCCATTTTTTCCTCGTGGAGGATTTTCTCCTGCAAGGCCAGCTTAGCAAGATGTTCTTCCCCTGCTTTCAGAGCCATGGATGCCTGTTCTTCCCGTTTGTTCACCATACCTGCTGCCTGATCGGCTTGTTGTTTCATTTGTCTGGTATGGCTTGCATATTGATGACGAAGTTTCTCGGCTTCACCGATGTCTTGGCGGGTCGAGACCAGGAACTGATCAATCAGTTTGACTGGGTCCTGACTTTGCTCCAAATGTTCGTTCAGATTGGCTACGGTAATATCCCGCATTCGACGAAATACACTCATTATGTTCTGTCCCTCCTTTTCATAATCGTGAAAGCTTAGTACCGACCACGACGACTGCGGTTATTGCTTAGCATTGAGATACCAAAGATGATTAACCCGATCGCGATGATCGGTCCGATCAACCATGCCAGTTTACCCATCAGTGAGATGATACCGATGATGAGAACAATCCAGCCAAGCATCACATTCCCTCGTTTAACTCCGTAGTATCCCAGTGCAATCATCAGGACCGGAATCAGATAACCCATTAAGTGTCCAAGAAGTGGAGTTAACTTTCCGAAGAGGAGTAGTGCACCCAGCGCAATCAATACAATCGCCCAGCCATTTCCCTTATTTAATCTCATAATTGTTGTTCACCGCCCTTTCCATTCGTTCCTTTTAATGTGTTGAGTCATTTGTTCGTTTGTTTCTTGTTTTTTTGCTTCTTTGTTTCTTGTTTAACCTTATGTCCTTATTCTAGGGGATTCCGCGACTTTTCAAAACAGACCGTGGACGGTTTTTCATCCTAGACTCAGGTCGGGGATCTAGTTGGACCTTTGACTGTCCCTATATAAGACCAACGTTCCACCTAAGCTGAATAGCACTCCAAGATACTTCTATTACCCGTATTCTGGCTCCACTTCACCCGATATCGCCAGGTATACAGAATGATGTCCATGTCTCTATTTACGTTTACCCTTCGCTTTCGTTTCCCCTTATTCCGTATTCGAGACAATCCATCGAAGTTGTATCCCAGGTTTTCATTTCAAAAGGAGTACATATCAATAATCCAATGCCAATTTCTTTTGCCTCAAATAAATTACTTATTTATCCAAATAAACAAAATTTAGATTGTTCTATATGTAAGCGTTTACTAAAATAGAAAGTGTTACTATTTCTAATGTCAGGGGTGGAACTGAAACTGTGCGACCAATCAGCTATCTCCATAAAATGATCATCTTCGGAATCCTGTTAAGCACCCTGCCCATTTTGTTAACGGGAATTGCCGCATTTATCTATTCATCAAACCAAACTGAGCTGCATCGTACACAGGCCAATAGACAGTTGCTGGAACAAATGCAATCCAACGTAGAGCACAAACTCGCTACAGTCAGTTATATGCTTGATCAGGCCGTTCGCTCTCCAGTAACCCTTCGTTCCCTGTCTGCTTCTTCTTCACTAGAAGGGAACGGACCTTTACTTGCCGACAAGTTGCAGAGCGAATTTCAGAATATGAGGTCATGGGAACCTTTGCTGGATATTACCCTGGTGAATCAATCTCAGAATTGGCTTATTGATCATGCCGGATTATATCGTAATACGGATTTTCCACTGGCTCTTCCCATGAAGGAATTGATTTCGGATACGCTAACCTCTGGATGGCAACTCTCCCCTTCATCGGTGTTCAGCAATGATGAGCGTTCACCCGGTACAGGCTGTATCTATCATATTGCCCTAGCGAGATCTATTCCGAATCTGAATACGTCTTCCGATGCTGCCCTGATTGCGGGAATTCCTGCATGTTCTTTGCAAAATACACTAGGAGAAGCCTCCTTAAGCAATGCTGCCTCAGGACTGATCATTTTGAATCGGGAACAACGTATCTTGGTCCATCCCAATCCTGTATACATTGGACAACCGTTGTCTGCCATTGGATTACAGGATCGGGATACGGAAGCCAACATAACCAAACTATCACCCATCACATTTTCAACAGGCTTTGAAAAACGGGAAGTTAAGATCGACGATACACATTACTCCCTGACGTATAGCCCTTCTACCTTAAAAGGATGGACTTATGTTCTAATCTCACCTACCAATATTCTGACACAAGAATATATCAATATCGGATTACACACCTTGTATATCAGTATCTGCTTACTTTTACTTTCATTATTACTCGCCTGGCTCGGCTCCAAGCGAATGCATGTCCCGATTCGTAAACTTTTAACCCAACTTGGTGACAACCATCTGTCCAAAGAAGGAAACACAGTGGCTCAGCAATCACCACCATTTTCTGATGAGTTCGAACAGATCAGAGCAGGGGTCTCACAATTATCTGCCTCTCACTCCCAATTAGAGAACACAATTAATATGCATCTGTTGCAGATTCGCAATCATTTTATGATGAATCTGTTCCAGGATAAGATCCCTGTTCATACTCTTCATGACACCCTGCATGAATATGGCTACACACATCAGGTTCGGGAATGGCAACAAATTGCTGTTATTACACTACAGGCCGATCTTGTTAATCATACAAAATATAGAGCTAGTGATCGTGACCTCTTATTGTTCGCTATTCAAAATATATTGGAGGAAACGGTTGTGCATAACCAACAATTGCTTCCCATTGTGCTGGAACATACGGTAGCCACGGTGATTGGGACCGTTGAACAGGACCAGTTTATTTTTTCACAACAGCTATATGTATTAACAGACCAGTTACAACAACAGATTGATGAGATTCTAGCTCTTCAAGTCAGTATAGGATTCAGCCAGCCGCACAACTCTCTACATCACATCCCTCAAGCTTACACAGAAGCCATAGAAGCATTGAGGCATCGGATGAAGCTGGGAACAGGAATTATTTTTCAATATGAGAACATAGATCATTACACTCCCACTTGGTCCATGACCTACCCGGAATCATTGGAATATTCGTTGATCCAAGCTATTCAAAGTGCGGATGAAGTCCAGGCCTCTGCTCTTCTGAAACAACTGCTTGAAGTAATCTTTGGTATGGAGGTTACACCCGAGGAGTATGAGGTGGCTCTTACGAGGCTACTCACACATATTTTGCAAATGACTCAGGAATCTGGCATACGACTCGGACAGATCTCCCAAGGTCGTGGCTCGATGTTTCATGAACTTCATAGTTTGCAGTACGCTGCTGAAGTTGAGGATTGGTTTAAATATCAAGTCATCTTGCCCGTCATCCAGGTTTTTAAAGCGAGACAGTACGCCCAGTATCAGCATATATCTGAGAAAATGATTGCTATGATTCATCAAGATTATGATAAGGATCTGACGCTTGAGGAATGTGCCTTGAAGCTTCACTACAATGCCAACTACTTAAGTAGTGTCTTCCGCAAAGAGACAGGCTGTGCATTTAGTGAATATCTGACCAAGTACCGATTTAACATCGCTAAAAAATGGCTGGATGAAAGTGATCTAACCGTTAAAGATATCGCAGCACGACTTCGGTACAATAATCCGCAAAACTTTATCCGTTCATTCCGTAAATGGGAAGGAATCACCCCCGGCCAGTATCGGGAGCGTAAGCAAAAAGTAGAAGTGTCGAACAGAAATTAGAAAAGGAGCACGATAGTAAGTCGTACTCCTTCGGCCAGCTCGGATACCTCTCCATATGGCCCCCCGAACAAGGCTAGGGCTAGGACCTGTGACAACTCGATTAACCGTGAAGTGCTCTACCACTGAAATATCAGGGAATGAATATGCTTCAGAGATCATTCTCTGAAAACTAGGTATGTGTTATGTTTTTCGTTGTCTCGATGTTTGAATTAAGGTTGGCTTTAGCCCATGTGCAGTCTCATGAAGCAGCTTAACATCTTCAAGTAACCGAGGATTTTTTTTAGTATAGTCAATTAATTATTCACTTCAAAAAAAGAGGGAGCACATAACCTGCTCCCTCCACTTACAACTTCACTTCTGCAATCTTAACTTCATATGTTTCACACGTGCATCTTCTTGTGGTGGCGGTGCATTGCTTGCTAGCGTTATCTCAGACGTAAGACTAAGTTGCCCGTCCCGATTCCTACTCCTGTATACGTAACAAGCCTATACGATTTATCGCTTATCCTTAGTGCGAACTGTTTTCATATTTGGCTGTTCAAGTTGAATTAGAATTTTACCAAATCTTCCTCCACGTGAGAAGGTCACCGTACTATCCTTGTACTTATCGCTAATGTAAACCTCAGCCAATCTGAGGGAATCTTCATCCGATGGTAACTCATACGTATTAAGCCATTCTGGCAGCTTCTCGATAATCTCTTCCACCGGTACTTCAAATGAGTTAACTTCTCTCGTAATGATCATCGTATAAGAATAACCCTTCAAATACAGCAACTGCTGGATATACCCCATATCACCGGCCTTGTATGAAGAAGTTACACCCAGTACATCTTTAAGTTCATCCATTAGTGTGTGTTCCTTCTGTCCCGCCATAGTACTTATATACACATACTTCCGGGCACAGTTGATCGCCTGCTCAATCGTTTCCCAATCCGACATCGCCGAACACATGGATGCAAATGCAAAGTCATATTTCTTCTCCCAGCCTTTATCCTTAATGGAGATTTCTTCATATCGTTCGTTTACGATTTCGATTTTGGATTCCAGAGCTGGAGGTATCGTCTCTTTCATAAGGGAGACAAGCAACTCAGAAGGCTCAACTGCCGTCACACTTGCCCCCTTTTCCGCAAAAGGAATGGTAAATATGCCTGAGGCCGCTCCAATGTCCAAAATGGATAATCCTGAGAATTCCACACCCTGGTTTTCAATCCAGCCCATAATGCGTTCAGAACGCTGCTTTCCTTCTTCAGTGAACGACTGTGCATGATAATCCCTGGCCCATCGCTCAAAAGCTCCTTCTATATTAAAGGGGGCGCTTTTCTTCTTATATTTTGAACTTCTCGGACGATTCTTCCAAGCCTCTTCCCATACAGAAAGATCAAATAACAGATCGGTATCCGATACATTTTTTCCATTAGTCACTCTACTTCACTCCTCCATATTAAAGACTTTACTTATCTACAATATACTCAATATAATCATACGTCAATCTTTATTAACGTCCATCTTCTCTTACTCTAGATTTTCTTACTGCACATAAATCGTTTCATATAAAATAAAAATAGCCCTACACATTGCATAAGCAACATGTAGGGCTATTCAATATACCGGCGAGAGGACTCGAACCTCCACGGTTTCCCACTCGATTTTGAGTCGAGCGCGTCTGCCATTCCGCCACGCCGGCATATGCTGGAGGCGCCACCCAGATTCGAACTGGGGATAAAGCTTTTGCAGAGCTGTGCCTTACCACTTGGCTATGGCGCCATATTTTGGAGCGGACGACGGGAATCGAACCCGCGACCCTCGCCTTGGCAAGGCGATGCTCTACCGCTGAGCCACGTCCGCATAATGGCTGGGGATATAGGATTTGAACCTATGCATGACGGAGTCAAAGTCCGTTGCCTTACCGCTTGGCTAATCCCCAATAAAAAATAAAAAAACAAAGGGGCGATCGAGGGGAATTGAACCCCCGAATGCCGGATCCACAAACCGGTGCGTTAACCACTTCGCCACGACCGCCATAAAAGGTTAATTTCTAAAAAGTTAATTGGCAGGGGCAGCAGGAATTGAACCCACACCAACGGTTTTGGAGACCGTTGTTCTACCTTTAAACTATGCCCCTAAAAACTGGTGGAGGATGATGGATTCGAACCACCGAACCCGTACGGGAGCAGATTTACAGTCTGATGCGTTTGGCCACTTCGCTAATCCTCCAGGATTACATGGTGCCGGCGAGAGGACTTGAACCCCCAACCTACTGATTACAAGTCAGTTGCTCTACCAGTTGAGCTACACCGGCTTATTAAATTGTTTTTAAAAATGGTGGCTCGGGACGGAATCGAACCGCCGACACGAGGATTTTCAGTCCTCTGCTCTACCGACTGAGCTACCGAGCCATAATAAAGTCTAATCTTAATTCCTTACACTTTATATAGGGCATCAGTGCCATACAGCAGATGTAGTGAACAGTTTGCCTCATGTAAAGATTAAATGGCGGAACCGACGGGATTCGAACCCGCGATCTCCTGCGTGACAGGCAGGCATGTTAGGCCAACTACACCACGGTTCCAGATCACTTTCTCAAAGGAAAGTATAATTGCGGGGGCAGGATTTGAACCTGCGGCCTTCGGGTTATGAGCCCGACGAGCTACCGGGCTGCTCCACCCCGCGTCATTATAAAGTTTATATGGTGGAGGCTGAGGGGATCGAACCCCCGACCCTCTGCTTGTAAGGCAGATGCTCTCCCAGCTGAGCTAAGCCTCCGAACAACACATTTATGATCATACCATAATCTTGTTGTAAAAATCAACTTCTTTTTTTGAAGTTATTATGACCCGTAGGGGATTCGAACCCCTGTTACCTCCGTGAAAGGGAGGTGTCTTAACCCCTTGACCAACGGGCCTTAATATTATGGCGGAGAGAGAGGGATTCGAACCCTCGAGACGCTTGTGACGCCTACACGATTTCCAATCGTGCTCCTTCGGCCAGCTCGGACACCTCTCCATATGGCTCCCCGAACAGGGCTCGAACCTGTGACAACTCGATTAACAGTCGAGTGCTCTACCAACTGAGCTATCAGGGAATATGCTTCAGAGATCGTTCTCTGAAAACTAGATTCGAAACGAAACATGCGAATTACAACTTGCTATTGGATAAGCCCTCGACCGATTAGTACTGGTCAGCTCCATGCATTGCTGCACTTCCACCCCCAGCCTATCTACCTCGTCGTCTTCAAGGGGTCTTACATACTGGGAAATCTCATCTTGAGGGGGGCTTCACGCTTAGATGCTTTCAGCGTTTATCCCGTCCGTACATAGCTACCCAGCGGTGCTCCTGGCGGAACAACTGGTACACCAGCGGTACGTCCATCCCGGTCCTCTCGTACTAAGGACAGCTCCTCTCAAATTTCCTACGCCCACGACAGATAGGGACCGAACTGTCTCACGACGTTCTGAACCCAGCTCGCGTACCGCTTTAATGGGCGAACAGCCCAACCCTTGGGACCTACTTCAGCCCCAGGATGCGATGAGCCGACATCGAGGTGCCAAACCTCCCCGTCGATGTGGACTCTTGGGGGAGATAAGCCTGTTATCCCCAGGGTAGCTTTTATCCGTTGAGCGATGGCCCTTCCATGCGGTACCACCGGATCACTAAGCCCGACTTTCGTCCCTGCTCGACTTGTAGGTCTCGCAGTCAAGCTCCCTTATGCCTTTGCACTCTTCGAATGATTTCCAACCATTCTGAGGGAACCTTTGGGCGCCTCCGTTACTCTTTAGGAGGCGACCGCCCCAGTCAAACTGCCCACCTGACACTGTCCCCGCACCGGATTACGGTACCAGGTTAGAACCTAGATACGATCAGGGTGGTATCCCAACGTTGCCTCCATGCAAGCTGGCGCTCACACTTCAAAGGCTCCCACCTATCCTGTACAGATCGTACCCAAATTCAATATCAAGCTGCAGTAAAGCTCCATGGGGTCTTTCCGTCTTGTCGCGGGTAACCTGCATCTTCACAGGTATTAAAATTTCACCGGATCTCTCGTTGAGACAGCGCCCAAGTCGTTACGCCATTCGTGCGGGTCAGAATTTACCTGACAAGGAATTTCGCTACCTTAGGACCGTTATAGTTACGGCCGCCGTTTACTGGGGCTTCGGTTCACAGCTTCGGGATTACTCCCTAACCACTCCCCTTAACCTTCCAGCACCGGGCAGGCGTCAGCCCGTATACTTCGCCTTACGGCTTCGCACAGACCTGTGTTTTTGCTAAACAGTCGCTTGGGCCTTTTCACTGCGGCCCCCTCGTGCTATTCACACTACCGGGGCACCCCTTCTCCCGAAGTTACGGGGTCATTTTGCCGAGTTCCTTAACGAGAGTTCTTCCGCGCGCCTTAGAATACTCTTCTCGCCTACCTGTGTCGGTTTGCGGTACGGGCACCATCACCTGGCTAGAGGCTTTTCTTGGCAGTGTGAGATCATGACCTTCGCTACTATAATTTTCGCTCCCCATCACAGCTCAGCCTTACAATGTGCGGATTTGCCTACACATCAGCCTTACTGCTTAGACGGACATCCATCAGTCCGCGTCACTACCCTACTGCGTCCCCCCATTGCTCATAACGGCTTACGGTGGTACAGGAATTTCGACCTGTTGTCCTTCGACTACGCCTTTCGGCCTCGCCTTAGGTCCCGACTTACCCTGAGCGGACGAGCCTTCCTCAGGAACCCTTAGGCTTTCGGCGGATCAGATTCTCACTGATCTTTTCGTTACTCATACCGGCATTCTCACTTGTATAATGTCCAGCGCTCCTTACGGTACACCTTCAACCCTTATACAACGCTCCCCTACCCCTGATGCAAAGCATCAAGCCATAGCTTCGGTGGTGTGTTTAGCCCCGTTACATTTTCGGCGCAGAGTCACTCGACCAGTGAGCTATTACGCACTCTTTCAATGGTGGCTGCTTCTAAGCCAACATCCTGGTTGTCTGTGCAACTCCACATCCTTTCCCACTTAACACACACTTGGGGACCTTAGCTGATGGTCTGGGCTGTTTCCCTTTTGACAATGGATCTTAGCACTCACTGTCTGACTCCCGGAAGTAAGTCTATGGCATTCGGAGTTTGACTGAGCTTGGTAACCCTTGCGGGCCCCGCACCCAATCAGTGCTCTACCTCCACGACTCTGTTTTCCGAGGCTAGCCCTAAAGCTATTTCGGGGAGAACCAGCTATCTCCGAGTTCGATTGGAATTTCTCCGCTACCCCCACCTCATCCCCGCATTTTTCAACATGCGTGGGTTCGGGCCTCCAGTGCGTGTTACCGCACCTTCACCCTGGACAGGGGTAGATCACCCGGTTTCGGGTCTACGTCCACGTACTATGTCGCCCTATTCAGACTCGCTTTCGCTGCGGCTCCGGCTCTTCACCTTAACCTTGCACGGGAACGTAACTCGCCGGTTCATTCTACAAAAGGCACGCCATCACCCCTAAAACGGGCTCTGACTTTTTGTAAGCACACGGTTTCAGGTTCTATTTCACTCCCCTTCCGGGGTGCTTTTCACCTTTCCCTCACGGTACTGCTTCACTATCGGTCGCTAGGAAGTATTTAGCCTTGGCAGATGGTCCTGCCGGATTCATACGGGGTTTCACGTGCCCCGCACTACTCGGGATCCGTCTCGGAGGGAACAGACTTTCAACTACAGGGCTTTTACCTTCTTTGGCGGGCCTTTCCAGACCTCTTCGCTTAACCGGTTCCTTTGTAACTCCATGTGAGACGTCCCACAACCCCAAAGAGCAAGCTCTCTGGTTTGGGCTTCTCCGCGTTCGCTCGCCGCTACTGACGGAATCACTATTGTTTTCTCTTCCTCAGGGTACTTAGATGTTTCAGTTCCCCTGGTATGCCTCTACACAACCTATGTATTCAGTTGTGAGTAACTGGAAATTACCCCAGCTGGGTTTCCCCATTCGGACACCCCCGGATCAAAGCTTGCTTACAGCTCCCCGAGGCAGTTTCGTTGTTCGCCACGTCCTTCATCGGCTCCTAGCGCCTAGGCATCCTCCGTGTGCTCTTAGTAGCTTAACCATTGCGCTCGTGTTCGAGCTGTCGCTCCGCTTGGTTTGGACTACGTCCAAATCCAAAAGTCGCTCCATTTCGATCACTCGCTCCAGCAATCTACCGTTTTTATTGAAACTTGCTTAACACAAGTTCAGCTAAAAAGGAATGTTCTAATTCGCGTTTGTTTCGTTTCGATATCTAGTTTTCAAAGAACAAGCTCCATGCAAAAGCAAGCTGTTTGAGAGTTTGAGCTCTCAAAACTGAGCAACGAGTGAGTGTTTGCAGCTAAGCTGCATATTTGAATGTTTCCGTTGCAGGAAACGATTCTCCATAGAAAGGAGGTGATCCAGCCGCACCTTCCGATACGGCTACCTTGTTACGACTTCACCCCAATCATCTATCCCACCTTCGGCGGCTGGCTCCTTGCGGTTACCCCACCGACTTCGGGTGTTATAAACTCTCGTGGTGTGACGGGCGGTGTGTACAAGACCCGGGAACGTATTCACCGCGGCATGCTGATCCGCGATTACTAGCAATTCCGACTTCATGCAGGCGAGTTGCAGCCTGCAATCCGAACTGAGACCGGCTTTGTTGGGATTGGCTCCATCTCGCGATTTCGCAGCCCGTTGTACCGGCCATTGTAGTACGTGTGTAGCCCAGGTCATAAGGGGCATGATGATTTGACGTCATCCCCACCTTCCTCCGGTTTGTCACCGGCAGTCTATCTAGAGTGCCCACCCGAAGTGCTGGCAACTAAATATAAGGGTTGCGCTCGTTGCGGGACTTAACCCAACATCTCACGACACGAGCTGACGACAACCATGCACCACCTGTCTCCTCTGTCCCGAAGGAAAGATACATCTCTGCATCGATCAGAGGGATGTCAAGACCTGGTAAGGTTCTTCGCGTTGCTTCGAATTAAACCACATACTCCACTGCTTGTGCGGGTCCCCGTCAATTCCTTTGAGTTTCAGTCTTGCGACCGTACTCCCCAGGCGGAGTGCTTAATGTGTTAACTTCGGCACCAAGGGTATCGAAACCCCTAACACCTAGCACTCATCGTTTACGGCGTGGACTACCAGGGTATCTAATCCTGTTTGCTCCCCACGCTTTCGCGCCTCAGCGTCAGTTACAGCCCAGAGAGTCGCCTTCGCCACTGGTGTTCCTCCACATATCTACGCATTTCACCGCTACACGTGGAATTCCACTCTCCTCTTCTGCACTCAAGTCACCCAGTTTCCAGTGCGATCCGGGGTTGAGCCCCGGGATTAAACACCAGACTTAAATGACCGCCTGCGCGCGCTTTACGCCCAATAATTCCGGACAACGCTTGCCCCCTACGTATTACCGCGGCTGCTGGCACGTAGTTAGCCGGGGCTTTCTTCTCAGGTACCGTCACCTTGAGAGCAGTTACTCTCCCAAGCGTTCTTCCCTGGCAACAGAGCTTTACGATCCGAAAACCTTCATCACTCACGCGGCATTGCTCCGTCAGGCTTTCGCCCATTGCGGAAGATTCCCTACTGCTGCCTCCCGTAGGAGTCTGGGCCGTGTCTCAGTCCCAGTGTGGCCGATCACCCTCTCAGGTCGGCTACGCATCGTCGCCTTGGTGAGCCATTACCCCACCAACTAGCTAATGCGCCGCAGGCCCATCCCCAAGTGACAGATTGCTCCGTCTTTCCAGTTCTCTTCAGGCGAAGAAAACAACTATTCGGTATTAGCTACCGTTTCCGGTAGTTGTCCCAAACTTGAGGGCAGGTTGCCTACGTGTTACTCACCCGTCCGCCGCTAACTATCAGAGAAGCAAGCTTCTCTTCAAGTCCGCTCGACTTGCATGTATTAGGCATGCCGCCAGCGTTCGTCCTGAGCCAGGATCAAACTCTCCAATAAAGTATTGAAAAGAGCGATAAGCTCATTTTGAATCTGGCGAGATTAAAAATCTCATTTGTGCTCCAGTCGATCCAAGCCAAGGCTTGTTTCAAACTTTTGCGTTCATTCTGCAAGCAGAATGTTTACTCACTCGTTGTTCAGTTTTCAAAGATCAAACACGATTTGTTTTACTTCTTTTTCGTCTCAACCAAGTTTCGGCGGCGACTTAAATAATGTAACACATTTCGTTTGTTTTCGTCAAGAACTTTTTTAAATTTCTTTTTTGAAGCTTTAGTTCTTCACTTTTCCTCTGAAGAAATTATCATTTGTTGGCGATAATCTCGTTTGAGGAACGAAATATAATGTATCATATATCGTGAATGAGAGTCAACATCTTTTTATAAATTATTAAACAAACAAAAAAGGAAGGTTTCCCCTCCCTTATGTGATCAATATAATGTCAGGCTTCTGGAGAAGGTTATGCCTCAATCCAATACCGAATCTCCCGGCCCTCTCCTCCGATTGATGGCCATCCTGCCGATTCTTTTACTATAGAACGAAAGACCAGCTTACGTATCACCAAAGGCAGATCTTCTCGAACAAATCTTAACTGCGGGTGATGAACAAGCTCATTCATGCTCCACGGCTCCTTGCGACTTCTTAACACACGCAGCAGCAGTTCTGAGCATTCACTCATTTTGGACATTACCGAAAACTCACAGGCAAGCAGGACAAGCTCTACTCGCTGCTCCAGCGTCTCCGAGCTCACGGTAAGCTCTTGATATAGTTTCCATAAAGCGCGATCCAGATTCTGCACATGTGTCCAGACGGCATGATCCGGGTATATCCCCTGTTCAATCAATACAATTCTTGCCCAGTTCCCCAGAGCCTCTAATACATTGTAGTAGGCGTCTACAACATGACCTTCCTGAATATGACGTTTGGCCTCCACATACATTCTCAAGAAACTGGTGAATTCATGAAGCAGCTTCTGCTCACGCAATTCTGCCCCAAAGGCAGACAGTTCTTCTCGCAAATCACTTAAGGTGCTGTCCGCTTCCCAGATAATCTCACCTTCAATCAGACACTGGGTGAGATTATTATGATTCCCGGTAACTACACTACTCTTTAATTCATGATGGCTCGCATAGATCATCTGATAACGAAGATCACCATATCTGTAATGTCCCACCGCCGACTTCAATTGATCATCATTATGAACAACAAGTACTAATAATTCGAAATCTTGAATTAGGGAGCCGTGGAATCGCTCTACCGGGTGGGAATAAGCGATAGCCCCAACTGCCCCTGTCTCTTCCGACTGTTCGGACAAAAAAGCAAGGTTCTTTAATTCCACGATTCCCTCCATACATTTCATGGCAGATAAGCGCCAAGTCAGTTATAATGTAATTCTACATCCAGACTGAAGTTTCCTTCTTTTCCAGGTCCAATACTACTCATACGATAGGAGCATTTTTCATGATTTTTAAATCAGCAAAAATTAATGCTTTTCGCACTTGGGGATTACTACTGACCATGCTAGGTATGGGCCTAATGATACTGGGAACAGCCGGGATTGTTTTCTGGGGACATGCAGGCAAAGTATTTGCAGCTGTAGGACTCGTCATTGGACTGATTGCCATGATGGCCAGTCTAGCCATTTATTTCTGGGCGGGTATGCTCTCCACCAGTGCAGTACAAGTCGACTGTCCGGAATGCGGGAAGTTAACCAAAATGCTTGGCAAAACGGATCGTTGTATGTTCTGTCATACCATCCTCACCCTGGACCCTAATAAGGCCAATATGACCAGTCAACAACTGAAATCGCCTTCTACACAAGCTCCCCCCACCGATGGTTAGCACCAAATGATCACCAACGCTAAATGTTTTACCTTAATTTCATTGAAGAACAAAAAAGGCCCGGTATTATGTTTACCGGACCTTTTTGGACTTGGCTTATAAGTGAGCCCTTATTACTGTTATCAAAAGCTAAGATATGAAATTATGTTATAAGTTCTACGACCAATAAAACGGTAGACTGTACGTATGATGGTATCCAATGAGAAAATTTGAAGCAAGCAGACACTCAGAGTTCAAGTAAATTATTTCTGGTAACCAGCCTGCTTCAATACCTCCCATGCAGAGGCATTAGCAAAACTCCGATTCCACGCAGCCACTCCGCCCAGCTTCAACGAAGCAATCAAATCCACACGCGCCCGAAGGGACACGGCATCTTCGATCCATATTTTCTTGGTAGCTCCGTCTTCCTTATATTCCACATAGTTCTGTCCACTTGCCTGATCCAGTTCAGGTTTGAGTTTCTTCTCTTGGATCAGCTCCACAATGGTATTCATGCCCACCGCTTTGGAAGATACTTTAACCTCACCCTGATCATTCTTCTCTTCCGTCCATATCCGGGTATAGAGCGGAACCGCCATGATCAACTTGTTAGAAGGGACTTCATCCTCCTCAAGTATGCGTCTCATGGAAGCCTCGGTCCAAGGCAGAGAAGCTACCGAACCTGCCTTGGGACTGGCCGCCCAATGTTCATCATAAGCCATCACAATAACATAGTCTGCAAAAGAACCTAATGCACGGCGGTCCAGAAAGGCAGACCACATCTCACTGTTTGATTTTGGTGTTACATCGATCGATAACATCAATCCATGTATACGTGCCATCGCCTTGATCTCGCGCACAAATTGCGTAATGTTTGGCCCGTCATCTGTATACACGTTCTCAAAGTCGATGTTAATACCATCCAGTTGATACGTCTGTGCATACTCTAACATCTGCTCAATAATATGCGTGCGTGTCTCGTAAGAAGCTACAGCTTCTTTTGTAACGTCCGGGTCAAAGCTGTTATCCATGAGTCCCCATACTTCCATACCCGAACGGTGAGCCCAGTTCACATAAGCTTGGTTTCCCTTGCTTTTCACAGTGCCCTGCCCATCCGTAATATGAAACCATGTGGGGCTGACCACATTTACACCTGGCATTTTACCGATAGAGCCCACATCAGGCTGACGATTGTACACGGCTTCCCAAACCAGATTTACCGGTTTATTCTGCCACTTCTTCTCTGCTGCAGTCAGCGTATACTTGGGCAAGTCCACCTTCTTTTTCTCGGTGAGGACAATATAATCATTATCTACATATCCGGCATATCCATTATCGAGTTGAACAAAACTCTGTTTATCACCCGTCTGCCATACACGTACCCTTGCATCCTTTTCCATATCGGCAATGATTGGTGAGGATTCTCCCCCACGTTTATATAACGGCACAGTCTTGTCCGCTTTGGATGATAACGTATCAATCTCTGCATACTGTATCATGTCCCCTCCACGCATCAGCAGCACAGCACCTGTTACTGAATCTTCCTGTACGGTTATGCCATATACTTCTTTCAAAGGTTTGAGCGGAATATAGGCTTCTCCGTCCTTAACCTCAGGCTTAACTGTCATGGGATAATCTTTGTGATTAAGTTCTGCTTGTGTGCTTCCATCTTTCATATGAAGGACTCGCTGAGGAGAGGCAATAATGATATCTCCCGATTCTGATTCATAACGTATGCCTGCATCAATTGCTTCTTGCAGCACATCTACAGGCAACTTGAGTTGATCTCCTGTACCCAGAGCGTCTCCATCCATCAGTTGCCCATCTACAAAAATAGGCTGGCTTCTTCCTACCCAGTCGGGGTCTTCATGGGTCTGGTTCAACCATACATTCGTTATAAGCCAGTAAGTCCCCCCGGCGATCAGACAAGCCCCGAGAAAACCGGGCCAAAATGAACGTCGCTTCTGACGTGTATATCTGCTTTTTCTACCCAAACGTCTACCTCCGTTAATTATGCTGATCATAAGGATGTGCGCATAAGTTGTTATCAAGATGAGCATTTGCATAAATGCTAAAAAAAAACGTGAAGAATCCATACTGAATTCTGCACGTTAATATTGTAATTCAACTCTCTTAATCCCTGCAACTTTTGCAAACGCCATATACTTCCAATCGGTGACCGTGTACTTCGAATCCTGTACTAGACTCCGCCTGAAGCTCTACACTTTTGAGTGAAGGATAGCTGAAGTCTTCAATCTTGCCGCATTGATCACAGATAACATGATAATGATCCGTCACATTGGCATCGAAGCGACTTGAATTATCTCCGTATGTCAATTCCCGGACCATGCCAGCTTCCAGAAACATCTTCAAATTATTATATACCGTTGCCACGCTCATACTGGGAAATTGGGGTTCAAGGGCTCGGTAAATTTCATCGGCTGTCGGATGCCCCATGGATTCCATCAGATAGTTCAATATGGCATGACGCTGGGGTGTAATACGGACACCGGTCGTTTTCAGATGCTCCAACGCATGTTGGACACGTGTTGCCATAAAACCCACCGCCTTACCTTTCATTCTCTGGTGAAGAGTAAGTTACTGTCTCCTCGCTCAGAGTTGATTCCCGGCCATTAAGAACGACAATCCATCTTTCATGCCGTGTAATCTTGCCAGTGTACATTTATTGTACGGCGATTACAAGTTTATTGTCAACGCGGCAGTCAAGGAACCTCGGTAGAATCCTGCTGGGAATTTGGTCCGTCCTCGGTAGTCTGTTCCAGATTCTCAGCCGTATCTTCAGAGTCAGGTGTAACTGTTTCAGGCGTAGATACAGCCGGGTTCCGATGAATGCTAAGATCGCTGTTTCCTTCGATTTTGACTCTGTATTCACCCTCACCGAGCTGGCCTTCTATGGTTTTATTCTGTACTTTGAAAGGCAGATCCGTACTTAGATCTCCATAACTGCTGGAACCCGCAAGACTGTAGTCTCCACGATCAGGAAGTAATACGTTAATGGCTCCCACAGCACTGTACACATCCCAGTCTCCTCCGACTTTGGTAGATACGATGTTAATACTGCCATTAAGCGATTGGGCTTTGATTCCCAGATTGGCTCCATCCAGCGTAATATTGCCGTTGCGTGTCTCTGCGGTGAATACACCAACGGAGTCCGCAATACTGATACTTCCCACTTGTGTAGTAAGATCTACATCGCCGGAAATACCGCGAGCCTTCATGTCTCCACGGTTACTGTCCAGATCGACATTACCAATAGCGTTGGCTACAATGACATCTCCGTTCAACGTTTTCCCTGAGATATCTCCAACAGCATTGGTAATCCGGATACGTCCGTTACCCGTTTCGGCCAATATGGTACTAATGGCTTCCGGACGGTTTAATAATATGGCTCCATTGGAAGTTCGAATATCCAGATTAAAACGACGATCATCCGGGATCGTAATGGTAAGATTCATCCGTGGCTGCGTTTTTTCATTGTCTCCATACGTCTTGCCTGTAGCTTTGATATAAATTACTTTTGTACCATCGGCCTCTACAAAAGAGGCTGCTGCAACGGCCTTTGCCTGTACTTCCGTCGTCTGATCTACCCAGATCACCGTCCGTACTTCAATCTCATCCGTATCTCCGCGTTGTACCGAGATATCTCCGTTGACACCTTCAACCACCAGATCTGACGTATCCATGCGAACAGGTACACGAATCGTGCCCTTATCCTCCATATATCCTGCCGCTTGACTGTAGTCCATGGATGCCGCTCCGAGATTTAGACTCACTCTATTCCATAAGTGCATGTAGTGATCCTGCTCGGTGACGATAAATACGGAAGCTGCCAAAATCAGTGAGGTTAGAATGCCTTTGGCATCGGGTCTGAAACGTACTTTGATTTGCTCATCAGGATTGCTCGGGTTATCCGATTGCACCTTGTTTCTTCTGCGTGTCCACAGGAACAGCACAATATATTCAACACCCAAAACAACGAGCAAAAATGGCCACCAGTCCACCATCTCATATACATAGTCAGTTCCCCACCGTTTATCCAAAATCAACAGCACACCGACCGCTATGATTAAGGCGGCAGCCGTATAGCGGCCAACCCGGACTTTACGGTTCATCACGTTCCCTCCTCGTATCATTTCCACTACATTTTTTTCTTGTTCAACATCACCCAGAACTCACGACCAAACAGAAGCAAACCGCCTACAATCATGAGAACCGCAAATGAATATCCGCCGTACATGGCGAGAAGCTCTTGAAACCAACGTGGTTTGCGGAAAAAAAGTACCATCAAAGATCCTCCCACAATCAGAAGTAATCCAAACGATATGCCTCTCTCCCAGACCATCATTGCATCTCGTGTAGAACGTTCATTGGTTATCGGCTTGTCCGAAGTTGCCTGGGTTACTGCTCTACGTCTGCGCATCATGACCCAATCTGCAGATTGCAACACATCATATACATTGTAAAAGTAAATAACCGGAATACACAAAGCCAGCAAGATGAGCAATGGCACATTGATTTGTATTCCAATGGATGAGAAGTACAATACTGCTGACAGATCAAGCAAAACAAGCAGCATAAAGGTCAAACCTCTCATGTACAATCTCAGATAAATATGACCCAGGCCAGGAATAATGGCACTCAGTAATCCCGCAATAAACTTGTGAGCCCGATTTCTGACCGGTTTGGTCTGAACTCTACGGGTCTTTTGGTTCAATTGACGTCTCCGTTTCATAACATACTCCTCTCTTCTGATCTGACCTTCCGCTCTTCATGCATTTGGTTAGATAGTACCCTAAAGAGCAAGGAGAGTAACTGGAAGAAATATGGATATGACCAAAAACCCTCCGGCACTACTGGCCTCTGGAGGGTTGTAATTCATTTATTCGATCGACACCTTGGTCACGTGTTCCCACTGTCTTAACTTGGATACAAGCCCTACTGTTTCGAAATCATGCGGTACCTGGACATGCAGCACAATCTCAATTTTGCGTTCAACCGATATCATCTCTGCATATGCCAGGTCTTGTTCATTCACAGTAATTTTACGGATCTTGATCTTCTCCTGCTCCATACATGAAGACAGTTGTTCCAGAAAACCGGGTTCTGACAACGTATGAAGTGTAACAACATGCATCTTGTTCCCTCGTAAATACCTCAGCTCTAATTTGTTAAATACCCAGAGATTAAGCAATACCAGGACGGTGGATACGATCGATGCAAAAAAGAATCCCGCACCTGCTGCGAGCCCAATGGCTGCAACAACCCAGATTGAAGCAGCTGTAGTCAGTCCCGTAATGGATTTTCCCGTAAAGAGAATTGTCCCTGCTCCCAGGAATCCGACACCAGTAATTACAGCAGTAGCCAGACGCGCTGGATCTATCCTTACATTTAATTCATTAGCAAAATCTTTAAAGCCATAAACAGACAACATCATAATTAGTGCAGAGCCAAGACATACCAGGATATGGGTACGCAAACCGGCAGCATGATTGGACCGTTCCCGCTCCAGGCCTACGAGCCCTCCAAGCAGCATAGCCAGCAATAATCGTAATAAAATGTGCCACTCATCAATGAACCAGGGATCGCCCAAAGTCGGTATTCCTCCTCAAGTTGTTAATATTATTAAAGTTTATTCTTGTGAAAAGTCGTTAATTCCACTCCAGGTGCAATCTGTGTGACTTCCACGGGATTAAAACCAAATTTGGTGTACAGATTCACTGCGGGTTGATTCAACGTTCCTGTGGAGACGATATAACGCGGAAGATCCGCATGCTGTTCCAACACATACGTCATCAAAGATGCCGCAATTCCCTTGCGAAAATGATCCGGGTGCACCATCATTCGTGTAATGGTCAGTGTATTCTCCTCTTCCTCCGCTACAGCGACAGCCCCGATAAGTTCTCCGTCATCATGGATACAACCATAAAAACTCTCTCCACAATCCCGAAGTGTCTCCATCGTATCCATCAAAGGAGGAATCTCCTGAAATCCGATGATTTCAGCTTCCAATCGATAAGCTACATGTTGTAGTCTCCATAACTGTCCCAACGTCTCCAGATCACGCAGTGACAATGGTTGAATGTTCATATCCGTTCCCCCGTCCGAAATGCATTTGTATCTATCAATACCAAAAAGAGGCTGTCACAGGGACGAGCCTCTTTCTGTCCGGCCTCACCGGAAGGATTAGCGGTTCAGTACATCTGCAAGCAGTTGGTTGGCTAGAGCGGGATTCGCCTTGCCTTTACTTTCTTTCATAACCTGACCAACAAGGAAGCCAATGGCTTTTTGTTTACCAGCTTTATAGTCTTCCACGGATTGAGGATTATTCGCTACAACCTGCTCAACGATGGCAAGAATGGCGCCTTCATCACTAATCTGCACAAGACCCTTCTCTTCAACGATCTGCTGTGGAAGCTTGCCGCTCTCCAGCATTTCCTTGAATACCGTTTTGGCAATTTTGCTGTTGATTGTGCCCTTCTCAAGCAGGCCAATCATCTCACCCAAACCTTGACCTGTCAGTGGAACTTGAGTCACTTCAAGATTGCTCGTATTCAGGTAACCCAGCAAGTCGCCCATGATCCAGTTGGATACGGACTTCGCATCCTGAGTGTATTTCAGACTATCTTCGAAAAGATCAGCTATAGCCTTGGATGAAGTAATAACCTCTGCATCATAGCTAGGCAATCCATAATCAGCCGTGTAACGAGCTTTACGTTCGTCTGGGAGCTCAGGTATGGTAGCCTTGATGCGCTCTTTCCAGGCTTCATCAATATGCAGCTTCACGAGATCCGGGTCCGGGAAATAACGGTAGTCATGCGCCTGTTCCTTACCACGCATCGACAGTGTTTTTCCTTGAGCTTCGTCCCAACGACGTGTCTCTTGAACCACTTCACCGCCATCATCCAGAATTTCAGCTTGCCGATATTGTTCATATTCGAGACCACGCTGAACACCACGGAAGGAGTTCATGTTTTTCAGTTCGGCTCTTGTTCCCAGCTTCTCCTGTCCATGTGGACGCAAACTGATGTTGGCGTCACAACGCAGTGAACCTTCTTCCATCTTCACGTCCGATACATCACAGTACTGCATGATTGCACGCAATTTTTCAAGATACGCACGCGCTTCTTCCGGAGAAGAAATCTCAGGTTCGGATACAATCTCCACCAGCGGGGTACCAACACGGTTGAAGTCCACCAAAGACGCGTATCCGCCATCGATATGTGTAAGCTTCCCTGCATCTTCTTCCAAGTGAAGACGTGTGATGCCAATTCGTTTCGTTTCACCATTCACTTCGATATCAATCCAGCCGTTCTCACCGATTGGTTGATCAAATTGCGAGATCTGATAAGCTTTTGGTGAGTCGGGGTAAAAGTAGTTTTTACGGTCAAACTTGCTGACATCAGCAATCGTACAATTCAGGGCCATCGCTGCCTTCATGGCGTAGTCTACCGCCTGACGATTCAGTACTGGCAGTACGCCCGGATGTCCGAGACAGACCGGGCAGGTATGCGTGTTCGGCGGAGCTCCAAAAGCTGTGGAGCAGCCACAGAAAATTTTGGAGTTGGTATGCAACTCCACGTGGACTTCAAGTCCAACGACCGTTTCATATTTAGATGCGGACATTTCTATATTCCTCCGTTCCGGGCAGTCTACAGCTGCGGACGCTGCTTGTGGAATTCTGTATTTTGTTCAAACGCATGCGCTACACGCAATACGGTGGTTTCATCAAAGGCTTTACCGATAATCTGCAGGCCAACAGGCAATCCATCCGAGAATCCACATGGAATGCTAACAGCAGGTACACCAGCAAGGTTAACCGGAATCGTCAAAATATCGTTCAGATACATCGTAAGTGGATCATCCACCTGTGAACCCAGTTTGAACGCCGTAGTTGGCGCAGTTGGTCCGATAATCACATCATATTTGGCAAATACATTGTCGAAATCCTGTTTGATCAATGTACGTACCTTCTGTGCTTTCAGATAATAGGCATCATAGTAACCCGAGCTGAGTGCATACGTTCCAAGCATGATACGTCGTTTCACTTCGGGACCAAAGCCTTGACTGCGGGATTGATGGTACAGATCCAGCAAGTTATCCGGATTGTCTGCACGTACGCCATAACGTACACCATCAAATCGAGCCAAGTTGGAAGAAGCCTCTGAAGATGCCAGCAGGTAATACGTAGCCACCGCATATTCGGTATGCGGAAGGGATACTTCTTCCCATGTTGCCCCGAGCCCTTCAAGAACTTTCAATGCAGACAAAACCGTTTCTTTCACTTGTGGATCGACGCCTTCACCGATGTATTCCTTCGGAACAGCAATGCGAAGCCCTTTGACGTCACCTGTCAGTCCGCTCAAATAATCCGGGATCTCTACTTTTGCAGAAGTCGAATCTTTGGCGTCATATCCGGAAATAGCTTGCAATACATAAGCAGAATCTTCAACATTTTTCGTCAAAGGACCAATCTGATCCAGGGATGATGCAAATGCAACCAATCCAAAGCGGGAAACAAGTCCGTACGTTGGCTTCAATCCAACAACACCGCAATACGAAGCAGGCTGTCTGATGGAGCCACCTGTATCTGATCCAAGCGTGAAGTACGCTTCTCCCGCAGCCACAGCCGCTGCAGAACCACCGCTGGAACCTCCTGGAACACGATCCAGTGCCCATGGATTACGTACAGGGGAGAAACTTGAATTCTCATTGGAGCCGCCCATGGCGAATTCGTCCATGTTGAGTTTACCAATAGTTACGGTGTCCGCAGCTTTCAATTTCTCGACAACTGTCGCGTCATACACCGGGTCGAAATTACGAAGGAATTGGCTACCACACGTCGTGCGCAGTCCGTTCGTAACGATGTTATCCTTAATACCTACAGGCAGACCAAAAAGCAAACCTTTCTCCTCGCCGCTAACAAGACGGTCGTCCAGTTGACGTGCACGAGCGCGTGCTTGTTCTTCATCCAGAGCCAAATATGCCTTAACTTTATCGTCATGCGCGCCAATGTTCTGATACGCCTGATCCACCAGATCGCTGACCGACAGTTCTTTGGCATGCAGCTTGTTATGTAACTCAGGCAACGATTGTTCAAATAAACTCACAGTTTTTGTCCTCCTTCCGGTTATCCGTTATTCCATTACTGCAGGCACTTTAAACTGCCCGTCTTCTTCTTCCGGTGCATTGCGCATCACCTGTTCAATCGACAGGCTTTCTTTGGTCTCATCTTCACGCATAACATTGCTTACGTGCAGAACGTGAGTGGTGGGCTCGATGTCTTCTGTATCCAGCTCATTCAGCTTTTCTGCATATTTTAAAATCGCGTTCAGCTGACCTGTCAGGGTCTGTTCTTCTTCAGCAGTCAAGTTGAGCCGGGCCAGCTTGGCCACATGCTGAACGTCATTATTCGAAATACTCATTAGCGGATGCCTCCTTCATTCGTTCTGATTCCCGAAACGACCTGAAACGAATCGCTCGTTTAACGGGCTAAAGTCTCAAGATAACTTTTTTCATTATAGGTGAGATAGTTCGACAATTCAATGCAAATGACCTGACAGGCTTCCGGGAAGCTGAAATCAAACTTATAAAATAAAAAAGAGCCGGCATCAGCCGACTCTTAAAATTCTAAATCCATGCACGCAGATTAACCTGCTTTATAAAATCCGCCTGTGACATAACATCGTTCGCGGTTTCCTCTTCCTCTTCCACAGCTTGAAAATCTCCGTTCATCAGATGATGAAACAGCTTCTCATTGTGTGTCGCAAGGGCGTAATCTATCAACGCTTCTCGCTCGACCCGCTCAGCTTCCTGCTTCAGCAGAACCTCTTCCAGATCGACGTCGCCGGATGGAACAAAAAAGTTCCGGTTTACCTGCGGCACTCGAAGCACGTAATCGAACGCATTGTCCGGATTCCGGTCATAAGCGATGATGAAACCATATTCCCCCACAGGAAGATTCTGCTCAAACGCATCCGCGACGATGACAACCTTCTCTCCTAATCGCAGCATCGTCTAACCTCCTGGTAGTCTATCATTAATATTTATTTGTATAGTCTACTAGAAAAGAATAACGATGTCTAGGAATACTAGAATTAAACAACATATTTGTGCAAAATCTTTTTTTCCATTTTTAAAATGATGTTATTTCAGATTACGTGCACCTGGCTTGCGCTGTAATCGAATTACGACAAACCAGTATATTATGAGCGGCGTGGGAAATCCTGTGATGCCCCATAATCCCCATAACCAGGGGAAACGTCCACGTTTGCGTGCGTCCTGAAAGATCCATGTGCCCTGAACCAGAAGAAAAATGCCAAGCAATGTAAGCCACAGTGGAGAAACCTCATCCAATGAATAATGCATTTTATTCATGACGAACCTCCTTCCGGCGCCGTCCTGCCCAGATCACAACCAAAATCACCGCAACTGCTGTACCAAGAGCCTGGATTCCCAAATATAGAGCTGGAGCAGATACAAAAAATAATGCCCCGAAGGTAATGGCAAGCAATCCAACCAACCAGAAACATATCATCTCAATCCAATTGGCTCGACGTCTAATCTGTCTCCGTTCCCTGACTTGGGCTTCAAGTGAACCCAAGGAAGGAATACTTGTCGGCTCAAATGCATCATCCAGCACTTTCATGTGTTGCTGCAATCGTTCTACAACTTCTTGTTCTTGTGCATCATCTGATCTGCTCATCCTTATTCCAGCTCCTTTCTTAACTGACGGAGACCATAAGCTGTGCGTGACTTCACCGTTCCCGCAGGAATACCCAGCATTTCCCCGATCTCGTCATACCCGTATCCATAATAATGCTTCAGTAGCACTGCAACACGATGTTCGGGTGTCAGTCTTGTCATCGCATCCATGACATCTGTCCATTCTTCATTCCGAGTCTCAAGCTGCCAGCGGAATCGACGTACGGCCTGATCCCGGATGAGAGCAAGCCAGTTCTGTTCTCTCTTCTTACGTCTTGTCTTATCGATATAGATGCGGGTAGCAATGGTGATCATCCATGATGAAAAGGCAGACGTGCCGTCATATCGATGGATATTTTCCATACAACGAATCATCGTATCCTGCACCGTCTCTTCTGCGAGGTTAGCGTCCATCGTAACTTTGACTAGATACTTATACACAAACGTGTAGTGACGTTGCAACAACGCTGCGAGTGCGCTATCGTCTCCCGATACCGCTCTGCGTACCTCTTCCAGCTCAGCTGCCTTTATCATGAAATCACCTGCTTTCCGTTCAATCTGGAGTTAATACGACAGGCTCTGCAAAAACGTTCAATGAAATTTCTAGAAAAATTAAAACCCGACAATTTCCCGGGCAATCAGACTTGATTCCGATAATTCTGCAGCTTGTCGAACCACGGTTGGTTGCGGGCTCCGTTTCTTAAAACACGGCTTGTCCATACATTCTGCTGAGACTTCATCACTTCATTGGTCACGCCAGGGTTATGTATTAAAGCTTGCTCAGTACCCGTTTCTCTTTTCCCACTTTCCAATATACGACGGTTTTCTTCAATGATCGGATACTCGACACGCTGTCCCAACGGAATAACTCTTGGTTTCTCCACTTTGATATTCCCCACTCTCATGATCTATATAAGTTGAACTAAAGATTATTTACACTGACACTACGATGACAGAATAACCTTCCAATCGCTGTTATCCCCAGATTTTTTGATTCCCTTTTCTTAAAGGGAAAATCCGGTGATAAAGGCGAACGCTTCGCTTTTACAGGTTTTTTCTGTCCTCTCCGTTATCATGTAAATGATTAGTTCAACTTATATAATATTTTCTTAAATTCTTTTTTTCTAAATCAACCTGTACTTGCTGCTAACTTGCTATTGGTCTCAAACTGGCTTGTGATGAAGCGCATCTTACATCTCTATGTAGCGTAAAAAAGGCTAATTCTGCGATAAAAAGGGGCTGAAAACAAAAAAAGAACGCAAACCGGGTATAGACCACAGTCTGCGTGCTTCGCGAGGTTGGGTGTTTCTTGGTAATGCTTCAGTTAGATGATGCCTTAACGCTTTGTAACAACTAATTGCTATTCTAATGAAAAAGTTGTCACTTGTCCAGACTTTCTTCACATATCATGTCGGATTATCTTGCGGACACGTAAGGATTGTTCTGTTTCTCATAACCAATGGTCGTTTTGGGACCATGACCTGGATATACTTTAACCTCATCAGCAAAGGTGTAAAGCTTGTTCTGGATTGAATCAATCAGATCCCGTTCACGCCCTCCTGTCAGGTCCGTTCTGCCTACACCCATGCGGAACAGCACATCACCGGCAAACAGGTCGTTATCACAAAGCAAACTTACACTGCCTGGGGAATGTCCAGGTGTATGGAACACTTTAAACGTATGACCAATCAGATTCAGCTTCTGCCCTTCGTCCATGGCATATTCAGCCGGATCTGTCGATAGTGGTGGTGTCGCCTGCGGCCAATTCAAAGATCCATTTAATTTCGGGGTGGTGAGCCAGTCGCTCTCCAAGTCGTGAAGATAAACGGGACATCCCTTCAATTTACGGATCTCATCTACCCCGCCCATATGATCAAAGTGAGCATGAGTGAGGAGAATGGCTTCAATCTCCAAGTCTTGGATCGCCTTAAGCAGCGGCCCTGGATTCATGCCTGGATCGATAATGACGGCTTTGCCCGGATCATCTCCTTGTAGAAGATACGCGTTGGTCTGAAGCGGGCCTAGTGTAAACGTACGAATGTTAAGCATATCGGCTTAGTAACCCGAAATCAGTTCACGCAGCTCACGGATAATGGCCGCATGTGACTCCGTTCCTTCCCCATAACGTTTACCAATCTCTTGACGCGCTACAGCCAAATTTTCTTGATAATCTGCTGCTTCACGATCCGGATTAAGGCGTTTGAATTCAATCATGACTTCCTGTACATGCTGCGGACGAGGTCCCCACTGACCTAACACATGACCACCTGTATCTGCAAAAATAACGACTGGCACGGAACGGCCACCCATCGTCAGGAACTCATCCATCACTTCCGGATGGTTCTCCATAATCAGAACTTCTGTTGGAATTCCTGAGATTTCAAGCGCCTGGAACACAACCGGAATATTACGGACAACATCCCCGCACCAGTCAGCAGCCAGAATTAACACACGCAGATCATCGCGATGGTTCAGGCTCTCAAAGAACTCACGATCCTCTTCGTTCGACCAAGTAAAGCTATCATAGTTGGCCTGGAATTCACTTTGGTTCTTGGTCATGCTCTCGATAAACTCTTTTGGTGGAAGACCTTTACCGAATTTGTGAGACAAGTTGGGTTTACCCATGACTAGACACTTCCTTTCTTTTTACGAACATTCATCCATTTAATAAGTACATAAACAATCATAAGGGCGAGAGCGACAAGCAAAATAGGCATAACATATGGTGCCGCTTTCTCATCAATATGCTTCCATTGATCTCCAAGAATCATCCCTAAATATATAAACAATGCAGTCCAAGGTATAACAGCGAGTGTAGTAAGCAAGATGAATTTGCCTGTGTGCATTTTCGTGATGCCAGCCGGGATGGAGATTGCATGTCTTACCACCGGAACAAAACGAGCCGTGAAAATGACACCTGTACCATACTTGCGGAACCACTCCTCGGAATGGTCGATGTGTTTTTTCTGGATGAGTATGTATTTACCGTAGCGTTCAAGCACAGGTCTGCCGCCATAACGGCCAATCCAGTAAATAAATAACTGGGCAATCACACCGCCCACCGTACCAAAAATCATAGCACCGAAGAAGTTGATATTACCTTGTGAAACGAGAAAACCTCCATACGCCAGCACAATTTCGCTTGGGATAACTTCCAACATTAATCCAAGCATGATTCCAAAGTACCCAAGACTTTGAATCCAATCGAACAATTGGCCAACAAGGTTATGAATAAAGTCCATCTCAACCCTCTTTCTCCATCCTGATTGGCGGTGCCCCTCCGCACCATGGATGTTCGTCCCTATTTTATCACAGGGCTGTGGACGTTGCTACTTCACGAGGTTGGGATAGTGTCCCGTTCGCAGCAGTCCGCATATGGTATGGGGAGAGGAGCGTGAGAAGATGTCACACAAGTCAATACCCGGTTCTCCGCCGGTCAAACATACGCAATCTGGTCAAAACCTTCCTTCCGCCAGAGGAATTCGCCGGGCATGCAGCAAGGAATTGTACCGGACAGCCAAAAGGCTAAAAGTATATGTCTCTCCCGAACGGATGAAGCAGGCGGAAGAATATTATTACGGTAAGGTGATCACAAATCTGCTCTGGATTGGGGAGAATCGCGACAACCGCAAGAAATTATGTGAGTGGTGGAACACGGATGTCAGTGCAGAGATCGCCGTGATGTGGGAAGTTGAGGTTGAACCATTAAAAGATGCATTTCAGCATGCATTTGGCGGGTATCGTCTGTAGATATGGAGGAATGAGGCAGGTAGCTGTTTCTTCAAACCTACTGAAAGACGCAGCAAAGCTGAAGCGAATCTGAACATGTTAGGAACAGGCAAGGGCACTGAGTCCTTCTCGTGTGATGTTAATGCCTCCTTCACGTCGAACAAGCGATAGAGACAACATAAATGGGAATTGCTCACTTATGATGTAAAGCTTCGCTCTGGGCGGAGTTCAGGGTCGTCCTCTGGCTTGCGGATCGAGCAGAGCATGGAGCCGACCACCACGGGGAGCATGAACATAAGCTGTGAGTATGAATATGAGCTGGAAAGTATGAACAAAAAACACCGAGTAATTTTTCATACTCAAGCCCACGAGCGGTAACGAATCTGAGGCGTCTTATTCAAGGATTTGAAGCACTTTTAGAAATCTAAAGAATCTGAGACACGTTATCTCGGGATTTTTGGCCTTTTTAACTTTTTTGTTAAGGAGTTTCGGGAAATAACGTGTCTGATGTTCCTTAGAATTTAAAAGGAGGAGCGGAAAGCCAAATAAGACGTTCTGTGTTCCTTAGAAAATCGTATATCCATCCGCCAGGAGCAGCCAGCTTGGACTTCCAGACTTTTGGACGCTGACATCCATCATCATATAACTTGGGTAAACGTCAAGATCCAGCAGTGATTCAAGGGCTCCGTTTGGTCAACTCTGGAGTAAAGAGAGGAGAAGAAGCCGAAGCAAGCCTGCGCAGGTTCTCTCCATAGCCTGAAGCATGTTTTTCCATTACAAAACGACGATCATTATGAACGTCTCCTCCTTCCACTTCCTCAGCCAGCAGTTGATACCGTTCATACATCCGGACACCAGCGGCGGCAGTCTGTCGGGCTCGATCTCTATATCCTGCCTTCCATTCCCGCCTCGCTGCCTGCTCCATCCAATACAAAGCCGTGGATTGGCTAATGCCATCATACCGATTCAATGAGATCGCTTGTTCAAAATATTCTCCAGCCTGCTGTCCTTCGCCGAATTGGGCTGCCAATCGTCCCAGTTCGATGTAAATCTGAGGGTGCATCGGGAAATGGGACAGGCTGCTCATAAGGAGTGACTCTGCTTCTCGTCCCAGTAGAGATCGTGCAAAGGATATCACGATATCCGGTCGATTCGGATTCGATTGAAAAGCAGCCATAAGATGCACCTTCTGTGCTGGAGTGCCATCCGGTTCAGACATCGCCTGACGGTACTGCACTTCTGCTACAGCATATCGGGAGGTCACCCACACTGTTCCACCAAGCCAGAAAAGGATGATCATCACTGTGGATACCCTTATTAGCCGAGCAGTTACTCGCTGAAAAATATGAAAGAAGGAACGCATCGGGATAGCTGATGGGTGGGATTGGGTTGGTAAATATCGCAAGAAAAGAGATCTGGATTTAGATCTCAATTTAGATCCCGATTTGGATCTGATAGGAGTGTATTTCACAGTTACGCTGGATCGCTGGACCCCCTCTGTTTCCGTCTTCAATGCGACTGCCCAAGCACCGAGCCAGATGAAGAGCATCCAAAATAATGTGAAGCTCCAGTCAAAGTCCATCACCCCATGCAGGCCAAAAACAAGCACAGATGGCATGAGCTGCGGTGCAAAATGAAAGATGCTTCGCAGGGTGAGGAGAAACCACCCTGCGACAAGCAGGATGCCGATCATGCCTGTGTCCAGGGCGAGATCGAGCAGGCCGTTGTGAACCTCGCCTCCAACATAAGGCGAGGATTGAATGGCGCGGAACATGTTGCGCCATGTATCCCCCCCGTGGCCGAGCCATGCGGCCTCGGTCCACAGCTGGAGGGCATCCCGCCACATCTGTAGGCGGGACACCCCAGTGCCGACACCCGCCGCAAGGCGATCGGCGGTGGAGGCCACGGCCATCAGTGCGGCGGCGGCTCCCGCCAGCACAATGGCCGTCAGGGCAGCGGCGCGCGGAGCCTTGGCGGCGCCGCTGTGCCATAGACGGCACAGCAGCAGCGTGCCGAGCAGCGCAGCTGCCCATGCCCCGGCCAGTGCCAGCAGGCCGGGCACTGGTGCAGGCGCCAGCTGAGCAGCAGCCAGCTGGCGGTACAGCCAGGCCGCGCACGCCATTGGCGCGGCCGTGGCCAGCAGCAGCGGCAGGCGGGCACCGCGCCGCTGCAAAGCAAAGGCGGCGACCGCGGCGCAGCCGGTCGCCAGCCAAGCGCCGCGCGACTCGCTCAGCAGGAGCGCGGCTTGCGCAGGCATGAGCGGCAGCACTGCCGCGATGAGTCGCCCGGCCGGCACAGGCCGGGCTATGACTCGCGCGGCGGCTGTCAGCCGCTCCAATGCGTACATGCCAACAACGGCACCGTACGCATTCGGGTACTGCAATAATCCGCCGAGCCTTGCTCCGGCGGAGCTGATCTCGGGGTCAGCAGTCCGCATTACCCCGAAGGGCAGCGGCAATATCCCGCACACGGCAAGGATGCCGCTTAGCACAAGCAAGCCGCCTGCCATCTGCCAACCGCAGGCTAACCAACGCGCACCATCCGTGCGCGCAGCCAGTATTGCAGTGAGCAGAGTAAACATCGCAAGCAGGCTCCATCGCAGCATCTCATCCATGCTGCCCTGTTTACTCACCGAGCCTGCCCACGCATGTAGCCCAAAACATGTCATCATCCCCAGCGGCCACAATACCCGCCACATTCCCGGAAATCGAAATATATTCTCAACGATTCGTTCGATGTTCCCCTGATCCTGTACCAATGACATGGGTATTCGTTCACTCGCCTTCTGTGGACAAATACCTACAAGGAAAAGAAAAAACATGATCAATATGCTTCCTGCTGCGATCAAAAGGACAGGATACAGATCAGCCGAATAGTACAGTCCCCGACTCAGACATCCTGCAAGCAGCAAGACAATGGAGAGTATGCCTAACCCAACAGTCCACCCCGATCCTGAATAACGTTTACACCTCAAACTTTGAGAAAAACTCCCTGACGCATCGGTCTGGATAGCTCCATTTGATTGATGTGTATCACCTTTTTTATACGTATCATCTTTGTTGTATGTATCTTCCCTATTACATGTATTGTCCCCATTACACAAGTCCCTGTTATCTACATATTCTGTATTCCTTACAACTCCCTTATCCATTGTCCCATTCTTCATCTCCACCCTCCTTCCACCGCTCCGTATGCATAACAAAAAGACAGAAGATCCCGATAACGGGTCCTTCTGCCTGATATACATCTGACAGTTATGATGTGGCTTGCTACGAAGTATGTGCATTGAATATCATTTTACATCCAGGGACCCTAATTGCAGTATGTCCCTTGATTGTCATTGGCACACTCAGCAAAGGTCGCAATTTGCGGAATCTTGAACGGTTTCTTTGCTCGATTTTGATTTCCCGCCGGCCTGCTTGCCATCGCCAGGAAGCAAATCGGCACAAGCCCGCTCCAAATATGGATCGGCATGAATGAAATCACGGAAAGCTGTGTATTCATTCCACATCTCCGTCACTTCGCCGGCCTGACCACGAACAGCACGAATCAATATGTTTTTAGGCGTATTCTCCATATCGATGAATTCAAGCAATTGTGTCTTGTATCCCATCAGATCAAGCAACTTGGCACGAATCCCATCCGTAGCCAGTGCGGAAAAACGTTCCTTGAGGATGCCATGGGACAATAACGGATTCATCACCGAAGCCTCTACTTGATCAAACAGTTCATGCTGACAGCAAGGAACAGACAGAATAACAGAAGCCCCCCAACGAACTGCCTTCTCCAAAGCAGCATCGGTAGCTGTATCACAGGCATGCAGTGTGACAACCATATCCACTTCATTTAATTCATCGTAGTCCGCGATGTCTCCAACCAGAAACTTCAGATCGCCATAATGCAATCGATTAGCCAGGTCATTACAATGTTCAATGACATCTGCCTTCAAGTCCAACCCAATAATCTTGAGTGAACGACGTTGTTGTACAGACAGATAATGATATAACGCAAATGTCAGATAAGACTTGCCGCAACCAAAATCAACGATGGTCAGTGGACGTCCTTCCGGCAGATGCGGAATGACATCCTGCACCATTTCGAGGAAACGGTTGATCTGTCTGAACTTGTCATACTTGCGGGCCAGCACACGACCTTCTTCGTTCATAATGCCAAGTTCAACGAGGAACGATACGGGCACTCCCTCCTCCAATACATATTGCTTCTTGCGATTATGCGACAGATCCACTGCAGTTTTGGAAGCAGATTTGGTCAGAATGGATACTTTATATTTTTTGCTGATCAAAATTTGATAGTCTGCCTCGGTCGTACAGAGCAGCCCTTGACGAAACGTCTCTTCGCATAACAAAGTCATGCGCTCTGCCGCTTCAGCCGGAGTCAAATTCTCGTGCAGCACTTTGTTGTTATAATGAAATGCAAATTGATAATGCAGCTGATTCTTCAGTGTCACCGGCTTGACTTGCACTTTGGTATACGAGACATTGTCCCGTCTGCGCAGCTGGCTCCAGGTCGCTGTAATCAGCGAATTCTGTTCAAAGATGTCTTGTATAAGCTTTCGCAATGAATCCACGGGGTACATCTCACTTTCGGTTTGGTTTGGTCAACCGTTACCATACCACAATTACGTTCCCTCTCCAAGTAAAGGCATGTAACAGGCCTTGATCCTATCCATATTTAGGAGTTCATCTCTTGACGACTTAGTTCAGCTAACCCCTCTTCAACTTCGGTACGCGGCAAACCACCATGCTCCAGCTGTTCATCTGTGAGTTGGCTCAACCTTTCATAGAACGTCTGTACATCATCTCGGTAGCTCACCGGGAATTCAGCACCAAGCTGGAGCAATCTGTACCAACTGTTCTCTGCTTGGTCGTAACGTCCTTGTTGTTCACGATACAGGGCAAGCTGTCTTTCAGTTCGAGCAGGAAGTTCATATTCTTTCGTAAGCCCCAACACACCCTCCACCCGTTCCGGTGCGTCCAACAACTTGGGATTAGCCCCATGATTCAATGCATACAGGTAAAAATGAAGTGATCTCATCAATCGAATGACAGCCTCATCCTCTGCGTCCATTCTCTCCTGATCATCGATACCTTCCACTTTGGCCTTCTCTTGATAAATGTAAGCCTCTTCTTCAATCAGCCTCGCGGCTTGCTGCAGATTATCTACCTCAATCATTCCGCGAAAACGGAACATTTCAATAACATCCTCTGCTGGCAATGAGTTCAGTAGAGATAAGTTCAACCCAAACTGCTTGCGCATCAACTCATCCAGTTCAGACAATGCCTCGGTGTGCTTACGCTGCTGTTTGAGCGTGAACACTTTGCCTATTGCTTCAGTCATTTCCTCCATCATGCGGAGCAGATAATCTTTTCTGAACATGCTGTATGCCCCCTCATCTTTCGACCCTATACATTCAATCGTTCTCATATCGTTCCTTTATATTTATTTTAATTCATGCCATGACAAAAAGCCAAAAACAAGACACACGTGTCTTTGCTCTGGCCATGAACACACTAAACCCCTGCCTATCCCAAAGGGACGTGGCAGGGGCTCGGTTGAAATGGAACTGGGTACTCCTCCTCCACAAGAGGTTGAATCATCCAGAAACCAAACTATATTTTAATAAAATCAACATAAATCACTTCATCAATTACTTCGATAATCCAGCCATAAATTGTTTAATGACCTGAATTAACTCTTCAGGAGCTTCATACATGCTCATATGACCCGCACCCGCAATCACGGCTTGCACGATATGTGGCTTGTCACTTGTAAATGTACGTTCTGGCGGGATAACAGCATCCTTCTCTCCTGCAACCAGCAATACAGGTAACGGTGTAGCCGATAACACATCACGGCGATCCGGGCGTTCCCGCATAGCAAGTGCAGCACCAACAGCACCTTGAGGAGCAGTCTGGTATCCAATTTCCTTCACACGTGTTACATGCTTAGATAACGATTCCACATGTTCCGGTGCAAACAGTCCGGGAACCAGTCCATCTACAAAATTCACGATACCTTCGGTCTGAATGGTGGATACAGCACGAAGGCGTTTTTCCTTGGCTTCTTCACTGTCCGGATAGGCTGTCGAATGAATCAGACCAAATGCATTCAAACGCTCCGGGTGACGTTGTGCAATCGAGAGCGCAATGTATCCCCCCATCGAGTGTCCCAGAAGGACCGCTTTTTCCACATTCAACTCATCCATCAACTGTAATACATCGTTGCCCATCTGTTCGATGGTATAACTTCCTACAGGTGCATCTGTTTTTCCGTGTCCACGCAGATCAGGTACGATACAGCGATAGCTACGTGCCAGTTCAGGTACGACCTCATCCCAATACGATGAACTGCCACAGTATCCGTGGAGCAAAATGAGTGCTTCTCCCTTACCTTGTTCGGCATAACAAATCGTCGTTCCATCACACATCACTTTTTCCATATAAATCCCTCTCTCTGCGCGAATGATATAATTCAGGTTGTATATTATTAAGCCTACATATCATGAATGAAACGTTTGTCTCCATTTCCATGCTTCAATTGCGGCGTCTGCAATCGTTCGGGACATCCCCATGACCAGGTGAAGCGAGGTCATCTGCAAAATGGAATAGGGCCTTGGTCCATTCGCATTAACCACCGCTGCTACACTGTATTGTCCAACAGGAGGTAGCTTGCCTCCAACCGATTGGGCCGGAATGAGTGGGTTATTCGAGAGATAGTATGTACCTACCGCATGCTTTGGACCCAGACATGCATCAATCGCTATGATGGCATGGTGTGCAGGAATTAGTGCCAATTTCTTTTCCAGCGTATCTGCATCACAAGGGGAAGACAGCGTGCCAATCACGTTCTCCATTCCACTCTCTTGCAGTAAACTTCCTGTCAGTGGACCCAGAGCATCCCCGGTGGAACGATCCGTACCAATGCAGACAAACGTGATTTCAGCTGGAGAATGAAGTTGAACGATGTTTTTGAAAAATAATACCAGACTCTCTGCGGGCACGCCTTTGCGGACTTCCCTTCCCTGATGGCGAACCATTTCTCGCTTATACACTGCCAAGCTGTATTCCCTCCAGTACACTTAAGTTTCCATGAAACCCTGTTGTTGTATCCATCATTGTAACCGATGCTTGGTTTCCCCGCAAAAGCATTAGCCTGAGCGCTTCCAATCATGATACAATAACAAGAGTTTCCGATACGGAAGGGATGAACTTAACGATGGATTTAACACAAGCAACAGCAGCCAATATGGAATATATGATTGAAGCGATCAAAACCAAACTTCGTATGGCAAGCGGTGCCGCCATGCAAGCTTCTTCATTCCCACTTGAGAAATATGAAGATCTGTTTGACCTGTATGAAATGATTTTGAGCAAGGAACATCTCAGTATCTCTGAAGTGGAAGCTGTCGCTTCGGAACTGGGTAATCTTCGTAAATCTTAGCAAAGTGTTGCTTTTGATCATTTGCGACTTCTATGAAGTCCTTTCAAAAGCAAGCCTAAAAAGGACCTGTTTCCACATCACCGTGGGAACAGGTCCTTTTCCACATATTTATATTTCCAGACTATCTTTTACGGAATACATCCCATCCTTAAGGCAGGTCAACCAAAACAAATTCGGCAGGTTCGCTGTCTGTGCTCGTGATCTGCAGATCACAGCTTTTGCGAATTCGTGCGGCATCCCCCGGCTTGAGGTTGAAGTTGCCATCTGAACAATGAATCTCTACATGGCCACTGATCAGAAAAAGATGTGTCCGTCGATCTTCGTGTTGCGGGTACACCAACTTTTTCCCGGACTCCAAATGCGACAAGTAACAGGTGACATCCTGGGAAATAGACAATGCGCCTTCGCTTTCCTCGCCCCCTTGCCCGGATACAATCGGACATAGACGATTCAAATGCTCCTGCCTCTCTATTCTCCGATTCGCATAAGATGGTTTCAGCATACGCTCCGATGGCAAGAACCACATCTGAAGGAAACGTACCGGTTCATCCGCTGACGGATTGGTTTCAGAGTGTTCCACTCCCGTACCCGCACTCATCACCTGGACCGTACCCGGTTCAAGCAATTGTTCTGTTCCCATACTATCCGTATGTTTGAGTGTACCTGATATGACATAACTAACAAGTTCAAGATCATGATGTGGATGTTTCTTAAAGCCTTCTTGCGGCATCAGCGTGTTTTCATTATGAGCCAACAGACAGCCAAAATGGGCGTTGCTTGGATCATCATAATCCGCAAAGGAAAAGCTGAATTCACTGTGTATCCAACCTCGATCCGACGTGTGCCTTTCTTCCGATGTCACCACTTTAATCATGTTCATCCACCTCCAAGGGTTTAGAGCTGCCACATTACCGCGGCAGTCCATGCGTGTATATGAATTGTATAGATGAATACCAGTTGGTATGTCATCTTTACCCGGGGTCCGGCAACTCTAATCACGCCCCTTCTTAAGGTTATACGCTATCTTCAAGTGAGTGGAGAATGAATTCACTATCTGCATGACCTACAAGGGTACCCGCATCATTTCGGATGTCCGAAGGGAACACTTCAGCCAAACGTGCAATGGTTCTCTCATTGGAATAACCAATCTGTTTCAAGATGGATTGGGTAATGAAGGCCCATTCTTCCTCGGAACCATCAAGCACCTTGAAGGTGATTCCCAGTCTTTCTTTTTTCAGGCCAAAACCAAATACCCCCTTGAATCCACCCTTCGCTACAATGTTATCGTCTTCCAGCAGCACTGAATCTACACGCTCCGTGCCACCTACCATCAACGGATGTTCATTCATAGCTGATGTTATGGTCTCTACAGCTGTTCTTGTGGAAGGATCAGCAATAAGATCCGGACAAGCGAGCTTCAGATAAGCATTCGACAATGCCGACAACGGCAAAGAAAATACCGGAAAGCCGCAGCCATCCGTCCCAAGCTCAATTTCTTTTTCCTCAATACCTGCCAGGTCGGCAAAAGTTTCAAGAATTTCTCGTTGCACCGGATGATCCGGTTCAGCGTAACTGCCCAGATCAACCTGCTTCATCTGACTGTACCCCAGAATTCCCAGATGTTTGCCGGAGCAGTTGTGCAAGATGCGCCGTTTCTCTCCTTGTGCACGTAACCATTGATTACGGCTTTCTTCATTAAGCGGATAACTTGGTGCACAGATCAGACATTCTTCTCCCAATCCGATCTTACCGGATAACTGCTCCAGCACCCGAATGTGTTCCGGTTCCGAACGATGCGAAGAGGACATAATAGCAATCTCCTGTGCTGATAGGCCATAGTGACTGGCAATTCCTGCCCGAATACCTGGAATGGCTTGAAAAGGTTTCGCAGATGAGCGAGTGAACGCTCTGAAATGAGGGTCACCAGCCGAGTATACGATTCGGCCATACTCATCCGTAATACTTATGTGTCCGTAATGGGCGCATTCCATAACGCCTGCACGGTATTCTTTAATTAACAAGGCACTCTCCATGCGAGTTCTCTCCTTTGTACTCCCGATTTCATCTCTGCTTTGCGTCACGACGCCGCATGGGATATCTTAAATAGTATAGTACAAAAACGACGTTTTTACAGTTTTTTCGACAGGCATTTCGGGTATAGCTTTATCATCTATGTTCATCTACTACAATAACTGAAGGAGAAACTCATTATGCCGCGCAAAACGTATTCAGCAGACTCATTCAGTTCAAATTCAGGCACGTTATTACGTCCACTCCTCAACTGGGGTTTGACTGGTCTGGCCCTCAGCGCATCGGTTGTATTCATCCTGGCAGGTCTGGGTGCCTGGTTGGGTGCTGATGTTATTATTCGTCTGGATGATCAAATTCAGCAATTATTTTATCTGAATTCAGATTCACGTCTTTATCTGTTCCCTTACACTGCATTCATAACCGCACTGGGCTCATTCAAAATCTCTGCTGTGGCTACCGGAGGTTTTGCTCTTCTTTTCTTCATACAACGCAGTCCAAGGTTTGTTATATATGGATATGCGCTCACAGGAAGTTTTGCCATGATGTGGGTTCTGAACACGTTATTGAAGGAATTTTTCAGACGAAGCAGACCTGAACTGGATCATCTGCTGGTCGTTCACGGGTACAGCTTTCCGAGCGGACATGCCATGATCTCCATGGGTTTCTACGGCATGCTCTTTGTAATCTGGGCCATTGAACGACAGCGACATAACTCTTTCGGTGTGTGGCTTCCTGTTCTATGTGGTATCAGTTTTATTTTCTTGATTGGCCTCAGCCGAATCATGTTGGGCGTTCATTATCCTACGGATGTATTTACTGGATTTACTGCTGGATTGGCATGGATCTTCTGCATGGTTAAAGGTATTAAACAAAGTCGCTAAAGAATGAATTCCTCTGATTTCCAGTTCATTCATCCTGATCTTTATTGTTTCACAGGGTTGCACGGGGTTTATATACGAAGTAAGCAAACGCGAACAGACAACATCCTACATCAAGTTTAAAGGAGGCGGTTGTTATGTGGGGCATCATTATCAGCATTGTGATGGCTGTCATCATCGGTTTGATCGGAGATGCACTTGCCGGTCACAACATGCCTGGAGGCATAATCGGTGCAATGATCGCCGGATTTGCCGGAGCCTGGCTGGGAGCACTTTTGCTTGGTAACTGGGGACCAGTTATCGGTAACTTTGCCATCATCCCTGCCATCATTGGTACAGCGCTCTTTGTTTTCTTGCTGGGGCTTGTGTCCAGACTGCTAAGACAGGCTGCCTGATTCGGGCAACAAGGTGTTCGTTGTTTCGTATTTGTTTCTTAAATTGAAGAAGGAGTGATTAGACATGAATAAAGCAGAAGAGCAATATCCTGTACAGACGGGTTCAACTTTCGCAAAAGGTATTTTCATCGGGGGTTTGCTGGGAGCTGCAGCAGCACTACTCTTTGCGCCTAAACCGGGACGTGAATTGCGTGGTGACCTTTCCGAGAAAGTGGGCATCGTTACTGACCGAACCAAAGAAGTGGCAACTGTTGTAAGTGACAAAGCAACTGAACTGGCTAAAACGGTCTCTTCCAAAACTTCCGACATTGCAAAAACGGTAAATCAAGGCCGCAATGATGTAATGGACTCTGTGAGAAAAGCGTCCGCTGATGTGGCTAACGAAGCATCCCGTGCATCTGATGAAGTGGCTGCCGCTTCCGTTGAAGCGAAGGAAGATGCACGTAAAGAACTTAACTCGACCAGCCTGTAAGGCGATACAGATCGAGAGACCAATAGCCAGCTGCACTTCAGCTGGCTATTTTTTATCCAATGCGAGTTGAGGAGGACGAATAATATGAGTAAAGTTACAATCAATGGTAATACTCCAATTACGGGAGGAACACCGGAACAGCAGTATGATACAAGCGAGCATCCTTTTGAATTGCGTCATGAGGTAAAACGATTGAACACCCGTCTGGACCAGATTGCGGACAGTCTGGAGAGAGCACAGATCAAGGATATTATTGAGAATTACAGCAGTCCCAAGAAGCGGATCATTACTAACTTTACAGCAGGAATGGCAAGAGGACTCGGCCTAACTGTAGGTACCTTTGTTGTTCTGGGTTTGCTGGCATTCATTCTCAGTCAATTTGTCAATATGCCGATTGTTGGACAATACATTGCTGATTTACTTGGTTACATTGAAGATTACAAAAACTAAGAGGACTAGCCAATAGGCTATCCCCTACGCGTTTCAGTTGCTCCTTTTTTCTCGATCTCTTCAGCGGAAGGCTGTGAAGACTTCACTTTGAGCAGGTCTCCTGTCCATCCTTTCATCATCAGCCATACATACATGCTGATCATACTTAAGATAATAACGACAAGGACCAGTACAACTCCCCATGATTTGTCGATAAAGGGCAGGTTCTCAAAGTTCATCCCCCATATCGCGCCAGCTGCCGTGGCAGGTATGAACACAGCGGTAACTATGGTTAGCGTCTTCATAATCTCATTCCCACGAACTCCTGAGATCGCATTATCAATGGAAATTAACGTATCGATCTCTTTCTCGTAATGATTGAACAGACGCTCCATACGTTCCACACGATATTGAAGCTGTAGAAAGAAACGATTGTCTTTCATCTCACTCAGGTAAGCTTCATGGGCAGCGGCCATGAGTTCCGAGTACGGGATAAACAGATTGCTCCAGTATAACAATTCAAATCGGGCAGCGAGAATCTGGTCCATCAAGGTACGTGCATTACGAGACTCCATCTTCCGTTCCAGATCACGCAGGTTCATCTCAAAGTGATCCATACCCACATGATAGTAATGCAGTATTGCTCGAAAAAGTACGAACATGCCATCCCTCGCGACTGTACATTGTTGCAACATATTCGCACGTTCATCTGTCTTCATAATACCTCTTGTATTTTCATCCATATTCAAGGTAACCAGGTTGGTGCGATCGACATAAAAGAACATCTGATTATCTTTTCTTTTGTCATCTCTCTCATTTTTAATCGCATACAACAAGGAGCCAAATATGACGGGCTCAGTACCATTCACGAAACGGACGGACAGATAATTCGATTCCACTTCCGGAATTTTATGAAGCCAATACTGCATATCGGGAAATGACTCGGTCAGCTCCTCCAAGGCATTTTTCATGCTATCCGTATCAGGTGCAACCCAATCCCACCATTGCCAATGGTCTGAGCAAGATAACTTGTCGCGACGAGCTTCCAGCTTGATTTGGTTCACAATCACAATATCCACTCCTGCACATATGTTTATTGCATACAACCTTTTTAATCCCAAAAAGGACACGTATGTATTCCAATGGAATTACGTGTCCTTCTCTATGCCGTACTCAACAACATTTGGGTTCCATTTTTCATAACATTGAAGCATTCGACATGATCTGTTTCAATTTCTCTGTAGCTCGCTTCTGAATCCGAGATACACTCATCTGTGAAACACCAAGCTTCTGGGCAATTGCCCGCTGAGATTGGCCATCCTGGAATGCTAGAATAAGTACCTGCTGCTCTTGTTCCTTCAATTGTCCCAATGCCTGTTGCAAGTCCATCCGTTTTTCGACCGAATCATAGTCATTAACATCTGCACTGATCAGTTCTCCCAATGTTGCTGCACTGTCATCCTGAGATAAAGGAGAATCCAGTGATACATAATGGTAACACTCCCGACCAGCCAGAACTTCAATCGTCTCTTCTGCAGTCAAATCAAGGTATTCAGCAATTTCGTTCACACCGGGTGAGCGCTCCAACTTGACGGTTAACTCATCAATGGCATGTTGCACAAGGGCTCCCTTTTCCTTAATCCTCCGGGGCACCTGAATATACCAGGATTTGTCACGCAAGTAGTTCTTCATATGACCGATCATACTCTTCATGGCATAAGGTTCAAACGGAATACCCAGGTTGATATCGTATTGCTTAAGCAATCGAATCAAGGCCATCTGCCCGGTCTGATACAAATCTTCGTATAGATCGGGGCGATTCCGAGCAATTTTACCTGCTGCCATCTTAACCATTGGTTCATATTTGCGGATGAGAACTGTTGCAATTTCATTATCTTGGGTCTGCTGGTATTCCCAGATCAAACCTATAGCTTCAGACATGGACTCTGGGGGAGTCACTTTTTCATTCATACTTTCTCCTCACTTCTTGCAAGACGTTTTACGAGTACTACTTTCGTACCTTTGCCCGTCTCACTTTCCACACTGACATCGTCCATCAAGGCTTGCATCAGGTAGAACCCAAGTCCGCCAATCTGTGCTTCTGTCAGTTCTTTGTCGTGAAGACCAGCACGTGACACAGCAGGATTCATGTTCTCGAAGCTGGCACCTTCGTCCTTGACAGTAATGGACAATGTTTCGCCTTCCACTTCGAATACAACTTCAACCATGCCACCTTCGTGTGAGTAGGCATACAGTACAGAGTTGTTACAGGCCTCGGATACAGCAACTTTCATATCCTCAATGTCTTCATAAGAAAATCCCATTTTAGATGCTACTCCATAAAGATTAAGTCTTACAATATCAACGTAATCAGCTGTCGCCGGTAAATTAAGGGTGACTCTTTGAACTTCTGCATTCATTCCTTTTTCGATCCTTTCCTATTGGGAATTCTTCTGTGTGACAAAGAATTTGGCGATGCCCGTCATGTCAAAAAGTTTCTGAATCTGCGCAGGAACTTCCTGTACTTCAAAGCGAGCTTCCATTCCATGTCTTGCCTTCAGAACTGATAACAGGATACCAATCCCTGTACTATCGATATACTTCAATTCTTTCATGTTAATCACAAGATCCTGTTCCTTGTTATCCACGAGCGGCTCCATCACCAAGCGGAAGTCAGGAGCAACCGACAAATCCAGTTCGCCAGTCAGATACACCGTGCACACGCCGTCCTGAGTTTCAGTTCTTGCATTGAATTTTTCATTTTTATTTGTATTCATTAGACATCTCTCTCCTGATCAATGGTTTCCTTACCTAATAACCCAACTTCAGCACAAGTGAAACAGAAAGGAGTTTGGCAAATGTTTCAATTGGCCTGATTCATTGCTGAGGGAGCTGGGTCTAACATTTGTCGTTGTTTCTGAAACTGGGCTATCTTCTGTTTTACATTGCCCATTTTCACCGGTTTACTAATATAATCATCCATGCCGGCAGCAATACAGCGTTGCTGAATACCTTCCATCACGTTAGCAGTCATCGCTATAATGATTGGCTGATTGGATTGGGACAGGCTCTCTCGAATCCGTCGTGTACATTCCAAACCGTCCATAACAGGCATCTGCAGATCCATAAACACATAGTCATAGGGATAACGGCTGCCGTTTACCATATCAAGTGCGCTCTGCCCATCTTCAGCAATGTCTGAGAGCAACCCAAGCTTACCGAGCATAATCGCCATCAACTTCTGGTTAATAGGATGATCATCCACGATTAATACCGTAGGATATTTATTCTCATTTTTAACATCCGTTGCCTTCTCTTCCCCGTTCCTCTGGACCAGTTCAGTTTCTACATAACGTTTCGCCTGAATTGTGAATACAAACGTTGCTCCCCGTTGCTCTGTTGTATCCAGGTAGATCTGTCCACCCATCATTTCAACCAGAGTCTTGCATATTGCCAGTCCTAAGCCAGTTCCACCGTATTTACGTGTCATGGATGTATCCAACTGGGAAAACGGCTGGAACAGGCGATCCACTTTGTCTGAAGCGATACCTATCCCGGTGTCTTTAACGGCAAACTCCAATGCCATTTGCCCATCCTTTTCTTCCTTAACCGACACGATCAGATACACTCCACCCTGATCGGTAAATTTGATCGCATTTGCAATAAGGTTCAAGAGAACCTGACGGAGCCTTGCCATATCTCCATAGATTAATTCAGGGACAGAATCTTCCAGGAAATAATCCAGTTCCAGATTCTTTTTGCCTGCTTCTGCAGCAAACAATCCCAGCACTTCCCGAATACAGGAGACAATTTCAAAAGGATGCTCTTCAAGTTCCATTTTGCCGGATTCCATCTTGGTAAAATCAAGAATGTCGTTGATGACCGTGACAAGTGCATCCGCGCTGCGACGAACGATATCTGCATATTCCTTCTGATCTTCCCTCAGTTCCGTTTCCATCAGCAGATCAACCATGCCGATAACTCCATTCATCGGTGTACGAATCTCATGACTCATCATTGCCAGGAACTCGGTCTTTGCATTGGCTGCAATTTCTGCTTCTTCCTTGGCCTGAATGAGTTGTTGATTCATCTTCTCCAATTCCTGTGTCTTCTGGTGAAGAAGCATGGTCTGTGTCTTCAAACGTTTATTGGTGATAAACATCTCCACAAAGCCCTCGATTTTGGATTTCAAAATCTGAGGAATAAATGGTTTAACCATGTAATCAATGGCCCCGGCTGAATATCCGGCAAACAAGTGCTCCGCTTCTCTGCTATTGGCAGAGATGAATATAATCGGCACATCCTTGGACTTGTCCCGTGCCTTAATTAACTTTGCTGTCTCAATTCCGTCCATTCCAGGCATCTGCACATCGAGAACGATAACCGCAAATTCGTCTTTTAGCAGACAGCGGAGTGCCTCTTCTCCGGAAGTTGCCTTAACGAGTTTATATTGTTCCGATTCCAGAACTGCTTCAAGAGCAAGCAAGTTCTCAGGGCGGTCATCTACCAATAATATGTGGATTGGTTCATTGAGCCCCATGGCTAACCCTAACCCCCTATTTGATCTTCCGGTATATTTTTTCGGTCCGGTCTAACGGCTCATAGGTATCACTGAACTCTGTAAAATGTATCGATTCTTTCGACCCCAGAACCAGAATACCAAAGTGGCTCAAGCTCTCATGAAACAGCCCATGCACATGGTTCCGCAGTTCATCATTAAAATAAATCATGACATTACGGCAAAAGATAACATTGAACTCGTTAAATGACCGATCTGTTGCCAGGTTGTGCTCGGCGAAAATGATGTTCTTCCGTAGAAAAGGATGAAATATCACCGAATTGTATTTCGCTGTATAGTACTCGGAGAAGGCTCTGGTACCCCCTGCCTCCAAATAATTTGTAGTAAATAGTTTCATTTTTTCAATACCGTATACGCCTTCTTTGGCCTGTTGCAAAGAGCGATCATTCATATCCGTTGCGTAGATTCTCGCCTTGTCATACAGTCCTTCCTCATGCAACATGATGGCCATGGAATAAACTTCCTCTCCCGTAGAGCATCCCGCATGCCATATTCGGATATACGGATAGGTTCTCAGGATAGGAATAATCTGCTCCCGAAACATTCGGAAAAGCGAAGGATCTCGAAACATTTCCGTTACAGGGATGGATAAGTTCTGTACAAAACGGTCAAACGCGGAACGGTCATGAAGAACACGTTCCTGTAAGCCGGATATGCTCTTAACACCTTCAGCATGTGCATGATGCCAGATTCTTCGTTTCAGGGATGGCAGTGCATAGTTTCTAAAATCATATCCATATAAACGGTGCATGCCTTCCAACAGCAACTCAATCTCGATCAGCTCGCGCTCTTCATCTTGCGGCATACGGACCAAATCTGCCCCCGTCTCGGTAGGTTCCCACGGTGTCATAAGTTCTCTCCACTTCTTCATTTGTTACTTGCGTATTCGTTGTATTGTCTTTCATTACCCAAACAATGAACATACGAATAATGAACTTACGAATACAGCCAAACGCGCATTAAGGATAACAATTGATCTGTCTGGATCGGTTTTTTCACATAATCAGATGCTCCGGCCTCAATACATTTGCCGCGATCCTCTTTCATGGCTTTGGCCGTAAGCGCAATAATCGGCAACTTTTCAAACTGCGGGATCTGTCTGATTCGTGTCATCGCTTCATAACCGTCCATCTCTGGCATCATCATATCCATCAGTACCAGATCAAACTCCGGATTTTTGTCCAAAATCTCCAAAGCCTCTCGTCCGTTCTCAGCAAACGTCACATCCATCCGATAGCCTTCAAGAACACTTGAAAGGGCAAATACATTACGAATATCGTCATCTACAAGCAATATTTTCTTGCCTTCAAACAACGTTTCCTTGTTGTGTAGTTTCTGCAAGATTCGACGCTTGTCTTCCGGCAAATTGGCTTCTACCCGATGCAGGAACAATGTAGTTTCATCCAGCAAACGTTCCGGTGACTTCACATCTTTGATAATGATGGATTCCGCATATTTGCGCAGCTTCATTTCTTCCTTGGAATCCAGTTCTTTGCCTGTATAAATTATAATCGGCAGATCGTTCAGATATTCATCATCGCGAATCTGGTCGAGCAACTCAAACCCGGTCATATCCGTTAACATCAGATCCAGTACCATGCAGTCATAACGCTGGCTGTGTAATTCATTCAAAGCCTCACTACCTGTCGATACAGCAGTGATTGCAACATCATCATGACCAATCAATTCAATAATGGCTTTACGCTGAGTTTCATCATCTTCGACGATCAACAGTCGTTTCAATTGATTCTCGGTATATGATTTGATATGCGAGAATGCTTTATCCAGTGAATCCTTGCTCGAAGGTTTTTTCAGATACGCAATGGCGCCCATCATCAGACCTTGCTTCATATCATCAATGACTGAAATCACATGAACCGGAATGTGGCGTGTTGCCGAACTGCTCTTCAGCTCGCCCAGAATGGTCCAACCATCCATCACCGGCAATTGAATATCCAGGATAATGGCATCCGGCAGATACTGACGTGCCATTTCTAGTCCTTTATCACCTTGAAGGGCAACAAGTGCTTTGAAGCCTCTTCCTCTCGCCATATCCATCAAAATATGTGCAAAGTTCACATCATCCTCAATGATGAGGAGGATTTTGTCACTCTCCATGATATTCTCCCGATCATCTTCGATCTGCGTGACATCTGGAGTATGGGTAGGAGACAGATCTGTACCCACGCTACGCTCCGGATCAGGAGAGAGAATGGACTGATGACTTGAAAACATGGTCCGTGCTTCGATGGACTGTTCATAAAGATCCTCTGAGGAAACAGCCGCTTCTCTTGAAGCACCTTCCTCTGCCAAGGCTTCCTCTTCATGATTATCCGGCAGGTACAAGGTAAAGCAACTACCTTCCCCTTCGGATGATTCCACCTGGATTGCGCCACCAAGCAAACGTGCCAGTTCTCTGCTAATGGACAATCCCAGGCCAGTTCCACCGTATTTCCGACTTGTGGTCCCGTCTACTTGCTGGAACGCTTCAAAGATCAGATCAGTCTTGTCCGATGGAATGCCAATGCCCGTATCTTTCACACTAAATCCGAGATATTCCTGATTGGTGTTCATATAACCCGGCAGCTCTTCCGGTTTCATCCGTCGTCCAATCAGACTAACCGATCCTCGATTGGTAAACTTAAATGCGTTCGACAACAAATTCCGTAAAATCTGTTTGACGCGATGACTGTCAGTGTATACCCATTCCGGTAGATCGCTGTCGAACTCAATATTCAAGTTCAGTTCCTTCTTATTCGCCATCGGTCCAAAGTTTTGCTGAACAAAGCTGGTCAGCTCTTCCATTCGAACTGTCTCATAATTGATATCCATCTTACCTGCGTCCACCTTGGACAGATCCAGAATCTCATCAATCATCTTCAGCAGATCCGCGCCTGACATGTAGATGGTTTGCGCATATTCCTGCTGTTTGTCAGTCAGATTTCCACCCTTGTTCTCCGACAATAACTGGGACAAAATGAGCAGACTGTTCAATGGTGTACGGAGTTCATGTGACATATTCGCTAAAAATTCGGACTTGTACTTACTTGTCATCGACAACTGTGTAGCTTGCTGTTCCAACTGTGTCTTCGTTTTCTCAATTTCGTCATTTTTCTCTTCAACTTCACGTACCTGCTCTTCAAGCGCCCGCGTCTTGGCAATGAGCTCCGTATTGAAATGCTCCAGTTCTTCCTGCTGACGCTGCAGCAATTCCTCGGAACGTTTAAGCGCCTCTGTCTGCTCCTCCAGATTCTCATTGGAACGACGAAGTTCTTCTTGCTGTGTCTGCAATTCTTCCGATTGAACCTGCAGTTCCTCAGTCAGTGCCTGGGATTCACGCAGCAACTCCTCCACACGCAAACGACGTCGAACGTTGTTCAAAATTACGCCCAGGTTCATAATCAGTTGTGTGAACAACTGCTTGTGAAGTTCATTGAAACCTTCAAAGGAAGCCACTTCAACTACACCAATCAGTTCATCTTCAAACACGACAGGATAGATCATGATACCCGCAGCACGTGTTGAGCCTGAAGCTGAACCAATATGCACGTAATCTTCAGGCGTATTTTCCAGAATAATTGGTGTCATATCCAGCGCGGCTTGACCAATTAGGCCTTCACCGATGCGATACATTTCTTTACCAACATCTTCGTTCTCTTCAAATGCGTATGCACCGTAGCGTCTCAGTTCGTCGGGATGTTTCTCCTCATCGATCAGATAGACGACACCCAACTGAGCGCCAAGCACAGGTGTGAATTCACTGATAAACATCTGTGAAATTTGGCGAATGGAGCCAATCCCCCGAAGCAGCTCAGGGACTCTTGCGATGTTCGAACTCATCCAGTTTTGATCCTGCTGAGCCTGTACATAAGCCCTCTCGATTTCCAGTTTTTCTTCGAGATCACTGGATACATCTTTGAACACACTGGCAATCTGACCAATCTCATCTTTGGATTTGACCTGAATGCGCCGAATGGTTCGATAACGCCCTTTACCAAAGCTGGTAATCATCATAGATACAGTGTTCAGACCCCGTGTAATACTCGGCAGCACCCACATTATGACACCCAATGCAAGCAACAACCCTGCAATCATGATACTTATCGTGATCTGTACGGCTCTCGTATACGCTGCATTAGCGTTCTTGATCTCGGCATCAATCTCTTGGTCCTGATAACGGGACAGAGCATTCAAACTATCCACAGCTTCTTTTTGCACCGCAAGTCCTGTTGAATTGCGGTAGTTATTCGCATCTTCTACCCTGCTTTGGGACATCAGGCTAATCTGTCTCGTTGCATAGGAGGTATAAGCGGTCCACGCAGTATTCACACGATCTACCAGTTGATGTTCAGGTGCACTGTCTGCTCGGTTTCTCACTTCTACGAGGTTGCGATCGCCTCGATCCTTCATCTCCTTCAGGTCAGCGTCTGCTGCTGCAGTCGAGTTGTTTGGATTCAATAACAAGTTAGCCAGCACTTTAGCGATATCATTAACCTCTCCGCGTGCAGCAGAAGTGAATCTTACTTTGAGATATCGTTCCTGATACATCTGATCTACCTGTTGATTACTGCTGTTCAGCCGTTCATAACTCACAAATGTGAGCACAATCAAGATCGCCATCAGAGCGGTAAAACCAATCAGCAGTTTATTCCTGATCTTCATTCATCCCCCGCTCCTTTATCCAAAGTAATCCAGACCAGACATTTATCATCATCCCGCTCCTGGGGAATTTCGTCGTCAAAAAACATGGCCTGCATGGCAGCTTCATTCCATTGATGTGAGCCGGTCAGTTTTTCAATCAGGAATTCATGTTGTTCCTCCTGCCCACCCTGAACAGCTTCCAATAATCCATCCGTATAGAGTGCAATATGCCCGTCACCCTCGTAATGGATCGTTTGTGGTTCAATATCCATCTTGTCAAATAAACCAACAGGACAGCAGACGCTGTCAAATGTGGTGACACTGCCGTCGTTTCGGAAAAATAAAGCAGGTGGATGCCCTGCATTAACATAATCAATGCGCTTCATCCGTGTATCAACGACCAGATAAATGGCCGTGAAATAATACTGCACCAATTGTTTTTCCAGATGAAGCTGGTTAAAACGACGGTTCAACTCCTGAATGACCTTCTCTGGATCCACATAAGTGGTAACCGTATCTTTCAACACAGAAGCGATAAACATGGTAAACAGGGATGAAGATATCCCGTGTCCCATCATGTCGAGCAGCAGTACTCCGTAACGGCCTTCCCCAAGGGGGTACCAAGAATAGAGATCACCCGCAAGCTCAAAGGATGGTTTATAGATGGCATGCACTTGGAACAACGGGTCCCTAATTGCCGGACTTAATACAGCATTTTGGACCATTGCTGCCAACTTAAGCTCATCCTGAATACGTTGATCACGCTCTTTATGCCAATCCTTCTCCTGTTTCAAACGAAGTGCGAGTCGAATTCTGGCCATCAGTTCGACTTTATTAATCGGTTTGGTCACATAGTCGGATGCACCTGCATCCAATGCTTCGGCAAGTTTCTTGGAGTCTCCGATGGCAGTCACCATAATAATCGGTATATCCTTCAGATTCTCAAATTTCTGCACAATACTGCAGGCTTCGATACCGTCCATCTCAGGCATCATCATATCTAGCAAAATCAGGTCGATATCCGACGGTCTTGGACGAAGTTCGTTGCTTTCCTCCCCAATTCCTAACACTTCAAACATTTCCATGGCGGAACTCGCCGTTACAATGTCACGATAGTTTTCTTTTTTCAGAATTTCTCGAATGATAATGACATTCGTCGGATTGTCGTCAACAATAAGTATTCTCATTGATATCTCCTTATCTGTGGCGTCCGGGTTTGTCGATTCTTATTAGGTTAAAACAAACGTTGATTATACAAATTTTGCATACAAAACGGCAGTAGACATAATAATTCCTAGTATAACTATAATCGTAAAAACAACAAAACTCTATCAATACGTGTTCAAAAAGACCGGTTTTCAGTACCGAGAAGATGGGATAAAGCTAGAAATGGAGTAGCGGAGCGTAGGGAAAACTACGTGAGCAACGGACATTTCGGCTGAATTCCATATTCGATGCTGATGATGCCGATAGGCATCCTTCGTAATCAAAAGCGGACTTTATGAACATCCTTTATCAGTAAATGGCACCATCGCAGGGGAAATCCCCCGCTCGTTACCCTGTTTTTGCAGCGTCCTGATCCCGCTTCCAAACTTGCAAAAACATAGATAAGGAATGGGGAAAGCCCCATTCCTTATCTATGTTTTTGATTAAGCATTTTACATAAATGATTCACAAGCTTGTCCATGTTCAGCAAACTTCAACTTGCAAGTATATTTGGTTAATCTTTCTTTTTAGCAATAACGAGTACTTTACCTTTGTCGAGTTCACTCTCGTAGAAGTCCGCTTCGGCTTCGGTAAAGCCCATCGAAACAATTTTGGCTCGGAGTTCATCACCACGTGAGCGGAACAGATTCGCCAAGGAATCAAATACGCCTTCTTCCTTTATGCCAATTTCTTTGGCATCTGCTGTATCGGCAATTCGATCTGTACGATCCTTCTCATGGGCGAGAACAAAGATTTGATCAGGAAGGTATCCGGTAATCTGCAATTCTTTCACCGCTTCTACCGCCTGGACTCCGTTTTCTACCACTTTTGCATAAGCTTGCTCATTGGTTGAATTCATCGTTTCCACTCTCCTCTGATTTAATCTTCTGTATTGCGCTACTTAGTATATAACCATACTATATAGGGTTGAAACGATTTGGTAATTACCAATCCTAGGAAACTGTATCATCAAAAAGATCAATGCCTTCAATCTGCTGAGATCCTGGCTTCATATATACCTTCAGAGCCTGGTCTCCACGGAGAAACACTTCTCCGTCCTCTGCCACATAATAAGGTTTCCCAAGAGCATGATGGATCGCTTCAATACTCATCTCAATTCTATTTCCGTTTAACATGATGTGATTCTCAGATGCATCGATATGCACATATTGAATAACATCCGTATCTTCACACAAACCAACCTTCACATCATGAAAGTGATATTCAGGACACCCCAGATAAGGATCTTCCTGTTTATGCCCCGGCTGGCCCTTCTTGGCCAACAAATCATCCATGGTGTCATCCAGAGAAATGCCATTCAGAGTCCGAAAATGCTGGAAAGTCTCGGATCGATCAACAGCCAGAGTTACCTCTGACGCCTTCTCTTCCATTGCCGTCCATTGCATATCGTGAGCAGCGGGTACCGCTGCCGGTTGAACGGAAAAGGGAGAAATTACGCTAAACATCACAAGCAGTAGTTTCATCATGATTCTCACCCTTTCATCAGGTTCATCACCGCTCTGAAGGCTTCTTCATGGGTTACAAAGCGGTCATGTTACTTACGCATCCGTTGCCATACATTCGCTGCAAGATCAATATACTTCATCCAGTTTTTCCCGCCCTTAGCTTCACCATTATATGTAGCTTCATAGGATTGCAGGGTACGATCCGTTGATGTAGCAGGCGGTGCAGTTACATGAACCGATTCAGCATGCTTGGTCTGTTCAGCGTTGTTACGTTTGGTCTGAAATTTCGCCATCAGTGTTGTGGAGACTTGTTTGGCTGCTGCCGTCACTTCATTCAATACTTCACCCAGATTCTCAACAGATTCCATAACAGGATCAATTTTTTTCATTTTGTGCTGTACATCCACCGTAATATCATTGGCATGTCTTACCGTCTGCTTCACTTCATAACTAAGTTCATCAATGGTTTTCTGTACCTCCTGCAATGTCTGTGAGACATTGTCCAGAGAACCCTGAGCGGATTTCAAGGTACGAATTAAAAAGAATACCAGTACTGCAAATGCCACTGCAATCAGGGCCACGCTAATTTGATAGATCATAGAAGAACCTCTCTTTCCATATGTGCATCAGTTTGTTATTGCTATAGTTACCCGGCGATTTCCCGGACGAAACAATATTATATATCCCTTCATATATGCCTTCGCTTGGAAAAAAAACCAATGTTTCAAGCGGTTAGCACTCGGTTAAAGTTAGACTACACAAGGCGGTGAGGTGAACACAACTCACTGCACAATCAAGTAACGAAAGGATGAATACTTATGTTGAAATGGTCTGTATTATTTCTAATTATTGCACTGGTAGCAGGTATTTTTGGATTCTTCGGTATTGTTGAAGCAGCTGCTTCAATCGCGAAAGTACTCTTCTTCATATTTGTTGTACTGTTCGTAATCTCCCTGATTACGGGACGCAGCCGAATGCGATAACCTCAGGCTCTGATATGACTGAGTGTTTACTAAACGAATACATACAAAAGCCGATCGTGCTACCAAGCCGATTGGCTTTTGTGCGTTCAGGCATAGTTCAACTTTTCTATACTATGTATTGCACTCCCTTCTGCTTTATTCCAATCCGCTCTCGTATGAATCCCAAAAAATCAGGACCTTTTTGAGATAGCCAACCCGGTTTTATCCCACCGAAGTATGATATTTACAGGCTTGCTATATACCCACATATAAGCCACTTGACACTGGAGAATGCAAGAAAATATTGTTATAATTTGTGATTCATAAGGGTGCTTGCTTGGTTACTTGTAATCAGGACAACATTTTACATACCTACCGAGGAGGAAAAACAAAATGAAAAAAATCGTAAGTTTTGCCGCTGCTTTAACGTTGATGGGTTCGATGGCTGCTGCTGCGGGTGCTGAGGAAGCGGTTACTGGAACGGTGAATCCGGAAAAAGGAACAGAAGCTACGACAACGACCACAACAACTCCAGCTGTTGAAGTGAACAAACCTGCTGTAGAAACAGTAGAAGGTACTGCTGAGACTGTAACAGGCACAACAACAGACACTACAGGTGCAGAAGGTACTTCAACTACAACTGAAACGCCAGCTACAACTACAGATGACAAAATGTTTGAAGAGCCACTCGTAAAACCAGGCGATGAAGTACTGGCACCAACGATGTTGCTGAACCTTCTGGAGCGCACTTGGTTCTATGATGCACCTAACGGTAAGCCAATCGGTGCATTAGGCTCCCAAGTCATCGATACAACAGGTGAAGTTGTTGATGGATTCGATGGCGGCGAGTGGGTACAAGTATACACGTGGAAAGGCAAAGCGTGGATCCACGTTGCCATTCAATAACATCGTATAATCGTTCTAATGATAAGTAAAGAGGACAGCACGCACAATCGCGGCTGTCCTCTTTTGATTTTCCAAGATGTTCACTCTCTGTTCATGAGTTCCTTGTGACTTCTTCCGTCTTTGGTTCCACATGAACATGTACATGCATGATGTTATGCGATCGCTTCAACCGCTCTTCAACACGGTCACAGATCTGATGGCCTTCAATCAAGCTCAGGCCTCCGTCCACTTCAATGACTACATCCACAAGTACATGACTGCCATGCACACGTGCCTTCACATCCTTGATCATCTCAACACCGGGAACGCGTGCTACGGAGGATCTGAGATCCGTCAGTTCCTTCTGGTCAAATCCATCCGTAAGACGATGTGTAGAATCCCGGAAAATCTCCCAAGCCGTCTTGCAGATCAACAGACCTACAGCAATGGCAGCTACTTTATCCAGCCATGGAAGTCCGAACTGCGCACCTATAATTCCAATTGCAGCACCTATGCTGACCCAGGCATCCGATCGATTATCTTTCGCCGCAGCCATCAGAGCCTGACTATTAATTTGTTTAGCCAGACGGTTATTGTAACGATATACACCTAACATCACAACGGCACAGACTACAGCCACCGCTGCCGCCCACAGATTTGGAGCAACAAAGGCTCCTTCATACCAGGAGCGAACGGCTTCAACCAATACTTGCAGCCCAACCATAGCCATAATAAACGAAGCCACCAAGGCAGCAACCGTCTCCGCTCTAAAATGACCATAGGCATGATCCGAATCAGGTGGTTTCTGGGAGATCCGAAGCCCGATCAATACAGCAACGGATGCCACAATATCCGTAAGGTTATTAAAACCATCGGCCAGCAAGGCGCTGGAAGCAAATAAATATCCACAGATCAGCTTAAAAGCGGACAAGACGAGATAGGCTGCAATACTAACCCAAGCCCCTCGCTCCCCTTTTCGAATTTCTTCATAAGCGTTCAAACCGGGCGACACCCCTTTAACGTTTCGTATTACGGTTTTTCCATGTTAACAAATGTGGAGCGTGTGGGTCTACAGAAACAGTGTTGCCAAGCTGCATTGCTGTAGGCAAGCCGAAAAAAAGTTGCCAGACGGCAGGGCTGTAGTTAATGAGAAAAAATGTTGGCCCGGGTAAAACCAAAGGTTTTGAGCATTTTATCAGGTTGCCCTTGTAGGGCTTTTGTAAAACGTATAAAATAGGTACATCCCGTCCAATTTGGACGGCTCACTGTAAGACCGGGAGGGAAATAACGATGAGCGAAAATAACGAACCGAAAAAGGTCAGTTTGCAGGATGCTATACGCCAAAAGCTGGCGCAAAAGAAAGAACAAGCAAATTCCGGTAACCAATCCAGCGCCTACTTTGAAGGCGGACCTAAAGCGATGAAGAGTCAAAACAACAAGAAGCCTAACAACCAACGTCGCCGTACTGGTGGATCTTAGGTCTTAAAGCCGAAGAGAAACCCATTGAATTACAAAAAGAACCGCAAGCCTTCTTCACAGAGGCTTGCGGTTCTTTGGTGTTCCTATAATAATGTGCCGTAGATGATGCTTGGTTTAAGCTTCTACCGGATACATTTTATTGCGCAGTTCTTTGATTTCATCACTTTCCAGATATTCGTCATAGCTCATTTGGCGATCAATGATGCCATTCGGCGTAATTTCGATAATCCGGTTAGCAATGGTTTGAATGAACTGATGGTCATGGGAAGTGAACAGCATGGTGCCGTCAAAATCAATCATACCATTGTTCAGCGCTGTAATGGATTCGAGATCCAAGTGGTTCGTAGGCTCATCCAGAATCAATGCGTTAGCACCAGTCTGCATCATTTTCGCCAGCATACAACGAACTTTCTCGCCCCCGGAGAGTACACTTGCCTTTTTCAAGGATTCCTCACCTGAGAACAACATACGTCCCAAGAATCCACGCAGATACGTTTCATCCTGATCTTTGGAATATTGACGGAGCCAATCCACAAGAGTCATGTCTACACCGTCAAAATATTTGGAGTTGTCTTTCGGGAAATAAGCTTGAGTTGTAGTTACCCCCCAAGTATATTCGCCGCTATCCAACTCCGTTTCACCCATAAGAATATCAAACAAGAGTGACTTGGCATTCCCGTTCGGGCCAACAAATGCGATTTTATCCCCTTTGTTCACGACAAAGCTGATATCATTCAGCATGTTCACACCATCAATGGATTTGCTGATACGATCTACGGTCAACAATTGTTTACCAGCTTCACGCTCAGGTTTGAAGTTGATAAACGGATATTTACGGTTCGATGGACGAAGGTCATCCAGCGTGATTTTGTCGAGTTGTTTCTTCCGGGAAGTTGCCTGTTTCGATTTCGAGGCGTTCGCCGAGAAACGTTGAATAAAGGCTTGAAGCTCTTTAATCTTCTCTTCTTTTTTCTTGTTGGCATCACGTTGCAACGCAAGTGCCAATTGGCTGGATTCGTACCAGAAGTCATAGTTACCTACGTACAGCTGGATTTTACCAAAGTCGATATCCGCAATGTGTGTACATACTTTGTTCAGGAAGTGACGGTCATGGGATACCACAATAACAGTACCTTCATAGTCCATCAAGAAGTTCTCAAGCCATTGAATGGATTCGAGATCCAAGTGGTTGGTAGGCTCATCGAGCAACAGGTTGTTTGGACGACCAAACAATGCTTGTGCAAGCAGGACACGAACTTTTTCGTTACCACTTAGTTCATTCATTTTTTTATCGTGCATGTCACGGTCGATACCCAGACCGATCAGGAGTGCCGCTGCATCCGGCTCAGCATCCCAGCCATTCAACTCGGCAAATTCACCTTCAAGCTCACCTGCACGCAGGCCGTCTTCTTCCGTGAAGTCCGCTTTGGCATACAGCGTATCTTTTTCTTTCATAATGGCATAGAGACGACTATGACCCATAATTACCGTTTCAAGAACCGGATACTCATCATATTCAAAGTGGTTTTGCTTCAAAACGGCCATACGTTCGCCCGGGGTGATGTGCACCTCTCCCGAGTTTGATTCAATTTCACCGGACAAAATTTTCAAGAATGTTGATTTACCGGCTCCATTGGCGCCGATGAGGCCGTAACAGTTTCCTGGTGTGAATTTGATATTTACATCTTCAAAAAGTGCACGTTTTCCGTAGCGGAGCGTGATGCCGCTTGTACTGATCATTAAGCATACCATCCTTTATTGGTTAATCTGCATACTGCATGAATAGCAAGTTGCGTAAATCATGGATTCAATATCCCGATGCCTATTCTGGCACCATATTATAACACAAAAAAGCGGCAAATTCGAAAATTGGCCGCTTTTTACTTATTAAAGATTTGGTAAATGTACTGTTCATGCAGGCATATTCCTACATTAACATATTTGGCTCACTTTTGTTAGCCCCGTTTACCTTCCTCGTGGTGAATGCGGAGTGTTTCGCCATGACCAAGCACCCGAATCCGCTCTTTACCAATGCCTAAACGTTCACGTTCAACTTCCAGCCGATCCAGTGCTTCCTTGGGCGTATCATCCGCCAGCTTAAATGTGCCGTAATGCATGGGCACCATGAGCTGTGAACCGGATTCAACGAACCCCTGCAGCGCTTCTTCAGGTGTCACATGCTGAGAAGTCATGAACCATTCCGGATCGTAGGCACCGATGGGCATCAGGGTAACACCAATGTCAAAGCGTTCTCCAATCGTTTTGAAACCCTTGAAGTAACCTGTATCACCCACAAAATACAACACAGGCGGACCGCCTGATGTTTTGGATGTTTCGTTCTTCCCTGATTCCTTGGATGATTCATCCTGATTGCCCGTTGTTGCAGCACTTTCCGCTGCTGAAGTCGTTGCCGAATGGTTCGATTCCAATACATAACCGCCCCAATGGGATGTATTAGTGTCAAACAACGTTCGGCGCGTCCAGTGCTGTGCAGGAACAAAAGTTATTTTGACTCCGCCAAGTGTCATATGATCCCACCATTTCATCTCCTGGCATCGATGGAATCCTTTGCGAATCATCTTGCGCTTGAGACCATCGGGTACGATGAGCAACGTCTTGGCTGTAATCAGCTTACGCAAGGAAGCCAGATGCAGATGATCATAGTGGGAATGGGATATCAGAATCACATCCAAAGGTGGAATATCCTGAATCGGAATGCCGGGGGCACCGAGCCTTCGTTGAAATCCCATTTTTTCGGCCCACACCGGGTCAGTCACGATGTTTAATCCATAATATTGAATGAAAAACGTGGAGTGACCAATCCAGGTAATACTTGTGTCATCCCGGTTGGCATGGAGATAATCCAGTTCAGGCGGGTGTTTGGGCACGGTGTAGGAGTAGTCCTTTACTTTATTGCGCCGCTGCTCCCTCCATTGTTTGAATTCCTTCAGCGTTTTGTCCGTACTTACATTATCGATATTGTTATAACGGATTTTCGGCATGAAAGGGCCCTCCTCCCTTCCTCATTTCTTAACAAAAGATTACCCCAAACGGGAATGGACGTACCAATCAATCCTTTGGGTTCTTATATACGGCCAGATATACAAACAGAAAGACAATAGCAGCCGCTATGATCAGTGGAGGGGCGTACATAATGGTGAATGTCTCAAAAAAGCTCAATCCGGTTATACCGGGTATCCCCGTGACTCCCTCAGTAATGACCATGAACAGACTCATCCTTTCTTTTTACCAGAATTACCGCGCACATAATTGGCATCAAACAGGAACAGCTTCATAATCAGCACAAGCGAAGGAATGAGCACGAGTAACCCCAGACTAAACGCTGTAATGAGCGCAATCCCCATCGTACGATTCGTAAAGCTGTCGTAAATATTGATGTAAGGATACAAAATGTACGGGAGGTGGGATCGCCCATAACCATACCAGGCAAAGGCAAACTGAAGCATGACAGCAACAAAGCACCAACCTAGATATTTACTTTTCCACACCAGCGACACGGCAATGACAAAACAAATAAACGAAGCGATGAACATCCACGAAATATTCACCATCTGCTCAAAGTGTGCGGGATTCTGTTTGTTAATCTGCAGAAAAGCCAGAAAGCTTGCAAAAATGGTAGGCAAACTCCAGAGCAGCGCGTACTCTCGAAGCACCTCATATGCCGGCTCATCCCCTGCCCGTTTTGCATAATAGGATAGAAACATCGCCGAGATGTACAGCACACTGACCAGTGCAAGCAAAACAACCGACCAGGTATAGGGATTCGTCAAAAATTCACGCCAGCGAAAAAACACCTGATCGCCCACCTGCTCAATGATCCCGCCTTCGGATATCGCCAAAATGGTGGAAAATACCGCCGGAATCAGCAATCCCGTCGCTCCGTACAATGCCATATAGATCCGGCTGTTCTGCCCATGATTTCCATAGGTATTGTAGGCGTAATACACGCCTCGGATCGCAAGTAGTACAATGGCCAAGGAACCCGGCACCAGCAAGGCTGTCCCGTAATAAAAGGCGCTGTCCGGATAAAATCCGACCAGTCCAACCACAAAAAAGATCAGGAACACATTCGTCACTTCCCACACGGGAGACAGGTAGCGCTGAATGATGTTATGAATTTTGTTCTCGTGCCCGGTCAATATGCTGTAAAAGCTGAAGAACCCGGCGCCAAAATCAATCGAAGCAACGATCAGGTAACCGAATAAAAACGTCCACAATATTGCGATGCCTGCAATTTCGAAACTCAATGCACGATCCCTCCTTCAAGCCCCAGCGTCTCCAGTTCCTTCTCTGCTTCCTTGTTGCGGAACAGCTTGCTGAGTACGCGAATGCACGAGAAACACAGGATCAGATACAGCAAGATGAACAACACTAACATCCATCCTACCGAAGTTGACGTCGTGGCTGCTTCCGACACCTTCATATACCCGCGCAAAATCCAAGGCTGCCTGCCAACTTCAGCAAACATCCACCCCAGCTCGATGGCAATCATGGCCAGAGGCCCCAGCAGGACAATGCCAAGCAGCAGCCATTTGGGATAGGGCTTGCGCCCTGGTAACCACCGCCGCAGTACATATAACACAGGAATCATCAGGATGATCACTCCGGTTGTGACCTTCAGGTCGAACATATAGTGAATAGACAATGGTGGCCTCAGATCCGCAGGATACTCTTCAAGACCTTTCACTTCTGTATCGGGACGATTACCTGCCAAAATACTAAGAGCATAAGGAATCTCAATGGCGTATTTCACCTCATTGTTCTCATCCAGAATCCCCCCATAGACGAGTGGTGCCTCTTTCATCGTCTTAAAATGCCATTCTGCAGCAGCCAGCTTCTCAGGTTGATACTTCGCCAGGAATTTACCCGAGGAATCGCCGATCATGACAGTGCTGATGGCAAATACGAGCGCAGATACCGTCGTGAGTTTCAGTGCTTTTTTGTAATACACATGATCTCGTCCCCGAAGCAAACTGAAGGCGGCTATGCCCGCCAGGACACCGGCACTCAAGGTGTACGAGGAAGCGAGTACATGGGACACTTTGGTTGGCGTTGCCGGATTCAACATGGCAGCAATTGGATGAATGTCCTTCATGATGCCATTAATCAGGGTGAATCCCTGAGGCTGGTTCATGAAGGAGTTCACCGTTGTAATGAAAATCGCAGATGCAGATGAGCCGAGAGCTACCGGAATCAACAGCAGCATATGCGTATATTTCTTTTTGAAACGATCCCACGTATAGAGGTAAATCCCTAGAAAGATCGCCTCTATAAAAAAGGCAAACGTCTCCATGAACAGTGGCAGGGCAATTGCCTGACCCGCTACCCGCATAAACATCGGCCACAGCAGACTAAGCTGTAATCCGATCGAGGTGCCTGTAACGACGCCAACGGCAACAGTGATGACAAAACCTCGTGCCCATCGGCGTGCCAGCAAGGTGTAATGCATATCATTGGTTCGGAGTCCTCGCCACTCGGCCAAGGCAATCATAAGTGGAACACCTACACCAATAGAGGCAAAAATAATGTGCACAAACAGGGTAAGGCCGGTTAGTATCCGGCTGAGCAAAACAGGGTCCAGGGATGACATGGTTACACTCCTCTTTCACATAATCGTTATGTACGACAGCAGTTACTCTGCTTGAACACGTATCTCAATAACTCATAATTCGGATGATGCTCTTCACAACGGCATACAGCACAACCACAGCTGCAACCAGACAGACGATAATGAGTGTTTTCTCTTGTTTACGGAACATATACCTGCCGTCCTCCTTTTGCATGGGATGCAAATTATGGCTCTATAGACAGTTTGCAAAAGAAGTTGTTTTTTTATCCGGGGAAATTGAAAAACAAAAAAAGCCTTTCCCCTTATCACGCTCACGCGTTGAAGGGCAAAGGCTCTATCCGTAGGTCTCGTACATAAACATTATTCATAAAAAAGTGAAATACATTGCTTCATCCATCAATAGATTTACACCAATACGTCCTGCTTGGGCAGTCGAACCTTGAACGTACTTCCTTTGTCCGGTGCAGATATAAAAGTCAGCGTACCCATGTGATCCTCTACAATTTTACGGGAAATGTACAACCCGATTCCTGTTCCACCAATCTGCCGATGATCCGAATTATCAACCCGATAGAATTTGTTGAACAGCATGTCCTTCTCTTGCTCCGCAATACCTATTCCGTAGTCACGCACATCAAGACATAACCATTCCTCTTCTTCCCATAACGTAACATCAATACGATCGGCTCCCGGAGAATACTTAACTGCATTGCCCACCAGATTATGCAGAACCTGAACCATCCTGTTCTGGTCAGCATAAGCAAAGAAGTCTCCATTAAACGTATGCACGTAGATCCGTTGGGCAGACTTCATATTCCACTGTTCGGCAACCCCTTCTACCAACTCCACCAGCGGTACATACGTCATGTGGTAAGTCATACCTTCGTTGTCGAGGCGCTGAATATCGAGTACATCATCGAGCAAACTGCTCAGCCGCTTGCCCTCCGAAGAGATGGTCTGCATGAATTCCCGCTGTTGAGCTGCCGGAAGGTCATACATCATCATTAATTCCACATATCCCATAATGGTGGCTACAGGCGTTCGAAGTTCATGAGATACCACACTGATCAGCTCATTTTTCATCCGATCCAGCCGTTCTTCTCCTGTCCGGTCACGGAACACCAACAGAAACCCATGATTTTTACCCGGGACATCCATCTGCTTCATGTACAAGGAAAATACACTTTTATCCACATTATTGAATATAAATTCGGTCTCGATAAACGCCGTTTCTCCATTCAGGAATGCTCTCGTCTGTTCCATCAGATTGAAGTTGTCCGTTAATACCATCGTATCAATCGCCTGCGCCAAATCCTCAATGGATCTGCCCATAAAATCACCTAAACCAAACATCTCTTCTATCCTTCGGTTGACGATGGTTATGGTCCCTGATCGATCAGACATCACGAGCCCTTCCCGTACGGATTCAATGAATTGCTCACTGATATCTCGCTGTTCCTGGATGGCAATCTTCTCATTGAACAACTCCGAGTTCAGCTTCTCCAGCGCAAGGGCATGACGTACACGATCTTCTTCTGCTCTGGTCCGCTCGGTAATATCCTTAATGAATAGGTTATATAATGTCTCATTTTTGCCCAACTGGATCTCAACAATTTTGTACTCGATGGGAAAAACGGAACCATCCCTTCGGATACCTGAAATTTCTTCAACGATAGTGTATCTTTTACCTTCAACATATTCATATCGCTCCAGCAAATTCTTGATCTCCTTGCAGCTGGCCCCTTGAAAAAGAGATGGTGCTTCCTTGTGCAGGATCACTTCTTCCCGACGCAATCCAAACATTCTTTCGGCCTCCGGATTAAACTCAACGATCAGCCCATTGGAGTCCACAGCGATAATCGCATCTATCGACGATTCAATAATGGCACGTTTGACTTCTTCACTATTCTTGAGTTCCTTGGTCCGCTCTATGACCCTGTCCTCCAGCGTTAACTTATCGTGACGAATCTGTTCAAATTGTTCCAGCAGTACATCAGCCATTTTACGCAAATTACCAATAAGAATCTGCACTTCAGTTACATGGCTCGTTGGCCACTCCATCTTCCCATTTCGAAACAGCAACCTCGGAAGAGAACCTGTCATCCTGGTTAGTCTTAACAGTGGACTAACAACCTTACTGCTGAGAGGAGCCGCTACGATCATGGAAGCCACAATGATGATGAACAGGGATTGCAGCGTGGTAAGATAGATCGATTCTATTCGAGGATAATACTTGGTTGAGCTGGTCTCAATGAATACCCGATAAGGTGTTACAGCTGTCATCTCCGCTTCATAGATGAAAGATGCCTGTTTCCAGTGATTCAATACATCACTGTAATGGATATTTGCGGAACTTAACAGAAAAAGGTTCTCCCTTGATTTCAGAAGACGGAATCTGTCCATGTCCAGGTAATCGCCTGCTTGAAGTGTATTCAATCCAGAAGCGACGACTGTATCATTCCGATCCAGCAGAATCACATTCACACCCAGTAGATGATGATAACGCGCCATATTTTGATCCATATTCTCGGAGGTTACATACTCTTCATCAATGTCCTGAACAACCGCAGTCGCTGCATATTTCATATCACGTAATATGGCATCATTCATTTGACCCAATTGTCTGCGGCTATCTGCGGATAACAGTACGAGAGAAACAAATACGACAAAGGCGACTACGTATTTAAACGCAATTCTTGTTAGTGGAATGGTTCCCATCAGCTTGGATTTGTGTTCACCCGTAGTAATCCAGAAGTCCACCACAATACCCGCGATCAACGCATTCACCATACCAATCACAGCAATATACATATACTCATACTTCAAATCGTCTATATTTAAACCCAACATAAAATGCCCGGCATAGATAACAGGAAGTAACATGACTACCCAAAAGACAGCATTAGCCTTGATTAAGCTGCCATTCTTCCAGCGGATCTGCCAAACGAGCATCCAGATTAATTCCAAAAAGTGGGCAAGCATTACAGTTAAATTGTGCGGCACAAAGCCGACAAAAACGGTATTCAGCAGATGGATGACTGTAAGGGTGACAAAACCATAGATGGCCCCATGCAAACGAAGAGCAACGAGTGCTGCCGCGCTACCAATCATAAACTGCACACCATAAAATAAGGTAAGTGGAAAAATAGTACTTAGTGAGCCAAGAATGATCAGTATGCTGGTTCCAAACCATGGTATCCTTAGCTTCAGTACGACCCACTCCAGCAGCTGTTTTGCCTTTATAAGATCCATAAGCAATTGCCCTCATGGATCATTTTTTCTTCTGTTTTCAACAACAACGTTGGTTCCCCCTATAAACTTAAGCGGATACAATCTACTTTTTTTCCCCTCAAATCGTTCTGATCCATTATACTGTAATTAATACTTGGTGTAGCTTTGGGAAATTCTGATTGATCGGCAACCAAACTGCATTCATGCTAGAATATTGAAGTTCATTTCAAAATCTTATTTCTTCTCTACATATACATCCTATATTTTGGGATAGAAACATTAAAAAATTTGCGGCATTTATTCGCAATTCACCTTGTTTTTTTAGCATTTTCTTAACATATTATTTTCACCAGGAGTGTGACCCTATGACTATCAAAGTACTTCTTATAGAAGATGAGAAAAATCTGGCCGACATGATTGCTTTCTTTCTTGAGGAGGAGGGATACATCACTGAACGGGTTCATCATGCCCGCGAGGCACTTCAACTGTTTCCACAATTCCAGCCGGATATTGTTGTAACGGATCTCATGCTTCCTGAAATGGATGGAAATGATCTCGTAGAAGCCTTTCGCCAGCACTCCACTGTGCCCATTCTGATGATCTCGGCAAGCACCATGCTGAATGATCGACTTCGCGCATTGCATAATGGTGCGGATGACTTTCTGTGCAAACCATTTAGTTTGAAAGAGTTGGATGCCCGGATTAAAGCACTGCTGCGAAGATCAATCATTTCCTATAAGGATAAACCGGTAAAAGAAGACAAGCAGGCAGAGGTTACTGGACATGTGAATGTGAATGAGTACAGAAGAACTCTGTTTGTGGATGGCGTTGAAATCGAGGTCACTCATATTGAGTTTGAGATTATGAAGGAATTGTACCGCAATCCCGGTAAAGTGTTCACCCGAAATGAACTGATGGATCGGATCAAAGGCTCTGAACGCGCCTATCTGGATCGTACCATTGATGTTCATATCTCAAGTCTGCGTAAAAAAATTGAGCCTGACCCCAAGAACCCACGTTATATTAAAACGGTTTGGGGAACAGGCTATAAATATGTGATCTAATACGATCGTAACGATTAAAAAGTTAAACATCTTTGGCCATATCCCTCTTTTATCTCATGGATAAGATGGGTGGTATGGCTATTTCTGATTTGTGAACAGACGAAGAAAGCAACCAACTTTCCATATCCTTGATTAGTTGATTCGGGTCTTGCTCGTTCCAGAGAATCATCTTCATCTCACCTGTACCTGTAATCTCTTGCAGGTGACGCTTCCGAATAAGGGATTGGAAATCCGTAATGACCAGTAACGGAAGTTGTGGCATAAAAGCCCGAATGGCGTTTGCTGCTGACACCGCTTCTTCGGCAACTTGATAATCAACAATACAGTAACGGGCATTTTCCCAACTTCCCCGATGTGTTTCTATCGCAGAACCAGATGCTGAGTCCTCAAACCAGTTCCTGAACAATTGAATAATATTCTCATATGCAATACGACGTTTTCCATCCGAGAGCACGGTAATGGGTTCCATAGGTATAACCTCCAGTTGATTCTTATCTTTATTGTGCCAATTTTCGTTTAAAAATGTTTGTGCGTGAACATGAAAGAAGTGTTAACAAATTTCGTACTTCTTCACATTAAGTGTTAGAAAGGTCCCCTTCACTTCTGGATGATTTCGCAGATTCCTCACATTGATGTAAAATAGAGAAATACCCGTGTGATTTAATTTACGGGAAGTTATAGATGAATCTGGTACTATAGGAGGTTACACTGATGAATATTGTTTCCATTGAACCAACACCGAGTCCAAATACGATGATGTTACATCTCGATGAACGTCTGGAGGACGGAATTCGCAAAACATATACACTGGACAACGAACGATCTGCTCCGGCGTTCATTCGCCAGATGCTTCATATTCCCGGTGTAAAGAGTGTGTTCCACACAACAGACTTTGTCGCACTTGATCGTAAAGGAAATGCCGACTGGTCCGTTATCTTGGGCGAAGTCCAAAATCGCCTTGGACAGCAAGGCATTGATCTGGACTGGATTGAATCCGAAGATGGTTCAGGCGAGCACTTCGGAGAAGCACAGGTATTTGTACAATTCTTCCGAGGCGTACCGATGCAAATTAGAGTCAAGGCCGGGGTCAAGGAAGAACGAATCTCGTTGTCAGATCGTTTTGTCAAAGCCGTAACAGAAGTCGCCAGTGCAACGATGATCAAAGAACGCAAACTGAGTGATTACGGTGTTCGATATGGTGAATTGCCTGATATTGCACGTGAAGTCGAGCAGGAATTGGAAGCCGCTTACCCGCCGGAACGATTGGAGCAGGTCATCAAACAGGCGATTGAACATGGTACCAAATCCGAAGAGTTCGTCGAGCGCCGCCGTGAATTGGATGGAGCCGAACTTGAAGAGGCTCTGCGAAACGAGGACTGGAATGTTCGTTATGCGGCATTTGACGGCATGGAGCCTACGGCAGAAAGACTGCCTCTCGTAGCCCATGCCTTGCATGACAACAAAATGCAGATACGCCGCTTGGCTGTCGTATACCTGGGTGACATTCGTACACCGGAAGCGATGGAATTGCTGTATGAAGCACTCCAGGACAGTTCTCCTGCGGTACGCCGTACTGCCGGGGATACCTTGTCGGATATCGGTGATCCTGCCGCCACTCCAGCCATGACAGCTACGTTATCCGATAAAAGTAAACTTGTACGCTGGCGTGCAGCACGTTTTCTCTATGAGGTCGGAACTGAAGAAGCAGAGCAAGCGTTGCGAGTGGCAGCCGATGATCCCGAATTTGAAGTCAGCCTGCAGGCCAAGATGGCTCTGGAGCGGATCGAATCGGGCGAACAGGCCGCTGGAACGGTATGGCAGCAGATGGCTGGTCGTAACAAAAAAGAGGAATAGTCGTCTCTCAGACCTCACATCCAACAATTGTTATTGCACTGGAAAACCATGCGCGTTATACTGATTGTCTGTTTACTAAACAGGACACACGGTGTTAAGTTGTGTTGTTCATAATTTCATAGACAATAGATACACCTCATCCATTGATGGTGAGGTAGAGGTCGCGGGTGCGATCAGTACGCTGATGGAGGCGCTAAGGAGCCGCTTATGAGATCAGCCGAAAGGTGTACCCGCCGAAGCTTACTGGACGTTCCTTATACGGTCCGGTGAGCTGGGGCTGCTGTCGAAAGGCGCAGAACTGTCACGGAAGTACATTTCCTTTTATGGAGGTATGAATTCTTCTGTGTTGAGCTATCTTAATCATCTGGGACATGGTGCGGACATTGAAATATTAAAGACCGCAGGCTGATGCCTGTGGTCTTTTTGGTTATGAATTCAAGTATCGCAAACATCAGTATATCGAATGAAGGAGTGTTTCCATGCAAGACCGCAGCAACCCAACAACAACTGGACCTTCCCTGAAAAAAGGATTACGCGCACGCCATATGACGATGATCGCCCTCGGTGGCTCGATTGGTACCGGGCTGTTTCTCGCAAGTGGTACCGCCATCTCAACCGCAGGCCCTGGTGGAGCATTAATTGCCTATGCGGCCGTTGGCATCATGGTTTATTTCCTAATGACCAGCCTTGGTGAGCTTGCTACCTTTATGCCGGACTCCGGTTCATTTAATACGTATGCCGCACGTTTTGTCGATCCTGCTCTCGGGTTCGCCATGGGCTGGAACTTCTGGTACAACTGGGCGGTAACCATTGCAGCAGAGCTTGCTGCCGCTACAGTACTCATTAAATACTGGTTCCCCGACAGTTCGTCCATGTTATGGAGCTTACTGTTCCTCGTGCTGATCTTTTCCTTGAACGTGTTGTCCGTCAAAGGCTACGGAGAGTCCGAGTACTGGTTCGCCATTATCAAAGTCGCTACTGTTATCATCTTCCTGGCCGTTGGTGTGCTCATGATCTTTGGTATTATGGGCGGAGAGGCCGTTGGTTTCAGCAACTTCACCATCGGTGATGCGCCCATCCATGGCGGATTCTTCGCTGTGCTTGGTGTGTTCATGGCTGCGGGATTCTCATTCCAGGGTACCGAGCTTATCGGGGTAGCCGCCGGTGAAAGTGAAAACCCGCGCGAAAATGTACCTCGTGCAATTCGTCAGGTATTTTGGCGCATTCTGATTTTTTACATTTTGGCGATTACCGTGATCAGTCTGATCATCCCGTATACGCATCCGAATCTGCTCAAAGGTGATCTGGAAAATATCGGTGTCAGCCCGTTCACACTGGTATTTGAGAAAGCTGGCCTCGCCATTGCAGCTTCCGTCATGAATGCCGTTATTCTGACTTCTGTACTCTCTGCAGGTAACTCAGGCATGTACGCTTCGAGCCGGGTTCTCTATGCCCTTGCCCGTGACGGTAAAGCCCCGCGTTTCCTGGGCAAGCTGAATAAAAAAGGCATTCCAATGAATGCACTTTTGCTTACAACAGCCGTTGGTATGTTGGCATTCCTTGCCTCCCTGTTCGGCGATGGGATTGTGTACACCTGGTTGTTGAATGCATCCGGTATGTGTGGTTTTATCACTTGGCTGGGTATTGCTATCAGTCATTATCGCTTCCGTCGTGCATACGTTGCACAAGGCAGGGATCTGAGCGATCTGCCTTACCGTGCACGCTGGTTCCCGTTTGGGCCGATCTTTGCTTTTGTCCTGTGTATCATCGTGATCATCGGACAGAACTATCAGGCATTCACAGGTGATCAGATCGACTGGAGTGGAGCCATCGTTGCCTACTTGAGCGTACCCCTGTTCCTGGTATTGTGGCTCGGTTACAAATGGATCAAAAAGACCAAAGTGGTGCCGCTGCAGGAATGTGATTTCACACCTACGGATTCACCAACTGATAAGCACTAACGAAGAATCAGGTTGTTTCTGTCCTTTACGTTCTCATGTAAATGGTTAGTTTAACTTATACAGCTGATACAATTGACACTATATAATAATATCTCCCCGGGGCGTTGCAGTCTTCCTACTGTAGCGAAACGGGGAGGTTTTGTGTTGGATCGGCTCCCCCTTCGAACATTTCTGTACGTCCTTTCGTCCCTGTCCATATTTTGTATAGATCCGTAAGTAGAATAGAGAAAGGTATACTATTTTTCTTGGACAACGGGAGTTGATGTATAATGAAAAAATTCTCTATTCTGCTCGTTCTACTGGGCATCCTGATCATCAGCTTTCCTTTCCTGCGGGAAACGTATTATGACTGGCAGCAAACCCGTGTCATGAACGATCTGGAGCAATTGCAAAACGGCTTGTCTAAGCTTAATCACTCCTTCGAACAAGGCATACAGGATGTAGCTTCCGCCGAGCCGACTACGGATAGTACAGATACAGTGCAAGACGCCTCTTCGGATACGTTGGGGATACTATCGATTGACAAGATTGATGTCCGCTTACCGATTCTGGAAGGTGCAACGGAGGACAACATGAAGGTAGCTGCAACCCATCTTGTCGAAACCACTAGTATCGGTAACAAAGGTAATGCTGCCATAGCCGCTCATCGCGCCCACAAAAAAGGACGGCTGTTCAATCGTCTGGGAGAACTCCAGATTGGTGATTCTATGGAAGTCACCCTGGCAGATCGAACGATTATCCAATACAAGGTAGATCAGATATCCGTTGTGGAGCCAACTGACTTATCTGTGCTGGAGGATCCCGGGCTTGGACAGGTCCTTACCTTGATTACCTGTGATCCACTCGTCAATCCAACACATCGCCTAATTGTAAGAGCTATTGCAGTGAAACCAAATGTTACGGGGACCTGATCCTCCCTAAATATCACCAAAAAATACCCTCTAGCATATTCACACGTCGACGCTAAGTCTTCGTAGTGATTGCTAAAGGGTATTTCTATCTCACACGATGAATTTTAGATACTGCGTGTTTCGATCTAGCGATGAAGCTGTTGTCTGCGGCGGAAGTACATGAATCCCGCGCTACCTAGCGCCATCAGCATCATGCCCACAGCAGTGTAAGCCATTGTGCTCTCTTCACCTGTTTGTGGCAGCATTCCCTGAGATCCAGAATTTCCGTTTGGCTGTGATGCAGAATTTCCATTGCCCTGTGATCCATCTGTATCCGTTCCAGCAGGAGGTGCAAGTGCACCATCCCCATCCGGTGCATCTGTATCCCCAACTGGAGGTGCAGTATCGTCACCGTTCGAATCGCCTGGTGTCGGTGTCACTACCCCGGAATCTTCATCTGTCGGACTTTCGCTTCCTCCCCCAGACTCTGTAGGTTCAGTTACAACCGTGCCTGGAACCGACGGATTTGGTTTTCCTGGTTCCGGAGTTACTGGTTTCTCTGGATCTGGTGTTACACCCGTAGTAGGTGTTCCCGGATTATAAGGTCCACTAGACCCACCACCCGATACCGGGATAGCTTGATTCGTTTTTTCCACAACTACAGCTTCGGTTTGTATGTTCGTAATTTCAAATGGTACGGGTGTTGTTTCCAACATGTATCCGTTAGGCGCTTTTATTTCAACCAACTGATACTTATTGATATCCAAGCCTTCAAGTACAATTTCACCTTGTTGATTAGTTGTCAATGTAGCTTCATCCAGACCTGTTACCTTGTGGAACTCCCAATTCCCATTTGCATCCATCAATGCAGTTTGGGCCCGTAATTCAAATACAGCTCCTTGAAGGTACTGAGTTCGCCCCGCATTGGTTTTAATCAATTTCACAGAACGATCATTTTTTTTATTTTCAATGGTTATTTGAGTTTCCGGTTTGATAATAGATACAAGGGTCTCCGGCTGTTCAATAACAAAGCCTTCTGCCTTGGTCTCTACCAATGTATATGAACCATAATCCAAACCATCGAATTCAATGACCCCATTTAGGTCGGTTACTTTTGTATCGATGACACTGTTGGAACGATCACGCAATTCGAATTCAATTCCGCTTAATACGGACTGACCCTTGGCATTTACTTTGGTAACGACAAGTTTACCACCTGTACCCATTGCATTAGACTTCGTCAATGTAATACTCTCCGTCTGATTCTCTACAATGGTAAACGGAATTGGTGTAGCATCCAATTGATAAAACTCAGGTGCCACGACTTCTACCAGCTCATAATCCCCTGGCGACAGTCCACCTTTGGCGATCTTCCCATCTTCCCCTGTCGTTAACTCATCGATTTTCTCTCGCGTTGCGCCGTCCTTGGAGTACAATTCAAAAGTTGCACCCTTAAGTGTCTTGGAGGAGTCCACCGCATCTACCTTGGTTAATTCAAAGCCTTGACGAATCTTTTTATTTTCAATTTCAAAAGCGATATCCGCATCCTTAAATTCAATCATTTTACCTGAGGCAGAGCCATATTCAGGCTCAACCAAGTATCCTGCCGGTGCAGATAATTCTTTTAACTTATAAGGTATACCGTTGGTTAGATTGTTTAATCGATAGTTTCTGGAGCTTTCGACCACACCATTCTCGTCCGTTGGTTTCAATGTTTCCAGAAGCGTAGTTCCAGACGCATTATAGATTGCAAATATTGCACCCTCCAGCGGAACTCCTGTATCACTGACTTTGTGAATTCTGATTTTCCCCAGACCGGTAGAGGCTCCTCCACCTGCTCCAGCCAAGGAAACTTTGATTCCCGACTGATTACCTTCTCCGATTACCGAGGAAGATTGGCCTGCAAATTCAACCTTATTCTCAATTCGAGCGCCATGATCGGCATTAATATAAGACTGATATTCCAAAATGAATGCAGTATGAATATCTTTCTTGAAGGTGAAGGTAAATGTATTGCCCTCCACGTCCAATTCATAATCAGCCGGATCAACAAGTCCAGCTTTGGTGGATACATTGCCTGAATTGCTGGCAGGTAAATTGGTTGCATATAATTTCAATGAATCAGCCAATAGAATCTGGTTCTCTGACAAGGTATCTGTTAATTGATTACCCGCAGGAATGAAAGATTGACTTGGATTGATATTTACCGTCCATGATGCTTTGTCCGTTGTACCTTCTTGCTTTCCTGTTTTGCGGACGTATACACCACCGTTGGCAGGTGTAACACTGGCTGATCTATTAAATCGTATTGCACCACCCTCACCATCCGTCAGAACAGCCTGGTTGGCATATGCGCCTACGACAGAATATGGTCCATCCAGACTTGTTTGGTACTGAATGCGATAAGCCATTTTGCCCATGTTACCCAGATCTAACACAAAACCTTTACCGTCCGGGTTCAGCTGGAATTGACCAGGTGTGAGCGGAACCTCGCTACCTACAGCAGTAACATTATTGGCTCCCTGTAACTCTAACTCATGAACCTTCAATGAGCCGTCTACGAAAGTTTGGTCTCCAGTGTAAGCATCCTTAAGGATTGCATCCTGAATATCAAACAAATTGTAGTTTACATCGATTGTCCAGGTGATCTTTTTATCTTTGGCGCTATATTCACCCTTTTTGTTACCATTTTGAATCGTGTAGTCTTGCGGTTTGACCGCAGCAGATTTTGTAATCGCAGTCTGTTTTACATCAGACTCTTCCCAATCGATCTTGGCCGAGTTGCGATATTCATCATTCGTTGGCATACCTGCTGTCGGATCAAAGCTTGTCTTGTAAGTAATAACATGCTCCGTACTGAGCGTTACCCCGTCCTTCAAGCGAAGTGAGAATCCTTTTTCATACGTTGGATCAGCCGGGTCTGTAGTCAGTTCAAAGTCGCCTTTGTTAACACCGCTCACTTGAAGACTACCCGGAATCAGTTTCATATGTCTACCTTCGTAATTGTCGGTGATGACGATATCCGTCATGTCCTGCAAATCACGGTTCACAACCATCTGCCATTCAATTTCTTTTGTGTTGAAGTTTTCACTTTTTACACTCTTTGCAAAAATGACTTCCTGAATGTCTCTCCGGCCTGTTTTGGAAGTACCATCATACATGTTCACTGTGTTCGTAATGGTGTCGTTTGTATAAACACGATGAATGGATTGTGTATCATATTCGATCTCATAGGCCTTTGTAATATCATTCTTAAAATGTAATCTGAAGCCATCATCGAACCCTGTACCCATCGCTTCGAGTGTGTATTCATTCGGATTGATCAGTGTTCTGTTCGAAGCCGCTCCACTTGCATTAATGTCCACTTGATACACTTTGACGGAATTGTTGATCAGTTGCTGTTTTGCCGTATCAAAGCGGTCTTCAATCCATGCATTCGTTTGCATGATTTCTTGCTGATTGTAGTTATATTGCACTTTCCATGTGATCGTCTGTGTCACCGGATCATACGCACTATCTTGCCCTGACTTGTTCAAAGGCTCATTAAAACTCACACGAACTCGGCCAATATCTGTTTCGTTGTGCTCGCTCTGATCTGTTGTAAGCGCAACCTGATTTTGATACTCCACGTTGGTGAACGGAGCAGTGGTTGGTGCTTTAACACTTGTCGTGTAAGTCACACGGTAGGCCTTATCTGTGTCTCCCAATTGAATTGGAAACTGTGATTCTGTGCGTACCCCTGAACCTTCTTTAACAGATCCATTCAATTGCACTTCCAATTCGCGAATTTCGATATTGCCCTTGAGCTCTAGCTCTGCCGGGAACGTGTCTGCAAGAACAGCATTTTTCATAGCCTTCTCGCCTTGGTTAAAATCTACGGTCCATTTAATTTCATCCGAGTTGAAGTTGTTTTTGTTTGCGGTTCCCGATTTCTTTAACTTATCTATGGCTGTGTTGGCAAAGTGCACATCAATGATGCCCTGCCCTACGGAACTAAAGTCTATCTGTTGTTTCAAACCATCTTCCATCTTGCTCTCATCGAACTTAATCCACACGTAGAAGTTGCCTTCCAGCTTCGCATGCTCGATCAGTTCATTAAAGGTAAAGATGATTGTGCCATCTGGATTCACCACATACTCCCCTACACCGCCATCCAGATTACCCTTAAGCTGCGATCCGATGATGAATTTATCGGGCAAGTTAAAGGTGAACGTAGAGCCATCGCTGTAGTTGTGGTTGTCATCTGCAAGTCCCCATGCAAAGACTACAGCCACCTCATCCTGAATGCGTGGTCGAATATCCTCAATTTTATCTCCTTTGACTTCGATCGTGCCATTCCCATTGTCTTCTGGCTCCTGATTGTACATCTGCACACTGGTAATCAATTGATCTGTAATTACCGGACCTGCAGCTGCCACTGCTATACTGCTCTGGTTGAGGTTTCCCTCCCCCTCTTCTTCCGGAGTGGCAGCAACGTCAACGTTGTTGACCTCTTCCGAACCTGCCAAACCTTCTTCTGATGTTGTATCGCTGATTGCACTGGCTGGCAAATTAGTTAATTCATCCTGAGCATGCATTGTTGGTGTAAATATCCAACCCTGCACCATTTGCGTGACCAGTAACAGAGCAATGATCACTATGCTCACTTTTTTCCTCATTGTTTGCATATCCTCCTCGTACGTAGTGTTGGCATACGCCGAAGATTAGAATAGCAAAGCGACATATACAAAAAATAGACAACACTAAAATCCTCGCTTTTGAACACAAAAAAGGATACTCCTCAAGCGGAGCATCCTGTTCAAATGGTTGTTATAGTGTCCAGTTAATTTTGACGCGCAAATCCGCAGTACCTTCCATTTTGGACACATAATAAGATATCGATTTCATGCCAAGCTGGTACAAATCCTGCAAATCTTCAATCAGTCCAGCCTCCGTACCCTTGTACCTAAACGTGAGCGAGGTTCCGCCTTCCTTCAGCTTACTCTGAACTTTGGTCTTCAGCGCAGCATGGCCTTTAACAGCGTCCTGTTCATCATACAGGGAATAGTCCAGAGCGTGGTACAGCTTCTGATAGGCAGCCTTTTTGCTATCTCCAGCCTTCACCAGCTTCAGTAAAGCTTCCCGATATGGGGCTGGCGCAGCAGGGTACTTGCTTTTGCCTGTCCAGATATGGTCACGTGCCATCTCATCATCACTCAGCAAATAATAGCTGTGGCTAACCTTCCCTTTGCGGTCAGGGGTAGGATCATCCCAGGTCGTGTCCATGTGATACCACTTGCCGTCCAGGTTCACGATATTCCAGGCATGAAGCTGCCCGCCCGCTGTACCTTCCACAATCCGGTTATCGATACCTACTCGCTCCAGCATCCGATATGCCAACAGTGAATATCCCTGACAGACGGTACTGCCTGTAACAAGCCCGTCATAGGCCGTATATTTCTTCAGAGAGGTATCGTAGGAAAGGTTAAGCACAATCCAGTCATGGATGACCTTGACCTTCTCATGATCCGTCATGCCGGGTTTAATGATTTCTTTCAACACGTTTGTGACTTTACGATTCACATAATCGGTCTGCTCCTTGGTCTCCCGATAGGAGAGAGTCACATGCACCTCAGCCGACACATTGGAGCCTTTATAATTAAATGCATAACTTTTAACGGTATATTGGATATAGGGGTCACTCTTCATTGCCTCATCGATGGAGGTTTGTAATTGTTTTTTGAGGCCTTTCACATTGCCTTTGTATGTAAAAACAAGTTCCTCCGTTCGCTGTGACATTGCGGTAAGCAAGGTCTGGCGCAAATCTGTTGCCGTGGATATATCTGATGTTCCTGATGCAGCATACAGTTGATCCAGATCAACCGTACGTGGTAATGCTACAGCAATCAGACAGCCTGCCAGCAGTATGGTGATAATTCGTTTCCCGTTCTTACCCATGAAAGGAACCCACCCTTCTTTGCAAAGTTCTCACGCCCTATTGTATCACAAAAGGCTCTGTCGTCATTCTTCTAGTTTTGTCAAAGCAAATCAAAAGAGACCTTCTATGGAAGGTCCCTTTGATCTTCAGTTCAATCAATCACGATAAACCGTTATCTTCATCCTATGATCCGCTTGCGCATGATATGTGTGATTCCTCGTCTAATACAGACGATTACCACTCATAAACGTATCTGTCTTACCTTGAAGCTTCGCCAGCCGTTCCAATACCTGTGACGCTTCAGCTACCGTCACTTTGCGTGCAGGCATGAATCGTCCTTCAATGGAAGGAAGCAATCCCAGCTTCAAACTCAGGGAAACCGCTCCCTTACTCGTAATGGCACTGGCATCCGCAATGTTGGGAAGATCCGATGGCAATGTGTAGAATCCAGCCAGCTTCTCATAGCGTAAAATACGTACAAGCAGCACTGCCAATTCTTCACGTGTCATCTCTTCCTGCGGATTTAAATTCTGTTCAGGGTCCGCTCCGGCAAGCCAGCGCTGATCGATTAATGCCCGAACTGCCTTATAATACGGGCTGTCAGGTGTCACATCAGCGTATAACTTGTCATCTCCGTCACCACTGTAGTACAGATCCATATTTGGATTAATCGCTCTTGCCAGATAGTTAAACCAATCTCCCCGGGTGATCACACGATCCGGGAATACGCGTCCCTGTTCATCAGCAAGCAATACGCCATGTTGTGTCATATTGCGTAGAGCTGCTTCGGCCACATGACCCAAGATATCCGTAGGTTCGCCCTTGGTTGCAGAGCTTGTGTCCCCGTATAAAAGCTTCCACTCTCCTGTGTTCGCATCCAGCGCTTCATAGTTGCCATAGATCGAATTCTCATCACGTGTAGGTATATAAGCAAGGTTCACCCCCGCCGGGATGACTTGACCACCGTTCATACCATATCCGCCATAACGGGAATATGCGAGGATCAGCTTGAACTCCTCCAGATAGAGTGCCTTGGCCTCTTCATAACTGATAGCTGGTTCTTTCTCTGCTGGCAGTTGTTCAGGCGTTGCGGCAATACGCGTATAGAATTCGTTAATCGTTCCGTTGTTCAGCACCTGTACTTGTGCCGTGTCATCCTTAACCGGAATTCCGTTCAGGTAACGCTGGAACATAAAGATACGTGCATCATCTACCTCAATGACGTTAGATAGGCGGAACTGCTCCGTTGCATCTGGAACTAGCGCAATCACTGTGTCCATCGCCAGTTTCTCAGCCTGTTTCCGGGTTACCAATTTGCCTGCCTTCTCCTCAGCCGGCTTCTCCTGTTCCATCTCCGGTCCGATTCGTTGCATCATCGTATAACTGTAGATCTGTCCAGTAACTGCATCTACCTGTGCCGAGATATCCCGCATGAACATATAGGACATATTGGCACTTCGATCGCTCCAGCTCAGACTCCATACCTGATTGTTCGGACTTGCATATAATCCCTTGCTTAACTGGCTGTGCTCCAGCTTGTAACCCTTGGGAATATCAAAGTTCGTAGTCACCCGATTGGCGGCCTGCTGTACATTTAACCTCGTACCATTGGTCGGGACAAACGGAGTTACATCACCTTTCAACTTCGTATCCTGCTGCAAAGAATCTTCATCTACAGCTTTACCGGTTAATGTATTAATTCGTTCCAACGTATTGGCTTCAATCGGAACGATACTGATAGTCTTTGGTGTGTAGCCAAGATAATACTGCTGACCTTGTTTGGAAGACAGACGATCTTTGGAGATATAGGCCAGCTCCACATCGAACTGTTCTTCAAACTGCTGTCTCGCCTTCTCTTCCGAAGCTGCCGGTTTCGATGAAGGATACTTCGCTGAGGTAGTACCTCGTGAGTAACCTGTCACCAAACCACTTTCATCCACATTTATGTAGACTGTCTCTGCGTCAGATAATAACCCGTCATGCTTCAACTGGTAACCGTATCGATACTCTGTTCTGCCAAACAATGACTCTTGTTCGATGGAAGAATACAGATCTCCAAGCGGAGCATATTCACTGTCCTTAAGACCTGGAATCGCTTGGTACAACAGTGCCACGGCCTTTTCTTCAGCTTGAGCTTTGGTTAACTTCACACCTGATTCCGAGACATGTTTATCCAGGATATCCGACGGCAAATGTACACTTAACACTTCCCCTGTGCCTGCATGTACGGTTGCATTGAATCCTGACGTATGATTGCCTTGCGTAATCTGGAACCCGATCTCCCATGCCTTGTAGTCTGGCGGTGGATAAGAATTAGGTGAATCGAATCGTGCAGATGAGATCGTTGCTTTCTTTAACAAAGGAAATAGCTTCAGTATATTTTCACTGGCTTGCCTGGATGAGATTTTCGCTCCCTCGGGCACGTCATTGCTCGTTGCGTCTAGTTGTTCATTTTCCCCCGTTGTCGCTTCAGTCAACTGTTCTGCTTGCGCGGCTGATGCACTGCCTGCAAAACCTGGTGTTTGCGAAGCAAGTAACAGTGTTGCCATCGCTGCCGTTGCAGCTTTCGCTGTGAACATTTTGAAACGTACATTAAACTTCCAATTCAAACTCAAATCTGGACCTCTCCCTTCAATTTCATACAAAGATGCATAGCAAATAACCTCGCATGAATATTGCCAGTCTATTCTATGATACCATAAGCTTCCTTTTTAAACGTCGTTTTCGGGGCAATTTTACAAATGTGAATTTCTGCATATTGCTAATAACAGCAAAAAAACACCAACTACGTTGGCGTTTTATCTGTTAGCCTGCACTCTTATGTAGGCTGATTCTATCTTTTTAACTACTCGCTATAGACGAATCGTTCGACTTCTTCTGACCTTGGACATGAGTTTTCAAAAAGGGAATAACGGTATCCCAGAAGGCGGGATCTTCCTCGGAACAACTGTGTCCTCCGCTGTTGACCCATAGCTGTTCTACAGGTGGATCGGCTTTGGACATAAAATATTCAAGCTCACTCGGGGGAATGAAATTATCTCCCTTGGAGTGCACCATAAGCATCGGCAGTTGCATCCCCCTGCGCCGTTCATTCAGCATGATCACCGGATCACGCTGACGATAAGATTTCAGAGATTCACCCAGTCGCCAGAACCAGATTCTCGGAATTAACTGGGCCAGTGGAAACAAGGGCAGCCGTCGGCGTCTCAGCTCTGAACTGACGATTACCTCAAATTGCGATGGCATCGAGTCCGTAATCACTGCTGATACAGGAATTCCCTCCGTCACTGCAAGAATCGTACCTAGTCCACCCAAAGAATGTCCAAGCACTCCGATGGCATCCGCATCAATCTCTGGTCGTGCAGTCGTATACTGCAACGCCGCGAGCAGATCATCTCGGAACAAGTAGGCAGATGCAGCACGAACCGGATCACTGGCTCCGTGGCTGCGGACATCATACATAAACAGGGCATATCCTGCTTCCCAGATCGGCCGTGCATAACGAAGAACACGGGAGCGATTGGAGCCCCAGCCATGTGCAATAATAACGAGCGGCCATGGTTTCGGAATGTCGGCTCTGGCAGGGATGAACCAGCCATGCACCCGACCTCCCCCACTGTCAAAGGTCACATCCTCAAATGGCATTGGGGGTGTGAGTGTGATTGGAATCTTCTTGGGTGTCTGGCTCTTTACCGCTGCCTTCCATAATCCACCTGCCGTTACTGCGGCCACGGCGAGCATGCCGCCTATCATTGTTTTAGCTTTCACAGGGCATCTCTCCTCTCCGAATTCTGGCATACATCCATCATAAAACAATAGAATGAACGGCACGTTAAGCGACATGGGTTTTTATGATAAAGATTAATCCAACAACTAATCTAAAGGCACCTTCATATATATACCCAAATATACATATCCCTCATCTGACGCTGGAATCCTAGACTTCAGCTGCTTCCACAAATCTCCGTGCACATGCTGCAATCTGCTCATGATCTCCTGAGGCAAGGGCTTCTCGTGGCAAAAGTGCACTTCCCAGACCCACTGCAGCAGCGCCTGCTGCGTAATAGTCAGCAATATTCTCCAGTGTGGCACCACCTGTTGCCAGCAGTGGAATATGATTCAGTGGAGCTTTGATCTCACGCAGATACGGTATGCCCAGACTTGCCATCGGAAACAGCTTTATAACTCGTGCTCCCGCTTCATGAGCAGCGACAATCTCCGTAGGTGTCATGGCTCCAGGCCAGATCTCGACACCATGTTCTACAGCATATTCAATGACAGACAGATCGACATTGGGAGACACCAGAAATTGTGCGCCTGCAGCAACTGCTTCCTTCGCCATCTGCACATTCAGTACCGTACCCGCTCCAACAAAAGCCTTTCCTTCATGTCGCTCACGCCAGTCTGCAATAATATCATGTGCTCCAGGTGTGTTCAGTGTGACTTCCATCAGTCGGATTCCACCACTTGTCATACCTTGTCCAGCAGTTACTGCCGCTTCACGGCTTATACCGCGCACAATCGCGACCAGCCTTGACTCCAATAGTACTTCCGTCAAATTCATATCCAGTTCCCCTTGCTTCATCAATTCGGTAGCCGAAGACAGATAAACATGTTTACCGCTTTTCCGTTATTCATTATTGTAAAGCATATCCTCTCCTGGATGAAATACATTAATCCATTTTTCAATGTGAATCCGTCTGTCACCAACTCTATGATGTACTTTTATCACAACGCAAAAAACCTCTCCATGGAACATGGGCTGATTCACCCATTCAATTCCACGAAAGAGGCCGCATTTCGACTGAAAATACTAAGCGTTTTCCAATACGTTATCCTTCTCCAAATCTTTAAAGTAACGATCGTTATATAACATGCTCGGATGTGTTGGATGATAGGCAAGTGCGATATCATTATGTTCCCGGGCCTTGGCACGGTTCCCCATCCGGTCATAACACACACATAGTTGCAGATGCGGCATCCAGGTCCAGGCTGCTTCATTCAGCACTACCATAGGATCATCAGGACGTACAGCACAAGTCGCCTGTTCATACCAGAACAAGGCCTTGCGATAATCTTCACGGTCGGCAAAATAACCACCCAATCGACAGCAAATCTCGGCTCTTGGCAAATCATAGGCAAATGATCGGAACAACGCCGTGACTTCCTGCTCCGGACGTTCAAGTGCAGCTTCACAATCCGCAATTTTCTGGCAAGCAGCAATCTGATCTTCCACCCAGCCCAGTCCGGTGTCCAGAAACTTCTCATAGTACTTCACCGCATCCTCATGCTGTCCATGGTCCTTCAGCTCATTACCGAAATAGTACAAGTCACGCGGCCCGAATTCCTCTCCGGCCTGTTCCCTTTTGCGATAGATCCGAAGATTCCGATCGGTATACTCCTTATCTTTCTTGTGGGTAACCGCTATATCACTATGCAGCAGATTGCCCGCTACAGCCAGATATTCATGCACCGCCCCAATCCAGCGAAATTGCCGATCCCGACGCACCAGACGATTCCTGCGCAGGCTGTAGGCTACCTTGCCATCTGCTGTGAATGACAGGTTGTAATCCATCGTGACACTATCAACATCCGGGTCCAGCGAACGTTTCAAGGCGATCAGTTTCGCCCGATCTTCCGGTTCGAACACATCGTCAGCATCCAGCCACAGAATATATTCACTCTTTGCCTGATCGAAGGCATAGTTGCGTGCTGCTGCAAAGTCATCCACCCATTCAAAATCAACGATACGATCCGTATATCTGGAAGCGATCTGACGGGTACGATCCGTCGAACCGGTATCCACGATTACAATCTCATCGGCAATGCCGTTGACCGAGTCCAGACATCTGGCGAGGGAAGCTTCTTCATTTTTCACAATCATACACAAGGTAATACTGATCGTCTCCTCCCCTCGTCTGGCCCTGCGATTAAATGCAGATACCCCCGGCAGTTCGGACAAACGATAGATGTGGTACGCCGGAAGATGAGTATCGACGAATAAACGAAAACCCATTGCCTGAGCACGGATGCAGAAATGACGATCTTCGCCCCAGAAGGATACATTGGGAATCTGGTCATATGAAACTCCAGCTGCCAGAACATTTTTGCGAATAAGGGTACATGCCCCCAGCCCTCCAACTTCATAACAACCCGGGATCCGTAGTTGAGTTAGAAAAGCAGTCGTTTGCGTGCCCTCGTCCTCCGTCTCGGTTCCGTCTAATGTTTTGCCACCGCGGCGAAACAAAGCATACTCATCTTGCAGCCATACCTGCGGCATTTCCCTGGCATCCGGCTGCCAGCGGGTCCAAAAGATATTGGATACAATGTCTTTGCCACTCGATACAAGTTGCTCCAGCGTCCGCGGATGCAGCACCAAGTCAGAATCAATCAGGAAAACCGCATCGTAGTGATTGTCGCGTGCATATTGCAATATGCGATTTTTCAAACCGGCTACACGCCAAATCTGCTCATCCTGCCAATAGTGTCCTCCCTCATCCTTGCTGTACACCCCTTTGTTGTCAGGACTACCGCTACCATGTTCATCTGCTTGAATAACCGTCCCCTCATGCTGAAGCACAAATTCACGTAATATATTCGATGCGGCTTCTTCCACGTTATCGTCAACAAACAGATAGTCCGTCTTCACTGTGGTTCGTTCCAGTGCATGCAAAGAATCCAGAAATTCACGGAGCACCGGAGTGGTCTGACGAACCGGGCTGGCGATCAGTATTCTTTCCTGGCTAAGCTCTTCATGCTTTTCCGATTGATGGGTTTCCTGCGATTGATCAGAACGTCTGGGCGGTTGATCATTACTCCGGCTCTCTTTCTGATTCTCATTTGCGCTCTCATGTTGCTTCTCATTCTGATTCTCTTTCTCATGTGAATTCGGCTCTATTTGAGGTTGGGATTCTTCTTGCGATTTGCGTAAAGGGTCTTTCTTCAATGTACTCACGCCCCCTCTCCTTATTCGAACCATGCCAACAGTCGTGGCTCTTGATCCAATATCGATTCGTACTGTTCCTTCCAACCGTATCTCGCTTCAGGGTCCAGTGCTTGATAGCGTTCATATTTGCGGATGCGGTCTTCTTCCCGCGCCCAACCATAGTGCTTCACCCGGGGAGCATGACATCCATAGGACCAATGCTGGATCGTTAACGGAAAACGACCGCAATGCTGGGGGGTCTCCTTCCATTCATAGCTCATCCCCGGGTGATAACGAATCAGAAATGGCCGATAATAGGCATGCGCCTGCCAGAACTCATCTTCCCGGTAATGCGTCTCACTCCACATATCAAACAATCTGAAATAGATCGCATCTTCATTGCCACTGAGCAGCAGATCCCGTACCAAACCAAAGTCACTGGTTAGAATCTCATCCGCATCCAGATTCAAAATCCACTCCGGATTGGTCGCCACCGTCTCTTCCCATTGTTGTTTTCTCAAGCTTACCTCGTCTGCAAAACGTGAAGCAGCGTTCTCCACTAATACGAGTGGAATACCGTCCAGAAGTTCCCTGCACAGCGCGACCGTCCCATCTGTGCTTCCGTCATCAATGATTACTGCGCGATCAATCCAGGGACGATGTCTCTCCAATGCCTGCCTGAGATAGCGATTCTCCTCATTACGAACGATCATCGACAAGGTAATATGTGGTCTTCCATGTTCCTCATGTTCATCCAAAACTTCACCCCCATGCTCAAGCTTTAACCTATTAAAATGTCGGACACACGATGTCTGGACGAATCACAATCCTCTATTTCCAATCTATGCAGAGCCGGAATGCGGATATGCAGGCCAAAGAAACCTTTCATGGGGTTAATCTTGATGAACGACAAAAAAGCACCCGCTTTCGCGGATGCTTTTTAAGGTAATCACAAGATTAATGTAGTGAAATAAATGAATTAACGGTATTCAGCCAAACGATCATTGAGACTACGTGTCTGTCCATAGACTTCCTGGTACAGTGCAAACAGTCCATCATAGACGGCAACTGTTTCCGGGTTCGGCTCATAGGACTTCGCTGGACGAATAAATGCTGTTGCACATTCCTGCAAGGACGGGAACCAGCCACAGCCATAGGCAGCCAGCATTGCTGCCCCCATCGCAGGACCTTGTTCGCTCTCCAGCTTCACAATCGTGGCGTTAAAAACATCCGCCTGCATTTGCAACCAAGCTTCGTTCTTGGCACCGCCACCAATGGAGATGACTTCATTAACTGTTTTGCCTGCACCACGCAGAATGTCAATGGACTCGCGCAGCGAGAAGGTAATGCCCTCCATCACCGCACGTCCAAAGTGCTCCAGCTTGTGCCCTGCATCCATACCGATGAAGCTGCCACGGATATTCGCATCCGGATGAGGTGTACGCTCCCCAACGATATATGGTGTGAACAACAATCCGTTGCTGCCCGCCGGAACTTGATCGATGCCCTGCAAGAGCACATCAAATGATTTGTCCGCTGCAAACGTATCCTTGAACCAGGACAAGCTATATCCTGCAGCAAGTGTTACACCCATAATATAGAAGGCATCTTTCTCGCCGTGGTTAAAAAAGTGTACTTTGCCTTCGAAATCGAGATCTTTGCGCTCTTCGTAGGAAAGCACAACCCCGGACGTCCCGATGCTGCACATCGTCTGTCCTTCACTCAGAATACCTGCGCCAATGGCACCACATGCATTATCCGCGCCACCTGCATATACTTTCGTTGCAGCCGCCAGACCTGTTTGATCCGCAATCTCAGGCAGCAACGTGCCCACTTCCTCAAACGATTCCACAAGACGTGGGCAAAGGGAGATTGGCAGCTCGAATGCTTCTGCAATCTCGTTGCTCCACTGTTTGCCTGCAACGTCCAGTAGCAAAGTTCCCGCTGCATCAGAATAATCCATAGCGTAATCCCCGGTCAGGCGATAACGCACATAGTCTTTAGGCAACAGGAACAAGGATGCTTGCTGTAACAATTCAGGCTCGTTCTCCTGAACCCACAGAATTTTTGGCAAGGTAAAACCTTCCAGTGCACGGTTCCGGGCAATGCTTAACAGCTTGCCTTCCAGCACTTTTTCGATGCGACGGCACTGAGCCGTAGTACGTGTATCGTTCCACAGGATTGCATTTCGTAGCGGTTTGCCTTCAGCATCTACCAAGACCAGTCCGTGCATCTGACCGGAGAAGCTCAATCCCTCGATTTCCGAAGGCTGCACGCCAGACACTTCCAGCAATTTACGCAAGGAAACAATGGTCTGCTCTACCCAATCTTCGGGATTTTGTTCGCTGTATCCAGCCTTGGGCTGGTACAACGGGTATGCCTCGGATGCTTCAAATGCCACTTTTCCTTCGCGATTGACCAACACGGTTTTGACCGCGCTGGTTCCCAGATCGACGCCAATTACGTAACTCATAGGTTAACTCCTCTCGTTTGTAACAGGATTGTATAAATGAAACCCTCGATGCTCATGTGGTCACTCCGTGATCAGAAAACCCTTGGATCGCCGTTACCCCCAGATTTCCTTTATACCCTTTAGCAAGGGTGAAATCCGGGGATAAATGCGACCGCTCCGCTTCCTCGGGTCCTTTCTGCTCACTTCGTTCTGCATGATGATCCTGGACACACATGGATATGAAACGAGTAAAACGTACTCGTTTCTGTAGCCAAAAATCGTGCCAACGACGTCTATCCGTCATTGGTATATAAATGAAACCTTGATGCTCATGTGGTCACTTCGTGATCAGAAAACCCTCAGATCGCCGTTACCCCTAGATTCACTTTAATCCCTTTGAAAAGGGAGAAATCCGGGGATAAATGCGACCGCTCCGCTTCCTCGGGTCCTTTCTGCTCACTTCGTTCTGCATGCTCCATCTTAGACAACCATTTATATCAAAAATTTTAAAAAACCGCGTTATTTTTTAACCAAAAAACCGCCCTCGTCTTCCCAAGGGAAAGTCGGGGACGGTCCGAATGTCATGCTTGTTCAGGCGTTCCATGGTACAAGCTAATCTTGTGCATAGGCTAGTTTGGATACTAATGTCCAACACATATGAGTTGAGTAACCATCGGTGGTCGACGTGCACCAACCCTGCCTTATGCGCTATTAGTCAGCCAAGATGTACTGGTTAAGTTGTGCTCTCAGCAATTCCTGACGTCCGGATTGGTTTTTGCGTGGGCTTTCGTTGTTCAACGCGTACTCAGCAAGGGAAGCCAGTGTTGCTTTACCTGCAACCACATCTGCACCAATACCTTCGCTGAAGCTGCTGTAACGTTTTTCGATGAAGTCATCGAATACGCGATCTTCAATCAACTTCGCTGCTACTTTCAGACCTTTTGCATACGTGTCCATACCTGCAATGTGTGCCAGGAACAGATCGTCAGCTTCGAAGGAACCACGACGTACTTTCGCGTCAAAGTTCACACCACCACGGCCGATACCGCCGTTTTTCAATACTTCATACATTGTCAACGTAGCATCGTACATATCAACCGGGAACTCATCCGTATCCCAACCGATCAACATATCGCCTTGGTTTGCATCGAGGGATCCGAGCATGCCGTTTGTACGAGCAACGCGGATTTCGTGATCGAATGTATGACCAGCCAGAGTAGCATGGTTCGCTTCCAGGTTGAGTTTGAAGTGTTTGTCCAAACCGTATTTTTGCAAGAAAGCAATGGAAGTTGCTGCATCATAATCATATTGGTGTTTCGTTGGCTCTTTTGGTTTAGGCTCGATCAGGAATTGTGCATCAAAGCCAATTTCCTTCGCGTAGTCTACAGCCATGTGGAACATGCGAGCAATGTTGTCTTGCTCCAGTTGCATGTCTGTGTTCAGCAATGTGTCGTAACCTTCACGACCGCCCCAGAATACATAGTTTTCAGCGCCCAGACGTTTACCAACTTCCAGACCTTTTTTGATCTGTGCTGCTGCGTGAGCATACACATCTGCGTTGCAAGTGGATGCTGCACCAAACATGAAGCGTGGGTTCGAGAACATGTTCGCCGTGTTCCAGAGCAGTTTTTTGCCGCTGGATTTCATATGATCTTCAATCAGATCAACAATTGTATCAATGTTGCTGTAGAACTCACGCAGGTTGTTGCCTTCTGGTGCAATGTCCACATCGTGGAAACAAAAGAACGGGAGATTCATTTTTTCCAAAAATTCAAATGCCGCTTCCACTCGTACTTTCGCGAGGTCCAGACCCGAGTATTTATCCCACGAACGAACAGCTGTCTCCGCACCAAACGGGTCACTGCCGCCTGCAGTTAATGTATGCCAGTAAGCCATGCCGAAACGGAAATGTTCTTCCATCGATTTGCCGGCTACCACTTCTTCCGGATTATAATGTTTAAAAGCAAAAGGATTCTTGGAATCTTTACCTTCAAATGCAATTTTATTAACGGATTCAAAATAGGCCATGTGTAAAATGCCTCCTCAATAGTTTTAAGAAATCGTTTACACCGTTATCCTATCACATCGAATTTACTTTGTCTATTGGTTAAACAAAGTAAAATAAAATTGTTTTTTACATGTTTGTTTACGCTATAATAGTCGAATAACTTGTTTCGGATGTGGGTCAGAACCCTTTTATCAGAAGAATAGGAGTGCCTTAACCATATGAAAATTACCGGAGACCAGATGCTGGTCAAAAAAATAAACAAGTCGATCGTTCTGGATACGATCCGGCGCCATGCCCCTCTTTCTCGCGCACGAGTGTCCGAGGTTACGGGGCTGAACAAAGCAACGGTATCCAACCTGGTTGCTGATCTGATCAGTGATGACCTGGTGCAGGAGATTGGCCCTGGTGAATCCAGCGGCGGACGTAAACCACTCATGCTGCTGTTCCGAGGGACATCCGGCTATGCAGTCGGTCTGGAACTCAGTGTGACCCATTTGAAAGGCGTGCTTACAGATCTGGAAGGACACATCATTACAGAGTACGCAGTGACCTTGGAACATCATGACGTGTCCTCTGTACTGGAGCAATTGAAATTGGCAGCAAAACAGCTCATTGAAGCAGCTCCTGCTTCCCCTCATGGAGTCATTGGTATTGGCATCGGCGTGCCCGGCATGGTGGATGAGGCAGGAACGGTCCTGTTTGCACCCAACCTGGGGTGGGAGAAGGTAACTCTGCGCTCAATGCTTGAAGAAGAATTTGAACTGCCTGTAACGATCGATAATGAAGCCAATGCGGGTGCTCATGGAGAGCTGAATTTTGGGGCAGGTATCGGTGTCCGTCACATGATCTACATCAGTGCAGGCATGGGGATTGGTTCAGGCATCATGGTAGATGGTGAATTATACAAAGGTGCATGGGGCTACGCAGGGGAAACAGGCCATATGTCCATTGAAGCGGAAGGTCTGCCCTGCTCCTGTGGTAATCGTGGTTGCTGGGAGTTATACGCATCGGAAAAAGCTTACGAGCACCAGGATCATCAGCTAAAATTACCTGCTCATACCACACGGGAGCTAATTCATTATGCGGAGCAAGGCCACGATGCTGTTCAGGAATTATACAACACGATTGGACGCAAACTGGGGATTGGCATTACCAATATCGTTAACAGTTTCAACCCGGAACGTATTATCATTGGCGGTCCGCTCTCTGAAGCAGGTCCATGGATTGAAACAGCGTTAAAACAAGTTGTCGAGGAACGTACATTACCTTATCACCGCCGCAGTTTGCAGATTGAATGGGCAGCTCTGGGCAGCCGTTCCACCCGTGTTGGTGCCGCTTACTCTGCAATATCCCAGTTTTTAGGGAAAATCAGGGTGTCTGTCTAATAATAGATGAAAATTGACATCATTTTGCCCCATTTCCTCCCTTTTTGTTAAAGAAATCCAGATGTATAATGGGGTTATGTGATTTTTGTCATGGCTGTGTGAATCAAGCTGTGTTAATTCCGATAACGAAACGGAGTGAAAAGAAGCGTGACCTACGTGGATACTTCAGATATCTCGGCGCAAATGTTTGTCACCGTACTCCTGTTCCTGATTGTGCTTGCGCCCTTGTTCAGCCTTGGCATACTCCGATTGTTCCAGAGCAAAAAGAAGGCTGGTTTCATGTACATGCTGTCAGGATTGCTGGTGTATGTTGTATTTCAGACTTTCATGAGTATTTTTTTCTAGATCATATTCTGCGTTTGCACAAAAAACCGTACCCTTCCGGGTACGGTTCTTTCTATATCCTAACGGCTCGCGAAAACCGGAATTGCATATGAATCGAAATTTTCTTTCAACACATGATGATTCAGATAATCAGCCTGATTTAAGCGTCCAATGCTTTGGCAAATTGGGTTTTGTTCATACCCAGAATGCGGTGTTCACCAATGACAGTCAATGGCACGGCACGTACGCCCATGTCCCATACTTGTTGTGCATATTCATCGCTTGTTTCGATGTTGCGCTCTTCATAAGAGATACCTTTGTCAGCCAGGAACGTTTTTACGGATTTGCAGTTTGGGCAGTTCGTTGATGTATATACAATTACGTTTTCCATGTTTAATTCACCTCATATGGTTTTATATTAATCTATAGTTTGGTTGGAATCAGCTCATTCTATTACAGAACAACTGCGCTGTGCTCCAAGCTCTCAATGTATTTCTCTGTGTCCATGGCAGCCATACATCCGCTACCTGCAGCTGTAATCGCTTGTTTGTAACGTGTATCCTGTACGTCACCACATGCAAATACGCCTGGGATGTTTGTCTCGGATGTACCTGGTGTAGTCAGGATATAACCATGTTCGTCCGTCGTGATCTGTCCGCCAAGGAAACCAGTGTTTGGTGTGTGACCGATCGCTACGAATACGCCGCTTGCCGGAATCACTTCTTCTTCACCTGTTTCGTTGTTCAACACTTTCAGTCCGGTTACGCCGTTGTCGCCAGCAAGTACTTCGAGTGGTGTACGGTTCAAAGCCATTTCTACTTTTTCGTTGCTACGTGCACGATCCTGCATGATTTTGGAGCCACGCAGTTCTTCACGACGGTGTACCAGCGTTACTTTGGAACCGAAACGGGACAGGAAGCTTGCTTCCTCAAGAGCAGAGTCGCCACCACCGATGACAATGATTTCTTTGTTACGGAAGAAGAATCCGTCACATGTTGCACATGTGCTGACACCGCGGCCCACGTTCGTTTCTTCGCCAGGAATACCGAGGTATTTAGCAGATGCGCCTGTAGACAGAATCAATGTTTCCGATACGAGTTCACCCATACCTTCAACTTGAATCTTGAATGGACGCTCGCTCATGTCGATGTTGTTCACCCAGCCTGTACGGAATTCAGCACCGAAGCGCTCAGCTTGTTTACGCATGTTGTCCATCAGTTCAGGACCCATAATACCATCAGGGAAACCTGGGAAGTTCTCCACTTCAGTCGTTGTTGTCAGTTGGCCACCAGGTTGTGGTCCTTCAATAACGAGTGGGTTCAAGTTGGCACGTGCCAGATAGATTGCTGCTGTCAGCCCTGCAGGGCCTGTTCCAATAATAATTGATTTATACATGTATAGTTCCTCCCCCGGGTTCTGCAAAAAGGTTAGGCCCTCCGGCATCAAAAGCTTAGGCTTTTGCATACACTAGAACGAAAAGCCCACATCATGTCCACAAGTCCTGCCTGCGAAATGAGAATTGCCCTATGCAGAAACGGAATTCTAATTTATAATCATTCTAATCTGTTGTTCATTATGATCTCTTTTATGTACGGTGTCAATGCTCGGCAGCGATTATGAAGAAGTCTTCATCAGGAGGGAAAATGGAAGCATGAACGATGCACTCATTGGCAGTTTTATATCAGCCATGTCTACCGGCCTAGGGGCCGTACCGATTCTATTTATGCGCAGAATATCGCACCGTCTGCGTGATATTTTGCTGGCCTACGCCGCAGGTATTATGACCTCGGCTTCAGTGTATAACCTTATTCCGGAAGCACTTGGCCAATCAAATCTTTTTGTACTCGCATTTGGTATTTTACTTGGTAGCCTGGTTCTACTGGTGCTGGAGATGAAGATTCCACACGTCGATCTGGAGAATCCCGAGAAAATGCCTTTTAAAATTGAAACCAAAGCCTTCATGATTATTGCAGCCATCACCATGCATAACCTGCCGGAAGGGTTATCCGTTGGCGTCAGCTATGCAAGCTCAGATGAGAGCCTGGGCAATCTCATTGCCTTTTCCATCGGATTGCAGAATGCACCGGAAGGATTCTTGGTGGCCCTCTTTCTCGTGAACCAGAACATTGGCCGCTTCAAAGCGCTGGGTATTGCCACCCTGACCGGAGCGGTAGAGATTATTACAGCTATGATTGGTTACACCTTGAGCAGTCTCGTAGCTGGTCTTGTGCCTTATGGTCTGGCCTTTGCAGCCGGTGCGATGATGTTCATCGTCTATAAGGAACTTATCCCTGAGAGTCACGGCGATGGTAATGCACGTGTGGCGACGATGTCGTTTTTACTCGGGCTCATCACGATGATTGGTCTGACCGAACTGTTTTAATTGAAGACTAAAGAACCCGAGCGAACAGTCCAAGACTGTCGACCGGGTTCTTTGTTTAGCCACAAATGAAGATTCCATGAAATTACTGGGATCGTCTGTCAGAGGTATTGCGCCCACTCCTGATCAGGATTGGATGAAACGAATCAGTTCCGAATTGAATTTTTCCAATTCATCATAGAATGCACCATGACCGCTCTCTTCAAAAGCAATAAGTTGAGACGAAGCGATGCCTTGGTGCATCTGCTCGGCGAACTCAAACGAACAGATCTCATCTTTTTTCCCGTGCAAAATGGCTGTTGGCACCTGAATGGAACTCAGGTCATCTCGCAAGTCCTCATCCCGCAACGCCATTGCACTGCGAATGGTACCATAAGATGAAGCTTCCATGCCGAGGGCGTGGAACCAATCCATGAAGGGCTGGCTGTGTTTCTTCGCGAAGAACATGCCGCCAAACGTCTCCAGTAACTTCGGACGATCTGCAAAGATCGGCTCAATGATCTGCTCGTTCAGCTGCTCTGAAGTCAATCCATACGGATAACCTTCACGCTGTGTGAACACAGGTGCTGCCGCAGATAACAAGGCCAGCTTGGAGACACCATGTCCCTTATGGCGAGCCATGTAATGTACTGCGATCGCTCCACCCATAGAGAATCCTGCGAGTACCGCGCCTTTCAGCTCCAGATCATCAATAACGGCACGAACATCGTCTGCCATGCGATCATAATCATATCCTGTGGAAGGCTTATCCGATAAGCCATATCCTCTAAAATCTATCGCAATGGCACGAATGCCATGGTTCGGCAGTACGTTCAATTGGTATTCAAACATTTTATAATTAACAGGCCAGCCGTGCAAAAAGACAACCGGGGTTCCTTCGCCAATATCTTCAACATATACTTTTACATTTGGTTCCACTTGTACATAACGTCCCATATTCACAGCTCCCTTATTATCGAATCGTCTCTTCGAATCATTACCCGCTGACCCAAGGTTCAAACGTAAGCCGTTCAACCAGCCGCATACTACCAGCGAGACCAATTAGCCATTTCCTCTTCTAATCTCATTACCGTAGCAGCCTAAGCCCATTCAGAATAACCAGAATTGTACTGCCTTCATGACCTACCACACCCAGAGGCAATGCGACGTCTTGGAGGAAGTTACCCGCAATTAAGGCCAGAATAACGGTGATGGCAAAACACATATTCTGCTTCACCGTGCGCTGTGCTCGACGAGCCTGCCCAATCACCCAAGCGATCTCTTCAATGTTATCGTTCATGAGTACCGCATCAGCGACCTCCAGTGCAGTTCCGCTGCCGGACAATCCCATCCCCATACCCACAGTAGCTGCTGCAAGTGCCGGTGCATCATTGACACCATCCCCTACCATTAACACAGGACCATACTGTTTGCGGAGCGCTTGGACCTGCTTCACTTTATCTCCAGGCAGCAAGTCTGCATAGACCATGCTTACTCCAGTTTCACGCGCAATTACAGAAGCTGATCTGGCTCGATCTCCTGTTAACATGGCAACTTTTACACCCATCGCTTCAAGCTTTTTTACTGCAGCTGCTGCCTGTGGCCGTACCGTGTCCCGCATCGCGATCAGCCCGACTAATTCACCATCAGCCATAACAGCGGATACGGTTTTCCCCTCCCCTTCAAGACGGGAGCATACATCGCCCCACTCAGAAGATACCTTCACAGGGTTAACATCATGTTCATCTGGATCAACGTTGCTGCCTGTCATCTTCTCTGACTGCATTGATCCCAGTACATCTGTTTTGCCAATGCTCCAGACCACATCGTTCACAGTTCCTTCGATGCCCCAGCCTGTGAGAGCCTGTACGTGTTCCGCTTCCTGGAGTGTAATATTCTCCTTGTTAGCCTGATCTACGATGGCACGAGCCAAAGGATGCATCGAGAGGTTCTCAATGGCCGCTACCGCACCTAACAACTTGGCGCGATCTACATGTTCAGCCGTAATAATATCGGTGACTTGAGGGGTGCCCATGGTCAATGTACCTGTTTTGTCAAAAGCCACGACCCGCGTGCGAGCCATATTCTCCATATGGGTACCACCCTTAAAGAGAATGCCACGACGGGCGCTGCTGGACATCGCGGACAGCATGACAGGCATGATCGAAGACACCAATGCACAAGGCGAAGCAACAACCAGAAACACCATCGCTTTATAAAATGCCTCATTCCATGTCCAGCCAAGCAGTAGTGGAGTTCCTGCAATCACAAGTAAAGTCACCCCTACAACAATGCGTGCGTATATTCCTTCAAACCGCTCCATGAAACGTTGGGAATCCGGCACTTCTGCCTGTGCTTCTTCCACCATTTTAATGATTTTGCCAAACAGTGACCCTTCAGCCGATTTTGTGACCTCTACATATAAGGCACCCTCCCCGTTTACCGTACCTGCGTAGACCTCATCCCCCACAACTTTGTCCACAGGCAGGGATTCTCCGGTGATGGACGACTGATTGATAAAAGAACTCCCCCGGTACACGACACCATCTGCTGGGATGAGTTCTCCCGGTTTGACCAACAGCAGATCACCCGGCTCCAGATCATCAATAGCCACAAGGTTCATCTGTCCGTCCTCAATACGCAGTGCAGTCTCCGGCTTGAGCGCCAGCAACGATGAGATATCCTTATGACTGCGCTCTGTCGCATAACTTTCCAACGCACCACTGAGTGCAAAAATAAAGATCAGCATCGCGCCTTCATTCCAGTAACCAATGGCTGCTGCCCCAAGGGATGCGGCAATCATCAGCAGGTTTACATCCAGATCACGGTCCTTGACCAGTGTCTCGATGCCTTCCTTCGCTTTGGTCCAACCGCCAACGGCATACGCCACAATGTAGAGCATGATGGATAAGGTACCAAAATACGGTGCAGTTCCCCAGGCAATCAGCATCAACAGCCCGCTGCCCAATGCTGATTGCATCTCTTTTTTCTGTATCATGGCTCGAAAATCAGGCTTCTTGCCCCGATTGGGGCCGGGTGTTTGGGCTGAGCGTTGTTCTGCTTGTTTCTGTCTGTGTAGAGGTTGATGTATCGCTTGCATATGAATCACGTTCCTTTCGAATGGTAGGTTTGCGGATGACGAGTCTGCTAAATTCCGCTCCCAAAAATGAAGTTGTATTGAGAATGAGAGCCATTGTTAATGCCCTAAAAATGACACATGCTGCTGCGGGAATCCCGCAGCAGCATGGTTTGTGAATGATTTTGCAATAATCTAGAATGAGAATGATAATCATTTTTGTGCTTATGCAATTATTTTTACCCAATACAACTTTTAATCAGTATATGCCTGTGGTCCTCATTTGTAAATGGGCTTTTTTCGATGGATAGTCATACATGCGTGTTCAAAAGACAAAAAGCCGCTGTCCCGGAGGACAACGGCTTTAACCATCTATTGATATTCAATATGACCTGTTTATGGCCTACCACTTAAGTGATTATTTACACATCCACCCAATGCCATTTACGCGCCTACACTTGCTCCCTGACTTGCTTTGATGGCTTGCTCCAGATCATAGATAATGTCTTGAATGTTCTCGGTGCCCACAGACAGACGAATCAACTCCGGATTAACCCCTGCTGCGGTCTGTTCATCTTCGGTCAACTGTGCGTGAGTTGTACTTGCCGGGTGAATAATCAGTGACTTGGAATCGCCCACGTTTGCAAGGTGAGAGAACAGTTTGACACTTTCAATCAATTTGCGACCTGCGTCCGCACCACCTTTGATGCCAAAGGTCAGAATGGCACCCTGCCCTCTTGGTAGATACTTCTGTGCAAGCTCATAAGAACCATGGCTCGGCAGACCTGCATAACTTACCCAAGACACATCCCCATGTTTCTCAAGGAATTCCGCAACCGCAAGGGCGTTGCTACTATGACGCTCTACGCGCAGATGTAATGTCTCCAGTCCTTGCAGCAACAACCAGGAGTTGAATGGAGAAATTGTTGCACCCAAGTCACGCAGAAGTTGTACACGAGCTTTGATAATATAAGCAATCGGTCCAACCGCTTCCGTATATACAACACCGTTATAACTGGAGTCCGGCTCCGTCAATCCAGGGAACTTGCCACTTGCTTTCCAGTCAAATTTTCCGCTATCCACGATAACGCCACCAATGGATGTACCATGACCGCCAATAAATTTCGTTGCAGAGTGAACGACAATATCTGCGCCATGTTCGATTGGACGAAGCAGGTACGGACTTGGGAACGTATTATCCACGATCAAAGGAATTCCATGTTCATGAGCAATCGCTGCCACCGCTTCAATATCCAGTACATTCCCCTTTGGATTACCGATCGTTTCGGCATACAATGCTTTCGTTTTCTCCGTAATCGCTGCCCGGAAATTCTCAGGATCACTGGAATCCACAAATTTCACGTCCAGACCCAGTTTCGGCAAAGTCGTCGAGAACAGATTGTATGTACCTCCGTACAAACTTGCCGAAGACACGATCTCATCGCCTGCACCAGCAATATTCAGAAGTGAAAACGTAATGGCTGCCTGACCAGAAGCTGTAGCCAGCGCTCCAGCCCCGCCTTCCAACACCGCAATCCGTTGCTCAAACACGTCGGTTGTTGGATTCATCAGACGGGTATAAATGTTGCCAAACTCTTTCAAACCAAACAAGTTAGCTGCATGCTCGGTGTCCTTGAATCCATAGGATGTTGTCTGATACAAGGGTACAGCTCGTGCGTTGGTGGTTGGATCAATCTCCTGGCCTGCATGAATTGCCAATGTTTCAAATGAAAGCTCACGTTCGTTTGACATAAATCTGAATCCTCCCTCGATATATACGTTCTTGAAGTTCCTGATGTCTTCGCATGGTGGCGTATGTTTTCCATATTCTCTCACAAGATGTCGTATTTGAAAAGAATTATTTCCGATTGTTCCGATAAGAAATATTAAATATGTGCTTTATCGATTTCTGTACCAAAAAAACCTTTGCACTCGCAAAGGTTTTTCAGCTACTTTGGCTTCGGCATGCAATACCTCATCCAGGGGTTGGTTAGACCCGAACTGCACTCCATACTTCACGCAAATGTTTGGCTGCAGGTACAGCTTCCTCCGCAGTTACGCCTTCAAGTGAAATATCAATATGCGGCTTGTACGTTTTTAGCAATTCAAAAAATAACGGGTAATCCAGTATCCCTGCCCCAGGTACCGGATTGTACTTCTCTCCCTGTGCATCAAAGGCTACATCTTTGGCATGGATCACAATCATGCGCTGATACAGCGATTCCATCACCTCGCGCAAGAAAGCCCCTTGATCTGCTGCATGTGGTTGTTTGATCAGATTACACGGATCGAACAGCATCCCCAGATTCGATGAAGGAATCTCTTCAAACAAACGTGTCATATGTTCATGGGTATGAAGAGTATGTGTGGACACAGGCTCAATCGCCGCATGCACGCCCCATTTCTCCGCTTCCTCAGCCAACTCCTCAACCGTTTCTTTCAGCACACTCCACGCCTTCTCTTCATATCCATCCGGATGTGTATCCTGATAGGTGTCCAAGCTCCCGGTCTCCGTTGCTACCATGCTGCAACCAAAATCCCGGGCATAACGCAGATGCTCCTTGAATCGATCAATGTCCGCACGTCGTCTTACCGGATCAGGGTCAATCGGATTAATATAACAGCCCAGTACCGCAATCTTCACCCCGCGCTGTGCAAATTGATCTCCAATCTCATTTGCCAGTCCAGGGCTGAGCTTGCCATTCGATGAGTCCACATCGGATAATGCTTTGGCCAGCGCCAGCTGTACGGAATTAAATCCATTATCCGCAATCGTCTGCGCAAGCTGTGCTGTAGGCTGTTTGCCAAATGTATGCGCCAGAATACCAAGTTTCATCTCACTGCCTCCTTATGCTAATCCGATTATCAAGTGATTAACGTGCCATCCAGCCGCCATCGACATTCAGCACATGACCATTCAGATAATCCGAAGCGGCAGATGCCAGAAAGACAACCGGGCCTTTCAGATCTTCAGGTGTTCCCCAACGCCCCGCAGGAATACGGGCTGTAATATCCCGGTAACGATTCTCGTCCGCACGGATCTGGGTAGTATTATCGGTTTCCATATAACCAGGTGCGATACCGTTAATCTGGATTCCCTTCCCTGCCCATTCATTGGCGAGTGCTTTGGTTAAACCGGCAACGCCATGTTTACTGGCTGTATACCCTGGCACGTTGATCCCACCTTGATAGGACAACATGGATGCAATATTAATGATTTTGCCACTTCCGCGTTCAATCATATGTCTGCCTGCCAATTGGCTTAGGAAAAATACAGTGTTCAGGTTCAGACCAATTACATCATGCCAGTCCTGCCCTGCATGATCAACCGCAGGTGTGCGACGAATGATTCCGGCATTGTTGACGAGAATGTCAATTCTGCCCTGGAACGCAAGCGCCTGTTCGAACACTGCCGACAACTCATCTTCACGACTTAAATCCGCTTCAATCACATAAGCTTTGCGTCCGAGTGCTTCAATGGCACTTGCCGTTGCCGCAGGCTTGGAATAAGAGACCAGCACCACATCAGCACCTGCTTCTGCCAAACCAATGGCCATCCCTTGTCCAAGTCCTCCCGAGGTACCTGTTACCAGTGCAACTTGTCCGCTTAAATCAAATGGGTTCATGAATGATTCCTCCGCATGGTTTTGATATGCAATCCGTAGAGCCGTCCGTTCTTTAATCCCATGAATAATGAATGAGGTTAACTTTGATAATCCACTGTGACACCGCTCTGCTCGTATAAGGCAACCGTCTCTTCATCCAAACGACTATCGCTGATAATGTAGTCCAGTTCCGAACACTGGGCGAAAGTTCGCAGTGCAAATTGTCCGAATTTATAATGATCCACAACGCCGTATACTTGCTGCGAGGCAGATATCATTGCTTTTTTTAAAGGAACCAGATCTCCCGTGTATATGGATAATCCAAATTCCGGATGAAGGGCTGTCGTGGATATAAAGGCTTTATGAATGTTAAGACTGGATATAAACGTAGCCGTATCATCCCCAACCAACATATTCCGTACACGCGCCCCGCCAGGCACAACCAGTCGCACTTGCTCCTTTTTGGTCAACTCCGCAATAATGAACAGGTCATTGGTCACCACCGTCAGCGGTTGATTATCGAGACGTTTGGCCATCTCTAGCGTGGTGCTGCCACCATCGAGAGCAACGATATCTCCAGGTCGAATGTAAGCAAGGGCACGTTCAGCAATCTCCGTCTTCTCCGAATGATGCTTCTCGGTAACTCCGCGGCTATTCAAGATGCCATACTGGTCATTCTGAGCCAGCATAGCACCACCATGGACACGTACGAGCAGTCCCATACTCTCCAACTTGTCGAGATCCTCTCGCACAGTCTTCCCAGTCACCTGCAGCAGATCACTAAGATCACTGACGGTTACTTCCTGACGCTCCAACAGAGCCTCCATAATTTTTTCATGTCTTTTCAATGGATTCATCATAATCAACTTCCTATACTACCTGAGTCAAATGAATGAGTGTTCTAGCGTCCACCCTGTCAATTTAACTCAGACATCTGTAATTTATTATTTCAGGTCTTTCATCGCTACGCCGTCCATATCTTCGAACGTCTGGTTCTCACCAGCCATCGCCCAACAGAAGGTGTAATTGCTTGTACCCACACCACTGTGAATGGACCAGCTTGGGGAAATGATCGCCTGACGGTCGCGTACAACCAGATGGCGTGTTTCGTTTGGCTCACCCATCATATGGAATACAACACCGTCTTCAGGCAAGTTCCAGTACAAGTATACTTCGGAACGGCGGTTATGGGTATGTGCAGGCATCGTGTTCCACATGTTACCCTTGTTGAGTTCGGTAATGCCCATCACCAACTGACAACTCTGAATTCCACCTTCTCCTTGGTGAATGTAACGATAGATCGTACGCTCATTGGAAGTTTCGATGCTGCCCAGATGATTCGGCTGAGCTTGTTCTTGTGTTGCTTTTACTGTTGGATAGGTGTGGTGAGCCGGTGTGGATACAAAATAGAATTGGGCAGGTTGAGCCTTGTCACTGCTCGTGAACACAACCTCCTTCACACCTCTACCGATGTAGAGACATTCCTTCGCTCCAATCTCATAACCTTGTCCATCCGCTGTCACTGTTCCGTGACCACCGACATTAATGATACCGATTTCACGACGCTCCAGGAAAAAGTTCGTTCCGATATCTTTCAGGTTCACTTCAAGGGTAATGTCCTTGCTCTCAGGTACAGCCGTTCCCACAATATAACGATCCACATGAGAATACACCGTTACCAATTCATCGGTTGCAAACAGTTGTTCCATCAAAAATTCCTCACGCAGGCGAGATGTATCATACGTTTTCACTTCATTGGGATGTGCAGCATAACGATTTTCCATTATTAATCCATTCCTTTCGTCATTTAAATTAGTTGGGATTGAGTTTGAACATGTTCATATAAGTTCATTTTAGTTCATTATGTATCTTTTGTGTACCTTTATTTTCGAAAAAGTAATTTATGTGATAATGAGATTAAGACTTTTTTCCAAGTCTTATGTACTAATGTAATAAGAGAACCTTCCCCTCGATACCCGATTCAGCCGCTGCAATAGCCTGTTGTACATTCGTTAGGTTATACGTCGCCCCAGTGTTTGCCATGACAAGCCTCCCTGCTCTGACCAGCTCCATCACCTCATGAAATACCTGTTCCCAGCGTTCTTGCGAACAGCGTTCCACCCAATGTTTTAACCAGAAAAGTTTCACATGAACTTGTGTTCCCCGGGTTGCTTCATGCCATAACGGTGTGATCCTCGAAAGTAGTCCTACACTGATGACCGTACCATTTGGCTTAAGGCAACTGACCAACTGTTCCCCGTCTGTCCCTCCAATACAATCCACGGCTGCATCAGCACCGCGCCCCTCTGTTAATTCCGTAATTCTAGCCTGTAGCAACTCTTTCGTTGTATTGATAACAGAAACTGCTCCAAGACGATACAGTTCAGCAGTATGACGATCATCTCTCGTAAGCGCAATCAATTTAAATCCATAGATTTTTGAGATCTGTGCAAAGATTCGTCCGATTGCAGATCCCCCTGCATTCACAATCAGGGTATGATCACACGTAAGCTTAAGCACCTCTGTACAGATCAACCAAGCCGTAACCGGATTAATATAGAGCTGACTGGCTGAGTGATCATCGATATCATTTGGCAAGATGATTGTATGACGATCCAAGGTCTTCACGACGTCCTGCCAAGTATTCTCACCTTTTAGCGGCAAGACACGGCGCCCCAACATTTGATTGGATACTCCCGGCCCTACTGCTTCTACTATCCCCACACCCTCAAACCCGGGAACAGCTGGTAATCGGGTACGATGCGGGTAAGCTCCTCGAACAGGAATAATATCGGAGGGATTAATAGGCCGAGCATACATCCTCACTGCTAATTCACCGGGGCCAGGGGGTATCACATCTTTTTCTTCCATACATAACACTTCGCTTGGTTCGCCAAAACGATAATAACGGATTACCCTAGCTTTCATTGGTACATCTCCTAAAATAATTTTGCTAAAATAGCCTAGCTAAAATATTGAATATATTGACTGAGTGTATAACAATAATATCACTGGTAAATTATTTCATAAACGACTTATTAAGATATAATACAACTTTTTTTCATTAAAATTTGCGATAACTTCTGCTTAGAAAAAAAAGAGCCCCACAAACCTTGATTACCAAGGTCGTGAAGCTCTTTCATCATATCAATTAATGTGCAACAGCATTGTTAAGCATGATCCAGATCGAACCAATTACGATGGTCATCATAATCAGTAAACCGAAAATAAGGGCCATGACATTCCAGCGTGGTTTCTCTGTTTCACGGATATGCATGAAGAAGAAGAGTTGAACCACAAACTGAAGTGCTGCCGTGCCAAGAACAACAATGAGTGTTCCTGTTCTTTCCATCATATCATTGAGAACCACCACAAGTGGAATGATTGTCAGAACGACGGACAGAATGAAGCCGATGACATAAGACTTCAGTGAACCATGTTGCTCATGACCGTGGGAATCATGTGAGTTGTGCTCTGACATCTACATCACCCCCATGAGATAGACGATCGACAGGAGGAAAATCCATACGACGTCCAAGAAGTGCCAGTACAAGCTGATGACGTTAATTTTACCGCGAGTAACATCGGTAATACCACGTTTTTTCAGTTGTAACATAAGTCCAATCATCCAGATCAGACCGAGCGATACGTGAAGTCCGTGAGTTCCTACAAGGGTGAAGAATGCGCCAGAAGCAGCACTCGTTGTAAAGCTGAACCCTTCGTGAATCAACTCAATAAACTCATATACTTCCAGTGCGATAAAGCTTGCACCCAGAACGGCTGTAACAGCCAACCAACTGATTAATTGTTTTACTTTGCCTTGATTCATCGCCAGTACGGCTAGTCCGCTCGTGAATGAACTTGTGAGCAAGATAAACGTTTCGGCAATAACACCAGGCATTTTGATCAATTCAGACAAAATCGGTCCGCCCGCCGTATTGTCACGCAACACAATGAAGGTTGCGAACAATACGGAGAACAGGATAACGTCGGAAATCAGGAAGAACCAGAATCCGAGAATTTTCATTTCCTGTGGATCATGATGTCCATGGTCGTGACCATGTGCATGATTCTCACCGTGCTTAGCGGCTGCTTGAGCCATCTATACCGACCCCCTTAACGACGCTTCGGTACGCTTAATTTCGTCGACCGGAATATAATAATCCGTATCGTATGAGAATGAACGGGCGATCATACAGATCCCTACGCCAGCCAGTCCGAGAATTGCCATCCACAGCCATCCGAAGACAAAGCCGAAACCGGCAATGAACCAGAAGACAGACATGATGAACGGAATTCCAGAGTTCTTCGGCATATGAATCGGCTCAAGCGGTTGCTCTGGCGGATAGATGCCTTTGGCACGACGTTCTTTCTCTTCCCACCACTCATCAATATCATCTCCGCGCGGTGTAACGGCGAAGTTGTATTCAGGAGCTGGTGAAGGAATTGACCACTCCAGCGTACGGCCATCCCATGGATCGGCAGGAGCTTTGAGTGATTTGTATTTGCGAATACCGTCTGCGATTTGCGCAACTTGGAACAGGAATCCGACACCCATCAGGAATGCCCCGATTGTGGATACGAAGTTCAATTCCCACCAGCCAGTATCCCAGCCGTAAGTGCTCAGACGACGTGTCATACCCATCAAGCCGACAGCGTACTGCGGCATGAAGCAGACATAGAAACCAATATTCCAAGTCCAGAATGCCCATTTGCCCAGTTTCTCTTCGAGTTGGAAACCGAACATTTTAGGCCACCAGTAGTACAGACCTGCGAAGTATCCGAAGACAACACCACCGATCAATACTTGGTGGAAGTGGGCAATCAGGAAGTAACTGTTGTGGAACTGGAAGTCAGCAGGAGCAACGGATAACAGAACGCCTGTCATCCCCCCGACAATAAAGCACGGGATAAAGGCAAGTGTCCACATCATCGGAGTCGCCATGCGAATCCTTCCTCGATACATGGTAAACAGCCAGTTGAATATCTTAACCCCTGTTGGAATAGCAATCAACATCGTAGTTACGGCGAAGAATGCATTCACGTCTGCTCCGGAACCCATCGTGAAGAAGTGATGCGCCCATGTGAAGAAGGACAGGAAGCTGATGATCAACATTGCGAATACCATCGACTTGTAGCCAAACAGTTTTTTCCGAGAGAAGGTACTTACAATCTCGGAGAACACACCGAATGCCGGCAAGACGACAATGTATACCTCAGGGTGACCCCACATCCAGATCAAGTTGATATACATCATTGGGTTACCGCCCAGATCAAGTGTGAAGAAATGCGCCCCGGCAAACCTGTCGAGGAATAACAATGCAAGTGTCACGGTCAAGATCGGGAAAGCAAACAAGATAATGATACAAGTGGAGAATACCGACCATGTGAACATCGGCATTTTCATCCATCTCATGCCTGGCGCACGCATTTTAATGATGGTAACCAGGAAGTTAATACCGGTAGCCAAGGAACCGATACCCGATATCTGTATACCCCATATATAGAAGTTCTGTCCTACCCCTGGACTGTGTGACAGCTCCGATAGAGGCGGATAACTTAGCCATCCTGCATCCGGTGAACCACCAATAACGAATGACAGGTTAAACAGCATTGCTCCCAGGAAGAATAACCAGAAGCTCAGTGCATTCAGGAACGGGAACGCAACGTCCCTTGCTCCGATCTGTAATGGCACGATAACGTTAAATAGACCAAACATAAATGGCATCGCCATGAATAAGATCATGATCGTACCGTGAGTTGTGAAGACCTGATTATAATGCTCAGGATTTAGAAATTCATTGTTAGGCATAGCCAGCTGAAGGCGCATCATTAGCGCATCCACACCACCACGGAATAACATGATAATGGAAGCGATGATATACATGATACCGATCTTTTTATGATCGACGGTAGTTAACCAGTTACGCCAGAGCCAGCCCCATTTTTTAAAATAAGTTAGTACCGCTACAATAGTAATCATGGTAATTCCGATAGCTACCATCGCACCATAAATGAGCGGATCACCGGTTACGAAAAACTCCGATGCAAACTCTTTAAGTCCCTCTAACATTGGGGGCCTCCTTTCGAATCTTTAGTTAGCACTCTTGTCCTCGTCTTTATTGGACGTATCAATTGCATTTTGAATGGCTCCAGAAGCTTCACTTGAAGTCCCATGCTTACTGTGAGCACTTTGACCATCTACTACATACTTGGTCACAATATTTTGGAACAATCCTTCTGGGAAGGCAGAATAATAAGCAACATTGCTTGTTCCTGGCTCAGCCAGTGCTTTGTAACCTTCTGTGGTCAATTCTTGGGAACTTTGTTTCACTTCAGCTACCCATTTGTCAAAATCTTCGTCCGATGTAGCATTCACATCAAAACGCATTTCTCCAAAATGCTCACCTGTGAAGTTAGCGCCTGAACCCCAGTACTTGCCTTCATGATCTGCCTGCAGATACAAGGTCATTGCCATACCCGACATCGTATAAATCTGTCCTCCAAGTTGCGGAATCCAGAATGAGTTCATCGGTGAATCCGCAGTGAGTTCAAACTTCACGGGCCGATCTGCCGGAATATTCAGCGTATTGACCGTTGCAATCCCTTGCTCAGGATACATAAACAACCATTTCCAGTCCAGTGAAGACACTTGGATGGTAATTGGTGCTTTTTCGTGAGCCAACGGCTTCGAAGGCTCCAGATCATACGTGTAACGAATCGTTACAATTGCCAGTATTCCAATAATAATAATTGGAACCGTCCACCAGATTGCCTCCGCCTTCGTACTATGAGACCAGTTAGGTTCATAAGCAGCTTTGTTATCCGGCTTATCGCGGTAACGCCATACAATTACGGCAGACAAAATGAGTACTGGCACAATGATGACAGCACACAAAATTGTCGAGATGACAATCAAATCTCTCTGCGAAGCGCCAATTGGTCCCTTCGGATCCAGAACAACGTACTGCCCGCCTGCCAGCATTGGCCAGACAATCAATGCAATTGTAACCAACGTCAGGACAACCGGAATGATAATCCGGGTTAGCGACCTAGGTTTCTTGTTCATTTTGATCCCCTCTCCTTAAATTCGCTCATACTGAAAAATCAGTATACTACTCTCTTCCTACTAAAGATATCAGAAATGAACAACTTTTTTGTTCTTGTTAACAAATTTGTCGATTTTACACCTTAAATGTGTGAATTTTTTCTCACAAATCGCTTGTATGGTTGATATTTGCTTATTGTAATCTTTACACATCAAGTCACAAAATAAAACCCTTTGCAGTCTCGTTGAACAATGTCAACGAATCCGCAAAGGGCTTTATTGACTGGATTCCGGGTACTTATCCAGTCTTATTATGAACGAATAAACGCAGGATTATAATTAATCGGCGCCTTCGTCTTCCCGGCGTGTATGAACAAGGCCAATCGCTTTGGCAATAACGTAAATAAACACACTACCTACAAGGAATCCAATACCAACCATCAAGCCAAGATTACGATCATTAAATTCATTCAGATTGATCAGACACATGATCACTCCCGTAATGAGTGCGACCCATGCCAGAACTGTCATCGTCAAGACGGCGCGCCGCATATTTTTGTCTTTGCGCTCCAATTGGCTAACCATTGCTGTCTTCGATGCCATAGTAAACACTTCCTTTTCCCTTTTTGTAAGTGCTTTCCTTATACCAATATACCACATCAGTATGATTTTTAGTCAACAAATGTTCAAATTTTCTTCGCAAATTAGACACTTTATTTCGATTTCAACTGTTGACAAAATATTTCTCAATTCATTCATACTTCTTATAACCCAAAAAACGTCTCTTCATAACAGGAACTGCACTTGACCTTATGAAACCTTTATGAACTACTCATTTCCAACGGTAAAAATATAAAAAAAGACGGCACATTGGAATACTCCAATGTTACCGTCGTTCTCATCTTGAATAAGGGAACCGTATATAATGAGGACTGCTCTTCCCCTAAAACCTGCCACCCAAACTATTGGGGATTATGTTCGTTCCGTGTCTCCAACCAATTATTCTTGATGACGTTCTGATACCAGTAATAACTCTCCTTCGGCGTTCTCACGAGAGAACGATAGTCCACATGAACAAGACCAAAACGCATACGGTAGCCTTCTGCCCACTCGAAATTATCCATCAGTGACCATGCCATGTACCCTTTCAGGTTAATGCCGTCATTAATGATGCGGTGAATTTGAGCCAAATGCTGCTCATAATATGAAATCCGGCGATCATCGTTAATTTTTCCGTTCTCCAGGTCATCATTGATGCAGGCACCATTCTCTGTGATATATACATCCACATTGCCGTACTTTTGCAAGTAATGCATAAATTCATACAAACCACGTGATTCCACAGGCCAGCCAATATCGGTTTTGGTGAGGCCCATATCAACTTCTTCCGATTGCAGAGCACCTGCCTCCGGATTGAAGCGATTGATCCCCATCGTGTAATAGTTAATGCCGAGCAGATCGATCGGTTGCGAGATAATCTCCATATCACCTTCCTGAATTGGCACAGTAGCCCCCGCTTCTGCAAACCAATCCACCATAAACTGCGGATATGAACCTTTGTAGATTGGATCAAGGAACCAATCGGTATTAAGCGCAATTGATCGGTCACACGCAGCTTGGTCCTCGGCAGATTTGCTGTACGGCTCAGCCCAGCACACGTTCGGAGCAATACCAATCTGACCGGTTGTTCCCAAGCGACGGAAAGATTGAACGGCTTTACCATGAGCAACCAGTAATCCATGTGCCACATTAATAGAAGTTTGCAGGTCTTTGTTTCCTGGCGCATGAATCCCCAGAAGGTTTGAGAGGAACGCGATGCACCATGGTTCGTTGAATGTAAGCCAGAAGTTGATTTTGCCAGAGAATTCTTTGAAGATCACTTCGGCATATTTCACAAAAGCATCCACAGTTCTGCGGTTGCCCCAGCCTCCGTCATCCTCCAGCGTTTGCGGAAGATCCCAGTGATAGAGTGTGAGGAACGGTTCAATTCCAGCCTCGATCAATGCATCCACGAAGCGATGGTAGAAGTCCAGACCTTCCCGATTGATCTCCCCATCTCCGTCAGGAATAATGCGTGGCCAGGCAATGGAGAACCGGTACGTATTAATCCCGAGTTTCTTCATCAGTTCGATGTCTTCCTCGTAACGGTGGTAACTGTCACATGCGACATCCCCATTGTCTCCGTTATATACCTTACCAGGTGTGCGCGCAAACGTATCCCAGATGGATACCCCGCGTCCACCTTCCTGTGCCGCTCCTTCTATTTGATAGGAAGCTGTTGCTGTACCCCAGCGGAAATCTTGCGGAAATTTAAAAATGGTCATGGTTGGCTCCTCCGTCTCATGATGACACGCGGATCGTCTGTCCTGCGGTCATGGTTAAAATAATTACATAATCGCCCTGAGGCGTAAGCTCTGCCTTGGCTTGTTCATGTCCTTCCACGCGTAGCGGATAAGCACTGCGAAGGGTCAGCGACTCACTTCGATCTGCCTTAATAATCGCTGACGCAAGCTTGTTGTCCGTCCACGTTATGGCTACCGTATAACCACCTCTTGCACGAAGCCCTTCAACTCGACCTTGAGTCCAGAGTTCGGGTAGTGCCGGCAACAAATGCAACTCGTTCAAGTGGCTCTGCAATAACATCTCCGCGATCCCGGCCGTGCCTCCAAAATTACCATCGATCTGGAATGGTGGATGGTCATCAAACAGATTTGGATGTGTGGACCGGGCCAGCAACGTGCGCACAAACTGATGTGCCTGGCTGCTATCCAGCAGTCGTGCATACAGGTTGATCAACCATGCACAGCTCCATCCTGTATGCCCGCCACCTTGTGAGATTCGACGTTCAAGCGATACCCGGGCTGCTTCTACCAATTCCGGTGTGTGTACTCGATTGATCTGCTCCCCCGGATACAGCCCATACAGATGGGAGACGTGACGATGCCCTGGCTCGGATTCGGCAAAATCCTTAAACCACTCCAGCAATTGTCCTTCGCTTCCAATTCGGAATGGATAGAGTTTGTCCAGAGCCTCACCCCACCCACTCGCCAATGACTCATCTAGATTCAATTGCTTCGCGGCCTCAATACAGCGGGTGAACAGTTCACGAATTAACGTCATATCCATCGTTGAAGCCATGGATATACTGCGTGCCTCCCCAGCATCTGTGAGAAACTTGTTCTCTGGTGAAGTGGATGGAATCGTAACCAGATAACCATCAGGCCCTTCCACCAGCCAATCGAGACAGAACAGCGCCGCCTCTTTCATGATGGGATACGCACGTTCCTCAAGAAAACGCTGATCACCGGTAAACTGGTAATGCTCCCATAGATGCGAGGTCAACCATACGCCACCCATCGGCCAAAATGCCCAGCTCGCGTCTCCACCTGTAGGCGTGGTGGTTCTCCAGATATCCACGTTATGATGGGCAGTCCATCCACGAGCTCCATACAGAATCCGCGCCGTTCTGCGTCCTGTATCACTGAGATCGGTCAGCATATCAAACAGCGGCTCATGACATTCACTGAGATTGCAGACTTCTGCCGGCCAGTAATTCATCTCTGTGTTGATATTGATTGTGTAATCACTATGCCATGGCGGCTCTACCTGATGGTTCCAGATTCCCTGCAGATTGGCAGGCTGGCTGCCCGGACGCGAACTAGCCATTAACAGATATCTTCCATATTGAAAATAAAGGGCCTCCAGTCCAGGGTCTTGTTGCCCTGCCTGATAAGCCTGCAGCCGCTCATCTGTAGGTAATTCAGCGTTAGCCGATACCCCTAAATCAATAGAGACTCTGTTAAACAACGCGCTATGATCCTGAATATGTCGGTCACGAAGCGCTTCCGCGCCATGTGTGGTCGCTTTGGAGATCATCTTCTTGCATTCCTCTTCCAATACAAGATGATCCTTCACAGGCAAAACATCATAACTTTCAAAGGACGTAGCTGCTGCCAGATAAAACACAACCTGATCAGCCCCCTGAATATGTAACTTGCCTTCCAGATTGGAGACCTTCACCTGATCGCCAGATGCCGCAAATGCTACACGGACAGCATAAGCCGTCCCCCGATCCTCTTCATAGAGGACGGATTCCGGGTGATCTCTGAAGTAATTGGACTCCACATGACTTGGGCACCGACTGAACATGGTTAGAGCATCTCCCGAAGTCTCAACGCGATAAGGATGGGGACTGTCTAGCGTAACACTTACACTCACAGCGCCCTTCTGATCAGCAGTCAATGTGCAGACCATCAGATCATCCGAAGCACTGGAATACACTTCACGTACGTATTGAGTTCCTTCCAATGAGTAGGTTGTGGTAGCAATACCCGATTCCAGATCAAGCTCCCGTTCAAATGCATCATACGAAAGATCATCCAGACCCTCATGGTGCAATAGAAAATGACCCATCGGCTGGTAGGCCTCTACATCACGACCAAGCATTTCACGGTTCAACAAATCCTCAGCTTCACCATACTGCCCAGACATAATCAACTCTCGCGTCTGCTTCAAATACCGCTGGCTGCTGTATTGAATCGTATCCCGTGGAAACCCTGACCATAATGTATCTTCATTGAGCTGAATTCGTTCATCTGCTGCGCCACCGTACACCATGCCTCCAAGACGGCCGTTTCCGATGGGCAATGCTTCTTCCCAGCGTTTTGCCGGTTGTCGATACCATAGACGATTGATTTTAGTTTGGTTATTGTGTTGGGACATGATTAGCTCCTGTTCCTGAATCAGCTGTATATATCTTATGTCGTAAAACGTTTTCGGTAAGTGCTTACAATAATAAAATTATATGTGATTTCAAAATTTGCGTCAATGCAAATCATCACATCATCCACAAAAAAAGGCCCCATATAGGGCCCTTTCTTGTGTAACCATGGTTTGCAGACAATTCGTATTATTTTACGTCTTTTCCTGTCCACAGAGAGACACGTTCCTTAACCCAAACCGTAAATTGTTTCTCCATTTCAACTGCACCCGCTTTGTCCAAATCAGCCAGTAAAGCATCATAGGTTGCATCAAAGTTTGCTGGTGTAGTCAGAACAGCTTCCGGAATCCGTTTACGGATGATATCCTGCGTTTTCTGGAACGTTACCTCATAGTCTGTACCGGAAGGTACGGACATGTTATACGCTGCGCCCCAATCCTTAACTGGCAGATCTTCTTCAGCAGGATAGAACTCTTTCCATGTCGTGATACCATAAGCTTTCAGCGTTTCTTTCTCTGCAGCGGTGTAACCAGCTACAATCTGCTCAGGGAAGTTTGTTGTGTAGTAGTTATCCGTAGAATCTTTTACACCATCACCGTATCTGGCGCTAAATACGTTGTACATCCCAATTCCTGTTTCCTTACTGAAATTGGAGTTGTCATTCGTTTTGCGGTCCTGAACGTCATCTGGAATCACGCGTTTACCATCTTCTACGTTGTAATGTTCACCTTCGATACCCCAGTTTCTCAGAACTTGTCCTTCATCGGAAGCAAGCCAATCCATGAATTTGATGATGCGCACTGGATCTTTGGCCGAAGTAGTAATCCCGATGCCATAACCGTCAAATCCGGCTGGTTGGAACGTGTGATCCACAATTTCATCGTTAAGTGATACAGAGAAGTGAGCGTATGTGGCATCATCCTTGCCCGATGATTTAAGCGCGTTCTCCGCTTCTTGATAGTTCCACTCTTGGTCAATCAGACCGAGGACACGGCCACTGGCAATTTTGGACTTGTATTGGTCATCCTTTTGAACAAATGCATCTTTGTCCAGTAGGCCTTCATTGTACATTTTATTCAACCAGCGGAAATATTCTCTTTCCTCTGGACGTTTGTAGTGCAATTTTGCTTCATATGTTTCAGGGTCAATGTAATATTCCCCATCATCCGGTGCACCTGTTGCCTGGAAAGCTGGATTCGTTACCGTGATCATGATCTTCCAGTCATCTGCATTTAATGTTAATGGAATGGTTGGTTGACCATCAATCGTTGGATGTTTTTCATAATAGGCTCTGAGTACGTTCTCGTAATCCTCAAGTGTTTTCACTTCAGGGTACCCAAGCTCTTTCAATACTCTTTGCTGAATTTCGAATCCACCTGTAGCGTCAAACGTAACATTATCGACACCCATATTGGTTGGAATGGTATAGATCGCTTGATCTTCGAGACTGTATTTCAAGCGGTTCATCTGTTCCCCATAGATTTTTTTCAGATTGGGAGCATGCTCCTCAATCAGATCCGTGAGATCCAGCATCGCGCCTGCATCCACAAGCTTAGATAAGTTACCTTTAGGGTAGATCATATCAGGAAAGTCACCACTGGCAGCCATCAGTGCAATCTTCTGGTTACCACCATCGTTTACATCATACTCTGCTTCAATGGTAACGCCTGTTTGCTCCGTAATCTTTTTACCAACAGCATCTTGCATCTTGTTCCAGGTCGGACTAGCATCCGCCCCGAAGAATGTAACTGTGATCGGTTCGGTTCCGCTGGACTCCGAAGTCTCTTTGGTTCCCGAATTCCCGCAGCCAGCTGTAACCAACATTGCACTTGCGAGCATCAACATTGCAAACGTCTTGGGTGTATTGCCTTTCATTTTGCCTCTCATTGTCTAGTTCCCCCTATTATTTATGAAGGTTTTATCTGTATAACAGGCTTTATGCCTGAGGATACCACTTTTTTTGAATACGCTTTCGAGTTCATTCATTCCGATGTTTTTAGTGAAGTTGACATTTCAATTCTGTAAAAAAAAGATTATTCTGCTAACAGACGTAAAACGTTTTCGGAAATGAAATAAACCGCTTACTGAAAGTGCTTACATGATAGATTATAGGCTATCCATCACCTTACGTCAACAACAAAAAAAGCCCTTTCTCAAGGGCTTTTTTTGCTATGAAAATTCTTAATTTTAATGCTTCGTTTTCAAGCTTATTTCACATCTTTTCCAGTCCACAGGGAGACACGTTCTTTCACCCAAACCGTGTATTGTTTCTCCATTTCTACTGCACCTGCTTTATCAAGTTCAGCCAGGAGACTGTCATACACGCTGTCAAAGTTCTCAGGTTTGGCAAGGATCGCTTCTGGGATCCGTTTGCGGATGATATCCTGTGTTTTCTGGAACGTTACGTTGTAGTCTGTGTCAGAAGGTACAGGCATATTATACGCTGCGCCCCAATCTTTCAATTTCAATTCGTCTTCGGATGGATAGAAATCTTTCCATGTTGTGATACCGTATGCTTTCAACGTTTCCTTCTCAGCTGGAGTGTAGCTTGCTTGGATCTGCTCTGGGAAGTTCGTTGTATAGTAGTTGTCTGTAGAATCTTTTACACCATCACCGTATCTTGCGCTGAAAATATTGTACAACCCAACTCCTGTTTCTTTCGTGAAATTGGAGTTGTCATTTGTTTTACGTTCCTGAACCTCGTCAGGAATCACACGTTTGCCATTTTCTACATTGTAGTGTTCGCCTTCAATACCCCAGTTTCTCAACACTTGGCCTTCATCGGAAGCGAGCCAATCCATGAATTTGATAATCCGTACCGGATCTTTGGCCGAAGTTGTAATCCCGATGCCATAACCGTCAAATCCTGTTGGCTGGAATGTGTGATCCACAATGTCCTTGTTCAGGGACACGGAGAAGTGAGCATATGTGGCTTCGTCCTTACCTGCTGCTTTGAGAGCGTTCTCAGCTTCGCCATAGTTCCAGTCTTGGTCGATCAGACCGAGGACACGGCCACTGGCGATTTTGGATTTGTATTGATCATCTTTTTGAACAAAAGTATCTTTGTCCAGCAGGCCTTCATTGTACATTTTGTTCAACCAGCGGAAGTATTCTTTCTCCTCTGGACGTTTGTAGTGAAGCATCGCTTCATACGTTTCAGGATTAATGTAATATTCCCCATCATCCGGTGCACCTGTTGCCTGGAAGGCCGGGTTCGTTACCGTGATCATGATCTTCCAGTCATCTGCATTGAGTGTCAGTGGAATGGTTGGTTGACCATCAATCGTTGGATGCTTTTCATAATACGCTCTAAGAACGTTTTCGTAATCCTCAAGTGTTTTCACTTCTGGGTATCCCAGTTCTTTCAACACTCTTTGCTGAATTTCGAATCCACCACCTGCATCAAAAGCGACGTTATCTACACCCATGTTGGTTGGAATAGCATAGATCGCTTGATCTTCCAGACTGTATTTCAAACGATTCATCTGATCGCCATATATCTTTTTCAGGTTAGGTGCATGTTCCTCAATCAGGTCAGTCAGGTCCAGCATTGCGCCTGCATCCACCAGCTTCGACAGGTTACCTTTAGGAAAGATAATATCAGGGTAATCACCGCTGGCAGCCATCAAAGGTATCTTTTGGTCGCCACCATTATTCACATCGTATTCTGCTTCAATTGTAACACCTGTTCTTTTGGTAATCTCTTGGCCCACTGCATCTTTCATGTTGTTCCAGCTTGGACTTGCATCTGCACCAAAGAATGTAAAGGTCACTGGACTGGTTGTATCTCCGGAATCAACCGGCTTTTCTGAAGCGTTAGTTCCTCCTCCACTGCCGCTGCATCCTGCTGTAATTGCAAGTGCACTGGCTAACAGAAGCATTGCGAATGTTTTTGGTGTTTTGCCCTTCATGTGTAATCCCCCTTATGGATATTAATGAAGCTGTATATTTGTATAACAGGCTGACCTGCACATACCGTGACCAGATGAAACAAATGTAATTTTCTTGTTTTTATAACATTAGAAGCGTTTTCTTAAAATAAAAAAATGTTCTTCTCTTACCTTATTCCTCTTCATTCCTGCAAGTGTTAACTTTGAGATTCTGGTGTATATCACATGATGTACAAGCAAATGTAAGTGCTTTCATACTTGAATAATAATCGCTCCTATATCCCTTGTCAATAGTGAATTTATAAAATTGAAAACGTTTTTTAGAAAACGTTTTAGATAAAAAAAGAACCCCGATATTCGGGGTTCTTACTCGTTTTAGATCTGCATTGCTAATCGTTTATTTAGCCTCTTCACCGCTCCACAATTGAACACGGTTTTGAACGAGTTCTGTGTATTGTTTCTCCATATCCTCTGCTCCTGCATTGTTCACTTCATCAATCATGCCGTCATAGATGGCATCGAACTGCTCAGGAGTACTCAGAATGGCTTCCGGGATACGTTTCCGGATGATATCCTGTGTTTTCTTGAAGATGACGTTGTAGTTGGAGTCACCTGGTGTTGGCAGATTGTATGCTGCTCCCCATGGTTTGATCGGGAACTCGTCTTCACTCGGGAACAGATCTTTCCACGTCGTAGCACCGTAAGCTTTGAGTGTTTCTTTCTCTGCATCGGAATATGCTGCCACGATCTGTTCAGGGAAATTCGTAGTGTAGTAGTTATCCGTTGAATCCTTCACACCGTCTCCATAGTGACCAGACATATTGGTGTACAGTCCAATCCCCGTTTCTTTCTGGAATACGGCTGCATTATTGGTTTTCTGATTCAGAACGTCGGCAGGAATGACACGTTTGCCGTCCTTCACTTCGTACTGTTTGCCCTCAATTCCCCAGTTCATCAGCACTTGCCCTTCTTCAGAAGCCAGGTAATCGAAGAATTTGATCGTACGAACCGGGTCAGGATTCGATGTGGTAATCCCTACACCCCAACCGGATACAAAACCTGGGTCTTGGTAGGCATGATCCTTGATATCCTCGGACAGGGTTACCGGGAAGTGTGAATACGTTGCTTCATCCTTGCCCGCGGATTTCAGTGCATTTTCTGCATCGGAATAACCCCAATCCTGGTCAATGACACCCAGAACACGTCCACTTGCAATTTTGGATTTGTATTGGTCTGTTTTTTGGATGAAGCTGTCCTGATCAAGCAGTCCCTCATTGTACATATGGTTCAACCAGCGGAAGTACTCTTTTTCCTCTGGACGTTTGTAATGCAGACTTGCTTCATACGTCTCTGGATCGATGTAGTATTCACCATCATCCGGAGCTCCTGTTGCCTGGAAGGCAGGGTTTGTTACGGTAATCATGATTCTCCAATCATCCGCGTCCAGTGTTAACGGGATCGTTGGCTGACCATCAATTGTTGGGTGTTTCTCTTTGTACGCCTTCAATACATTCTCGTAATCCTCAAGTGTACGCACTTCCGGGTATCCGAGTTCTTTTAGTACACGGTGCTGAATGCCAAATCCACCACCTGCATCAAAGTACTTCTGGTCTACCGCATAATACGTCGGTAGCACATAAATAGCCTGATCTTCATTACTGTATTTCAACCGGTCCATGTAATTACCATACAGCTTCTTCAGATTGGGAGCATATTGGTCGATCAGATCTGTCAGATCGAGCATTGCTCCGGCATCCACCAGTTTGCTGAGTTCTCCTTTGGGGGAGACAATATCCGGATAGTCTCCGCTCGCCGCCATTAAGGATATTTTATCTTGACCACCACTAACGGCAAATTCACCGTTAAGGGTTATCCCTGTTTTTTCCGTAAGGACTTTACCTACTTCATCCTTCATGCCATTCCAGTTCGGACTGGGGTCAACGCTGAAGAAATCAAAAGTAAGTGGAGTTGTCTCTGCGCTTGTATCCTTGAACGACGTATCACTGCCGCTTCCTCCACCGCAACCTGCGAGTAAAGACATTGCAAGCACTGGTGCCAGTGCAATCTTCATTTTGGAACTTGCCATAATGGTAATCCTCCCTGTTTCATATGTCTGTCTTATCCGGGACTTTTTTGTCCCTGTCTATAGCTTCATGAATACCACACCGCAGCCCTATACGGTGAAGCGCAGACCAAATGGCTGCGCTTCGGGTATCCTGATGCTTCATTTGTAGATGTACGGCCGCTCTATGTGGCAGCCTGTACCCAATTGTTTAACCTTTTACTGCGCCCAGTGTCATACCGCCAACAAAGTACTTCTGAAGGAATGGATATACAATGAGGATTGGAACCGTTACAACGATCGTAATCGCCATTTTGATCGATTCCGGTGAAATCTGTGTCATTTGCTGTGCCATATCATTGGCATTTCGTCCAGCACCTGAGCCTTGCTGCGTACTTTGCAATACTTTCATCAGCTCATATTGGAGCGTGGTCAGATGTGCCTTTGAACCATTATACAGGTACGTATCGAACCACGCATTCCATTGACCTACAGCCAGGAACAATGCGATGGTAGCAAGCACTGGTTTACACAATGGCAAGATGATTCTGTAATAGATTGTAAAGTCATTCGCTCCGTCCAGCTTCGCGGATTCCTGCAATGAGTATGGCAGGCCATCAATGAATGAACGGATGATGAACACGTTAAATGCACTGATCATGCCAGGCAATACATATACCCAGAATGTACCGATCAGGTTCAAGTCACGCATCAGAATGTACACCGGAATCAGACCACCGGAGAAATACATCGTGAGCGCGAGCGTAGTGGAAACAAATTTTCTAAGTCCAAAATCAGGTCTGCTCAGTGTAAAGGCGATCATGGATGAACTGATCAATCCGAGAACGGTACCTACAAGTGTACGCAGAATGGAGATCTGCAAACCTTGTAGCAATCCATCATATTGGAAAATCGTTTTGTAGTTCTGTAATGTGAATTCGCGAGGCCACAAGTAAATTCCGCCACGTACTGTATCTGTCGAGTTATTGAGTGAGATGGCTAGTACGTTAAGGAATGGATAAAGTGTTACAACCAGCACCATGGTCATCGCGAGGATGTTGAATATATCGAACAGTTTATCGCCCCGAGTAGCATTGAATGCTTTGTTCGCCATAATGTCGTCCCCTCCCTACATGATGCTTTCTTTAGTGAATTTTTTGAACAAGCCGTTCGCAGTAAACAGAAGGATGATACTGACAACGGAGTTGAATATACCTATGGCTGTACCATACGAGAATCGTCCCATATTCAAACCATAATTGAGCGCGTATAGATCAAGTACTTCCGAGTAGTCTGTGACCAGACTGTTGCCAAGCAAGAACTGCTTCTCGAAACCGATACTGATAAGATGTCCAATTGACATGATGAAAAGTACGGAAATCGTGGTCCGTATGCCAGGCAGCGTGATGTGCCACATCTGTCTCCAGCGGTTGGCTCCATCTACACGGGAAGCTTCATACAGCTCATTGTCGATACCTGTAATCGCCGCCAGATAGATGATGGCATTCCAACCGGTTTCCTTCCACATATCTGAAGCGGTTACAATGTACCAGAACAAGTTCCCCTTGGCCATGAATTGGATCGGCTGATCGATAATGTTCAGTCCTACCAATAGATCATTGATAATCCCGCCATCGGTGGAGAGCATCTTGGTGATAATACCTGCCACAACGACCCAGGATACAAAGTGAGGCAGATATGATACCGTTTGCACGGCACGTTTGAAGAACATGCCTCTCATTTCATTCAGGAGAATAGCGAAGAATATCGGCACGATAAAACCGACAACCAGTCCCATCAAGCTCATTGCAAGCGTATTTCGAAGTACCAGATAGAAACGATCATCACTGAACAGCTCTACAAAGTGTTTAAAGCCAACCCACTCTTGATCACCAAACGATCTGGCAGGTTTATAATTTTGGAAAGCCATCGTCCATCCCCATAGTGGCAGATAGTTAAATACGAAAACCCAAGCTACGAATGGCAATGACATGAGATAGAGATATTTCTGCTGTTTCATTCTGTCCCAAATTCCGTTCCGCCGATTCTTTAAAGGCGGTTTGGGGTCACTGCTTCTGTTCGCGGAAGCGGATTTTTTTGTTAGCGTTTCCATCTCCGTTCCCCCTCCTCTGTTTTATAAAATAATCATACCTGATAGAGCGTTTTCAAAATACCATCTGGATTTTAGAGAAAATCATATAAAAATTAGATATAGACATATATAATCAGACATTAATTCGTTAAAATCAGTGATAAATTCTACTTTTAAATGAAAGAAAAGTTATATTAAGTAATACATTATCTAAATTGGTAAATTTCGAAAACGTTTTATAGAAATCGTTTACTTCAACCTGATTGCATACAAAAAGGACCCTTTCGGGTCCCTCTGATTACAATGTAAATTGAATGGTTTGCAGTTTAACGATGCCGAGCAATTGCGCTACGGATATGGAGGTTGCTGGACGGAATTGATCTCCATGCAGATACGCAAGTATCTCCTGAAATAAAAAGGCGGCTTCCGGACGCTTCATTACAGCCAGGTTGGCAAACGGAAGTGAGGATATCAAAATCTTGCCCTTCCCTACTTTTGCCTCAAAGGCATAAGCGAGTCGTTTGGCCCGATGGAAATGGTCCACCACTTCGATCAACGGCTCCACCCCGGGCAACGTATCCAAACATATCGCTGGTGTGCCGTTCACCAAGTGATACCAATGCCAGTCCGAAGCCCCATCATGCGGGAAGGAGCCTAGTAGTGCTAGCTGTTCTCTCAAAACCATGCCCATCGTTGCACCAGGCTGTGTAGCAAACATCAGGTAATTCCAGAATACAGGCAGATACTTGGTCTCCACTGAATCATATAACCCTTCTGCGGTTGGCTGTAGCCAAACACTCCCCCCGTTAACCACACAATCAACGACATTGGGTGTTAATGACTGAACGATAACCAAGTCAATCTCCCGATTTTTCAACAACTGAAATCCATCGATGCGATCTACGCAATCATGTTGTGCTTCCCCGAGAAGTGGCTGCAGCTCTGCCATGGTATTCCAGAACCGATTCGAATTCGGATGAGACTGATAAAAAGGAAACGACCAGCCCTGCCATACATTCGCTACAGTTCTTTCTGAATTGCCTGATATCAACTCCGCCTCAATCCGAAAAGCCGCTGCTGCTTCCCGAGGTGCTGTAGCGACGATGCTTCCCAGTGACATGACAGACCCACATTGAATATCTCCGGTCTTCCATTCTCCTTCAGTGAGTATCACATCATCGCTTATTAACCTCCACTGAATGACCGCGTCCTCAAGCGGCTCCTTACCGTAGTGAGAGATGCGCACATCGACATGAATGGATTCTCCGGCGTAAAATGTACGCTCCTTGCAGCTTAATAACAGCACCACATCTGCGTTGAAACGCATGACTTCTTCTGGTGTTGTAATGCCTTTGTCATCCCAAAATACATCCAGTATGCCCGTCGTAGCATGTCCCTGCCCTGGAAAATCGCGAATGTCCAGAAGTTGTACGCCCGCAGCGTCCGGTGTTCGCCGAATTCGCTCCATGGCTTCTTTTAAGGAACGTACCAGATGGGTACCACTGACCTGTTGAAAATGCTTGAGGTCCTCTATCATGCCTTTGTTTGTTAACGATTCTTCGATCGGTCGTAACCAGCTAGGACGCAATACGCCAGTATACTTGGCTCGCTCTTGGGGCCGCACATACATGGTGTACTGTGCATGTTCGTGCCCAATGACGGGATGCTCCGCAAGCCGGGTGACTGCATGATAGTCCAGCGTGGTATCCGGCACAGCAGAATATGCGGATTCCAGCGGGGGATGCCAGTTCAACGACTGAATATAATAATCACCTTCCCGCCCTTGCGCCGGAAGCTGTCCAAAACCTGTATTGTCCGTATATAACCGGGTCGGGTCCATATCCCTTGCCCTAGATACTAATGCATTGAGTTCAGGGTGGCCATTCGGACCAAGGAGTTCATTCCCCATGGAGAACATAACGAATGAGGGATGTCTATGCAGCGACTGAAGCAACCCGTCCAGTTCTTGTGTCAGATAGGTCAATACTTCAGCTGGCGCAGACTGATCTGATTGTTCAAAGAAACGAGACCAATGGGGAAGTTCTGCCTGCACCAGCATGCCCGCTTCATCAGCAGCATCCCAGAAAGGCTCCGGCGCGCTCCACCCATGCAGTCGGACATGATTGAAGCCATACGATCTGGCGATTCGAAATTGCTGAAGATAATGCTCCTTGTCCCAGACGGGATAACCCGTCAGTGGAAAAATACAGCAATCGACGTATCCACGCAGATATACTGGTGTCCCATTCAATTCAAGCTGCTTCCCTTTTGTTACAAAGGAGCGTACACCAAATGATTGCTCCAGTCGATCCAGTTCCTGTTCACCTTCATGGAGACGGATTACAGCCTTGTATAATTCAGGGGATTCATCCGACCATTTTGCGATAGACTTCTCTGTTCCAAGTTCCAATCGCCACTGATCTATTACAGCGTTACTTTCAGTTAACTCTGCTGAGCTTGTATCCACATGTGATGGATCACTCAGATTCACATGACAACTATATCGATCAAGCCATGTGCCGTCCGGATGCTGGATATCCACATGTAATTGCATCGATCTAGCGGAATCATTTGCGGGAGCGCTTACAGTACAATCAACCAGAATGGTTCCGTTCTCAGCATCTGGTTGAATACGTAACGTATGTAATCGGCAGGGGGGCATACTGTCCAGATAAACACCACCTGTGATCCCCCCCCAGGCTGTGGCCGTATGCAATGAATGAATATGGCTACCCGCCAGCGGAAGTTTCATCGTATTATCCACGCGGATCTCCACCCGATTCACTTCTCCCTGCTTCACCAGAGAAGTGACATCCCACTTCTGTTGATTCACCAGACTATCCTGCTGCCCGGCATACTGTCCATTGATCCAGAGATGCGTTGTCCATCGGACACCTTCCAATCTGAATACATGGTGGCATCCGGGATCGTCTGATGGAACATGAACATCCTGAGCATACCAGGCTGAGCCTTCATACTCGCGTACCTTGGTCCAGGTATCAAGCCTTTCATATTCAGGCTCATCTCCATATCCTTGCTCTTCCCATGAACCGGGAATCTGAATGGACTCCCATGATGTGTTTTCACACTGTGATGGCGGTAATATCTCTTGTTCAACGAGTGTATCGGACTCCAGATCCAAACAAAACTGCCATGTTCCATTTAAGTTCAATGTATGACGTACAGCACCTATATCAGATACATTCATATCGTATAGCCATCCCTTCAACTGGATTCTTGTAAATCCAGTCTAAAATGTGAAACATTCCGTGACCATTGCTTATCATGGGAAGTGCATGGACAATATGATGAATCTGGGAATTTCTCAGCAATACCGAAAACGTTTTACACAATAGGCAAGGGCAAGGCCCAGCACTTCGCACTTATTCCTCGTTTGTATCCGTAGCCGTTCCTTTAATTGATGATTGGGTTCTGGCCTGTTTGTAAGCAGAAGGGGATTCCCCTACATATTTCTTGAACTTACCGTGGAAGTAGTCCACATTGGCATACCCCACTCTCGCCGCAACCTGATGGACCTTTAGTCCTTCGTCCAGCAATTCTTTGGCCTTTTCCATACGAACCTTGTCCAGAAATGCATTGAAATACTCTCCAGTATGATTCTTGAACAACTTACCCAAGTAACTACTGTTGTAGTTAAACACTTCTGCCAGTACTTCGAGCTTGAGATTCTCGCCAGGGTTACGCTGGATAAATTCAATCATCTGTTTCAATACAGTATCCTTGCTTCCCCCACCCATACGTTGAATAAGTCGATTCAAATGTTCCGATGCCATCACTTTGAGATCAGACATCGTAAATTGATGATAGACTTCATTAATCAGAACCGAATGTTCCTGCATAATGGAGTGCATATGTTGATTCGTCGCTGCAAGTTTGTTAAACGCCAGGGAAAATACCTGTGAGAACGCCGTCTTGATCGCTTGCTCTGTTCGGTAATATGGAACCAGGCGCTCTTCCATCTCACCCAGCACCCGCATAACGGACTCACTACTGCGGATGTCTAGCGCATAATACAGCTTGTCCGCGAGTTCGTCCTCAACTGGCTCATGTGCTCCGTCCACAGCTTCAACTTCTGGCTTAAGAACGCTTTCGCTTTCTTCATTCCACAGAATGATGCGTTGCTCCGTGAACAAGAAGCGTTCCCCGAGTAAACGATTCGCCTGCGTGTATGACCGCGCAATTTCAGAAGTGGAATGTACAGGTTCTCCCGCAGCACCGTACATGTGAACCTCCCATTCTCCCAGCAGTCCTTCCAGCTCATTGTACAGATTTCTTGCAGATGACTCGGATGTGATTGTTTCCTTACTTAACAACCCCAGACCTGAATGGAACGAGAATACAATGCCTCGGTCTTTATGGTCAAATGCTTCTATCAGTTTGCGTTTCATAACACTTCCCCGTTGCAGGTCGGGGGCTACATGCAGCTCAAACAGCACAATCTGATAGTGAGGCCAGTGCAGTCCCAGGCTATCTTCTTCCATGCTACCCGCACCCTCCAGACTGTCAAAGAGCAAAGCCTCGATCTGATGCTCCCTAAAAACGGTATCTTCACCAGCATGACGTGCAATTGTCTCCCGTTCACGGGTCAGGATTGTAGCAATACGCTCCAGTTCACCAATAATCTCTTCTTCATCCACCGGTTTGAGCAGATAACCATCCACACCAAAACTGATGGCTTTTTTGGCATAATCAAAATCCGCGTAACCACTTAATATCAAAAAGTGCGAATCCGGATGACTCCGGCGCACTTCTTCAATCACATCCAGCCCGGTCATACCGGGCATACGAATATCAATAATCGTCAGATCAGGCTCCAATTCCTCAAACCGGGAAATGGCCTCACGCCCGCTGGCAGCTGTAGCAATGACCTGGAATCCGTATTTTTCCCACTCGATAATGGTTGTCAGTCCCTCACGTATGCTCGGTTCGTCATCCACCAAAAACACTTTATACATGTTGGTCCCCTCCTGCTGGCAAAGTGAAAGAAACCTCTGTTCCTTCCCCATATACACTCTTAATCTGTAATCCATATGGCTCGCCGTACGTCAATGTTAAGCGCTGATGTACATTACGCATGCCGATCCGACTCTTCTCCTGTTCCTCCGGTCCACAGATAAACTGCATCACCTCAGCCAGTCGTTCTGGCGTTATGCCTGCACCATTGTCATCCACACGGATCTGCACAATGTTCTCTACTAAACGAATACTTATATCAACACGAACTGTCCCCTCTTTGTTCTCCAGACCATGGACAATCGCATTCTCAACCAAAGGTTGAATAATCAAAGGCGGAATGTACATCTTCTCCACCTCGGGATCGATATGGATCTGGAATGCAAGGCGGTCGCCGTAACGAAATTTCTGAATTTCCAAATAGGAACGTACCATTTCAAGTTCAGCCCTGAAGGTTGTTTTTCCACTGCCAATCTCCAGACTCTTGCGCATCAGCTTGCCCAACAGCCTGACGATGTTGGCAATCTCTGCTTCTCCCTTAATATGCGCTTTCATCCGAATGGACTCCAGTGCATTAAACAAGAAATGGGGATTGATCTGGCTCGCCATCATTTTCAGTTTAATCTCTTTTTGCGCGATTTCCAATTGATTGTTCTGTTCAGTCGCTTCTACCACCTGCGTCATGAGTTCATTGATACTTTTCACCATATAGTTGAACTGTCGTGATAGTTGTCCAATCTCATCGTTTCCATCTATCCGTGAAGTCACGTTCAGGTCTCCTAATGCAAGCTTGTTGAGGTGTTTACTCAGCCGGAGCAATCGGTTCGAAGTGAGGAACGAGATGATATATACGAATAGTAGGGCGATCACCAGCACCAGTATAATAAAAATCATGCCGATCAAGCTAACGGTGTTGGCGTCTTTGACGATATTTTTGGTGGCAAAAACCGAAATCACCTTCAGGCTGTTCATACTCGATCCAGGGCCCAGCTCATCAATAACAATATTAGATGGTTCCCCCCGGAAATCCCCCTCTATGGTGCCTTTCGCCTGATTCTGCAGATCAACGCCAAAATCAAGCTCATCCAGCGTTTTACCCACCAGCTCGGTATTCTTGGCTGCAACCACATAGCCCTGCTCGTCCGTAATCATCGTCTCAAACTGTTCCTGACGCAACAATCCATTCAGCTCATCCTGATTGATCACAATCATCAACACGCCCTCTGTCCGATACTCGGCAAAAGGTACTTTGCGCACCAGGCTGAGCTTGTGTACAGGATTATCTTCCTTGTCCGGAATGTAGAACCAACCGATGCTGGTTGTTTTCAGTGCCTGTTGGTACCAGTAGCTCTCTTCCGTCTGCTTGTCTACCGGGATGAATTCGAGGTTGTTGATCAATGTTGGGTTAGTTGAGTAAAAACGAATGCCCGCTATCTCACGGTACAAACGCCTGTACTCCTGAAAGTCTTTGTATGCAAGATACGCTGAGGTTAACTCCACAACGCTCTTGTACCGTTTATTCACGATCTCCTTGAGATCCGCATTAAACATTAAAAGATTGGATATATCGGTTGGTACACGCAGCATGGTTGCCGTCTGGCTCTTGATCTTGTCTACATTGATGATCGTCTGTCCTATCGCATTGTCCAGGGCTTGCTGGCGAAAATAACTGGTCACAGCAAGACCAACAATCAGGACCGGAATCATGACAACCAGTACATAGGAAATGAGCAATTTATGCTTTAATTTGAGATTATTAGTGGTTCGTATCAGCCTTTTAAACATGTCTGCACCTTCCGTCATCTGTATAAGCGCTTACATATAAACAGCAGGATCAGGATGTTCTGTCCTCAGAATTAATCATACCACATAACCGCCAGAATTCGGATTGTCATTGCAATGGGTAATATATTGCCAGGCCTACAAGCCAGCCTACCTCAGCAGAAGAGGCCGCCATTAACATGGCGACCGGGCTTACTGAATTATTTTCTACTGACAGAAGTTTAGTGACTCCTAAATGGGCGGAATCCCTGTTGAAGTGTTAGAAAAGCAAAAAAAAGGCACTCCCACGATTGGTAGTGCCTGCTTAGTATAGAATCTGCTCGTGTGCTAGCTATTAAGGACGAGGTGTACTTACCCCATTGAGGATCAGTTTAGGATGAATATCGGCGTTCAGCGAAGCGGAGACTGCACAATATTTTTCCTCAGCCATTTGGATGGCTTTCCAGATGCGATAATCCGGAATATCCCCATCGACTTTGAAGATCAGATCAATGGATGTGAACCCTTTAGGCATCTCTTCACTGCGTGTGCCTTGCGCTTCAATCTCAATCGACTCAATTTTGTCCAGGAAAGCGTCCAGAATCATCGTAATATCGATTCCCATACAGCCCCCGAGACCCGCTAGCAACAATTCCATTGGGGTAGCTCCCTTGCTGTCACCACCATAAGCAGCAGTGGCATCCATGCCAACGGCATAGCCAGAGGGTCCTTCGGAAGTAAACGCACGTTTGCCTTTCCATACGGTTGTTACATTCATGATGTTATCCTTCTTTCTTAGAATAGGTTAAGTTCAAGCGAAAAAGGTTTGCACTTACCACTCCGATGACAGAATAACCTTCCGATCGCTGTTATCTTCATCAAAATTCAGTAATTTGTTGCAAGAAACGGCGAGTGCGTTCTTGCTTCGGCTGTTCAAAGAACTCCTGTGGACTTGCTTCTTCCACAATCGATCCATCCGCCATAAAGACGATTTTGTTCGCCACATTACGGGCAAACTTCAATTCATGCGTCACAACCAGCATCGTCATGCCTTCCTCTGCAAGCTCCTTCATGACGGATAGTACCTCTCCGACCAGTTCAGGATCAAGGGCTGAAGTTGGCTCATCAAACAGCATCACTTCTGGCTCCATCGCAAGTGCACGTGCAATGGCTACCCGCTGCTGTTGTCCACCGGACAATCGGGATGGATACGCATCCTGCTTGTCCGACAAGCCGACCCGATCCAGCAGAATCCGGCCGCGTTCAGCCGCTTCGTCACGCTTGATTTTTTTTACCGTAACAAGACCTTCCATCACATTACCCAACACTGTCTTGTGCGGATACAGATTGAATTGCTGGAATACCATGCCGGTCTGGCGACGAATCTCCAATACCCTGGCACGCTGGACTCGCAGCGGATCTGCGCTGTTAACCACAATGCCGTTGACTTCAATCTGTCCTCCGGACAGCTCTTCCAGTCCATTCAGGCAGCGCAGTAAGGTACTTTTGCCTGAACCACTCGGTCCGAGCAATACAACAATATCTTTGGCATCGACATGAAGATCGATGTTCGTAAGCACTTCATTTTGCTGAAAACGTTTGGTAAGTCCAGTTGTTGTAATCATTGGTTCTCTCCTCCCATCAGTAAGCCCGAGCCAGCCGGCGCTCCACTTGTTCCAGAATGGCCGAGAAGCCGATACTCATGATCCAGTAGATCACACCAATCGCCAGATAAAAAGGCATATTCAATGCATATTGGGATACCAGCAGCTGTGCTGACCGTAATAACTCGGTAACACCAATCGCCGCCACAAGTGATGTTTCCTTCAACATGCCAATAAACGTGTTACCCATCGGCGGGATGGCAATGCGCACAGCCTGCGGGAAGATAATACGTCTCATCGCCTGAGCCGGGGTCATTCCCGTTGCATATGCAGCTTCTGTCTGTCCTTTTGGTACAGCCTGAATGGCTCCACGGAACGTCTCCGACAGAAACGCTCCTGCATTCAGGCTCAGTCCCAGACATGCTGCGGTGAGTGATCCCAAGGTCACTCCATAATCGACCAATCCGTAATAAATAACGAATAATTGCACCAGCAGCGGGGTTCCCCGCATGATGGATACATAAAACCTTGCGATCAACCTAAGCCACATCGGTCCCTTCAGACGAGCAATCGCAACAAGCACCCCGATGATGAACGCAAAAAACATGGAGATCACAGTTACATACAGCGTATAATAAGCCCCCTTCAGAAAGAAGGGGATATTCTCAAATACCAGTTCCATGGGTCAAATCTTCCCTTCGCCTTGCAGGTTCGTTATTGCGCAGGCTCTTCACCAAACCATTTTTTGAAAATGGTATTGTACGTGCCATCATCTTTCATGCCTTTGAGAGCATCATTCAGTGCTGCTACGAGTTCCGGATTGTCTTTACGAACAGCAATACCTGCCTGGTCACTCTTAATCGGTTCACCTACAGCTTTAATATTCAATCCGTTGGCATCCACAATCGGTTTCAGAGCGTACATATTGTTGATTGTTGCGTCAATCCGTCCAGCATTCAGATCTTTGAGTGAAGAGATGACATCGTCATAGGTTTTGATCGTGAAGTCTCCCACTTTTGGCAATACTTCATTGCGCAGATATGATTCATCATTTGTACCCAGACCTACACCAATCGTTTTCCCTTTGAAGTCTTCCAGCTTGGTAATATCGTTATTATCTTCTTTTACTATAATTTTAACTTGGTTCGTAATATACGGATCACTGAAATCCAGTACTTTCTTACGATCATCGGTAATCGTCATCTGGCTGATAATGGCATCCAGCTTTTTGGCTTGCAGACTTGGTGTCAGACCGGAGAACTCCTGGGATACAAATTCAACTTCAACCCCAAGACGCTTCGCAACTTCACGTGCAATATCAGCATCGTAGCCGTCCATTTCTTTCTTATCGTTCAGGAAGTTGTACGGTGCGTATGTGCCCATCATGCCCACTTTGATAACGCCAGCCGACTTGATCTGCTCCAGTTCATTACTTGCCTGTGCACCATTTGTGCTTCCACCATCTGTTGCCTTACTTCCACAAGCACTAAGTACCAGCACGGTCATCAGCAGAATTGCTGTCAAAGACCAGCCTTTACGAGTTTTCGATCCATATGTGTTGTTCATTACGTTAACTTCCTCTCAGTCGTGTATTAATCTGGATGTACATTGGGTTACTTTATTGTGACTAAACCGCAGTTGTACCCATTATTCCCTGCTATTTGTTTAATCATGTGAATCTTATGTGCCTAGCAGTCCGTAAAACTCAAAGCTTGCTGCCTCAGCTGCCAGCGATGAAGCTGTCATGCCTGAGAATTTGCTGTGCAACTCATCGGAACCGAACAACCAGCGTGATATCATGCCTTCAATCATGCTTACCAGTAGTGCTGCTCGAAGCGGTACATCCATGCCCTGAGGCAACATACCGAGCTCGATGGCTCGTTCCATATTGTGACGAAACGCAGTTTCGACAGCATTACGTGTCTCCTCAACCAGGCGTTGTACGGATTCTTCTGTCACGATGCCTTTGAGCAACAGTTCCATAAAATAGCGATTCTGCGCAGCAAACAAGAACAAGTCAGTGAACAGCCTTTCCGATGCTTTCACCATATCCTCTACCGATCCTGCATCCTTGCGGTACCCTTGCCCAATCGAATCAAGCAACTCCTCCTTGCCCGTTAAAACAATCTCCGAAGCAATGGCTTCTTTACTCTTGAAGTGCCAGTAGAATGTCCCTTGCGCCACACCAGCCTCGCGGACGATATCGGAAATTTTCGTCTGATGGTAGCCTTGGGTTGCAAAACGCTCCATCGCTATGCGTATTATTTGGTCCCGGCGTTCTTCACCGGGTTCCAAACCGTTAATTTTGGTCATTCATGTAACCCTCCCGATTGATCAGTCAGTCAGTTAATTTATATCCTATGGGATAACTAGGTTTTTGTCAATATAGTTTTAAACAAATGGTTACAAGCAGAAGTTGAAGTTGAGTGCATTTGTGATCATAATAGGTGATAGCCTTGTTCAAATGAACAGGCATGGTCAAGCAGGACAGCCTGTGCTGTCACCTGCATTTCAAGGAGGAAGAGAATTGGATATTATATCATCCATTATTATGGGCATCATCGAAGGTTTGACAGAATTTTTGCCCGTATCCTCCACTGGACATATGATCCTGACTGCCCATTTGCTCGGTTTATCAGAGGACAACGAGTCAGTCAAAACGTTTGAGGTGGTTGTTCAACTCGGAGCTGTACTTGCTGTTGTTGTACTGTATTGGAACAAATTCATTGATATGTTCCGCTTCACCGGAGGGAGCAGACCTTACTCCCGCCGCCTCAATCTGGGACATATCTTCCTGGCGATGGTTCCTGCCGTAGTCATCGGACTTGTATTCCGCGACTGGATCAAAGCACATTTGTTTGGTCCGGAAACAGTGCTGTACAGCCTCGTTATAGGTGGTATATTGATGATCGTGGCCGAACGCTGGAGCCGTAAGAGTGAACGAATTACTACCCATGATGTTGACGATATCTCTTACAAACAGGCATTCACGGTGGGTATATTTCAGATCTTGGCATTGTGGCCAGGCTTCTCCCGTTCCGGGTCAACGATCTCAGGCGGTCTCTTTGCAGGGGTAAGCCGTGTAGCCGCTGCGGAGTTCACATTCCTTGTGTCTGTGCCAATTATGATCGGTGCTACGGGATATGACCTGTACAAAAGTATCGATCACCTGAACGGTAGTGATTTCCCAATCTTTGCGATTGGATTCATCGCTGCTTTCATCGTCGCCATGCTTGCGATCAAGACGTTCCTGTCCATTTTGAAAAAATTGAGCCTGACCGTCTTTGCTGTGTATCGCTTTGTCTTGGCAGCCGTGTTCTTTATTATTTTGATGTAAGCATTACAATTCAAGTAATTAGAACGGCAAAATTAATGGCGGCCTCACGTTCCCTTGGGAAGCGAGGCCGCCATATTTTATATTCTGAGCTACGTTTCTGTTGCTTCACGATTCTGTTCCTGCTTCAGAGACAGGAATATCTGTAATTAGAAGAAGTTTGACCCTTCATTACTTCCTTCTTTGCTGGGTTGGATCATGGGTGATGCCGATTAGGTTTACTATGTATCATGGACATCCATATTTATGTTCACTTCTGAAATGCAGGCTGGCTAGTACCACTTTTTCACTTGAATGTTCCGGTGTTTCTTTCGACTCTTTAATCTCTCACGCAGATTATATCTATTCTCCTTTTGTTCCTGAAGCAATTGCTTCACTCCGATCATCAACAATCGATATCTCCGGTCATCATTGTGACTTAATTGGTGCATTTCCTCAAAAATTTCATTCTTCATATGGATCTTGTTCACTCCAAATATTCAGTTTGTTCTCACAGTATACATGGGAGCACTGAACAAATTCTAAACAAGCGTTGTTTCTCCACTTGAGTTATTCGAATGCACATTTGAATGCACATTTGAATGCACATTTGAATGCACATCGTGCGTGCTGGAATGAAGCAGAAAAACCCCTTCCTGTCGCAGGACAAGAAGAGGTCTCCTTAGCTAAGTTAATTAAACAAACTACTGATGCCTTCGTACGCTTAAACTTTGGATTCCAGCGTCTCCAGATACTCGGAGATTTGAGCAGGTGTTTTAGCCCATTTGCTATGCAGATGTGCGATTTTCTTGCCGTTCTGGAAGACGAGCAGGCTTGGAATGCCGCGTACACCATTCTCTTCGGCAAAAGGCTGGAACTTTTCTGCATCCAGGGCATAGAAGGTTTTGTCCGAATGTTGGTCGATAACATCCCCGATAAAACGATCCAGGTTTTTGCAATCCGGACACCAGGTTGTATCAAATTTAATGACGGTAAAACCATCAGAGTTAATTGTATCCAAATACTGCTGTTCACTTTGAATTCTTTCCATATGTCTTCTCTCCCTTATATGTTCCTTTTTTGGCTGATCTTCATTGTACCTCGTATAGTTACAATTGAAAATAGGCTGGATCAAGTTAACGATGCTGCTTGTACAGATTAGCGGGACTGAGTTCTCGTATTTCCTGAATTTCCGCAGCGGTGAGTTCAGGCGAATTCGAAGCAGCAATATTGTGCAGCAACTGTTCTCTTGAACTGGCACCAGGGACAACTGCTGCTACGGCAGGATGGGATAACGCGTAGCGAATAGCCGTCTGAGCCATACTGCGTTGGTCTGTAACAAGACGACTTAGCCCATGCCGAATGGTATATAGTTGCTCTGGCGTGTAGTCCAGATAACCTTTGTCTGCCTTGGCAGATCCGGAATCGGCAAGCACTCCGCTAGCTACAGGCCCACGGGCAATTACGCTGATTCCCTTTTGTTCCAATAAAGGCAACACTTCTTCTTCCGCTCTGCGGTCAGCAATGCTGTACTGGTTCATCACACTGACGATGGATGCCCTCTTTACATACTCCCGAATCACATTGGGACGAATGGAGGAAATCCCGTAATATCGGATAAGTCCTTCCTTCTTCAGTTCCTCAAACGCTTCGATCGTCTCTTCGATGGGGTCGTCCAAGGTCCCGCCATGCAGCTGATACAGATCGATGTAATCGGTCTGCAATCGCTTCAGACTTTCATGTACAGCCTGCTTAATGTAGGCTTTGGACGGGTCCCAAGACCAGCCCTCTTTACCCGGCAGACGACGATTACCTACTTTGGTCGCCACAATGACTTGGTCCCGACGCCCTTTAATAGCTTGTCCTACAATTTCCTCATTACGCCCTGCGTCGTACAGATCGGCAGTATCCAGCAGATTGACCCCATGATCCAGAGCCTCATGAATCAGGCCCATAGCATGATCCATTTCAGTTCCAAGTGACATACATCCCAGCCCAATCTCAGACACCATCAGTTCGGATGTACCCAGACGATTTTTCTTCATATTGCATCTCCCTCCATACGTTCTGCAAGTATCCATTGTATCATTCTTGCTGGCAAAAATCGCTTTACACACAAAAGCAAAGGATTGCTTTTGAGTGCACAAAAAAACCTGGAACGACTTCATCTCCAGGTTTCTCATGATCATCATTTTAATTCAACGATAAACGAACTATCGCAATCTATTTCACTTCCACGCGTGGTCTGGTTTTACTTGTTCCATTGGACGACGAATTGGAGTTTTTCATCATACCCGAGACAGTGCTAAACAGCTTATCTCTTGCTTGTTTGTTCCTCATCAGATAAGTCACACCTGCGCCGATAGCCGTCATGATAATTCCTCTTCTTTTAGACATGTGCTTCTCCTCCTTCAGGATAAATGTACATCGTGTCTTGCTTGACAATTACCCTGTGGGAGCAAAACGAAACGAAGTGCAGGCTTGATCGCAGAAAAAAAGATGACCTTCGAATTAAAATTCAGAGGCCATCTTTCACTTGCTCTGTTGAGGCATAAACGTTCACACCCGTTTAATCAGATTGCGTTGCCACATGGGTCATTTCTTCATGTTTGTAGGTCGAACCATCGGCGGTCAGATAAAAGTGTCCGATGGGATGCAGATCTTCATCCAATTCGTAGACAAGCGGAATGCCTGTCGGGATATTGAGCGCCATCACGTCTGCTTCGGACAATTGGTCCAGATGCATGACGAGTGAACGGAGCGTGTTACCATGCGCAGAGATCAGCACTCTTTTGCCAGCAGACACCATCGGTTTAATCTCCGCATTCCAGTACTCCAGTACACGCTTCGAGGTATCCATCAGGTTCTCCGTAAAAGGGATGGTACATCCGAGCCGCTTGTACTTGTCCAGATCCTGCACATATCGGGCATCAGTTTCGTCCAGTGCCGGGGGAGATACATTCACGGATCGTCTCCATTCCTTTACTTGGTCTTCCCCATACTTCAGAGCCGTCTGCTGTTTGTTCAGTCCTTGCAGCGCACCATAATGGCGTTCATTCAGCTTCCAAGTCTTCGTAATGGGAATCCACATGAGGTCCATTTCATCCAGCGCAATATCGAGTGTCCGGATAGAACGTTTCAGCACGGATGCATAGGCGTAATCAAAATCAAATCCCTGTTCCTTCATGATCTTCCCTGCTTTACGAGCTTCTCCGTAACCATCCGTCGTCAGATCCACGTCTGTCCATCCGGTAAAACGATTCTCTACATTCCACATGCTCTGTCCATGGCGAATCAAAACAACTCTGTACATAAACGTGAACCCTCCTTCCATGGAAACATTACCCGCAAGTCAAACTAATTAGCACAGTGAAACGTTCATTACATTAATAATATGGTGCCATCATGAGATATACTACAACACCTGTAGAACTGACGTAGAGCCAGATTGGCATAGTCCAACGTGCAATTTTGCGGTGTTTCTTCAATTGATTCGTCCAACCCCAGACCAGTGTGAACAATGCCAATGGAACAATCAGGGCTGCCAGTATACTATGGGTAATCAGAATGAAGAAATAGATCGAACGAATGATGCCCTCGCCGCCGTATTTGGACGTCTCTGGTGAGAGGTAATGAAACGTCAGATAGGTCACAAGGAATAACAGTGTTGTTGAGAATGCAGCAAGAATAAATCGTTTGTGCAGCTTCACATTCCGCTTGATAATCGCAATAAGGGCTGCGAGCAGGAAGATGAAGGTAAAGCTGTTAAACACGGCATTAAACCGCGGCAACACCGTAATATCAAAGGTTACATCACCTTTGTAACCAATCGACGGCGCGAAGAACAATAATAAAATAATGACATTAGCGAGAATGGAAATGGTGATAATGATGCCTGCGAAATTTTTATTACTCGTCGGGGATGGAATGTTCGGCTCCCCTTTGTTATTTTTGCCCAATGCAAAATCCTCCTCATATCCTAACTTCTATGTTCTATATCATTATATCTCGGCAATTCCGGACTGTTAAGTGACAACACTCTGAACAAAAACCTTAGTACTACATGATAAAATGCCCCTTTACGGCCATTTTCAATCAAATCCAAACCAGCTCCCATTTACCCAAGTCCATATTTGTGGTATAATTAATGCAATTAATCACATACGCGTTGAAACTGGAGGAGCCTGTCACCAAGGGCCCCTCTTTGTCTTTTTCAGGCACAGAACGGCACTTTTCCTAATGCCTTTCTGTGTCTTTTTGTCTTTTTGAAGCTGAGAATGGATCGCCCTTGGGCAGGTAATCCTATAAAAACGCAACTACTGGAGAGGAGTACACCTATGGAATTTATTTTGGTTCTTGCACTTATTTTGATCTTTACCAAACTTGCTGGTGATCTATCCGTAAGATTGGGTCAGCCATCCGTTTTGGGAAAATTAATTGTAGGTGTCGTCCTCGGGCCTGCACTGCTCGGTTGGGTTCAGCAAAGTGATTTCGTTCATTATATGGCCGAGATCGGGGTACTACTGTTAATGTTCATTGCCGGATTGGAAACTGATCTGGAGCAATTAAAGAAAAACTGGAAGGCGGCCTTTGCCGTAGCGGTCGGCGGTATTATTTTGCCTTTTATCGGAGGATACGGCTCGGCCATAGCCTTTGGTATGTCGACAACGCATGCTCTGTTCTTTGGACTTTTATTCTGTGCCACTTCCGTCAGCATTTCGGTTCAGACACTGAAAGACATGGATCAACTCAGCTCACGTGAGGGTACAACAATTCTTGGTGCAGCTGTCGTTGATGATGTCCTGGTCGTTGTCATTCTTGCCGTTATGATGAGCTTGTTAGGTACAGGTGGAGGAGACACTTCGATCTCTTTGCTTATTGGTAAGAAGCTGTTGTTCTTTGTGATCATCATCGCTGCCAGCTGGTTCCTTGTTCCACGCATTATGAAGTGGATGGCACCACTGAAGGTAACGGAGACCGTTATTACTGCGGGACTGATTATTTGTTTCGGATTTTCCTACTTCGCAGAGTGGATGGGTGTGGCTGGAATCATTGGTGCTTTTGCCGCTGGTATTGCCATCTCTCAAACCAACTTCAAACATGAAGTTGAAACCAAACTGGAACCGATCGCCTACGGAATTTTTGTTCCAGTGTTCTTTGTAAGTATTGGCTTAAATGTCACCTTTGATGGCGTGGGTTCACAAATTTGGTTTATTGTTGTTATCAGTCTCATTGCCATTGCAACTAAACTTCTTGGCGGCGGAGCCGGTGCACGTCTTACCGGATTTGATCGAATATCGTCTCTTGCCATTGGCTCAGGAATGATTTCAAGAGGTGAGGTTGCACTGATTATCGCTTCAACCGGTCTTGCTTCCGGATTACTTGATCCGGAATACTTCACGAGTGTCGTGATCATGGTCATTGTGACTACACTGGTCACTCCACCACTCCTCAAAATCACCTTTGCTCGCAAAAAAGGGGAAAAACAAGTCGAAAGAGGAATTGAAGAATCTCATTTAAGTGGGTAACTGTTTGAAAGGTATTGAAATTATTCCGTATTTAAAGCTATACTTGCTTTAGAAATGTAATATATCGGTCGTGAAGCACACGCCGCTTTGATCCATTTTCCCCTTCAACGCGAAGGTTGGAAATGGTCGGAGCGGCTTTTTGTATTTTTACATGACGACCTGAAGCCCTGTTCACGTTCGTTCTATTTTATTTTTTAGAGGAGATGAAGACGATGAGCATTGATTTTGACGAGGCTTACGAAGTTTGGATGCACTCCCTTTTGGAGGAGGAAACGAACCCCAGAGTGCTGTCCAGACTAGAAAATGGACTTGAACATGGCACATTGGAATTTTTGCATTCAGTCTGGTTTCCGGTGATGAAAAAGTTTAACCATTTGTAACCCGAATGGGAAGTTCGAGACTTTCATAACGGCTATCGGTATCTGTATCTTGCATACATGCCAGGTAACGGCGTTAAAGGAGGTATTGAAATCCAAGGATACGGGCCACATGCCCGTGATCTGGATGTACGGCGTTTTAAAGATTTATGCTGGCGGCATTGTCTGCTAACGCCGGAGAATTACTCGGAGAAACAGCTCTGAGCTTGAATTTTCTTGAAACATCTTGCGGGCTAGCCTACAGTTCCAAGGGTAAGTTACTTGTAGTCGATTAAATTACTTAGAATGAGGTCTCCGACCATATATAGAAAAACAAAAAAAGACCACCTTACACTCAAGAGGTCTTCCATCCTTGCCCGTTACTACAACAGGCTGTCCCATTTTAAGTTAACACGCCAACATAAAAACCAATCGAGATAAAGACAACACACCAGACGAATGCACCAATGCTGGATACAACTACGTACCTGCCAATCGCCATGCGGCTAATCCCGGAGAAACAGCACATCAGATGACGAATGCCTGGAATGAAGTAACCCAGAATGATGGACCAATACCCATATTTGATGAACCACGACTCCACCCTGCTGAATCGTTTGGCATTAACGCCGACCCACTTGCCGTATTTTTCAACCAGCGGCCTGCCCGCTTTCTTGCCAATCATGTAGCTAAGCAGCCCTCCGGTAAATGCACCACCGAAACTGACGGCGATGGATACGGAGTAATTCAATACCGAGATAGAGGCGAGATAACCGACAAAAGTCATCATCACCTCATCCGGAATCGGCATGCCAATAACACCAAGAGCCAGAAGTCCGTATATTGCGAAATAACCATATTGACCAATAAATTCTTTTGCAAATTCCATACTGACTCGCTCCTTATTTCGGTTCCACAATATCCTTCTCATGTGAGGCTAACACTTGTTTTAGAGACGGGAATCGGATTTGGCTCACCATGAGACCGGATAATACAATAATGACAAGATAGGCTACACCATGTGTGAAATAAGGACTCCAGAGTGCGAAAAAGGACATCAGACCTCCGGCAAATGTAATCGGCATCCCGACAAAACCACTGCTTGCTGTCTTCTGACAGTTATAACGGGCCAGACGCAAAGCACCACAAACCGGAAACAATGCAGTCAGTGCCATCCCCAGCACACTCACTTCAAGCATGGAATTCAGGTACAGAATCAGCACAGGTGCTGTTCCGAATGAAACTACATCCGCAAGTGAGTCCAGGGACTTGCCGAACTCACCCTCACAATGCAACTTACGAGCCGCATACCCGTCAAACAGATCAAAGAACATCGCTACCCATATCATCATCACAGCAAAGGCAAATTCACCATGAATAGCCATTATGACTGCCAGCATGCCTGAACTCAGATTCCCCAAGGTTAAAATCGATGGTAAAGACTTCATAAGATTTGACTCCCTTTCGTACTAGGCTTTAGGAAAAATAATATAAAAACGGACTCCATCCGGTGTGTTCTCCACTCCATAACTGCACCCATGCAGATCAAGAATCTGCTTCGCAATGGCCAGACCAAGCCCGGTCCCCCCCATTTTACGATTACGTGAGCGCTCTACCCGATAGAACCTCTCCCATATATACTGCCGCTCAGCTTCAGCTATCTGCTCGCCCTTGTTCTCAATGGAAATATGGACAAAACCTTCACGCCTGCTAATCTCAATAGTTATATCGGTATGTGGTATCGCATGACGTATAGCATTCATCATGATATTGAAAATAACTTGCTCCAGCTTGCTTCGGTCACCCTCAACCGTCTGTTCTGTTGTGGATACAAGCACCACATCCAATCCTTTGTCCTTCAGTTGCGGACCCAGACGGCCGGCGATATCTTCAATCATGTCAGCCAGTGCAACAGCATCCGTATTCAATTGAACCGCTGAGGATTCAAGTCGCACCAGATCCAGCATCTCTTCAACCATCGTTTCCATTTTGATCGCCTCATCGGCAATGATCTCAATGTAACGCTCCCGTTTGCTCTCACTCACGCCATCCTTCAGCCCTTCAGAATATCCTTTAATAATGCTGATTGGCGTCTTAAGTTCATGTGATGCATCGGCAAAAAACTTGCGCTGACGCTGTTCAATCTCCTGCTTCATTTCCATATCTGTACGCATCTGCGTGTTGGCCTGCCTAAGCTCTTCCAGTGTCTGACCCAAGGTTCCCGATAAGGCATTAAGGCTGTTAGACAGACTGCCGATCTCATCATTACGCCGGATGGGTGATTTCACCGTGAAATCCAACGTAGACATTTTCTTGGCGACATGGTTCAAGGCCAAGAGCGGCTTCGTTACAATTCGGGACAGGAGTAACGCCAGCAACAGAATCAATATAAATGCCCCTATGCCGAAATACGCATAGAACAATCGTGTTGCCTCATTCGCTTCCCTCATCTCCTGTAGAGAGGTGAGCGAGAAGATCAATTGTTGCTCAGGTCCGGAACGATGCACTGGAGCAATGGTGATGACATTGCGAACACCGCTCCAGCTATCCATCCATTCTTCATTGAGCATTTTGCCATTCGCCAAGGCCAGTTGGTCTTCGGTGGACAAAGGGAACCGGCTATCCAGTGCTTGCACCAGCAGGCCCTGCCTCTGACTCCACGTTGCCAGATTGGGAAGAACGACCTCGGTCAATACGCCGGACCATTCCTTTACCGGTTCAATTGATTCCTGAAAGCTTTCTGTTCCCCATGCGGCAGAAGTGGCATCCTGGATTTTGAATGGATAGACCATGGACTCGCTGGCCGGACCTTTCACCGTCAGTTCTTGCCCATATTTCAGATGGGATGTAATCCAGCCAGCATTCTCACTATTGATAAACAAGGACAAGGACACCTTCACGTGACTTCCATCTTCTTGAAGCAACGTAATGTGGAACGGGTCATTAACCAGTCTTCCGGTATTCGTCAGAATGACCAGATGTGACTGATTCTGACGCATGAATTTCCCGGTCTCCTTGGCTAGCTGTAAATCACTCCAATGTCCATTGGAATATTGCTGTTCGAACTTAGACAGCTTTTTCTTCATACTGCTGACCTTTTGATGCTGATAGAAGTCGGGGAACCAGACCAACTGGGCAAAAACCGTCGTACCATATAGAAGAACCAGACATCCTGCCATGACCAGAAAAAGCTTCATCGTTACGCCATTTCTTCTCATGCTTCTGCCTCGAAACGATATCCAGTGCCAATCACCGTCCGGATACACTTGGCTTCATCACCCAATTTGCTGCGCAACTTCTTGATGTGAGTATCCACAACACGTGAGTCCCCTTCAAAATCAAATCCCCAGATCCGATTCAAAATGGCATCCCGGGACAACACAATGCCTGCATTACGTGCCAAATAAAGCAACAGATCATATTCCTTTGGTGCAAGTTCCACTTCAATTCCGTCCTTCTCCAGGCGTCTGGCCCATGGATCAAGGGTTACCTGACCAAAGCGAATCACACCCTGCTCTCGTCCAAATGCACCTTCAACACGCTTCATTAATGTCTCTGCACGTGCAACCAGCACACGTGGACTAAACGGCTTGGTAACGTAATCGTCTACGCCCAGCTGAAATCCATGAATTTTATCGTCATCCTCGGACCGTGCAGTCAGCATGATAATAGGTACGGTGGATTGGGATCGAATATGCCCACATAACGTCCATCCATCCATTTCAGGCATCAAAACATCCAGAATAACCAGATCCACCTCATGCAGAGCCAACAGTTCCAGTGCCTGTACTCCATGTTCTGCTTCTATGACGTTCCATTGTTCTTTTATGAAATAATCGGCCACAATCTCACGAATGCGGCTTTCATCTTCCACCAGAAGCACTGTTCTGATCATGACCGACTCTCCTTTTTAGATTTCTGATGTTAACATACCTATTCCATGTGTCGTTCATGTGTCCATACATTGTTTTGGAATGCTCCCATGATATATACGATTAATATAAGCCAAAAGTTACTATTTTTTATAAAAATTCGCATAAAAAAAGAAGCTATCAACGAGCAAGCTCCTGCTCATTGACAGCTACTTGAATGAAATCGAAGTGTGTTATCCAGAATTGATGGGCTACTGTGCGCTCCCTGGCAACACTTAGCGTTGTTGCTCCAGACGGTGTGCCACATGCAGTGTCGGACCAACAAAACGGTTCAGCGGGAATCCGCCGGCAATCGCTTTGGTCACAAAGGCTTTACCTTCACGAACAGCCTCTTTCACTGAAAGACCACGAGCCAATCCAGCGGTAATCGCCGCAGACGTCGTGCAGCCCGCACCATGCGTATATCCGGAGCCGACAACATCGGCTTCAAACCATTCGTAGTTGGTTCCATCATAGAGTAGATCCATTGCTTTACCCGGGCTAATGACACCTCTGTCCTTGATCAGGACATGTTTCGAGCCATGGGCATGAATTGCTGCTGCCGCTGCTTCCATCTGTTCCTTGGAGCGAATCGGTCCACTCTTCGCCAGTTGGGATGCTTCGAACAGATTAGGGGTAACCAAATCAGCACCTGGCAACAGGAATTCGATCATCGCTTCCGTATTTTCCGGTTGCAGTACTTCGTCTGTACCTTTGCAGACCATTACCGGATCGATAACGATCTGTGGCAGACCGCTGCGGCGAATATGTTTTGCTACCAGTTCAATAATATCTACAGAACCGAGCATACCTGTCTTCATGGCATCGAAACCGATACCGTCCAGAACAGTGCGAAGCTGCGCTTCAACTACATTTAATTCAACAGGAAAGACCTGGTGATCCCATGTTTCGGGCTCCATTGCCACAACCGTAGTCAGTACGGTCATGCCATACACACCCAGCTCCTGAAAAGTTTTCAAATCAGCTTGAATACCTGCACCGCCGCTCGTGTCCGAACCAGCTATTGTTAATGTTTTTGGAATCGTCATGGTAGTTGCATTCTCCTTCGTGTCTCAGTTGACATTATCCTATCCCTTGTACGAGCGGATGTCAATGGCATCTGAAGCCATACAGAGCATGGTTTTCCGAATGATTCAGTTCACATCTTTTGTCTCCAGACGAACCATGGACATCGAAGCAATCCATATCCCTATTGCTCCAAGGGTCAGAGGGATAATAATAAGCGAATGAATGGAAACTTCCGACCCGTTGAATCCGGAGCAGACAATCAAAACCAGCAAAATGGACGAGACCATTGTAGTTGTAACAGAATGCTTACGCATACCGAAGAATAGGGGAATGAGTGCCATACACGCAGCCGATAAAGAACTCATACTGTACTTCGCCAGAAGTCCCCATATATCCTGATTCGTCAATGATCCAGGAATGAAGGAGTAGAAATGATTAACAACTAACAGCAGTGAACCCATCAACAGATCGGTAACCATAATCATCACAAATGTAAAACCAAACACGATAATCAATTTGGCAGCAATGATTTTATGACGCTGGATGGGATAGGTGAACATGACGTTCATCGTTTTATTTCTATACTCACTGATCACCAGCTTGGATAATAAAGCTCCTGCAAATATGATAAAGGTCGCTCTCACAAACGTATCGATAATCATAAAGGCGGTCTGGTAATCGGCATAGGCATAATCTTCTGCTCCCACATCCACGAATCCAATCATGATCAGGAAAAGAAGAATGGCTATACTGGCAATACCTGCACCTGCAAAATTACGTGCAAAACGGTGCTTCCGCAACTCAAGTCTGATGAGTTTAAGCAACGTCTTCATCCCCTTTCACAAGCTTCATGAAGTGTTCTTCCAGGGAATGAGCCCGTTTGGATATCGATTCGATCTCAATGCCGTGTTGGATCAGCTTGGTGTTCAGTTCCGATGGAATGATTCCCGGATCATAGATGCGTAACGTTTGGTCATCAACCAGTTTATAATTACTCAAACCAAGCTGGTGTTCAATGACATAGGTCGCTTTGCGGATATCCACCGCCTGTAACTCAATGTACTCATTTTGACTTCCACGAATGCTCTCCATCGATACTTCCTCCACCAAACGACCGCCGCGAATGACACCAACTGTGTCCGCAATCTGTTCGATCTCGCCAAGAATGTGACTGGAGACCAACAGGGTAATGCGATACTCATTGCTAAGGCGCTTGAACAAATCTCGCATCTCCCGGATCCCTACAGGGTCCAATCCGTTGATCGGTTCATCCAGAATGAGCAGTTCAGGTGTGGTTATTAGTGCACGAGCCAGTCCGAGCCTCTGCTTCATGCCCAAGGAGAAGTCCTTGACCGGTTTCTTGCCTGTATCCTTCAGCCCTACCGTTTCCATCGTATTGTCGATAATCTTTTTGTTGTGAAACCCCATGTATTCACAGTGAAGCTCCAGATTCTCGCGAGCAGACAGTCTATCGTAGAAAAAAGGATATTCAATAATACTGCCCATTCGCTTCAGCACTTCATAGGAGGTCGGCGTAAGCTTCTCCCCAAACAGTTCTATCTCCCCTGTGGTTGGTTTGACGAGATTGGTGAGCATCTTCATGATGGTTGTTTTACCAGCACCATTCGGACCGAGGAATCCATAGATCTCACCTTGCTTAATATTCATATTGAAGTTGGATACAACCTCCACCCCTTCATATACTTTGGTCACATCTATTGTTCGTGCGATATAATTCATCGTCCTTGTTCTCCTTTACGTCCCCTGTCCGGGTTCCTATATCTATATTGTAAAGAGAAAAGTCTTCTTTTTTATTAATCAAATCTTACAAAAACCTTAAGTCTGACCGGACACGCCAACGCAGGGTCTACCAAGCCTTTAAGGTAACCGAGAATACAGTCCGTTGATGTGGCACACTATGCAAGTGAATACTTCCACCCATCCGCTCAACTAGCCGTTTCGTAATGGTCAGACCCAGGCCGCTGCCTTGATAGAGTCGATTGCGGGAATCCTCCAGTGTATACATGCGTTCAAACACACGACTATGCTCGCTCTCCGGAATTCCTTTTCCCTGGTCCCAGATCTGTAACGTCACAGGTCCACCTATCGAATGATCCAGTGAAAGCCCCATTACCTTACCCTCTGCTCCATATTTCATTCCATTGGTTATGAGATTATCCAGCACACGGTCCAATGCTTCTTCATTCGCTTGCACGAAGATATCACCAGCAGGTATCTCCAGCTCGACTTGCAATCCGAGATTCGTCAACATTTCATAAAAGGAAAGCATCTTCAACCGACATAATTCGCTTATATTCACTCGACTAAGCACCAGTTCCGTATCTCCGGATTCCAGCTTCGCCAGATCAAAAAAGGAATGGATCAAACGCAGCACTTCCTGCGCCTTATCCTGTATTTTCTCCGTCATCATCTTCCGTTCCTGATCGGACAATGATGGACTGTGCAGTAAGGTCTCACTATAACCCAGCACAACGGTGAGTGGCGTTTTCAGATCATGCGAAATGTTCGAGAGCATATTACGCATCTCCTTCTCCTGGTTCGCATACCCTGCTTTGGCGCGGTGCGCATGATCCAGCAGCTGGTTCATGTCTTTCAGAAGCTGACTGACTTGGTCATCACTATTGAATACAAGCAAACGCTCAAAGGTGCCTTGATCCAGAATAGCGGATATTTTCTGATGAATATAGGACAGGTGTTGGGTGCGTTTCTGCAATCTCATCCACAATCCAATGACGGCAATAGCCAAAATAGCTGTTGTACTGGCAAAAATCAGTGTCATCCCTGCTCCGCCTCCAGCTTATATCCGATGCCCCAGAGTGTCTTGATATATTGGGGAGCCGAAGGATCTGCCTCCAGTTTCTCACGCAGACGACGCATATGTACGTTAATGATATTTTCGTCTCCATAATAATGATCGTTCCAGACGGAAGCGTAGATCTGAGCCTTGGTGAACACTTTGCCAGGATGGGTAACCAACAGCTTCAGAATTCCAAATTCCTTGGATGTCAGTTTGACGGGTGTACCTTCGCGCTCCACCTCGTACGTCTCTATGTCAACTACGAGTCCTCCAATGTGAATACGTTGATCTTTAGCCACTTCAGCCGCAGGCTGAGTCGTATAATTGGCGCGGCGAATCGCAGCTTTGATGCGGGCAGTCAGTTCGATTAACGAGAAAGGTTTGCTCAAGTAATCATCTGCACCGAAGCCCAAGCCTAACGCTTTGTCCACCTCCCCATCCTTTGCAGACAGAATGAGCACAGGTACCAGACTGACTGCCCGAATGGTTTGCAGCACATCCATCCCACTTTTGCGGGGCAGCATCAGATCCAGAATAACCAGATCATACCCGGGTTGTGACTGGCTGAACTGATGTTCTGCCTCTAAGCCGTCATATGCATAAGTGACGTCGTAGCCCTCTTTTTCCAAGTACGGCCCGACCATCTCACTAATTGAACGATCATCTTCAACAAGCAACAAGCGATGACTTAACACATGTTTCCCTCCAACATGAACAGTTTTCTTTATTACCTCACAGTTTGTTTGAATTGGCAATGACATACGAAAAAACCTGACAGGAGCAACACTTTGACATCAAGTGTGTTTCCTGCCAGGTCTATGACTGTCTGTAGATCAATGCTGGTGCTTCTAATCTCTATATCCGTTCTCACTGTGAATCCAGCACAGTCCAATGGTTCCTGCACCTGCATGGATACTTACCACAGGGATAAATGGCATGATTTCGGTCTTTAATCTAGGCAGCAGAGCTGCAATCTGTTTTTTGATTGTAACAGCTTCTTCCTGATTGTTGGCATGCATAATGCACACATGCTTTACTTTCTCCATATCCAGCTTGAGCATATCGAGCATGCGCTCTTTTGTCCGCTTGAACGTGCGGATCTTCTCATTCACAACCACTTTGCCCTCTTCAAATCGAAGCAGCAGATGGATCTTGAGCAGTTGACTGATGATCAGCTGTGTACCCGACACCCGGCCACTGCGGTGAAGATGTTGAAGACTGGCCGGTATGAGGTAAAAGGACATGTTATCAATCATCTGTTCAATGTTTACTTTGATCTCGGCAGCTGAACATCCCTGCTTCTGCCATTCCAGTCCTTGCATAATCATCTCACGGTGAGGATAGGCACCTGCCTTCGAATCAATTGCGGTCACCGTCACTCCTGCAATCTCTGCAGCCTGCATGGACGTATGCAGCGTTCCGCTAAGCTCTGTAGAGCAATGAATCGTAATAATCTCATCGTACTTGTCTTTGAGCGACTCATACAGTTCAATGAATTCGCCAATGGGTGGCTGCGAACTGCTCGCACGTGAAGCCTCCGCAAGTTTCTCATAGAACATTTCAGATGTAATGTCATCGGTTTCCCGGTAACATTCCTCTCCAAATACGATGCGCAGCGGTACGATGTAGATATGATTTTGCTCCGCAAAAACGGGATCCAGTGTACTGGTACTATCGGTGACCCATGCAATTTTCTTCATGACATCCTTCTCTCTTGCCGGATTGTTCGTTCTGTATCCTCAATCGTCAAGCACAAGCCCGGCGGTTTATTTAAAATTTGAATATTTCACATTGTAAACGTTTGCGATATTACCCCTCAATTATAAAGGAACGGACAGACTGTTGTCTTGTGGCGCAATCATGAACACCCCTGTTAATACCATTATTAGCTAAAAAAATGTCTTGCCTGTGAAGGAATAAATTGGTATGCTGTTGTCCTTCTCTCTTTTTCGCCTTGACTGAAGTGAACGGAAACGCCGTTCAATCCACTTATCGGAGGTGTCACATGCTTTATTTCACTCTGGCTTCCAAAGCCTACTCCCGGAATCTGCAATACCGCGGGGCACACATGGTACATAACCTGGCAAGCGCCATGTTTGGTTACATGTATGCCTGCCTCTGGATCGGCATCGGGGCCGACCATACTCTCGGAGAATACGGGACACAGGGGATGATCAGTTACATTGCGTTCACGCAATCCTCTCTCTGGATCTCGGGTTTTCTCACGAACGGATTGGGTATTCCCTTATCCGTCAGGACAGGGCAGATCGCACTGGATCTGATGAGGCCTGTTCATCTGTTCACCCACCTGATGGCACGCGAATGGGGGCAGATTGCCTACCAGTTCGTGTACAAAAGTATTCCGATCTACCTGCTCTTCTCCATTGTCTTTTCCCTGCATTGGCCCTCAGACGTTTCAACACTATTCTATGCCGCACTTGGTCTTGCCGGCGCCGCATACTTATCCATCTGTATGAACTACATCATTGGTGCCACGTCGATGTGGACCACGGAGTCCTCTTGGCTTCACTGGGGCAATCACGCGATGATGAATCTGCTGGCTGGTTTTTTCATTCCGCTGGAATGGCTACCGAACTGGCTTGAACAACTTGCCTGGATATCACCCTACCCTTTCCTGCTCTATGTACCTACCCGAATCTATCTTGGTTTCGAAGATGGCTCCTTGTTATGGGGAACCTTGCTTTGGTGTGTCTTTATGACGTTGATCTGTCTTGCGATCACCCAAGTGTTACGTCGTAAAGTGGAGGTGCAGGGCGGATGAAGCGAACTTCCTGGTTCAATTTATATAAAATGCTCATTCGAACAAGCATCCGCAGCCGGATGCAATACAAGTTCAATTTCATCATGGCGTCCGTATTGGCCGCTTTAATTCAGATCTCCGAGTTTCTGATGGTTGCTCTCGTGCTGCACAAATTCGGAGCCATTAAAGGCTGGTCCCTCCATGAGATCGGTTATCTCTTTGCCATCATGACGTTATCCAAAACACTGTATCGCACATTTGGCAATGAGGTTCACCATCTGGAAAAATATCTGGTTAATGGTGAGCTTGATCAACTGTTAACTCGTCCCATGCCCGTATTGCTGGCACTGCTGCCGCAAAACTTCCGCATCATGGCTGGGGAAGTCCTGCAAGGCGGGTTCATTCTCTGCTGGTCATTGGCAGGCATGATGCACAGCGGACAGATTGGCTGGATCGCCATCCCCTTCTCCCTGTTCATTATCCTGACCGGTGCAGTCATTCTCTTTTCCATCGGACTTGCTACCGCCACACTCGGATTCTGGACCACACGCATTGAGGAATTACAGACGATCACTGAGGATGCCGCACGAACGGCTGCCCAATATCCGTTAACGATATATCCCAAATGGATGTCTGGCATTCTGTTAACGGTGATTCCGGTGGGATTCGTCAACTACATTCCGTCACTTTACCTGTTACGGGGTGAAGGAGGAGCGTGGATTCTTGTTGCTGTTGCAGCGGTTGCCGTACTGAGTTTGGCTGCAAGTCTGCGTTTCTGGCAATTCGGCATGACCAAATATCAAAGTACAGGTAGCTAAGGAGGCGTAACGAATCATGAACATGATCACAGCACGGCATCTGCAAAAGGAATTCAAAACTCCTGTTATTCGCGAAGGACGTTTCTCAGGCCTACGTACGTTATTTTCACGTGAATATGTGTCCAAGGAAGCGGTACGCGATATCAGTTTTGATATCGGCCCAGGGGAGTTTGTGGGTTACATCGGTCCGAACGGGGCTGGCAAGTCTACGACGATCAAAATGCTGACAGGTATCCTGCACCCAACCTCGGGTGAGGTAAAGCTTGACGGTATGAACCCGCATCAGGACAGGCGCAGGACCGTTGGTCGACTGGGCGTTGTGTTTGGACAGCGCAGCCAGCTCTGGTGGGATCTGCCTGTGAAAGATTCATATGATATTCTGGCCGAGATGTACGGCGTGCGTGCCGAGGACAAAAAGAGACGGCTGTCCCAGTTCGCTGAGCTGCTGGACCTTGAATCGTTCTGGGCCACGCCTGTCCGCAAGCTCTCGCTTGGACAACGCATGCGAGCGGATCTCGCAGCTTCCATGCTGCATGATCCCGAACTGCTTTTTCTCGATGAACCAACAATTGGACTGGATGTGAACGCAAAGCGGAACATTCGCCAGTTTCTACGTACATTAAATGAAACGTTTGGCAAAACGATTTTGCTGACCACCCATGACATGGACGACATTGAACAGTTATGCAGCCGGGTCATGGTAATTAACCATGGTCAACTAACATATGACGGCACGATCTCGTCACTTCGCGAAACCATCGGACTACCTACGCTGATTCGGGTAACATTCCGGGGAGCGTTTCATATCCCGGATGTTGTGTCGTCCGCGATACATATTACTGGAGTGGAAGGACAGATTGTCACCGTCGAAGTGAACCGGAAGGAATGGAGCACAATGGACATTCTGAAACAGTTGGAGCACTGGGGTCAGATCGAAGATGTAGAGATGAAAGAACCGGATTTCGAAGATATCATTCATCGGGTGTATTAGTCGGCCCATTTTGTGAGGAAATAGGATGAAGACCTGTTCTTACGCCGTTACATGAAAGAGGGACATGGCGTACTGTAATAACGGAGGTGAAGTGTCATGCTTGTAACCAAACATGTCCTTGCAGCATCCAGCGCACACGCTACTCCCTACTTCATCGTACGTGGCATGATGCCGGGACCCGTGATGTTCATTACATCCGGGGTTCACGGGAATGAAACGGCGAGTATGGCCGCTGCGCAAAAACTCGCAGATGATATTGCGACAGGTCGTCACGCCATTCAGCGAGGGCTGTTAATTATCGTGCCACGCGTGAACCAGCAAGCCTACGCTAAGAAAATCAGAGGCAAGCCAGATCTGAATCGTACGTTTCCACGTCGTATGTCAGGCAAGGCCAAGCATCCGCTCGCTGCGGCAGTTTTTCAGCTGGCGCGTGAACATCGGGCCGACTGGTGGCTTGATCTGCATGAAGCCAACGGCCTGTCTCAACTGAGTTCACGAGTGCTTGGACAGACGTTGATCACCAATCCCGGCAGTCGGACAATTCCAGCTTGCAGAAGAGTTATCGAACGGATGAATCGGTCGATTGCCATTCGTAATCGTCATTTTAACCTCAAACAGCATGAATTGCCGGGATCTGCCCGTACAGCGGCTTCAAGACTATTACAAGCCCGTTCCGTCACGGTGGAGACCTGTTGGAGTCTGAAACGCTCGACCCGTATCAAGTATCAGACGAAGATTGTGCACCATTTTCTGCGTGAAGCGGGTATGTCATGATCAAGACGATTAAGATAGAACTAAAAGAAACCTCGAACAGAAAGCGCCCGAAGTACATCCCCAGGTGTTCTCTGTTCGAGGTGTTTTTTTATCTCTGCATCATGGCTTCCAGTATTTTATTACCCACAGGGTCTAGCGGCATGAGTGGATAAAGGTCTTTTTTAGTTATAAACTTGAATATCGTATCCAGATACTCATCCACAATAGAGGCTGATCCAAAACAATAATTGGACAATAATACGACCCCTATACTCTGTTCCTTATTTATAGCCAAATAACTGGAGAAACCAAATGTGCCACCGTTATGCCAGAGAATATTCTGATCTAACAGCTTCTCCTTATGCCATCCTAAATATAAGTCCGAGTCTCCAATCATTATAGGAACATGACTTTTTTGTATTGCAGAGGCTATCGGATGATCATCATTAAGGTTGGCCTGAACAAATAAACTCATATCGTGAACCGATGACTTGATCGCCCCAGCCCCTGCATGTACACTAAGATCCCAGTGAGGGACTTTTTTCCCCGTTGACGTATGTCCATCCACAAATCTGTCATTCTGTTCTGCATTCAGCATAACAGCTGTCTCCGTCATGTTTAATGGACCTGTGATATATTTTTTCAGCAGATCTTCATATGTACTTCCTGATACTTTACATAGCATATAACCCAGTAAGCCCACGCCGGTATTAGAATACTCAAATGAACCCATCTGATCCGTAAAGTCAGCATCCGCTAAAAAAGCAAGTAAATCATCCTCGGTATAATCTGAATACGGATTCAATCGGTTTTTCGTGGGGTTGAGATTTGTGGCAAGTCTAGGTAATCCAGAGGTATGCGTCGCAAGACTTTTTAAGGTAACCTTATTCAAATAATCGTTTTTACCATTGTGTATGTACCTGCCAACCGTGTCATCCGTGGAAAGCTGCTGTTGACGTTCCAATTCTAATAGAAGGATAGATGTAAAAAGTTTGGTGACAGAGCCGATTTCGAACAACCTATGTTCAGCAGCAGCAACGCTCTTCTTTTTGGGATTGCCCAATGAATGATATTCGATATCTTCCTTTGTAATAACGCCAATCTCAAGATGCAGATGTTTCTTTCCTTTGATGTAATCGGATACAAAACCTTGTAAATCCCTCATAGAAAATGTTACTCCTTTTGTTGGTGTGAATTTCATTATTGAAACCACGTTAACCACCACTATGTATTGGCAAACTACACTATGTATTCTTTCTAAATCTCCGATTCCCTGCTCAATAGTCCACGCCTGTTTTCTCTTAAACAGGAAAAGAGCCGCGATTACGGCTCTTTCTTCTGCACCCTGAACGATTGAATATAATTATCGATATCGTCCTCCGGTGTATGCAACAGTCGTGCCAGATGAATCTGCATCTGTTCCAGATGGTCAATATGTGTCTGAATGTCAGCGATGCGTTCGCGTACAAGGGTTTTTAACGTATCCTTTTCCATGTCTTCCTGGCTGAGTAGTTGCAGGGTCTCTTGTATCTCCTTTAAGGAGTAACCCAGCAACTGGGCATCCTTAATGAACTTAATTTTGACCAGATAATCCTCGGTATACACCCGATATCCGTTGGAGGAACGACGGGGAGCAGGCAGAATTCCACTATCTTCGTAATAACGGAGGGTTGCTATACTTACACCGGTACGCTTAGCCAGCTCTCCTCTTGTCATGGTTTCCATGCCTACTCCTCCACCTTTCTGCGGACTTATTGCGTTTGTTTGTTGCGTATCTTGGTATACGTGGCATCATAGGTGGCCTCGGGAAATTGTGCTGAAGATCCTTGCAGCAATGGCTGCTCTTTTCCTTTCAGATAACGGTCAAAGAATGCCAGCGCATAGGATCTGGTTATATCCACATTATGTTCTGGCGTCATGCCTCTGGCAAACATTTTTGGTGAAATTAACGAAATATCCGTAAAGCTTTGATGGAACAAACTCTCCACTGTCAGATAATAGGTATCATTAAGACTATTTGACATCACCCGATCCAAATCAGGCTCAAACTCGGGATAAAATACTTTATCCTTGGCAGTGGCGTCCGGGTCCAGACTTTTGGCTGTTTCACCCGACATGATATACATAAACGGCTGTTTCAAGGCTGTTGTGGATACTTTACCCCAGAAACCGCCTTCCAAACTAAGTCCTGCTTTGAAACGGTCATCCTGAGCCAGCGCTTCCGCCGTAGTTGCACCCCCGTAGGAGTGACCAAAGATACCGACAGAATCCAGATCAAGCTTGCCTTCGAGCAATTGATTCGGATCATGTGAATTCCACTGTGTGAGAGTGTCCAGTACAAAGCTTGCATCCTCTGCACGAATACCTATACCTTTTATATTATATTGATATAGTTCTTTGGAGGTTGGGAAGTCAGGGTCCGGCTGATAAGAAGCGACATGGCCATCCGAGAATGTAACTTGTGCAGATGTATACGGATGGTCGATACCAACCACAATGTAGCCGTGGCTCACAAGTTCCTCAATCGCGGTCATACTTTGAAAGCGAGTAGAACGTATCCCTGGTGAAAACAGTAATACAGGATACTTGCTCTGTGCGGCAGATACCTCGGCACCTTTAACAACATGTGTCGGAATCGTGTCAAGGTAACTGAATACCACTGGTGGAATACCAAATACCAGGCTGATCGCCTCTCCCAATTCGGCAGGATAATGCTCTAGCGGCAATCCTTTGGCTGTTTCCTGATCTACAGGATACCAGACATTGATCATGAGTTCCCGCTTGTCGCCCGGTTCAACCGATTTTGTTTCTTCCCGGGAATCATCCGTTAACTGCTGCGAAAAGGTCCCTATGGCAAATGAACCCGTCGATTCGGGCATCGTGAATGCAGGGAATAACGACGTCAACACTATTGTACCTGCACTAAGAGCCAGCACCAGAATGGATGCCAAAATGATTTTGAACCACGATCGACGTTTCTGTGTATGCTGAATATTGCGCCGAGACTTCCATAATTGAACGGACAATACAATCAGTAAAACAAAGGCCACGATATAGGTAGGTAGCAACTGCACACGAAAATGATCGATTACCCCATGCAAAAGGATAGCCAGTGCCAGTGCCGACAACGTACCGCCCCCCACTACCCGACGTTTGGGAGCCACCCAAATGACCACTGCGCTAATAACTGTCACGATTACTAAAATCCATTCCAAAATTCTCATTGTTCAGCCTCCAATATTTCTTGATAAAAAAAGAATAAACCTTGAAGTATACTTCAAGGTCAAGGCTGAATTTTAGATAGAATTTTATCGGGGAATTCGTATATCCCATTTGCGAAGTTCGGTCAACGTACACGTTCCAGACGAGAATGCTTTAATACCTGTTGAGTTCGGCCCCGGATATATCCGCCCTGTCATGACCTGCTCTCCCTGCTGAATGAACACCTCAACGGAGCTGACATCCATAAAAATATGAAGTTCCAGTTTCCCGTCAAGCAGTTCCACTGTCACAGCTCGTTCTCCGCCCGGCCCTTGTCCGGCCTGCTCGCGATTCAAGCATAAACGACGCTGCTCTACATCATAGGAAATTACGGTTTCTTCATCTTCACCCGTGCGCAGCTTCAACCCAAAGTGTTGTGCCTGTTCCGCTTCGAATACAGCATACAGTTCGTAACGGTCTCCGCTGACTCCAAGATCAAGAACATGTTCATCATCGTTTAGATGTATATCATACTGCTCGGTGCCTTCCGATCTGTACTGTCTAAGTTCGGGAAGAGGCTGGAATATCAATCGTTCTCCCCTGCGAATTAGTTGTCTTGGCAAAGTCATCGCTCCAGCCCAGGCATGGGACTGTTGTGTCGGGATTTCCGTTTCCCACGTATCCATCCAGGCCACCATAATTCGTCGCCCCTGTGCATCCTCCATCGTCTGAGGTGCGTAAAAGTCGAAGCCACAGTCCAGCGGAACGTACTGATCGTACTTCAGCACACCCTGGTCTTCATCCAGCGTTCCCATCATATAAACGGTCGAATGCAGGTTGCGATAGTTATCTCCCTGAGCAGGCATGCGCTGCGGAGACATGATCAGCACATCTCGGCCATCCAGTGTGAACAGATCGGGACATTCCCAATTGTCGCCAAGCGTCCCGTCACTCTGGGCCATAATGTTGACATAACTCCAATCCAGCAAGTCCGTTGAACGGTATAACAGAATGACACCTTTGCCCGAAGCATCATTCGATCCAAGGACGCAATAGTACACACCGTTTCGTTCAAACACTTTTGGATCACGGAAGTCCTTCGGACTGGTATGCGCTGGGATTTGATCCAGTCGAATGACCGGATTCATCGCGCTTTTGACAAAATCAATTCCATTGTCCGAGACAGCGATATTCTGTGTCTGCAAGTAATCGTTATCCTTGTCGGGTCCAGTCACGACATGCCCCGTGTACATCAGCACCAATTTGCCATCCTGCACGATTGCACTTCCAGAGAAACAGCCTCCACTGTCGTAGCTCTGATCGGGTGCCAGGGCAACAGGCAGATAAGACCACGTAACCAAATCACGGCTCACCGCATGGCCCCAGTGCATCGGCCCCCATACCGGTTCGTAGGGATAATGCTGATAGAACAAATGATACATCCCACCGAAGTATATGAAGCCGTTGGGGTCATTCATCCAGCCCACCTCTGGCATCAAATGATAGGCCATTCGATAGGTTGGATTAACCTGATGTCGATGCGCCTTGATATATGCGTTGGCCCGCGCGAGTGTATAACTCTCCTTTGTTTGAGTCGAAGAACTCGTCAGTCCAGGGTCTGTCTCTTGCCTTGTGTCCATTCCCTGCTTCTCGTATCGTTCCTGGTTCATATGTCCTTCACTCCTGTCTCTCTCTAAATCACGCAACCGAACTTATTTGATAGCCCCTTGCATGACCCCCTGAATAATGTACTTCTGCGCAAACAGATAAACGATCAATACAGGCAGCAGGGTCAGCACCAGACCAGCCATCAATGGACCGTAATCCACGGTGTATGTCCCATAAAAATAAAACGTGGACAGCGGCAGTGTACGCTGCTCGGATGAAGTCAGCACCAAGGAAGGCAGCAAAAAATCATTCCATATCCACAATACATTCAGTACGCTAATCGTTACGGTTGTTGGCAGTAACACCGGCAGTACGATACGGAAAAAGGTCTGCACTCTGCCGCAGCCATCCATTAAAGCCGCTTCTTCAAGCTCCAAGGGAATACTTTTGATAAAGCCATGGTAGATAAATACGGCAAGCGGACTGCCAAAGCCAATATACATGTAGATCAGCGACCACTTGTTATCCAGCAGGCTGAGCGAGCCGTATATTTTAACCAGCGGAATCATAATGGCTTGAAACGGAATAATCATCGCAGCTACCATCAGGAAAAAGAGATACTGATTCACCTTGCTTTTGTGACGAACAAAGTAATGGGCTGTCATCGCCGCAAAAAGAGCAATCAGTAATACACCTGCAATGGTAATGAGCAACGAATTACTGAAGGCGGATACATATCCCATTTTGTCAAACGCATTGACGTAATTATCGAATTGAAAGGAGCTTGGCAAGCCCAGCGGATCGGAGGTAATTGCCTGATTAGCCTTGAACGAATTGACGATTAGAAGTACAAACGGAAATACAAACAAAATCATCACAACAATTAATACAATAAACTTCATCCAGTTGAGAATGCGTGATTGTCCAGCCATCATGCCTCGACCTCCAGTTTTTTGCTGAAATAGACCTGGAGCAATGTAATGGCGGCTACAAGGATAAACAGAACAAAGGCTTCTGCCTGACCCAATCCGTAGTCACGAGCAAGAAAGGCCTGCTCATAAACATGCATGGATACCATCTCTGTGCTCTTGAAAGGCCCGCCACTGGTCAGGGAGACGTTCAGATCATACACCATGAATCCCCGTTGCAGTGACAAAAAGATGCATACAATAAACGAAGGAACCATCAGTGGCAATACAATGCGCGCCAACATTTTGCGATTACTTGCCCCATCAATGCTGGCTGCTTCCATAACATCCTTCGGCACATTCATCAGTCCTGCAATGTAGATAACCATCATATAGCCGGCATACTGCCAAACGGTCACCACAATGAGTGCCCAGAACGCTTTATCCGGGTCAGCTAGCCAGGAGGTGGAAAACAGAGTAAGGTTCATTTTTTGTCCTGCAAAAACGAGTACCTGATTAAAAACAAACTGCCAGATGAAACCAAGCACGATTCCGCCCACCAGATTCGGCAGGAAAAATCCGGCTCGAAACCAGCCCTGTGCCTTCATTCCTCGAGTTACAGCGTAAGCGAGCAGGAAGGCAACCGCATTGGTCAGCACAACGGTAATAAATACGTACTCCAGCGTCATCCCAAATGATTTCCAGAACACGGTGTCCTTGAACACACCGATGTAATTATCCCAGCCAACAAAGTTTTGATCGATGGCAATGCCATCCCAGTTCGTAAACGTCAAATAAATACCATACAAAAATGGAATAATCATCACCGTAGCAAACGCAAATAATGTCGGGCCAGTAAAGATCAGGCGGGTGCGCAGACGTGTCCATAATCCTTTTTCGGTCAGCATTGTAAACCTCCACTCTATCCAAATGATTAGCCTGGCGGTTATACCGGAAACAAGTCGAACAGACCTCGTGTGGAAGCTGTATGTTCACCATCTCCGGCGTACCGCAAGTCTCTCTCTATGTGCTGCACAGGGCTATGATTAATTCCTTTATTTCACGTTGCTCCAGTATGCCTGAATTTCACTGGCAAGTCCGGCACGGTCAATGACGTCAGCCAAATATTTCTGCATGGATGCACCCAGTTTGGACCAGTGATCCGCAGGAAGTGTGCTCATTGATTCCTCTATTTTGCCTGCCTTGATGTATTCACTAATGGATTTGCCAAGTGGATCGGTTGGCTCTAATGTAATGTTGTTGAATGCCGGAATAATACTGGCTTGATTCACCAGAAAATCCTGACCTTTTTCGTTATAAACGATCCAATCCAAAAATTTCTTCGCTGCTTCCTGCTGGGCTGGTGTGCTCTTTTCCTTATCCAGCAATATTCGTTTGGATACGGCAGCAGAGATTTGCGTATTACCGAAATCATCCGGATTATTGCTCACAGGTACCGGGAGAAAGCCGTATTTTCCATCTGCTGTATCAAAGCTTGAAATTTGCGGCCATGCCCAGTTGCCTTGGAACCAGATACCTACCTCACCCTTGCCAAGCACCTCAGGTCCACGCTCATAGGTTCCGGACAGTGGAGAAGCCTTGTCAATATTGTAAGTTTTCATCAGGTCAAATGTATCTAACAAGCCATTAAATACGGCATTGGATGCAAGGTCCACTTGACCTGCCTTCAGGTCAGTAATGAATTGGTCCACCTTCGCACGGTCCGGCGACTGCCCACCATATGCAAGCCCCAGATAATGCGCACCAAGCGACCAATCCATCGGAGATACAATCAAAGGTGATTTTCCAGTAGCGGCGATCTTTTGGAACAGCTCATCGAGCTGTGCAGTGGTCTGTACAGACTTTGGATCAAATGTCCCACCTACTGCCTGATCCAAAACATTCTGGTTATAGATGAATCCATATCCTTCAATAGAGAACGGGAAGGCATAATTTTTGCCATCAAACGTTGTAGCCGCTGTGCTGTTCTCCACAGCATCCTTCATCCAAGACTCGGATGTGAGATCCAGAACACGATCCTTGAATTTCTCGACATCCCCTGTATCCAGCATCATCATCGTTGTAGGGCTGCCGGAGGCATACAAAGCAGACGCTTTTTCAAACGGAGACTGTCCACTGCCTACAGGTACAATTTCGAGTGTGATATTTGGATTTTCGGCATGGAAGTCTTTAGCCGCTTGTTCCAGCTGACTGTTAATTTCCGATTTGGAATTAAGCATGGTAATTTTGACACTCTCACTGCTGCTACCCTCTGAGGCGGAGTTGGACTCCGTCGCTGCTTTACCTCCACATGCCGACAATACAAGCATCATAATCAAAGACAATACCGATAATTTCATCCATCTCTGTTCTCTTTTCATCTTGTTATGGCCCCCGATCAATAGTTTAAAAGGAAACGCTTACAAATCGAATTATAATGTCAAAGGTTTGACATGTCAATCGTTTGACATACCATTCAAAAAAATTTTTTCTCGACTTCATTTCTTCGTAGCAAAAGGACGAATATGAAAAAACGACCTGTATCAGGTCGTCTCTCTCTCCACGATGGTAACTGGCAAAATATGCTCCATTCCGATCTTCTCTTCCGCGAGTTGGCGCCGAATCAGATCAATCGCCAGCTTAGCCATGGCCTCCACCGGCTGCCTGATCGTTGTAATGCCAGGCACCGTATACGCTGCCGCACGACTGTCATCATAACCTACAATAGCGATATCGTCAGGTACCTTGCGCCCACCTAACACGATCTGCTTCAGTGCATGCACCGCCATCAGATCACTCGTTACAAAGAGCCCATCCACCTCCGGGTGTTGTGCAAGCAGTTTATCCACCAATTCCGTATACTGATGCTGATCAAACACATTGAGATCGGTTTCATGAATCATGACCGGTTTGACTCCATGAGCCTGCAAGGTATCAACGAAACCTGTCGTCCGGCGATTGGACAGCATTTGCAATTCCAAATTACCGCAGATATGTGCAAAATGTCGTCTGTTCTTCGAGAGCAGTAATTCAGCAGCCATAACCCCTCCCTGATAGTTATCAGATGAGATAAACGGGATGTCTTCACCGATCTTACGATCAAAGGTCACGATTGGGGAATGCAGATTCATATACTCATCAACTTCCAGTGTATGACTTCCCATAATAATGCCATCCACGCGATTCCCCTTAAGCATTTCCACATATTCACGCTCTTTGGAAGGGTCCATGTGAGAATTGCATAACATAATTTTAAATCCATTCCGGTAAGCATGATACTCAACATAGCTAGCCAGTTCTCCAAAAAACGGATGGGATACATCGGGAATAATCAAGCCTATAACATTGGATTGTTTACGCAGAAGAGAACGGGCAATTTCGTTGGGTCGATAGTTTAGTTCGTCCATGGTTTGATACACTTTGTCCCGAGTCTTCTGACTGATATATCCCCGGTTGTTTAATACACGCGAGACGGTAGTTACAGAAACTCCTGCCCTGAGTGCAACATCATGAATAGTTGCCATAACAGCCTCTTTTCCTACAACATTCTTCATACCTTTAACATTATAATTATAAACCTATTGCTAAACCTGAACCAAAGCCTTGGCACCCGCCTGCTGCTTCATTCCGCTACAATTCTCGCTCTCGGCATACTATGCATAGCTCCGTGCGTAACATGGACCTGTACCACATACGTACCTGGTTCTTCAAAGGTATGCTGGATTTCATACAGCCCTTCCTCTGCCTCCTTGGCAGTTATAGCCCCCTGATTCTCCAGTTCGTCCGCTGTCATCATACCTTGTTCCGGAGATACAGAAGGCGGATCATCAAGCTCATTCCAGATCTGGAATTGCACATGGTCAGCATGACTTAACGGTGCATCTCCCTGTGTAAGCTTCACCTGTAACCGTGTTGGTTTATGAAGAGTAGCCTTCTCTGGAACGTCAAGTTTCACTTTGATCATTTCCGGCATCTCCCCGGAAGCAGACTGTTCCTCATAGGAGCAGCCAGCGATCAAAAGGATTAGCACCAGGAAGGGCATGAACCACCGAGCTTGTCCGCTCATCACCATCTATCCTTTCTTATTAAGAAGATTTTGGTGTTTTGCCGATACCCCACAGCATCACGATGATGATAATAAAGGCGATCAGTGCCAGCAATGGAATCGTGATGAAACCAAACCAGTTCAAATAGTCGGTATAACATGGAACCTTACCGCACGCGACGGCATTACCTGTAGCCGAAAAAATACGCTGAATCGTTACATGATATAACGAAATGCCGCCACCGACGAAACTAAGTGGGAGTACGTATTTGGTGATGCCCACGTCATCTTTAAAGTAGGCAATGCCCAGCAAGATGGTTAGTGGATACATGAATATACGCTGGTACCAGCATAGATCACATGGAAGATATCCCTTGATCTCACTGAAATAGAGACTCCCCCCTGTTGCAATAACGGAAACGGCCCAAGCAACAAATAACCGGGTATCCACATTTCTCACTGGACGCTCCGATTTTGATGATGTACTCATTCCTCTGTCCCCCTCTTCATTTTGCTAATACCAAATTATCATACATCATTCTAGACTCCATCGGCTATTCAAGCTGTTATGTAGGTCATTACTCTCGATGATTATACCAAATATTTGAACTTTTGGGTGAATACAAAAAAGCTGCCGTATGGGGCAGCTCTTTTTGTTTTAATCTTGTTTCACTCTACTATTACATTGATTTAGTCAGCGTAATGGTACCATCTTTTTGTGCCCATTTCACATCCCAGTTCAGAAGTTCAGCAATGAAGCGCAGAGGTACTTGTGTACGTCCATCTTTATTTACAAATACAGTTGAACCCACATTTTTCTTCACACCGTTCACTTCCATCACGTTGTTGTTCACCCAGAATTCAAGGATATCATCGCCAGCCATTACCGTTACTTGTTGTGCTTTTTTGTCCCATTTCACTGTTGCGCCAATACCTTCACTCAAGAAACGCAGTGGAATGTATGTTGTGTTTTTCCAAAGCACTGGTGTGGTGTCCATGTTGGTTGTTTTGTCGTTAATTTTCAGCATTTTGCTGTTCAGTTGCATCCACACCGTTGTCATATCTGGCGCCGGTGCAGGTGTTGCTGGCTCTTGGAATTTGTCGTTGAATTGAGTCACGATGGCATTACCCAGGGCTTGGCCTACACCAAACATCACTTTGAAGCCTTCACGATTTGTTGTGTACGAAGCATCATAGTTACCTGCTGCATATTGATTCAATACGTTTTGTACTTGATTTTCATGCGTTGTCAGCGCTTGTTGTCCTGCTGCTTTTGGCAGATTGCCAGCTGTTGCTGAATCCAGGAATGTAGCGAATTCTGTTGTAAATCCATCAATACGTTTCTCTACTGCCGCACGGGCCGCAGCATCATTGTTTTTAACAGCTTTTACATAATCGCTTTGTGCATTGACGTGGTTCGTTACCCAAATTTTCTCGAAAGCATTGGCACCGTCGTTACCGTAAACGGAAGCAATCGCTGCTTTGAAGTCAGCTGTGTTTCCAGCTTCAGCTGTAATCAGTGCGTTGGAAGCGGCTGTACGTCCATCAAATTCCTCTTGCATTTGCAGAGCCGAAAGTGCAAAGTGTTCGGAAGCCAAGTGGTTGAGTGCAGATCTCAGATCAGCTGCTTTTGTATCCGCTTTGGTATTTTCGAATTTCTCAGGCATTTGTGTCGTAATTGCTGTGGAGAGTGCTTTACTTACGTCGAACATTTCTTTGAAACCTTCACGGTAAGCCTTGTATGCATCAGCGTAATCTCCAGCTACATACTCATCAAATACTTTTTGCACGAGATCTTCATGTACTTTCAGCGCCTGTTTGGCTGCTGCTTTTGGCAACTTGCCTTCGGTAGCTGTGCTCAGGAATGTGGAGAACTCATCCACGAAACCGTTGATGTTTGCCTGTGCTTGTTTGATTCCAGCCTGGTTGCCCATTTTGGTTGCTTTCACCAGATCATCTGTGTATTTGTTATGAGCGCGGAAGATGCGTTCGAATTCTTTGGCACCTGCGTCACCGTATAGGGAAGCGATTGCTGGTTGCATATCCAGTGCATTCTGGTCGAGTGCTTTGTAGGCTGCATCTGCATCTTTTGCTCCGTCATATGCTTTGGCCATTGCGGTTACTGCGAGAGCAAAGTGCTCGGACAACAGGTGGTCCAGGTTTGCTCTCAGGTCAGCCGCAGGTGTGTTCACGGATGCTTTCATCATGGTCATTGGTGTCTGTGGTGCGGCAGCTGCTCCAGCGATCCCCGGCATCAACAGTGTCAAGCTAAGTACAGGTGCGATAAACTTCTTCATCTTCATTTTCATTACGTGTTCACTCCTCGATTATGTTGTGTGTATAATTTCTTTCCTTGTCGTCGTCTTCATAGGGTGTAACGCAGGGTTCTCTCTTCTGGATCACTCTGTGGGCCAAAAAAATTCACAGCCTTCAGTGAAGAAAGCTGCGAACGCCTGTTGTATCAAGGTTTTTTTGAATTAAAAAAATATAAAATTGTAGTGATCTTTCCGATCCAAGACTACATACATACTGTAATATAGATACTTCATTTTCCTTTATTTCTCAACTAAAGCTTACATCAAAGGTTATCCTGAAGTACAATAAGGACATAACATATTATCCGCGAAGGAGGTCCATTCATGACCTGGTTGCCTTATGTTTTAATTGTGGGTATCGCCTTGTTTGGAGGTATTGCTACCATGATCATCGGAAATTCCAAAGCCAATCAGACCAGCAACCCCGAATATGACCGCCGCACAAAGCAAAACCTAAGCAAACTTTCCTATGTATACGTTGGTGCGATTGTCCTTGGTTTTGGCGGACTAATCCTCTATCTTTTTAACTAAACTGTTTCGATTCGACAAAGAATACGTTCAAACACACCAAGCAGCTTCCGTTTTCGTTCTACATTCTCCTGTCTATATACACATGTTTACAAGTTGGAGATAATTCAGAATTATTCTGGATATGTTCGGGGTTTAATATAAAGCCATAAGGGACAGCGAGCCCATTAAACAAAACTAAACCCCAACTTGAAGGAGAGATATATGATGAAAAAAAACATGAAGAAATCCGTAGCAACGATGATGGTACTGGGCATGACTTTAACAGGAGCAACAGGCGTATTTGCCGGAACGCAACTGGAGAAAATCTCTGCATACCTTAACCATGGAATCAGCTTTAATGTCGATGGCGCGGCTTACTCACCAACCGATGGCAATGGCAACAAACTTGCGCCAATTACTTATAACAACTCTACTTATCTGCCCGTACGAGCGCTTGCCGATGCACTGCATGTGCCTGTATCCTATGACGGCAAAAAAGGACAGGTCATGATCGGCCAAGCAACAAGCAATCCATCAGCTTTGACAAATGTAACGTATAGCGCAGCACAAAAAGAGGCGATTCAAAAAGCTTTTGCACAATTCGATGGGTTCGAGACCGCTTATGCACCTCAGCAGATGATCGCAGGTGACACGTTCAAAAGTGTAGGTGCGGGTGGCGACGGCGTCAGTTTTGTTTTCAACCATATGAAAGTGGATGTGTCCCCAAGAGATTATTCGGACGGTTATACGAGCAAAGACGTGAAACTCTCCAATGGTGTTATTGCCAAATGGTACACACCAGATCAAACGGGCATGCTCACGTTCCAACTGGATGATCGCTACGTTACCCTTAGCTCGCCGGATCATAAGCTGAGCCAAGCTCAGTTGCAACAAGTCGCTGTCTCTGTTCAAAAGTCTAACAGCAACAATGATCAAGGGATCACTGCATTCGCTGATGTGAACTATAGCAAACAACAATTGGATAATATTCGCAAGGCATTTGCGAAGTTTGACGGGTTCACAACAGCCTATGCCCCACAACATATGGTTGCTGGAGATACGTTCAAAAGCGTAGGTGCAGGCGGTGATGGTGTAAACTTTGTTTTCAATCGTATGAATGTAACGGTATCCCCTAAAGACTACTCGTTCAGCTATGATGGCAAAACGGTAAAACTGCCTAATGGCGTATCAGCCAAATGGTATACACCAGACCAAACGGATATGCTCACGTTCAAGCTGGATGATCGTTATGTAACCATCAGCTCGCCGAATAACCAATTGACTCACACTCAACTGGAGCAAATGGCGGTATCTGTACAAAAAGTGAAATAAACAAAAATAAACACACATCATTTCGGTCCCGCTCTATGAGCTGGGGCTGATTTGATGTGTGTTTTGTCCTATGTAAGACACGCTACACTGATCTGAAAACAAGGCTTTTGTCCAGCTTCATTTTGAAAAAGATGGGGTTATAATGGAATATACATTATCTTATGCAAGAAGAGAAACGGAGTGGACCTCATGAACCAGCGTATTGATCTGTCCCCAGAAGAACTGCAACAACTTGCGGGTGAGTTCAATAAGGCATCCCAGAACGGACATGATATTCTTACCCAACTCAAAACGATGATTGATCAGTCTGAGGGACAGTGGGAAGGGGAACGCCAGCGAGAGTTTCTCGGGCGTATGAATGACAGCATGACAAACATCGGTCATTATTTGCGCGGTTTACAGGAAACCAGCACCAGTCTTCAACAGACAGCGACGCGTTTTCGCGAAACGGATCAGTCACGTTAGGACTGATCCGTTTTTTTCATTTCCTCATATGTAGGACCGACCTTTACAACTCGGGCTACTTACGCTCCAGTTCCGCCGCAAATGTCTCTTCCTCCTGATCCACATACCCTCTGAAAATGATCTCTTCGATATCTTCATGATTGAATACATACGTATAATCCGGATTAATGTAACCCTCAGGGTATAGACAGCCAATATAATCAAATTGACGGGGTGGTTCTGTCATTAACATCTGCTTGCGTCCATAGATGACAAGCTTCTTGGTGCCTTCTTTTAAACGAATAACAGACCCATTCGGTAGAAACGAAGCTATATTTTTTTCCAAAATGATCGCCCTCCTTAATTATGACTCTATCCTGCAATTACCCCTCTGATTTGTTCATAACCTGGCGAAGCCAGTAATACCGATGCAAGTCCATAATGAAGTGAAACACGACAAAGGCCAGCATAATGTATACACACATCAGCACAACAGCCACAGTCTGCTGCGTAACAAAGGCCAGTGAAATATTGGCCAGAAGATATGCTCCGCCCGTAATCATCGTTAATGTGGCAACAGGCATACCCGGGCTTTTATCCCCTTTTTTCCGCTGAGGGGGCTGCCGTAGCTTATGCAAACGAAACTTCACGTATTGAAACAAGGCAAAACCATATACTGCAAATGATCCAATGGCGTACCAAGGTGTCGTCAGAGCAAGTGTCCCGTAGGCAAATTTCTGTATAATCACCATAAATCCCACAGAACAAACGATGCCAAATACCCCTCGGAACAATACATAATTCAGTTGGAGTCTGCGTGGGGCAGCAATAAGGGCAATCGCCCATATATTCATAAAGACTAGCGGTGGCACGAGAATATACGCATACATAGATTGGAACGGGACACTGAACACGGGAATGAGCAGAAATACGTTAAGAAAAAACAGAACAAGCGTACCTACACTCAGTCGAATACCATCTGCCGCATAGATGACCAGATAGTTCTCAAATGTTTCCCTTGGGTAAGGAGTGCCTTCATACATTGTAGAAACAACGACGTCACGGGCCGAGGGTTTTGAACGTTTTTTGTTCGCCATTTATTTAAACCACCCCGCCACTGTGGACCAGGCTTTCTTCGCACCATGCTTAACAACATCCTTCACCGAATCATCCTTTCCGTCACCGTCCAAATCCATATTCACCGTAACCCCTTCAGCTAGGTAAGTCAGACCTACGGAAACGCCCAACCCTACTGCACCTACTGCAAGCACAGGTGCCGCCGCAGGCAAGATGGCCGCAGTCAACAGCGTTGCACCTACCGTTGTTGCACCGCCTACGACAACATTCCCAATGATATCACCAGCAATTTTGTCACTGCCCGCGTTCTGATTGATGTTCTCTTGGGTATCTGTAAACACGTCTATTCCCACACTTGCCCAGCCAAGCTTGTCTGTCAAGGCCGATTTTACGGCATAACCAGGCTTGATCATAGAAGCTACTTCTTTAATCTGAGGAGTGGCCGTTCCATTGGCAATTTTGGCTTCGATATCACGCACATAATGGATTTTGTAATCCCTTGGTCTGCCGTTCGCAGCCTTATTGTCTTTAACTGAATCATAGCTCTCACGGACCAGAACGCGAGGAGAATTCCGATCCAATTGAGCCTTGATCATATAACCGTTCTTCACGCGATAACCCAATCTGGCAACTGCCGCTGCTCCTGTCAATGTTCCTACCGTGCTCCCAGGGCCATCAAACGGAGCGAGTGGATTGATACCCGTAAGCCCAAATGTCCCCCCTGACTGATCCTCCTGTTCCATCTTCTCACGGGTTGTCTTTACATATGCAGCCAGCTGCTGCATGCTCTGTCCAGCCGTCTGAAACCGATGCTGATGTGTCTGGTACAGACCAATAATAGTCTGTCGATTCCCCGACTGCCAGGCAGCTCCCTGAATGGCATGTTGGAGAACACTGTCCACCTGTTGCAGTTGTGCCGTCACCTGTTCAATCTGCTGCGCGAGTGAATTCAGATAGTCTGACTTCATGACAATTTTGGTCAACTGGATTCCCCCTTAGTTTACATATATGTATGACTCATATCGGACTTAAACTCCGGACAGTACGGATAATGAACGCGTCGTTAGCAGAAACAGGCTTTGCACCAGTTCTTCTTCCGTTATCTTGAAAGCTGTAAATAGACCATTCTCTTCCCCCTCAAGGAACAACCAATTACCGTGGATACTACCTATAAAATAAATGGTTTGCGGCTGTCCTTCCTGTCCTCGGGTGTACACTTCATACTGCCCCCACTTCTCCAGCGTGGCAAAGCCTTTAGCCAATGTCTGCATCAAAGCCTGATCCAGATGCCGGTCCTCTTGCAAAATAGATTCGAACATCTCCAGTGCTGAATCGACCGCCAACGCAGACAGACGCTGCAACGTTTCTACCTGCATGGGTGTACGAATTGTATCCTGTGATTGAGTGTTTACATTGGAAGCTAATGGATCAGGTAGTTCAATCCGATTCCCAATGACCTGAAACATTTTTTCGAATTCGTCAAAAGAAGTGAGTAGCGCCTGATCTTGTGCAGGTTCCCAGACCCACTCAACCAACTGCATGCCTGACAAAAATCCATAGGTCACCGATGATTTCCCATCTGTTGCACGCAAATCTAGTCTGGTTATTGCACTACTGAGCTTACAGCCTGTAAGCAGGTTGTATATTTGCGGGTCTATGGTGATCTGTTGATTGTCCAATTCAATAATACCTTCTTCAACAAGACCTGTGAGAATTTGTTCATAGCTATGCTTGGCCTGTTCACCCTGTAATGAAGGGTCTTTCAGATCCATGAGAAGCTGATCCGCTTCCGGAATATTCATCAGTTGGAACAACAACAAGGCCTCCCGGCCGCAACACTGAAACGATGTATATGAAGGCAAAGTCATTCCCCCTTTTCCATGCTGTCAATTTAAAGACGTTGGCGATAGATTCTATTCTTTTATTGTAAAAGGAACCTTGGCTGGGCTCAATGCGCCCCCACTCCTGATATTAAGCCATTAGGCCTGATTATATATACCCAAAAAAATGAAAAAGGCACAGCAAAAATAATGCTGTACCGGAACTGCTTATTTTCTTTAAAATTTATTTTTATCAAATGGTTCTGGAAGCTTCAAGGAGTACACCATCGTTGATTTTCCTTCTTTCACGGGAATAATCACGTTAAGCACACCGTCTTGTAACATGTTTTCCGGAATTTTGGCTGTGCTAAATCCCCACTTCCTCTCAGGTATGTCCGTTAAAGATACTTTCCCGATCACCGAAGTGTAGTCTGGATTGGTGAACAGCAACTCTGTAATTGAATCTTTAGAGGAGGAAATGGTCAATGTTCGATCAAAATTCAGCACTACACCATCAATTCGGTCTGGCACAGCTGATTCCATCGGCCTAGTATTTACCGGATCTAATTGGTAACTGTCCCCTACCCGATCCATCCATCGTGCACTTGCCTGAAAAGGGAGAATTTTGGGCTCCATGGCCAGATCAGTACCCTTTTCTTCATCGCTTATGCTTAATTGTTTGTTGTACCTACTTCCTTTTGTTTCCGATACTTTGAGCCCCAAGTCCTTACTCCACTGACCTAAAGGAATAAAGGTCTGATTGTATAGCGTCAACAATTGTTTTGAAGGTTGATTTACACTGGAAGAACGCTGTCCACGAGTGAAGGTGATCCGATCCTTGCCGAGATTATATTGAATATGAAATGCTTTAGTGAATACTTCTAAAGGAACATAATGCTGCCCTTCCATATAGAAGGTGGGCTGTCCTTTATACTCCAATACACCCTGATCAGACTTAATGGCTACAGGCTCCATGGGGAAAAAGATAGTAGAGAACTGAAAGGAATTCCAGTAATTTTTCCAGTCAATGTACCTTTCATATGTCAATTTGAGATGTTTATTTTCTGAAATAATATACAAGGATGGCGGGTAAGAGCCCGGATTGGAAAAATACTGTTCAATAATATACTCATCCTCAGTAATCCACTGAATACTTTGGGTACGAGCGCGATAAGGAGAATCATAGGAACGAATCCGTTTAAGGGTCTTCAGATCATAAACTTGTACCTTGGACGACTCCATTTTACTATCCAGACCGTTCTCTGTTACCAGAACCAATGTTTTTCTTTCGGGTGAGATAAATGAATGCACATAGCCCACTCGCTCTTTAATCAGTGTGGTTTTTTTGCCATTTTTGGTTACAACCACAGTCCAGTCTGATTTCCGATCCCTCGTGTTACCTTGAGAAACATTTAGATGAACATCTGCACTTACCTGAAAAGCTTTAGTAGACAAGCCTGTCTTCTGGTCAGGCTTCATCCACAAGTCACTTACTTTGGCCTTCTTCCCCTTTATACCGCCATAATCAAGATAGTGACAGTCTAAAGTATCTGTACAATATACCCCAAAATTACGGGTTTGTGGAATCGGTGATACCACATATTTAGTATCTGTAAAATCCCTTTCCAGCAAAATATTTCCGCGAGTGTATACTTTTTTTCCTGTGACCATGGAATAGTAGTTGGATTTAGGAACGTTTTTCTCGTAGATCGTATAATATATTCCGATTTGAGGTTCCAAGTAGATACGGTTTTCTCCCTCATGGACTTTGCGAAGTGTGTTCGAGCTATAGTCATACTCATACAAAACGTAATAATGCTGCTTATCATCCGTGGCATAATAAGTTATGTATCCTTTTAATCCTGCTGGTGTGTCACTAACAATAGGATCATACTGATGGGAAGTTGTCGTCAGACCGGTATGTATACTAGGAAGGATAGCTGGATCAGTAAAATGGTGCTCATTTTCTTTGATTTCACCTGTATCAAAACTTGTTCGAAGCGTAGTCACGGCCACCTCCGTGCCTCTGACTGCAAAACGAATGTTGTGTTGCACCCGATCTTTGGATGAAATGGATCGCTCTGCGTTCTGTGCGGTTTGAACTATTGAAGTGGACGCTGAGACTGTGAATTCCGACATGCTAAGTATAAAAATTGAAACTAAACTAACGATGAGCCATTTGGATACTCTGGACATACTTAACTCCTTCTCTGTGCAATGGATTTGGTTGAGACTCGTTAAGTATAGAACTTTTGATCTAAATATTCATTACTTTTTCTTCCATCTTCTGGCCCTAATGGAACACTCCAAAGGACGGAGACAGATCTATTCATTTATCTGTCAACTGCCCTTTAGACTCCACTAAATCTCTTTCTAAGTATGGGATGCTACCGCTTAATAGCTGTTTCGGTTAATCCATCAAACCTTTAGATCAGCCAAACGAATAACCCTGCGATAGACCATTGCATCCATCAAATCCTCCCAGTCGAGTTCACTGGCATTGACGTCTCGATAATACACGGCAGCAGCAGGCAAGGAACCAACCAACGGGCCTGTTCCACCACATATCAGGCTACCGCCGTCTCCGCCTTTGGGCATCACATCTCCAACCGAATCCAGTGTAAGCTCATACTTGTAGGGATCACCGGCAAATTGCACTCCGAAGAAATTTGGCAGTTCCAGATCATAAGGACAATCATCCTTTTCTTCAACCCGTGAAGAGGCCGTCTCTGCCAATCCATCCACAATTTCATCCACGCCTTCCAGACTTCCAAAGTGCTTTAATCTCATCGTATAGTCGAAGCTGTCACCCCAGGGAAATAACGTGCGACAACCGCCGCCATAGATGTACTCCCATTCGTCTTCGGTCAGCAAACCAAAACCCGCCGCAGCTTCCTCCCTCACAACGTCTTCCAACTCTATTCCTTCGTTGAACCACAGAACTCGGACTTCATCCTCACTTTGGCGAATCAGACTGAATTGTTGATGCAATTCATATTCACGTATTTCCGATTGCTTAAACTGCTCCAGTGCTGACGGGAAATCAGGATTTTCCTGTGCAAATGCTTCCTCATTGGACACTTCAATCCAGCCAAGTGAGATCAGTTCACATTCAACAAGCATCGGCGCAATGTTGACCGTTCTTACAGGTGACATTTGACTCGCCAGAAACGAATCCACGTCCTCCACACCATACTCACTGACCGTTTCATGCAGGTCGGCAGAGGTCTCTTCGTTCATACCATACTGCCAACGATCCCAGCCGAGTGTTACTTGATCCCCAGGCACAAACACAAATCTTAGCCCATCCTCCGTAAATACACCTGTCTCCATCCGATGACCAAATCGTTCAAATGTCTCGAGACCCTCATATACCATACCGTCTGGTAACTGACGAACAAGCTTACGCATCCAAGCCTCTTTGTCCTGAGCATTCAACGCCTGCCATATGTCTCGTCTCAATGCCTCCACAACTTCACCCACCTCTCCTTATGCACTTTCACTTCTCTAAAATGCTTTACTGGCTGGCACAGCACAATCTTACTTGTGTTGTTTACATTTTTATTTCCCTGCGGCCTGCAACAGTTCCAGCAATAATTCCTTCCGTCTCCCTTCCGCTTTGCGAGCTAGCGTTGTTAGCTTCTCCACCTTGCCAAAGATTGGATAGAGTACACGTTCCGCTTCATAATGCTCAAGTTTTTGAATCTGTCTAACCAGCAGTTCGAGTATTTCCTCATTCTCCAGCTCGGGCTGAATCTTCAGCTTCAGACTATCGGTCGAACGACGCAAGCTGGCGACTAACGCAGGTATGGCTTGAGCCGTTACACCCTGTTTTTCCACAAATGCCGCAATGAACTTATCCTGAATCAACTGATGCTCATCATCCACTTCGCCCATGTAATATTCAACCAGCGGGAAATACCGCTCATCCACAAGCCCCAGCCCAAAGGTTGCATAACTGCCTGGCATACAGCTTTTCTCTCCCTCGGTATCCTCGTAAAACTCGAACTCCTGGATAGCCTCACGCGCATACTCTTCCAGGAGTGGATGCAGCTCCGGGTACTCCAGTGCATTGGCAAAGAATCGGTGGGTATCCGACTTCGCAAGTCCTTTGATCGGCAAATACTGCTTTACGGCAGATTTGAGCTTGATCTTATAACCTTTCGGAAAGCCCTGTTTCAATAAATGAGTGATAAAGGTAAGTGCCTGCCGATAGGCACCCGGCTCTTCCTTACGAATGTGAATGGTCATCAGTGCAAATACATCATTTGCTTTGCATTCTACTTCTTCCGTTTTCACATGAATATCGTCCTTCGCATACGTTCCGCTACCTTCTGTCATCATCCGTGCCGCACGACGGCTACCCAGCTGCTTCGCGAGTTCCAGAAAAGTCACACCTTTGGGTTTGCTATAACTCGGCTCAAAACGTAGAATCATGACCGCCGCGTATAACAGCAGATCGATTGGTTGAGACTCGGATGTTTGCTGCTCCCCATGCTCGTCCAAATGTTGGTCTGTCTGTGTTTCAATGTTCGATTGAAGCGTTGCTCCGGGCTTAAGTGAATATTCATTGGTACGATAAGGCGAAGACTGAACATCATAATACTGTGGCAAAAACTGATTCTCCGCCCATGCCGTCACTGCACGAGTAATCTCACCACGATGTTCCGCCAGTGCATCCGGACGCCCCTGATTCAACTCTTGAATCCCGTCATACAGCCTGATGGTCCATGCTACATCCAACTCCGGGAACAGCTTTGGATCGAGCAGATGACTCGTCAAAAAGAAGGATTCCAATGGCTTCGTTGGATATGTACTGTTCTCCAGATTCTTGTCTACATAGGTATGAATACGCTCAAGGAGCAGCTGTCTTTTCTCTTCGTTGATCCATTCCAATAAAGTCAGTTGCAGCTTGCCTTCGGTTGTTGGAAATTTCCCGCGGAAAGTAAAGCGGTAGTCAATCAACGGAGTATCTGCCAGCTTGTCCAATCTGCCCTGAACAACCTCTACAAGCTTAGGCCCGATCTCGTTACGTACCTGTTCCTCGGTAAAAGCTCCTGCCTGCTTTGATTTCACATCATCATCCAAACCCAGATCCAGGCTGTCTACCGTGGTCCGTCCAGGTCTGTAATCCAGCACAATATCATTAAAAATACCCATTTGCAGCGTGGTTCGCTTAACAACACTTTCCAAGTCATCCCGCTTTTCCTGTTCATCAAACCATTCATGAATCGTCGTTATCATCTCTTCCATCGCCTGATCATAAAGTGTACTCATCTGATCTCCTGCCTTCCCATGCATCTAATGATGTTCATCAACCACACTTGAACTTTTGTGAATCCCGGACCAGCCCAAGACATCTATGTTATAAATACGTATTAATGTTCGTATACTCCCTATTATTTTACTCTCTCAAGTACACCCGGAACAATAAGGCTTACGCACGGTTGCTTGCTAGTCAAAGAGATCTACGGATTCCTTTTTTTTCATATCTATGTACGCTCTCGGCATGCCCTCGCTATCATCATCCCCACGTTGTATAATCATTGTATTCCTTTTCAGGAGGTCCGACGAAATGAGCTACAGCAAATACTTCCCCTTGGAAAACTATTTGAATCAAGTTTCAATCACCCTTACATATGCAGAGCTTGAGGAGATTCTTGGATTTACGTTACCCCCTACAGCGTATAATCGCGAACAATGGTGGGTGAATAATTCCAATAATCATACACAGGCACTATCCTGGTTAAATGCCGGATGGAAGGTGGAAAATGTGATTCTAGGAAAACAAGTAACTTTTGTCCGCTGCGAGTCATAATCGATCTGTACGATATAGATTGAACTAAAGGTTATTCACACTTACCACTCCAATGACAGAACAACCTTCCGATCACTGTTATCCCCAGATTTTTTTCATTCACTCTTACAAAGGTAAAAATCTATGGATAAAGGCGACCGCTTCGCTTCTTCAGGTTATTTCTGCCCTCTTCGTTCTCGTGTGAATGTTTTAGTTCAATATATATAGATTATTGGTATCCACTTCATAGGCTCTATTTTTCTTATCCTTGTTGTTTTTTGTTATTAAAATGTCTACTAAAAAAGCAGGGTAGACTGATGAATTCATCAGTTCTCCCCTGCTTTGTAAATTAATTTACTGTCTTATACCACTCGTTCACTTCGGCGGTAATATCATCGCCACCCATGGACTTCCACTTCGTCACAAACGCATCAAATTCCTCAATGCCTACCTGACCATAGATGATCTTGCTGAACGTATCTTTCTCCAACTTGTCGATCGCGTCCTTCTTCATTTTCATCGTCTCGGTTGGTGCTCCCGTGAACTTGTTCTTGATCGCGTTATCTTTATTCGCAACGACGACTTCAGCGGCTACAAACACTTCCGGTTTGTTGGCAATCTTCGTATTTTTCTCAAAAGGAGTCTCCGGTTCTTTGCCCTTCGCAAGTTCCGCCAGCGTATCCATCATGAGATTCGGAATCCGCGCACCGTCATACGTAATCGTATATTTGAGTGGTGATACGCCGTCCTTCACTTCAGCTTCACCAACGACTTTGCCATCCACGATGTCATAGTCGTATCCTTGCGCGAAGCCATGTTCGAACTCGCTGCCCACTTCCGGATTAGCAAAGTTGTCGAACAGATAATTTTGATACGTGAAGAAAATCTCCGGGTTCGCCATGTCTTTGTTAATCAGTACAACGCCGTTACTTGCACCAGAACCATGCTGGTGGCTCTCACCTGTTGGTCCTGTAGGTAAAGCAATGGCCTTGTACGTGGCACCGTCCACATTTTTCTTCACATCATCAATCGGCCAGTTTGGCATCCAATGTGGTCCCACAATAATGCCTGCTTTACCTGCGGTGAACAATTCTGCTGCCTTGATCTCGTCATAGACGCCTGCTTCTTTGGGCAAGTAACCTTTGGACAGCCAATCTTTCATCGTTGCAAGACCTTCCTTCACACCTGGCTGGATGGAGCCATATTGCAGTGTTCCGTCTCCAGCATCATTCCACTGTCCAGGCATCGTGTTGTACATGCCGAAGATCCAGCCGGATTCCGTCATCCAGGTATTGAGCGCATTTTTCATGCCCACGGTCAGACCATACGTATCTTTCTTACCGTTCCCATCGGGGTCCTGATTCGTAAAAGCATCCATGACCGTAACCAGTTCATCCATGGTTTTTGGTTCTTCCAGTCCCAGCTTTTTCAGCCAGTCTTCCCGAATAAACATGACCGAATCGCCGTTGTAGGCATAATCGAAGATTGGAATGCCATAACGCTCGCCCTCATACATGTACGGATACCATTCCTCCGGCGCCGATTCGGATGCCTGTTTCCATGTGTCCGAAGCATACTTGTCAAACAACTCGCCTGCATTTGCAAACTTGCCCGATTCAATTAATTCCCGGACCAGATTGTAGTCTCCCCGAATGGAGACAATATCCGGCAGTTCTTCGTTAGCGGACAGGGACAAGCGTAATTTCGTGTAAAATGCATCATTGGTCACCGATACGGCCCACGGCGTGGTCAGATCGATGCCAAGTCGCTCCTTGGCCCATTTGGTATGCACATTGTTCTGTGCCGTTTCCCCATTCTTGAACTTCGTGTCATCATTCCAGGCCCGCAAATAACTCATCTGTACCGCCGGTTCATACTTCCCATCTTGCAGAGCAAGTGGTGCAGCGGCTTCCTTCGCCGGTTCTTCCTTGGCCCCCGAACTACATGCCGTTACAGCAACCATCGTGATTGCGAGCAATGCCGTCATCATTTTTCTATACATGAACTAACCCCTCCTCAGGTAACTTGGATACCCTTATGTGCCAAATGCACCTCTGCATGTGGCATTATGCACCTTACATGAAAAGGATAGTGCAGCCGGGGAGGCAAACATATATCACAATTTCAATGTTCATATTGATTTGTTAACCGTTCCGAAAATCCTGCGGGGTCAGTCCATAATGTTTGCGGAACACCTGAATGAAATAAGGCGTGTTATTGTACCCCACTTCCTGACCGACTTCATAGATCTTCATCGCCGTATGCTTCAGCAAATGAACCGCACGTTCCATTCTGGAACGGATAATATAATCACTAATGCCTTCACCTGTGGATTGTTTGTACATTTTCGACAGATATACGGGGTGCAAATGCACCTCTCCGGCAATGACCTGCAACGATAGATCCTCACCCAAATGATGGTCAATCCATTGCTGCACCTGCCGAATCAGCGTTGATCCGGCATCCTGTCCCGCATCGCTTGTACTCTCTTCCCACTGCTGCATCACACTTTTGGTCCACGTTTCCAGACTACGCAGCGAGATACCATAACCATCCTTGAGCAACTGCTGGTATTGCTCGCCAAGCACTTCGGTTAACTGCCTTCCTTCCCGATGAGCCATATAGGAGAATGCTGCCGCCAAATAATGAAAAGCCACATACACATGCTCCGGGAACACACTGTTCGACAGTTCGGTAAAGATCTGATCAATCTTGCGGTGTGCATCTTCCATGCGCCCCGCTTCCAGTAACGTCGTTAGACCCGGTGGTTCATACAGCGCTGCAAGAGACTTCAACGTGGCCCCATTGGTTCCCGCCGCCGCATTCAGATGTAATCCTTTGCCTGCCTCGGCCTGCTTGCGAAGTGCACTCACAGCTTGATGATATAGCTGCGGCACCTGATCTGGGAAACGCCCCATACGACTAACGGACAGGGAAATGGTCGCGTTCAGATACTGCCTCACACTGTGGATCAACCGCTCTCCAAGTCGGCCCATTAACATTTCTGGTTCGGCCTGAGTTTGTTTGGGACTGGCCATGAAGACCAGATCATCATAGGCATCATCCGTATGGCAGAGATGATAGGTACTGCCGTAGATCTCTTCCACCACATTGGAGATGGCGTACTTCATCAATCGAAACGCTTTATGTGTGGGTTGATGGTCATCATACCGGATGAGCAACAGTTGCATTTTATCCTGTGGACGGAACTCAATCTCCAATTGCTCCAGCTTGCCTTGGAGTTCTGCATCCGCAAATTTATGGCCTAACAATACATCCTTCATCAGCTCCGCTCGCTTCTCAGGCAGATGTTCCCTTACCGAATACATGGCCCGCTGATGCAGCATTTGTTTCTCACCCTCCAGGCGAATCTGCACGGCGGCCTGCTGCACGGATTCGATCAGTTCCTCATCTCGAACCGGTTTGAGCAGATAACTAACCGTCCCGTGTTTGAGCGCCTGCTTCGCATAATCGAAGGAAGCATGCCCCGATAAAATAATACATTTGGTCTGTTCCCACTTTTGCCTGATGTGACTGACCAGATCCAGACCGGACAGACCCGGCATGCGGATATCCGTGATAATAATATGGACCTGATGTGATGCCATATGTTCCAAGGCTTCTTTGACAGAATAGGCTTTGAATACCTGACCAATCCCGTGTTCTCTCCACGGTATTGAGACAGCGATCGACTCTACTGCCGAATGTTCATCATCCACGACCATCAGATTCATCATGCGGTTGTTCCTCCTCAAACCATCGAATTTCTACACTAAGTCCACCATAGGGAATCGCTCCAAAATGAAGCCCGGACGAAAGCCCATATCGCGTAACGAGACGCTGGTGCACATTCCACGTGCCTGTTCCAATCTCTTCACCCATTGGTTCATTGATCTCCCGTTCCAATTCGGCAATCTCTTCCGCTGTCAGCGTGACACCATCGTTATCAACAAACAGGCTATATCTTGTATATTTCCGACCCTCTATATGTTCGGGTACCGCCATCCCCGTTACGACGACATGCCCACTGCCCTCCATCGGCTCAATGCCGTGGATCACCGCATTCTCTACGATCGGTTGAATAAGCAGTCGCGGAATGTGAAGCAACATCAGTTGCTGCGGTACGGCAATCTCGTAGGTCAGCCGGTTGGTCCGCATCTGTTGAATGGACAGATAATGGTCCAGCAGCCGAATCTCTTCTTCCACTGTTGTCATATCATTCTCGCCCCGCGTAATGTAGCGATAGTAGTCTCCCAGACTTAGCGACATGGCAATAACCGCTTCACGGTTGCCAAGCTGGGTCATATTTTTAATATAAAACAGGCAGTTGTACAGGAAATGTGGATTGATCTGTGATTGTAGATGTTTCAATGTCGCTTCCCGTGAACGGATCCGTTCCTCGTATACCTTCTCGATCAGTTCCTGAATCTGCTCTGCCATATGGTTAAAGCTCTGGGTGAGATACGCGAATTCATCACGGGAGTGATCGACCGGAATCCGCGTGGACAGCTGCCCTTTGCGAATCTGTTGCAGCCCTCTCATCAAACGATGGATGGGCACCTGAACTTTTCGATACAAGAGCAGTGCCGCCCCGATACTCAGCACCAGCAGTAACAGAATGGATGTAATAAACATATTCCGGCTCTTGTCCATCGGGTTCAGCAGATCATCCAATACCACCGGGTTCACATATACCGCTTGCAGTTGTTTGGAGTGCACGTAACTGACCAGATATTGCTTATCGCCTACCTCCAGCTGATGATTACCTTCCCTCTCCGCCCCGTTAAAGGGGATATCCCGCATGATCGCTTCGACCAATTTGGGGTCCGCCGTACGGTTCAGCAACGGATCATTACCGGGTACCAGCAAGAAAGGATCTCCGCCCTGCGTTTCTTTAAAATCATCCAACATGGCAACCACGTTCATCGGGTCAAAATTAATCTCCATCACCGTTCGCACACCTGTGTTCACCGGTTTTTCATTCCACTCGTAGTTATCCGTGAAAAAGTAGGTGAAACTCCCCTGTTCCAGCTGCCATTGGCCAGGTTGCGGGAACGTCAACATCTTCTCATCGTAGACCGTCCGGCTGGACATGGTGGATAACACAAGTTCCGCTTGCGGCAGCACAATGGTAATATCGTTCTTCCAGCGGCTGGTGGACTGGTACAACGATAATTTGTCGAGAATATCCAGATAGATGCTGTTTTTCTCATATTGGCTGGTGGAGTCCGTCATGTAACGGTAATGCAGGATACTCGGATCTCGCAGCAATGTCAGGCCATACAGCGAGAGCTGCTCGATATTTTTATCCACCTGGGAACTGAAATAATTGAACTGGTTCAGACTCGACTGCTGTTTCTCTTCGACGACCATATCCACATTTGCCTGGTTTGCGTACGTATAGAGCAGCAGAATGGGTACGAGCAGGCAGATTAAGAGAATGACCGTCTTCGCAAATACTGTGAATTTCATCGTTTCACCCTGTCCCTGAATTTGAAGTCGTTCTACACCGAAGTCCTATTTTATATTGAAAACCCTTACATTTCTATATGATTTTATGTTCTCCCGTTTTCCTGTGACTTGAAAACCTCTGTTTCCATCAACAAGTTAATATTTCAACATCCGCATTGAAATGTTGTTCTATAGTCCGCCCTTTTCCGTTGCTATAATTCAGTTGCTCCACTCTGTGCAGAGGCTTGCTCGCCTCATGTTGCCAGGGCTGGACGAGATAAAGGAGGGACCCTGATGGCTATCGAACAACCGTTAACAACCAATACGTCGATGCGAAAAATGACACCCCATCCACGCAAACGTACCCGCTGGAATTTCAAACGTACATGGCCGCTGCATCTAATGCTGCTGCCTGCTGTACTGCTCACATTACTGTTCGCCTATGTGCCCATGGGCGGCATTATTATTGCTTTTCAAGACTTCAAACCGTGGCTGGGATTCACTGGCTCCAAATGGGTGGGCTGGGACAACTTCCGGTTCATGTTCGAATATCCCGACAGCGTTCAGGTCATCTGGAACACGGTACTGATCGCTTCAATGAAGATTGTGGCAGGACTTGTAGCCCCTGTGGTGTTTGCCATTTTGCTGAATGAGGTTCGGAACTCTACGTTCAAACGTTTCTCACAGACCTTGGTGTATCTGCCCCATTTCCTGTCCTGGGTTGTCCTTGGTGGAATTCTGCTCGACATGTTATCACCGGAAGGTGGACTGGTAAATCAGGTGCTGGCGGCGGCCGGTGTTGAACCAATTTTTTTCCTGGGAGATGGCGACTGGTTCCGTGTCACGGTGGTTGTCAGTGATGTGTGGAAGGAGTTTGGATTTGGGACAATTGTATTTCTGGCAGCACTTGCGGGCATTAACCCTGCACTGTATGAGGCTTCCGAGGTGGACGGGGCAACACGTCTCAGACAGACATTACATATTACCCTGCCTGCACTTGTGCCGATGATTATCGTGGTAGGTACGTTATCGCTGGGCAATATCCTGAATGCAGGCTTTGACCAGATCTTCAACCTGTACAATCCGCTGGTATATGAGAAGGGCGATATTATCGATACCTTTGTTTACCGGATGGGGATTCTGAATGGCAAAATGAGCTTTGCGACCGCTGTTGGACTATTCAAATCATTTGTCGCGATGTTTCTGGTCATCTCTGCGTACCGGATGGCGTACAAAATCGCCAATTACCGTATTTTCTGAGGAGCATTTTGCATAAATCCAGACAGCGACTTTCAATCAGCAAGATAGAGATCGAAATGGTTCAGTTCGTCTATATCTTGTACACGCGAGCAATTCAAATCGAATTATGCAAAATGCAAAGGAGGAATCAAGGTGTATCACAAAACAACCGGGTACCGTATATTCAATGGCTTCAACCTGATATTCATCGCGGCCGTCTCGATCCTGTGCATCCTGCCGCTGGTCCATATTCTGGCCGTTTCCTTCAGTGGTAAAGCGGCAGCATCCGCCAATCTGGTGACACTTTGGCCCATTGATTTTACGGTGGACGCCTATACCAAAACATTTGGTAACAGTAACTTTCTGAGTGCACTCTGGATTTCAGTCCAGCGTACAGTTCTGGGCACAATGCTCAGTATGACACTTGTCTTCCTGACGGCTTATCCGTTATCCAAGGAAAGTCTGCACTTCAAGGGGCGTTCGCTATATGCGTGGTTTTTCATCTTCACGATGCTGTTCAGCGGGGGATTAATTCCGTCTTATATCTTGATTCAGAAGCTTGGGCTTATGAATACGATGTGGGCTCTCATTTTGCCGGGAGCAGTGGCTGTCTGGAACCTGATTCTGATGATGAACTTCTTCCGTAACGTGCCGAAAGAGCTGGAAGAGGCTGCATTTATCGATGGAGCCAACCATATCACGACCCTGTTCAAAATCTATCTGCCTGTATCCATGCCGGCCATTGCCACGATCTCTTTATTCACCATGGTAGGTCAGTGGAATTCCTGGTTCGATGGGTTGATCTATATGAATGATGCTTCCAAATATCCACTCGCCACGTTAATGCAGACTATAATCGTACAGCAGGATTTCTCCAACATGAACGTGGATGCAACGCAGCTCCAGAACATGTCTCAACGTACGGTGAACGCTGCTCAGATCTTTATTGGCGCTCTGCCGATTCTGCTCGTATATCCGTTCTTGCAGCGTTTCTTCGTTAAGGGAATTGTGCTCGGGGCGGTAAAAGAGTAAGGCAAACACACGGAATTCCCTCTTGGAATTCTTTGTTCAGAAGGTTATGATTTTAGCTGATTCGTGATCGTTCTCTTGCGAGTTGCATTGTTATACTCATTAATCAACTCATCAAGCACCATGGATTGACGAATAACCTCTGGATGCCATAGTTCCGGGTATTGAGCTGCAATCTGGTAGAGCCTTTGCCGTGCATGTTCGATACATTCCTGAATGGTTTCCGGATTATGTACCATACTCCCGCCCCCTGTTGTCCTTGAATATCATCATCCAAAAAAGACCATCTAATATAATATTCGGAACAAGAGGGGATTTGGATTACCCCAAAATTAAAATTTTGGTTATTTTTTCTTGTAAAAGTTATTATTAGCGTGGATCACATGGGCTGATGTTGTATATGTTCAATATAAATAAACCGGATGGGCTGTAGCCTGTCCGGTTTTATTCCTGCTGGGCTTTTCATTTTTCTCTATCATGCTCCAATTATCTTAATCCAACATCCTTAAAACGATTGCCTATCGTCTCTGGAAAGGCACGTTTAATGGCATCAATGGCACGTTGTTCCGTAACCCCTGCTTTCCCTATAAGCTTAATTACCCTTTGCACACATTCGGGTTCCTTCGTATTCCATGAGATTGAATCATTAACTACATCAACAATCTCCGAATACAGTTCTGCGAGCAATGCATACTCACGCATGACATGAACCATCCGAGCTGATAGGTACTCCAGCCCTGCAACATAAGAGGCAATGCCCAGTCTTGATCTGGCATAATAGCGCAGTACAGTTGCCGCTTGTTCTGTGTCATATGTTCCAGACTGCAAAGTAGCTGCCATAACCGTATACGCAGCCGATCCACAGGCATAATCCTGGGAGGGCAGCATGTAGTCATGGGTTTCCCATTTGTATACGGCCTGAATTAATGACTCCTTGCAAACTTCCCATAGATCCACAGATTCATGAGATTCCAGCACCTGATAGTACCAGTATGGCGTACTGTTCCTGCCAAATGAATCATAGGGCAGACGAATGACTTCATGTCCTTCACTTTCTCCAATAAACAGCACCTGCTCCTCATCATCATATCCGGCAGCAATGACAAATTGATCATGCCAGAGAATCGCACCTATTCCCCGGTCAATGGACGCCTTGATGTCAAGCACTGCCTGCTTCTGATAGAGCGGAAAAGTCGGTTCAAATGAAAATCCACCATGTTGTCCCGTTGTTACGCCAAGAAAATCAGCCGCCACAAAGTTCTCTGCCATCCAGTTGTATGCCGAGATTGATTCTGCAGTCAGACGCCGATCCACCACTAATCGGAATGCACTTGCCGTCATACCTGCAATCATGTGACGCGGGAAATCCATCCACTGTGTGTGCAATAAAATGCGGTACATCGCATCTGTATACGAACCCACACCGTTCCATGATAGGTGTGCATCAGCAGAGGTTGGGGCTCGCGGGAAGCGAATCAAGTCCTGCAATACTTTGGCTGCCATCATCCGTCACTCCTTCCTCCCTCATTCTATCGTGCGGAGTGTGCTCCCCACCGTGGTATAGTGGACCTTTTACGGTCAGGATACTTCCTGGATATCACTCGAAAATAATCAATAGCCTGCTCTTCCAGTGCTTTTGCCTTCACTAATACCTGTGCTAGATCTTCTGTGGTGTCTGGTCGCAAGACACGTCTATTCTCCTGCTGAACCATATATCCTTTCATTTGGTCAATTAACGTCCCAAGCTGTACATAACATGAACAAGCGTGGTCCAGTTCGTTCCATATCCCTCGAACACCCTGCAAATACATTCGTATTTCGGTTCGCGAATGGCAGAAGGATTCCAAAATATAACCTGCACCGGATTCATCGAAATCCCCACTCCGCAAGGCCTTCACCCACACATCATATGCCTTTCTGCCTGAAGCAATATTCTGATCAGGTAACAGACGATAGGGAATATCCCAATCCTCAATCGCCAGTCGCAGGGATTCCAGCAGCATCTGCTGTTCAGGGATGCGCACCTGATCACCAAACACCTGACAATACCAAAATCCGGTAAAGTTCAAGCCGAAATTATCATATAGCAAAATCTGCGGTTCCTTGCTCCATCCGTTTTGCACATAAAAGATGCGATCACTGTCATCATATCCATGGATAACACCGAACTCAGGAATCCAGTAAATTACACCAGTGCCTTCATCAATACTCCGTCTCACCCAGTTCACTGCATCCTGCTGATAATAACTGAACGTAGAATGACGTGTACGTCCCCCATCCCAGATCGTGAATATCCCCAGGTTATCGACTCCAGGACGATGTGCTTCCCCCCATTGTCCATATGCTGTAACCGACATGGGAAGTAGTCTGCGATGCACCGACAGCTTGAAAGCCATGCCCGTATATCCGGCAAGTACAACCTTGGAACCTTGAAACTGGCCTGTATGGGTTAGTATCGCATGCAGACTATCCACGTACGATTTGGACTCCCGCTTCATGATGAGGTTATTTAACACGACTTCAGCCAAAGAAAAAGCTCCTCTCCATGGTGGTTTTCCTGATGTATTTACGAGAAACAGCAGCCTGCTCTGCATCTGCTCGTTTGTTCCCTGTTTACAGACTCACTCTACTGTTCCAAGCCTGTCCATTAATCCTTCTGCGCTTTGCTGAAGCTTGCGCCTAAGCCACCCAGGAGACAATAGTTCCTCCCATTCGCTAATAAACAAATGCTGCAAGAAAGCATCCGTGTCATAAAATTCAATTGAATAAATCTGATCTTGCCTAGACTGGATACGATACCCTTGCCATAGGTCCATTTGCTGCAATTCCTTCAAGCGAATCTCAGCTACAAACGGTTTACGCACAGGCAGTGGTTCTTCCCATCCACCTAGGAGGGCATCTGACCTGTACTCAAATCTCTCATCCAAGATCGATACATGAACAATGCCCTCCAAGCGAATCGCCACTTGCTGCACAGGATCTGCTTCATAACCCACCACGTAATCGGCGTTAAACTGGGATATCATCTTTAATGGACACAAGGAAAACTGCCGTTCTCCATCGTGATCCCTGTAATGAATATGTACTCTGCGCAAGTCGGTTATGGCATGGGACAATAATTCAAAGAATTGCAGTTGCTTCGGTTGCGCCGAAAATACCGGAAGCTCACTACTTCCCATCGGTTGTTCCTCCAACGTAAAACGCTCCAGCAAATGTGCTACACGTTTCACCGCGTCCGATTGATCATAATCGTAATGCCGGTAACGATGCGCCAGATATTTCAGCACACGCTGCTCTTCTTCGGTCATATACAAATGGGGCAATCGAAAAGTCTGATCCTCATAACAATAGCCCCGATATTTTGCCATATACACCAAAGGGGCTCGCAGGGAACTTGCCATATATTCAATATCACGCTGAGCTTGACGACGGGAGATTTCAAACTCACGGGCAAGCCAGCTGCTATTCGGAAAACGTCCACCCCGAATCTGTTCGTCAAACCAGTGAATTCGATGCATGTTACTCATCTTCCCGCCCCCATCTCATCCATCCCTAATATATTCGATTATATCAAAAGACATGGCCCGTTCCGAAGAACAGGCCAGTTATGTTATACATGTGCCTTATCCACTCTGGATTGCACGGCTTTGAAGCATTTCTTGCATACTTTCAGACTTGTACCGTCTGTTTTTGTTTGCGTATACAACAATTTAATTCGGGTACTGCTACACACCGGGCATGTTCCCCGGCCCCTGGAAGGAAGACTCCACAAAACGCGTCCTCTTTTCGTTTTTGCCAATGGTTGTGAACCTCTTTTCGATATGGTTTGTGTGTTCACCGTTATTATATAGGGCAAGGTACGACACAGAATGTCGCATCAGTTTTAAAGGTTGTTCAAAAAGTCCCCAATTGATCACGAAGTAGCCCAAGAAGCGAACTCGACATCGAATCTTGCGTTCACCTTCTCGGTGCTGAATCGTTAACTTTTTGAACATGCAGTAGCAGAAAATAAAAAATGTCCCCTCTTCGACTTGAAGAAAGGACAACATTTAGGAAGGATCTGTGCTCGACTGAGCTGCGGCCTGCAATAACGGTTGCAGGAGTCCTGGAAAGCGCGTTTCCAGATCATCGGATCGCAGGGTGAGAAAATGCTGTGTGCCCTGCACTCTGACCCGAATAACTCCAGCTTCCCGCAAGGTACGAATGTGATGCGACATCGTTGACTTCACAACAGGTGCATGAAAATGACTGCACGGCTGCTCCCCGCTTCTCGCTGCTTCCGCAACAATCCCAAGACGGGTCGGGTCGCTTAACGCATACAATACGGAGGAAAGTTCAATATCTGACACCTGTGGATGATGTAAAATTTTCATACTGTAGTCCCCTTTTCTCAGACTATCCATTGTATTTTAACACAGATCCATGATATATTTCTAATGTTCGACACCAATCGAACTTTAATGATTTCGTTATGTAACCCCTGCTGTCAGGCACGGGATTGACATCATATTACATTTTGCAAATGTTACACACCGTTTCTGAAATGTTGCGAAATACACATCACTTTAGGAGGTTTTTATGAACAACACCGCAACCGCATCATCAGGGGAACGGACCGGAATACAGGAAGGATTAATTGTAGGCTTGCTTGGCTTCACCGTTGTACTCGTTGTGATGAATACAATGATGTTTAATCTGGCCCTGCCCAAAATTGCAGCCGAATTCATGCTTACATCCGTCGCTTCCTCATGGATTGTTACAGGGTATTCCATTGTATTTGCCATTTCCTCGATTACGTTCTCACGTCTATCGGATTTCATACCTATTCGTACATTATTCACGACCGGACTTACGTTACTTGGTGCGGCATCCGTTCTCGGGTTCTTCAGTAATCATTTCATCATTTTGCTCATTGCACGTCTGATCCAGGCTGCGGGTGCTGCTTCGGTTCCCGGGCTCGCTATTGTACTGATTACCCGATACATTCCCAATGATCGCCGGGGTAAATCGATGGCTGTCATCATGTCCGCGAGTTCACTGGGGCTTGGACTTGGTCCCGTCATCGGCGGAAGTATTACTCAGTTTCTGGGATGGCATGATCTGTTTATCGTTACGGGATTAACGTTATTCTTGATTCCTGTATTCTTCAAACTGCTTCCTCGGGAAACACCGCAAAAAGGTTCATTTGACCTGCTCGGTGCCGTGCTTCTCGCCATCGGTACTACAGGTGTGCTGTTATTCCTGACTTCCCGTCAGTGGTACACGCTTGTTATCGGTGCTGCGGCACTGCTTCTGTTCTGGCTCCGAATTCGGCGCGCGGCAGACCCGTTTGTTCAACCTGCTTTGTTCAAAGACAAAAAATATATGATGCTCAGCTCGCTAGGGATTGTATCGTACATTAATAACTTCTCAACGTTGTTTCTGTTACCGCAAATTTTGGCACATCTATATGGACTGACACCTGCTCAATCGGGACTTGTCATCTTCCCGGGTGCAGTCGTGTCCATGCTGCTGTCCAACCGGATCGGCCGCATGATTGACCGACATGGCAATACGTTGCTGCTGAAGTTTGCACCATGGCTACTACTGGCAGCTGCCGGGTTATTCGCCTTATTTGCAGACAATAACATATACGCCATTATGGCTGTGTATGTCCTGCTCAGCGTTGGCTTCTCTTCCCTAACCACCAGCGTGTCCAATGAATTGTCTGGCAATCTGACCATGGATCAAGTGGGCGCAGGTATGGGGCTGTTCCAACTCAGTCAGTTCTTCAGTGGTGCTTTCAGTGTTGCTGTTACTGGCGTAGCATTAACGGCGATGCAGAACATGCCTCTCTCCTCGGCATATACCAATATTTTCTGGGGTATGACCGTGGTCGCACTGGCATCCGTTATTTTCTCTCAGGTGTATCTGAGAATGCAGTCACAGAAAAAAGCTGCTGCTTAATATGAAGCAAATCATCAAAAAGGCCCGTAAAGCAAACGTTGCTTTACGGGCCTTTTTGATTTTCGTAAGATTAGTGATACCCTTAACTGGCAACAAGATGTTTGACCAAGTCATGGGCCTCTTGTTCCAGAGCTATAATTTCTCCGATTTTACCCAGCACTCGATCTAACATATGATGTCGACGATCCAGATCCAGGTATTGACTTTTCAATGTCATATTAGCCGCGAGATTCCATCGTTGCGCAGCATATTCGTACGTCTCCACCAGTTGAGAAATATCCGGATTGTACGGTATTCCTTCTCTTAGGAAATGGCCATACAAATATCTGTTATTACTTATGCCCGCCAAGTCGCCATACATATTGTCCAGATATTCTTCCGTCAATGCGGATGAATCTTGCATATGCTGACGTGTAGCGTCGATATACCGTTCAATGGCAGGCAAACCAACATGCGGATTAACCAATTCATACCACTCAACCTGTTTGGTTAGCTGCCCGGATATTCCATCCATGATTTCATGATTTTGTTGAAGCATTTCGTAGAACTCTCTCTCTTTTACCTGCTCAACGGCATTCCCAACATCTAATGTAGCATAACGATAACGCGTACCCTCACGAATTAATGGCGTCTGACCTAGATCAAGCGCTTCAAATAACGTCTGTTCATCCATATTACCTTTCAAATGATAAAAATCATCAATAAACTCAAACTGTCCATCTGCATAGTCGGACAAGACAATACAATGCGACGAATGAAGTAATTGATAAAGTGAATTGTACTTCATGTAAAATACATCAACCCATACAATGACTGCTTCGTTTTGCTGAAGCAACGTCATGATTTCCTGGATAACCTCGGTCCGTTCGTTTGTTCTGACGATATTCAAATCAATATGATGAATGCGTTGAAACTCATTTTCAACAGTCATATAAGTAGGGACAAGTTTCGGGGTGCCTCTCTCCGGGTCTTCATGGTACATCATCCCGCATTGCTTCCATACCGCCAGGAAATTCGTGATTTCTTTATAGTTGAGAATGCTGCTTACACATAGGGTAAAGCAATCTTCACCTTCTGTATGTGCTTCTCTTGGCTGAATATTCATATATTCCACTCCTTCCCCAAGGTTAGTGCAAAGATATGCATGCATGGATTGTCTGGCAATAGGATCTTGTCAAATGAAATGGGTTCTTCCAGCATAATCTGCTGGAACCAAATAATAGGCTGTTTGGATGTCAGTAAGGTACCCTTTTGTGTACACATCCCGCTACATTGAAACATAATTTCTTCATTATAATGTGGGCTCGTCTCGGTCCAGTTTGTCAGATCCAATGACGCTCTTCCCATCCGCTCTCCGGCTCGTTCAAAATCAATGAATTCATGGTATGAACCATTATCTGCCGCACCCAGAATATATAATGTCGAATATAGATCCAATGGTACCGGAATTCGCTGGCTATCCAGTTCTATATTATTAAATGCCTGTCTGCGTAAAGGAAAATGAAACGGAACATCCCGCCATTGCACATTCTCCTGATCAGGAAGTTCGTCTCCAGGGTATGAGGAACCAAAGGTCGTGAAGTTCCCTATCTGGTTTGTATCCAGATAGCTAAAACCATTGTTGTTATAGTGCTCTTCCAAAGGTAGTGGACAATAGATGGTCATGTCATTAACCTCCTAGAATCATTCTATTTACGTCAGGTGACAGTTGACCCGACACCTTGCCGCTGCTCCTTGAACAACGTGTCATACACCTCATGCCGCCCGGCCAGTTCCAGATGAGTGCCCCTAGCAACAATCTCTCCCTGATCGAGCACAATGACTTGCTCGGCATCCTGAATAGCTGAATACCGGTGGGCGATCACAAGCACCGTCATATGCTGTGCGATCCTACGGATCACCTCACTTATTTTCCGTTCCGAGTCATTATCCAGTGCAGAGGTTGCTTCATCCAGAATAAGCATTCGGGGTCTTGTTAACAGCACCCTCGCAAGCGCCAAACGCTGCTTCTGGCCTCCGGACAGCTTAATACTTGACTCACCCAGAACCGTATTATACTTGTCAGGCAATTCTTCAATGAAATCATCCAGCAAAGCCATGCGGCAAACCTCTCGTATCTCTTCTTCTGTAGCCCGTGGCTGTACGAGTCTGAGATTATCCATGATGGACATACTGAACAAGGTATTCTCCTGCATAACCACCCCAATATGTTGATAAAGGTAGTATGATCCCAAGTCACCAATGGGCTGTCCGTCAACGAGAATAGCCCCTTGCTGTGTTTCATTCTGCCCTAGAATAAGTTTGATTAACGTGCTCTTACCCGAACCACTTCTGCCTACGATCGCTGTATAATCACCAGGCTGGATGTTCAGATTAATCTCATGCAAGACATCCCTTTGATTCTCCTGATAACGAAAGGAGACATCCTTGAATTCGAGATGCCCTTGGAACTCTGGCTGTAGTCCGAGCTTTCTCTGTGGTACAACGGGAAGTTCCAGCAATTCAACGATCCGTTCAATGGAAGGTGTCACATCATGAAGTTGAACATTGGAGGCATTAATTTCATTAATGTTGTTAATCATCTGTTGATAGTATGTCAGAAAAACAAGCAGTCCCCCGATTGTTAATTCTCCCTGAAAAATCAGCAACCCGCCGATAAAATAAAGATTCATCTTATTAATAAAGTCATCCTGAAAGGTGTAGTACAGCTCATTGGCATACGTATATGCCAGATGTCGGAATTTGATTTTGCCAAAACGTTTCCAATACCCCACAAACTTGATGGATTCTTTGCGTTGCATATTCAGTGCCTTGATTTCCTTCCAGTGTCTGAAGCTGTTCGATATCCATGTCTCATATTCTCCGGTAGTCTGGCGGAATTCAGAGACCAGTACTTTGGCCTTTTTGCCCAATCGGGAACTGATAACAAAGGAAATGGGAAGCATAACAAAACCCAGCAAAGCCATCTTCCAATTCAGCGATAACAGAATAACCACATACGCCCCTACGCTGATCCATTTGAACGTATAATCAATCAAATGCAAAAAGATAAAGTCTTTAACCAGTGTGACGTCTCCATCCAGCCTATTCTTCAGATCTCCCGCACTATAGCGCTCATATAAAGTTGGCTTCATGCGCACTAATCTTTTCCACATGTTCAGCTGCAAATCGAGCTTGGTCCGACCTAATAACCGGTTACTGAACAGCGTTTGTAAACCCAGAGCGGTTGTCTCCAACGCAAATAAGCCCAGGTATCCAGCAAGGATATAGGGTAACATTCCAAGCTCCCGTCCAACCATGACATGATCAATGAGCAGCTTGTACAGATAAGGGATCATGAGCGCAATAGCAGTCAAGGCCAGTTTCAGTGTACCTAGAATGAAGATTTGACGGTTCGCATTTTTGATAAATGGCTTAATCTGTTTAAAGAGTGCATACCGGGAAGTTGACGGTGTCTTCGTCACGACATCAGTCCCTCCTTCCGGATGAAATCTTCTGCAAATAACTCACGGTAGTGCTTGCTATTCTCCAGCAGATATCCATGCGTGCCTGTAGCCACAATGCGTCCCTGATGTACAACAGCAACCCGATCAGCATTCAGGATGGAGGATAAGCGATGGGCGATGACAATCGAAGCACGATCCTTGCTCAATTGCTGCCAGGAATGCTGGACCGCTTGTTCAGCTTCATAGTCCAAAGCGGAAGTGGCTTCGTCGAATATAATTAATTTGGGTTGCTTCAGAAAAATGCGGGCAATAGACAGACGCTGCTTTTGTCCACCGGAGAACTCCATTTCCCCTGCACCAATAACGGTGTCCAGACCCTGAGGAAGAGAACGGATAAAGTCTCCAATATAGGCCTGATCACATGCCTCCAGCAATTGATCATCATCCGCGTGAGCGCTGCCAAGCATCAGATTGTAACGGATGGTTTCATGGAACAGAATGGCCTCCTGCTGCACAATTCCTACTCTCTTGCGCAGTCGAGACAGAGAATAGTCATCTATATGCCTGCCACCAATTCGAATCTCCCCTACCTCCGGAGCGTAGAAACCGAGCAGCATGTTCACAATCGTTGTTTTGCCCGAGCCACTCTTACCTACAAGCGCAACAGATTCATGAGCACCGATCTCCAACGTGAGACCGTCCAGCACATAGGGACCCTGTTCATCATACCGAAATCTCACTTGCTCGAATGACGTCTCCCCATTTTCCATCTCAACTTCCGATTGACCACCGCTCCTCTCCGTCTCTTCATCCAGAAGATCAAAGACTTTGCGGGACTGTACCGTCAGCTTGGGCAGATTCACAACCGCCTCGTAGATCATCATCATGGATTGATTATTCTTGGTCAGATACGACATAATGGCAACAAAGGCTCCTGCCGTAAGCTGTCCCTGAACAATAAGCACACCCGCAATGGCATAGATACACAGATCTGATAGCAAAAAAATAAATGCATTAGAGCGGGTAGACATCCATTTCATGACTTCTGTCTGATTGTCGAGACGAATAACGTCTGCGCTCTGTCCCGTGAACAGTGTAGTGACCCTTCTGCCACTCCCCAACAAACGAATATCTCTCATGCCTTGAAGCATCTCCAGCATCCAGCTGACAAAATGGCCGTATTTCCCACGCAAAATGGTCTGCTGCTTAGTCATCTTACGATTAAAATACTGTGATACCCAGACCGAAACCGGAACTAGCACCATCATGGCCAGGGCGATATACGGATTGAGATAAAATAAAAAAACAAACGAAACCAGCAATTTGGTAAATGGAGCTGCCATCTGAAAAATGATTAACTCTATTAACTGCATGACAGAATCCGTGTCTCTTGTTAGACGTGTGACCAGATCACCGGTCTGGGCTTTTTGAAAATAAGATGCTTTAAAATGAAGAATGCGATCAAATAAACTTTTTCGAATATCAAATAGAAATTTAACATTCAGGTAGATCCAGATGGATTTAATGATCCAACTTAGAGCCCTTACACCTACATACAAAGCAATATAAGTCAAAATAACATAGCCGAAGAAATGAAGATTACGGTGATAGAATACTTCGTCGATCAAGATGGCAAAAATAAGCGGTCCAATCAGATCCACCACCACCATGATTAGCTCGCAGAACAACATGGTAATCAAGCTGATGCGGTAGGGTTTGGCGAATGTACGGATTCGTTTGCTCAGTGAAATATTCTCCATGCCATCCTCCTCTAGGATATCCAGCTCTCAAGTACGGTCTGGCTCTGGGATTGTACCTCGGTAACAATCGGGAACTCGGTTGTATGGGATAACTTCATCCGCTCCGCCAGCTCTTCATTCCATACACCTTCAGCTGTAATTCGAGTCGTAGATGATGTGGGGTCCTGGTTAACCTCAAGGATCTGGGCAGCGTAACGTTTACCTTGTTCCTCTGTGTACCAGATCAAGGAGTCACCCTTCTGAAACCCCGTAATAGGCTCTTCTGTAAATTCAGCTATAATGTGTACTTTGACATCCTCCCCTTGCAGTGATTCAGACCCTGCAGTTGCCGTTGCCGTCTCACTGCGCAGATAGGAGGTCGTATGGAATTGCATGGCTAACGTCACTAATGCTGTCACAGTTAATCCAATAATGATAAGTGCAGCCACGGGTAATTGAATCGAAAGCCGGAACCAGATCTGTCCTATTCGTTTAGTCCGGCTCATGTTCCGAATCTCCTTCAATGAGGCTGACCAGGTAATCCCTGAAATCGGCTATGGTGTCGGTTTGCACAAATGCCAATTGATCATCGTCTATCTCAATGTTGAATACTTTCTCCATCTCCACCACAATTTTAATGTAATCGAGTGAATTCGTTCCAAGTTCCCCCCAGGCTTGATCCATCTGAATATCCGTTTCATACTCCATAACCTTGTCGATGACCTGTATTATTTGAGTCTCCAATGTCATGATTTCACTCATTCAGATCCTCCCCATCATGTGAGATTTAACCAACTCATCGTAATACTCCCGTTCAAGCACACTTATATTTCTGTATATCTCAGGGAGTTTATGAAACGATGTTGGTTTATATGAAGAAGTAAGCACATACTTGGCCAGAACTGCGCGAATGTCACTCCACTCCATGACAATGCGCTCACGAATATGTGTCAATCTGGAATCCGCGCCAGTTAGATTGGCACAACGATACACCTCGGCCTTTTTGGCACTAATCAATTTATGAAGCGAAATGACCCAATCCTCTGCTATGGAAGACACTACATGTTGATCCTGAACAACGGCCTCAAACTGTGGCACACTCTCCTCCAGTCTTGCCAGACTGTTCTCTATCCGCTCCTGTTGCTCTTCAATATGATCCACATAGATCTTCCAGTAAGCCTCCAACTGTTTCGAACTGGCATCTCTTTGATGTATCACCGGATAATGCTTATTGTAGAACGTATAGAAGGTGTGATTTTCCATATTAAAATGCTCGATATAGCCATGATAGCTATCCGACAGATCCTGGTAACTAACAATTCGTTCTTCATACGACAAGTTATCATGATGCTTATGCTCCATCACGGTAAACGTCTGGTTGATCGGATCAGCACCGTATACAAGCCAGGTATGTGGAATATGCTTTTTGAGATACGTATCATTGCGTATGGATGTGTAGTAGACGTCAACCCAGACAATAACCGGTTTGGCATTCAGAACCGCTCGACTGACATCCTGTATAATGTCCTCGCTAGCTTTTACCATTTCATAACCAATGCCCAGATCGTCCAGAATGTCTGTATCCTTGCGACAGGAGAAGAAACCATTCACAAGAAATTGCTTATTCTCAGACCATAGATACTCATCCACATGATGGATGAAAAACGGATGTATGCTTTTGTTCTGTTGCAATACAATGGGAAATAGAGAGTTATAGAAGCATAATTTGAAAAAGACTTCGTTAAAAGGCTGATATCCACCGGAATGGGCTAGCTGTGAATGCTCCACACCCAATGATGATGACGTCTTGTTAACCTTTACAACGCCAGATGGCTGTCCGTTATTTTCACTTTCATATGAATCGGCAAGCTCGGGATTCTCTTCCAGAACTGCTGCAAGCATCCTTATGGTGGGATTGTCATACAAAATGGAAGGCAGGACCCGAATACCGAGATTCTCCAGTTCAACCTCCATTCGGATCACAAGCAGGGAGTGCCCGCCAAGCTGAAAGAAGTCGTCGTCAATACCGATCCGTTCCATCTCCAGCAATGTACGCCAAACTTGCACCAGTTGGTGCTCCAGCTCATTCGTGGGCGGTGCATAGTTCATGCCAAAATGTAATGACTGCCTCTGGTTCAATAACTCTCGTGTATCTATCTTCCCATGGATCGTTCGCGGCATATGTGATATTTGAATATATCTTGAAGGCAGCATATATTCGGGCAACAATGACATCAGATATTGGCGAATATCCATGACATACAGTTCCGTATCGGCCACAATATAAGCGGTCAGCACCTTCTCACCTTCGACTCCGGTCGTCAGTACAACACATTCGTCAATTGGACCGTAACGGTTCAGATGTCGCTCTACTTCTGCCAATTCAATCCGATGGCCCCTGACCTTAACCTGCTTGTCCATCCTTCCCAGAAACAACATGCGGCCTTCCGCTGTCCACATTCCTATATCCCCTGTGCGAAACATCCGCTCTCCTTCAACAAACGATGACTCGATAAACTTCTGATCTGTCAATTCCTGCAATCCTATATACCCGCGAGACACCCCGTTGCCCGAAATACATATTTCTCCGGGTACGCCTATGGGCAACATTCGTCCATGACGATCTCCAATGTGTACAAAATAACCTTGAATAGGGCGCCCCACTGGAATCGGATCAACAGTCTCTGATGACAGCTTCTCATAGAGTGCACATACCGTCGTCTCGGTGGGGCCGTACGTATTGTATACATTGGTATAGGTGAGCAGATGTCCAATATCCGCCATCTTCAATACATCTCCACCGCTGATAATGGTGCGAACACTCGCAAGATTGGGCATCCGGTTAAGTTCCCTCAGGATATGAGGTGTAGTGCTGACAAGGGTGACCTTGTGTCTGTCCAGTAACTGCACCAGTCCGTGGATATCCAGCAGTTGTTCTCGTTGAACCATAACCAGTGTTGCCCCGGCAGTTAATGCAGGAAACACTTCTTCCATATAAGTATCAAAGGTACTCGCTGCTTGTTGAAGCACCTTGTCTGTTGAATTTAGTTGAAACTCGGCTTGAAAAGCGTTCACGTATGCACTCAGATTTCGTTGCTCTACTCCGACCCCTTTGGGCTCACCCGTTGAGCCGGACGTATACAGAATGTAGGCTAGACCATTCATATCGGGTACGAAACTTAAACCACTTCCATCTTCTATTCTCCATGGGGCAGCATCCAGCTCAATCATTTCTATGCCTGAGCCTGAAGGCATAGCCAATGTCATCTCCTCTAAAGCTCGATGTACATTCGTTTCCAACAGTCCCGTAAGAATAATGCGGGCATCCGATTCCATTAAAATATGGCGTATACGCTCCATCGGATATTCAGGATGAAGAGGAATATAGGTTCCTCCTGCTTTGAACACCGCCAGGATTGTAATGATTAACTCCATGGAGCCTGCCATCATAACGGGGACTGGACTCTCCGCAGTCACCCCAGAAGCAATCAGGAGACGGGCAAGTTGATTGGATTGCTCCTCCAGAGACTGATACGAAATCTGGCGATCTCCCTCTATAACCGCAGTCTGGTTGGGTGTTCTGTTTACTTGTTCAAGAAATAGAGCACAGACAGAACGTGCCTCCGGCAGGAACAAATGTGGACTCCTGTTCCATCTTTCCATGATTTCATTCTCCTCTTCCAGAGAAAGGAGCTGACTCATGGATAGCGGTTGGTCTGGTAAGGCTGTTGTCTGTTCCAGCAATCGTATGTAGTGGGAACATAAACGCTCAGGTTGGCTGGGTTCAAGGGATATGGCACCATAACGGAGAGTCATCTGAAGTCGTTGATCTACCCGGTCAAACGCCAGTGAACAATGGGCTCTTTCATCCAGAATAGGTTCCTCATGGATTCCTTTCATATACAGAACCGTCTTCAACTCGCACTCCTCGGGAAGCCGCCCCAGCTTCTCTGCCATCTTATCGTAAGGAAAATGCCAGTATGTTCGGGCGGACATGACTTCAGATTTGGTATGTAATACCAATTGTCTGAACGATGCTGTCTCGTCTACTTTTCCACGAATTGCGAGCAAGTGGGAACTTCGAAAATCTTCGACTTGTTCTGGAGTCAGGGGCATACCCAGCAACATATCTTGATGTCCACGATAACGATACAACAGATGTTGAAATCCCGATAAGAGCAATATATACAACGCCAAATTTGATCCCCCACTCATGCGGATCAATCTTGCGGACAATTCATCTGGAAAGGATAAGGAAAGGATCTGTACGTTGGGTTCTCCAGTCTGTATCGAAGGTTGCAGAATTCCATCAAACAACGTTCCAATATGAATATCGCCATCTAGTTGTTTCTGCCAATACACTCGTTCTTCCTTAAATTTATCACTCGACATCATAACATTAAGTAGATGGATATCCATGATCTCACCCCGAATACATAGTAAACCGGCACAACAAGTGTTGATCACACCTGTCCTGCCGGTTGATTGTTGTACACGTGCTTGTTTATGCCGTAGTAACTTTCAGGTCATTCCACAAATAATACTGCCCCGTCTCGTCCAGGATCTGGTGGAACCAGTCATCCCGTTCTTCCTGCTCTACTTGTTTGGTTTCGAATATCGTTCCGAGCCATTCCAGCGACTGTTTCATCTGCTCCGTAGTCGGGGCCTGATCCGCCGCCTCAAGCTCCTCTTGAAGCTGTTGAATCTGTTTATATGGCTCAACGACTCCTTTTTGATATTCCTCCTGATCCCAATTCCGATTAGGTGTAGCTACAGCCGCAGCCATACATTTCGTTACTACCGTTGGTCTCGGTCTGGATACAACAGCCTGATCCAGTAACTCTTTCAGTGCTTTACGATCCTCTTTCTGTCCGTAGGCAAAAGATTTCATACCGAGCTTATCCATTTCTACCAGTCCGCTCAGGACATTTTTGGGTCCAAGTTCAATCGTCAGCGTAACGCCATGCTTCTTGAGATATTGCATCGTCTGTGCCCACTTGACCGGCTGGGACAGCTGCCTTTGGAGAAGTCCCGTAATTCGCCCGCCTTCGGTGTATGGCGTGGCGGTAACATTGGATACGACAGGCCACTTGAATGGATGGAAACGATAATTGGCAAGTTCCACCCCAAGCTGTTCACCAGCCGACTCCATCAAGCGGCTATGGAACGGCGCACTCATCATCAACGGGGTTGTCTGGGCATCCTGGTCCAGCAGGATGGATTCCACTTGTTCAATCGAATCCTGATGACCGGATATGGCATACTGGCTCGAAGCATTGTAACAGGAAATCGCAGACCAAGCCGTATCGGTTGACACTTGCTCGCAGGCTCTGCGGATCATCTCCTCATCGGCGCCATCAATGATGGTCATGGCTCCATCTGCTTCATCTGCGATAAGTTCCGTCAATTCCCCGCGTCGCTTGGTGATCCGCACAGCATCACCAAATGTCATAGCACCGGAGCACGCTAGAGCTGCATACTCACCCAGGCTGTGGCCTGCGCAGAATTGCGGGTTGATCCCGATCTCCTCCATGTAGACACGATAGGCAACCACACTCGCTGTCAACAATGCCGGCTGCATATTGGAAGGTTTGTTCAGATCAAAAAGGCTGCCTTCAAAACTCAATTTGGCCAAATCAAAGCCCAGAATATGGTTGGCTTCTTCATACGTTTGTCTTGCAATCTCGTACTGATCATAGAAGTTTTTCATCATCCCTACATATTGAGAACCTTGCCCTGGAAACAGAAATGCTATTTTTTCCATTGATTAAACACCTCGCCTCTTAGATTGGGTTTACGCGATAACTTCCATGGACACATACGCAGGCTGATCCTGGATCATGCTTAGATCACTCTCAAACAAATAAAAATCTCCGTTCTGCTCAATCTCACGGAATCCGGCAAATTTGTAAGTGATCATCATCGTACGATTGCGATCTGTTGATACAAACTCGGCCTGCAAACGGACATTCGCTTCCTTAGCCATACGCATCACATGATGCAGCAGCAATGTACCTGCTCCTCTGGACATGACGCGGCAGGACACCAACAGCAGTTTCAGTGTCCACACTTCGTCATTTAATTCGAGCAACGCCAGGCCGATTTTGCCATACGTACCGTACTTGTCTTCCAGTCCTGCAATCAGCAGTTTGTGGCGTGGAGAATACCGGAATTGATCGAGTTCCTCGTAAGAGTAGGTATAACCTGTGGCGTTCAGTTGATGTGTTCTGACCGTCAGTTCTTCTGCACGCTGTAGATCCCCTTCCTTCACTTCAGAGATCGTGAAGATCATGCCAAGGGAGGCCAGGAATTCATCCTGAGTACCTTCGAACTCCTCCTCCTTCTCATTGCGGGCAATATCATTCATATACATCTTTCTGCGTAAGGCAGAATCCTCGGTAATGAAACGTGGCTTCATCTCATCCATATCTGTTAATTCAAGATAGGCCATCGCATCGATACAGAGGACGTCGGGGTGAGTAAATAATACTTCCTCACGTTCGAAAGGCTGATCATCGATAAAAGCAATCGTGTCCATTCCGATATTGATGGATTCCACGATGGTTTTCACCGATCGGGATTTGGCATTCCAATTGATTTGTGGATAGATAAAATATTCGCGCAGACCGAATTCTTCCAACTTGGCCATCGCCAGTTCATGATCGTTACGGCTGGCAATCGATTGCAGAATTCCTCGTTCATCCAGAGTACAGATAACTTCCACAATATTTTCTTTCAGCGTGACCTGTTCATCCTCCAGCAAAATTCCGTTCCAAATCGTATGGTCCAAGTCCCAGATTACACATTTTATTTTTTTCATGACAGAACAGCCTCCTCTTGTACGGATTCATAGGTACTCGCAGCATATGAAGCAATAACCATCTCATGCATTTGTGTGGTGCCCTCGATAATCTCATTCACACGAGCATCCCGGTAAAATCGCTCCACCGGATACTCCGCACTACAGCCCTTGGCTCCATGAATCTGTACCGCACGGTGCGCTACCTTGTTGACCATATCTGCCGCATAGTATTTCGCCGTCCAGGTTTCCATAATGGAATCCGGGTCCATCACTTCTTTCAGATATCCGGATTGATAACATAAAAGCCGCGCCGCTTTCACATCCACTATGATCTCCGTCAGCATTTTCTGAATTAACTGATTTTCCTGCAGGAGGACTCCGAACTGACGGCGGCTGCCTGCATAACTCAGCGAAGCATCCAGACAGGCTTGTCCCAGTCCAACACAGCCCCAAGCTACGGTATAGCGACCATAATCCAAGCAATGCAAGGCCACCATAGAGACACCTATACCTGAACTCCCCACCATACGATCGGATTCAACGTAAACATGCTCCAGATGCAGTTCCGCCAGCATCGAGCCTTTAACCCCCAACATCCCGTTGATCGGCTGTATCTTCAATCCTGGGTTGTTCCGTTCCACCAGGAACGCGGTTGGTTTATCATTCACCTGGGCAAAGATGAGAAACAGGTCAGCAAGCTGACCCATCGTGATCCACTTTTTCTTCCCGTTCAACACATATCCTTCGCCATTGAATTCGGCTACGGTCTCGATGCTTTTGGCATCACTACCGACTCCGGGTTCGCTCAAACCAAAGGCTCCAATGACTTCACCTGAGGCCAGACGTGGCAACCAATAGGAACGCAGCTCTTCAGAACCAAACTTCTGAATGGCTATGGCAACCATACCGTGAACCGTAAGCAGACTTCGTACGGATGAACATCCTCTTCCGATCTCCTCGTTCAGCACCCCAACTGATATCGGATCAAGCCCCATACCTCCATATTCCCGAGGAATCATAGAACCCAGATAACCTGAGGATTTCAGCGAGTCGATCACCTCTGGATGAAGCCGTTCTTCTCTATCGTGCAAGCCTGCGTACGGGACGATATATTGATTGGTAAATGATGCAGCATCCTGCTTGCAGTGTAACTGCTGTTCGCTCAATTCCATTTTCAACACGTTAACCTCCTATAATGGGACCGGATGAATGCACATTTTTCACACTGTACTGGGGAGAGAATCGGCGGCTTTTAGGAACTGACCGTCTTGCTCTCAATAAGCTCAACGATGGCATTAATGGACTTGAAGTTCTGCAAATCCAGATCTTTATTGTCGACACGAATGGAGAATTCCTTCTCCAGAAACATAACCAGCTGCATCGCAAACAACGAATTCACAAAACCAAGGGCAAAGATGTCCTCGTCGTCCTGAAGCTCATGCTTTTTGAAAAAACGACCCAAAAACTTGCGAACTCTACCTTTAACTTCTTCCATGTGTATAACTCCCTTTCCCTCATTAAAATGGTTTTGAATACGCAATAAAGCTTGTTTATGCCATGAATTATTCATGTCGTTGATTAGTAACTATAGAAACCTTCCCCTGATTTTCTTCCGGTCTGTCCGGCGTGCACCATCTTTCTCAGTAAAGGACAACAACGGAATTTTGGGTCCTGGTAGCTCTCATACAGCACATCAAGAGAATCCACAACGGTATCCAAGCCAATTAAATCCGCAGTCTCCAAAGGTCCCATCGTATGGCCGTAACATTTAACAAAAATATCATCCACCTCACGTGCTGTAGCCACCTGATCCTGAAGAACAAAAGCAGCTTCATTCATAAACAGATGGGAAATGCGGTTTGAGACAAATCCGGGATAGTCGTTAACCAGAATCGTCTCTTTACCGATCGATGACAATAGTTCAGTTACTTCTTCAATGGTACGTTCCGAGGTATGCATCCCCTTGATCACTTCAACGGCTGATTTCAAGGGAACCGGATTCATAAAATGAGTACCAATGACCTGATCAGGCCGTTTGGTTAATGCCGCAATTTTGGTAATCGAGATACATGAAGTGTTCACCAGAAATATGCATGCCTCATGACAGATCGAGTCGATCCGACCGTACACTTCCTTTTTGATGTCCCACTGTTCATTCACATTTTCAACGATGATATCCGCTTCACGAAGCATCTCCAGTTCCGTCGTCATATGGATGCGCTCCATAATAATCTCCGGGGCTTCCAGTCCCTCTACTTTCTTGAATAACTTCAGCATTCGGATATTGTTATAGATCTCTTCTCCGGCGATCTCCAGCACTTCATCCTTGATGTCCACCAAGACAACCTCATGACCTGTCTGTGCAAAACTCTGGGCTACACCGCGGCCCATCACCCCTGCTCCAATTACCCCGATCTTCTTCATCGTCCCTGTTCCTCCTGTTTGTGGGGGAGAAGCCGTGCTCTCCCTGATCAGAAATTAAAATCAAGATCTTCTGCGGCTGAATCGTAAGAAACCAGCATATGCTTGCTGCTTTCCAGTTCAATCTCACCAAGCTTCTGTTCCGGATGAAGCAATAACTGTTGCAGCAGCGCTACATAATCGTGAAGCATCTTCTCCGCCGTTTCCCGTTTGAAGAGCTTGGTCCGATACTCCAGATTAAATCGCAGCTTGTCATGTTTCTCGATGATTTCGAGATACACGTCATAACGGCTTTCCGCAGCTCCAAACTCATACGGAGTTGTGGTGAATTTGCCGACTGTAACGTCCACTGTACCTACATTCTGAAGTGCAAACATCGCATCAAATAAAGGATTGCGGTGTCTGTCTCTGTTCAGGTTAAGCTTCCGCACCAGATCCTCGAACTGAAACTGTTGATTCTCGTAAGATTTCAAGGCAGCTTCCCTAACTTCAGCCAGCAGTTCCAGGAATGTTTTCCCGGATTGTGGTTTGGTACGAATCGTGATGATGTTAATAAACACACCAACAACATCCTCCAGATCGGCGTGAGATCTGCCCGCAATGGGAGAGCCTACAACGATATCATCCTGATCTGCATATTTAGAAAGCAACACGTTGTACGCTGCAAGCAGCAACATAAACAAGGTTGTTCCTGTCTTGGCAGCCATGCGATCCAGATCCATAGTCAATGTTTCATTGCCGATAAATACAACCTGATCTCCTTCGAATTCATTAGCCAAAGGACGTAGATAATCGGTAGGCAATTTGAGCTGCGGGATAGAATCCTCATACAGGTTCAGCCAATACTCTTCCTGTTTGAGCAGAGCACCGGAAGAGAGCAAGGCATTATGCCACACCGCATAATCTTTGTACTGGATGGTGAGTGGTTTCAGCTCACGCCCTTCATACAGATCTATGATCTCCTGCATAATGATGTCCATCGACATGCCATCCGTAATAATGTGGTGCATGTCAAAAAATACGGCGTGTACACGATCACCAAGCTTAACCACCTCAAAGCGGAACAAAGGCGCCTGATCCAGCTCAAAAGGTTTCACGAAACCAAGGAGCTTCTCGGTGAGTTGTTCCCGAGTGGACTCCGAGTAACCGACGTTGAAGTCGACCTGGTCCCACACCTTCTGATATGGAATTCCGTCTAGAAATTCAAAGGAAGTCCGGAAAGATTCATGACGTTGAATCAGCTTGCGAATGATCTGCTCAAATGCCCCGTGCTCAAAATCTCCCTCCATGATGGAGGCTCTTGGGATGTTTGCATTGGTATTTTGACCCTCAAGCCGGTCCAGAACTACGAATCTCTTCTGCGCAGAAGAAACCGGGTAATACGGTTGGGGCTCCACACGAGTCAGCACAGGCAGTGCTCCCTCGGAATCTCCGCTGATGGAGAGACCATAAGACTCTTCCAGATAAGCAGCCGATTCCGCAATGGTTGGATACATCAGGATCTCTGCTGTATTCACCAGGATCGACAACTCTTTGGTGAGACCATTGGCGATCTTGAGACCCAGGATGGAGTCTCCACCCAGCTCATAGAAATCATCATAAATACTGAGTTCATTGACCCCAAGTGACTTACTCCATAATCGACCTAAGGCGCTCTCAATGATGGAATAATCTTCGTCTGTCCTGCCCAACAACTTCATGTCGCCAGATTCTTCCTGTGCACGACTGGCATTCCCCTTGCGTCCGGTTTCAATAGCTTCGCTAATGTCAGAAGAGAACAGCATGAGCGGCATGTCATCAGAGACATGCTGATAGATTCCCTCCCGGTTAAGTTCCCCGATCAGAACCTGGGTTACATCCTTGCCCATGGCTTCTTGCAGTCCCTGTATACCTCTGGCCGTCGTAATCGCCTTGAATCCCCCATCTGAATTGGCATGAAAATCCCGGGCCATGCCGGTTTCTTTCCACGCGGTCCAGTTCACGGCAAGGGTGGACAGACCTGCCTGCCTGCGATGTGCCGCAAACGAATCCATATAGGCATTGGCAGCAGTATAGTCTCCTTGTCCAGGTTCACTAAAGAACGTTGTAGCCGTGGAGAACATGACAAAGAAGTCCGGTTGGTCCGCACGTGTCAGTTGATCCAAACTCCATGTCCCCAGCACTTTAGGCCGCATGACACGTTCAAAGGCTTCACGTTCTTTGTTCATCAGGAAACCCTCTCCAGCCACACCGGCGCCGTGAATGATACCAGACACGGGACCGTGCTGCTGTCTGATCTTGCTTAGCACCGATGCGAGCTGAAGAGGATCAGAAATATCTACGCTGTATAGATGTACTTCTGTGCCCCGAGCTTCCATCTCTTTGATCCGCCCAATCTGAGCAGTTAACTTGGTTTCCTCACCTGAGGACAGCACATCTTCCCATGTTGCCCGTTCTGGAAACGGTGAACGATTCATCAACACAAGTTTGATTTTCTCCGGCGCTAAAGATAATGCACTTGCCGTCTCCAGTCCAATCCCGCCTGTCCCTCCAGTGATGAGGTACACACCACCTTCACGCATGTGTATCGGTTGGTCGGGCAGCAAGGAAATTGGGATTTCACCCAGCTCCTGGACATATCGACGCCCCTTACGATAAGCGGCAAGATATAACGTGTCAGGATCACGAATTTCCTGCAACCATTGATCCATTGGTGTCTCGTCATCGATATCAATGCTTCGACAGCGGAATTGATTCATCTCATGGCAGATAGTCTTGCCAAGCCCAACCATGGGTGCATGCTCTGGACGAATGTACGGCTCACTGCCTGTAACGCTTTGTGTACAAGATGTCACCAGTACCAGATCGACTGGTCGTTTGAAATGAACCTTGGACATCGCTTTGGACAGATAAAACAGACTATACACGCCGCGATCAAGCGACTCCTCCAATTCGCCCACAGTACCTTCATCCGCATGCTGATCCAGTGCAAAGAAATGAAGGAGCTGCGAGATTTTATAAGGCTCTACCGCTCGAATGAACCGTTCATAATCTTCTTCACATGATCGAATGGTAAATTCGGCGTTGGCTTGATTGGTATAGGACTCTCCGCGGTAAACCTTGATTACGAGCCGCCCTTCCGCTTCCAGTTTCCCGGCAACAGATGAGGCGATACCACTTCTATCCATCAATATCACAAGCGGCTCTGTATTGCCTCCATGCTGATCCATTGATATTCGATTCACTTCTTTCCACATAGCCGCATAATGCAGTGGAGCCGCGGCCTCTTCTATAGAGACCTCACGCAGCTGTGGACGTTCGGGAATATGGATCCAGCAGCGCTTCCGTTCCAGCGGATACGCGGGCAAGCTGACTTTGCGAGCATGTTCACCTGCGTACAGTTCTTCCCAGTCCGCATCTGCTCCCTGTACATACAGATGGGCAATCTGCTTTAACAAATACTCCGACTCGCGTCCATCCTGTACAAAGCTCTGAATGGCCGAACGCATTAATTGGCTCAGACCCAATTTTTCCGATTCGGTCATTTCACCAGCTGCCCTATCCTTCTTACTCTTGGGAACAGTACGATGTTCACCGAACTCAACTCCCGGCAGTGCAATGGATTGGAATGATCTGTTCTCCAGCTGTCTCAGCGTATTCAGCAAACCTTCCGTATCCCGTACCATAAGTGACAACCGGAACGGGTAATGCCCCCGTCCTGTGCTTGCTGTACTGCACATATCTACGAGTTCATATCGCTCGTTTCGGTCCAGCAGACGAACATATTCAGCAACCAGCCGCTGAAGTGCCTCTTCGGATCGAGCAGACAATACCAGCAAATGAGGACGTGCTGGTGCAGATACAGGTGTAATCACTGGTGGCTCTTCCAGGATGACATGACAATTCGTTCCACTGATGCCAAATGCGCTGACACCGCAGCGACGAGGTCCGTCCTTCACCTTCCACGGTCGTAATCGTGTATTCACATATACAGGCGAAGCATGAAAATCAATATTTCGGTTTGGACGGTTAAAATGAAGATTCGGCGGAATCACACCATGCCTGACAGCAAGTGCCGCCTTGATCAGGCTGATCATACCTGCTGCCTCAGAGGTATGACCCAGATTGGTTTTAATGGAACCGACCGCACAGAATTGACGTCGATCCGTGAATTGTCGGAACGCATTTTGGATGCCTTTAATTTCAATTGGGTCACCCAGTGCGGTTCCTGTGCCATGCGTTTCCATGTACGTGATCGTTTCGGGATGAATACCTGCCTGTTTCCAGGCCTTCGTAATGACTTCCTGTTGAGCCGCTGGATTGGGAGCCGTAATGCCGGCTGAACTGCCATCCTGATTCATGGCAGTGCCTTTGAGAACTGCGTATACCTGATCCCCATCCCTAAGCGCATCCTCCAGTCTTTTTAGCATGACTACTCCGATGCCTTCACCAAGCCCGGCACCATCAGAGTCATCATCAAATGCTCTGGTCTTTCCGTCACCAGACTCCAGACCCTGGAGCATGTTTTCGTTCTTTTTGGTGATCGGCATGGTTGATATTTTGATTCCACCCACTGCGGCCATGCTGCACTCTCCGCTTAACAGGGCACGCGAAGCAATATGCACCGCTGTAAGGGATGAAGAACAGGCCGTATCCACCAACATGCTTGGCCCTTTCAAGTTCAGCAAATACGATATGCGAGCAGGAATGATGGATGGTGTGTTACCCACCACGGCATCCGGCAGAGCGCCCAAATCCGTCTCATATATAAATCGTGAATACATATCAACCGTGTTTGTTGAATAACCCAAATAGACACCGGTATCCGAACCGGCCAGTTTCCCGCCGCCGTAACCCGCGTCCTCAATGGCCCTCCACACGGTCTCCAGGAAGAGACGCTGATTGGGATCTGTCAGACTCGCTTCTTTCGGTGATAATTTAAAGAATGAATAATCGAATAAGTCAATGTCTTCTATAAAAGCTCCCGCTTTGGAATCCAGTTCCGGGAGGTCCAGCCTTGTATTTTGCAAATACCAGTCCAGATCTTGTTGTCGTCGTTCCGGGAGAGGACGGATATGATCCACCTTGCCTTGAATATGCTCCCAGAATTCGGATACATCGGTTGTGGAAGCCACATTCAGAGCCATCCCTACAATGGCTAAATCCCCGGACAATGGTCCGGAAGCCGTCTGCCCTGAATGCTGCTGATCTTGAGGACACGTCTCTGCTTGCTTCGCACTTTCCGGTGATGTCTGTTCTTCACTGGTTGCAGAAGCATCCATGTCGCCCAGTACAGTAACCGTATCTTCTTCCGATTCACCATGTTCCTTGAATATATATTCAGCCAGCTTGTGAATCGTCGAAAATTCAAACAAGTCCGTTACGGCAAGAACGCCAGGGTATCTTTTGGAAAGTCCCGCGTGAATTTTCAACAGCAGAATGGAATCAGCACCAAGCTCGAAAAAGTTCTCATAGATATCGATCTCGTCAAATCCCAGAACTTCTTTGCATACGCTGGCGACATGCCGTTCAGTAGCCGTATATCCTCCCTCGCTCTTGCCTGATAATTTCACTTCACCGCTTGAAGTACTTCCAGCCTTCTTGGTCGACCTCGTTTTGGAAGCAGCACTTTGCAGATATTCAGCCACTTTGCCACTGAGTTCTGTGGACAATCGAACCTGCATTTTATCCAGCAAACGAACGCCGCCGCCACTGAAGTTCAGTTGCCCGATCAGCACCCTGCGAATAGAGGAGTTCATGGCTTGTTCCAAACCTCTTATCGCCTGTGCTGTAAGGACTGTTTTGAAGATGGTATCTGCGGTGAAACCAGCATCCACCGACATGCCCGTCTCTTTCCATGTTGTCCAGTTCACGGTGAGTGTGCGTTTTCCTCTCAAGGAACGTTCATCGGCGAAGGCATCCAGGTAGGCATTAGCCGCCACGTAGTCTGCTTGCGTTACGCCACTGAACATCGTCGCTACAGAAGAATACATCACAAAGAAATCCAGATCGTCACTGTGAGTCAGTTCGTCCAGATTCCAGGTACCATATATTTTGGATGCCAGCACTTCGCTGAATCGTTCTTCACTTCGATCTACCAGAAGTTGATCTCCACCGACACCCGCACCATGAATGATTCCATGAATAGCACCATAACGTGTACGCATATCCCGAATTACCCGATCCATCGCTTCCCGGTCAGCCACATCCGCACTGTACCAGGAGACTTCCGAACCTGCGGCCTCCAGCTCCGTAACAGCTGTAATGAAACGGCAAAGCTTGGCTTGACCGGGCTGATTCATCAGGTTATCCCAATGTACACGCTCCGGTATCGGGGTGCGATTGATCAGAGCCAGACGCACGGGAGCTTTGGAAGCCAGGAAACGCGCTGTTTCCAGACCAATACCACCGCCACCACCTGTAATCAGGTACACGCCCTGAGGGCGTACAGATATTGGGGTATCCCCTGCAACCTGCACACGCGTAAATTCTTCAACGTAACGTTGTCCACCACGATACGCGATCAGATAGTCCCCCTGATCTTCTGTCCCCAGTGCTTCCTCGATCCAGACATCTGCAGGGGTATCTGCATCTATGTCAAAGGAGCGGAAAGAAATGGACGGATGCTCACGGTTCAGTACCTTGCTTAAGCTCAGGAATGGCGCATGTTCTGGCCGCTGAGCGTATTCATCTCCCGTAATATGGTGAGCATTCAATGCAATCAGTGTCATACCAGCAATCTCGGCAAAGTCACTTCTCATCAGAGCACGTACCAAATAATACACACTGTACACACCTCGGCGCTGACTGTTCTGCAATTCATTCAGACTTTGAATACCCGACTGCCTGGTATCCAGAGAACAGCCAACATGAATGATGTGATCCACCGACTTGCCCCGAAGGCTTGCAAAGAGAAGGTCATAATCTGACTCCTGATCACCAAGTGTATATCGATTATCGATCAAGTCTGCATAAGCAGAACCCAGTGCTACCCGGATGACCTTCACCCCGGTACGTTCTAACACACGAGCTACGGAGTCACCTGCACCATACTTGCCTTCAATCAACAATACTGTTTCCGGCATAACGGAGATCCCGCTGCCTGTGCGTTTCCGCTCAGTTGCTCTCCACTGCATCGTATAGTGAAATTCTTCTGTGTGTTGTGAAGACACTGTCGCGCCTCGGTCAATACGATTCGAAACCAGTTCATCAGGAAGATCAATCCAGCAGCGATGGGATTCAAAAGGGTACACGGGTAAGCTGACCCGTCGCACATGCGTACCTTTGTACAATTCCACCCAATCCACATCGGCCCCTTGTACGTATAACGAACCAAGTTCCATCACCCCTGCTTCATCATCCCACTCGGAGAGGTTAACCCCTTGTGTAAGCTCCTGTACCTGTCGATCGAGCTTCTTTCGTGACGCTTCAGTTATGTCACCAGGTTCAAGCTGTGATTTGCTGGCAGGTACAATCTTGTGCTCCCCATAGCTGAACCATGACTCAGGTTCATTCCACGTTTCCGCCAAGGATAGCACTTGCAGCTTCAGTCCCAGATCCACAAGATTCGCTGCCACTATAGCCAATCTGAAGTTATAGTGTCCTCTGCCAACACTCGCGGTATAACACAGATCCTGCAGATGGCATGCGGGCGGTTTTTCCTGTATTAAACGGCTATATGTTGTGACAAGGTCCCGCAGAGCTGGCTCAGACTTGGCGGACAACACGACCAGACCTATTTTCGCATAAGAAGCGTCAGCAACCGTGGCAACCGGTGCTTCTTCCAGCACCAGATGACAGTTCGTTCCGCTAAAGCCAAAACTGCTGACCGCACAGCGCATCGGGGACTCTTTCCCCTCCCATTTGCGGAGTCTTGTGTTAACATACACAGGTGATGTCTTGAAATCGATCTGTCCATTGGGCCTGTCAAAATGAAGTGACGGCGGGATTTCACGGTTTTTGATAACCAGTGCCGCCTTGATCAGACTGACCAGACCTGCCGCTTCATAGGGATGACCCATATTCGATTTCACAGTACCAATCGGACAAAACTGCTTCTTATCCGTGTACTTCTGAAAAGCAAGCTCCAAGCCTTCAAGTTCCAGCGGATCTCCCAGTTTAGTACCCGTTCCATGGGTCTCAATGTAGGACAAGGTCTCGGGGTGAATTCCCGCCTGATCCCACGCTCTAGATATCACATCAGCCTGGGCCTCCGGATTGGGAGCAGTGATTCCAATGGAAGCTCCGTCCTGATTAATGGCGCTGCCTTTGATGACTGCATAGATCTGGTCCTTGTCCTTGAGCGCTTTACTCAACGGTTTCAGTAATACGGTAGCAACCCCTTCGCTGATTCCAGCCCCATCCGATGAATGATCAAAGGCTCTGGTCCGTCCATCCGATGCTTCAAGTCCCCCGCGGTAATATTCCGTATCCAGAGGCATCAGGTTCACACGCAATCCACCAGCAAGTGCCATATCACAGTCACCATTCCGAATGGACTGGCAGGCAAGATGCACGGCCACCAATGAGGATGAACAGGCGGTGTCCACCACCATCGAAGGGCCTTTCAGATCCAGAAGATACGAGATTCGTGCAGGCATCATGGCAGAAATATTGCCCACAGCCGCATCCGAAGTTAACTGGATATCAATATCCTGGATCATTCGCAAGTAGCTGTCCTTAATATTGCTGGCAAATCCCAGGTACACACCTGTCCGGCTGCCAGCCAGGCTTTTCCCACCATATCCCGCATCCTCAAGAGCACTCCAGGCTGTTCGCAGGAACAGCCTCTGAAAAGGATCCATTAGTGCCGCGTCCCGTGGGGGTATCCGAAATAATTTGTAATCAAATTGATCGATGTCTTTCAGATAGGAACCATCACTATATTTGATGTCCTCTCCATAGCCCGCATATCGGAGGTACGCATCAATATTTTGACGACGAGAGTCTGGAAAATTGGCAATGGAATCACAGCGATCACGGATGTTGTCCCAAAACTCGCCGATATTATCCGCAGACGGAAGCATGGCCGATATGCCAACAATGGCGATTCCCTCAGAGTCGCTTCGCTTCCCCTCCGATTTCAATCCTTTGAGCAGTTGGGCGGCAACTTGCTTATCAATCTTGCCCGCAGCTGCATTCTCAATAATGATTCTCAGCATCTGGCTTGTTTGGTTCATCGGGTTCTCCTTCCTCAACGATCCTCGAAGCTCTTGACTGCATCGTCAATGCTCAGGTTACCAGCTTCAATATCCTTAAACAGTTGTTCAAAATCATCCGCCGGTGGGGCTGGCTCAGTTGCCGGTTTTATATCCAGCTTGGTCATGACAAATTGGGATAACGCATGTACACTGGTGTACGAAAACAGATGGATTAGTTTCATTTTGCCTGGATAGGCTTCTTCAAGCAGAGAGAATAACCGATTTAACAGAATGGAATCTCCGCCCAGATCAAAAAAGCTATCGTGGATATCCAGCTCTTCAAAACCAAGCACTTCGTTATACATGCCTGCAATCTGCCGTTCGATGCTGTTGTAATCCTCGCCGTCTTTTCCTTTGAGTTCAACATGTGCATTCGCCGATTTGTTTCGTTTAGCTGCAGCAGGAGCCACCTGACGCGACTCTTCCAACTTCTCGGCTTCTTTCAGCCTGTTCGTCATCTCTTCGGAGAATCGGAATGGAAATTTGGTCAACAGTGCTTTGGCAAACCGTGGGTGGTATGTAAATTCCCCGATCAACACACGCGGCACCTCTTTGTTCAATGCTGCAAAAAATCCGGCCGTTGCCTGTTCGGTCGGAAGGGCTTTTGTAATGGCGTCCACATTAAAACCATAATCCACAGACATGCCCGCTTCTTTCCACGAAGACCAGTTAATAGACAAGGTCTTCAGGCCGCTTTTGCTGCGCGAGTAAGACAAAGCATCCAGATATGCATTGGCCGCTGAATAATCTCCTTGTCCAACCTCACTTGACAGCGACAGACCGGAAGAGAAAAAGACCAGGAAATCAAGCTCATCCTGACGGGTCAGTTGGTCCAGTATCCAGGCTCCCTGCACTTTTGGATGAAGGACTTCGTCAAACGTTTCCTGCGTTTTGCGGATCAAATATCCAACCGCCGGTACACCTGCACCGTGGATCACTCCTGTGATGGACCCATGCTTTTCCCTGACATCGGCCAGTACATCCTGCATCGCTTCATAATCCGATACATCGGCTGCATAACAGGATACTTCTGAACCCTGTTGTTCAATCTCCAGGAAGTTGCGGAGACGAGCAGCCGTCTTGGATTCAAGCTCAGGGTCATTAAGCAGTGTCTCCCATTCCGATCTTGCAGGAACTGGGGTACGCCCAATTAACACAAGTTTGACCTCTGCTTGGGAAGCGAAAAATTTTGCCATTTCCTGACCAATCCCGCCTGTACCCCCAGTAATGACATACACACCACCCTGTTGAATATCGACAGGAGAATCTGTCAGCTCATCGGCTTGAACCTCACCCAATTCCTCGATATAACGGACCCCACTACGATAGGCAGAGGTATAACTCTGATCTTGGGAACCCATTTCCTGAAGCAGTTCATCTGCCCCTGCGCTCTCGTCCAGATCAATGCTTCGACAGGTAATATGCGGATATTCCAAGGCGAGCACTTTACCCAAACCGTATAACGAGGCCGCTTCAGGAGAAAGTCGACTCTCATCCGTTGTAACTTCGTAGACCTGTTCGGAGACCAGCATCATATTCAGTGCGTTGTCACTTCCGTGTTCAATGAGTGCACGAATCAGATAAAACAGGCTATATACGCCCTTTTGCTGACTATGTTCCAAATCCTGAAGTGTATGAATTTCCGCAGAACTCGGCACCGCAAAGAGATGTACAATGTCACTTATGGATGTATTCCCCAGCGCTGCAAATAGCTCCGCAAAGTTGCTTTCCGAACCATTCACCGTGAACGAACCGTCAGGTTCATGCTTGAAAGATTCTCCGTAACGCACCTCAATTACTTGGCGCCCTGACTGCTTAAGGCGTTCAACCAATGCGCTTCCCCGTTTACCCTCATCCTTCAAAATCAGAACTGCACCTGTTCCCTGAATCGGTTCTGGCTCTGTTAGATCAGCTTTCCTCCAGTTCATCCGATAGAATCGGGCTGGCGTCGGTTCTTCCGAGACCGCACTGCTGCAATTTGCGGTAGCGGCAGTACGAGCGCCCTCGGGAACTTCAAACCAGCAGCGAGTCCGGGTAAATGGATAGGTTGGCAGACTTGTTTTGCGCAGTCCGTCTCCTGTGTATAGAAGCTCCCAGTTCAGTTCTGCACCTTGTACATAATGCAGTCCAATCTGGTCCAGTATGTCCTGTACAGCCTGCTGACCCTTACCCATCTTCGCCAGTTCCGGATTCAGACTCATAGTCCGATCGCCCTTGTGACCATCTTCGCCACCTGTAGCTGGTGAATCTGGACGATTTTGATCGTTGCTAACCTTGTGATAACCGTAATAAATCCCTGGACTTCGATGTCCACTGGGTCCACTACTTTTGCTTAAATTCTCATCGGCTCCGATCATTCGTCCAGCTTCATTTAATCGAAGCAAGAGCTCTTCCGCATCCTGCCCGGTGACCAGTAAACGGTAGGCGTAGTGCCCCCTCCCTGTGTTGGCGGTATAACACAGAGAAGGTACATTCTGAGCTTCAACTTGAGAGAGAACGTGAGTATATTCCGTAATCAGCGTCTGGAGCGCTGCCTGCGTTTTGGCCGATACGGTTAGAAGTTGTTCTCCGCGTATTTCCAGCTCTTTAACCGTAGTGGTCGGCGCTTCTTCCAGCACAATGTGACAATTGGTCCCACTGATGCCAAATGCACTAACACCGCTACGTCGTGGCGTGGCAGCGTTATCCCACTCCCGCAACCGGGCATTCACATAGACCGGGGATGCCGCAAAATCGATGGCCCGATTCGGTCTGTGAAAATGTTTGGAGGCAGGAATCTGTTTATGTTTCAGTGACAAGGCCGATTTGATCAAACCCACGACACCAGCCGCCTCTGACAGGTGACCGATATTCGTTTTGACCGAGCCGATTCCGCAAAATTGACTTTTACCCGTGTGACGCCGGAATGCCTGCTCAATCCCTTGTACCTCAAGCGGATCGCCCAGCATGGTGCCACTGCCATGAGTCTCAATATAAGAGACCGTCTCGGGATCGATACCCGCATCCGCCCAGGCTTGAAGAATCGCTTCCGTCTGTGCCTCCGGGTTCGGGGCAGCGATACTGATGGATTTACCGTCCTGGTTTACGCCATACCCTTTGATAACAGCGTAGATCTGATCACGGTCTTCCAACGCTTTAACCAATGGTTTGAGCATCACCACCCCTGCGCCTTCACCAATACCCGATCCGTCCGAATCGTCATCAAACGCTTTGGTTCTCCAATCGGTGGACTCAATCCCAATTTTGATATGATCACTCTTTAGCGGAACCAAATTAATCTTGATTCCCCCAACGAGCGCCTGATCGCATTGCCCCTCCTTGATCGCCTGACAAGCCAGTGTAATGGCCACCAGAGAGGATGAACAAGACGTATCCACCACCAAGCTCGGCCCTTTTAAATCCAGTAAGAAGGATAACCGACCAGCCGCTACAGAAGCCAGATTACCCACAAGCGAGTACGCAAAGGATTCCGGTTCCGCATCGTAGATAAAACGTGAGTAAAGATCCCGAATATTGTTGGAAAGGCCCAGGTATACCCCCGTGCGGCTGCCAACCAGTTTCCCTCCCCCATACCCTGCGTCCTCGATCGCTTTCCATGCCGTTTCCAGAAACAGCCTGTGATTGGGGTCCGTCAGACTGGCTTCTTTGGGTGACATTTTAAAATAGGCATAATCAAATTTATCAATCTCATCCAGATAGGCATTTTCGTTGAATTGAATCTCGTCTGGCGACATACCTAGATATTGCAGATACGAATGAATGTCCGGCACTCTGGAAGCCGGAAAGGAACGAATGCTGTCCGTACCACTGACGATGTTGTCCCAGAATTCTTCGGGAGAATCAGCTTGCGGCAATTTCAAAGCCATGCCCACAATGGCAATATCTTTGGCAGTATTGGTTGACCCGGACGCAGTATAGGCGTCCTCCTCCGATTTGAGTTTTTTGAGCAGCTGCACGGCCACTGTTTTGTCCAAGCTTCCGTCTTGCAGCTGTTCCATGACAAACTTGTATACACTCTCCACCACAGTTCCTCCTTTACAGGTTAATCAGGTTATTCAAAGCCTGCTGCAGCGTAACGTCGCCACTTTCCATCTGGTCGATTACACGCTTCAGATCCTGCTCCATGTCTTGTGGCTTCGAAGTAGCCTTCTCATCCATAAACCGAGCCAATCTGCTAATATTGGAGTTCGCAAACAAATCCGTGACTTTGGTCAAACCAGGAAACTGCTGATCAATCCTGGCCTGAACCTGTATAAGCACAATGGAATCAGCACCCATCTCGAAGAAACTGTCCCCTACATTAATCTCATGAAAACCAAGCATCGTTCGACAGATGGAAGCGAGTGCCTTTTCAGTTGGTGTATAGGATGCGTCTGATTTACCTGTCAAAACCACTTCTCCGTCACGTTCCTCTGACGGGGATACCCGGAGACGCTTGTTGGCCATTTGCTTCATCCGTTGGTCCAGTTGAACGCGAATAGCGGAAGAGAGATCAAACGGACTTTTGGCCAGTGCCGATATCAATTGACCCTCATAATGAATCTGACCAATAAGTACTCGGCGAACCGATGATTGCCGCATCACAAGAGATAATTGATTCATCGCTTGTTCCGTAGGCATGGCTTTGAACAACGTATCCACAGCAAACCCGTGCTCTGCTGACATACCCGTTTCCTTCCAGGTAGACCATTGCACAGTCAGCGTGCGCTTGCCCATCATTGATCTGTAGTCAGCATATGCATCTAGGTAGGCATTGGCAGCAATGTAATCCGCCTGTCCCGGGGCGCTGAATACCGAAGCGATCGATGAATAGAGCACCATAAAATCGAGATGATCCTGTTCGGTAAGTTGATCCAATACCCAAGTACCATGTACTTTGGGAGAGAATACCTCGGTGAATCCCGCCTGTGAACGGCTTGTGATCATTTCCGAGCTTCCAACCCCTGCGCCATGGACAACCCCTTTAATTTTCCCGAACGTTGCCCGAAGCTGATCCAGAACTACACGCATGGCATCCAGATCCGACACATCTGCAGCATGGCAACTAACCTGATGTCCCCGGCTCTCCAGTTCACGAATAACTGTAATTTGATGAATCACCTTGAATCTCGATTGTTCTGCAACAATGGCATCCCATTCCTCACGTGCAGGAATCGGTGTACGGCTGATTAATGCTAGGTTCACTGGAGCGTCGGAAGCCAGATATCGCGCGGTTTCCAAGCCAATTCCACCGGTACCACCAGTAATGATGTACACACCATCGTTGTCAAAAATAAAGGCATCTTCAGCAGGTGCAGATTCATTCAATGCTCTGAACTCCTGAACATACCGTGTTCCATTACGATAGGCCACCTCATAATAGGAAGATGTCGTACCGATCTCTTGCAACAACTGCTCCAGAGAAGAGTCCTCATCCATATCTATACAACGGCAATGAACCTGTATGTTCTCCTTGCCTACCACTCTGCCCATTCCAAAGGCAGAAGCCAGATGAGGCTTTATCCGCTCCGTACCGGTAATGCAATTGACCTCACGGGACACCAGAACTAACTCCATGGGCTGGCTCAGAGAACTGGACAACAGCGCTCGAATAAACCGGAAGAACCCATATACACGTTCATCTAGAACAGTCTCTAATGATTCCATGTCACTAGATACACTTGCTGCATGTTCATCACTGCCCACACCGTTTAGATACACCACTCTGGAAAGTCGGTCTAGGCCCGCCTGTTGCAGCACACGCTGATAGACTTCCACCTGTTCCAGATTTCGACTGTTCGGGTCAGATTGCAGAACATCCGCCTGAAGTACGGTATATACCTGCATCCCCGACTGTTCCATACGTGCTGCTATCTCAGCTGCATAATCGGACCCATCCAGAAGTACCAGTGTAGTACCATGGCTCGCTTCGATCGGCTGATCGGAAACCTCTTTCGCTATCTCCTTCTGCTGCCATACAAGCTCGTAGGCTTGCGGTACCGATCTGGTGCTCGCTTGTGCATACACTGAAGACTGCTCGGGAAGATCCACCCAGCAGCGTGTATTATCGTATGGATACAATGGAAGACTGATTTTACGAATTTCCTCTTCCCTGTACATCAGGCTCCAATCCACGTCACTGCCTGTAGTGTACAGTCTGCATAATTCATGTAATAAACCCGGATCTGAAGACTCCATGTATCGGGATAGGCAATCTCTGCCCTCCTGCTTCAAGATGGACTTCTCCTGCCCCGTCAATTCGTGGTCTTTCCCTTCGATCTTCTCTGTGATTACTTTATGCACGCCATAATAGAGCTGATGCTCACCTGTGGATTCGAGACCTGATGTAGCGAGTAGCCGCAACTTCATGAGCAGATCGGATGTGTCCGTCACTCCAAAGGCAATCCGATATACATGATGCCAGCGCCCCGTATTCGCGGTATAACATATGTTTTTGAGCGAAAGTTCCTGCTGACGTTCCGAGATAAAACGGATATAGTTATCAACCAGCGCAAGTAATGACTTGCGGCTCTTGGCACTTAGCGTGAACACTTCCACATCTCTGGTAATCTTCCGTTCCTGGATCACAGGCGGCTCTTCCAGTACGAGATGGCAATTGGTTCCGCTAAATCCAAAGGCACTGACTCCGCAGCGAAGCGGCTCCCCGTTCCCGTCCCATGGTCTCGATTTCGTGTTGACATACAACGGCGAATCCTGGAATGAAATGGATGAGTTAGGCTTATCAAAATGAAGCGTAGGTGGTAATACCCGATGCTTCAAGGCCATAGCCGCTTTAACCAGACTGCCCACACCAGCTGCTTCAAACAAATGGCCTATATTGGACTTGACCGAGCCTATAGCAACAAACTGATGCTTGTCTGTATATCGGCGCAGCGCTGTGGTAAGTCCATCCATTTCAATTGGATCGCCGAGCTTCGTCGCTGTACCATGCGTCTCCACGTAACCAATGGTCGAAGGATCAATACCGGCATCCTGCCATGCCTTCACAATGACATCCGTCTGTGCTTCAGGATTCGGAGCCGTAATGCCAATCGAAGCTCCATCCTGATTAATGGCACTTCCTTTGATAACCGCATAAATATTGTCTTTATCCGCAATCGCCTTGCTTAGTGACTTCAATACTACGGCGGCTCCGCCTTCACCAAGCCCCGAACCATCTGCTTCTTGATCAAATGGCTTGGTTAATCCATCCGAAGATTCAATGCCGACTTTCAAATAATCATGATCCAACGGACTGAGGCTGATCCGTGCACCCGCGACAATCGCCATCTCGCAATCACCATTACGAATGGCCCGGCAGGCCAGATGAGTAGCGACAAGTGATGCAGAACATGCCGTGTCGATCACCATCGTAGGCCCCTTGAGATCCAGTGGATAGGCAATACGAGTCGGCATCATGGCTGTGATGTTCCCGACAATGGACATCGGATATTGATAGGGGTCCAGATCACAGATCATTTTGAGATAAGAATCGTTCAGGCTACTTGCAAAACCCATATAGACACCTGTATTTGTTCCTTCGATGCGCCCTCCGTAACCTGCATCCTCTACCGCATGCCATGACGTCTTCATGAATAACCGCTGAATCGGGTCCGTTAATCCGGCCTCCTTCGGAGACAAACGGAAATACTTATAATCAAACTGATCAATATCATCCAGAAATGCACCCTGAAGGTACTGCACTTCTTTGTCCGCACCCAGCTTGGCATTCATCCATTGATGATAGGCATCCATGTCTTTTTTGCGTCCCTCTGGAAAATCCGTTGTACAGTCCACACCGTTCAAAATGTTGTCCCAATACTGCTCTGCCGTATCAGCCATTGGCATTTCCGCAGCAATCCCAATAATGGCGATGGCCTCATCCTGTTCAACGATTGGTTTCTTTTGCTCCAGAGGAGCAGCCGCTTTTGCTTTTACAGCCGTGCCGTTACCCTGGTTCACATGCAGAGCCAGCTTATGGATAGACGTATGTGCAAATAAATGAGCAATCTTCACTTTACCCGGAAACTCCTCGTTCAGCCTCTCATGCATACGGATCAGCATAATGGAGTTGCCCCCGAGATCGAAGAAATTATCATAGATATTGATCTCCTGATAACCCAGAATCTCACTGTATATGCGTGCTACCTGCTGCTCGGTTTCCGAATAGAGTCCCCCTTCATTCCCTGAAAGATCTACGGGCCCCGTATGCTTCTCCTGTGGTACGGTCCGGTTGGAACGATTCGATGCTCCCTGGTCAGCGATTTCCCTACTCCGCTTCACTCCAGCTTCCAACTTATCCGACAAACGGAACGGGAACTGCCCAAGTGCAGCGAGATGTTTACTTCCATAATTCATCGCACCGATGAATACTCGGGAGAGTCGTCTGCTCATGGCTGCTTCCATCGCTGCAATGCCATCCGTTGTAGGAATAGTCTTGAACATGCCATCCACATTAATACCAAATTCCACGGACATTCCGGTCTCTTTCCACGATACCCAATCAATGGAGAGTGTTCTGCGTCCCTGCCCCGTCCTCCATGCCGCGAAGGAATCCAAATAACAATTGGCAGCCGTATAATCACCTTGTCCAATTTCACCGATCACAGATATACCGGAGGAGAACAATACCATAAAGTCCATGTCTTGATCTCGCGTCAGTTTCTCCAGAATCCAGGTTCCCTTCACCTTGGGTCCAAGAATGGTCTCGAATTCATCATCGCTTTTGCGATATATAAATCCGTCTCCGGGAATACCTGCTCCATGAATAACACCATGTATGTTTCCATAGCGGTGGGTGATATCCTGAATCACTTCCGTCATGCCTACAACATCGGCCAGATCCGCATTGTAATAATGAACGGTTGCGCCCAATGCTTCCAGTTCAAGGATGCCTTGCATCTTGGGACCGCGGGAATCTTGGCCTGCTTCCAATATGTCTTCCCATTCCTCCTTTGCCGGAAGAAGTGTCCGACCAACAATCGCCAGCTTCACTTGCTCCGAAGAAGCCAGAAACCGTGCTGCTTCCAGACCAATACCACTTGTACCGCCTGTCACGAGATATAAACCGCCTGGACGCACCTTGAAAGGTACGCTCTCATGTTCATTAAGATCCATCTCTGTAAAGGTCTCCGTATAACGCTGGCCTTCACGATACGAAACAGCATAAGCTTCACCGTTGATATGTCTTTCCTTGAGGATATCCTTCGCAGATATGGACTGATCCACATCTATAAACTTGCTCCGAATATGTCCATATTCCTGCTGAATCACTTTACCAAGTCCCATTAAGAGTGCATTATGAGGGGTAATCCTCTCTTCTCTTCCTGTGACTTGTCCAGCGTACTCAGCAATCAGGTTCAGATGAATTTCTTCAGCAAAGCCTTTGCTCATAAGCGCCTGAATCAGATAGACCGGTGAGTAGAAAGCTTCCTGTTGTCTGGCTTCAATAGCTGCCAAATCTTCAGGATATAATGAATTGCCCATCATGGATAAATAGATGATTTCAGTAATTTCACCGTCTGTGAACATGTTTAACAGCTCAGTATAGGCCGCCGGAGCAGCTCCGCCGACTTCGTATTGATTCTCCGATATTTGCCGGAACTGGTTACCCGGTCTCACATGGACTACCCGCTTGCATTCGCCCTCCAGTTCTGCCGACAGTTCCTGTTCCAATTCGGTACCATTACCGATCATCATGACTGTGCCTGAAGAGGAAGGCACCGAGGTATGCAAAGTCGTATCCCCATTGTCCTCTATCCAGCGCACCGTATGAAAATAGTCCTTTAACGACACAGCAGTCGGGTCTTGAATATCAATCCAGCATCTGCTGGGCTCAAACGGATACGTAGGTAAACTCAACTTCCGTACCTGTCTTCTTTGATATAGCTGCCCCCAATCCATCGTTGCACCCTCGGCATAGAGTAAAGCCAGCTCCCGAAGTGCTGATTCATCCCATACAAGAGGACTGGAAGCAAGTTCTTTGATCCGTTCCTGTGCCTGAGACGATTGACGTCTGGTTCGCTCACGTTCTTCCGCCCCCATTCGCTCGGCTCCTGTAGGCTTAGGAGCGGGAGCACCAGTATAGACTCCCTCTTGTGTCTTCAATTGGGTCCACGGTTGTTCCAACAGGTGAATCAGTTGAGCCGTGTCTTCCACAAGCAGGGACAGACGATGTTCATAATGCCCACGACCTGTAGCTGCCGTATAACAGACATTCGCAACAGGAACTTCACGATTCTCCTTCAGGAAACGCTCATACCGCTGGAGCAATCGAATAAGCGCTTCTTCCGTCTGAGCCGAACACACAAACAGCTGCTTGCCTAAAGCCTGATCCTCTCCTGGATCTTGAGCAGTAACGGCTGGAGCTTCCTCAAGCACGACATGACAGTTGGTTCCGCTGAATCCAAAAGCACTGACACCACATCTGCGCGGGACTCCTTCTTCCGCTTCCCAGGGTCGGAGTTGTGTATTCACATACACTGGCGTTTGCTCAAACCGGATGTTGCGGTTGGGTTTGGCAAAATGAAGAGACGGCGGCAGCTTCTGATGTTTCAAGGCCATCACTGCTTTGAGCAGCCCGGTTACGCCTGCACATTCATATAAATGACCGATATTGGATTTCACAGAGCCAATCGCGCAAAATTGTTTTTTGGCGGTAAACTGTTCAAAAGCATTGGTAATCCCTTTAATCTCAATCGGGTCTCCCAGCTCCGTCGCTGTACCATGGGCTTCAATATAACGGATGGTCTCAGGGTCAATCCCCGCTTCTTCCCATGCCTTCACGATCGCTTCGGATTGGGCACGCGGATTCGGTGCAGTCAACCCAATAGAGGTTCCATCCTGATTGGCAGCAGTTCCCTTAATGACGGCGTAGATATGATCCCCATCCTCAATGGCCCGACTTAACGGTTTCAGAAGAATGGCGGCCACACCTTCACCCACACCTGCCCCATCTGAGGCATCATCAAATGTCCGCGTCTCCCCGTCGGAGGACTCAATGCCAAATTGCTCATATTTATTAAAAACAGGGAGCGTATTCACCTTCACCCCACCCGCTATGGCTGCATCACACTCACCACTTCGGATCGACTGACAGGCCATATGAACAGCAACAAGAGATGATGAACATGCAGTATCCACCACCATGCTGGGGCCTTTCAAATTCAGCAAATAGGATATTCTCCCCGCCAGTACCGCAGTCACATTGCCCGTTACCGAGATGGAGATGGATTCCGGTTCTACATCGGCGATAATATTGGCATAATTGTCTCGGGTGCTGCTGTAATACCCTACATACAATCCCGTATTGCTACCAGATAACTTTGCGCCTCCATAACCTGCATCTTCCACCGCTTCCCATGCCGTCTGGAGAAAAATTCTCTGGTCAGGACTCATCAGGGCTGCTTCTTTGGGTGTCAGCTTAAAGTAGCGATAATCAAATTTGTCCACTTCATCCAGGTAGGAACCTTTAATAAAGCTCAGCCCATCTTCATCCTGCTGTTTGAAACGTACATATTTCAGCACATCCTCTTGTCTCGCTTCAGGGAACTCCACAATGGAATTCACTTTGTTCTCGATATTGTTCCAGAATTCCTCCACATGATCAGCCATGGGCATATGCGCAGATATGCCGATAATGGCAATATCTTCACGAGTGTTCTTTTTCTGCTGTTTCAACAGCGTAATCATATCAATCGCCGTTTTTTTGTCGATTTTGCCACCAGATGTATTCTCAATAATGTATTTAAGCAACTGTTCCAATGTATCGTCCCCTTACATATCAGATATGTTTTAATCCTTTGAGCATATCCTCCATGCTGATCTTGCCATCTTCCAACTGATCAAAAAGAGAATGGACTTCCTCGTCCAGCGCAATTGCACCACCTACAGGCTCCTCTACCTGTTTCTTCTCCCGTTTGTGGCCTGTTTTATCAGCAAGATATCCACCCAATCGGTGCACAGACGGATGTTCGAACAGATCTGCAACAACGAGTACCCCCGGGTACTGACGGTCAAGTTGTGCATACATTTGTTTCACCAGAATCGAGTCAGCTCCAAGTTCGAAGAAACTGTCATGGATATCAATTTCATTAAAGCCCAGAATAGCTTGGCACACTTCGGCAACCTTTCTCTCCCATGGTGTGTATTCTCCCTCATCCGCACCATTCAGCACGGTATCCTGCCGGGCTACACTTTGCGGGGTCACTGGCGCTGGCGCCTTCGGTGATGAAGTTCTCTGTAGACGTGAATCAATCCAGCTCTCCACTTGAGGAGAAAGTCTAAACGGATAGTTGCGAATCATCTTCAACATGCCACGGTCTGTCGACATCTGTCCTATCAATACACGTTCGATCTGACGTCCTTCCACCTGATCCAGCCAAGTCAGAGCCTCTTTATTGGTCATGGCTTTGAAAAGGGTGTCTACTCCGTAGCCCGTTGCGACAGCTGCGCCTGTTTCTTTCCAGGTTGACCAGTTGACCGTCATCGTTCCGTCCATCTCTTGGTTGCGATAGGCTGCGTAAGCATCCTGATACGCATTGGCAGCAACATAATCGGCCTGTCCCGGTCCGCTAAATAACGTTGCAATGGATGAAAACATCACAAAAAAGTCTGGATTGTCCTCTCTGGTGAGTTGATCCACGACCTGGGTTCCTTGCACTTTAGGGCATAATACACGTTCAGCTTCTTCTATCGTTCTATCCTTAAGTGGATGATCTCCACCTACAGCGACCCCTGCTCCATGAATGACACCTGCAATGCGAACGTATTTCTGACGTAATTCACTTAAAATCATTCGCATGGAAGCTTCATCTGAAATGTCTGCTTGGTAAGGAAGAACTGTCGCACCAGCAGCTTCCATTTGTTGCACAGATCGGATTTTCTGAGCTAACACTTCGTTGGAATGTGTAGCAACAATGCTATCCCACTCTTCTCGTGCGGGAAGCGAAGTTCTGTTCACCAGTGCGAGTGTAATTCCCGGGTATCGCTCCGCGAGTTGTAATCCAAGCTCCAGCCCAATGCCGCCCAGTCCGCCAGTAATGAGATACAACCCGTCATTGCGAATGTTGTAGTTCCATTTAGGATACGCACTCGGGTCCAGTGCTCCAAACTGCTGAATGTAACGCGTTCCTGCACGATAAGCTACACCATAATCATCACTTTCATGATCCAGTTCAGCCACAATATCCTGGAGTGAAGTCTCCGCGTCCACTTGGATGGATCGGCATTGCAGGCGTGCATCTTCTTTTCGTCCAGCCAAACCCAAACCAAACATCAGGGCAGCCTGAGGAAATACATTTTCCTCGGTCCCGGTGATGGAATGGATTGGATTCGTCAACAACACCAGGTCAACAGGCTCCAGCGATTGGGCACCTATCATCTCCTGAAGGAGATAGAAGAATGGTTGAAAGGACTGATCCTGTTGAATATAGATAATCCGGGTGATCGTCAATTTTTTCAAATGAGCCCACAATTGTTCCATGCTCTCACGATGGTCTGAAATGACATACTCCTCGGAAGATACTTGAAGGAACGAAGGTCCATCAAACACTTCAATAACCTGATGCCCCTGCTGCTGTAGTGTCTTACGAAGAGATAGATCTTCTCTTTTTCCCTCTCTTTTTTCGTCCATAAAAATAACGATATGACCTTCCGATAACTTCCGATCGGAATTACGTTCCGGTTCAGGAACCCAACCCAACTCATAATGGTGAATGTTCTCCATAGCGCTGGCATCCGTCTTGGTTTGGGACGGAGGAGCAGATAGCTCAATCCAGCAGCGATGAGCTTCAAATGGATACGTCGGGATGCTGATTCGGCGAACATCCTCACCTGAATACAGGCTTGGCCAGCTTACCTCCCCACCCCCAAGATAGGTTTCACAATGAGCGGTTAAATGCAGCTGACTGGACTCCGGGACTGACTGCTCTCGAATGGATTCCAATCCGCCTTCTTCAAGTTCTGCCAGTTGGGCGAACAAATCCTCTTTGCTGGAAGCAATCCGTACCAGACGGTGTTCATAATGGGTTCGGGAGGTGCCTGCCGTGTAACATATATCAGCTAACGTGTGATCGGTTGTTTTCAGATATTTCGTATATTTGGATATATATTGTTGCAGGGCTTGAAGCGTCTTGGCTGAAAGAGGGAAGAGGTACTCCCGCGTCTCAGTCTCGCTGTTGGTTTCCACTGCACCCGCCTGCTCCAGAATGAGATGGCAATTGGTTCCGCTGAATCCAAATGCACTGACACCCATTCGTACAGGTTCACCCTCAGCAGGCCAGATTCGGTTACGTGTATTTACATACACAGGCGTTCCACTAAAATCAATATTGCGATTCGGGCGATCGAAATGCTGCACCGCAGGTAAAATTCCTTTTTTTAAGGACAATACGGATTTAACAAGTCCTGTAATCCCAGCACTTTCATACAAATGTCCGATATTGGACTTCACCGAACCGATCGCACAAAATTGCCTCTTATCGGTGTATTGCTCAAATGCTCCCTTAATACCATCGATTTCAATCGGATCTCCCAAGACAGTCCCGGTTCCATGGGTTTCAATATAAGCGATACTTTCCGGATCGACCCCCGCAGCTTTCCACGCCTTCACAATGACCTCACTCTGGGCTCTGGCATTCGGCGCCGTAATCCCCATGGAGTTCCCGTCCTGGTTAATGGCACTGCCCTTGATGACTGCATACACCTGGTCCTTGTCTTTGATAGCATCCTGAAGTGGTTTCAGCATAATGACCGCCGCACCTTCACCTATTCCGGAACCATCTGAGCTATCATCAAAGGGGCGTGTCATGCCATTCGATGATTCAATGCCCATTCGGTAGTAATCCTTGTCCAGAGGAAGCACGTTGAGTTTTACGCCTCCTGCCAGCGCCATGTCACACTCACCCAAACGAATGGCATTACAGGCATGATGCACTGCAACCAGAGATGAAGAACAGGCAGTGTCCACCACCATACTCGGTCCTCTCAGATCAAGAAGGTATGATAAACGGCTGGGTAAAATGCAGGATAGATTGCCTGTGACCGAGATCGGCAGAGACTGAGGCTCCACATCATGAATCATCTCTTTATACCGATAACCTTCCAGATCGGATACCAGTCCAACGTATACTCCTGTATTGCTTCCCGCCAGCTTCTCACTGGTATATCCTCCATCTTCAAAAGCGGCCCAAGCTGTCTCCATAAAGATACGTTGAGCCGGATTCATTAAACTGGCTTCCTTTGGGGTAAATCGAAAAAAGGGATAATCAAAGGTATCGATATGTTCCAGATAAGAGCCATCCAAGTATTTGGTGTCTTCACCAGGGTTCATTTTACGAGAGATGTAATTATCGGCATCCTGGCGTCGCTGCTCCGGCAGATCCCTCGTACAATCCAGACCATGCAACAAGTTATTCCAGAATTGCTCCGCATCATCTGCCAAGGGCATACGAACACTGAGCCCAACGATCGCGATATCACCCGGACGGATAGTAGCTGGAGTTGCCACTGGAGGCAGCTGACTAGACGACTCCGTCTGAGCTGTGTCACGAATACCCAGTTCACTGAAATCCATCAGTTTGTTTTTCATTGTTTTATCCCCTTTCAGCCGCTGAGCGGAGACTTTCAATCACTTTGACAAGCATTTGATCATAGGTTCTGAAAAAAAGGTTCCATTGAACCGTATTCATTCCGGGTTTACAATACAGCGTTACCACCATATTTCGTTTTTCATTCTGAATTTCACAGATGACATCAAACAGTTCCTCCAGCGCCCCCCTGCCTCCACTGACATAATCTGCCTCGTAAAATAGCGGACGGATAGCGTCATGCTGTGATTTCATCCCTGCTCTAACCAGATCCTGGATATGATGACCAGGCTGTTCGTCTGCTGTATGTAAAGCTTGTTTAGCTAGGGCAAACAACTCATTGAAATCCTGCACCTCTTGCACATCCAGCGGAATGGAACTGATATGATTCATCCGATAAATCAGTGTATAGACCGTGAGTTGCGGCTGATTGCCAATCTCCGTCAACAGATATGCAAACAAAGACCATAACCATTCTACAGGCGTGCAGCCTGCCGTTTTGGACAAGTTCCTGATTTCATTAAAGCGATCCTTCTCGATCCGGAATTCATACCGATGGTCTTGAAGGGCCTGTCCACCATTCTGCATGTAATCCAATGGAACAGGGTATGCTTCCAGTTCCATGCCTTCCTGGTCTGCGATGAATTTGGCAAGTCTGGAGATCGTAGGATAGGCGAACATATTGGTTAACGTAATTTGGGCTGGATATAATTTTTCAAGTTGATTATAGACCTGGGCAAGAAGCAGAGAATCACTCCCTAAGTCAAAAAAATTAATCGTGGTTGTGACTCCCGCATCAGCTCCCAGCACAACATGAAATACGTCCAGAATAGTTGTCTCTAGCTGTTCAATTGAAGTAATCTGCCGTTGATTCATTGGACACCTCACCTCCGTATAGGATCTACTCCATATAACTTGTTAATGTCTGATTGATCATGCTAGTCACCCGATGCATACTGCCTTCAAATAAATAAAAATGCCCCCCTTTGTATATCCGGGCGGCACTTCCTTGTTCCGTATAACCTCTCCAACGTTCTGCACAATCCAGAATGTAACCTTCATCCTCTGCTCCGTTCAGTATCGTGATATCACATTGCAGCTTATAAGGCTTCTCTTCGTAGGTATACGTCTCATTCATCTCCAGATCCTTACGTAATATGGGGATGAACATATCCATCAGTTGCTGGTTCTCAAAGAACTCATCCGGGGTACCGCCCATTTCCTTAATGCGGTCGATGAACTGTCCTTCGGGCAAATGGTAATAGACCTGTTCTTTTTTATAATCCGGCGTCTCTCGCCCCGAGAAAAACATGTGTATGGGTTTCCTGAACTGCTCTTCATGCATTTTGTTATACAGTTCATAGATAATCAGACTTCCGAGGCTATGTCCAAATAGGGCATATGGCTCCTCATCTGGTAAATCGCTAGATATATAATCAAATACATCATCTACACTTTGCTGAATACTCTCATAGAGCGGCTTGGAGAATTTCAATCCACGTCCTGCAAGTTCAACCGGGTTCAGCACAATGGATTCGGATAACCCCTTTTTCCATTTGTTATATATTGATGCTGAACCACCTGCATAAGGGACACAATATAATCGCATCTTGGTCATAATCTCCTCTCCACTTACACGACTTCTCCCCATCTAATCGCTGTAGCGCAATAATACGTTCCAGCCCCGGCCCCAACCAACACAACACGATTACCTGCTTTCAGTGCCCCTTGCTTCACAGCCTCGGTCACCGCAATTGGCAAACAGGCGTTAGAAGTATACCCGTATTTTTCCATCGTCATATAGGCTTTTTCTTGCGGGATGCCCAAGGCAACGGCGAGTTCTCGAATCAGATTACTGTTCGTTTGCGGGAAAATAAACAGATCTACTTCCTCCATATTCCATTTTACTTTGCGCAAAAGACGGTTCACGAGCCGTGGAATACCTCGGACCAATTGTTCATATAAATATCGGCCATTGGACGTATAGACGGAAACAGATCCGTCAGGAATGTGTCCATAATGAACAGGCAATGTTCCATAACTGATATCTTCCATATTCTCGTGATGCATGATTCCGTTCAAAAAAACGCTGTGATAAGAATCATTTTCATCTAATTCCTGTAAGACAAATGCCCCTGCGCCGTCTCCCACACTGGAACATGCTGCCCGATCCTGCCAATCCGTTACTTTCGAATAGGTATCCGCGCCGATGACTAGAATATTGCTTATATCTTCTTCAGCCTGGAACGTATAATACGCATTCAATAATCCATAGCTGAACCCGGCACAGCCCGCGCGAAGATCCAGACAAATGGCTTGGTCTGCTCCAAGCTTTTCCTTCACAAGAGCGGACGGATGTGGTATTAAACGATCCGGTGTGAAGGTCGCCATAATGATCATATCAATATCCTCGGCATCCATCGCAGCCTGCTCTATAGCTTGTCTCGCAGCTTCCAATGCCAAATCACTGGTGTACTCATGCTTATGGGAGATTCTTCGTTCGCGGATTCCAAGGTTATGGTAGATCCAGTCCGCATTGGCGTTAATGTCCATGGCCTCCAGCCCCTGATTCGTCAACACGGATTCCGGCACATACATGCCGATACCGCGAATGGTCATTTGTCTCATGCATCACGTCTTCCTTTCCTGAATCCAAGGTGAGCATCCCTCTCTGAAAACAATAAATTTCCTGAAGACAACAAAAAAACAGTTCAGCCGCTTGTTTGCGCTTTACTGTCACAGAAATACCTTATTCAACAACATGTAGTGATGACTGCTCAACGTACATGGCTTCGCCCTGTTGATACACAATGTGTATTTCAGTGTTTATGCATATGACTCCCTTGGTTGCATAATGTGCCTAAGCTTCATTCTGCTCCTCCGGTTTTGGTTGTCGTATGTGACCATAACATGTCTGAGTACTCATTTTTCTTGTGTTGCATATAAAATTTCAACACCCAAATCAACTAATTTGGGTTCATCGTAGCCTGTTAGATGAAGCCACACCTTTGCTCTGCGTGTATGCTTGTCAATCTTCTTAATGATGCCTTCGTTTCCCATCAATGGGCCATCCAGCACCACAACTTTGGTATTTTCCATATATACGGTTGAATAATCGATAATATCTTCCGGATTGATGAGGTTAAGCAATGTGGTCATTTCATGATCCGGGATTGGCGTGCAGCTTGCATTAGTTCCCAGCATTTTAATGATATGAGGAATAGAACAGATTAAGTGGTATGTTTCGGCGGACATGTTGACTTGAATTAATACATAACCAGGAAAGACTTTTTTGGTACAGGCTTCAAAAATACCCGATTTCTTCTCCGGAACTTTTCTCTTGGGGATTAAAACTCGGATGGAGGTTCCTAGATACATATGTAGGTATTTCCTAATGACTTCTTCGCTTCCTGTATGTACAAACAATGCGTACCAGTTCATGGCATCATCCTCTGATTAACAAATTAGCCAAGCGGAAATATACATAAAATATGAGAGAATTAAATCCCTAAGTTTCAATTTGTGTAATAAAATGTAATTGTTTTGTTGTGAATATCTTAACCCATGACTTTTGGAACGTCAATGCTATTAATTCAATTTTATGTAAAATAATCTTACAATTCACATAAAGCACTCACATTTTGTCTGATATCGAATTTCGGAACAATACTCGTCTCCATGGTAACCAAAAAATCACTTACAGCACCGAACCTCTGTAAGTGATCTTTATCCATCCTTATCCTATTCAAGCAGGTCCAAACGAAGACGTTTCAGACTTGTATGTTTGATGTACCACTGGCCGTCAATTTTGACAAAAGTTTCGTGGTAGTGCCCAAATCCGTGGAAGGATTTATTCTCATTGCCCTCCGGGAACGTGACCCAATCTTCCATTGGGGAGATGACCTTTGCTTCGTTCTCGGATACAAATTCAACTTCGGCGCTATGAACATGATGCACGGTTACGGCCACATCCACCAGATCACGGAATACTTGTACGATCGTATCACGGCCTGTTAATACCGGAATTGGATTGCCTTCTGTGCTGAAATCGGCCACTGCATCCGGAGCAAACACATCACCCAAGGTATCCCACTGTTTTGTATCAATATAGCGGCAATAACGTGCCTTGGTATTCCGAATGTTTTCCAGCGCGAGCAATTGTTCCAGTCCTGTGATCGTTGATTGGCTCATGTGTTGTCCCTCCAGAGATGTAAAATGTGATGTAAGATTAGGATCATGTATGTATGCATACTATACCTTCCTTATTGTACCATTCGGCTTCTATTAGGTACAACGATACAAAAAATCTTTCCTTACCTCTCACGAGGTTGGGGAAAGATCTGGATAAACCTATGTGCCAGACGAGGGTAACAGCGTCCATTGAAGCTTCACTTCTATCTGCAAGTTACAGGGAATGTGCACCCTTCATCTGGGAAGCCAGTTCCGACATTTTTTTATTGTTCAAAAAACTTTCCATCTCTTCTTCCGCCTGCACCATCACCTGCTGGATCAAACAGCCTGCGTTATGATTCTGGGAACATTCGAACAGGGACGCCTGACCTTCAATCGCATGAATGATCTCCAGGAAAGAAGGATCAGGATTTTTACGACTAAGCCGGTAGCCACCATTGGCGCCAGAAGTCGATTCGATCATGCCCGCCTTAACCAATTTGGTCAAAATTTTGGACAGATACGTTGGTGATACCTTCTGCAATTCTGCAAGTTGGTGTACACTAACCAGCTGCTCAGGGGCAGTACTTACAAGATGAAGCATCGTATGCAAAGCATAATTTGTCGCTTTTGAATATTTCATGAGGGCACCTCATTATATACGGATTTAATTTATCCATAATAGACTTGATTGAGCTCTCTGTCAAACCACTATGCCTCAAGCGCTGGCAAAAACGAAAGGATACCGGTTAATTGTGATACAATCCGCGGTAATCCGTAGGTGTCATCCCCTCATGGGCCATGAACTGGCGGTTAAAATAACTGGCATTGGGATACCCCGCTTCCTCCGCGATTTGTCCAATGTTGGCCGTAGGCCGTTCGAGTAACCATTGCTTTGCCATCTGTAGTCGTGAACGAGTGATAAATTCCATGGGCGTCATCTCCACAGCACTCTTGAACATTTTGCAAAAGTAATACGAACTCACACCTGCAAGATCCGCCCAGTCCTGTAACAGGAAAGGTTGACAGGCCTCCTGCTGCATCTGTGGAAGAAGTGCAAGAACCCGACTCTCCGCCTTACTTGTGGTACGTGTGCTCTTTAAAGGTACTGCATGCTGCACGAACTCGGCGAGTACGGCATAGGTCAGTGTGGATAGCTGAGCCGGACGCAGCATCGTGTTCTGTTCCGCCTCAGTGAGCAAGGCCAGATGAGCCTCTTCCCAAGAGCTGCGTTGCCGCAGTGTCCACAATAGATTGCGATGTAACCCCCGCTCGATCATATAATCATGCAGACGTTCACCGTAAAAATGAAGCCATCGCACATCCCATGGATCATCTTCACTACTATAATAATGCTGCCGCTGCTGCGGGAAATAGAGAAACGCCTGACCTGCACGAAGCTCATGCACCACCCCGTCCACTTCCACATATCCCTTGCCCGAAGCGACGTAGTGAATATTAAAGTTGTTCAGTGCGCCAGCCTCACGCAACACGGCATGCTGGACGTGGTCCATATAATGTCCAACGGACTCGGGATAACAAAAATATGGAATATCCTGCAGGGTAAGCAATACGGTTTGTCTCATCATAGCCGGTTCTCCTTGATCAACAATATTGTGTTAACTAACTTCAATATATTATCATTTTATTTCATTGGTCTATTCTTTATAATCACAATATACATTCATACACAGGAGGATACAACACATGAATTCAGTTCAAAAATTGCGTTGGGGCATTCTTGGTAGCGCTAGCATTGCTGTGGAATCCGTCATTCCAGGCTTGCAGCAATCCGAGTTGAATGAAGTAACCGCGATTGCCAGTCGGGACGAAGATAAAGCCAAGCAGACGGCTGATCAACTCGGGATCGACAAGGCTTATGGCAGTTATGAAGCTTTGCTCGCGGATGATTCCATTGATGCGGTATATATCCCACTGCCGAATCATCTGCATCGGGAATGGACGATCCGTGCTGCTGAAGCAGGCAAACATATTTTGTGTGAAAAACCAATGGCTCTGACAGCGCAGGAAGCTCAGGAGATGGTTCGAGCTTGTGCAGATGCAGGTGTGCATCTGGCTGAAGCATTCATGTACCGCCATCATCCACGATATGAGCAGATCCGGGATATCATTGCCAGCGGTGAGATTGGTGAGATTCGTGGTATGCACAGCACATTTTCATTTAATAACTCCAATGCATCCGGCAATGTCCGCTTTCGGAAAGAGTGGGGTGGAGGTGCACTGTATGATATCGGATGTTATTCCATCAGCGTAGCACGTCTGCTGCTTGGTCAAGAACCAAGTGCAGTTACCGTTATTGGCATGTTCTCCCCACAGCATGATCAAGTCGATATGATGGCTTCCGGACTGCTGGAATTCGATAATCACGTTGGCGTGACGTTTGACAGCAGCATGTGGGCAGCATTCCGCAACACGCTGGAGGTATTGGGATCCGACGGGATTATTGAAGTCCCTTCGGCATATATCAGCGGACAGGGCCGCAGTTCCAACTTCTATGTAACGGCTGGTGGTGAACGCAGAGAGATTGAAGTTCCGCAAGTGAACCACTACTCTCTACAGGGAGATGATATGGCACGTGCTGTACTTCAGGGCAAGGATCTGCGCTTCGCCCCTTCCGATGCGGTAGCTAATATGAAAGTACTGGAAGCTTGCCTTCGTTCAGCGGAAGAACGTACACGAATTACACTATAATTGAGAGGATGAACTGACTTATGGAATATATCGAAATTGCTGGTGCAGGTAAACGTGTCTCCAGATTGATTAAAGGAACCGATTATTTCGTGCATAATGCCTACGATAAAGCAGCTACGAACATGGATGCTTTTCTGTCGATTGGCGGTAACACTGTAGATACAGCACATATCTATTGTGGTGGACAGAGTGAAGAAGTCCTTGGTCGTTACATGAAGGAACGTGGTAACCGCGACCAGATCGTCATTCTCACCAAAGGTGCGCATCATGACCAGAATGGACCACGTGTGAACGCTGATGCCATCCGCAGTGACTTGATGGAAAGTCTGGAGCGTCTTCAGACAGATCACGTAGAGATGTATGCATTGCACCGGGATGATCCCAATACCCCTGTCAGTGTCATTCTTGAAGCACTGAACGAACATATTGAATCCGGTAAAATCGGCGCAATTGGCGCCTCCAACTGGACCTGGCAGCGGCTCGAGGAAGCCAATGCTTACGCTGCGGCGAATGGCTTGAAGGGCTTCACCTTCAGCAGTCCGAATCTAAGTCTCGCCAAAGCCAACGAGCCTTTCTGGGAAGGCTGTGTTTCAGCAGATGCAGAGACGCTGGCATGGCATGAGCAATCCAAGCTGCCCTTGCTATCCTGGTCCTCCCAAGCACGTGGTTTCTTCACTGGAAGATTCACACCTGAAGTTCGGGATAACGAAGATCTGGTGCGTGTATTCTACAGTGATGGCAACTGGGAACGGTTGCGTCGGGCTGAACAATTGGCTAATTCGAAGAAAACATCACCCATTCAAATTGCACTCGCTTATGTATTGAATCAAACGTTCCCAACCTGTGCGCTGATCGGAGCCCAGAATCAGGCGGAGCTGCTGTCCTGTGACGAAGGTTCCCGCATCACGCTGACTCCTGCTGAAATAACATGGCTGGATCTGGGCAGCGATGTACCGGCTGGCATCTAAAGAAAATTAATCATTCATCAACAAATACAGAAGGACTTACCCCAGAGCACATCTCTGAAGGTAAGTCCTTTATATCATAGATTAAGCCATATAGAATGTTAGAAATTGCACTGTCATTCGGTTGGATTACAGTTTAACGATCTGACCTGTTTTCTCGGATTCGAATGCTGCCAGGATCACTTGCAGGGAACGTAATCCCTCTTCTCCGGAAATCGCTGGAGGTGTTTGCGTTACAATTGACTCTACAAATGCGTCAATGACACCACTCGGTACTTGTTTCTCATTGGTAGCCATGGCACCAACTTTGTACGTCTCAACTGTACCATTGGTCAGTTCAACGATAACTTCATCGCCTTCCACTGTTCCGATCTTCATAACACCATTCTCGCACCACAGCACTGTACTGTTGTCTCCAGCTCTGTATTGAGTCCAGCTTGCTACGAGCGTTCCGATCGCTCCGCTCTTCATACGCAGCAAACAAGTTGCGTTATCGTCAACTTTAGTACCTTCCTTGTGCAGTGTGCTGATGAAACCAGCCACTTCAGATACTTCATCATTCAGCAAATAACGGATGAAGTCGGATTTGTGCACGCCCAGGTCGCCCATAGCGCCCATAATCGCTTCTTCTTTACGGAAGAACCAGCTTTCAGCTCCGTCCACACTCCATCCTTCCGGACCCGGGTGACCAAATGATGTACGGAAATTCAGGACTTTACCGAGTTTGCCGGAGTCGAGAATTTCTTTTGCTTTTACGTGAGGAGGCATCAAACGCTGGTTGTGTCCAACCATCAAATACACGCCATTTTTCTTGGCAGCTTCGATCATTTGCTCGCCTTCTTCAGTGGATACTGCCATTGGTTTCTCAACCAATACATGCTTGCCTGCATTTGCAGCAGCAATCGCCATTGGCGCATGCAGATAGTTTGGTGTACACACACTAACGGCATCCACTGTTTCGTTTGCAAGCAATTCTTCGTAACTGGAATACGCTTTACCGCCGTAAGTCTCGGCCATCTTCTCCGCACGCTCCACAACCGGATCGGCAAAAGCGACAAGTTCTACGTTCTCATTGGCAGCGTACTCTGGAATATGTCTGCGCTCGGCAATGGCTCCACAGCCGAATACAGCAACTTTAATTTTACTCATGTACATAAGTCTCCTTTGACAAATAGATTCACATTTTTCATGGTTCGATGGTCCATTAGAATTGATTCAGGTAGTTTTCTTTCAACCAGTTGTAGCTGTTGGATACGCTCTCAAGCGGAGGGTTCTGACATACGTCTTGTTCCACGATCAGCCATTCCACGCCTGCATTCGTAGCGCCTTCAATAACAGCTGGCAGGTCAACCGAACCTTGTCCCAATTCCAGTGTTTTCATCTGGCCCTGTTCGTCTTTGCTGAAGTCCTTCAGATGAAGCAGCGGCAAGCGACCCGCATATTTATTAATATACTCGATCGGATTTTGTCCCGCAAATTGTACCCAACATACGTCCATTTCAACTTTTACTGCTTCCGGTGATGTTTGAGCAAACATGGCATCAAAGGCATTGGAATCGCCAACCTGACCATGGAATTCAAAGTCATGGTTATGGTATCCGAAGATCAACCCTTGTTTCGCTGCTTCAGCTCCATATTGTTGTAACTCAGCGAATAGCTTGGTCCAACCTTCTGCATTCTCAGGACGATCTTCTGGCATCAGGTAAGGGCAAATGATATATTGTGCACCAATTGTTTTCAAGTAATCGATTTGTTTCTGCAAGTCTTCACGCATCGCATGTAGTGAAACGTGGCTGCTGAATCCTTTCAGTCCAAGTTCATCTAGTAGCGCTTTCATTTCCTCAGCTGGAATATCGCCATATCCGGCAAACTCCACACCTTCATATCCAAGGGCCGCTACCTTACGCAACGTACCACGAAAATCTGCTGCAGTTTCATCACGGAGTGTAAACAATTGCAAACCAATATTAAGTTTTTTCATGTAGGATACACCTCTGTTCTCAAATTTGCTTTCATTGCTCTATCTGGTATCATCCTAACGCAAAACAGGCTAGAATGAACATATACAATATAGTCAGAACATGAACTATCTGATCAAATTTTATTTCCATCATTTTGCATCAATCGAATGTAGCCCATTTGAATACATGCAGGATGTACATATTGGGGGATTTTATCTTTGGATACGTTAGAGACATCTGTACTGATCTGTGACTACTCATACCACTATAAAGCGTTCACTCATAATATGAAGGGCGAGCTGCAAACCTATCTGTTCCGTCTGCAGACCGAAGGCTCGTGCAAAGTGTATGTACAGGATGAGGAATTCAGGATGACGAGCGGGGACTTGCTGCTCTTAAAGCCTGGTGACGATTATCATCTCGTTGTAGATGAACCGCATAAGGAGGGACGTTTGTCCAGCGGAGATTATTATTTGTTCTGCGAGGGCAGCTGGATCGAGAACTGGTGGAAAAAGCAGCATCGATCTACCGTGAGCCGAATTGGACTGGATGACAAGCTCATCAGCCTGTGGAGAAATATGTTACTTGAGAAACGTCGCGGACCTCTTGAGGAAAATGCAGAGCTAAAGGATGCGTTACTGCGCGGATTATGTCTTTATATCGACCGGGCAATTAAAGAGAATATTCAGACCGATCGGGCAGTTTCCTCTGCGCTAAAGTTAAAACGTTTTATTGAGGAGCATGCCACGGTTACGTTCAAGCTTGATGAAGCGGCACGTTATGCAGGACTCAGTCTGTCACGTGCAGTCCGTTTATTTAAGGAGCACTACAATCAGACCATGATTCAATATGCGATTGAGATCCGTCTGAATGCAGCGCTGGAACGAATGAAATACAGTGAAATGACACTGGAGCATATTGCGGAATCCTGCGGTTTTGCAAGCTACTCCTATTTCCACCGGGTATTCCGGGCGCACTTCGGTGTGTCTCCGGCGGAGTATCTCAAATCCAAGCAGCATGAGCCTATCGATGATCTGGAGCATGTATGATGTTCAGTATCAGAAACCCATGACCTTAAAGAGGTTCATGGGTTATTTTAATACATTGAACTATGATCAACTCTCAGTACGACTGGAAGTCAGAACGTTTTATATAAGAATGAAGTACACTTTAATATTTTTTCATGTGACTCCAACAGAACAAGACTGTACAATTATAAAGACTGTCACCTTACCTAATTCATATATCTCATTGAATTCCCATCTATCATACTGGAGCGATACATATGCTAATCCACCAGCGCAAAGTCCTCATCATCGAGGATGAATCCGATATTTCGCGCATTCTGCGAGATTATTTAACCAAAAATCAATATGAAGCAGCCGTGGCAGCCACTGGACAAGATGGACTTCAGATTATGGAGCTTATTCAACCAGACTACATCATTCTGGATATCATGCTTCCGGACATGGACGGGATCGAGGTCTGTCGAGAGATCAGACGGCGCAACAATATCCCCATACTCATTCTAAGTGCCAGAGGCAGTGATACCGATAAGGTACTTGGTCTTGGCTTTGGAGCAGACGACTATATGACCAAGCCCTTCTCGCTGAGCGAACTGTTAGCACGAATTAATGCCCACTTCAGGCGTTATGACAGCATGACATCCGTTGGAGACAGAACAGATCTTCTGCATCTTGGAAACCTGGTGATTGATAAAAAAGCCTATAAAGTTACCTTAGACGGATCGGAAGTTTCTCTGTCTGCCAAGGAATTCCAATTACTTCATTATCTGGCAAGCCACAAGAATCAGGTATTCTCCAAAGCCCAGTTGCTCGACGCCATCTGGGGATATGCAACCTACGGTGATGAAAATACCGTAACCGTATACATTCGCAGACTGCGTGAAAAAATCGAGGCAGATGCCTCGCATCCGACCGTTCTGAAGACCGTATGGGGTGTCGGTTACAAATTCAATTACGAATAAGTGAGATTGGAGGCTCCCACATGTCATTGAACAGCTGGTCCAGACGATGGTTGTTAACAACACTTGGGCTTCTCATAATTATCGTTTCAAGTATCCTTGCACTGTCGCTGATGCTGTTACAAGATCGAAATTCAGGCGAATCCAATCTTTCCCTGAATCAGGTTCGACTCAAGGTCAATCCGATCTTACTCACTTTGGAGCAAAATCATCAGCATCTCAATGAACAAATTATTCGTGAAGACATACGTTCTGCCGCCAGAGATACCGGGGTTCTGCTTACCTATCTAAACTTGGATGGAAAAGTCATTCTGTCCTCCGACCCCACCTCTGAAGGAACGCAAGTTAATCTGCGTTCAGCTCTCCATTATGATCTGCATCATGCCACGCAGGCCGCGGACGGTAACGATTTGCTTGATATTGCGTTTCCCGTGATGGACGGACCGATGGGAAGTCAGATCGGCAATGCTATCTTTTCCATCCCCCAAGCCATGGTTACGGTTCAGCAATCGATGACTTTTCCGGTTATATTGATTAGCGCACTCATGCTCCTGTCACTGATTCTGAGCTTATTTCTATTCTGGATGAAACGAAAACTGGACAAACACCTGCTCTCTCCCATCCATCAATTGAAGCAACATGCGGAATCCATGCTTAAAGGCAATTATGAAGAAAAAATCCAGTACAACCGGAACGATGAATTGCTCGAAGTATATGCCATGTTTGATCTCATGCGTACGGAGATTAAACATATGAGCGAGCAGCGTATTCAGCAGGAACAAGCACAAAAAGAACTCATCACCAATATATCTCATGATATTAAAACACCAATTACAACAATAAAAGCATACATAGAAGCTATTGAGGAAGGACTATGCAACGATCAGGAGACGCTGATGGAATATATGAGAGTCATGCGAACCCATACGGATAAAACGGCACGCCTTGTGGAGGATCTGCTGGTTCATGCACTTCAGGAATTGGGGCAAATTTCGGTGGAAACCCATGAAATGTACAGCGGGCCTATACTGGAGACGATGTTGAAACCGATTGAACATGTTGTCCTAACAAAGGGGCTTATCTATAAAGAACCCAATTACATCCCCAATGTGTTAATCGCTATCGACCCCACTCGAATTGAACAGGTGATCTCCAATCTTGCCGCCAATGCCCTCAAGCATACAGCTCCAGGAGACACGATACGTATTGATATGGAACTGGAATCCGGGCACTTGAAAGTGACGATTGCCGATTCGGGTCAGGGAATACGTGTACAGGACATGCCGTTTGTTTTCCAGCGTTACTTCAGAGGCCAGGCGAGCCATGCAGAACAACGTGTTCAGGAAGGTACAGGGCTGGGTCTCTCCATCTGCCAAAGCATTATTGAAGCACATGGAGGCCATATTTCCTTTACTAGTAAAGAAGGACAAGGTACAACCTTCCGGTTCTATCTGCCGATCTGCTGAGCCCACACTACACAGCTGTAATACTTTATTCATAATTTGATAAGGCTTCCTCAACATCCCTCCTCTAGAATGAATCCTATACTGCACTCGGGAGTGATTCGACTTGTCCAAAAAAGTGATTATCCGTGCACAGAATCTGTGCAAAACGTACAACAGCGGAAGTCAACAATATCATGCCATCCGTAATGTTGATCTCGACATCTATGAAGGAGAATTCACGGTCATCATGGGTAACTCTGGCTCTGGCAAATCAACCCTCTTATATCTGCTAAGCGGACTGGACCAGATCACAGCAGGTGAGGTCTATTTTCGCGACCAGCGGATTGACGCTTACAGTGAACGGGCAATGTCCGACTTCCGCACCCGCCGGATTGGTTATATCTATCAGAGCATCAATCTCGTCCCAGACCTTTCCATCAAAGAGAACATTGCTTTACCGGGATATATCGCTGGAAACAAAACGAAGGACATCCAATCCCGCGCTGCTGAGCTGATGAATGCCATGGATATCGATGGACAGCGTAACCGCCTCCCCTCCCAAACTTCCGGAGGACAGCAGCAGCGAGCTGCCATTGCACGGGCTTTGATCAATTCGCCGGATATCATTTTTGCGGATGAACCGACCGGAAGCTTGAATATGGAACACGGCACAGCTGTTCTCGATATCCTTACGGATCTCAACCAGAAAGGACAGTCCGTTGTTATGGTGACGCATGATATCAAGGCCGCCTGTCGGGCTGATCGCCTGATCTACATTTTGGACGGCAAGATTGGCGGAATCCTTGAGTTCGACACCTATGACGAACATCAAATTCAGGATCGTGAAGCGATTATCTTCGCTTTGGTTACGGGGAAGGAATAACGATGGCGGTCATGTTTAAACTTAGCTTGTCGTATCTGAGTAGGAACAAAATACAAAATGCGCTGATTGCGCTGCTCCTGCTTCTCTCGACACTTCTTGTATCTACAGCTATTGTCATTCTGGCGAACACAGGCAATCAGTTTTATGAAATGCATACCCGAACTCATGGATCTCATCAGATCCTGACGTTTGAAAAAGGGCTCAATGACCCTGACGCTGTGCACAACTGGTGGGCTTCTCAGGATGGAGTTCAGGTGTCCCCTTTGCTAACGTATCGTACATTGTCAGGCATCATTTTGAATGAAACTCACATCCCTAACATCTACCTGTACATGTTTAATACGCCTCCACCGCCCTGGGGTGTGGATGAACTAATTTTCTCAAGTGGAACGCCCGACACAGTGCCCGAACAAGGCTCCGTCTGGATTCCAACGTCCATGGCAACTACCTATCATATTTCGGTAGGTGATACCATTGGCTTCAAAACCGGCTCAAGCACACTCGAATTGAATGTATCGGGTATTGTGATCGATGTACCATACGGGGCACCCTTCTCCAATACAGCACGGGTCTGGATGAATCCTACCGATTATCAACATGATCTCGCTACACTTACTGGCAACGAGAATCGTATGATGGGCATCCATTTTAACGATTACAGCATGAATTCGGTGTATTGGGAACGATACAATCGTGAGACAGGTATTCCGTTTCTGGAATCCAAAATGGAGTTCGAGGCGATTGCCTCTTTCTATCTGATCATCAATCAGGTTATTGGATTCATCATGATATTCATGGGTGTTGTCATGCTCTCCATCGCTTTGATGACCATCGGGTTTACGATTGCAGATGCCATCCTGGCCAATTACAGAACGATAGGAATCCTCAAATCACTAGGTCTGACTTCCCGAAAAACGATAGGCACCTATGTTATTCAATATGCATTGTTATCCATCGTAGCCATTATCCCAGGACTTGCACTCAGTATATGGATATCCAAATGGATCATTAATATTTCTGTATCCTCTCTTCGAGTGGGGAATCAGAACATTCCAGTCCAAGGATTGGATGCGGCCATACTGGCCGGCGTACTACTATTTGCTCTAGTGATTCTGTTCACTGTGTTATCTGCCAGAAAGGCACGCAGCATACAGCCCGTGCAGGCTATTCGTTATGGTATGTCGGAGACAGATCACAGCCGGATGGCTGGGAAAATGAATTCGCCATGGGCGCACTGGATCGGATTTACACGACTGCCTGTGACCACCGTGCTTGGATTCCGACATGTGTTCAAAAACACCAAAAGCTCTGTTCTAACACTCCTGCTAACCACCATGGCTTCCTCCGTACTTGTTCTAGGTTATGTTCTGCTGACCAGTATAACCGGAATTGAACAGACCGCAGCTAAATGGGGATATGACAATTCCAATATCGCAGCAGTAGTCGTGAACAAAGGTACCTTTCCAAAGACTGAATTGAAACAAACGTTAGAAGAGGATACACGGATTAGTAATGCAGGCTGGCAAGGGAACACAACGGGTGTAATTAGCCCGGAGTCTTTGGCATCAGTAGAGGGCCAATCCATCAGTCTCAACTTGAGTGTACTGGACGGGAGTTATCAGGAACTTGGATTCGAAACGTTAAAAGGGGTTAACCCACAACATGCGAATGAAATTGCCATTGGTGTAAGTGTAGCCAAAACATCAAATAAAGATCTCGGTGATCTTATCGATATCTATATTGAAGGAGAAAAGCGTACATTCCTCATCACAGGCATCTATCAAGCGATCGCCAACATGTCTGTTTCAGGCAGAATCACCATTGATGCCATGAGAAGTGTGAACCCCGGTTATAGTGCATTTGATGTTATCTTCATCAATGTGAACGATATGGCACAAGTGGGTAAGGTTGCCTCGGAATTAAATGAGCAATTTAAAGATTTTGCTTCAGTAGTCACTCAGAAGACATTGCTTGATTCGGTTTACGCGGAAGCCGCGAACATCCTGATCTATCCGATGAGCCTGATTGGATTGCTGTTTATCACTGTGACGTTCATCATTATTTTCAGTACCTGTAGAATCAATATTCGTAAAGAAAGCAGAACGTACGGAATATACAAATCGCTGGGAATGACATCTCGCCAAATCCGGTTGTCGCTCACCATGGGAATGTTCATACTGTCCTCCGTGGGAGCCATACTGGGTATTTTCGTCGGCGTATATCTGCTGCCTCTTCTACTCGAAATGATCCTTTCCGGTTATGGTATCGTACAACTTCCACTGATCCTGCATTGGGGTGGAATGGTACTGTTCACCTGTCTAAGCATCATTGCAGCCAGTCTTGGCTCATGGTTCTCTTCAAGAATCATTCGGGAAGCATCGCCACGTATGCTGGTTATCGAATAATGTAATAAGGATGCCTTAACACAATAAAACAAGCCCTTCCACACCTCTATAGGATGTGGAAGGGCTTATTATCATGATATGAACTATTTCCGCCACTTCTTCGCAAGTGCACCAATCTGATGTGGCGTAGTGCGGCAACAGCCGCCAATAATCTGCGCGCCCGCAGCAACCCACTGCTCCGATGCGTCCCTCATGCTGCCACAAGTACCCTGTCCACTCCACGTCTTCGTCACTGCATCGTATACTTCTCCCGAGTTCGGATACACAATAACAGGTTTGTCGCTCGCACGGCTCAAAATGCCCACTGCTTCCGTCACCACTTCCATCGGAGCACAATTCAGGCCAATCGCCGCAATCTGCGGCTCGGAGCCAAACTTCTGTGCACATACCTCAAGCGGTGTACCTTCGCTGATGCTTGTCCCGTCTTTTAAAGAAAAAGATAACCAGGCATACGCATGAGGAAACTCCTTCAGTAAATCAACCAGCACCTGTGCTTCCTGCAAGGATGGAATGGTCTCAAACGCCAGAATATCAGCACCCGCTTCAAGCAGCGCCGCCATACGCGGACGGTGAAATGCGGCAAGCGTCTCATCCGACACGCCGTAATGACCCACATACTCAGAACCATCCGCCAGATAGGCGCCGTACGGTCCAACGGACCCAGCAATAATTGGACGTGGACGAAGACTGTCTGCTTCGCGATCCCCTGTACGTTCTGTTAAATGCTCCTCATTCTCCACGGCCTCGGAACGTACCGAAGGAGCTTCTACAAGCTGACCTGTCGAGCTTTCTCTCCCTACTAGTCTACTCTGCACTTCTGCCCACACCTCATCTCTCGCCTGTGCAGCCAGTTCCACCGTCTTGCGGATCAGATCCAACGCTTCCTGCTCTCCAATTCCTCTCTTGCTGAAACCATCCACCGTTGCCTGATAACTGGATGTAATCGCACAATCGGCTCCTGCTCGAAAATAATCTGCATGAACCTGAACAATAACATCCGGATTCTCAAGCAACACACGAGCAGACCATAGTGGATCATCCAGATCACATCCATGCTGTTCGAGTTCCGTTGCCAACGCTCCATCCAGAATCATGACCGGATGTTCACGAAGGATCTGTTCTATCGGGTTAGTCTGTTGTGCTTGCGTCATGTACTTGTCCTCTTTTCTTATTCACACGTTCTGTCAGATAATAAGCAGCGTAACATACTGCGATAAACGGAACCCCACAATACAGCGCAATTCGCTGCGTCGGGTCAAAAGCAATACCTATGCATGAAGCCAGGCATAATATAAATGAAACAATCGGTACCACCGGATAGAGTGGTGTGCGGTAGACCAGATCTTTGACCGCATGGCCTTCCCGGATATATTGTCTGCGGAACATGTATTGGGAAGCGCTTATGCTCATCCATACCGCAACGACAGCCAGACCTGAAATGGAAACCAGCGTAATATACACCGTACCTGGCGCAATGATGCTGGACAGCAAGGCCAGCGCACCACCTACCATACTGATCAGAAGTGCATTCAGGGGTACCCCGCTTTTGGTCAATTTGGCAAACCACGGAGAGATCGTTTTTTTGTCAGCCAGAGACCAGAGCATCCGTGAAGATGCATATAGGCCTGAATTGGCAGCAGAGAGAATCGCCGTCAGAATAACAAAGTTCATAATATCTGCTGCATAAGGTACGCCCACCCGTTCCATTACCGCTACAAACGGACTTTCCAGTACACTGGCATCCGACATGGGTAGCAAGGCCGACAAGATAATAATCGTTCCGATGAAGAAAATAACCAAACGCCACAGCGTTGTATGAATAGCCTTTGGTATCGTCTTTTCCGGGTTCTCCGTCTCACCCGCGGCAATGCCGATTAACTCGGTGCCTGAGAAGGCAAAGTTTACAGCAAGCATGGTCATCAATATCGCTGTAGCCCCATGAGGGAACCACCCGGATGCGGTAATATTCGATAGAAATGGAGCCGGTTCAGCATCCGCCATGGGAATGAACCCAAACATGGCTGCGCCACCGATAATAATGAAGATTACGATAGTCACTACTTTTACAGATGAGAACCAGAACTCGGATTCCGCAAATAATTTCACCGTTAAAGCGTTAAACAGAAAGATCATCAGTGCAAAAACCGCGCTCCATATCCATACGTTCACCGATGGGAACCAGCGCTGCATCAGCAATCCGGCGGCTGTGAATTCGGAGCCAAGCGCAACAGTCCAGGTTAACCAGTACAACCAAGCTACCGTGTAACCTGTTGCCGGTCCGATATATTTGGCAGCATAACTATGAAATGCTCCCGTCTCTGGCATATGAACAGACAGTTCACCTAGACAGAGCATCACCAGATATACAACGATGGCTCCGATCAGATAGGACAAAATGGTTCCCAGTGGTCCCGCTTGCTGAATGGTGTAACCTGAGCTGAGGAATAATCCCGTTCCAATAACTCCTCCGAGAGAGAGCATGACCACATGCCGTGCCTGCATTTTCCGCTGAAAATGGCCTTTGTCGTTGTTGTTCTCCATACCTGCTGCTCCCCTACTTCTTCATCCAGAAAAAACAAAAAAGACCCACTCTGCCTAAAGAGTGCGCCGTTACTGACAAATAAAAACAAACGCTCCTATCTATCAGGCTTTCACCCGCTGGAATTAGCACAGTATCCTTCAGATCTGTTGCTGAGGTTTCTAAGGGCCAGTCCCTCCACCTCTCTGGATAAGAAAATGATTTTTTACTAATATAGCGATCTATCATGAATGTGTCAACATTTAAATCATAAAAGAAACACATCGCTATTCGGTGGAAGACCCCGGATTGGTGATGGTAATCTTCACATCGTACGTGATTGGCACGGTACTAAAAATGTTATCCCAATCGTCTTTGACTCTTTTCCATGTCTTAGGTTCCTTGATACGCAGGCTATCCCGAAAATCCGCAACATCTACTTTATAAGTATGCTGCAGTTTGTATAACACTTGGCGAATCTGTTGTTCGGCCAGTTCAGCAAATTCTTTTTCTAGTTCTCTAAGATAATCCCCTTTTTCCTCTCTTTCGGGCGAACGCCAATCTTCCATCAACCAGCCTTCGGATTCGGTCTTCACATGGAATGAAATATCATCGCCAACCACTTTTGGAATTATTTTTGTTTTTTTCTTCTTCATTTCATATACAACAGTGAATCCTGCTTTATTATATGTCTTCAAGATGCCTCCTTTTTCTTTAGGTCTGATCCACGATAGCCCTTCTAGATCCGTTTGGCTGAGTTCACCGATGAATTTGGTCGTTTTCCCATTAAAGATACTGGCACCGGAGAATTTGTCCTCTCCGTTGAAGTTCAGTACATTTTGGAGCAAGAAGCTGGAACCAGATTGCATTTGTGCATCTAATTTGGAGAGCAAAACAGGGTCCAGGATTTTATTGGACAAGTACGAATTACCGGTAATTCCTGTAAGATAAAATGCTGGAATCTGGGAAGGATCATCTGAAGTCAGTACATCAATAGCGCGATGATGGCTAATCAGCACCAGACAATTTGGACGAATATCGTTATCCCGAAGGACAAAATCCAGTATCTGATCCAGACCATACTTTTTGGCAATATCCTTAGAGACAACGATGACCTTTAGATGATGTCCGATAAGTGGACGATCTCGCCTTAGTGCAAACTGACGAAAGATTTGCAGCAAGGAATCTCCAGTGAGCTGTTCATTGGAATAGGACGTCTTTCCAGAAGCAGGTGAACCGGATTGGCCGCTCTGTTTACTGTTGGAACTGCCCGGAGCAATCTGCACCGTAGCCGTTATATAATTATTCTTTGGATACCTTCCTCCCTGAGCAGCGATGTCCTTTTCAAATTCTGTTTCTTTAGCGATATCGATCCCGAGACCAACATAGACACTTAGTTCCTCGATCTCCCTACTGCTCCAGCATCCGGATATTAACAGAAGGACCGACAAAGCAAAGGCTACACGTAAAAGCATAAAAAAACGAATCATGCATGTTTGCCTCCTTTTTTGCGTATCAGACTTATAATCAGCAGCAACAAAGGTAAAGTAGCAAATAAAATCACGGATGAGTTGCCCAACATATCACCCAGTGCAAAGGTTTCGTCCACGGTTTTCGGCATCAATGCCGTTAGATATATCAATGGCAGAAGGGCGTACATAATGACCTTGATCTTCTTCGTACGAAACAAATCCCGAATTCCTACCGAAGCACAATAGTGTGTGATCGTGAAGCTGGAGAAGATCTGCATAATCCAGATGACCAATAGCAAGGATTCGAAACGCTCAAAGATTAAACCTTGAATCTCAAAGCTTCTTACGAGATCCAGCGTGGGCCAAGTACGTGTTTTGATGCCGTCGAGTGACAGACTGCCTACAACCATCACAACAGTAATCAGATAAATCATAGTCGATATGATGATGCCCCAGCTCATGGCTACATTGCTCTTTTTGGGGTTTTTCATATAAGCAGTCATGACAAACATGACTTCGTACCCCGTGTAAGCCAGCAGCGAAGGTTTCAACCCTTTGAGAATGGGCGTGATACCCTCGCCGAGTACGGGTCTCAGATTGCCGATCTCAAATAACTGATTACTAAGCAAAATTTCAATCACAAATATAATCAGTGTAATCGGCAAAATAATCTCAAATACACGCACAATAACAGCAAGTCCACCAGAGATCAAATATATGCCAATCCACATAAACACCATCACAATGGCCCATGTCGGAGTACGCTCTAGTAAATACATGCCTGTCACTTCAGCCATGACCCTGATTTCGAATGCAGCAATCACCATAAAGTACATAATCATGGCGAATCCCAATATGTAAGCAATCCAGCTCCCCGTAATTTCACGGGTGAACTGGAACACTGTTTTCTCCGGAAATCTGCGACACAGGGTAACCAGAATAATTCCGACACCCGTGATAATCAGTCCAGACAGAATGATGGATATCCAGACATCTGGCGTTCCGACAGCTTTACTCGTCGTTCGAGGGAGGGTCAGGATCCCAGCGCCAAGCATGTAATTTACAATAACTACGACGGCCTGCCTTGTGCTAATATTTCCTTCGGAACCGTTCACTTCATCCCACCTCATACCTCGTGATTTGCTTGATTTATTTTTTGCGGTCTTTATCTATTGGATTAGACATCTCGGGACGTTTCCTCATCATATTTAGCGGAGCACGGATAAAGAAATCCTTCCATTCCCCAAAGTGATAAGGAACGGCTGGTGCAACATAAGGTACGCCAAAGCTCGAGAGCCTCGCCAGATGGGTACATATAAGGAGAAAGAACATAACCACGCCAAACAATCCGAGTATAGCCGCGCTAAACATGGCAGCAAATCGCAGAATTCGCAGTGTGATGCCGGCACTATAGACAGGGATCGTAAAGGAGGATATGGCGGTAACCGCAACAACGATGACCAGGAATTGGCTTATAATTCCTGCCTGTACGGCCGCCTGGCCGATAATCAGACCTCCAACGATACCTAGCGAGGGTGCAATCGGCTTAGGTAAACGAATGCCAGCCTCCCTCAATATCTCGATCGAAAGTTCCATGATCAGTACTTCGATGATTGAAGGAAACGGCACTCCGGTCCGCGTTTCAATGATCGTCAATACCAGCTTGGTTGGGATAAGTCCCGGATGGAACGAGATAAACGAGATATAGAGCGCAGGAGCGAGCAAGGCCAGCATGGCGGACATAAAGCGCAGCATTCGCAGGAATGTTCCAGGAATCCATCGTTCATAATAATCCTCGGGAGATTGGAGCAACATGCTAAACGACACTGGCACAATTAAGACAAATGGCGTCCCATCCAATAAAATAGCCACTCGCCCTTCCAGTAAAGCACCCATCACCCGGTCTGGTCTTTCTGTATTCAACACTTGTTGAAACGGACTGAGCGTATTGTCTTCGATGAGCTGTTCAACATACCCAGATTCCAACATGGAATCCATATCCATCTCTTCAATTCGCTTTTGGACTTCCGCCACGAGATTAGGATCAGCAATATCCTGAATATAGGCAACAGCCAAATCTTTCTTGATCCGTGAACCTACTTCATACTTCTGAATAAAGAGGCTCTGATCACTACCATACCGGCGTAAAATACCTGTGTTATCACTTAACTGTTCAGTAAAACCAATTCGGGGGCCACGGAGCAACCCCTCTGACACCGGTTCATTCACACCACGTGTTTTGATCTTATGAGCTCCAATTAACAGAGCCCCCGGCAATCCATCGACCAACAGTGCATTTTTGCCAAAAAGCACGCCAACTGCGACCTCTTGGAGGGACTTGGTCTCCTCAACCAGACTGACAGGTAGTAATTGCTCTTGCAGGTAGGCCGACAGTAAATGCGCATTATCCGGATGCAGGAACCCCTCCCGCTTAAGCTCTGGAACGCCTTCCAACATTAACGGTGTAATCAGGTGATCATCGATTAAGTCTTGATCTACCAGGCCTTCGGTATATATGACAGCTGCCCTTGTATTGGTACCTCTAATGGTAAATTCCCGAATGTGCACATCAGCATTTTGACCAAAGCTTTCTCTTACACTGGTCAGATCCGTATTGTACTTGCCGGTTAATTTAATATTGGCATATTGGCCTGTTTCGGTTCCCTGACCCTGACCCGCGGTAGCAGGAGAAATATCTTTCGAGGATATGGAGGGTTTCTCGGAACGAGAGAAGGTTCCACGCTTAATGGCGGCATTGATCCACCGCATGGTTACTGTAATGCCGATCGGTATGATAAGGACCAAGAATGCCTGAACCCATATGGTCCAATCCGGCACGTAGGATACAATTGTTGACCACATGTTCCCACCCCAACATTTCTCTGCATGATGAAGCTGCAGGTATTCCCAAGTATTGTGTCCCCGTTTGATCACAATAATTCCCGTTTTTTTGTGTACTGAACGACAAAAAAAACGGTTCCTGTGTAAGGAACCGCTATTACTATATATTCTTATACGATTTTGGTCACATGCTCCGCTTTGGCATCCAACAAGTGAGCCGATGCAGCAATTGCTGTAAAATCATTCAGAGCGATCTCAATCTGCTTCTGGCTCTGCTCGACATATTCTTCTACTTTTTTGGTACCACCTGTGATATTACCAATCTCCTTTGTTATTCCGGTAACGCTATCACGAATCTCATTAATCGAACTCTCCACCATTGCGGATAGTTTCTTAACTTCCTTGGCCACGATATCGAATCCTCGTCCAAATTCTCCTGCATGTGCAGCCTCAATGGCAGCATTCAACGCGAGCAGTTGCGTCTGAGACGAAATCTCGCGTATCGTTCGTACCACGCCCTGAATTGATCCGGCCTGTTCCTGCAAATGAGTCAGCGTTGCACGGTTAGAAGTCGACACCTCTGAGATATAGGAGATACTGGACATTAATTCCTGGCTCCGTTCAATGCCTACATCTGCCTGCCCATTTAGTTCATGAGACATCGTTTTTAACTCATTCACTACGACCGAAATGTTGTTCTGACGGTTGGTAATGTTGGTGGCGATTTTGGAGACACCCAGTATCTTCTGATTCGTCTCATCGTACACCGGCATATATGTCGCCTCAAGCCATACGGAATTCCCCTTTGCATCCTTGCGTTCAACCTTGTCCTGGAAGCTGACACCATTAAATATGCTATTCCAAAAAGCGTCGTAGTCTGGGGTATTTGCAAATTGACCGAAGCATAATTGCTGATGCTTCATGCCGTACATCTCATCTACCGTATATCCCATCGTCTGGGCAAAGACTTCATTCACGTAGGTTACCCGGCGATCCAGATCGAATCGAATGATAGCAAGACTTTTCTCCATCGCCTTGATGACCATTGCATCGGTGACAACATCTTTCTTTTCCATATCTAATATAGACACTTGATAACCCCCACAGTTCATTCCATAATAGACAGCCTTTAACTAGCAAAAATCAATCATAACAACATATGTATCCATCAGGTTCTAGATGGCTCTACTATTGATACCCGATTTGCAGCATTTTGGATCACCTGTTGTCGTTTATTTTTTTCATAGAAAATCGTCCAGAAAAGAGATGTTATAACTTATATTATCCGTAAAATATCTCTGTATCTACTTATACGTATCGTAACATAAGGCAAAAAAGGATACTCTTCTGCACTTGTAACGTATTTGTAACATAATTTCTGTTTAGTAGTAACTGTTTAGCGCCTTTATACACTGCCAAACTGAACGACCTTGTATAGAAACCGAAAAAAGAAGAGCGCATGATATTCATGGCTCTTCTTTTTTGATGTTTTTAAGTTAGTTACAGGTTTACATACCGAGTGCTTAACCGGGGGCCTGAACTCATTTTAAAAATCGTGCACAGTGACACACAGCTGAATCGCAATGCCAAATGGGTCCCGTACAATACCGTATCCTGGGCTGAATTCATTTTGTTCATACGGTACTAGTACCTTGACACCCTCATGTTGTATCAGAGAATGATACAGTTGATCGATTGTATCTTTGTCCTTGGATTGAATACATAGTGACGTGCTGTTCCCCAGCTGCCAAGCTCTCTCCGTGTCCATTGCTTCTTCCGCAATCATGACCTTGTTAACCCCGATCTCCAGCACCGAATGTGTAATATACTCATCTTGACCGGCAGGGTACTCGAAGCCCGGGTTCATCTCCTTCATCTCTTTATAACTTTTCTTGAATATCACCTTGGCGCCCAGAAACTCCTCATAAAAAGCAATGGCTGCCGCCGCATCCCCGTTCATCGACAAAAATGGTATCACTTCAAAATTCATTATATTGCCTCCTTGTTCCTATTGGATTACACTTATCACTATAACAACGAAAGGTGCCAATCTATGGCACCATTAAGAGGTTTGATATGAAAAAATCAGAACGTATGAACCAGATGCTGCGCTTTATTAATCAAAAACAACAGTTCACCCTGCAAGATCTCATGCAGGAGTTCCAGATCTCCAAACGAACTGCGTTAAGAGATATCGCTTCATTGGAAGAGTTAGGTGCGCCCATCTATGTCGAATATGGACGCTACGGCGGATATCGACTGTTGCAACAGATGCAACTGCCTCCCATTTCGTTTAATACGGGTGAGCTTCATGCCCTTTATTTTGCGATGCAGGCTCTCCGCAGCTTCTCCAGCTTACCCTTTCAAGTCTCTTTCCGGACCATTCATGAGAAATTTATGAGCGCGTTATCCGACAAGCAACGACAGGATATTGAGAATATCCAACACCGGGTTTACTTCCAACATACCGAGCAGATCCGCGACAGTGCACATTTGGAGTTTCTGCTGATGGCTGCTGTTCAGAATATAGTGATCCAGATTACGTACGCTAATCAGCGTAGATCCTCTGATCAAAGGCCATCTTCTGCAAACACCAATATCCGCACCATTCAACCCATCGCGCTTTATGCCAAGAAAGGCTATTGGTATTGCCAGGCGTATGATCTGCATAAACAGGCCTACCGTGTATTCCGCTGCGACCGCATCACTTCAACCGAAACAACGGAGATTGAACCTCTAACTCATGTAAATGAACGCTATTCACAGGATGCCCAGTCTCTATGGAAACCATCGGAACAAGCAATTCCATTCAAATGCCTGATTGACGAAGCCGGGATGGAGCTATTCCAGCAAGAACATTTCCCATCTATGCAGATCATCGAGAAAATGGGACACATGTATCTTGTCGGTTCGTATGAACCTCACGAGCTTGATTTCATAGTGAGATATCTTGCGGGCTATGGTAAATCGATTAAGATTATGGAGCCCGTCATCTTACAGAAAGCATTAAGGCAGTACTATCTGGACTTGTTGGATCATGTATAAAGATCATAATTCTATAGCCATTTTACTTTACATGCCTTTTAGCTCTGCTCCTGGCTAACTTTTAAACTTTTTTTATTGCCAATAGCAACTTGAACGATAATCTGCAACACGATGATGATAGCCAAGCCATAAAATGCTTGCACAAAGCTGCCTGTTAGATCGCGGAGCCAACCAATCGCCAGCGGCCCAAGTGCTCCAAGAATGTAACCACCAGATTGAGTCATAGCCGACCAGCTGCTAGCTTCCTGAGCATTGTTTGTCTCATCAATCGGCAACATGAGTGCAATCGGGAACAGTCCCCCTGCACCAATACCGAGCGGGATCGCCGCGAGCCACGGACTGACAGAGAGATTCAGCATCAGGACACCTGTTAACTCCAACATCGCACATCCAACAAGCCAGAAGACACGCCTTTGGTATCGGTGTATAAGCATGGGAATGAATAACGTTGAGGGCAGTGATATCAATGTAAATAACGTTTGGATGTTGCCAGCAGTCTCTTGGCTATATCCATGGCTTTGAATGGCTGGCGGAAGCCAGGTGGTTAATGAATAGAAGATCGCGGCCATCAGTCCGAAGAACAGTGTCAGCACCCATGCACGCCTGTTCTTCACCGGAAGTGGGGCATGAATGACAGCCGAAGTTTGTCCGGATTGTCTCTCTGTACGCGCAGACCAAGCTAATTTTAACCAGATCGGCAATGCAATGGCTGCGAGTAATGCCCATGTAGCCAAAGAACCTCTCCAAGATCCACCCAACGTCTGCTGAAGCGGAACCGATAATCCCACACTAATGCTGGCCCCCATCACCATTGCTGTAGAGTAGATGCCGACCATGGCTGCCACTCGGTTAGGAAAATACTGCTTTATGAAGCTGGACAACAGTGGCCCTGCCAATGCAATCCCTACACCTGACAGAAAAGAAGTGAACATCATCAACGGAGTTGCGCCTACGAACAATCGTAAACCCGTACCTATCCCGATGAGGATTAAAGCCAGCACAATGGCTCCTTCATTCCCCCACCTTCTACTTAGTCTTACAGAGAATGGAGCGAATATGCCCATACATAATACCGGTAGTGTAGTTAACAGACTGGCGGTCATGCCGCTCAAACCCAGATCATTCTGTATGGTACTCATCAGAGGAGAAATGGAAGTAATCGGCGGTCTTAAGTTCAGTGAAGCCAGAATAAGCGCCAATACAATATAAAAAAGTTTCATTATGAATCACCTCATGGGAGTAGTCTCGTTGCCTTCACCAAAGATCCCATTTGTTAATGACAGAGATCTTCGGGTGGTGCACGAATTAAGTATAGGATCATTATAATGATTGAACAATACTATTGTTTCTATTAAAATGATTACTAAAACCAATGATTAGAGGTGAATTCATGGAGATTCGTCAAATGGAAAACTTTATTACAGTGTGTGAGGAGCTTCATTTTACACGGGCAGCGGAGAAACTTGGCATATCTCAACCTACGTTGAGTCAACAGATACGTGGATTGGAGGATGAACTTGGTGTTCCTTTGTTTGACCGTGTCGGCAAAAAGATTGTGATGACCCAGGCAGGCACTCTGTTTCTGGAGCACTGTGTACAGATGATCCGGCATTTACAGAATACCCAAGATGCGTTGGCTGAATTTCGGAATGATCAGCGGGGACGATTGGTGATTGGTGTTCTTCCATCCGATTTGGATTACCGTATCACTCCGCTGCTCGTAGATTTTCATGCCCGATTCCCCAAAGTGCAATTGAAAGTTATCTCTTCGATCTATGTCGTAAATCAAGTGTTGGAAAATGAAGTCGACATCGGCATCGAGATCACGTCTGCCCCTGATAGGCGGCTTGTACGTATTCCTTTGTGCAGTGAAGAATATGTACTCGTCGTTTCCGAGAATCATGATTGGGCTGAACGAAGCACAATTGAAATTCAGGAGCTGCGTGATATCCAAACGGTGATGTTTCCCGAAGGATTTACAGGCAGAGAATTGGTCGACGGCTATTGCCGTAAATATGGATTCACCCTAAATACCATCATGGAGACCAGTTCTGCAACCTCCATCATTAGCTTGGTCAAAGCCAACGTCGGAGGAACACTGTTGCCTTATCCTCTGATCCAAGCCATGAATGAGCCCACGCTACGTTGCATCCGAATTACAGACGATCCGCCATACCGGCACTTTGAGATCATCCATCGGTCCGACCGTTACCTGACGCAATCGGCCAAGGCATTTATTGAGAAAACAATCGAGTATTTCAATCAAAGGTGAGATTAAAAGGTGGATTTTGAAATGAAAATAAGAGAAGTTGGTTTGTTGACACATCAGGTCGAGGCCATAAAAGAGTTTTACAGTACACTACTGGAATTGAATCTTGTGGAGGATAATGCAACATGCGTTTCATTCCGTGCGGGGAACTCGGTCCTATCTTTCAAGAAGGCGCCAGAACAAGAGAAGCCCTACTATCATGTAGCGTTTACGATTCCAACGAATAAACTTGCTGATGCAAAAAGGTGGGCTCAAGACCGTAACATTCCATTGCTCTCGAAAGATGGACAGGATGAATTTTATTTCCCTTACTGGGATGCAACAGCCTTCTATTTTTATGATCCAAGCGGCAACTTGATGGAATTTATCGCTCACCATTCACTCGATAACGCAGTCGATGAAGCTTTTGAAGCGAAGCATCTGTTATGTATTAGTGAAATCGGTCTGCCCGTCGATGATGTTCCTGAGATGATGAGCACATTGAATAGGCATTATCAACTTGAACCATTTGCCGGAGACGGAAAACAATTCTCCCCCACGGGTGATGCAGAAGGCATGTTTATTGTCATTGATAAACAGAAGCCCTGGTTCCCAGACGGACGTATGCCTGGTGTATTTGCCACGGAGGTAAAAGTTGAAACTGGGCAGCCAGGTAGTCTGCGTATACAGGACGATATGTACTCGATTGAATCGATATGATGTAAGAACGTACTGAATGAAAACCTATAGAGGGACTTCCAGCTTAATACTTACCAAAACCATCCTCACACGTGATATCCGATTTAAGAATTTCATACAGATTTTGTTTGGAATTCTCTAATTGTTTTTGTATTTCTTCAATTTCTGATATTTTCCCTTGGATAATGCTCGCTTGATCATTACTTGAAAACCCATGTTTAGAGATCATAGATTGGATCTCATGGATCGTAAAACCAACAGCTAAACATTGTTTGACCACTTCCAGATGCTGAATAATGCTCTGCGCATATATTCGATAGTTATTATGATCTCTCAGCATATGTTCATCGGGGATAATACCTATTTTCTCGTAGTAACGAATCGTGGATATCGGAAGGTTTACATGGTTCGCTACTTCACTAATCTTCATATGGATTTCCCCCGTTTCTTCTTCTTGCTATAAAGTATACTTCATAGTTTACAATCCTCATAGTGAGACAGATGGAGATATAATTTATACCCTACTCTCACCAATATAGATATGAGGAGAGATTTCAATATGAACACAATTACCGGTCAATTCAACAAAACAAATGATTTTGATAACATCGTCTTGGAGCGCCATTCCGTTAAAGCCTACGACCCTGAAGTGAAGATCAGCCGCGAGGAGATGACCGAAATACTGGCGAAAGCTTCACGTGCCCCTTCGGCCATTAACATGCAACCTTGGCGTTTTCTTGTTATCGACAGTGCCGAAGGCAAAGAGAAGCTTGCACCACTGGCCTCTTTTAACCAGACACAGGCACTAACGTCTTCCGCTGTCATTGCCGTGTTTTACGATGCCAACAACGTTGAATACATGGAAGAGATTTTCAGCAAATCAGTGGAACTTGGGTACATGCCCCAAGACATCATGGATATGCAGATGCAGCAGGTAAAACCTTATTATGCGAACATAAACGCATCCGAATTGCGTGATATGAACCTCATTGACTCAGGCCTCATATCCATGCAACTCATGCTCGTTGCCCGTGCTCATGGTTATGATACCAACCCTATGGCCGGTTATGACAAAGGTCAGATCGCCGAAGCGTTCGGCCTGGATAAAGAACGGTTCCAGCCCGTCATGTTGATCTCCATAGGGAAAGCAGCCAAAGAAGGCTATCCTTCCTATCGTCTCCCGGTTGAAACGATTACAACTTGGGCATAATCAACAGCTACTCTCAATGAAGTAATATCTCTTGTATTAAATAGTTAAGTTAATATAACAACTATAAGTAAATACTAAGTCTGAAAAATAGATAAAAATTACTGTGCATTCCATAATACCAGAGTACTCATCCTATATCAGTTAAAGGCTTTCATTATAATAGCCTCATACTGATTTGGACAGAGGAACATTAATTATAAGTTCATAAACAAAGGGTCCTGATGACAACTGTCATCAGGACCCTTTGTTACATAACTTAAATACTTTTGTCAGGTGATAAAAAGTCGTGAAACCACCACAGATTACCACAAAAAGAAAATTACCACTTCCTCAATATACCGAATGTCGCATATAACGTGCTTAAATGATCCATTTTCACCCAAGCCGGGTAAGGGATTAGAAAATAATATCAATAACCTCTAGCTCATCTTGCTCCTGTTCAGTTTGGCCATTCAGGGAAATATCCTTTAACATTACCGAAGGCTGTTCGGCAATTTGGTTGATGATCACGAGCAGGTCTTGAGCGAAATTGTCGATCAGATTGCGCGTAAACAACTTCGTCGCATATTCAAACTGCCCGTTCATTCCCTCATCCAAGAGCGAAATGACCAAGGTAAGGTCAAATTGGGAAACCGCATGCGTTTCCGGATAAGATTCGATCTGGATTTCCCCGAAGCTTTGAACGTTATCTTCCTTCGTTTCCAGTGTAAACATGACATCGAATAAAGGATTGCGACTTTGATCGCGCGGCACCTGCAGCTTTTTCACAAGTTCTTCAAACGGATAATCCTGGTGGTCGTAGGCCCCCAGCATCGTTTCTTTGACTTCGTTCAAGTAAGCGAGGAACGTCTTCTCCCCGGATGGATAATGACGAATCGCCAACGTGTTGACAAACATTCCGATGAGCGGCTCCAGGTCGGCATGTGTGCGGCCCGAAACCGGTGTGCCTACAATGAAGTCTTCTTGTCCCGAGTACTTGCTGAGCAGGATTGAATAGGCCGCCGATAACACCATATATAGGGTAGCACCATTCTCATCGGCAATGCGTTGCAAGCTGTCGGTCATCTGCTTGTCGATACTGAAAGGCAGCACATCTCCCTCAAAGCTGCGAGTGGCAGGTCTGACAAAGTCCGTAGGCAACTCAAGCGTTGGCAGTTCACCTTCCAGCATGTCCAGCCAGTAGGCTTCCTGGTGTTTCAGCCGTTCTTTTACAGGTTCGGACTGCTGCCAAGCGGCGAATTCCTTGTATTGAATCCGAAGCGGTTCCAGTGTCTCACCGTTATACAGGCGCAGCAGTTCTTCGATGAAGATACCCATCGACATGCCATCCGTGACGATATGATGAATGTCCAGCATAAGCAGATGACGTTCCGCTTCCCATTCAACTAAGCCCACACGCAGCAGCGGCGGCCGGTCCAAATCAAAGACACGTACAAAGGCATCCGCAATGCTTTTCGTTTCACTTTCCGTCGCTTTTGTATACTCGACGGCAAACTCCAAGTCCGAATAAACCCGTTGTACCGGTTCGCCGTCGACCATTTCGAAGCCAGTTCGCAAAACTTCGTGACGAGCGATTAATCCTTGGAGCGCCGCCTCGAATTGATTCCGCTCCAAGCGTCCGACGAGAACCGTCATGCCGGACATGTTGTAGCTAAGCTCGGCGCCTTCCATCTGCTGCTGGATGTACAGCCGTTTTTGCACAGAGGAAAGCGGATAATGCTCCCTTTTATCCAGAACCGGAATGGAGAGGAATTCCTGCTGTTCCAATCGGCTAATCACTTCAGCCATCGCTTCAATAGTCGAATACCGGAATACATCGCGTAGCGGCAGGTCCACGTGCAGCTCCTTGTGCACCTTGCTGACCAGCGTTGTCGCCCGCAGCGAGTGACCGCCGAGGTCGAAGAAGTTGTCCGTCACACCAATCGTAACTGACCCGAGCACGTCCTGCCAGATGGAGACCAGTTTCGCCTCCAGATCGGTGCGTGGCCCCACGTATTCGCGCCCTGCACTTACTCCCTCTTCCGGTGCCGGCAGAGCTTTCCTGTCAATTTTCCCGTTTGGTGTCAGAGGTAAATGCTCCAGCTCCACGAAGTACGACGGGATCATGTAACCAGGCAACTCGCTGGAGATTGCTCGTTTCAGGTCGGCCGCCGTCAGTTCGATATCCGTTGTGTAGTAGGCGCACAGCGCCTTTTGCCCATTCTCATCACTTCGAACCAGCACCACCGCTTCGCGTATACCTACCACCCGCAACAGCTGTGACTCGATCTCACCCGTCTCGATCCGGTACCCCCGGATTTTCGCCTGATTGTCGATCCGGCCGATGAAGTCCACGTTGCCGTCCTCCATCCATCGCGCCAAATCTCCCGTGCGATACAATCGCTCACCCGCGGTGAAAGGACTGTCTACAAACTTCTCTTCCGTCAGCTCTGGACGGTTCAAGTACCCGCGCGCCACACCGACTCCGCCGATAACCAATTCGCCCAGCACCCCGACTGGAACAGGATTCAGATGTGCATCCACGATGTAAAACTTCGCATTCAACCACGCTTTGCCAATCGGCACATTCCCTGTCTGAGGAAGTCTCGACAACTCCTCGTCATAGAAACTGGAGTCAATTGCTGCTTCCGTTACGCCGTAAGCGTTAATGATGCGGAATGACGGACCAAACCGTTCCTGTAAGGTTCGGTAATCTGCCACGCTGCAGCTGTCCGAGCTTGTGATCAGCAGCTCCATCCCGCTCAAATCCAGCCCTTGCTCGTGCACGTACTCCATAAACGGCACGATCAGTGCTGGTGTTGATTCAAAGATTGACACTTGCTCCCGCTCTATCCAGTAATGCAGACGAGACGGATCGATCCGGTCGTCCTTCGGTACAATGACCATGGTACCGCCGTTGTACAACGTCCGCGCAATGTCACCCACGAACACGTCAAACGAGAAGCTTGCGAGCTGCAACAGACGCACCGGGAACTGATCCAACCGGTATTCCCGTCGGTAGCCTGCTGCCGTGTTCACCAGGCTGCGGTGCTCGATCATTACACCCTTTGGCTTGCCCGTCGTCCCCGACGTGTAGATCACATACGCCAAATCCTCCGGACGAGCTTCATAGAAGCTGTCCATACCGACAACATCAACATCATTTGGATGACTCTCGCCACCACCGTTCACAGCCCCCGTTAGCTTGCCGGGGTCTATACCGGAAACCGTACCAGTGCCCATCGGGGCATCTACCCGATCTTCGCTGTATGACGTTTCGTCATCGAGATACAGCACCTTCGCCAGTGCCAGCTCCTCTTCGCTGAGCCAGGCTTCGGCACGCTCTCGCAGCGGCGTTTGCGTCAGCAGCACCTTCGCTCCGCTGTCTTCCAGCATGAACCGCACACGGTCCGCCGGATAATCCGGGTCAAGCGGTACATACGCCCCTCCCGCTTTCCAGACGGCCATCACAGCCACCAGCAGGTCCACCGAACGCTCGGCGAGAATGCCAACGATTGTCTCCCGACCAATGCCGCTTCCACGCAGCGTAGTCGCCAAGCGATTCGCCCGCTCGTTTAGCTCCGCATACGTAAGCCGATCGTTCTCGTAGAGGACAGCTTCCGCTTCCGGCGTGTGTTCCGCCTGTTCCTCGAACAGTCGATGGAACGCTGCCACAGGAGCCACTTCCGGCTGCGCCGGGTTAAACGCGCCGAGAATTTCTTCTTTTTCCGCCGCCGTCAAAATATCCAACTCGGAAATTGTCGCTGACGGGTTGCAGAGAAGGGATTCAAGCAACTGCAAGTAGTGGGCAGCCAACTTCTCCACCGTTTCGGTTTTATATAGAGCCGTGGCGTATTCAAACAGATATTCCAAGCCTTCCTCAATCTCCGTAACGTCCAAGCTGAGATCGAATTTGGACACAATTTCTTCGCTGGCATACGTCGACAAATGCAGTCCCGGAAGCTGAATTTCCAAATTTTCTGTATTCTGCAAAGCAAACATCGTATCAAACAGCGGATTACGGCTTAAATCACGAGTCACGTTTACCTTATCCACCAGTTCCTCAAACGGATAATTCTGATGTTCAAAAGCACCCAGCGTTGTCTCCTTGATTTCCTTCAAGTAGTCAAGGAACGTCTTACCAGCAACCGGGTAACTGCGGATGGCCAATGTATTAACGAACATCCCGATCAGCGGCTGAACATCGCTGTGATTTCTACCCGCAATCGGCGTACCTACCACCACGTCTTCCTGACCTGAATATTTATGCAGAAGCACGTTATACGCCGCAAGCAGAACCATGTAAAGCGTTGCGCCGTTTTCAGCTGCAAGCCGTTTCAGACCTTCGCTTTTCTCAATATTCATAAACAATTGCAGCGTACGGCCCTCGTAGCTCTGCATAGCCGGGCGCGGATAGTCCGTTGGCATTTCCAGAACTGGCAGTTCTCCGCTGAACATGTCAATCCAGTAGGCTTCCTGCTTGGCAAGCTGCGTTTTCTGCTCGTCCGATTGCTGCCATACTGCATAATCTTTGTACTGAATGCGGAGTGGCTTGAGCGACTCCCCGCTGTACAAGTGCACGAACTCTTCGATCAGTACGTCCATTGAAACGCCGTCCGATACGATATGGTGTGTATCGAACATCAGTATATGCCGGTCTGGCGCGAGTTCGGCAATGCCCACCCGCAGAAGTGGTGGCTTCGCTAGATCAAACGCACGAACGAATTGGCGCACCGTTTCTTCCGCCTGTTCCCCGCTGATCTGCACATATTCCACCTGGAAGGTGACTTCTTCGTAAATCCGCTGAACCGCTTCGCCTTCAACCATCTCAAAGCTGGTACGCAGCGTTTCATGACGAGCTACAAGCCCGCGGAACGCTTCTTCAAACCGCTGCCGGTCGAGCTGCCCTTCGAGCAACATAGCTCCCGGTATGTTGTAGCTCAGCTCGCCTCCTTCCAGCTGGTTCAAGATATAGAGACGTTTCTGAGCAGAAGAGAGTGGATAGTACTCGCTAGGTTCCGCAGCCGGAATAGCCATAAACGAACCGATCTCCAAACGCTTCATAGCTATTGCCATTTCCTCAACTGTCGAGTAGCGGAATACGTCGCGAAGCGGGAATTGGGCGCCCAGCTCCTTATGCATTTTGCTGACAAGTGTTGTCGCACGCAGGGAGTGTCCTCCGAGGTCGAAGAAGTTGTCCGTTACGCCTACCACCTTCTCCCGAACAAGCACTTCCTGCCAAATGGCAGCCAGTTTTGCCTCCAGTTCGGTGCGCGGCGCCACGTATTCGCGGCCTCCCCCTTCCGGCGCTGGCAGCGCCTTCCGGTCAATTTTCCCATTCGGCGTTAGAGGCAATTGCTTCAGTTCGACGAAATACGACGGAATCATGTATCCCGGTAGCTCACTGGAGATCGCCCGTTTCAAATCTGCCGCCGTCAAGCCTTCTTCAACTGTATAATAAGCGCACAATGCTTTCTGCCCCTCTTGATCTTCCCTGACAACAACGACCGCTTCCTTCACACCACCTACACTCAGCAGCTCTGCTTCGACTTCGCCCGTCTCGATCCGGTAACCCCGGATTTTCGCCTGGTTATCGATCCGGCCGATGAAGTCCACGTTGCCATCCTCCATCCACTTCGCCAAATCTCCCGTGCGATACAACCGCTCACCAGCGGTGAAAGGACTGTCTACAAACTTCTCTTCCGTCAGCTCTGGACGGTTCAAGTACCCGCGCGCCACACCGACTCCGCCGATAACCAATTCGCCCAGCACCCCGACCGGTACGGGATTCAGATGTGCATCCACGATGTAAAACTTCGCATTTAACCACGCTTTGCCAATCGGCACATGGCCTGTCGGCGGCAGTTTCTCCAACCCCTCGTCATAGAAACTGGAGTCAATTGCCGCTTCCGTCACACCGTAGGCGTTAATGATGCGGAATGACGGACCAAACCGTTCCTGTAAGGTACGGTAATCTGCCACACTGCAGCTGTCCGAGCTAGTGATCAACAGCTCCATCCCGCTCAACTCCAGCCCCTGCTCATGCACGTACTCCATAAACGGCACGATCAGCGCCGGCGTTGATTCAAAAATCGTCACTTGCTCCCGCTCTATCCAGTAATGCAGACGAGACGGATCGATCCGATCGTCCTTCGGTACAATGACCATGGTACCGCCGTTGTACAGCGTCCGCGCAATGTCACCCACGAACACGTCAAACGAGAAGCTTGCGAGCTGCAACAGACGCACCGGGAACTGATCCAACCGGTATTCCCGTCGGTAGCCTGCTGCCGTGTTCACCAGGCTGCGGTGCTCGATCATTACACCCTTTGGCTTGCCCGTCGTCCCCGACGTGTAGATCACATACGCCAAATCCTCCGGGCAAGCTTCATGGAAGCTGTCCATACCAACAACATCAATATCATTTGGATGACTCTCGCCACCACCGTTCACAGCCCCCGTTAGCTTGCCGGGGTCTATACCGGAAACCGTACCAGTGCCCATCGAGGCATCTACCCGATCTTCGCTGTATGACGTTTCGTCATCGAGATACAGCACCTTCGCCAGTGCCAGCTCCTCTTCGCTGAGCCAGGCTTCGGCACGCTCTCGCAGCGGCGTTTGCGTCAGCAGTACCTTCGCTCCGCTGTCTTCCAGCATGAACCGCACACGGTCCGCCGGATAATCCGGGTCAAGCGGTACATATGCCCCTCCCGCTTTCCAGACGGCCATCACAGCCACCAGAAGGTCCACCGAACGCTCGGCGAGAATGCCAACGATTGTCTCCCGACCGATGCCGCTTACACGCAGCGTTGCCGACAGGCGGTTCGCCCGCTCATTCAACTCCGCATACGTCAGCCGATCGTTCTCGTAGACAACGGCTTCCTCTTCCGGTGTACGTTCCGCCTGTTCCTCGAACAGGCGATGGAAGGCGGCTACAGGAGCCACTTCCGGCTGCACCGGATTAAACTCGCCGACAATTTCTTCTTTTTCCGCCGCCGTCAGAAGCTCTAACTCATGTACACGAACATTCGGGTTAGCCGCAACCTGCTCCAATGCACGGGCAAAATGACCGTGGATCTGCCTGATGTCTTGCTCTCTGAATGTCAGTGCATTGTACGTAAATCGTAGCAAAATATGCTCTTCCGGAATGACGGTAATGTCCAGGTCGTAGTTCGTTTGTTCCGGCGATTGGATATTAGCGATTTTCAGCGCATCTTGGCCTCCGCCGACAACTTGTTCAATCTGTTCTTCCATCGGATAATTTTCAAAGACCATGATATGGTTGATCAAGTCGCGCTTTTGCTCGCTCAGCGACTGAATTTCGAACAGCGGGAACGTTTCGTAAGCTCCCGATGCCAGCGCTTGATCCTGTGTTTTTCTCAAGATATCGGCTACCGTCTCCTCGGCTTTACCTTGAATACGGACCGGGATCGTATTAATAAACAGGCCAATCATGCTTTCGATGCCCGGAATTTCCGCCGGACGCCCGGATACAACGGAGCCGAACACAACATCCTCGCTGTTGTTGTATATCTGTAAGACCAGTCCCCATACAGTCTGCATAAACGTGTTGAGTGTCACCTGTTGCTGGCGCGCCACACGTTCAATTTGCTCAGTCAGTCCCTTGCTGAGTTCCACATCGATTTCAGCCATTTCAAAAGCATGCTGTTTCAGCTGCGTTCTCTCCTGCGGCAGCCTGGTCTGCTGATCGTAACCCGCCAAATACTCCGACCAGTAACCCGAAGCTTTTGCTACATCTTGAGCTTCCAGCCATTCGATATACCGGGAGTATGAGGTAACCGGAGGAAGCTCTAGCGCTCGCTTCTCCTGAAAGGCAAAGTAAGTGTCGAACACTTCCTTGATCATGAAGGACATACACCAGCCATCCATCAAAATGTGATGATGACTCCAGATCACATGGTAGGCTTCGTCGCCTGTGCGCAAAACGGTCACACGCATAAGAGAGTCTTGAGCCAAATCAAACTTGTTAGCTTTATCCGCGCTGACAAAATGGGCTATCGTTTTCTCCGGGTGTTCATCTCTTGCCGAACGAAGATCTTCAAAGTACACTTCACATTTCCGCTCGCGGAATACCACTTGAATCGGCTCGTCTCTCCAGCCGGTAATAAAGTTGGTCCGCAGCGCCTCATTTCGCTGTACCAGCGTATCCAATCCCCGGGTGAAGGCTTCCACATTCAGGCTTCCATACAGATCGAAGGTTACCTGTTCGAAGTAAGCTTCCGAATCGGCATCCAGCAGGCTGTGGAACAACATCCCTTTTTGCAGTGGAGTCAGGGTATATACATTCTCCAGTTCGCCGAGTGCCGCCGTATGTTCGGACAGCCGCTCCAGTTCCTCCACCGTCACATCTTGAAGCAGTACGTCACTAGGCGTAAGCTCCGGCTGCTCTTTCGATACGCAATGGCTGATGACCTCACGCAAACTCGATTGAAGCAGGGAGCCCAGGCGCTCAACCGTCTCCCGTTGATACTGGGTTTCCCCATAACGGATCGTGAGTTCCAACACGCCTTCCGACACCATACCGTTGATATCGAGGACATAATCCATCACAGCATTCGGACTTGAATCGGAGCCCGGACTGAACGGAGACGGCTGCGAGCCACTGCTTTCGTGATCCTGGTCGAACTGGCCCAGATAGTTAAAACTGATCTCCGGCTCCAAAACGAAGCTCTCTCCGGCACGCGGCGCCGACAAATAACGCAGGATGCCATAGCCGATCCCTTTGTTCGGAATGCGACGCAAGTTTTCTTTCACCTGTTTCACCTGATGACCGAGTGCAACGTGACCTGGCTCCAGAACAACAGGGAATTGGCTTGTAAACCAACCTACCGTGCGCGTAATGTCCACATCTGGCAAAAGCTCTTCCCGGCCGTGGCCTTCGAGATTCACCAGCACGCGTTCCTGACCGCTCCAAGCTTGTACTGAGAGGCCCAGCGCGGCAAGCAGCAAATCGTTCATTTCCGTATGGTAAGCACGGTGAGCCTGCTTAAGCAACTGTTCGGTTTCGTCCACTGTCCATCGAACGGTTACGAGCCCGCTGTCCTTCAGCTTGGATCTGCCTTGTTCATAATCTTTTGGAAGCGGCTCATAGGCCAATTGCTCGATATACTGCCAATACGTTCTCTCGCTTTCCATCGCCGGCCCGTTCGCATAATCAGCGAGCTGTTTCGCCCACGTTTGGAATGAATCCGTTTTGAGCGGCAGACGGATCAGCTGTCCTTGCAGCGCCTGCTCATAGGCGGCTGCAAAATCCTCAAGCAGAATCCGCCAGGATACGCCGTCTACGACCAAGTGATGGATCGCGATGAGCAGATGGTCGCCATCGTCGCAGCGGAACAAACCAAGCTTCACCAGCGGACCGTTTTCCAGATCGATGCTTGCTTGAATGTCATTTGCCTTAACCTCTACCGCTTCTTTCACGTCACGGACTCCCTTGAAATCGATAACTTCCAGATCGAACAGCACTTCATTCTCCCCGGCGCCTCGGTTCCAGACGGTATAACCATTCTCGGTTTGACGATAAACCGTACGAAGAGCATCGTGATGCACGATAAGCTGACGCACTGCTTGGCTTAAAGCTTTTTCATCAAAGCCTTGCTTGGAGAACTGCATAATCGCCTGATTGCTATGATGCACATCGGCCGGATTTTGTTCAAAGAACCAGCGCTGAATCGGGGTCAGGATAACCTCTCCCGTCACTTCGGCCTGGCTTGCCGTTCTCGCCGCTGTTTGCAACCGCAAACTAAGGGCGGAGATCGTCGGGTAATGGAACAAATCTTTCATGACCAGCTTGTACCCCGTTTGCAAAAGACGAGAAGATACCTGTAAAGCTTTAATTGAATCCCCACCAAGCGCAAAGAAATTATCCATGGTGCCAACCTGATCCACGCCTAACACTGACTGCCAGACCAACGCGAGTGCTTTCTCGGCTGGAGTACGCGGCGCCGTGTATGCAGCCTCGGCACGAATGCTTCCTTCCGGCACAGGCAACGCTTTACGGTCGATCTTGCCGTTCGGTGTAAGCGGTAGTTGATCCAGACGCATGATTCGCGAAGGCACCATATGAGAAGGCAGTACGGCGTCCAGATGGGCCACAAGCCCTTCCAGATCGAAGCTGGAATCCACTACGACATACCCGCACAAATATTTCTGCCCCCGCTCGTCCGTCCGGTCGATGACAAGCGCTTGACGCACCTCGGCAACATTTTTCATGGCCGCTTCAATCTCACCAAGCTCGATCCGGTAACCGCGAATTTTCACCTGATTGTCGATTCGCCCGATGAAATCTACGTTGCCGTCAGGCATCCAGCGTGCCAGATCACCCGTCCGGTACAACCGCTCCCCAGCGGTTAACGGGCTATCTACGAATTTCTCCGCCGTTAAATCCGGGCGGTTCAAGTAACCGCGGGCCACACCCGCTCCGCCGATAACCAGTTCGCCCAGCACCCCGATCGGCACCGGCTTCAGATTTGCATCCACGATGTAGAATCTGGCGTTCAGCCACGCTTTCCCGATGGGCACGCTACCCGCCTTCGGCAACTTCTCCAGCGGCTCGTCATAGAAGCTGGAGTCAATCGCTGCTTCCGTTACGCCGTAGCTGTTAATAATACGGAACTGCGAGCCAAAGCGCTCCTGCAAGGTGCGGTAATCCGCTACACTGCACGCATCTGAGCTTGTGATCAGCAGCTGCATCGAGCCAAGGTCCAGACCCTCGGCATACACATGCTCCATGAACGGCACGATCAGTGCCGGAGTTGATTCGAACACCGTCACGGCGTAATCACGAATCCAGCCATAGAGGCGGGTTGGATCAATCCGGTCTTCCTTCGGCACGATGACCATAGTTCCACCGTTGTACAGCGTCCGTGCAATGTCACCGACGAACACATCAAACGAGAAACTGGCAAGTTGCAACAGCCGGATTGGGAACTGATCCAGACGGTAGTCCCGCCGGTAGCCCGCCGCCGTGTTCACCAAGCTGCGGTGTTCCACTGCCACGCCCTTCGGACGGCCCGTCGTACCGGAGGTGTAGATGACGTAAGCCAGATCGCCCGGCTTGTTCACATTTGCCGGATTGGATGCGAGATCCGCCGCTTGTGCGTTCTGCTCAGCTTCTGCCGTGGCAGATGTTTCGGCAACAGCCGTTGCCACTTGCGCCAAAGCCTCCGCCTCTGTGCCCTCTTCGCCCAAAGCTTGTACGCCTACAGCTGTTTCCACCGTGCCTAGGCTGTACGCCGCGGCGTCATCAAGTGCAAGCACCGTTTGCAGCGTTAAAGCTCTGTCGCTGCGCCAAGCTTCCGCCTGCTCCAACAGGCAGGTCTGCGTAAGCAACACCGATGCCCCGCTGTCCGCGAGCATATATTCGATCCGCTCCGCTGGATAGTCGGGGTCAAGCGGTACATAAGCACCTCCAGCTTTCCATACGGCGAGCACCCCGATCAGCAGCTCGGCCGAACGGTCGGCCAGAATGCCAACCACCTGTTCCGACTTCACCCCGCGTGCCCGCAGTACATACGCCAGACGATTCGCTTTAGCATTCAGCTCCGCATACGTCAGCTTGCTGTCTTCGTATACAACCGCCAGCGCTCCCGGAGTGCGCTCCGCCTGCTCCTCGAACAGCTCGTGGAACGTTCTCTCTCTCCACGACTCATCTGCTTCCAAACCTGTACCCTCTGCAGCGTATTGCTTCGCAAGAGCCGAAGACGACACGTCAAACCCGACCAATAAATTATCCTTTTCGCTGTTCGTCAATATATCCAAATCCGAAATCCGCGCACCCGGCTGAGCCAGGATCGACGCCAAAAGCTGCTCGTAATGACCCGCCAGCCGTACCATCGTTTCCTGCTTAAACAACGAGGTAGCGTACTCGATCTTGCAAACCAACTCGTTACCCTCTTCCACGATATCCAAGCTAAGATCAAACTTCGCCGTCTTTTCCTCGATGTCAAACAGTGACCATTGCAAGCCTTCAAGAGTTAAATCCAGGCTTTCGTGCTTTTGCAAAGAAAACATGGTGTCAAACAGCGGATTTCGGCTTAAATCCCGGGTCACCTGAAGAGCTTCTACCAGCTCCTCAAACGGATAGTCCTGGTGCTCGAAGGCTCCAAGTGTCGTTTCCTTCACTTCCTGCAAGTAATCCATGAACGTCCGCTCTGCCGTCGGACCCAAGCGAAGGGCCAGCGTATTGACAAACATGCCGATTATCGGCTGCAAGTCGGCGTGAGAACGAGCGGCAATCGGAGTGCCAACTACTATATCTTCCTGTCCCGCGTATTTATGAAGTAATACAGAGTACGCAGCCAGCAGAAGCATGTACAACGTTGCCCCCGAATCGCTGGCAAGCTGTTTGAGAGCCTCGCCTTTCTCCGCATCTAGCCTAAACGTGAGCGTTTGACCGTCAAACTGTTGAACAGCTGGACGAGAGTAGTCAAGAGGCAGCTCAAGAACCGGAAGCTCGGAGCTGAATACCCCGCGCCAGTATTCCTCCTGTCGTTTGATGCGTTGACGCTGTTCCTCGGATTGCTGCCAAGCGGCGTAATCCTTGTACTGAATTCGCAGCTCCGGCAATTCTTCCCCATTGTACAGCCGCACGAATTCGCGCAGCAGCACGTTCATGGAAAGGCCGTCGGAAGCAATGTGATGCATATCCAGCGCGAGCAGGAATTTTTCTTTCTCCAATTCAATCAACAGGGCGCGCAGTAAAGGCGGCTGGGTCAAGTCAAAAGGCTGAATGAAGCCTTCAAGAATGGCTGCAACCTGATCTTCGCTTGCTTGAATCTTCTCGACCTTGAAAGCGACGAGCGGGTGAATACGCTGAACCGGCTCCCCATTCATGATTTCAAAACCGGTGCGCAACATATCGTGCCGGGCCATCAAAGTAGTCAGTACATCTTCTACTTTGGCCTCGTTCAAATCCCCTTCCAATTGCAAGGCGCTTGGGAGATTATAATTCAGCTCCAAGCTATCCAGCTGGTGCAGGACGTATAGCCTTTTTTGTGCAGAGGAAACCGGATAGTACGCTTTCTCTTCCGCTTTTGGAATCGAGCTATGCTCTGATTCTTCCAAGCTGGCAATAGCCCCGGCCATCGACTCTACCGTCATATAGCGGAACACATCGCGCAGCGGAAGTTCAACGTTCATTTCCTTCCGAATCTTGCTGACAAGGTTTGTCGCCCGCAAGGAATGCCCTCCCAGTTCGAAGAAATTGTCCATGACTCCAATGCCGGAGTAACCCAGCACTTCCTCCCAGATTTTCACAAGCCGGGACTCCGTAAGGTTACGCGGCGCTATGTATTCGACGCCCGTTTGCAAGCCGCCTTGCGGCTCCGGCAATGCTTTGCGGTCCACTTTGCCGTTGGACGTCAGCGGCATGCGTTCCAGCTGCACGAAGTACGACGGGATCATGTATCCCGGCATTCCCTGAGCCAGCGAAGATCTCATTTCGCTAACCGTCAGCGTCCGGTCCGCCACAAAGTAGGCAACAAGCGCCTTCTCGCCCCCGCTGTCCTGACGGGCGAGCACCACCGCTTCTTCCACACCCTCCACGTTCAGAAGCTGCGTTTCAATTTCGTCCAGCTCGATCCGGTACCCGCGAATTTTGACCTGATGGTCGATCCGACCCAGATATTCAATGTTGCCGTCCGGCAGCCAGGCCGCCAAGTCGCCTGAGCGATACAGTTTCTCCCCATCCGCAAACGGAGAATCAACGAACTTTTCCGCCGTCAAATCCGGGCGATTCAGGTATCCTCTTGCCAGGCCTTCACCGGCTACGTACATTTCGCCTGCTACGCCGATCGGAACAGGACGACGGTTTTCATCCAGAACGTACACACTCAGCGTTGGGATCGGCTTGCCGATATTACTTTTCGCCGCCTCCATCTCCATCCATGTGATTTCCTTATACGTCACGTGAACCGTCGTTTCGGTAATCCCGTACATATTGATCAGCTTTGTCTCCGGGTACTTCGTCTTAAAACCCTTGAGCAACAGCGGGCTGAGCGCTTCGCCGCCAAAGATGACGTTACGAATCTGCAGATCGTACGGATGGTCCGCTAAAACCTCACGCAGCAGTTGGTAGAAATATGTTGGCGTCTGGTTCAAAATCGTGACCTGTTCGCGGCTCAACAGTGCCAGGAACTCAGCCGGATTTTTCGCCGTAAGCGGCGGTACGATAACCAGCTTGCCTCCGTACAGCAACGCTCCGTACATTTCCCAGACGGAGAAATCGAAGCAGAACGAGTGGAACAACGTCCACGTGTCGGACGGCCCAAAGTCGAACAGGTTCTTGTCGTTGAACAAAAGGCGCACGACGTTTTTATGCTCAATCAACGTGCCTTTGGGTTTGCCGGTCGTTCCCGATGTGTAGATGACATAGGCCAAGTTACCCGGGCCAGAAATTGGCTCCAGATTCGAAGCGTCCAGCGCACCAGCGGAGTCCGCCCCTTTGTCGCCCCAAACGAAATCGTCCAATTCAAGGCGCGTTCCTGCGAAGTCGGTCTTCTCATGCAAATGCTTTTGAATCAGCAATAACGGTGCGCCCGAGTCCTCAATCATGAAGCGGATGCGTTCCTCCGGGTAGTCGGGATCAACAGGCACGTAGGCTCCGCCCGCTTTGAGAATCGCCAGAATGCCGACGACCATATCAAGCGAACGTTCGGCCAGAATCGCTACCAGCTGGTCCGCTTCGACTCCCGTCTCCCGCAGCTTGCGCGCAAGCCGGTTGGACCGCTCATTCAATTCGTGGTAGGTCAACTGCCGCTCATTCATGACGGCGGCCACGTTATCCGGATAAAGCTTCGCCTGCTCTTCGAACAAGCCATGAATCGTCTGCTGACGCGGGTAGTCTGCCTCCGAATCATTAAAACCGCGCACCAGTTCACGGATTTCCTGCTCCGTTAGCATTTCCAGCGAAGCAATATCCCCTTCCGGCGCTGTTGCGATAGTTTCGAGTAGCTTGTCATAATGTCTGGCGAATCGCTCCGCGGTCTCCTGTTTATACAAAGCCGTAGCGTACTCCAACCGGCATTCGAGCTGACCATCCAGCTCCGAAATGTCCAGAAGCAGCTCGAACTTGGACGTTCGGTTTTCCAACGGATAAAACGATTGCTCCAGCCCCTCGATGACAATTTGCTCATTCTCCGTATTTTGCAGGGAGAAGAACGTATCAAAGAGCGGATTCCGGCCGGTCGCACGCGGAATGTGAAGGCTTTCCACCAAGTCTTCGAACAAATAATTTTGGTGTTCAAAAGCCCCGAGTGTGATTTCCTTCATTTCTTCCAGGTACTTAAGGTACGGCTTGGAACGCTCTGGATGGCTGCGAATGGCAAGCGTGTTGATAAACATACCTACGATTGGCTGCACTTCTTCCTGCGTTCTTCCGGCAATCGGCGTTCCCACGATCAGATCTTCCTGACCCGAATATTTATGCATAAGGATCGAATAAGCAGACAACAGCACCATGTACAGGGTCGTGCCTGTCCGTGCGGCCAGTTCTTTCAGCTTTTCCGTCCGTTCTTTCCCAATATCAAACTTCACGGTCCGGCCGTCAAAACTTTGCACCGCAGGCCGCGGGAAGTCCGTCGGCAGTTCCAATACAGGCAGCTCGCCCGACAGCTGTTCCAGCCAGTACTCCTTCTGCGGCTGGATCAACTGCACGTAGGCTTCGGAATGCTGCCAAACGGCATAATCTTTGTATTGAATACGCAACGGAGCCAGCTCCTCACCCCGATACAGGCGGCTGAACTCGTCGAAAAGCAACGCTGTCGAGATACCATCCGAGACGATGTGGTGCATATCGAACAGCAAAATGTGGCGATCCTCGGTGACTTCAATCAGGCCGATGCGAAGAAGTGGCGGCTTGGTCAGATCAAACGGGTGATAGTATGCTTCCACCACTTGGTCCACTTCTCGCTCGCTCACCTGGAAATAATCTACATCAAACTCCACCTCGTCATAGATGTGCTGCACAAGCTCGCCTTGAACCTGCTCGATCCCGGTACGCAGCGTCTCATGGCGCTGAATCAACGCCCGAAACGCGTACTCTACGCGCGTGCGGTCCAGCTTGCCTTTGAGAAGAAGCGCCGCCGACATATTGTAGCTACGCTCGGCCGCGTCAAGCTGGCGCAGGACGTACAGACGCTTTTGCTCGGATGAAACCGGATAGTACTCGGCCTCTGCCGCCTTTGTAATCTCATACGTCTCCTGCTGCTTTAAACCGCTAATTCTTTGAGCAAGTTGTTCGATCGTGGTGTAGCGGAAAACGTCCCGCAACGGAACCTCGACTTGCAGCTCTTTTCGAATCTTGGAAACAAGCGCGGAGGCTCGCAAGGAATGACCACCAAGGTCAAAGAAATCGTCACGGACTCCAACTCGCGCAATACCCAGCACCTGCTGCCAAATAAGTGCAAGTCTTGTTTCCAGCGTTGTACGAGGAGCCACATACTCAAGGCCCACTTCTACCTCTCCGGTCGGTTCAGGCAGCGCTTTACGGTCAACTTTTCCATTCGGTGTGAGTGGTAGCTGATCAAGAGATACCAGCCGGGCCGGAACCATATGCGCAGGCAGCTCTTGTTTCAATTGGGACAACAGATCGATCAGCTGCAAGGAATCATCCCCTGCCACGTAACCGCACAAATACTTTTGCCCCTGCTCATCCGTACGGTCAGTCACCACAGCCTGCTTGACACCCGGGAAACGCAACAGGGCCGATTCAATTTCGCCGAGTTCGATCCGGAACCCGCGAATTTTCACCTGATAGTCGATTCGGCCGATGAAGTCAACGTTGCCGTCTTCCAGCCAGCGGGCCAAATCTCCTGTCCGATACAGACGTTCGCCAGGCACAAACGGGCTGTCTGCAAACTTCTCGGTGGTTAGGTCCGGACGGTTCCAATACCCTCGCGCCACCCCGGCGCCGCCGATGACAAGTTCACCCGGAACCCCTACAGGAACCGGCTTTAACCCGTCATCTACAATGTAAAACCGGGCGTTCAGCCAGGCTTTGCCAATCGGCACATGACCCAACGTTGGCAGCTTGTCCAGCGGCTCATCGTAAAAGCTGCTGTCAATGGCCGCTTCGGTAACGCCGTAGCTGTTGATGATGCGGAATTGTCCGCCGAATCTTTCCTGCAGCAATCGGTAATCCGTTACACTGCAAGCATCCGAGCTGGTAATCAGCAACTGCATGGAGCTGACGTCCAGCCCTTCTTCATAAATATGCTGCATGAACGGCAGGATGAGCGCAGGTGTCGATTCAAATACCGTAATGTTTTGCTCCCGAATCCAGCCGTATAAACGGTTCGGATCAATCCGGTCATCCTTTGGCACAATCACCATCGTTCCTCCGTTATACAGCGTCCGCGCGATGTCTCCAACGAACACGTCAAACGAAAAGCTGGCCAGTTGCAGCAACCGCACCGGGAACTGATCCAACCGGTACTCGCGGCGGTACGCATCCGCCGTATTCATGAGACTACCATGCTCGATCATGACACCTTTTGGGCGTCCCGTCGTACCCGAGGTGTAAATCACATAAGCCAGGTCTTGCGGGGCACTGTCAGCAGATTCATATTCCACGGCTGAGGTATCCCCGTTATACATCTGTTCATCGTCCATCGCATAGACAGCTTGAAGCTTCAGCCGGTCATCGGCCAACCAACCTCCAGCCCCCTCCAACAGATGACGCTGCGTAAGCAGTACCGATGCTCCGCTATCGCTGAGCATGTACTCAATCCGCTCCGCCGGATAATCGGGGTCCAGCGGTACATAAGCTCCGCCGGCTTTCCATACGGCGAGCACACCGACCAGCAGTTCCACCGAGCGCTCCGCCCAGATCCCCGTAATCGTCTCCCTTCCCACGCCCTGTTCACGAAGGAGCGTAGCCAGCCGCTCGGCGCGTTTGTTCAGTTCGCCGTAGGTCAGCTTTTTGTCCATATAAACAACTGCCGGGTGATCCGGAATGTCTCGGGCAAACTTTTCGACATACCGATGAAACGCTATTCCCTCGCTCAATGCTGCCACCGGCGGGTTAAACACGCCCAGAATGCGGTGTCTCTCCTCATCGCTCAGTAGAGAAATCTCACGTACCCGCAGTTCGGGAGTCTCAAGAAACTGGTCCAAAACAGTTACATACTGTTCCATAATGCGATCAATCTCGGTCGTCTCGAACAGGCCGGTACGATAGGAAGCATGGAGAATGACATGGCCTTCATTCAGCATATGGTCAAAGCGCAGCAGTAGATCGTCCATCTCGTGCCTGGCAAAGTGAGCCTCCAGACGTACCTTGATTTCTTCGTACTCCACGATTTTCAAAGGCAGATATTCCAGAGACGTGCGGAACAACTCCGAAAGATCGTTGCGACCGTGTTGTTCACGTAAATCCTGGATCAATTGGTTATAAGGATATTTCTGATGCCGCAGATCCGCTGTATTTTCCTTGGAAACCGTTTGGATCAAGGAAAGCACGGACCCATCTGGATTCAGACTAATCCGCGTAGCTACGGTGCTGACGAACATACCGATCGTTTCTTTTTCCTTCTTGCTGGTGCGATTGGCAAAAACCGTGCCGACCGGCACATCGGTGCTGTCGGTCAGCTTATACAATAAGGCATACATGGCGGACAAAAATAACGTATATAAACTGACCTGATATTGTTCGCTAAAAGCCAGAATGCGGTCATACCGGGAACCATCCAACGTGATGGAACGTTTATTCGATTCGCTGCCAATCGAGAATGGCGGAGCCGATTTAATGCCGCTCGTTTCAGGCAAAGTGTTGTACTTGGTCAGCCAATATTCCTTGCCTTTTTGATAACGCTGCGATTGCTCATACTCATGCTCAGTTGAAATATAATCCAGATAGGAAGGGGCCTGGTAACTGCTGAGGATGCCTTTGCGCAGTTCCAGGTATTTTTCCATCACCGCATGCAGCAAAGCAGTGACGGACAAGCCATCGGCAATGATATGATTTACAGTCAAATTAAGCCATACTTGGCCGTTCGCAAAATGGATCATCGTAAATTGATAGAGGTGTTCGTCGAACACACTGGCCGGTTTTTCGGTTACTTCTTTCACCCAGGCATAGAATTGTTCGGTTGTACCTATTTCGAGGTGGCTTATCTGGGCTTGGACATTCTCCGGCTCTTCGAACCACTGCGTTGGATTTTGCAAATCCCCGCTAATGCGGATTCGGAAAGCGTCATAGGTTTTGACAATCTCTGCAGCCGCTTGCTCCAGCAGCTTGGTGTCGATCTCGCCCGTAATCTGGTAGGTCGCGGAAAGCATCGTGATGGATGTGCCCGGATTCATAATTTCCATGAACCATATCCGGCGCTGGGCTTGCGTTAATCCATATTGCTTGTTCATATTCTCTCTCACATCGACACACTCCCGTATTAGAGATTGTTTGTAGATAGGCTTTGTATCTATAAATTGAACTAAAGATGATTTACACGGAACACTCCGATGACAGAATAACCTTCCAATCGCTGTTATCCCCAGATTTTTTGGCATCCCTTTTTAAAAGGGAAAATCCGGTGATAAAGGCGAGCGCTACGCTTTTTCAGGTTTTTTCTGTCCTCTCCGTTTTTATGTAAATGAAAAGTTCAATTTATACAGATATCAGCAGGAAGCCGCTCGTCGTAATGGTCTAGCCATACAGCCGCGCATAATATCCTCCGAGCGCAAGCAGGTCCTGATGGCGGCCCCGTTCGACGACCGTTCCTTGGTTCATGACCGTAATCAAATCCGCATGTTCCACCGTGCTGAGACGATGCGCAATCAGAATGGTGGTGCGCCCCTTCATCAATACGTTCAGAGCTTGCTGTACCCAATGCTGGGATTCGTTATCCAATGCAGAAGTCGCTTCGTCCAGCAGCAGAATCGGGGCGTTTTTGAGAATCGCCCGGGCGATCGCAATTCGCTGCCTTTGTCCGCCTGACAACGATGCTCCTCTCTCCCCCACCGGCGTTTTATACTGTTCAGGAAGTTCCTGAATGAAATGGTGAGCGTACGCCGCTTTGGCCGCTTCAACCACTTCTTCATCCGTTGCATCCGGGTTTCCATAGCGGATGTTTTCCTCAATCGTGCCGGTAAACAAAAATGGCTCCTGCGGAACGTATGCAATCTGCCTGCGAATTTCGTCCAGCGTGTAATGGCCAAATGGTTTGCCCTGGAGCAGGATATCTCCGCTGTCCACAGGATAAAAGCCGAGCAGCAGCTTAATCAGCGTACTTTTGCCGCTGCCGCTGGCTCCCACGATCGCAGCGACCTGACCAGGAAACACCTGCATGGACATGTCGACAAGTACTTTTTTATCCGCCTGATAGGAAAATTCCACATCGCGAAACTCCACCGCAGCCTCCGATACAAGCTCGCTGTGAGAAGATCCCAGACGCTCCGGTTCCTCTTCCTCGCTTAGCACCTCTTGAATCCGGTGAGCGCCCGCGAGCGAATTCTGGGTCATCGACAGAACCATCCCCAAGTTCAACAAGGCGTGTGTCAGATTCACTTGCAAAACTGCCAGGGCGGCGACGCTTCCCATCCCCATCATTCCGTAAGCATAAAGAAGACTGCCGATGACGATGATGCCGCAAAACGTGACGTAGCTGATAAAATGGTTCACCGCAGCTTGCATACCGTTCTTCTTCGCCGTTTGCCGAAGCGTTTGCGTCATTTGTTCGTTCAACGCCTCGTACTGGCCGTAAATCGTGCGGATGCGGAACAACTTCACAATTTGAATGCCGCCCATAAAATCTTTGAATTTTTCGGTCATTTTACCGAGCGTTTGCAAGCCTTGTTCGGACAAAGCGCGGATATCCCGTGCAAATTTCAGGCTGACCAGAGAGGACAGCAACAGAATCACGAAGGATACGCCGGCAAACCGCCAATCGATCACCACCATGGAGACAATGGAGCCGATGCAAAAGACAACTTGAAGCAACAAAACGAAGTAAACCTGCGAGAATGTAAACTCAACGGTCGTTACGTCGTTGTTCACCCGCGACAGCAAGTCCCCATGGTGCGTCTGCTCCAGGAATTTCGGCCGCACCCGGCACAGCTTGTCATAAAGACGTTTGCGGATATTCAGCACAGTCAGCTCGACACTGCGCTGGTATAAGTAAATGAACCAGGGAGAGATTATATTTTCCAGGAACAGGGCCGCGCCCAAAATAATAAAGGCTTCCACCATCAGGGACGTATCTCGGGACACGGCGAAATCAACCAAGTTATGTACGACCAAACTGAAGGCGATCAGAAACAATGTCTGGGTGAGCGCCGTTACAGCAAGGCCAATCGCGTACTGGGTTTTGCGCTTGCGGTTCATAAACGTCAGCAAGTAGCCGAGTTCTTTCACTTGCGAGAGCCTTCCGCCCTTTTTCATGTGTATGACACCTCCCTGCGTTCGGCAGACTCGGTAAATTCCTGGTAGTACGACTGGGCGTACAGTCCCTTCCTCTCGAGCAATTGTTCATGAGTTCCTTTTTCGACAATATTTCCTTCTTCCATAACCCAGATTTCATCGGCGTTTTGCACCGTAGAAAGCCGGTGGGCAATAACCATGGTCGTTCTCTGCTTCATCAATACGTCCAGCGCTTCCTGAACCGCGCTTTCCGACTCCGGATCAAGAGCCGATGTGGGCTCATCCAGCAGCAGAACGGGAGCATCTTTCAGAAAAGCCCGGGCCATTGCAATGCGCTGGCGTTGTCCACCGGACAAAAAGCCGCCGCGCTCTCCGACATACGTCTGGTAGCCGCCCTCAAGCTGCATAATGAAAGAATGGGCCTGAGCGGCTTTGGCGGCTTCGATAATGTCGTCCATCGACGCTTCTTCCCGCCCATAGCCGATATTTTCGGCGATCGTACCGCTAAACAAATATGAATCTTGGGTTACCACGGAAAAATGCGACCGAAGCTGCTCTGGATCAGCGCCGCGGATCAGGCTTCCGAACACACGGATCTCGCCCTGATCCTCCGGAAGCGGATAAAAGCCGCATACCAGCTTAAACACCGTACTCTTCCCTCCGCCGCTCGCTCCGACAAGTGCAATCGTCTTGCCTTCAGGCACCGAGAAGTTAATATTCCGCAGAATCAGGGAATTCTCTTCATACCCGAAGGTTACGTTCTGAAACTGGATGGGGGCGGCGCTCGATTTTGGAAGCAAACGACCATTTTCCGTTTCAGTCGGTTGCTCGACGATTTCGGAGACCCTTCTCAGAGCACCGCTCATTTCGAACGTGCGCGTGATGAGCTCGGGAATATGCTCCAGCGGCTCCAGACACAGATTAAGCAAGTACAGGAAAGCGATCAGTTCTCCCGCGCCTAGCTGCCCGTTGTAGATCAAATAGCTACCGTAACTGACGGCGAAAATGATCGGGCTGATCATCAGCGTAGAAAGCAGCGGGTTGACCCAGGCTTCCCGCTTTTTAACGGCCAGCTTTTTTTGAGCCGTCAATTGCAGTAACACTTGGTAGGAGCGAGATAACATACCAGATAGCAGATAGCTTTTCACAATAGGTATCCCTCCAAGCGTATCCTGGAGGTTGATGTTCATTCGGCCCATGTTCGCCTGGGCTTCCTCCGTCAACTGTTCCAACTGCTTGCCGATCCATTGGGAAACCAGCAGTGCTACGGGAAATAACAGCAGGCTGTACAGCATCAGCTCCCATTGGAGATACATCAAATAAGCGAAACAGCCGATAAATAATAGCGGATGATAAAACCACTGGGCGAGGTCCCGAATCATAAATTGCTGGATGAGCTGCAGATCGTTGTTGATCCGCGACAACACGTCGCCGGAGTGCTGTTTTTCCAAATAGGGGACCGGGAGTTTGCCGATATGACGCATGACATGGTTGCGGATATCCTGCACCGCAGAAGCACTGCTTCGCTCCACACCGAAGCTCATGAAAAACTTCGCAGGCACACCGATCAAGATGACCACAAAGACCGTGTACACGATCTGCAGAACGACGGGCCCCGCCCCATTCTCGGCCTGTGTGGTCAGCTGCTCGACCAAACGTCCCGTCCATATCTCAATAACCGCGGCGGCTATTGCAGACAAGATACCGACGATCATCCAGCCTTTGTGGCGGCTCACATAGGACATCAGCCAGCGGAACGCTTTCCAGGTATCATAAGCGGTTCGGCGCTTGGAAGGCTCCGCTGTGCGTTGTTCTTGAACAGCCGTCTGCCGATCAGATCCCATGCAGGACCCCGACCTCTGCTTCGATCTGCCGCTTGATCTGCACTAAGATGTCACGGATGACAACGGCCGTTTCGTCCACGCGCGCGAGTTCCAGTAATTCCTCGTGTGCGCCCTCCAGCCGGTAATCGGCGTAAGCTTGCGTCGTTGCCCTCTGCCAGGACGGCAACTGGTGCTCCAGGCGGAACGCTTCGCTGTCCTTCGCAATCAGTTCGTAAATCCGGGCAGTTATCGTACCTGAATTGATAAGCTGCGCTTCGTACGTCAAGGTGGCTTTGATCTTCCGATGAACACGCTCCCGCACGAGCGGATTGCTCATTAATTCCTTCTCTTCTTCATCGAAATCCGCAAGCATTTCTTCAAGCTCTTTCTCAGACGTTTCATAAGGCGTGAGTGTGTCCTTAATCCACGAGTCCACCATAAGCACGTCCGTTACGACATGCCCTCTTCTTTCCATCGTTTTGGCTACCTCGAACGTCAGGTTGCCTCCGAAGCAGTAACCGAGCAGCACGTAAGGTCCTTCCGGCTGGATACGAACAATCTCATCCACATAATGGTTCAGCATGGCCTCGTAATCGATGACATCGTCGATAAAATCAATGCCGTAAAGCAAGAACCGGCCGTCTAACCTACTTGCAAGCTCTCGGTAACCGATGCCGAAGCCGCTGCCTGGAGGGAAGCAGAACACGTTCAGATCCCCTGTTTTATTCAGCTTAATGAAGGAGTCTCCCCCTTTATCCAGACCCAGATCCTCCTCCCCAAAAGCCATGGCTTCAACGGTTACACTATGGAATTGGCGATTCAGCGGTATCTCGATGCCCGTTTCATCGTAAACGGCTTGAACAAGCCTCATCAGACTTAACGAATTGCCGCCCAGCTCAAAAAAGTTATCCTTTACGCCGACCTGAGGAATACCAAGTGTATCCTGCCAGACACGGGCGATCTTCATCTCGAGCAGCGTTCTCGGCGCAACATATTCCGCTCCTCTGGCCGCAGCTTCCTCCGGCACTGGCAGCGCTTTGCGGTCGATTTTTCCGTTCGCGGTCAGCGGCATCTGCGAAAGCTGCACAAGATGCGCAGGAATCATATACCCCGGAAGCTGCTTGGCGAGCTGCTCCTTGAGTTCATTCGCCGCCAGCTTTGTTTCCGCGACGTAATAAGCAACAAGTTGCTTATGGCCGTTCGCGTCGTCCCGGGCGAGTACCACCGCTTCTTCCACGCCCCGGACGTTAAGAAGCTGCGTCTCAATTTCGTCCAGCTCGATCCGGTACCCGCGGACTTTGACCTGGTGGTCGATTCGGCCGAGGTATTCAATGTTGCCGTCCGGCAGCCAGGTCGCCAAGTCGCCTGAGCGATACAGTTTTTCCCCCTCCGCAAACGGGGAATCAACGAACTTCTCCGCCGTCAGATCCGGACGGTTCAGGTATCCTCTCGCGAGCCCTTCCCCGGCCACATACATTTCGCCCGCTACGCCGATCGGCACTGGGCGGCGGTTTTCATCCAGGACATACACTCTCAGCGTTGGGATTGGCTTGCCAATATTGCTCTTCGCCGCCTCCATTTCGACCCACGTAATTTCCTTATACGTCACGTGAACCGTCGTCTCGGTAATACCGTACATATTGATCAGCTTTGTCTCCGGGTACTTCGTCTTGAAACCCTTGAGCAAAAGCGGACTGAGCGCTTCGCCGCCGAAAATGACGTTGCGAATCAGCAGATCGTACGGATGATCCGCCAAGAGCTTACGCAGCAGCTGATAGAAGTACGTTGGCGTCTGGTTCAAAATCGTGACCTGTTCGCGGCACAGCAGCGCCAGGAAATCGGTCGGATTTTTCGCCGTAAGCGGCGGTACAATGACCAGCTTGCCTCCATACAACAGCGCTCCGTACATTTCCCAGACGGAGAAATCGAAGCAGAACGAGTGGAACAGCGTCCACGTGTCGAACCGCCCGAAGTCGAACAAGTTCTTGTCGTTGAACAGGAGGCGCACGACGTTTTTATGCTCGATCAACGTGCCTTTGGGTTTGCCGGTCGTTCCCGACGTGTAGATGACATATGCCAAGTTGCCCGACCCGGAAATTGGCTCCAGATTTGAAGCGTCCAGCGCACCTTCCGAGTCCGCCCCACTGTCTCCCCAAACGAAATCATCTATTTCAAGGCGCGTTCCTGCAAAGTCGGTCTTCTCATGCAAATGCTTTTGAATCAGCAATAACGGTGCACCCGAATCCTCGATCATGAAGCGGATGCGCTCCTCCGGATAGTCGGGATCGACAGGCACGTAGGCTCCACCCGCTTTGAGAATCGCCAGTATGCCGACAACCATATCGAGTGAGCGTTCGGCCAGAATCGCTACCAGCTGGTCCATTTCAACTCCCGTCTCCCTCAGCTTGCGCGCAAGATGGTTGGATCGCTCGTTCAGCTCGCGGTAGGTCAGCTGCCGTTCGTTCATGACAACGGCCACGTTGTCCGGGTATAGCTCCGCCTGTTCTTCAAACAAACCGTGAATCGTTTTCCCCCGCTCGAACCCGGTTTCGGTGTCATTAAATCGATTCAGCAACGTCTCCCTCTCGTCCGGGGAAAGCACATCGGCTTGTCCAAGCTCCAGATCCGGCTGAAATACAAGCACGGACAGAAGCCGAACAAGATGGTCGGCCGCCTGTTCCACAAATTCCCGCTCGTACCGATTCCGGTCAAAGCTTATTTCCAGCTGAATAGAGTCGTTTTGGTGGTCAAATCGAAAAACCGTATCTGCCGCCACCCGGTTACCCAGCGGTTCAGGATGGATCGGGGCGAAGGATGCAACGGTGTTGACGACCGGAAGGCCCTCTCCTGTATAGTCCAGATGGAGCGGCTCCACCATTTTCCGAAAAGGCAGATACTGATGCTCCAGCGCCTCGCCGATGGAGGCTTTGATGCCCCCGAGCAGCGTTTTCAGCGTAGTCTGGCTGCTTACGGACGTTTTGATCAACAGGATGTCATGTGGTGGCTGAGTCACGTCCGGGGCCCCGCTATAAGAAGGCATGCCGACAAGTACTTGATCCTGCCCGGTATATTTGAACAGCAGACTTTTTACTCCTGCCAAAACAATCATGTACAAAGCCAGATCCGAACCATTGGCGAGGCGAATAATTCTCTCCGAGAGCTCACTCGGCAGGGTACGGTGAAGCAAAGCCGGCTCTGCCGCAGCTTCGCCGCCCGCAGATAATTTGGAGGATTGACTGTAGGGAAGGAAGCTCAGACTGTCATCGTCGTCAAACTTACTGCTCCAGTACCGTTCTTCCTTTTCAAATAAAGATTTCATTCGTACCTCCCCTAAAAATGAAGTGACCGCATGCCCCGGCGCAGATCCGAAAAAACTTGCTTTCGGCCTGCGCGTTTACGGGCTTGATTTACGGAGTTGCAAGTTGTTCGCCGTCTTCCTTGGGATGCGCACCACTTTCGCTTGACGGCGGAGCACGCTTGTAATATTAGAACGCGAATTCGATCGTATCGACGGCACTCTTTGCGCCTGCCGCCGGTTTATGACATTCAATCCGACTTAGCTCAAGTTGTGGATTTTCCGCAATTTGAGAAAGTACCCGCAGGTAATCCTCCGTTAAGGTGCGGATCATCGTTTCTTTGAACAGTTTGGTGGCGTAGAAAAAGCCCCCGCTCAGTGCCCCTTCGTTTTCATACATAAACAGCGTCAGATCAAACTTCGCTTCTTCCAAATGGTCAAGCTCGTAATTCTTCAGGCTGACGCCTTCCAGCTCGGCATCTCGTTCTTCGATATTTTGCAAGTCAAAAACGGCATCGAACAACGGGAATCGGCCTGGTTCTCGCTTCACATTCAAACGCTCCACGAGTTCTTCGAATGGATAATCCTGATTCTCAAAAGCTCCCAAAGCCGTTTCCTTCACTTCATCAAGGTAGGACAGGAACGTTTTTTCGCCTGACGGACGACTGCGGAGCGCCAGTGTATTAACAAACATGCCGATGACCGGCTCCAAATCGGCGTTAGTTCTTCCCGCCACCGGGGTGCCTACGATTAAGTCTTCCTGCCCGCTGTACTTGGACAGCATCACGGTATATGCCGCAAGCAGTACCATGTACAGCGTGCTTTCACGCTCGGCCGCCAATTCACGCAGCCGCTCAGAGAGAGAAACTTCGACATCGAACTCCAGATGCGCGCCTTCGTAGTTGCGAACTGTAGAACGTTCGTAGTCCATCGGCAGATCCCCCGTTGGCAGCTCACCTTCGAAGGTTTGCAGCCAGTACGCTTCCTGCCGTCCGATCCGCTCCCGGTGGGCCTTCGACTGCTGCCAAACAGCATAATCCTTATATTGAATGCGTAGTGGCGGCAGTTCTTCCCCGGCGTAGAAACTCGAGAACTCATCCATCACAATCGCCATAGATACGCCATCCGACACAATATGGTGCATATCGAAAAGGAGAATATACCGGTTCGGCTCCAGTTCGACGACTCCGGCGCGCAGCAGCGGCGGCTTGCCGAGATCAAACGGACGAACAAAGTTGCGGACGATCTGCTCAACTTGAGCTGCATCCTCTGTAACCGCTTGATGATGCTCGATAGCAAAATCGACCTGCGGATAAATCCGCTGGACCGCTTCGCCCTTCACCATTTCAAAACCGGTGCGCAGCGATTCATGCCGTGTTATCAGTTTCCGCAATGCGGCTTCCAACCGGTCTAAATCAAACTTGCCTTCCACCTGCACCAGTTCCGGCATGTTGTAAAGCTGATCCGCTCCATCCAGCGTGTGCTGAATAAACAGCCGTTTCTGCGCAGAGGACAGAGGGTAGTACTCTCTCTCTTCCGCTTGAGGAATGGCCTCATGCTCCCGCCGTTCCATCCGGGCAATCGCATCGGCCATCGCCGCAATCGTCGAGTGACGGAATACGTCGCGCAGCGGGAGGTTGACGTTTAGTTCCTTAAATACCTTGCCTGCCAGTGACGTTGCTCGCAGGGAGTGGCCGCCGATGTCGAAGAAGTTATCGTAAACGCCAATCTCCTTCGTAAGTCCCAGCACCTCCTGCCAAATTACCGCCAGCTTCGTTTCCAGCTCATTGCGCGGTGCGACGTACTCCGTTCCACTTCCAGCTTCCCCTTCCGGCGCCGGCAGCGCCTTCCGGTCCATCTTTCCGTTCGGCGTCAGAGGCAGGCGCTCCAGCTCCACGAAGTACGACGGGATCATGTAACCTGGCAACTCCTGTGCCAACGCACTGCGCAGATCGTTCACTAACAGCTTCGCACCAGTATCCGGCGTGTAATACGCACACAGCGCCTTCTGCCCGTTCGCATCACTTCGAACCAGCACCACCGCTTCGCGCACACCTTCCACCCGCAGCAGCTGCGACTCGATCTCACCCGTCTCGATCCGGTACCCCCGGATTTTCGCCTGATTGTCGATCCGGCCGATGAAGTCCACGTTGCCGTCCTCCATCCATCGCGCCAAATCTCCCGTGCGATACAATCGCTCACCCGCAGTGAAAGGACTGTCTACAAACTTCTCTTCCGTCAGCTCTGGACGGTTCAAGTACCCACGTGCTACCCCAACGCCGCCGATAACCAACTCGCCCAGCACCCCGACCGGTATGGGATTCAGATGTGCATCTACGATGTAAAACTTCGCATTTAACCACGCTTTTCCAATCGGCACATGACCTGTCGGCGGCAGTTTCTCCAACTCATCGTCATAGAAACTGGAGTCGATTGCCGCTTCCGTTACGCCGTAAGCGTTAATGATGCGGAATGACGGGCCGAACCGTTCCTGCAAGGTACGGTAATCTGCCACGCTGCAGCTGTCCGAGCTTGTGATCAGCAACTCCATCTCGCTCAACTCCAGCCCTTGCTCGTGCACGTATTCCATAAACGGCACGATCAGCGCCGGCGTTGATTCAAAGATCGTCACTTGCTCTCGCTCTATCCAGTAGTGCAGACGAGACGGATCAATCCGGTCGTCTTTCGGCACAATCACCATGCTGCCTCCGTTGTACAACGTCCGCGCGATATCACCCACGAACACGTCAAACGAGAAGCTGGCGAGTTGCAACAGCCTTACCGGGAACTGATCCAACCGGTATTCCCGTCGGTAACCCGCTGCCGTGTTCACCAGGCTGCGATGTTCGATCATTACACCCTTGGGCTTACCAGTTGTTCCCGACGTGTAGATGACGTACGCCAAGTCCTCCGGACGAGCTTCATGGAAGCTGTCCATACCAACAACATCAACATCATTTGGATGACTCTCATTACGGTCGTTCACAGCACCCGTCAGCTCGCCGGAGACCAGACCTGAAACCATACCAGAGTCCATCGGTGCATTCTCCCGATCTTCGCTGTACGACGCTTCATCGTCGAGGTACAGCACCGTCCCCAGTGACAGTTCCTCTTCGCCGAGCCAGGCTTCGGCGCGCTCTCGCAGCGGCGTTTGTGTCAACAGCACCTTCGCTCCGCTGTCTTCCAGCATGAACCGCACACGGTCCGCCGGATAATCCGGGTCAAGCGGTATATACGCCCCTCCCGCTTTCCAGACGGCCATCACGGCCACCAGCAAGTCCACCGAACGCTCGGCGAGAATGCCAACGATTGACTCCCGGCCGATGCCACTTGTGCGCAGTGTAGCCGCCAAGCGGTTCGCTCGTTCGTTCAACTCCACATACGTTAGGCGGTTATTTTCATACACGACGGCTTCCGCTTTCGGTGTGCGTTCCGCCTGTTCCTCGAACAACCGGTGGAACGCCGCCGCAGGAGCCTCTTCCGGCTGCGCCGGGTTAAACGCACTGAGAACTTGTTCTTTTTCCTCTGCTGTCAGCAAGTTCAGCTCCGCAATCTTCGCATCTGGATGGTTTACAATTGTCACGAGCAACTGCTCGTAATGTTTTGCCAGCCGTTCAATCGTCTCCCTTTTATAAAGAGCCGTCGCATATTCGAAGCTGTAATCCAATCCGCCGTTTTCCTCTCCCACATCCAAGCTGATATCAAACTTCGCAGTATCCAGTACGCTCGGATAAGGAATCAGGCGAAGCCCTTCCAGCTCAAATTGCTCATTCTCCGTATTTTGCATCGTAAACATCGTGTCGAAGAGTGGATTACGACTTAAATCCCGGGTCACTTGCACCTTGTCCACCAATTGTTCGAACGGATAGTTTTGATGCTCAAAGGCGTGCAGAGTTGTTTCTTTAACTTCGTTCAGGTATGACAGGAATGTCTTCTCCGAAGCCGGATAACTGCGAATCGCCAACGTGTTTAGGAAAATCCCGATTAACGGCTGCACATCTCCATGATTCCTTCCGGCAATCGGCGTACCAACGATCACGTCTTCCTGACCTGAATATTTGTGCAAAAGCACGTTATACGCCGCAAGTAGCACCATAAACAGCGTCGTGCCCGTTTCCGAAGCCAGCTGTTTCAGGCCGTCGGTTTTTGAAGCGTCGAAGAAAAACTCCATCGTTTGGCCCTCATAGCTCTGTACAGCAGGACGTGGATAGTCGGTCGGCATTTCCAGCACTGGAAGCTCGCCCTGGAACATGTCCAGCCAATACGCCCCCTGATGCTGAAGCCGTTCCTGTTGCTCCTGCGAATGCTGCCAAACGGTGTAGTCTTTGTACTGAATGCGCAGCGGCTCCAATTGCTCTCCACCATACAAACGCACAAATTCTTCAACAAAGATTTCCATCGAAACGCCGTCAGAAATAATATGATGCATGTCGTACATCAGAATATGGCGTTCCGGAGCCAGTTCAACAAGGCCCACCCTCAACAGCGGTGGCTTAGCCAAGTCAAACGGACGGACGAAACCGTGAACCACCGCTTCGACCTCTTGCTCATCCGCTTGATAGAACTCCACCGAAAAATTCACGTCCTGGTAAACCCGCTGTGATGCTTCGCCATCCACCATTTCGAACCCGGTGCGCAACATTTCATGCCGCGCCACCAGCTTGCGGAACGTTTCTTCGAACCTTGCCCGGTCCAAAGCACCCTCCAGCAGCATCGCTTCCGGCATGTTGTAGCTAAGCTCCGCACCTTCCAGCTGATTCAGGATAAAGAGACGTTTTTGAGCAAAAGATTGAGGGTACACCTCTCGGTCATCCGCCACCGGAATGGCAACAAATGTCTGCTCATCCAGCCGGTAAATGACGGCAGCCATGCTCTCGATCGTGGAATGGCGGAACACGTCGCGCAGTGGCAGATCCACGTTCAAGTCTTTATGAATCTTGCTGACCAACGTTGTCGCGCGCAGGGAGTGGCCACCGATGTCGAAGAAGTTGTCGTGAATACCAATCTCCTTCGTAAGCCCCAGCACTTCCTGCCAAATAACTACCAGCTTCATTTCCAGCTCATTGCGTGGTGCGACGTACTGTGTTCCGCTTCCCGCTTCTCCTTCCGGCGCTGGCAGCGCCTTTCGGTCAAGTTTCCCGTTCGGCGTCAGAGGCAGGCGCTCCAGCTCCACGAAGTACGACGGGATCATGTAACCTGGCAGCTCCTGTGCCAACGCACTGCGCAGATCGTTCACCAACAGCCTCGCACCAGTATCCGGCGTGTAATACGCACACAGCGTTTTCTGCCCGTTCGCATCACTTCGAACCAGCACCACCGCTTCGCGCACACCTTCCACCCGCAGCAGCTGCGACTCGATCTCACCCGTCTCGATCCGGTAACCCCGGATTTTCGCCTGATTGTCGATCCGACCGATGAAGTCCACGTTGCCGTCCTCCATCCACCGCGCCAAATCTCCCGTTCGATACAACCGCTCACCAGCGGTGAAAGGGCTGTCTACGAACTTCTCTTCCGTCAGCTCTTGACGGTTCAAGTACCCTCTTGCCACGCCAACCCCGCCGATAACCAGCTCGCCCAGAACCCCGACGGGCACGGGATTCAGATGTGCATCCACGATGTAGAACTTCGCATTCAACCACGCTTTGCCAATCGGCACATGGCCTGTCTGCGGCAGCTTCGCCAACTCCTCATCATAGAAACTGGAGTCAATTGCCGCTTCCGTCACACCGTAGGCGTTAATAATGCGGAACGACGGGCCGAACCGTTCCTGCAAGGTCCGGTAATCTGCCACACTGCAGCTGTCCGAGCTAGTGATCAACAGCTCCATCTCGCTCAACTCCAGCCCTTGCTCGTGCACGTATTCCATAAACGGCACGATCAGCGCCGGCGTTGATTCAAAAATCGTCACTCGCTCCCGCTCTATCCAATAGTACAGACGAGACGGATCGATCCGATCGTCCTTCGGTACAATGACCATGGTGCCTCCGTTGTACAACGTGCGTGCGATATCACCCACGAACACGTCAAACGAGAAGCTTGCGAGTTGCAACAGCCTTACCGGGAACTGATCCAACCGGTATTCCCGTCGGTAACCCGCTGCCGTGTTCACCAGGCTGCGGTGCTCGATCATTACACCCTTTGGCTTACCCGTCGTACCTGACGTGTAGATTACATAGGCCAAATCCTCTGGACGAGCTTCATGGAAGCTGTCCATATCAACAACATCAACATCATTTGGATGACTCTCGCCACCACCGTTCACAGCACCCGTCAGCTTACTGGAGACTTTACCGGAAACCATGCTGGAGCCAAGCGGTGCATTCTCCCGTTCTTCGCTGTATGACGTTTCGTCGTCGAGGTACAGCACCTTCGCCAGTGACAGTTCCTCTTCGCCGAGCCAGGCTTCGGCACGCTCTCGCAGCGGCGTTTGTGTCAACAGCACCTTCGCTCCGCTGTCTTCCAGCATGAATCGCACGCGGTCTGCCGGATAATCCGGGTCAAGCGGTATATACGCCCCGCCCGCTTTCCAGACCGCCAGCACGGCCACCAGCAAATCGACCGAACGCTCGGCGAGAATGCCAACAATCTCCTCCCGGCCGATTCCACTTGCGCGCAGCGTTGCCGACAGGCGGTTCGCCCGTTCATTCAGCTCCGCATACGTAAGCCGATCGTTTTCGTACACGACCGCCTCCGCTTCCGGAGTGCTCTCCGCCTGTTCCTCGAACAGGCGGTGGAACGCCGCCACAGGAGCCACTTCCGACTGCGCCGGGTGGAACGCGCCGATAATTTGCTCTTTTTCCTCTGCCGTCAGCAAGTCCAGCTCGGCAATCTTCGCATCTGGACGGGTTACGATCGCCGCAAGCAAATGTCCAAAATGAATCGATAGCCGCCGGATCGTGCTTTCTTTATAAAGAGCCGTTGCGAATTCAAAGTTGCACTCCAATCCGCCATTTTCTTCCGTAACATCCACACTCAGGTCGAACTTGGCCATACCATATTCACTAGGGTACGGGGACAATTTCAGCCCTTCCAGCTCAAACTCTGACTCCTCCAGGTTTTGCAAGGAGAACATCGTGTCAAACAGCGGGTTGCGGCTCAAATCCCGGCTAACCTGCACTTTATCGACGAGTTCTTCGAACGGATAATTCTGATGCTCGTAAGCGCCTATGGTCGTTTCTTTCACTTCTTCCAAATACGACAGGAAGGTCTTCTCCGAAGCCGGATAATTGCGGATCGCCAGCGTATTAACAAACATTCCGATCAAGGGCTGCATATCGCCGTGCGTTCTGCCCGCAATCGACGTGCCAACGATCAAATCATCCTGACCTGTGTATTTATGCAAAAGCACGGTGTATGCGGCAAGCAACACCATATATAGCGTCGTTCCTCTTTGAGCGGCTAGCTGCTTCAAGCCTTCGTTCGTTGCCTCGTCCACAAAAGACGTCAGCGTATGTCCCTCATAGCTCTGTACAGCAGGACGCGGGTAGTCCGTTGGCATTTCCAGAACCGGCAGCTCGCCCCGGTAACGGTCCAGCCAGTAAGCTTCCTCGCGTTTCAATTGCACTTTTTGCTCGTCCGATTGCTGCCATACCGCATAGTCCTTGTACTGAATGCGCAAAGGTTCTAATGACTCGCCGCCGTACAAACGAACGAGTTCCTCAACGAACACGTCCATTGAAACCCCGTCGGAGATGATATGGTGCATGTCAAACATCAGTAAATAACGATCGGCTGCCAGCTCTACGAGCTCGGCACGCAGCAACGGTGGCTTCGCCAAGTCGAAAGGTCGGATAAAAGCCTGCACGATTGCAGATGCTTCTTCCTCGTTTGCATGTCGACACACAGCGGCAAAATCAACGCTCTCGTAAATTCGCTGTACCGCTTCGCCTTGCACGATCTCAAATCCGGTTCGCAACGTTTCATGACGTTCGATCAGTCCGCGGAAAGCTTTCTCCAGCAGGCTGTGGTCAATCGATCCTTCGAGCAGCAGCACACCCGGCATGTTATAGCTCTGATCGGCTCCTTCCAGCTGATTCAGGATAAACAGCCGCTTCTGAGCTGAGGAAAGTGGATAATACGCTCTTTCATCTGCCAGCGGAATCGACGAGAACAACTGCTCTTCAATCCGGGAGAGGGCGAGAGCCATCTCTTCGATCGTTGAGTAGCGGAATACGTCGCGCAGAGGCAACTCGACGTTCAACTCCTGATGCACCTTGCTCACCAGTGTCGTTGCCCGCAGGGAATGGCCGCCCAAGTCAAAGAAGTTATCATGAACCCCGATGTGTTCCAATCCGAGCACGCTTTTCCATATTTCAGCCAAGCTGGCTTCCAACGGAGTCCGAGGCGGAGTATGTCCTTCGCCCGGCAACAAGCTCTCCTCAGGTGCCGGGAGGGAGCGGCGGTCAACCTTGCCGTTCGTCGTCAGCGGAAGCCGTTCCAACTGGATCAGGTACGCGGGGATCATATAGGCAGGAAGTTCCTGGGAAAGAACGCTCTTCAGCTCGGCCGCCGGAAGCTCACGGTCCGCTTCATAATAGGCGCAAAGTTGCTTCTCGCCAGAGGCGTTTTCCCGCGCAAATACCGTCGTTTTCCGAATTCCCTGCACTTTCTGAAGCTGAGCTTCGATCTCGCCTAGCTCAATACGGAAGCCGCGGACTTTCACTTGATCATCCGTCCGCCCCACGTATTCAATCGTGCCGTCCGGTAGCCATTTTGCCAAATCCCCTGTCCGGTACATGCGCTCTCCCGGCACAAACGGATGGTCCACAAATTTCTCCGCCGTTAGCTCCGGCCGGTTATTGTAGCCCTGTACCAAGCCTTCTCCGCCGACGCAAAGCTCCCCGGCCACGCCGATCGGCAGAAGTTTATTCTTGCTGTCGACGATATACACCGTCGTATTGCTGATCGGCCGTCCGATGGGTACGGTAACCGCGGAGTCATCGACAAAGTCGACTGGAAGATACGTGGTATAAACCGTGCTTTCTGATGGGCCGTACAGGTGGTTGAGCCTGCCCGGTCCGATATGGGCGAGCGCTTTACGCACATGGCCGACCGACACGCGCTCTCCTCCGAACAAAATCGCCCGGACATCCCGCAGGCAGTTGACGTTCACATCCACAAGGACGTTGAAGAAAGCCGTCGTGATCAGCATGACCGAGATTCGCTCGCGCTGGATGAGATCCGCCAGCTGGCCGATTTCCAGCAAAGTCTCGTGGGGAACCAGCACCAGCCGTGCCCCGTTGGTCAAAGCACCGAAAATATCAAAAATCGCTCCGTCGAACGAATAGCTCGAAAGCTGGAGGACATGATCCCGCTCAGTGATGTCGATATAATTCGTATTTCGCACGATCCGCACGATATTGCGGTGCGAAACAAGGTTTCCTTTTGGCTTGCCCGTCGTGCCTGACGTATAGATGATGCAAGCCAGATCTGTCGCTTCGTTGCCCGAATTTAGATTTGTGCGGTCCTCGTGATAGAAGGACTCGTCATCCAGTAAGATCACGGAGTCCGAACCAGCTAGGCGCTCGCGTAATCGGCTTTGCGTCAGCATGACCTGCGCACCTGAATCCTCGATCAAGAAACGGATACGCTCCTCGGGATATTCCGGGTCAATCGGTACGTAAGCCGAACCGGCTTTGTGTGCCGCCAGCATACCCACCACCATTTCGATGGAACGCTCAGCCATAATGGCGACCAGGCGGCCTTTGGATATCCCGTGGCTACGCAAGGTACGAGCAAGGCGGTTAACGCGTTCGTTCAGCTCGCGGTAGGTCAGCTCTTGCCCATTCAAGGAGATGGCAGCTGCATCCGGGATGCGCTCCGCCTGCTCTTCGAACAATTGAATGAGCGTTTTCCCGCGCGGAAATTCCGTTGTGGTGTCGTTAAAACGACCGAGAAGGTCAGCTTTTTCCGCCTCCGTCACAAGTTCCAGCTCACCCACGGTAATTTCCGGGTTATCCGCCACCTGCTCCAGCAAATGAACGAGATGCCCCTTGAGCCGCTCAATGCTATCTTTATCAAACACTTCTGCGTTAAAGTCGAACCGAATTTCAATCTCGTCTCCCGGCACCACGGTGACGTTGAAGTTATAGTTTGTCTGCTCCTCCATCTGAACATCAGCAATCGTCAGGTCGCCGTGCTGCTGGTCCCCCGCCTGCTCCATCTGCTCGTCCACCGGATAGTTCTCAAAAGCGATGATATGGTTGATCAGGTTCTGCTTTTGCACGCTGCGGGCCTGAATTTCATACAGCGGATAGTAATCATAACGCCCGGACTCCAGCGCCCGCTCTTGAAGCTTCGCCATCAGGTCGGCGAACACGGTGTCCGCTTCACTCGTGACCCGGACCGGCACCGTATTGATGAACAGCCCGATCATCGACTCAATGCCCGGGATTTCCGCCGGTCTTCCGGCCACGACGCTACCGAATACGGCATCGTTTGTTCCGTTATATTTTTGCAGCATCACGCCCCAAATAGCTTGCAGCAGTGTATTGACCGTAACCAGGCGCTGTTTCGCCACCCGGTCCATCCGCTCGCTCAAGTCCTTGCCCAGCTCGGCGGTGACGTGATCAGCCGTAAATCTGCCGTTGGGCGCCACTTCCTTTTGTCCCGGGAGTACGGTTTGCCCTTCATAACCTGCCAGGAATGCCATCCAATAGCTTGATGCCGCCTGATCGTCCTGTTTCTCCAACCATTCGAGATAGGCGCCATAATCCGATCCCTTATCTCCCGCTGACTGCTCGCCGGATGCCAAGGCCGAGTATGCCTCAAACAGCTCCTGTGTCAGCTGAGCCAGGCACCAGCCGTCCATCAAAATATGTTGGAAACTCCACAGTACATGATAACTTTGCTCTTCGGTGCGCAGGATCGTGAACCGAACGAGCGCGTCATGTTCCATGTCGAAGCCGCGAAGCTTGTCCTCCTCGGCCTTTTTATCCAAGTAAGCTTGTTTCTCGTCCATCTGCATATGAAGCAGCTCTTCATATTCAAAACCGACCGGTTTGTTGCGGTATATGATTTGCAACGGCTCGCCCGCCGGTCCTTTCACAAAATTCGCCCGCAGCACCAGATGACGTTTCGCAAGTTCCATCCAACTCCTCTCAAAAAGCTGGACGTCGAGCGCTCCCCGCATCGTAAACCGCGTCTGCTCAAAATAAGCTGCCGTTTGCCGTTCAAGCGCGCTGTGGAACCACATCCCCTTCTGCATCGGCGTAAGTGAGTAAATATTTTCGATTTCCCCGAGATGGCCCGAGCGCTGGGCGATTTGCTCCAATTCTGCAATGGTCAAGCCTTTAAATTGCACGTCGCTCGGCGTCAATTCAGTGTTTTCTTTGCCTGCACAGTGGATAATGAGGTCTCGAAGACTCTGCTCAAGCCGCTGAGCGAGGGCTTCCATCGTTTCCTTGCGATACTGCTTCCGGCTGTAGCTGAGATCGAGCGATAAAGCGCCGTCCAGCACCATACCGTTGATATCCAGCACAAAGCTGCGGGCCTGCCGGTCGCTAGCCGGGCTGCCGCTGGAATAAGAAGATATGCCGATCTCGTCCTGGTCGACATCATCGTCGAACTGGCCGAGGTAGTTAAAATTAATTTCCGGCTCTGCGCCCCAAACCAATTCATCCTCCAATTTCGAGAGATAGCGGCATATGCCGTACCCTAACCCCTTGTTTGGAATACGGCGCAAGTTTTCCTTGACCTGTTTAATCTGATATGACAAATCTCGGTCGGTTTCCGGTTCCAGGACGACCGGAAACTTGGTCGTAAACCAGCCAACTGTACGCGTGATGTCGATATCCGTTCCGATCGATTCACGTCCGTGTCCTTCGAGATTGATCCGCACCCGTTCATGCCCCGTCCATTTGCGTAAGGCTATGCCGAGCGCCGTTACCAAAATATCATTCATTTCGGTGTTGTAGGCACGGTGAACCCGCTTCAGTAGCAGCTCCGTTTCTTCGGGAGTCAAACGGACAAACAGCGATTCGCTGTCATGCTGCGTCGTAACGTCCGCCTCCATATCCTTCGGCACGGCCAGAACCTCCATTTGTTCCACGGCCTGCCAATAGGCCCGTTCCTTTGCCATCTCCGGACTTTGCGCGTAAGCAGCCAGCTGCTCGGACCAAGTGCGGTACGCATCTGTTTTCGCCGGGAAACGAATTCCCTCGCTTTTGCCAATCTGCTCGTAACCTAGAGCGAAATCCTCCATCAAAATGCGCCAAGACACGCCGTCTACCACGGCATGATGAACCGCGAGCAACAAATGATCTCCGTCCTCGCACTGGAACAGTGCCGCCTTCATAAGGGGCCCGTTCACCAGATCGATGCCTGCTTGAATGTCCGTTGCCTTCTCTTCCACAGCCTGTGTGGGATTCTCCGCATCCTTAAAGTCGAACACGTCAAGCGTGAACAGTCCACCATCCTGAATCGCTCGGGTTAACGCACCAAACCCTTGTTCCGTCTTGCAGAACACCATGCGCAAGGCGTCATGATGCTCGGCCAGCTTTTGCAGCACCTGATACACTATCTCTTCGTTGAAGCGATCCTTCCGGTACAGCATCACCGACTGGTTGAAATGATGCGGGTCTGCAAAGGAACTCTCGAAAAACCAATGCTGAATCGGCGTCAATGCCGTTTCACCCGTTATTTCGCCTTGATCGATGGTACGTCTGATCGGTTTCACATGCAGGCTGAGCTGTGAAATCGTCGGATATTTGAACAAATCCCGGATTTCCAGCTTGTACCCGGCTTGATGAAGCCGCGAAGATACTTGAATGGACTTGATCGAGTCTCCGCCCAGCTCAAAGAAATGATCCGTTACCCCAACACGATCAGCGTTTAATACCGCCTGCCACACATCAGCAAGCGTTCGCTCGGCTTCATTGCGGGGAGCTACGTACGCGCCGCCAGTCAATGCGTTTCCTTCCGGGGCAGGTAAAGCCTTACGATCGATTTTGTCGTTCGGCGTGAGCGGCATCCGCGGAAGCTGAACAAAATGCGCCGGAATCATGTAATTCGGCAATTTTTGCGCCAGTGCGCTTCTCAGCTCGCCGAGCGTAAGAGGGAGGCTCGCGACCAGGTAAGCGCACAGTTCTTGCCCGCTTTTGCCTTCCCGCGCGATTACAATCGTCTCCTGCACCGAGTCGATCTTCAGAAGCTGCTCTTCAATCTCACCGACCTCGATTCGGAATCCACGGATTTTCACCTGATGGTCGATCCGGCCCAAGTACTCCATATTTCCGTCCGGCAGCCAGCGGGCGAGATCTCCTGTCCGGTAAAGGCGTTCTCCCGGCGCAAACGGATGTTCCACAAACTTCTCTGCCGTCAGCTCCGGTTGGTTCAGGTAACCTCTCGCAAGCCCAACGCCTGCCACGCACAGCTCGCCGTCCACTCCCGGAGGCACAAGTTGCAGGTGGGCATCCAAAATAAAAATCTGATGATTAGCCAGCGGGCGCCCGATCGGAATGACTCTGCGCTCCGGCTGCTGCTCATCCGCATCCCAAAGCGTTGTAACAATCGAAGCTTCGGTTGGGCCGTAAGCATTGAAATAGTGAACCTTCGCTTTCCACTGCTGCACGAATTCAGCCGATACGGCCGAACCTCCCGTTACAAGCTTTGTTAAGTTGGGAAGACGATCCGGGTTCAAATGAGCGCTATACGTCGGAGGCAAAATCGCCGCCGTAATCGCATGCTCGTTCATATAACTCTCGAACAGACGAGTGTCGAGAATTGTTTCGGCCGTCGGGATGTACAAAGCCGCGCCGAAATAGAGTGCTTTGAACACTTCCCAGCAGGATGCGTCGAAGGACAAGCTCGCAAATTGAACGATCCGGTCATGCTCCGTGATGCCCAGCCTGTCTGCGAACATCAGCTTCAAGCTGACCAAACCACGATGCTCCAGCATGACCCCTTTGGGTTTGCCCGTTGTACCTGACGTATAAATGACATAAGCAAGATCGTTTGGACCGCTGACCGCCTCCAGGTTCGAGCCATCGCCGCTATAGGCCTGCTCGTCATCAAGCGCCAAAACGGTCCCTTCAAACGGGACTTGCTGTAACAGCTCTCTTTGAGTCAGCAGCAGCTGCGCGTTCGAGTTCTCCAGAATGTAGCGGATACGTTCTTCCGGGTACTCCGGATCGATCGGCACGTAGGCACCGCCAGCTTTCAGAACCGCCAGAATGCCAATGACCGTCTCCAGTGATCTCCTGACCATCAAGCCTACCAACTGATTGGGCAGCACACCGACCGATCGTAGCGTACGCGCCAGCTGGTTTGCCCGTTCGTTCAACTCTGCGTATGAAAGCCGCTGCCCCTCAAAGACAACCGCAGTCGCCTCGGGCACACGCTTCGCTTGCTCCTCCACAAGCTGATGAATCGTCCGATCACGAGGATAGTCCTTCTCGGTATCGTTGAAGCTTTGCAGTAATTGAAATTTTTCGTCCTCCGACAGCATGTCCGCTCGCACGATGTCCAACTCCAGCTCATAAAGCCCCACGGACAGCAGGCGATTCAGGTGGCCGACGACCCGATTCATGAACTCGGAGTCATATAAGTGCTCGTTATATGACAGCGCTAGCTGTATCGTCCCACCGGTTAAACTGAATTCAAATGAACAGTCCGTGACCACGTTTTGCCCAATTTCGTCCAGATGCAGCTCCTTAAGGGATACTAGCGTATGGACGATGGGTATCCCTTCTGTATATTGCAGATCCAGCTTCTCCGTCATTTTCAAGAACGGAATATGTTGATGCTGAATCGCTTCCGGCAAGGAAGTCCTCAGTTCGCTCAGTAGCGTTTTAAAAGTTGCCCCCACCGAAAGCGAGTTTTTCAAAATGACCATATGATTAACGGATCGACGGGTCTCCCCCTTTTTCGGCACAACCGGCATGCCGACCAGAATGTCTGAAGCTCCTGTATATTTATGCAAGAGTGCCTGAACACCAGCGAGCAAAATCATAAAAGCAGCCAGCGGAGCACCCTTGCTCATTTGAAGGACGCGCTGCGCCGCTTCCTCCGAAAGCGGACCGTCAACGGTTTTCACATTGGGCACCAGGGAGTTTGGAGCTTTGCTGTAAGGCAACCGCGTCAAGGTATAATCGTCACTACCGAATTTTTCGTTCCAAAACAACGTTTCTTTTTCAAAAGCCATCTGGATCGTTCCCCTCTCTTCATCGGTAAAAGCAATCCGGCAGAGCATATGCCGAAGCAACGCTCCAGCCTCGCTCCTCTCCTTTTCAAACATCTGACAACAACAAGCATCGTTCTACGCAAGAGATGCGGTTACTTCGGACTCCTCTGCTTCAATAAGATTGCTGCCGACGAGTCACCCGAAGACGGGATTTGGTTTAACATGGGATTCAGAATTGGATTTGGGGATAGACGACAAGGAATGTTCCTCCTGTCGATGTAAGGCTTGCCGCAGGGTTCCAGCCGTCCAGCAGGAAGTCGACCGTACCTCCTGATTTGGCACCCGAGCTGCCTTTGACGAAGCCTATGTTTAAGGGGTATTGATACACTCTATGTACGATTTGCTTATTCCCCCACAGCCCTGGTGTGGATAAGTAAAGATTCGGCTGCGGGGTAGTGAGCTTTTCCTGACGATTATATTTAACGAGGGTACTGCATGAGACTCAAGGAATGCTCCGTATGGCACGAACGGTACTGCCCTTGGATTGCCGGAGAATTCCATGCTGATTGACGTTACCGCAGGTAGCATGAGGAGAAAGCGCTACCTTAACATCAAGTCCGCACGCCTTCCGGAAGGCACTTTCATGCCTCTTGCCGGGGGCGGCCATCGGCTTGGCCAAGCTTAGGTCGTTACTAACAAATCCTTGGTCTCCTGAGAGATCACCTGCTGCATACTGGACTTGATAATGGCGCAGCCGGCGGTCAGATGCTCCATCGAGACGGTAAGCGGAGGCATGATCTTCAGCACACAATCTCCTCTGCCGGCTCTTTCAATGATGAGCCCGTTCTCGAAGCTGATATCCGTCACCCGCTTCGCCCCGGCTTCATCCATGAACCCCGAGACGTCAATACCCCAGATCAGGCCGAGTCCGCGGATGGCGATGGACGGATGCAGAGGCTTGATTTCTTGATCAAGGAACGAGCGCACATACTCTTCCTTCTGCTTCACCTGAGCTTCCAGTTCGGTTCTGTCCCGGAACTCGAGAGCAGCCTTCGCGGCCACAAAAGCCAGCTGGTTGCCGCGGAAGGTGCCGTTGTGCTCGCCTGGCGTCCAGATATCCAGTTCGGGCTTCAACAGCAGGAGGGACATTGGCAGGCCGTACCCGCTGATCGACTTCGACAGGGTAATGAGATCCGGCTCGATCCCCGCACGTTCGAAGGAGAAGAATTCGCCTGTCCGGCCGCACCCTACTTGAATCTCGTCTGTAATGAGCAGAATATCGTGCCTGCGGCAAAGCTGCTGCAGCTCGCGTAGCCACTGCGCGTCGACAACGTGAATTCCGCCTTCGGCTTGTACCGTTTCAAGCAGGATCGCGGCCGGCTTATCGATTCCAGAGTGCGAATCAGTCAGGATATTCTCGATATAGCCGAGCGTATCCATTTCTGCGAAAGCCCCGCTCGGGTGTGGCATGAACGTAACTCCGTCCAGAGGAAGCCCCGCCCCTTCTCTCATGGACTTGGAGCTTGTCGCCGACAGACTGCCGAGCGACATGCCGTGGAAGCCACCCATGAATGCGAATATTCCACTTCTCTTCTTCGCCTTGCGTGCGAGCTTCAGGGCCGCTTCCACCGCATTCGTCCCTGTTGGACCGCAGAATTGAAGCTTGTAATTCAGCTTCTTCGGCTCCAGGATCCGCTCTGAGAAGCTCTGGATGAATTCACGTTTGGCCATTGTATACATATCCAGACCGTGCATAATCCGGTCGGAAGTCAAGTAATCGAGAACCCGGTCTTTAATATAATCGTTGTTATGGCCGTAATTGAGTGCCCCGGCACCTGCAAAGAAATCAATATATGCTCTTCCGTCCTCAGAATATAAAAGGTCTCCCTTGGCCCGGTCGAATACCACCGGAAAACTTCTGCAGTAAGATCTTACGTTGGATTCCAGCTTTTCAAAAATGCTCACTCACTTCATCCTCCATCGGAATTGGGATAAGGTTGGCTCCATCTTTCTGAACCTTCCTTTCTGAACCTTCTGACGTCATGGAGCAACATATTCTAGGCTGTCATTTTCCACAATTGTTGGTCTCCGCATCCCGGCTTGTTGGTTAGCCAGTAGACTGGTCTCTCGCACACAGCTTGGATGGGTATAAAAAACCCTACAATTCCATTTATTAGAATAATAGGGAATAAGACCTAGGTTGAATTATATCAAAATTTACAAGAATGTATAGTGAAATTTTTGTTAAATATAGTCATTATATTGTTAAATTTGGTTTATGGAACATAATGTGTTAACATTTTTCGTTAAAAAGAGTGAATAGCGAAGAAACGTTGAGAATTGGTTTTACATCAATCGAGGAATTCGACGCGTGTTGACATTCATCCGTGAAACAGGATAATTTGGTATATATTACCTTTCAATAATCTTTGCCAGTGTTTCGAATCCTTGCACTTTGCATTAACTTAACTTGATTACCTGACCAATTTCTGAAAGCCTGGCTGGAAGCTTGCCGCAGCACCCACACGGATGGCAGCCGACATCGTTTTGTATCACGCCTTCTTCTCAACAACTCTGTTAGAATAAAGGGTAAATATATTATGCTCCTCCTCATCAAACCGTACGTGAGATTTTCCCTTATACGCTTTCCGATGTCCTTCACTCATTTACATATAGATTACCAATGACGTTCTGAATCCAAGTTAAACAGACAATGATTTCACTTCGCGTAATAAGCTTCTTCATTCAGCAAATTGTTGCTTCTTGGCATACCATTTTGTAAGTCGCTGAAAGATGTTCCAGTCACGTTCAGTCATCTTCCTTTATCGTTAAAATGATCTTTTATGCCCGATCCACATCCTTCTTGGGGATATATTGGCACTTACGGTTTACAATGTACAAACACAAATAAGGTGGTTCTAATATTCAGAACCACCCTCCTGAAACATCAAAAAAGTCCTGATGACTTAGAGTCATCAGGACCATTATTTTGTTTATACTTTATTAATTTACTGAATCTATTGATCAACCCATTATCCATGTCATTGGACAACAGTTCGTGTAGTTCCATACTTTTGTAAATGGTTCTACACCTATTTATCATTGGAAAATAAACTAATTTGTACAGAATACCTTACTCAACCGTTACACTTTTCGCCAGGTTACGTGGTTTATCCACATCATGACCCAGTGCCAGGGAAGCATAGTATGCCAGCAATTGCAGCGCAACTACAGACAAAGCAGGGCTTAGCAATGGCAGCGTCTTAGGAATTGCAAACGCTTGGTCTACGGATTTCAGCAATGGTGCTACGTGCTCTTCGTACGTAATTGCCAGTACATCCGCACCACGTGCTTTCACTTCTTTGATGTTGCTCACTGTTTTCTCAAGTACGTTCTCCTGAGTTGCCAAAGCAATAACAGGGATGCCGTCTTCGATCAATGCAAGCGTACCGTGTTTCAACTCACCGGCAGCATACGCCTCGGAGTGAATGTAAGAGATCTCTTTCAGTTTCAATGATCCTTCTTGAGCTACTGCGTAGTCAAGACCACGACCAATGAAGAAGAGATGTTCATGTTTGGAGATTTGCTCTGCATATCCTTTGATTGCCTCCGCTTGCTCCAACATGGACTCCACTTGCTCAGGCAATGCTTGCATTGCTGCCAGCGTGTGTGCAATCTCTTCTGCAGATTGCGTACCACGAACTTGTGCAAGGTACAGACCAAGCAAGTTGAACGCGATCAACTGCGAAGTATACGCTTTGGTAGAAGCTACTGCAATCTCAGGACCTGCCAATGTTGCAATAACATCATCTGCATCACGTGCAATGGAGCTGCCCACTACGTTTGTGATTGCCAGTACATGTGCACCATTGGATTGTGCTTCACGCAATGCAGCAAGCGTATCGGCAGTTTCACCGGATTGGCTCACTACGATTACAAGTGTATCTTTGTGCACGATTGGGGAACGGTAACGGTACTCGGAAGCCACATCTGTTTCAACCGGAATACGTACCAATTGCTCAATCACTGTACGTCCAACCAGACCTGCATGGTACGCTGTACCACATGCAATGATTTGAACGTTACGGATATTTTTAATTTGTTCTTCAGTCATTTTCAACTCAGGAAGTTGAACTTTTTTGCCTTCATTATCGATGCGACCCAGCATAGTATCACGATATGCTTTTGGTTGCTCATGAATTTCTTTCAGCATGAAGTGCTCGAATCCGCCTTTTTCTGCGGTTACAGCATCCCAATCGACACGAATCATTTCCCGAGAAATAAAGTTGCCTTCAATCGTCATCAATTCGACAGCATCATGTGTCAATACAGCCATTTCACCATCATTCAGAATGTACACGTTACGTGTATGTTCCAGAATTGCCGGGATGTCGGAACCAATGAAGTTCTCGCCTTCACCAATACCAATAATCAATGGGCTTGCTTGACGCACAGCTACGAGTTTCTCAGGCTCATGCTCTGTCAATACACCCAGTGCAAATGCGCCACGCAACAACGTGATCACTTTTTGAACTGTTTTGACGATATCACCATTGTATTCACGTGCGATCAGGTGAGAGATAACCTCAGTATCTGTCTCGGAAGTGAACGTGTGACCTTGAGCCATCAATTCATCCTTCAGATCCAGGTAGTTCTCAATAATACCGTTATGCACAACAGAGAACTTCTGGCTTCCATCTGTGTGTGGATGAGAGTTCTCATCTGATGGTTTACCATGAGTTGCCCAACGTGTATGTCCGATTCCGGCATTACCTACCAGTGGTGCACCATCCAGCTTGGCTTCAAGGTTCGCAAGACGACCAAGAGCTTTTGTGATTTGCAGACCTTCTGGTGTGAATACTGCGATACCTGCAGAATCATAACCACGATACTCAAGTTTCTTCAATCCTTCAACCAATACCGATTGAGTGTTCTTATTACCAATATATCCAACAATACCGCACATAATTTATTTCCTCCGTTTGTATATGAATACTGTGTCACGAAGATAAACAGGCAGAGGCGGCACATCGGAAAAATGAGTGATTGCCTAGCGTTTCATGAATACTTGGTACTTATTCAATTATCAATGATCAGAGCGACCTCGTGTAGCCCCGCTGTCATCATAAGTGTTATGAATGCAATCATGAATGTACATCATTTTCCCGTCCGCGTACTGTTTACGCTCTTCACGCACATTCATTTGAATTTTAGTTTAACTCTTGCACCTGCACCGGCGCGTTGTGTGGACAGTCACCTATCCATTTTCCGCAATCCGGTTTACGGCTCTGGTGCTTCACCGGGAGGTCCCCGCCGAACAATCCGAACACCTCCACCTCGTCAGCTTGATTGCCGTTGATCTTAATCAGCCGTTCTTCAACCTAGAAGAAATCCTGATCAACATCATCCCGCGCAACTCCAAGCTCTGGCGCTTGTGTAACTGTAACCTTACGTTCCTCACTTTCTGTGTCTGAATGACAACTCCACTCATTATATGCACGTCAGGTCCATTTTGCAATGGAGCAAAGTACCTGTGACAATTTTAGCATATTTACCTACAATCCCGACCGGATAAACGGACCTATGGTCTCATCAGGCCGGGACGCAGGAATATCCATCATTAGAGGTAATTCAAAAATTCCGTATCTCTTACATCTTCCAGTCCTATACCAGTTCTTTTTGCACTACATCTGCGATGTGAGACACAAATTGTTCAAGTTCGTCTTTATCTGGTCCTTCCGCCATAACACGGATCAGAGATTCAGTACCTGAAGCCCGAACGAGTACACGTCCATTATCGCCGAGTTGCTGTTCTACTGTAGCAATAGCCTGCTCGATTGCAGCATTGCCCTCGTATTTGCTCTTATCTTCAACACGCACATTCACCAATACTTGTGGGTACTGGGTCATTAGCGCTTTTAGTTCACTCAGTTTTTTACCGGAAGCCTTGAGCGTATCCACGAGTTGAATCGCAGTCAGCATACCGTCTCCAGTTGTATTGTAATCCAGGAAAATAACATGGCCAGATTGTTCTCCACCCAAGTTGTAACCGCCGCGACGCATTTCCTCCATCACATAACGATCACCTACTGCCGTTTTAGCTGTTTTCAGTGCAAGTTTCTCTGTTGCTTTGTAGAATCCGATGTTACTCATAACGGTCGATACAACAGTACTGTCCTTCAACTTGCCTGCACGATTCATCGCATCACCGCAGATACACAGAATGAAGTCTCCATCCACCTCAGCGCCTGTCTCATCAATAGCAATCAGACGATCCGCATCCCCGTCAAAAGCAAGACCCAGATCTGCTTTATGTTTAAGCACTTCTTGTTTCAGGTTCTCTGGATGAGTTGATCCACATTGCTCATTAATATTCAGGCCGTTAGGCTCAGCGCCAATGGCAATGACTTCTGCACCTAGTTCACTGAACAATTTTGGTGCCAGTTCATAAGCTGCTCCGTTTGCACAGTCCAGAACAATTTTAAGTCCAGAGAACGACTCATTTACAGTCGTTTTCAGGAAATCAAGGTAACGATAACGGGATTCTTCATCTGTCGTTACAGTACCCAGACCGCCACCTACTGGCCGTGGCAATTGATCTGTCTCCGCATCCATCAGTTCTTCAATCCGGTTCTCTGTTTCATCAGACAGCTTGAAGCCATCTCCGCCAAAGAACTTGATTCCGTTATCCTCAACCGGATTGTGGGAAGCGGAGATCATCACGCCCGCGTCAGCTTTCAACAAACGTGCAATATACGCCACTCCAGGAGTGGATACAACGCCCAGACGGATCACATCAGCGCCAATGGACAACAGACCTGCAACCAGTGCGGATTCCAACATCAATCCCGAGATACGAGTATCCATGCCGATAACCACTTTTGGTCTTTCCACACCACCTGCAAGCACGTAACCACCACAACGTCCAATGCTGTAAGCCAGCTCTGCCGTTAACTCTTTATTGGCAACCCCTCTTACACCGTCTGTACCAAAATATTTCCCCATGATTTAACTCCTTCTATTCGCATCATATACGAGCACTATTATTATTTTTTGAGAATTTTAAAATTAGAACGTTTACGGATTCGCGCCACTTTTACTGCCAGTACCGCTGTTATTATTATTTAAATTACCTCGACTGCTTGTGCTCCCCTGTTGGCCCTGATCCTGAGTATCCGTATTCGATTCCGTTTCTTCTTCATCAGGAACAGGCTCCGTTTCCCCGTTTTCGACCTCGGCTGGTGAAGGGTCAGGTGCTACCGTTCCCTCGTCCGTCGGTTCTTCGCCAGGAGTGGTAGTGGTGTCTTCAGCCTTTTCGCTAATTTTGACCGTCGCACTTAATGCAGTGGATGATTCATCCAGTTTGGCATAACGGGGCAGATCGGCTTCAAGCTTGATCTCATGCGTTCCGACCGCAAGTCCAGCAAGATCCCCGGTTAACGTGAGATCATCACTACTTAGACCCTCAAGCATACTAGCTGAGCCTGTGAGTGTGAGGTTCAGACCGCCACTTTTAGGCGTAACGAGTGTACCTTCCAGCCCATTCCCCGCATCGGTAAGTGTGATGGGGACGCTCGGAAAGACTTTGGTAGTCTCCTCTGCCTCGTCAAATGGGGATATGGTTACCTTGATCTGAATCGAACTAGGCTCGATTTTCTCAAAACCGGAAGGCGGCGTCAAGTCCACGTTAACTGTTGACGTACCTGACTGCTCAAACTGCGTTAGATCAAGGGTTACTTGGTCGTAGGCCTGTATACCCGCAAGCGCATCCTCTGATCCATAAACCGAGACTTCTTTCACGCTTGGCTCTACCGTGGAGAGTACCAGGCCTTCCGGAAGCTGTCCCGAATATTTGATTCTTAAGGGTACAGATGTATAGGGCTGATTGACCGGAACCCGGACTTCAACCGTTTGAGGCGTTATAATCGCATTTTCAAGGACCTTGCCCTCAGCATCGTATGCTTGAAGTTTCACTTTTTTCTGTATGACATCTTCCTTGACATCTTTCACGCTCACACTGCCCTGGACCTTCGCTACAGCCTCGAGTTGTCCTTCGGGCAGAGTTACCTTAACCGGCGTCGAAGGTTCAATTACGGGCGTTCCAGCGCTGTATCCGGCGGATGGTTCCCCTTCGGGTACAATATTCACATTGAAGGATTTGGTGCCCAATTTTTCTACGTTCACCGTAACCATGGAAGGTTCCATGCTGACCACTTCTACCCCGGAAGGCAGATCAGGTACAAGTGGCAGTGTATTGGACCCATCTTTCACCTGACTCAGATCGACCAGTACCTTGTAATCATCATTCGTAAAAATCGATGTTAGCATCGAGCGCTGTCCTTTGATCTCAAGCCGGACCTCATCCGTACTTAATGAAGTAAGCACATAGCTGTTGTTGTCTAATCCATAAGGTTGAACAGGCACCGTACGTTCCACAACCTTGTTGGTTGTCCCTGTTGTAATCGTAGGAGTGGTTGGTACCTCATCCAGATGAATCATGAACCAGAGCAGCAGGCTCACCGCAAGCGCAAGTATTTTGGCAAAGTTATTATTGTTAAACCACTTATCCATTGTTACGTCCTCCCTTCCGTTTCCAGAAGGTTGTCCAGCCATTCTTTTTCAGATTGGATGTAGGGCGCAACTCCTCATACAGTTTGGCAATCAGCGATTCTTCCTTAATATCACGAACGACCTGTCCATTCATTGCAAGTGACACTTGTCCTGTCTCCTCGGAGACAACCAAACAGATCGCATCTGCAACTTCGGTAATCCCGATTGCTGCACGATGACGTGTTCCCAATTCCTTACTGATAAAAGGATTCTCTGATAATGGCAAATAACAAGCTGCCGCCGAAATCTGTTTTCCCTGTATAATAACGGCTCCATCATGGAGCGGTGTATTTGGAATAAAGATGTTAATCATCAGCTCCGAGCTGACCAGAGAGTGCATCTTAATGCCCGATTCCGTGTAATCGTTCAGACCCGTTTCACGTTCAAATACGACCAAAGCGCCAATTTTACGCCGTGACAAATAATTAACTGACTTAATAATCTCACCAATTAACACGGTTAATTCTTCATCACTCGCTGCCGCTGAACGTCCAAACAGCTTACCGCGTCCCAATTGCTCCAGACCACGACGCAGTTCCGGCTGAAAGATAATGAACACCGCAACAACACCAAACGTAAACATCTGGTTCATTAACCATTTGAGCGTATACAGGTTTAGCCACGTACTTAATGCCCAGATCAGCACAAGGAACAGAATCCCTTTCAGGAGCTGAACCGCACGTGTCCCCCGCACAAGCAAAATCAGTTTGTACATAATATAGGTAACGATCAATATATCGATAACGTCCTTAATGGACTCTGTCCACGTTAAGTCAGCAAAATAATTCATAAGCCAGCCCCCGCTATCCCCATTGATGAGTAACCCTGATCTCATATTAACCCATTAGGATTTTATATAATCCTTTGTCTCCGCGTTTTGCATCATTCGATTTGTGCAAAATGCGTATCTATATGTAGTAGTATGTTCTCTTTAGTATCTAGGTTATAACGTTAACGTTCAGGTTGCAAGTTACGGCAGTCTCAAACTGCACATAAACATCACATTTCCCATGATTTACAAAGTTTCGTATAAAAAAAGAGTACCCCATGCAATCTGGAGGTACCCTGCTTGGTATATACCATTGAAGATTTTACCCTGTTCTAGCGATAAGCCACTTCATTTACCATATTGGTTATTTTGTACCAGAACCAGTCCAGCGCCTGATCAATACTTTTCACCTGACCTGAAATATGCGCCGTTGAAGCCTGAAACAGTTGTCCGTCGATAACCGTCAGATTGCCGTTCACATCACCATATACTTGTGCGGTTCCATTTTCTATCGTAAGATCGCCAGCAATTGACTTACCTTCAGGAACAATAACCGTGTTACCCTGAATCACGATCTGGTCCAGATTATTTCCCTTAACAACCATCTCGTTATTCTGATTCCAGAAATTCAAGGCGCTAAAGAGCATCACGACCAAAAAGAAGGCTGCCGCCGTCAGCGCGGGATGTCCTTTGACCCATTTGAGCCATGCTTGCTGTCTCTTGGGCTGGGGCAGAGCATTCATAATTCGATTGGTCAGCTCATCAGAGGCAGACGGTGAATAGTGTTTCATGGCAAAGAGTAACATTTCCGTCTGTTCCAACTCTTTAAAGCGCATGCGACAATCCGGACAGATCACAAGGTGACTTTTCAGTTCAACCTTCTGGGCCGGGGACAACGACTCATCCAAACATTCATGCATTAAAGAGACGGCCGAGTTGCAATCCATATGAGAGCCAATCCTTTCTTAAATCACTTAGTCCATGTGCCATTAAAAAGCACGCATAAGACTTGCATACATTACATACGCATCCGTTTCGGATATGTTTCAAATAATTTCGCCCATATTTAAAGGCGTTTAACATTTATAACTTATACTCCAATTTTTTACGTAGAAAATCACGGCCCCGATGAACGCGTGTCTTGATCGTTGTTACGGGCATACCTGTCACGTCACTGATTTCCTGTAGCGACAAGTCCTGTAAATATCTCAGAATCATAACGGACTTATACTTGGCTGGCAAACTGTCAATGGCCTCACGAATGAGTGTCTGCGTTTCTGACAGGAGCGCTTCACTCTCCGGTGTACGATCATCACTCGGGAGCATCGCATAACCATCAGATCCTTCCTGATCATTCAGTTCAGCATCCAAAGAGTATGAAGGTTTCTTTCTGCGCAGTCGGTCAATACACAGATTGGTTGCGATCCGGTAGATCCAGGTTGAGAACTTCTGGTTCGGGTCGTACTTCTCCATATTACGAAACACACGCAAAAACGTCTCCTGCACAACGTCTTCAGCTTCATGACGATTGTTCAGCATCCGGTATGCCAAATGAAATAGCTTGTCCTTATATAGTTCAACGATTTCTGCAAAGGCTCTTTGGTCGCCCTTGAGCACCAGTTTAATAAGCCTGTTCTCCAAATTGTCCACCCTTATTCCCCCAGACATGCTGATGGGTCTTCCGTCTTCTGATACCCGTCCACACTTGTAATTCACCAATCAAATCGTAAATCAACTTTGGTCAAAAATCAAGACTGTATGACAAATATCCGCCAAAAACAGTAAAAACGGGAACTCCCGCAGGAGTCCCGTTTCATCTCTCACTCCGTAGAGCAGAGAATGGAGCTTTTATTCAACAAAGTAATAGGTACTTTGTTACATATGATTATTCAAATGAAGCAGTTCAATCATCAACCTGTATTACGCAGTCCTGCAGCGATGCCGTTAATTGTCAGCAACACTTCTCTGAGCAGTTCCGTATCATCCTCACCACGTTCACGCATATCTCTGAGCTCGCTCAGAAGTTGAACTTGCATGTAGGACAACGGATCTACATAAGGGTTACGAAGACGAATGGATTCTTGAATAACCGGTACATCATCCAAAATTTCAGCTTCTCCGGTAATTTTCAGAATCAGCTCTTTTGTGAGCTTGAATTCGGCTTCAATCTGACCGTATATGCGATCACGGGCTTCCTTGTTCGAAGTCATTGCTGAATATTCTTTGGCAATCACCAGATCTGCCTTGGCTACGGCCATCTGTACCGTATCAATTAATGTACGGAAGAATGGGAAGCTTGCATACATTTCTTTCAGGACAACCAGATTTTCCTCTTTACCCTGATAGTAACTTTGCAATCCTGTTCCTGCCGCATACCATGCCGGAAGCAGATAACGACTTTGAGTCCAGGCGAATACCCAAGGGATCGCTCTCAGATCTTCAAACTTATCACTATTTTTACGCTTGGATGGACGGGAGCCAATGTTCAGCTCACCAACCTCCGGAAGCGGCGTTGATTCTTTGAAGAATGTGAAGAAGTCTGGATCACGGAAAATCAGATCCTGATATTTCGTCAGAGATACTTCCGAAATCTCTTTGATGATGCTGTCCCAATGACGTTCGGATGCTGACTCTTGCGGCTCAAGCCCATTAAGTGCTGCTGTGATTAGAGCCGAAGTTGCCTGCTCCAGACTGCGGTATGCAATCCCCTGAAGGGAATAACGGGAAGAAATAACCTCTCCCTGCTCCGTAATCTTGATGCCCCCACCAATCGTATGTGGTGGTTGAGCAAGAATACTGCGGTTGAGTGGCATGCCTCCACGTCCCAGAGCCCCGCCACGTCCATGGAAGAACTTCAGCTTAACGCCATGTTCATTACCTACAGCCGTGATGGCATTCATTGCTACACGCAGTTCCCAGTTGGCTGTAACCACTCCGCCATCCTTGTTACTGTCAGAATAACCAAGCATGATTTCATGCAGTTCATTCCGTCCTTTTACGCTTGCGCGGTATACAGGAAGGTTGAACAGCTTCTGCATAATGTCCGAAGCCGCATGTAGATCATCAATGGTTTCAAACAGTGGTACCGCTTGAAGAGTAGATACAACCTCACCGTTGTGTCCTTTGGTGAATAAGCCCACTTCCTTGGCAAATACCATAACCTCCAGCAAATCACTTGCGCCCTGCGTCATACTGATCAGGTAACTTGTGATACAGCCGTTCCCAAATTCGTTTTGGGCACGCTTAATGGTACGGAAGACATCCAGACATTCTTTGGTTCCCTCCGTGTATTGATGATAAGGAGAAGTAAGCGGACGTGGATCATCCAGCAAACGAGCAAGCAGATCGATTTTACCGTCTTCAGTCAGACGCGCATAATCCTCTACAATGTTCATTTTCGCCAAAATCTCCGACATCGCATTTTCATGTTCCTTACTGTGCTGACGCACATCCAATGCTGCAGTATGGAAACCAAACAACTCTACTTGACGAATCATTTTGCGAATGGTCGTATCTGCTACGTAATCGGCAAAATGATGGCGCAGACTTCGATCAATAATCATCAGTTCATCAATCAAATCCTGTGCGCTATGATAACGGTCAGGCTGACCTAATTTGTTCTCATCCAGTACATTGTTCAGCTTGGCAATCATATAAGCCAATTTGATGCGGTATGGCTCTTTTTCATTCCGCCAGATATCCACTTTTTTCAATGTAACAGAATTACGGTCCTGCTCAATCGACTGCACCAGCTCATCCGATACGTGAATGATGTTTGTGCTGAAGCTGAGATGGCCCATAAGTTCAATCATAATCCGTTGGTATTCACGCAAAGCGAGCTTGCGTTGCATCAAGAGTGTCTGCCATGTTACATCTGAAGTTACCGAAGGATTTCCATCCCGGTCTCCACCGATCCAGGAACCGAACCGCAAATACGTCGGCACATGCCAGTCATGGTCAGGATAAAATTTGTTCAGGCAGCGTTCCAGCTCCTGATATACATCCGGAAGTACGTGGAACAACGTTTCATGAAAGTAATACATCCCGTTCCGCACTTCATCAAGCACAGTCGGTTTACGGTCACGAAGCTCATCAGTCTGCCATAGTGTAATGACTTCGTTCAGCAACTTCTCCCGCAACTGTTCACGTTCACGCAACGTCAGCGTAGGATTATCAAGTGACATGACGTCTTCGGATATCCGCTTGTGGATGTCCAGAATAACCCGGCGCATGGCTTCGGTTGGGTGAGCTGTCATAACGAGTTCCAGTGACAAATCATCAAGAATCTCTTCCACCTCTGTATGAGACAGTCCACGTTCCTTAAGATCCTGTACTGCTTTCTCAATCGATCCTGGCTGCACAGCGTCCCCAGCAGAACGTTCATAATCCCGTTTACGCCGGATCCGATGGTTTTGTTCAGCAATATTAACTAATTGAAAATAAATAGCGAAAGCCCGAATAACCTGGTGACGATTGTCCGAGTCTAATTCCTGGATCATCGTTTTGAACTCTGCATAGAGTTCTGGCAGAAATTCTGCACGCAACGATTTGCTCGTTTCCCGAATCTTCTCAACGATATCTAGAAGCTCCGTGCCGCCTTGATGGACAAGAACTTCTCCGAGTATATTGCCCAGGAACCGCACGTCTCGCCGAAGCAGGTTGTTGGATTGGCTTTTGCTGGCGGTTACCATAGTTTCAGTCATGCTTATCCTCCCATCTGATCGTTCCATTCGTACACGTAAATTTGACACCTTCATAACATCATACAATAAAATGGTACGAAAATCTTTATTTTTCTACTAGAAAAAATGGGGATTATCCCCGATTTACAGCACAAAAACACGCTTTTTTATTCATTTTCTTGTTCTGCTTCAATTAATGGTCATATGCTGTCGCATGATACCTTTTTCACGTACTTTAGATAAATCAAATATCTCATACCTATGCTTAAAAATTTATAAATATACAGTTACTTTAGATATGATTCCATGGTACCTGATCGTAAGGTTATACCGCATAATTTCATTATTTGAGAACAGATGATATACAAAGAAACATGACCGGCAAAGCAAGCTTTTGTATACTTTACCACAGTGACGTAATAAATTAAAGATAAAATTATAAATTCCTTCCCACTACAAGTCTGCTTATTAGGGGAGTTTCTTATGTATGTTCCTAACCTACTGTAAACGTAGGGATATCTTAACAGACCATTTCTACATAATGTTCTTAGCTTTTTGGGCAGATTAATCTATAGCTCTTACTAAAAAGGAGGAATCCAAATGATGAAGAAAGGTACAACAATTATTGCTTCCGTGCTTCTGGTGGCCGCGATGGCTGGCCCTGCTGCTGCTGATGGTCAAATGTCCAAAGGAATGGATACAACCGGCTCACGTGTCCGGTCTTATCAGGACACCAACTACATGGACCGCACAAACACTAATTCCAACATGAATATGAACATGGATGGAAACTACCGCAACAATGGTGACTATCGTACCAACAATGTTCGGGCAAATGCTACAACAACCGACCGTGACAACGGCATGGATTGGGGCTGGCTTGGTTTGCTGGGACTGCTTGGATTAGCTGGCATGCGTAAAAGAGTGACGGACCACAACGAACGTTAAATTGTGCGCTCTTCACTATACAATAGCTGCTACGTCTTAGAGGCAGCTCACCCATAGAGATAAACAGAAGAGCCAAGACCTCCCTAATTGGATAGTAAAGGGGTCTTGGCTCTTTTTTAAATAAACCTGTATTGTACTTTACATAAAATATTATATAAATAACTGCTAATTCTTACGTTAATAAAAGTAAAAAGCCTCTGCATCTGCAAAGGCTTTTCGTTATATCCTGTAAGCGGGTGATGGGAATCGAACCCACGCTATTAGCTTGGAAGGCTAAAGTTCTACCATTGAACTACACCCGCATAAACAAAAATCGGGATGACACGATTTGAACATGCGACCCCCTGGTCCCAAACCAGGTGCTCTACCAAGCTGAGCTACATCCCGATACTAAAAAAATAATGGCGCGCCCTGAGAGATTCGAACTCCCGGCCTTTTGATTCGTAGTCAAACGCTCTATCCAGCTGAGCTAAGGGCGCAAAATATTGGAGCGGAAGACGGGAATCGAACCCGCGACCCTCGCCTTGGCAAGGCGATGCTCTACCGCTGAGCCACTTCCGCAAATAAAGGATGCGCGTGGAGGGACTTGAACCCCCACGTCAAAGACGCTAGATCCTAAGTCTAGTGCGTCTGCCAATTCCGCCACACGCGCATATGATGGTGAGTCATGAAGGGCTCGAACCTTCGACACCCTGATTAAAAGTCAGGTGCTCTACCAACTGAGCTAATGACTCATACTAAAATGGCTGGGGATATAGGATTTGAACCTATGCATGACGGAGTCAAAGTCCGTTGCCTTACCGCTTGGCTAATCCCCAATAAAAATATGGTGGAGGCTGAGGGGATCGAACCCCCGACCCTCTGCTTGTAAGGCAGATGCTCTCCCAGCTGAGCTAAGCCTCCAACTATATGACCCGTAGGGGATTCGAACCCCTGTTACCTCCGTGAAAGGGAGGTGTCTTAACCCCTTGACCAACGGGCCCCATTTCCAAAGCTCTCAACCGGGATCGAACCGGTGACCTCATCCTTACCATGGATGCACTCTACCTACTGAGCTATGAGAGCAAATGGCTCCCCGAACAGGGCTCGAACCTGTGACAACTCGATTAACAGTCGAGTGCTCTACCAACTGAGCTATCAGGGAATATATGCATTTGCAGTGCAAATGCAATTCATCGTACAACATCAACATGCAGAGCCTGTTTTCTATGTATGATGAAAGAGTTCGCTTGGCGGCGTCCTACTCTCCCAGGACCCTGCGGTCCAAGTACCATCGGCGCTAGAGGGCTTAACGGTCGTGTTCGGGATGGGTACGTGTGGAACCCCTCCGCCATCGCCACCAAACGCGTAGCTTACATTTCAGAGTTGTTGTTCTCTGAAAACTAGATTCGAAACAAAACATGCGAATTATCACTTGCTATTGGATAAGCCCTCGACCGATTAGTACTGGTCAGCTCCATGCATTGCTGCACTTCCACCCCCAGCCTATCTACCTCGTCGTCTTCAAGGGGTCTTACATACTGGGAAATCTCATCTTGAGGGGGGCTTCACGCTTAGATGCTTTCAGCGTTTATCCCGTCCGTACATAGCTACCCAGCGGTGCTCCTGGCGGAACAACTGGTACACCAGCGGTACGTCCATCCCGGTCCTCTCGTACTAAGGACAGCTCCTCTCAAATTTCCTACGCCCACGACAGATAGGGACCGAACTGTCTCACGACGTTCTGAACCCAGCTCGCGTACCGCTTTAATGGGCGAACAGCCCAACCCTTGGGACCTACTTCAGCCCCAGGATGCGATGAGCCGACATCGAGGTGCCAAACCTCCCCGTCGATGTGGACTCTTGGGGGAGATAAGCCTGTTATCCCCAGGGTAGCTTTTATCCGTTGAGCGATGGCCCTTCCATGCGGTACCACCGGATCACTAAGCCCGACTTTCGTCCCTGCTCGACTTGTAGGTCTCGCAGTCAAGCTCCCTTATGCCTTTGCACTCTTCGAATGATTTCCAACCATTCTGAGGGAACCTTTGGGCGCCTCCGTTACTCTTTAGGAGGCGACCGCCCCAGTCAAACTGCCCACCTGACACTGTCCCCGCACCGGATTACGGTACCAGGTTAGAACCTAGATACGATCAGGGTGGTATCCCAACGTTGCCTCCATGCAAGCTGGCGCTCACACTTCAAAGGCTCCCACCTATCCTGTACAGATCGTACCCAAATTCAATATCAAGCTGCAGTAAAGCTCCATGGGGTCTTTCCGTCTTGTCGCGGGTAACCTGCATCTTCACAGGTATTAAAATTTCACCGGATCTCTCGTTGAGACAGCGCCCAAGTCGTTACGCCATTCGTGCGGGTCAGAATTTACCTGACAAGGAATTTCGCTACCTTAGGACCGTTATAGTTACGGCCGCCGTTTACTGGGGCTTCGGTTCACAGCTTCGGGATGACTCCCTAACCACTCCCCTTAACCTTCCAGCACCGGGCAGGCGTCAGCCCGTATACTTCGCCTTACGGCTTCGCACAGACCTGTGTTTTTGCTAAACAGTCGCTTGGGCCTTTTCACTGCGGCCCCCTCGTGCTATTCACACTACCGGGGCACCCCTTCTCCCGAAGTTACGGGGTCATTTTGCCGAGTTCCTTAACGAGAGTTCTTCCGCGCGCCTTAGAATACTCTTCTCGCCTACCTGTGTCGGTTTGCGGTACGGGCACCATCACCTGGCTAGAGGCTTTTCTTGGCAGTGTGAGATCATGACCTTCGCTACTATAATTTTCGCTCCCCATCACAGCTCAGCCTTACAATGTGCGGATTTGCCTACACATCAGCCTTACTGCTTAGACGGACATCCATCAGTCCGCGTCACTACCCTACTGCGTCCCCCCATTGCTCATAACGGCTTACGGTGGTACAGGAATTTCGACCTGTTGTCCTTCGACTACGCCTTTCGGCCTCGCCTTAGGTCCCGACTTACCCTGAGCGGACGAGCCTTCCTCAGGAACCCTTAGGCTTTCGGCGGATCAGATTCTCACTGATCTTTTCGTTACTCATACCGGCATTCTCACTTGTATAATGTCCAGCGCTCCTTACGGTACACCTTCAACCCTTATACAACGCTCCCCTACCCCTGGATCGACTTCACTCCAGCTTCGAAGTCCTGTGTTTATCCCCTGGGAAGCATTTGGTCATCCAAGATAGAATCTCTTGTCAGACAAAAATGTCCTTGTGGTAAACACCGCCTCAAAGAAGCAGTGAAGTCGATCCAAGCCATAGCTTCGGTGGTGTGTTTAGCCCCGTTACATTTTCGGCGCAGAGTCACTCGACCAGTGAGCTATTACGCACTCTTTCAATGGTGGCTGCTTCTAAGCCAACATCCTGGTTGTCTGTGCAACTCCACATCCTTTCCCACTTAACACACACTTGGGGACCTTAGCTGATGGTCTGGGCTGTTTCCCTTTTGACAATGGATCTTAGCACTCACTGTCTGACTCCCGGAAGTAAGTCTATGGCATTCGGAGTTTGACTGAGCTTGGTAACCCTTGCGGGCCCCGCACCCAATCAGTGCTCTACCTCCACGACTCTGTTTTCCGAGGCTAGCCCTAAAGCTATTTCGGGGAGAACCAGCTATCTCCGAGTTCGATTGGAATTTCTCCGCTACCCCCACCTCATCCCCGCATTTTTCAACATGCGTGGGTTCGGGCCTCCAGTGCGTGTTACCGCACCTTCACCCTGGACAGGGGTAGATCACCCGGTTTCGGGTCTACGTCCACGTACTATGTCGCCCTATTCAGACTCGCTTTCGCTGCGGCTCCGGCTCTTCACCTTAACCTTGCACGGGAACGTAACTCGCCGGTTCATTCTACAAAAGGCACGCCATCACCCCTAAAACGGGCTCTGACTTTTTGTAAGCACACGGTTTCAGGTTCTATTTCACTCCCCTTCCGGGGTGCTTTTCACCTTTCCCTCACGGTACTGCTTCACTATCGGTCGCTAGGAAGTATTTAGCCTTGGCAGATGGTCCTGCCGGATTCATACGGGGTTTCACGTGCCCCGCACTACTCGGGATCCGTCTCGGAGGGAACCAACTTTCAACTACAGGGCTTTTACCTTCTTTGGCGGGCCTTTCCAGACCTCTTCGCTTAACCGGTTCCTTTGTAACTCCATGTGAGACGTCCCACAACCCCAAAGAGCAAGCTCTTTGGTTTGGGCTTCTCCGCGTTCGCTCGCCGCTACTGACGGAATCACTATTGTTTTCTCTTCCTCAGGGTACTTAGATGTTTCAGTTCCCCTGGTATGCCTCTACACAACCTATGTATTCAGTTGTGAGTAACTGGAAATTACCCCAGCTGGGTTTCCCCATTCGGACACCCCCGGATCAAAGCTTGCTTACAGCTCCCCGAGGCAGTTTCGTTGTTCGCCACGTCCTTCATCGGCTCCTAGCGCCTAGGCATCCTCCGTGTGCTCTTAGTAGCTTAACCATTTTGTTCCGGTTTCGGTCGCTCGCTTCCCTTGTTTTGCTTGCGCAAAGCCAAAAGTCGCTCTCACCCGATACCATCACAAAAGCAATTTAACTACCTTTATACACTTGACTTGTTTGCACAAGTTCAGCTAAAAAGGAATGTTCTAATTCGCGTTTGTTTCGTTTCGATATCTAGTTTTCAAAGAACAAACTTGTAAATCATTTTGGTGGAGCCAAGCGGGATCGAACCGCTGACCTCCTGCTTGCAAGGCAGGCGCTCTCCCAGCTGAGCTATGGCCCCATATGAAATGAAAAGGTGTAGATGGTGGGCCCTGGTGGACTCGAACCACCGGCCTCACCCTTATCAGAGGTGCGCTCTAACCAACTGAGCTAAGGGCCCACATTATATATACTATTTGAACCCAAAATGGGTTACGCTTGGCGGCGTTCTACTCTCCCAGGACCCTGCGGTCCAAGTACCATTGACGCTGAAGGGCTTAACGGTCGTGTTCGGGATGGGAACGTGTGGAACCCCTTCGCTATCGCCACCAAACGTTTGAGAGTTTGAGCTCTCAAAACTGAGCAACGAGTGAGTAACTAGCCGACCTGGCTAGGTTTTGCAGCTAAGCTGCGTATTTGAATGTTTCCGTTGCAGGAAACGATTCTCCATAGAAAGGAGGTGATCCAGCCGCACCTTCCGATACGGCTACCTTGTTACGACTTCACCCCAATCATCTATCCCACCTTCGGCGGCTGGCTCCTTGCGGTTACCCCACCGACTTCGGGTGTTATAAACTCTCGTGGTGTGACGGGCGGTGTGTACAAGACCCGGGAACGTATTCACCGCGGCATGCTGATCCGCGATTACTAGCAATTCCGACTTCATGCAGGCGAGTTGCAGCCTGCAATCCGAACTGAGACCGGCTTTGTTGGGATTGGCTCCATCTCGCGATTTCGCAGCCCGTTGTACCGGCCATTGTAGTACGTGTGTAGCCCAGGTCATAAGGGGCATGATGATTTGACGTCATCCCCACCTTCCTCCGGTTTGTCACCGGCAGTCTATCTAGAGTGCCCACCCGAAGTGCTGGCAACTAAATATAAGGGTTGCGCTCGTTGCGGGACTTAACCCAACATCTCACGACACGAGCTGACGACAACCATGCACCACCTGTCTCCTCTGTCCCGAAGGAAAGGTACATCTCTGTACCGGTCAGAGGGATGTCAAGACCTGGTAAGGTTCTTCGCGTTGCTTCGAATTAAACCACATACTCCACTGCTTGTGCGGGTCCCCGTCAATTCCTTTGAGTTTCAGTCTTGCGACCGTACTCCCCAGGCGGAGTGCTTAATGTGTTAACTTCGGCACCAAGGGTATCGAAACCCCTAACACCTAGCACTCATCGTTTACGGCGTGGACTACCAGGGTATCTAATCCTGTTTGCTCCCCACGCTTTCGCGCCTCAGCGTCAGTTACAGCCCAGAGAGTCGCCTTCGCCACTGGTGTTCCTCCACATATCTACGCATTTCACCGCTACACGTGGAATTCCACTCTCCTCTTCTGCACTCAAGTCACCCAGTTTCCAGTGCGATCCGGGGTTGAGCCCCGGGATTAAACACCAGACTTAAATGACCGCCTGCGCGCGCTTTACGCCCAATAATTCCGGACAACGCTTGCCCCCTACGTATTACCGCGGCTGCTGGCACGTAGTTAGCCGGGGCTTTCTTCTCAGGTACCGTCACCTTGAGAGCAGTTACTCTCCCAAGCGTTCTTCCCTGGCAACAGAGCTTTACGATCCGAAAACCTTCATCACTCACGCGGCATTGCTCCGTCAGGCTTTCGCCCATTGCGGAAGATTCCCTACTGCTGCCTCCCGTAGGAGTCTGGGCCGTGTCTCAGTCCCAGTGTGGCCGATCACCCTCTCAGGTCGGCTACGCATCGTCGCCTTGGTGAGCCGTTACCCCACCAACTAGCTAATGCGCCGCAGGCCCATCCCCAAGTGACAGATTGCTCCGTCTTTCCAGTTCTCTTCAGGCGAAGAAAACAATTATTCGGTATTAGCTACCGTTTCCGGTAGTTGTCCCAAACTTGAGGGCAGGTTGCCTACGTGTTACTCACCCGTCCGCCGCTAACTATCAGAGAAGCAAGCTTCTCATCAAGTCCGCTCGACTTGCATGTATTAGGCATGCCGCCAGCGTTCGTCCTGAGCCAGGATCAAACTCTCCAATAAAGTATTGAAAAGAGCGATAAGCTCATTTTGAATCTGACGAGATTAAAAATCTCATTTGTGCTCCAGCCGATCCAAGCCAAGGCTCGTCTCAAACTTTTGCGTTCATTCTGCAAGCAGAATGTTTACTCACTCGTTGTTCAGTTTTCAAAGATCAAACATTCAATTTACTGCTGTCTTTCATGTTGTCGTCGTTTCAGCGGCGACTTTTATAATATATCATGTTGAAGTTCTCTTTGCAAGCATTATTTTTTCAATTCTTTTCAATCGCTTTATTTTCATGCTTGTTTCGGTGAACCGCTCCTAAAAAAGGAACGAAAATTAATTTACCATATGAAATTAGAAAGGTCAACCCTTTTTCGACAAAAAGTATGAAACCCCCAACAATTTCACATTTTCATGGTTCAGAGGTACAGCACCCGCTATTGAGAGCCGCACCTCACTTCCACTACTGTAAATCGAATATATGACCAGCTTCAGCATTACGGCTTCGACTTTTTCAGTTTTCCACCTCTTGCATACTTGGACAACTCTTTTGGCGGGGCAAAGCGTGCATACATGCGGAACACAGTCTTATATCGGCTCGCGATAGCATATTTGATCTCTTGGTCAAGACGATTATCACTCAGATCGAACAGCATTTCATCTAATTCTTTACGTAGCACATAGTCTAATTCCTTGCATTCCTTATCGTTAAACAACATACCCAGCATTAGAGTTCTCCTTTTTGTGCATAGCCTCTTTATCACACTTACACAAGTTTCATGCAACAACCCGTGCATTCGCTTTTATGGGTGCTGCTGGAACCCGTTTTATTGTTATGGTCAACTTTCTGAAAATTTATGAATGCCAACCAACACAAAATTTTATCCTCTCACCAGAGTATACGTAAGTGTGCTTTCGATGATTGCTGCAACAAGAAGCAAGATGACAACCCAGAAGGATGCCGTTAACGTCCTATTCATGAATGCTCTCCACCGGGTACCCATCGTATTTCGCTTGTCACTTCCAAGTTGTGCAAGGCTTTTGATAACCAGACCACCAAACTTCAGTCCGAAGGCGCAAGCAATAATAATGACCGGAATCTCAATAATGCCATGCGGAAGTAAACCTTTAACCACAATATCATAGAAGCTTGCTCCATAATTCATCGTGGTGTGCACCACAAATCCAAGGACCATCCCATTGATCAGCAGGAAGATGACAGGCAGAATTCCGAAGAATATACCGGCATAGATGACAAGTACACTTTTGATGGCATTATTGAAAAAGATAAACAGGAAGAAGTTCCATTGCACATTGCCCCCCTGCTCCAGCCGTTCACTGACTTCACGTAAACCTCCGATTTGGTTCAACAACAGTTCTTCCAGTGGTCCTGTACTCACCCACCCTGCCCCTATTCCAACAGCAAACAAAACTACGGACCAGATTAATGCACTGCGGATGGAACCAAGATCTTTAAGAAATGTACTGAATTTTAACATAATAACCTCCTGTAGAATCTAAAATGATGGACAAACAAGGTTCCGTTACGAATAACTGGAGAGTACGAGCATACATTGGAGAGTAAACAAGCATTTCTTATGGGAGAGGGGCGCTTATTGAAATGAACTCGTTCTATGTATTTAGCGGGAAAAAGATTAAACGGTACCTGATTGTCTTCGTTGCTGCCATCTTTGCGATCGGTATTATTTATCTGGAGCGTGGCAATGTCTCCGTATTCTCGGAGGAAGCACCATCGGCCGTCTACAGCGTTCCAACCGAGAAGAAGGTAATTGCACTTACCTTTGACATCAGCTGGGGAGATAAACGGACAGAGCCGATTCTGAAAGTTCTTCAGGAAAATAAAGTGCAGAAGGCAACCTTTTTCCTTTCGTCCCCCTGGAGCAAGACACACCCCGAAATTGTTACTGCCATCAAAGAGGCAGGATATGAAATTGGCAGCCATGGTCACAGACATGAGAACTACAGCAGCCTGACTGAAGAAGAAATTCGCAAAGAAATTTCGACAGCTCATAGCATTTTAACCGATTTAACGGGAAAAGAACCGAAATTAATACGTCTGCCCAACGGGGACTTTGACAAGCGAGTGCTTCAGGTAGCCAATAGTCTGAATTATCAGGTTGTTCAGTGGGATACCGACTCTTTGGATTGGAAAAACCCTGGTGTACAGACCATAGTTGATCGCGTAGTAAGCAAAGCACATCCAGGGGACATCGTACTGCTGCATGCTAGCGATTCCTCTAAACAAACTCATGAAGCACTCCCTGTCATTATCGACAAATTAAAAAATCAGGGCTATGAATTCGTAACCGTGTCTGAGTTGCTTAACCATTCCAGTGTAGAAGGTAAGGAAGTTCGTGATCAAGCCAGCGGTCAATAATTGGTAGATCGCTTGGGCTACAGCTCAAATACGAGTGTAAAAGTTGAAAAGAGCTAACCAGGTTAGCTCTTTTTGGTATGTTTTTATGCAAAAGGATTTTATGCTCGGCTTTCTTTCAACTGTTCTGCCTTTCCACTTACACTCCCGTTCGTAGATACATCCACCAGCCTGTGCAATATCAGCATTTGGTATGCATTACATAAGAGCAAGGGAACCACAATAAATATGGTTGCAGCATTCACATCAATACGTAATACGCCGATCGTCTCCACTATGGTGACGGCAATCATGAAAAAGAGTGTAGGTACAAGCGCGGAGATATGAGTGAGCTTTACTTTAACGTAAGCGGTAACAATTGCAGCTGCCAAAATAATGATACCTAACACAATATCCGATATGCGCTCCCGGTCTCCCCCAACAAACAGGCGTAAAAACATCACGTCAAGCAGGGCTAACACCGTTAGTACAATCTGCACGATCTGCCAACCGCGCTTTGGAAATACACCTTTACCCATATAATTCAATATCAGATATGCAAAGAAACCCATTTGTGAATAAACGCTGATCATAACCCCTGATCCAAATAGGATCAAAAGATACAGAAGAAAATCATTCAATCCATTTGTTTTCTCCCCGTTCACCAGCATCATAATCAATCCTGTACCCAATGCTCCCGCGGCCCCAATAAGCAAGGCTGTCCAAAACAGGAAAAACCATCTACGTAAATTCAAAAGTTTTCCACCCCCGAGTGTTTATTTTACCAACCTTCTCAGCAAAAAACCATCATTGCTCAACATATTTCCCCCTTTCCCATCACATACTACATCCAGTATCTAATCAAGGAGGGATTGTACACATGAAACGGCCTTTGTGGCAGCTATGCTGTGTCGTACTGGGGCTATCCGTCATGCTTGCCGGCTGCGGTTCAGATCAGAGTTCTTCGCCTCCTCAGGGCAGTTATAAAGAGATGAAAACAATGGTTGTAGATATTTTGAAAAGTGACGAAGGCAAGAAAGCGGTGGAGGAAGCTCTTACAGGTCAAAGCTCATCCAGCAGTGAAGGCGGCGGTTCAGAAGAAGGTGGTGGCGGATCGGGTGGTGGTTCGGGAACCATTGGTATGAAAATGTTAATGCCTGTGCAATCTTCGGAACAAATACGTATTGCAGTAAAAGACACCATCACAGCTCCCGAATACCAGAAGGAATTCGAGAAGATCATGACAGATCCACAGTTTGCTGGGGAGTTCGCCAAAGTGATTAACGCTCAAAGCAAACAACTTCATATGCAGTTGATTAAAGATCCCACATATCAAAAATCTGTTGGAGACATCATGAAGTCACCTGAAGTATCCAAGATGTTCATGGATATGACCAAGACTCCGGATTACCGTAAACAGACGATGACTGTCATGCAAGAAGTGATGCAAAACCCGTTGTTCCGTATGGAAGTACTCACTTTGCTCAAGAAGGTAGTACAGGACGAATTGCAACCCAAAGTGGAAAGTGGCGGAAAACAGGGGGAAGAGCAAGGCGGACAGCAAGAGGGTCAGGGCGAAGGTGGTAGTGATGGCGGCGATGGTGGAAGTGGAGATTCTGGCAACGGTGGAGGTTCATAAACAGTAGATGTTGGTATATCACAGAAACTGAAAAGCCTGCATCCGAATGGACGCAGGCTTTATTTGTATTTATAACACTCATACCATTAGAATTTGGATTCAATGGACCTGGCCACTTCATCGTAGATAGCCCCTATACGGGAATCTGCTTTGTATACCGAAGGTGAGAAATCAGGCTCGGAAGGATGATTATCCGGTGTACCTAATGGAATCTGGGCAAGCAAGCTTGTATGCAGACTTTCCGCAAGTCTTCCCCCGCCTCCACGACCAAAGACATAATCCTTCTCTCCGCAACTGCCACACTCATAATAAGCCATATTCTCAACCACACCAAGTAACTCATGATCGGTCTGAATGGCCATCGCACCCGCACGTGCTGCGACAAAAGCTGCTGTTGCATGCGGCGTGGTAACGATGATTTCCTTGCTCTGTGGCAACATCTGATGCACATCCAAAGCAACATCTCCCGTACCTGGTGGCAAATCCAGTAATATATAATCCAATTCGCCCCACTGGACATCCGTAAAAAATTGACGCAGCATCCGACCTAGCATGGGTCCACGCCAAATTACCGGGTTGTTCTCCCGAATAAAGAAGCCCATCGACATGACTTTGACGCCAAAACGTTCAACTGGTTGAATAACGCCATCTTCAACGACCGGATATTCTTCAATCCCCATCATGTCGGGTACACTGAAGCCATAGATATCCGCATCAATTAAGCCCACTTTTTTGCCTTGACGTGCCAAAGCTGCAGCGAGATTAACGGTTACCGTTGATTTACCAACGCCACCTTTACCACTGGCCACAGCAATAAAACGAACACCTGATTCAGGACTTAACAATTCATGTCCATCCAGACCCGCTGCGTGACCTTTTACGAGCACTTCGTCCCGATCTGGCTCATTATCGGGTTGTCCCATATTCAGGCTCTCACGATCATGCTCAGAAGCCGCACGTACACGAATATGTACATCCTTCAGTCCGTGCTGAGACAACAGATTACGCGTTGCATCACTCAAGGCCGTTGTATCCTCAGGTCGATTTTCAAGTGTCACTATGGTCAGAGCCACATGATTTTCTTTCACCATAATATCTCGAACCCATTCCAGTTCGGTCAGACTTACTCCCAATTGTGGTTCTTGTAATGGCTGTAATAGTTCAAGTATCTGTTCTTTTGATAACATCAGACAGCACCTCAGCTTTATCTATTGGCATGTAATTAGGTATGCTGATCCAATTATATCATTACCTTTCTTGTTCTGACTAACTTTTAGGCCGTTCTCCTGAGGAATATCTGAGAATTCCATTATAGATCGAAGCAGCTACCTTGCGTTGATAAGCTTCGTCGGCAAGCATACGTGCCTCTTCCGGGTGAGAAAGGAAACCCACTTCTACCAGCGCTGAAGGGATCTTCAGAGCCTGTAACAGATAAACCGTATTCACCGTTTTGGCGATTCGATCTGTATTCTCCAGATTACGAACCATCTCTTGTTGAAGCAGATTAGCCAAACCTTCGTTATCCGGATGATTAGTTGTATAGAAAACCTGCGCTCCACTCCATCGGTTGGATGGGACACTGTTCATGTGAATGCTAATAAAGAGATCTGCTTGCTTATCCTCTATCCGCCGTACTCTTTGTTTCAGATCTTCCGTCTTACGTTTGGAATACCCCTTCGTGTCCGATTCGGCCAAATCCGTGTCTATTTCTCGTGTCATCACCACTAAGGCCCCTGCCTGTTGCAAATAATCTCTCACATACAGGGCGATAGACAGATTGATATCTTTTTCAATAACCCCCTGTTTACTCACCGCTCCTCCATCTGGACCTCCGTGTCCTGCATCAATGGCAATGACTTTACCTGCCATCGGCAAACTCCAATAACCTGACGTCTTAGCGGAAGGCAGTTCATAGGACATTACCGCCACTAACATGGCCAGTAGACAGAGACTCAGCATGACCCTTTTGATTGTTTTTAACCTAATCCAGACTACAAAGTGTTTCCCCATATTTTTACGCATAAAAAAAACCACCTCGTCCCTATAAATGACTCTAATCATCTATATGGGACAAGATGGGCAAATATACCGCTAGGACCGGACTTGCTCCGCCATTCCTTCAATCAGCACCTCAGCTACCTCAGGACGTGTAAATTCAGGTGGAGGGCACTGGCCGTCACGGAGCAGCCCGCGTACTTTGGTGCCGGAAAGCGCCATATGATGTTCTTTATCATGTGGGCAAGTTTTGCTGGATGCCATATTTCCACATTTGGTACAGAAGAAACTATGTTCGAAGAACAACGGAGTGATCCCCAGTTCCTCTGCTGTAAAGTTCGTAAAGATCTCCTGTGCTTCATATGTTCCATAATAATCACCAACACCCGCATGGTCACGACCAACAATAAAGTGGGTACATCCGTAATTTTTGCGAACCATTGCATGAAAAATAGCTTCACGTGGACCAGCATACCGCATCGCTGCGGGGAACACACCAAGGAACGCACGATCAGCCGGGTAATAGTTCTCCAGTAATACCAGATAACTCTTCATCCGAACATCTGCGGGAACATCGTCCGACTTTGTCTCTCCAACAAGCGGATTCAGGAAGAGTGCGTCGACAATCTCCATAGCGCTCTTCTGAATGTACTCATGAGCCCGATGGACCGGATTACGTGTCTGAAAACCAACTACCGTCTTCCAACCCTTCTGCTGAAAAATCTTCCGGGTATCTGCAGGATCATAATAGAATTCTTCGAATTTCGAAGGTTTGGGACGATTCAACACTTGGATTGGACCACCTACGTATGTTGCAGGACGCTCCAACAGTTTTTTAACACCCGGGTGCTCGGGATCATCTGTTTTGAATACACGCCGGGCTTCTTCACCCTGATCCACCTGGTATATACTTTGGACTTCGAGCAATCCATAAGTGACTCCATCTTGATCACCAACAAGTTTCACACGTTCACCAATCTGGAGGGATGCCGCTTGTTTATCGTCAACAGCAAGTGTAATCGGTATACTCCAGACTGTTCCATCGGCGAGACGCATGCGAGACACCACCGAGAGGTAATCTTCCTCATTCAAGAAACCTTCTAATGGTGAGAACGCACCCACACCAATCAGATCCAAATCTGATATCGTCCAGGTATTAATAAGCAAAGAGGATAAGTTTTTACTGTCTTGCAACAACTGCTCCCGTTCTTCTCCTTGTACGATACGCTGAACCAGCGTACCTCCATGAGGCAGAATCGATGTCATCTTGTCAGCTCCTTGTATATCTATTATTTATGAAGGCCACATTCCGTTTTATCATTACCAGACCAGCGTCCGGCACGTGGGTCCTCTCCAGGCATAACTTGACGTGTGCAATGCTCACAACCAATACTTGGGTAGTTCTGATCATGAAGAGGGTTATATACAACGTTATTGTCACGAATATATTGCCATACATCCTCAGTCGTCCAGTGCGCAATCGGATTAAACTTCATCAGGCCAAATTTGGAATCATATTCAACCTTCTTCGAGTTTGCACGAGTTGGTGCTTGATCTCTACGAATACCTGTAATCCATGCATCGTACTGAGAAAGAATACGTGTTAACGGTTCGACTTTGCGAATGTTACAGCACCCATTGGGATCAGACTTCCACAACTCTTCACCGTGTTGAGCTGCCTGCTCTTTCGGAGTAATCTTAGGTGACACGCGTACAAATTCAAGGTTGTAGTTCTCCTGCATCTTATCACGTGTTTCGTATGTTTCTTTAAAGTGAAAATCTGTATCCAGATAAAAAATGTCTGTGGATGGGCTGATCTTCTGCAACATATCTACAAGTACAACATCTTCTGCACCAAAGCTACATGCAAAAGTGATATTTGGGAATGTTTCAATAGCATACCGAATAATATCCTCTGGACTGGCATGTTCCAGTTCCTCTGCCTTTGCCCGTGCCAATTCTTCTTTCTCCAACAAGTTCATCTGTGAATTTCCCCCATTCTGCATTTCAACACACCTAAAGCCGACTAATCTAATATGAATTATGTTTAGTATAAATCTTTCATTGGGGATGTCAATGCCTGCCATATGGTAAAATAAATCAGTTTTTGACCATTTTGATCGTTGCTCTCATACAATAATTTGGTTCAATTTATCCATTTCTCTGTTAACGATATAAAAACAATGCTGTTGGCTCAGATCATTAGGCAGGTATAAAAACATCTCATGGCCTGTGAAACCTTTGCTGCTGCTGGGTTTGGACAGTTCATGTCGCAAAGAGCATCATCAAAAATTCACTGCCCGATTGAAAATGAAGGACAAAAAGAAGCAGTTTTAAGAGGATCAGCGTTGCGACATTTAGCGGTTGATATGTAAGGGACTTTTATCGTTTCCATAAGAAATACTGATATGGATTGCAATAAAGATTTAAGCGCAAAAAACAGTAAACCGAGTGCATTCAAGAAATCCGGCGTGAGCTCTAATCGATGATTTTATAGGAGCTGTTATAAAATGTGTGGTGAGCGATAGGTAAGAGCGTAAGAGCAAATCCAATGATCTATGCGATTAGAGAGGTTCAGTATGCTGTAGATGTTTATTACGTACATATTATAGGACTGTATTGAGGGACATTAAGAGAACATTGAAAAGGTAAAGGTAATGAAGGAAAAATGCACAAGCATGGGGAAAGACATCAGAGGTATGAGAGCTATCGTACAAACTAATATAATAAATGGCGGAATGGTCATGAATATATAAAAAAGCCTTTGACCGAGGCCAAAGGCTTTTAATATTAACGTTTGGAGAACTGAGGTGCGCGACGAGCCGCTTTAAGACCGTATTTTTTACGCTCTTTCATACGTGGGTCACGAGTCAAGAATCCTGCTTTTTTCAGGGATGCACGGTATTCCGGATCTGCTTTGAGCAGAGCGCGGGAGATACCATGACGGATAGCGCCGGCTTGACCGGAGATTCCGCCACCATGAGCAATAACAAGAACGTCATAGTTGTTGAGCGTTTCTGTCAAGTTCAGTGGTTGTTTTACGATCAGTTTGAGTGTTTCCAAACCGAAGTATTCATTAATATCACGTTTATTGATGACAATGCGTCCTTCACCCGGTACAAGGCGAACACGTGCTACCGAATGTTTACGACGACCTGTCCCATAGTATTGTACTTGTGCCATGAAACTGTCCTCCTTTTAATTAACCGCGAAGTTCGTAAACTTCTGGTTTTTGTGCTGCATGTGGATGCTCAGTGCCTCTGTACGCTTTAAGTCTCAACTTCATTTTCTCGCCCATGCGAGTTTTAGGAAGCATACCGCGAACAGCCAGTTCCAACATACGCTCAGGTTTGTTTTTAACCATCTCTTCAGCTGTAGTTACTTTCAAACCACCTGGGTGCATTGAGTGACGGTAGTATTTTTTACCTTGCATTTTCTTACCAGTCAATACGATTTTCTCAGCATTGATGATAACAACGAAATCGCCAGTGTCCACATGTGGAGTGAATTGTGGCTTGTGTTTGCCGCGAATCAAAGCTGCTGCTTCGCTCGCCAAACGTCCGAGGGTTTTGCCTTCAGCATCAATGATGTGCCATTGGCGCTCAACTTCGTTAGGCTTCGCCATGTACGTAGTACGCATGAAAAGTTCCTCCTTAAAATGTTCAAAATCATCATTTTCATTTATCTTCGTTCGTTAAGTTATAACTTTAGGTGTTGATGGATTGTAAATTTGATGTGAACCTCTTAATTGGGGCTGTGGGAAAGCCATTAAGAAAACACAACTTTTATATTACATGATAGGCGATTAAATCGCAAGTGTTAATTAAGCTTTTCACTCACCAAATTTAATCTTTTTTGTATTCAAGATCCCAGAGCATTAAACCGCAGCTAACTGCAGTAGGTCCTGCAGCAGATCGATTACATGCAGCAATCATATTCGGTACATCAGAGGCTTTCCGTTTGCCCTCTCCGATCTCCAGCAGTGTCCCTACAATGATACGAACCATATGCTGCAAAAAGCCGTTACCACTCACATAAATGTGAATGACACCCTGATCGCGCGGATGGTCTCTGCACATTGATCGGTCCACTTCCATCCATGCTTCGTATACCGAACGGACATGATTCTCTTTCTGAGACTTGCGTGAAGCAAAAGAGGTAAAATCATACGTCCCTATGAAATGTCGTAAGCCCTCCTGCATTGCCATAATATCAAGCTTCGCATGATGATGATACTGCAGTCTTCTGTTGAATACATCCGGAAATTGATTCGCATTGACTGTATAACGATACGTTTTCTTTTTCGCTGCATAGCGAGAATGAAAATCAGCCGAAACTTCAATCGCATCAATAACGACAATATCGGATGGTAGTCTGGAGTTGAGTGCAATACACCAACGTTCAATCGGGATCTGGGACTCCGTAGGAAAATTGAAGATTTGTCTGCGGGCGTGAACACCTGCATCTGTTCGGCCTGAACCTGTAATTTTAACTTTCTCACCGGTTAAAGCACGAATCGCATCTTCAAGATGATCCTGAATGGTATTCCCACCCGGCTGTACTTGGAAGCCGTAATAGGCAGTGCCATCATAAGTTAACGTCATACATAAGTTCCGCATTAATACCACACCTTTGTTCCATACTATACATATCCCTATCCCGAACAGCAAAAGAAGCCCCTTACGGAGCTTCTATTACAGCACGAATTCCGAAATGAAGAGAAAAAAAGGGTTAATCCAGAATCGTTGATTCTGTCCCCTTTCCTCATCTCAACTGTTTTACGCGCGGTCTACCAGTTCCAAGTAAACCATTGGCGCTGCGTCACCACGACGAGGTCCCAGTTTCAAGATACGAGTGTATCCACCTGGACGCTCAGCGTAACGACCGGACAATTCGCTAAACAGTTTTTGGATTGCATCTTGCTCACCATCGATAGTTTCGCGGCGAACATAAGCTGCCACTTGGCGACGGGCATGAAGATCTCCCTTTTTCGCTTTAGTGATCAGTTTTTCAGCAATAGAGCGAACCTCTTTTGCTTTCGCTTCAGTTGTCTGAATGCGTTCGTATAAGAACAGGTCGGTTACCAGGTCACGGAACAAAGCTTTACGTGCGCTGGAATTACGGCCCAACTTTTGGTATGCCATTGTTTTCCCTCCTTCACTTCAAGCACTCGGCTGTCTATTCTTCTGTACGGAGTCCCAAACCAAGTTCCTCAAGCTTCTCTTGAACTTCTTCCAAAGACTTGCGTCCGAGGTTACGGACTTTCATCATGTCTTCTTCCGTTTTCGTAGTCAGCTCTTGCACGGTATTAATACCAGCACGTTTGAGGCAGTTGTAGGAACGAACAGAGAGATCCAGCTCTTCAATCGTCATTTCGAGTACTTTTTCTTTTTTGTCTTCTTCTTTTTCGACCATGATCTCTGCATCTTTCGCTTCGTCTGTAAGACCCACGAAGAGCATCAAATGCTCAGTCAAAATTTTAGCGCCGAGGCTTACAGCCTCTTCAGGACGAATACTTCCATCAGTCCAAACTTCCAACGTGAGCTTGTCATAGTTGGTCACTTGACCGACACGCGTATTTTCCACAGCGTAGTTAACGCGACTGATCGGGGTGAAGATGGAATCGACTGGGATGACGCCGATCGGCTGGTCATCGCGTTTATTCCGATCTGCCTGGACGTAGCCGCGACCGCGATTGGCAAAAATACGCATGTGAAGTCTCGAACCTGGTCCGAGCGTAGCAATGTGCAAATCCGGGTTAAGGATTTCCACATCGGAGTCAGCACGGATATCTCCAGCCGTAATTGCTCCTTCGCCTTCAGCATCAATCTCGAGCACTTTCTCCTCGTCCGAATGAATCTTAAGCGACAAAGCTTTCAGGTTAAGAATAACCTCCGTTACATCTTCCATTACGCCAGGAACTGTAGCAAATTCATGCAGAACGCCATCGATTTGAACCGAAGACACTGCCGCACCCGGCAGTGACGAGAGCAAGATTCGGCGAAGCGAGTTTCCTAGCGTCGTACCGTATCCGCGCTCAAGCGGTTCTACTACGAATTTCCCATAGGTGCCATCATCGTTGACGTCTACCGTCTCAATTTTCGGCTTTTCGATTTCAATCACTGCAATACCCCTCCTTCAAAACGTCGGTCCTCTATGAAACATTTACCTTCTCTTGCGAAAACATGTAGTAGTATGCCTAATCAACCATTATTAGCAGATTGTGCCGGAAATATACCACATGCAGGGGCAAATCTCATTAGACACGACGACGTTTTGGAGGACGGCATCCGTTATGCGGGACTGGAGTTACGTCTTTGATCAGGTTAACTTCAAGACCAGCAGCTTGCAAAGAGCGGATCGCTGCTTCACGGCCTGCGCCTGGTCCTTTAACCATAACCTCAACGGCTTTCATCCCATGTTCCATTGCAGCTTTGGCAGCAGTCTCAGCAGCCATTTGTGCAGCAAACGGAGTCGATTTACGGGAACCTCTGAATCCGAGGCCGCCGGAGCTTGCCCACGAAATTGCGTTTCCGTGAGGATCCGTAATAGTAACGATAGTGTTATTGAAAGTGGAACGGATATGCGCCACGCCAGATTCAATATTCTTACGGTCACGACGTTTAGTACGTACGACTTTTTTCGGTTTAGCCATTTTCTCTTATCCCCCCTTATTATTTCTTCTTGTTCGCTACTGTACGACGAGGACCTTTACGAGTACGAGCATTCGTTTTCGTACGTTGTCCACGAACAGGCAGACCACGACGATGACGAACTCCACGGTAACAACCGATCTCCGTCAAACGTTTAATATTCAAAGAGATTTCTCGACGCAGGTCACCTTCTACTTTGACCTCTTTATCGATACTTTCACGCAATTTGCTGACTTCATCTTCCGTCAAATCACGAACACGAGTGTCCGGATTGATGCCTGTTGTGCTCAGAATTTTCTGGGAAGTCGTTTTACCGATTCCGAAAATATAAGTCAAGGCGATCTCAACGCGCTTATCACGTGGCAAATCCACACCAGCTATACGTGCCATTTTACGCTACACCCCCTTCTTTAACCTTGTTTTTGTTTGTGTTTCGGATTTTCACAGATAACCATAACATTCCCTTTGCGGCGAATGACTTTGCATTTTTCGCAAATCGGCTTGACCGAAGGTCTTACCTTCATGTGAATTACCTCCTCAAAGTTTTGCTAAGCAAAACCCTCTTCGTAAGCATTGACCTTGTTCTACTATTGTAAAACCGGCTTCGAAGCTTTCGCAAGTTTTGCCGGGCAAAACCCGCTACATAAGCTTCACAGTTCATTGCAACTGTCTACTACTATTTACGGTAAGTTATGCGACCTTTTGTTAAATCATAAGGCGACAACTGAACAACTACTTTGTCTCCAGTCAGGATACGGATAAAGTGCATCCGCAGTTTTCCGGAAACGTGAGCGAGAATTTGATGACCGTTCTCAAGCTCAACCTTGAATGTTGCATTCGGTAGCGGTTCGAGAACCGTACCTTCCACTTCAATGACATCTTCCTTAGCCATTAGTCAGTCTCCTTTCTCTTCAGCTTGAATGTTGGTGGATTCCAGAAATGAATGAACCGCGTAACGGAGCTTTCCATTTGTCACCCGACCACTCTCGTTTAAACTGTTCACAACCTCGCTGCTAATCATGGGCTGGAGTTCAAGATGAAGAAGATTCTTCTTCTTTGGTTGATCAAACTTACGTTTGTCTCCATCCGCAATATATACGAACTTACCGTCCGCTATAGCAACAATTACTGCGGCTTGGTCCGCATTGCGGCCTTTACGGATCTTCACAAGTTGACCGAGCTGCGGATTAGACTGACTGTTCATGCCTCATCACCTACGCATTCAGTTTCGTGAAAATTTCCATACCATCTGGTGTAACTGCTACGGTGTGTTCAAAGTGGGCACATAACTTACCATCAACCGTGACGACAGTCCAGTTATCTTCCAACGTTTTCACATACCGTCTACCTACGTTAACCATCGGCTCTATGGCCAGCACCATGCCCGCTTTAAGCCGTGGTCCCCGATCGGGAAGACCATAGTTCGGAATCTGTGGTTCTTCGTGCAGATCTGCGCCTATGCCGTGACCGACATATTCACGAACTACGGAGAACCCTTCATCTTCAATATATTTCTGAATCGCATGAGATATTGTAAACAAGCGAACGTCCGGTTTTACCAGCGCCAGACCTGCGTATAACGAAGCCTCGGTAACGTCCAGAAGACGACGGGCTTCTTCGGAAATACGGCCGACCGGATAAGTCCAGGCGGAATCTCCATGATACCCCTGGTACTGCGCGCCAATGTCAAACGTAACGATATCGCCCTCGTTCAACTTGCGTTTGCCGGGAAATCCATGTACCAACTCTTCATTGACTGAAGCGCACACACTGGCAGGGAAACCGTTATAACCTTTGAAAGACGGCACAGCTCCTTGACTGCGGATATATTGATCAGCCATATGGTCAAGTTCTCCAGTCGTAATACCGGGAGCGATATGCTCTGCCAAGAGACGATGCGTTTCCGCAACAATTCTCCCTGCTTCCCTCATCAAGCCCAGTTCCGTTTCGGACTTACCAATGATCATCAATTAACCTCTCAGTAAGGACACGATTTCTTGAGAAACTTGATCGATATCCTGTTCTCCGTTCATTTGACGAAGAAGACCTTTAGTCTCATAGAACGTGAGGAGTGGTGCTGTTTTGTTGATATACTCGTCCAGTCGTGTACCTACACTCTCTTCATTATCATCAGAGCGTTGATACAACTCACCAGCGCATTTATCACAAATACCTTCCTGCTTAGGCGGATTGAATACCACATGATAAGTGGAACCACAGTTTTTACAAATTCGACGACCCGTCAAACGAGCCAGCAATTTGTTGCGATCCACTTTCAGGTTGATTACATGATCGAGACCTGAGTTCAATCTATCCAGAATGCCATCGAGCGCTTCTGCTTGGGAAAGGGTTCTTGGAAATCCGTCCAAGAGAAAACCTTCTCTGCAGTCAGGCTGCTGCAAACGTTCTTCAACGATGCCAATGGTTACATCATCTGGTACAAGCAATCCTTGATCCATATATTCCTTGGCTTTCATGCCAATGGGAGTTCCCTGTTTGATCGCGAGACGAAATGCATCGCCTGTTGAAATATGGGGAATACCGAACTCTTTCACGATGACGTCTGCTTGCGTTCCTTTTCCTGCCCCCGGAGGGCCCATGAATAGGATGTTCACGTTATGTCACTCCCTCCAAGACTACCCTACATCAACAAACAGCACAATAGGTGCCGGCAAGTAAATCTTCACTCGACCGGTACCTATTGCCTATTTATTGATAAAACCTTTGTAGTGGCGTTTGATCAATTGGCTTTCGATTTGCTTCATCGTATCCAGCGCAACACCGATAACGATCAGGAGGGATGTTCCTCCAATTTGCGCAGATTGAGGCAAACCAGAAAGTGCCCCTAAGAATACAGGCAGAACGGAAATGACTGCCAAGAAAATGGCTCCGGCCATTGTCAAACGAGTCATGACACGGGTCAGATATTTCTCGGTTGCTTTACCCGGGCGAATGCCTGGGATGTAACCGCCGTTCTTTTTCATATTATCAGCCATCTGCTGTGGATTCATCTGTACGAAAGTATAGAAGAATGTGAAACCGAAGATCATCACGACATACAGCAACATACCCAGAGGTTTGTGTGTAGTCAGGTTCTGTCCGATCCACTGTGCCCAGAGGCGATCTGCCCAGAAGTTGGCGATGATCGTTGGGAACATCAACAGCGATGAAGCAAAGATGACAGGGATAACACCTGCTGCATTAATTTTCAGCGGGATATGTGTATTCTGTCCACCGTACATTTTGTTACCTACGACACGTTTAGCGTACTGTACCGGAATCTTCCGAATCGCCTGCTGAATGTAAATGACCCCTATGATGATCAACACAATAACAATTGCGATGATAACACCTTTAAGAATATTCATAAACAGTTGGTCAGGTTGAATGAAGTCAGATTCGACCGTTTGTTTGATAATGTTAGGTACCGTAGATAGGATACCCGCAAAGATCAAGATCGAAATTCCGTTTCCTATGCCCTTCTCGGTGATCTGCTCACCAAGCCACATCAGGAATGAAGTACCAGCCGTAAGTACAATCGCGATCAAGATATAATCTGCAAATGTAGCGTTAGGCACCATCTCTGTATTGTACAAGCGGTTGAATCCGATCGACGTACCAAACGCTTGAATCAATGCCAGCCCGATGGTTAAATAACGGGTCAACTGTGCAGATTTCTTCTTACCTTGTTCACCTTGCTTTGCCCACTCCGCTAATTTAGGAATAACGTCCATGGAAAGCAACTGTACTATGATAGACGCAGTGATGTAAGGTACGATCCCGAGCGCAAATATCGAGAACTGGAAGAGCGCTCCACCCGAGAACGTATTGAGAAGTCCAAAAACTTCTTTACCCGCAGAATTTGTCGCTTCGAACACATCTTTGTTAACTCCCGGCACGGGGACAAAGGAGCCGATGCGGTAAATGATCAGTACAAAAAGGGTAAATAATACCCTTTTGCGCAGATCCTCAACCCGCCAGATATTCTTTAGGGTCTTGAACATTAAATCACCTCAGTTGTACCGCCGGCAGCTTCAATTTTCTCAATAGCAGATTGAGAAAACTTGTTAGCTTTAACAGTCAGCTTCACAGTGACATCACCGTTACCCAGGATTTTGATTCCGGATTTAGCGTTTTTAACTACGCCATTCGTCATCAAGAATTCTGGAGTTACTTCAGTACCCGCAGCAAAACTGTTCAGGTCTTCAGTATTCACAACTGCATATTCTTTGCGAGTTGGGTTTACAAAACCACGTTTTGGCAAGCGACGATACAATGGATTTTGTCCACCTTCGAAGCCTGGACGAACTCCACCGCCAGAACGAGAATTTTGTCCTTTGTGACCGCGACCTGATGTTTTACCTGTACCACTACTTGGACCGCGACCAAGACGTTTACGTTCTTTGCGGGATCCAGGAGATGGTGAAAGCTCATGTAACTTCATCGTTCGTTGCACCTCCTTAAAGATTTGTGGGATTAACCCGTTATTAAGCTTCTACTTCTTTAACAGCAACCAAGTGGCTTACTTTGTTAATCATACCACGAATGGCAGGATTATCGTTTTGTACCACTTTGCTATTGATTTTGCGCAAACCCAATGTTTTCACAGTTGTTCTTTGCGTCTCCGGACGTCCGATCAAGCTGCGGACGAGGGTAATTTCTAATTTAGCCATGAGAATTCCCTCCTTAACCCAGAAGCTCTTCGACGGATTTTCCGCGCAGTTTAGCCACGTCTTCAGCACGCTTCAAACGGGACAAACCTTCCAAAGTCGCATTGACCATGTTCATGGAATTCGAAGAACCCAGAGATTTTGTCAAAATGTCACCTACACCAGCAAGTTCGAGAACCGCACGTACAGGACCACCAGCGATAACACCAGTACCTTCAGATGCTGGTTTCAACAGCACGCGTCCTGCGCCGAACTTACCTGTTACCAAGTGAGGAATCGATGTTCCTACGAGTGGAACGTGTACAAGGTTTTTCTTAGCATCTTCAATACCTTTGCGAATTGCATCAGGTACTTCGCCCGCTTTACCGATACCAGCTCCAACCCAGCCGTTGCCGTCGCCGACTACAACCAGTGCGCTAAAGCTGAAACGGCGTCCGCCTTTTACTACTTTAGCTACGCGATTAATATTTACAACTCTTTCAGTCAGTTCCAAAGTATTCGGATCTACACGCAAGTCGTTAACCTCCTTTTGAAAAATATCTTAAAACTCAAGTCCTGCTTCACGAGCCGCTTCAGCCAATGCTGCGATACGACCATGGTACAGATAACCGCTACGGTCAAATACGATGTTGGAAACACCCTTGTCTTTAGCACGTTTAGCAACGAGTTCGCCAACTTTACGAGCTGATTCAACAGATGCACCATTTTTGATGTCAGTGCTCAATTCTTTGTCTACGGTAGACGCGGAAGCGATTGTTACACCAGCAACATCATCGATGATTTGAGCATACATATGTTTACCAGAACGGAATACGTTCAAACGAGGACGTGCTGCCGTTCCTTGGATTTTCTTACGAACACGAAGGTGTCTTTTCAGACGAGCCTTATTTTTATCTGGTTTCGTAATCATCTCAAAGATTCACTCCTTTCAGGTTACCTCGCTGGCTTCAAAGCAGAAGCCACGGGGTATATTAGAAACACACGAAGCAAGCAAGCCGAAAGCCGCGCAAAGGCGGTAAGAGAAATCTTATTTCTTCTTACCGGCTTTACCTTCCTTACGGATGATACGCTCGCCTTCATATTTAATACCTTTACCTTTGTATGGCTCAGGTTCACGTACGGAACGGATTTTAGCAGCGTAAGCACCTACACGCTCTTTGTCAATTCCGCGAACGATGATTTTTGTATTCGAAGGTACTTCGAATTCAATTCCCGCTTCCGGTGTAATTTCAACCGGGTGAGAGTAACCAACGTTCAGAACGATTTTATCTCCGGATTTGCTTGCACGATATCCGACCCCAACCAATTCCAGAGATTTCGCGAATCCTTCAGTAACGCCGCTCACCATATTGTTTACAACGCTACGCGTTGTGCCGTGCAAAGAACGGTGAGTTTTGTTATCGGAAGGACGCACAACTGTGATTTCGTTATTTTCAACTGTAACCTTCATGTCTTTATGAAGCTCACGAGTCAAAGTTCCTTTAGGTCCTTTTACCGTAATAACGGTGTTGTCCAGGGTGATGTCTACACCACTTGGTACTGTGATTGGTTTGCGACCAATACGAGACATATGTTGCACCTCCTATCTTGTGACGTTATATTACCAAACGTAGCAAACGACTTCTCCGCCGGATTTCGATTGACGAGCTTCTTTGTCCGTCATGATACCTTTAGATGTCGAGATGATCGCGATTCCCAGGCCACCAAGTACACGAGGTACTTCGTTACTTTTCGTGTAAACACGAAGACCAGGTTTACTGATTCTTTTCAGACCAGTGATAACGCGCTCGTTATTTTGACCGTATTTCAGGAAAACACGGATAATCCCTTGTTTGTTATCATCGATAACTTCAGCGTCACGGATGAAACCTTCACGCTTCAGGATATCGGCGATTTGTTTTTTCATTGTCGAAGCAGGCATTTCTACCGTTTCGTGACGAACAGTGTTCGCGTTACGAATACGAGTAAGCATATCTGCAATTGGATCAGACATAGTCATTGTGAGTTAACCTCCTTCCCGTTCAGGACTTTTTACCAGCTTGCTTTTTTCACGCCAGGGATCTGGCCTTTATAAGCTAATTCACGGAAACAAATTCTGCAAATTTTGAACTTTTGCAGGACCGAATGTGGACGTCCGCAACGCTCACAGCGTGTATATGCACGTACTTTAAACTTAGGTGTACGTTGTTGTTTAACTTTCATCGAAGTTTTTGCCACTTAGCCTGACACCTCCTAAATAATTTCGGAGAAAAGGGAGTCTTTCCAGACACCCGGAAACGTTATGCCAACATTACTTAACGAAAGGCATTCCCATTTGCGTGAGCAATTCGCGGGACTCTTCGTCTGTTTTCGCCGTTGTTACGATGACAATATCCATACCGCGGACTTTATCAACTTTATCATACTCGATCTCTGGGAAGATCAGTTGCTCTTTCAGACCCAGTGTGTAGTTACCACGTCCATCGAAAGCTTTACTCGATACACCGCGGAAGTCGCGGACACGAGGAAGCGTTACGTTGAGCAATTTATCTAGGAAGTAGTACATACGCTCACCGCGTAATGTTACTTTCACACCGATAGGCATATTCTCACGCAGTTTGAAACCTGCGATAGATTTTTTAGCACGAGTGATTACAGGTTTTTGACCTGCGATCAGTTGCAAATCGCTTACTGCGGAATCCAACACTTTAGAGTTTTGGACAGCGTCGCCCACACCCATGTTGATAACGATTTTCTCGATTTTCGGCACTTGCATTACCGTTGTATAGTTAAACTTCTGCATCAAAGCAGGAGCGATTTCTTGCAGGTAACGTTCTTTCATTCTTGATGCCATGAATCATAGCCCTCCTTTCTCATTCGGTTCAATTAGTCGATAATTTCTCCGGAACGTTTAGCAACGCGCACTTTCTTACCGTTATCCAAAACTTTGTAACCTACACGGGTTACTTTTCCGCTCTTCGGATCGATGTGCATTACGTTGGAAACGTGAATCGGAGCTTCCTTCTCGATAATGCCGCCTTGCGGATTTTGCTGGTTAGGCTTCTGGTGTTTTTTCACCATGTTAACACCTTCCACAAGGACGCGGTTCTCACGAGGATAAGCAGCGATGACACGGCCTTTTTTACCTTTGTCTTTACCGCTGATCACCATAACCGTATCTTCCTTTTTAACGTGAAGTTTGTTGTTATGGGATTCCAGAACTTTTTTCACTCTTGGCATTTCGTACACCTCCTGTTTCTAACATCACGAGATTAAGCTTTAGATAACTTCTGGAGCCAAGGAAACGATTTTCATGAAGTCTTTATCGCGAAGTTCGCGAGCAACTGGTCCGAAAATACGTGTTCCACGTGGGCTTCTGTCGTCTTTTACAACAACCGCTGCATTTTCATCAAAACCGATGTAGGAACCGTCTTTACGACGTACAGAACGTTTCGTACGTACGACAACCGCTCTAACTACATCACCTTTTTTGACAACGCCGCCTGGTGTTGCTTGTTTAACAGAACAAACGATCAGATCACCGATTTGAGCTGTACGACGTCCCGTACCGCCGAGTACGCGGATACACATCAGTTCCTTCGCACCGGAGTTGTCAGCCACAGTCAAACGTGTAAATGGTTGAATCATTTAGTATTCCTCCTTTCAGCAGTGCTGCTGAGCATTAGATGATAACCGCTTTTTCTACGATTTCAGTAAGTCTCCAGCGTTTATCTTTCGAAAGCGGACGAGTCTCCATGATTTTCACCGTGTCACCGATTTTCGCAGTGTTTTCTTCGTCATGTGCTTTGAATTTTTTAGTAACCTTAATGCGTTTATGGTACAAGTTGTGTTTTTTGTAAGTTTCTACAGCAACAACAATTGTTTTGTCCATTTTATCGCTGACCACTTTACCAGTTTGCACTTTACGTGCGTTACGTTCTTCGCTCATTGTTGGCCTCCTTCCTGATTACGGACGGATTGTCCATCCTATCCCTAATTAACCGATTCCCAATTCTCTCTCACGGATAATGGTTTTAGCACGAGCTATTTCTTTCCGCACATCACGGATGCGAGTCGGGTTATCCAGCTGACCGGTAGCTAATTGAAAGCGGAGGTTAAAGAGTTCTTCTTTAAATCCGGCAATCTTTTGCTCAATTTCAGCAGAGGTTAGGTTGCGAAATTCACTAGCTTTCATTTGCTTCACCACCCAATTCTTCACGTTTCACGAACTTCGTTTTGATTGGCAGTTTGTGAGCGGCAAGACGCATTGCTTCGCGTGCAATTTCCTCCGGTACACCAGCAAGTTCAAACATGATCTTACCTGGTTTCACTACTGCAACCCATTTTTCTACGTTACCTTTACCGCTACCCATCCGAACCTCGAGAGGCTTTTGAGTGATTGGTTTGTCTGGGAAAATTTTGATCCAAACTTTACCACCACGTTTGATGTAACGAGTCATCGCAATACGAGCCGCTTCGATCTGACGGTTCGTAATCCAAGCCGGTTCCGTAGCTTGCAGACCGTATTCGCCAAAGTTCAGAGTCGTTCCGCCTTTAGCTTGGCCTTTCATATGTCCACGTTGTTGCTTACGGTGTTTTACACGTTTTGGTACCAACATGATTAGTTGCCTCCTTCCTTAGCAGCTTGTTTCTTAGCCGTAGGAAGAACCTCTCCACGATAGATCCATACTTTTACGCCGATACGTCCGTAAGTAGTATGAGCCTCTGCAGTACCATAGTCAATGTCAGCACGCAGTGTGTGCAGTGGAACAGTTCCTTCGCTGTAGCCTTCAGAACGTGCGATCTCAGCACCGCCAAGACGTCCGCCTACTTGAGTTTTGATACCTTTAGCACCGGAGCGCATAGTTCTTTGAATTGCTTGTTTCAGAGCACGACGGAAAGAAACGCGACGTTCCAATTGTTGTGCAATGCTTTCAGCTACAAGAACAGCATCCAAGTCCTGGTTCTTAATTTCAGAAATGTTGATGTGTACTTTTTTACCGCCAGCAATTTTCGTAATTTGGTTACGAAGATTTTCAACTTCCGAACCACCCTTACCAATAACCATACCTGGTTTAGCAGTGTGAATCGTTACGTTTACGCGGTTAGCCGCTCTCTCAATTTCTACACGAGATAGAGCGGAGTCTTTCAATTTATTTTTCAGGAATTCACGAATTCTCACGTCTTCCATCAAAAGATCACCGAAGTCTTTGCCTGCATACCACTTAGATTCCCAGTCACGGATAATTCCGACACGGAGTCCGACTGGATTTACCTTTTGGCCCACACATTTCCCCTCCTTCTACTTCTCAGATACCACCAAAGTAATGTGGCTAGTACGTTTGTTAATACGACTTGCACGTCCCATTGCACGAGGGCGGAAACGTTTCATTGTCGGTCCTTGGTTCACGTAAGCTTGCGAGATAACCAAGTTGTTAACATCCAAAGAATAGTTATGTTCCGCATTCGCAATAGCGGAGTTAAGCAACTTCTCAACGATTGGAGAAGCGGATTTCGGAGTGTGACGGAGAATGGCAACCGCCTCACCTACTTGCTTGCCGCGAATCAAGTCAACAACGAGTTGAACTTTACGAGGAGCAATCCGGATAAACTTAGCATGTGCTTTTGCTTCCATTGTGTAACCTCCTCTCAAACATTAAAGATGTTCATTTATCTTCTTGTTTTCTTATCATCATCAGTATGGCCTTTGTACGTACGGGTTGGAGCGAACTCACCCAGTTTGTGTCCGACCATGTCCTCAGTTACATACACTGGCACGTGTTTACGACCGTCGTAAACGCCAAATGTGTGACCGATGAATTGTGGGAAAATTGTAGAACGACGGGACCAGGTTTTGATTACGTTCTTCTTGCCTGAAGCTTCCATCTCTTCTACCTTTTTGAGCATGTAGCCATCAATGAATGGCCCTTTTTTCAAACTGCGACCCATGTGGAGATCCTCCCTTCAAACGTAGCTATTATGCATCCGCAGATGCCTCACGAAGTTATGCACAGTGTGTATTACTTCGTGCGGCGGCGAATGATGTATTTATCAGAAGCTTTATTTTTCTTACGCGTTTTGTAACCAAGAGTAGGTTTACCCCATGGTGACATTGGCGATTTACGTCCGATTGGAGCACGACCTTCACCACCACCGTGTGGGTGATCGTTAGGGTTCATTACTACACCACGAACCTCAGGACGTTTACCCAACCAACGGCTACGACCGGCTTTACCGATTTTGATGAGCTCGTGGTCTTGGTTACCAACAGATCCGATTGTCGCGCGGCAAACTTTCAAAATACGACGAACTTCTCCGGAAGAGAGACGAACGGAAACGTATTTTTCTTCTTTACCAAGCAATTGAGCTTCTGTACCAGCAGCACGAACCAATTGTCCGCCTTTACCTGGTTTCAACTCGATGTTGTGGATAACGGTACCTACTGGAATGTTTTCGAGTGGCAGTGCGTTACCGATTTTGATGTCTGATTCAGGTCCGGAGAATACTTGATCTCCAACTTTCAAACCTTTAGGAGCGATGATGTAACGTTTCTCACCATCAGCATAGTGAATCAAAGCGATGTTGGATGTACGGTTCGGGTCATACTCAATCGTAGCAACGCGGCCCGGTATTCCATCTTTAGTACGTTTGAAGTCAATGATACGGTATTTACGTTTGTGTCCACCACCATGGTGACGAACTGTAATTTTACCTTGGTTGTTGCGGCCTGCTTGTTTGCTCAACGGGGCCAACAACGATTTCTCCGGCTGATTTGTGGTGATTTCCTCAAATGTAGAAACGGACATGTTCCGTCTTGCCGGGGATGTTGGTTTATACTTTTTGATTGGCACTGGGTTTCCCTCCTTACTTCAAAAATTCAATTATACAGTTTCAAAGAACTCAAGCGTTTTGCTGTCTTTTGTCAGCGTTACAAACGCTTTTTTCCATTCGCTAGTATATCCGGAATAACGTCCGTACCGTTTCGGCTTAGCTGGAACACGAAGCGTGTTCACGTTTTTCACTTTTACATTGAAAATAGCTTCTACTGCCTTTTTGATCTCGGTTTTGTTTGCACGGATATCGACTTCAAATACATATTTCAAGTCGTTCATCATGTCAGCAGTACGTTCCGTAATAATCGGACGTTTTACAATATCACGAGGATCCTTCATTACGCGAGCACCTCCTCTACCTTCTGAACTGCTTCTTTCGTAATGATCAATTTGTCGTGCGAGAGCACGTCAAGAACATTAATACCGTCAGCAGCTACGAATTTCACGCCTGGAATATTCCGTGCGGAAAGAGCTACATTATCATCATAGCTAGGAGCTACGATCAAAGCTTTACGTCCCACTTTGAGGTTACTCAAGATGGCTGCAAATTCTTTAGTTTTAGGCGTACTCAACGTAAGAGCGTCCAAAACGATAATGTCATTGTCAAGCACTTTGGATGAAAGGGCTGATTTGATCGCCAAGCGGCGAACTTTCTTAGGCAGTTTATACGCATAGCTCCGTGGTGTTGGACCAAATACGATACCGCCGCCTTTCCATTGTGGTGAACGAATTGAACCTTGACGAGCGCGACCTGTACCTTTTTGTTTCCAAGGCTTACGTCCACCGCCACGAACTTCAGAACGTCCTTTTACTTTGTGGGTACCTTGACGAAGGGAAGCGCGTTGCATAAGAACTGCATCGTACAGAACGTGTTGGTTCGGCTCAATTCCGAAAACCGCATCGTTCAATTCAACTTCGCCTACTTGGCTACCATCTACATTGTAAACTGATACTTTTGGCATTTTGTGTTCCTCCTTTCTTCAGTGGTTATTTTTTCACCGTTTCTTTAACTCTGATGAGACTGTTTTTCGGTCCAGGAATGGAACCTTTCACGAGCAACACGTTACGCTCAGCGTCTACTTTAACTACTTCAAGACGTTGAATTGTAATAGTATCATGTCCCATGTGTCCTGGCAGGCGTTTGCCTTTAGGAACGCGGTTAGCTTGGATCGAACCCATTGAACCAGGGCCACGGTGGTAACGCGAACCGTGTGACATAGGTCCAGTGCTTTGTCCCCAACGTTTGATAACGCCGGCAAAACCTTTACCTTTAGAAATACCCGTTACGTCAACGAATTCGCCTTCAGCGAAAATGTCAGCTTTCAGTTCTTGGCCAACTTCATATTCTGCGATGTTGATACCGCGAACTTCACGAACGTAGCGCTTAGGGGCAGTGTTCGCTTTTTTAGCGTGACCTGCTTCTGGCTTGTTAGCATTTTTCTCTTTCTTATCGGAGTAACCGATTTGAATTGCTTCGTAGCCATCGTTCTCAATGTCTTTCTTTTGCAAAACAACACAAGGGCCTGCTTCGATAACCGTTACTGGAACAACGTTACCTTCAGGAGTAAATACTTGAGTCATTCCGAGTTTTTTTCCTAAGATTGCTTTCATGTTGACACCTCTTTTCCTTTATACATGGTCTTTGTTGTAGCTTGTATTACAATTTAATTTCGATATCTACACCGGACGGCAGATCCAAGCGCATCAAGGCATCCACAGTTTGTGGAGTCGGGTTAACGATGTCGATCAAACGTTTATGTGTACGTTGTTCGAATTGTTCCCGAGAATCCTTGTACTTGTGCACCGCACGAAGAATAGTAATGATTTGTTTTTCAGTAGGAAGCGGAATCGGACCGGATACACCAGCACCCGAACGTTTTGCTGTTTCAACAATTTTCTCCGCGGATTGATCAAGAATTCTGTGGTCGTAAGCTTTCAAACGAATACGAATTTTTTGCTTTGCCATTTTAGTCCCTCCTTCTATCGCCCAATTTTTTATCGGACATACTCCGTGAAAATTTTCTAGCCACTCTCCCATGGCAAAGGGGCCGGGTGTGCCAGTAACCTCTCACATCATCGCAACGTCACAGAACAACATTCATTATTATATAGAAAAGATAGGCGTATTGCAAGCATATTTAAGAAAAACATTTAAACTTATCTTTTCTGATGAAATGACTTCGTTTATTGCAGTGTTAATCTTCAATATCCAGGCTGCCTTGCCAATCCTTCTAAACTCGTAAATGATGTTCATTTTGTATGACGCAGGTTCCGAACTTTAAACATAATAAAAGAGTTCTCTATCCGATGTCGGATAAAGAACTCTTCCGAAGCTTCGTTACAATACAATGTTACTCGTTCCAGTACACTGTTACATATGCTTTATTCAGCGTTAAGCCGAATTATTTTTGGATAGATGCTACGGAACCGGCACCTACTGTACGTCCGCCTTCACGAATGGAGAATTTAGTTCCTTCTTCAATCGCGATTGGAGAGATCAGGGAAACAGTAACAGTGATGTTATCACCAGGCATTACCATTTCAGTACCTTCAGGCAAGTTGATGATGCCTGTTACGTCAGTTGTACGGAAGTAGAACTGTGGACGGTAACCAGTGAAGAATGGTTTGTGACGTCCGCCCTCTTCTTTAGTCAGAACGTAGATTTGAGCTGTGAATTCTGTGTGTGGCTTAACAGAACCTGGTTTTGCAAGTACTTGACCACGCTCGATTTGAGTACGGTCAACACCACGCAACAATGCACCGATGTTGTCACCCGCTTGAGCGGAATCCAACAATTTACGGAACATCTCAACGCCTGTTACAACGGATTTTTTAGTTTCTTCAGTGATACCAACGATTTCGATCTCTTCGCCGACTTTAACAGTACCACGCTCTACACGGCCAGTAGCAACAGTACCACGACCAGTGATGGAGAATACGTCCTCGACAGGCATCAAGAAAGGCTTGTCAGTTTGACGCTCAGGCAGTGGGATGTAAGTGTCGATCTCTTTGAACATCTCAACAATTTTTTGAGCCCATTCGCCATCTGGGTTTGCCAGAGCTTCACGAGCGGATCCACGAGTGATTGGAGTATCGTCACCTGGGAACTCATATTCGTTAAGAAGGTCGCGAACTTCCATCTCAACCAATTCCAACAACTCTTCGTCTTCAACCATGTCACATTTGTTCAAGAATACAACAATGTAAGGTACGCCTACTTGACGGGAGAGCAAGATGTGCTCACGAGTTTGTGGCATTGGGCCGTCTGCTGCGGATACTACCAAGATAGCTCCATCCATTTGAGCCGCGCCAGTGATCATGTTTTTAACATAGTCGGCGTGACCTGGGCAGTCAACGTGAGCGTAGTGACGAGTGTCAGTTTCGTACTCAACGTGTGATGTGGAGATTGTGATACCGCGTTCGCGCTCTTCTGGAGCTTTGTCGATTTGGTCGAATGCAATTGCAGCACCACCGTAAGTTTTGGACAATACAGTTGTGATTGCAGCAGTCAGAGTTGTTTTACCGTGATCGACGTGACCAATAGTACCGATGTTAACGTGGGGTTTATTACGTTCGTATTTAGCCTTTGCCATTTGAACGTGGCCTCCTTAAAATTATAATTTTATGTTTTCACTGAATGAAGTGCTCCGAATTGAATTCTTATGCACTTGCATCCAGTGTGAGAAAACTACTCGGTGCCTTTTGTTTTGGCAACGATTTCTTCAGCGATGCTCTTAGGAACTTCTTCATAGTGAGAGAGTTCCATGGAGAATACGCCGCGTCCTTGAGTACCGGAACGAAGAGTTGTAGAGTAACCAAACATTTCAGACAGAGGTACCTTAGCACGGATGATTTGAGCTCCACTACGGGAATCCATACCTTCGATGCGGCCACGACGGGAGTTCAACATACCCATTACGTCACCCATGTACTCTTCTGGAACAGTTACTTCTACTTTCATGATAGGCTCAAGCAGAACTGGTTTACACTTGTCTTTAGCCGCTTTAAGCGCCATAGATCCGGCAATTTTAAATGCCATCTCATTGGAATCGACATCATGGTAAGATCCGTCTACGATTGTAGCCTTAACGTCAACAAGCGGGAAGCCTGCAATAACGCCGTTTTTCATTTGCTCTTCAATCCCTGACAGTGCAGGTTGAATGTATTCTCTTGGTACGGAACCACCGACAACCTTACTTTCGAACTGGCTGCCTGTACCCGGCTCGAGAGGTTCGAATTCAACCCATACGTGACCGTATTGACCACGACCACCGGATTGACGTACGAATTTACCTTCAACGCGCGCTGGAGCACGGAATGTTTCACGGTAAGCTACTTGTGGTTTACCCACAGTAGTTTCAACCTTGAACTCACGACGCATACGGTCGATGATGATATCAAGGTGAAGCTCACCCATACCTGCCAAGATTGTTTGACCTGTTTCTTCGTCAGTATGAGCACGAAGAGTTGGATCCTCTTCAGTCAACTTACCGAGAGCAACACCCATTTTATCTTGGTCAGCTTTGGTTTTAGGTTCAACGGCGATTTCGATAACCGGATCAGGGAAGTTCATTGACTCCAGGATAACCGGATTTTTCTCATCACATAGTGTATCACCTGTACCCGTATCTTTCAAACCTACGGCAGCTGCAATATCACCGGAGTAAACTACAGTGATTTCTTGACGGCTGTTCGCATGCATTTGAAGGATACGACCGATACGCTCACGTTTGTTTTTAGTGGCATTCAATACATATGATCCGGATTGAAGAACACCAGAGTATACGCGGAAGAATGTCAATTTACCAACGTAAGGGTCTGTCATGATTTTGAATGCCAATGCGGAGAAAGGCTCTTCATCGGATGACTGACGGACTGCTTCAGTTCCATCTTCAAGATGTCCAGTGATCGAAGGAACATCTGTTGGAGCTGGCAAGTAATCGATAACAGCATCCAACATCAGTTGAACACCTTTGTTACGATACGAGGATCCACAGATAACCGGGAAGATCTTAACATCTACAACACCTTTACGGAGTACGGCTTTGATCTCATCAATTGTGATTTCTTCGCCTTCCAGGTATTTCATTGTCAAATCTTCATCCAGTTCAGCAACGCGCTCAATCAACTCGTTGCGAAGTTCTTCAACTTGATCCGCAAATTCTGCAGGAATGTCGGTTTCTTCGATATCTTGACCAAGGTCATCTTTGTACATATGAGCTCTTTGTGCAACGATATCGATGATACCAGTGAAATCATTTTCAGCGCCGATCGGAAGTTGAATCGCAACTGCGTTCGCTTGAAGGCGATCACGCATGTCAGATACAACGTTCAGGAAGTCAGCACCGATGATATCCATTTTATTTACATATGCGATACGAGGTACGCCGTACTTGTCAGCCTGTCTCCATACGGTTTCGGACTGAGGCTCAACGCCTTCTTTCGCACTGAATACACCAACTGCTCCGTCCAATACACGAAGGGAACGTTCAACTTCAACAGTGAAGTCAACGTGTCCCGGGGTATCAATAATATTAACGCGGTGGCCTTTCCAAGCAGCGGTAGTTGCAGCGGAAGTAATCGTAATTCCGCGCTCCTGTTCCTGTTCCATCCAGTCCATTGTCGCAGCGCCTTCGTGTACTTCACCGATTTTGTGCGTACGTCCTGTGTAAAACAGGATCCGCTCAGTTGTCGTGGTTTTACCCGCATCAATATGAGCCATGATCCCGATATTACGTGTATTTTTCAAGGAGAACTCTCTAGCCATGAAATGGGTCTCCCTTCAAAATTGAAGTTTTTTTATTGTGAACTGAATCCTACCAACGGTAGTGAGCAAACGCTTTGTTCGCTTCAGCCATTTTGTGCGTATCTTCACGTTTTTTAACGGAAGCGCCTGTGTTGTTGGAAGCGTCGATGATCTCAGCCGCCAAACGCTCTTCCATTGTTTTCTCACCGCGATTGCGGGAGTAGTTCACGAGCCAACGTAATCCCAGAGCAGTACGTCTCTCTGGTTTCACCTCGATTGGTACTTGGTAGTTGGCACCGCCGACACGGCGAGCTTTAACTTCCAGGACTGGCATGATGTTCTTGATTGCTGCTTCAAATACTTCCATAGGGTCATTACCCGTACGTTCTTGAATCAACTTGAACGCATTATACAGAATGCTTTGAGCAACACCGCGTTTTCCGCCGATCATGATGCGGTTGATTAAACGAGTAACCAACTTGCTATTGTACAATGGATCAGGCAACACGTCTCTTTTCGTAACTGGACCTTTGCGTGGCATGGATATCCCCCTTTCTTTCTTGTTCAGCAGACCCTGTACCTTCCAGACCTAAGCCAGAAGGCTTTCAGGTTCTCTGTTTATAATAGTTTAGGCTTTTTTAGCTTTTGGACGTTTAGCACCGTATTTCGAACGAGCTTGCATACGGTTGTTTACGCCTGCAGTATCGAGAGCTCCACGAACGATGTGATAACGAACTCCTGCAAGGTCTTTAACTTTACCTCCGCGGATCAATACCACACTGTGCTCTTGAAGGTTATGTCCGATTCCCGGGATATAAGCAGTAACCTCGAGACGGTTCGTCAAACGAACACGGGCATACTTACGAAGTGCAGAGTTTGGTTTACGTGGAGTCATTGTACCTACACGAGTGCAGACACCACGTTTTTGTGGGGCACTGATGTTAGTAGATTCACGTTTCAAAGCGTTGAATCCTTTTTGCAAAGCTGGAGATTTTGACTTCTCAACTTTTGCTTGACGTCCTTTACGAACCAGTTGATTAATAGTTGGCATGTGATTGCCACCCCCTTCCTCAAATATTCATGTTTCTTTATAAACCTCTTTTCGCTAAGTCCACAGACCCAGGCGGTTCATAAAAAGACAAATGAAAAGTTTTTGCCTTAGAGAATCCCTAAAAGTTCTCGGACAAAAACGTTCCTTACACTATCATTTTACGACAGCAGCCATAGCTGCTCCCACTCCAATCCCGCAAGCTTTGCCGAGATTTTTCATTGTATCCACTTTCGTGTACTTCACATTGTGTTGTTCACACAAAGCAATGATTTTGGAAGTGAGCTGCGGATCACTATCTTCTGCGACATAGACTTCAGAAGCCATACCTGTCTGCACCATCCGCATGGTCTGTTTGGTACCTATTTTGACATGAGCATCTTGCAAGGCTTTTTCATTAGACATTGTGCATTCCTCCGAATGGAACCATGTACAATCAGCTGCCCACGCACCTTTGATATATTAGCATCTAGCGCAAGCATTGTCAATGCTAATCCTAAAACATTTTTTAAAAGTTTACGCACATCAGGATTCGTCCGCCTTCATTGTACAAGCGTCCGCCTCCTGACGTACAAAACCTTCATTCCCCTCTAAATGAGGAGGATTCTATTTAATCTACCGAAACTGGCTCAAGTTCTTCTACTGAAGATTGGCCATCTTCTGGCTCAGCAAATTTGATGCTGCGGTAACGGTGCATACCTGTACCAGCAGGGATCAATTTACCGATGATTACATTTTCCTTCAGACCGAGCAACTGATCGACTTTACCTTTGATCGCTGCGTCTGTCAGTACACGTGTAGTTTCTTGGAACGAAGCCGCCGAGAGGAAGGAGTCTGTTTCCAGGGACGCTTTCGTAATACCGAGCAAGATTGGTTTAGCAACCGCTGGCTCTTTATCACTAAGAATCGCAATTTTGTTAGCTCTTTCGTACTCATGCATATCCACGAACGATCCCGGCAACAGCGTTGTATCTCCTGCATCTACGATGCGGATTTTACGCAGCATTTGACGGATCATAACTTCAACGTGCTTATCGTTAATTTCTACGCCTTGGTTACGATATACGCGTTGTACTTCCTGCAGAATGTAGTTTTGTACACCACGTATGCCTTTAATCCGTAACATCTCTTTTGGATCAATGGAACCGTCTGTCAACTCGTCACCCGCTTCAACTTCCGCGCCTTCGCTTACGCGCACACGGGAACCGTAGGTAACGGAGTAAACTTTGGATTCCGCCTCACCTTGAATTTCGATTTCACGACGATCTTTCGCTTCGCGAATCTCTTTAACTACACCATCAATCTCACTGATCGTTGCTTGACCCTTAGGATTACGAGCTTCAAACAACTCTTGGATACGCGGCAAACCTTGCGTAATATCGTCTCCGGCTACACCACCGGTGTGGAATGTACGCATTGTAAGCTGTGTTCCCGGCTCACCAATGGACTGTGCTGCAATAATACCAACTGCTTCACCAATCTCCACGTGTTTACCAGTCGCGAGGTTGCGACCATAACACTTCTTGCAGACACCATGACTTGCACGGCAGCTGAGGACGGAGCGGATTTGCAATTTAGTAATACCTGCTTTGATGATCGCTTCTGCTTTATCGGAGTCAATCAATTCATTGCGACCTACAATGATTTCTTTCGTTTCCGGATGACGAACTGTCTCGAAGCAGTATCTGCCTTCAATACGATCGTAGAGATCTTCGATAACCTCTTTACCATCCTGGATACGACTTACCGTAAAGCCTTTATCTGTACCACAATCATCATCACGCACGATTACGTCTTGGGCTACATCTACGAGACGACGAGTCAGGTAACCTGAATCGGCTGTACGCAGGGCTGTATCCGCCAAACCTTTACGCGCTCCGTGAGTGGAGATAAAGTACTCGAGTACCGTCAGACCTTCACGGAAGTTCGATTTGATTGGGAGTTCGATAATTCGACCGGATGGGTTGGCCATCAGACCACGCATACCGCCCAATTGGGTGATTTGCGATTTGTTACCCCGTGCTTTGGAGTCTACCATCATCATGATCGAGTTGTAACGATCCATGGACTTCATCAGAATCTCAGTGATGTCATCCTTGGATTTTGACCAGATGTCAATGATACGGTCATAGCGCTCTTCATTCGTAATCAGACCACGACGGTACTGATTCGTAACGATTTGTGCTTTTTCCTCAGATTGTCTAAGAATTTCAAACTTCTCAGGCGGAACGATAACATCAGATACCGCAACCGTAATACCGGCACGTGTAGAGTATGTGAATCCAAGTTGTTTGATTTTATCCAAAATAACGGCTGTTTCCGTTGTGTGATAAATTTCAAAACAACGTGCAATGATGGAGCCGAGGTATTCTTTACCGACACCGCCAGCCAGAGGAGCATTCATAATAGCTTCTCTGAGATCAGCACCTTTTTCATATACAAATGAGTGATCTGCAGTACCTTGGTACAGGTTAGCACGAGTCGCATCATTGATATACGGGAAGCTTGCCGGGAAAATTTCATTGAAGATAATTTTACCGATAGTTGTCAGCAACATTCCTTCTTGCTGCTCTTCCGTGAAGCTTGTTTTACCAAGCGCCTTAACCGGAATAGCCACACGCGCATGCAGACCAGCAGTACCACGTTGGTATGCCGATACAGCTTCGTTAACTGTACGCAAGATCATACCTGTGCCCTTTTCTTCCTTGTTGTCCATAGTGAGGTAGTAAGAACCAAGCACCATATCCTGGGAAGGAGTAACAACCGGTTTACCGTCTTTCGGGTTCAAAATGTTACCAGATGCAAGCATCAGGATACGTGCTTCCGCTTGAGCTTCAGCGGACAGCGGAACGTGCACGGCCATTTGGTCACCGTCAAAGTCGGCATTGTATGCCGTACATACGAGCGGGTGAAGACGAATTGCTTTACCTTCAACGAGAATCGGTTCAAATGCTTGAATACCGAGTCTGTGAAGCGTAGGGGCGCGGTTCAACAGAACCGGATGCTCCTTGATTACTTCTTCAAGAACATCCCATACTTCAGGACTTACACGCTCAACTTTACGTTTCGCGCTCTTGATGTTGTGGGCAAGCCCTTTATTTACAAGCTCTTTCATAACAAAAGGCTTGAACAATTCAAGTGCCATATCTTTTGGCAGACCACACTGATACATTTTCAGGTAAGGTCCAACAACGATAACGGAACGACCAGAATAGTCAACCCGTTTACCGAGCAAGTTTTGACGGAAACGTCCTTGTTTACCTTTCAGCATGTGACTGAGAGATTTCAATGGACGGTTACCAGGACCCGTTACCGGGCGTCCACGACGGCCATTATCGATCAATGCGTCAACAGCTTCCTGCAACATCCGTTTTTCATTTTGCACGATAATATCTGGCGCGCCCAGATCAAGCAGACGTTTCAGACGGTTGTTCCGGTTGATTACACGGCGATACAAGTCATTCAGGTCAGACGTTGCAAAACGTCCACCATCCAACTGTACCATTGGACGAAGTTCCGGCGGGATAACAGGAAGTACATCCATGATCATCCACTCTGGCTTATTGCCGGAGTTGCGGAATGCTTCGATAACTTCCAGACGTTTGATTGCACGATTACGACGTTGTCCTTGCGCAGTCCGGAGCTCTTCTTTCAGGAACTCGAGCTCTTTGTCTATGTCAAGGTCTTGAAGCAATTTTTTAACTGCTTCTGCGCCCATGCCAGCATGGAAACCATAGCCGTATTTTTCACGGTAGCTGCGGTATTCTTTCTCGGACAACAGTTGTTTTTTCTCCAGTGGAGTTTCTCCTGGATCAGTTACAACATATGATGCAAAATAAATAATCTCTTCAAGAGATCTTGGAGACATATCCAGAGCAAGACCCATACGGCTCGGAATACCTTTGAAGTACCAGATATGCGATACCGGAGCAGCGAGCTCAATATGACCCATCCGTTCGCGGCGTACTTTCGCACGTGTTACTTCAACGCCACAACGATCACAGACAACGCCTTTATAACGGACGCGTTTGTATTTACCGCAATGACATTCCCAGTCTTTTGTAGGGCCAAAAATCTTTTCGCAGAATAGCCCTTCTTTTTCCGGTTTCAACGTACGATAGTTGATCGTTTCCGGTTTTTTCACTTCTCCGCGGGACCAAGAACGAATTTTCTCTGGGGAAGCAAGCCCGATCTTCATGTATTCGAAATTGTTGACGTCCAACAAGGAGCAACCCTCCTTAACCAATTCCTGTAATCTAGGTTACGTCCACTCCGGCCGAAGCCGGAGCAAGACGCGAGCCTGATGAAAAACGCCGGTCATCATGCGCTCGAAGCGGTTTATTCCGCTCCGACCTCTGTACCCTCAAGGTTGAGGCTGAGCTTATCGCTCGCAGCGTCATCTTCATCGTCCATTTCTCTCATTTCAATCTCTTGCTCATCTTCGCTCAAAATCTTAACATCCATACCCAAGCTTTGCAGCTCTTTGATCAATACTTTGAATGATTCAGGAACGCCTGGTTCCGGAACATTCTCACCTTTGACAATGGATTCATACGTTTTAACCCGACCAACAACGTCATCGGATTTAACAGTCAAGATTTCTTGCAGTGTATAAGCTGCACCGTATGCCTCAAGCGCCCATACTTCCATCTCCCCGAAACGCTGTCCACCAAATTGGGCTTTACCACCCAATGGCTGTTGCGTAACAAGTGAGTAAGGACCTGTGGAACGGGCATGGATTTTATCATCAACCATATGTGCCAATTTGATCATGTGCATGACACCTACGGTAACTTCACGTTCAAACTCTTCACCTGTACGACCATCATACAGGACAGTTTTACCATTACGTTGCATACCTGCTTCTTCCATCGTATCGAAGACGTCATACTCCTTCGCTCCGTCGAATACAGGAGTTGCTACGTGAATACCCAGTTGCATCGCGGCCATACCCAAGTGAACCTCGAGTACTTGACCGATATTCATCCGGGAAGGTACGCCCAGTGGGTTAAGAACGATCTGAACCGGTGTACCGTCTGGCAGGAAAGGCATATCTTCTTCCGGCAAGATGCGGGCCACGACCCCTTTGTTACCGTGACGTCCGGCCATTTTATCACCCTCGGAAATTTTCCGTTTTTGAGCGATATATACACGAACGAGTTGGTTAACACCTGGAGGCAGCTCATCACCGTTTTCACGGGTAAATACTTTCACGTCTACTACGATACCGTCAGTACCATGTGGTACACGCAAGGAAGTATCACGTACTTCACGTGCTTTCTCACCAAAGATCGCATGCAAGAGACGTTCTTCTGCTGTCAGCTCTGTTACACCCTTAGGTGTTACTTTGCCAACCAGAATGTCGCCAGCACTGATCTCAGCACCGATGCGGATAATACCGCGCTCATCCAAGTTACGCAACGCTTCTTCCCCAACGTTAGGGATGTCACGTGTGATCTCTTCAGGTCCGAGCTTGGTATCACGTGCTTCTGACTCATACTCCTCGATATGGATGGATGTGTATACATCTTCCTTAACGAGTTTTTCACTGAGCAAGATCGCATCCTCGTAGTTGTAACCTTCCCAAGTCATGAAGGCAACAACAACGTTACGTCCCAGAGCCAATTCACCCATTTCCGTTGAAGGACCATCAGCGAGGATATCGCCAGCTTTGACAGCGGCACCTCTTTTAACAATCGGACGTTGGTTAATGCATGTTCCTTGGTTCGAACGCATAAATTTGTGTAATTTATATTTAACGATATCGCCTTTAACTTCCTGACCGTCCACTTCTTCAACACGACGAACCCAAATCTCGTTCGCAGTAGATCGTTCAATAATTCCGTCATAATCGGAGACAATACATACACCGGAATCTTTCGCGGCTTTGTGTTCCATACCTGTTCCCACAAGTGGTGCTTTAGGAATCAAAAGTGGAACGGCCTGCCGCTGCATGTTCGATCCCATGAGCGCACGGTTGGAGTCATCGTTCTCAAGGAACGGAATAAGCGCTGTAGCGACGGATACAACTTGTTTAGGAGATACGTCCATGTAGTCAACGCGCTCACTCGGCATCGTAAGGATGTTATCCGACTGTTTGTTATAACGTACAATGATCGCTTCTTCTTCAAATGTACTATCTTCATTCAGCTTCGCATTCGCTTGAGCGATAACATAGTTGTCCTCTTCGTCAGCTGTCAGGTAATCAATTTGCTCGGTTACAATACCTGTCTTCGGATCAACCCAACGATATGGAGCTTCAATGAAGCCATATTCATTCACACGGGCGAACGTAGACAAGGAGTTGATCAAACCGATGTTTGGTCCCTCTGGCGTCTCGATTGGACACATACGGCCATAGTGGGATGGATGGACGTCACGCACTTCCATACCTGCGCGCTCACGTGTCAAACCACCCGGTCCGAGTGCGGACAAACGACGTTTATGTGTCAACTCACCCAGCGGGTTCGTTTGATCCATAAACTGTGACAACTGAGAGCTACCAAAGAACTCTTTAATGGATGCAATAACAGGACGTATGTTGATCAATGCCTGTGGTGTAATTACGTTAGCATCCTGAATGGACATTCTCTCACGAACCACACGCTCCATACGGGAAAGACCGATACGGAACTGATTCTGCAGGAGTTCACCCACCGAACGCAAACGACGGTTACCCAGATGGTCAATATCATCCGTGCTACCAATTCCCTGCAGAAGGTTAAGGAAATAACTGATGGACGAAATGATATCCGCCGGCGTCACGTTTTTAACGGACTTGTCAATGATTCCATTGGCAATCAGTTTGACCACTTTACCATCTTCAGTTGGTGAGAACACATCAATCGTTTGCATAGGGATATCATTGGCATCCAAAACGCCGTTACCCACGTGATACGTGCGGAATCCAACGCTCTTCTCCAGATACGGCATGATTTCATCCAACAAACGACGATCAACCATTTGACCTGCTTCAGCAATGATTTCACCAGTCTCAGCGTCAACAAGTGACTCAGCCAAGCGCTGGTTGAACAAACGGTTTTTGATGTGCAGTTTTTTATTCATTTTGTAACGACCTACATTAGCCAGGTCATAACGTTTTGGATCAAAGAAACGTGCTACGAGCAAGCTTTTCGCATTATCCAGCGTTGGCGGCTCGCCCGGACGAAGACGCTCATAGATCTCAATGAGTGCTTTCTCCGTGGAATCCGTGTTGTCTTTGTCCAGTGTGTTGCGGATATATTCGTCATTACCGAGCAGATCCAGAATCTCAGCATCTGTGCCAAAACCAAGTGAACGCAGGAGAACCGTAACCGGTATTTTACGTGTACGGTCGATCCGGACGTAAACAACATCCTTCGCGTCCATCTCCAGTTCCAACCAAGCGCCGCGGTTAGGAATAACTGTAGCGGTATACGTTTTTTTGGCGTTTTTATCTACTTTGGTACTGAAGTAAACGCTAGGAGAGCGAACCAACTGGCTGACAATAACCCGTTCCGCACCATTAATAATAAATGTGCCCGTGTTGGTCATCAGCGGGAAATCTCCCATGAATACTTCCTGCTCTTTGACTTCGCCGGTTTCCTTATTAATGAGCCGGACTTTGACCCGAAGCGGTGCTGCATACGTAACGTCACGCTCTTTCGCGTCGTCTACTGTATACTTCGGTTCACCGAGACTGTAATCGATAAATTCCAAAATCAAGTTACCTGTAAAATCCTGGATCGGCGAGATATCCTGGAACATTTCGCGCAACCCTTCCTCCAAAAACCAATCATAGGATTTTTGTTGGATTTCAATCAGGTTCGGAACTTCGAGTATCTCGTTAATTCGTGCATAACTGCGCCGAGTGCGTCGACCATATTGAACAAGATGTCCTGCCAACTTAAACTCACCCCTCAATGTCTACTCACTTTAAAAATTTCGTTGCGAACCTCTGTTTGTAACCTTATAATGGTACACATACAGAGCAAAGCAATGCATCCACAAATAAAGAAAAGCCCTTACTCGAAATGTCGTTCGAAAAAAGAGCAACTTTGATCGGCGGATGTCTTTCCAAATCATTCTTATCCCCAGTTTGCCCAAAATGTACATATTATACGCCAAACGTAGGCATAATAAGCCCGTTCGGCGTAAAAAAAGGTTGACATTTTTAGTTAGCTAAAGCCAAGTAGGGCATCTTAATACTGACATTTTACAACTATACCACGACCTGAATTTCAAGTCAATAGTCCTATTGCAAAAAAAATGATCCCCTGCTTACTTTACAAACTCGGATTCAGCTTTTAGTAGATACCTATTCCGATTTCACCGCTTTGAAAATCCGATAGCCTTTATCCTTCGTCACTTCTTCCACTCTTCCAAACAAAGATTCCAATTTCGCTTTCGCTGACGGTGCTCCTTGTTTCTTCTGAATGACAATCCACAACGAACCGCCTACCTTCAGATGGCGATGTGCCTGTTCGAAAATAGTATGAACCGTCTCTTTCCCAGCCCGTATAGGCGGGTTGGTTAGAATAACGTCAAAATCTTGCTTTTTTACTTCAGACAGTAGATTACTTTGCAATACCGTAACATTGTTAATTCCGTTCGCTTTTGCATTTTCCCTGGAAAGTTCAACGGCTCTCTCGTTGATATCGATCATGGTGACATGCCCATCCGGTACAAGTTTGGCTGCTGTAAGACCCATTGGCCCGTATCCACAGCCCACATCGAGAACATGAGCCCCTAATGGCAACTCTATCGCATCAATCAATACTCTGCTGCCATAATCGATTCCGTTTTTGGAAAACACACCGGCATCCGTCACGAATCGCAGACTGAATCCGCGAAGAACCGCTTCAGTTGCTCTGCGATCATGCGCCACTTGCGGTTTGTCCGAATAATAATGATTGGACATGCCCTCACTCACTTTCCATTTACAATTACAGCAACAAACCCCTTGATATAAGTCAAGGGGTTTGTTGTTTTGTTCATCTAGCTTGTAATAGCTAAATTATTTAACTTCAACTGAAGCGCCTGCTTCTTCAAGCTTAGCTTTAACCGCTTCTGCTTCTTCTTTAGCAACTTTTTCTTTCAAAGCTTTTGGAGCGTTGTCAACCAGTTCTTTTGCTTCTTTCAGGCCAAGACCTGTGATTTCGCGAACTGCTTTGATAACGTTGATTTTGGAAGCACCAGCGCTAGTCAAGATTACGTCGAACTCGGATTGCTCAGCTTCAGCAGAAGCTACTGCACCTGCAGCAGCTACTGGAGCTGCAGCAGTTACGCCGAATTCTTCTTCGATTGCTTTAACAAGATCGTTCAATTCCAGTACAGTCATGCCTTTGATTGCTTCCAAGATTTGCTCTTTACTCATGAGTGAACCTCCATATATAATATTATTTTTTTTAATTCATTTGCCGCCTAAGCAGCATTCAGATCAAGTTGCTTACGCGCCTTGTTCTTCTTTTTCTGCAACTGCTTTAACCGCAAGCGCGAAGTTGCGCACTGGCGCTTGAAGCACGCTGAGGAGCATGGAGAGGAGTCCATCGCGGGATGGCAGTTCTGCCAATGCCTTAACTTCTTCTACTCCGATTACGCGACCTTCTACGACTGCACCTTTCAATTCCAGTGCATCGTTCTTTTTCGCGAAGTCGTTCAGAATTTTAGCTGGAGCCACAACGTCATCTACGCTGAATGCAATTGCAGTAGGACCTGTAAGAACATTTTCGAGTTCTGTCAGTTCTGCTGCTGCAGCTGCACGGCGAAGCAACGAGTTTTTCAGCACTTGGAATTCGATCCCTGCTTCACGAAGTTGCTTACGCAACTCAGTTACTTGGGCAACGTTCAATCCGCGATAGTCAACAACAACAGTTGTAACGCTCTCCCGCAATTTTGCTGTTACTGCATCAACGGATTCTTGTTTTGCTTGAATCACTTTTGCGTTTGCCAATCTGTACACCTCCTGATCAAATTTATCCCATTAAGAAAAGCCTCCGTAGAATCACGAAGGCTTGATATATACTCATCATCGATTTGCATCGTTCTAAGTTCTATAATCACACCTCGGCAGGAAATTAAGCCAAATGGCACCTACTGTCTACGGCAAGCATATTCAAATGTCAACGGTCAGTCACTCGGACTCACAACTTTTATATCTTATCAAAAACAGGACAAGCCTGTCAAGAGATATTATCTAAAAGCTGCTGCGTTCACGCGTGCGCCAGGGCCCATCGTGGAAGAAAGACTAACATTCTTCAGATAAACACCTTTTGCTGCCGCTGGTTTAGCACGATTCAGAGCTTCCATGAGAGCTTTGAAGTTCTCATTAAGTTGCTCAGAAGAGAAAGAAGCTTTACCAATCGGTGCATGAATTTGACCTGCACGATCCAGACGATATTCGATTTTACCGGCTTTAATTTCTTGAACAGCCTTAGTTACATCGAAAGTTACCGTTCCGGCTTTAGGGTTAGGCATCAGACCTTTACCGCCGAGCAGTCGGCCCAATTTACCTACTTCACTCATCATATCTGGTGTCGCTACGCAGACGTCGAATTCGAACCAGCCTTGTTGGATTTTGTTGATCATGTCTGCATCACCAACATAGTCCGCGCCAGCCGCTTCCGCTTCTTTCGCTTTGTCACCTTTTGCAAATACCAATACGCGTTGTGTTTTACCTGTGCCGTGTGGCAAGACAACAACACCACGTACAGCCTGGTCTTGCTTACGAGGGTCTACACCCAAACGAACTGCTGCTTCGATTGTTTCATCGAATTTTGCAGTAGCTGCCTTTTTCACAAGCTCTACAGCTTCTGAAGGCTCGTAAGTTGCTTCGCTGTCAATCAGCTTAGCAGCTTCCAGGTATTTTTTACCGTGTTTAGCCATGTTTTATTCCTCCTTTGTGGTGTTAGCGGATATACCTCCCACATCAACCGGTCGCGAATCGACCGGTTTTACGAAGCCATGTTTCTTATGAAAATTAGTCTTCGATGGTGATACCCATGCTGCGGGCAGTACCTTCGACCATACGCATAGCGGACTCAACGTCTGCTGCATTCAGGTCAGGCATTTTTGTTTCTGCGATTTGACGTACCGCATCACGTTTAACAGTAGCAACTTTTTTCTTGTTCGGTTCGCCGGATCCTTTTTCAACTTTAGCTGCCACTTTCAACAGAACTGCTGCTGGTGGAGTTTTAGTGATGAAAGTAAAGGAACGGTCCTCGAATACAGAAATTTCAACTGGAATAATCAATCCCGCTTGATCAGCTGTACGAGCGTTGAATTCTTTACAGAATGCCATGATGTTGACACCTGCTTGACCCAAAGCTGGACCTACTGGTGGTGCTGGGTTTGCTTTACCTGCTGGAATCTGCAGTTTTACCATTTTAATAACTTTTTTCGCCATGATTGACACCTCCTTGCAAAATAGTGGTTAACGGGTTTTTCAACCCTCCCACAAGAAACTTGAAGAAACTATATCTTCTCCACTTGTGTGTATTCCAACTCAAGCGGTGTTTCCCGTCCAAACATGTTCACGTGCACTTTCAACTTGCTTTTGTCTACCAAAATCTCTTCCACGGAGCCTACGAAATTCGCAAAAGGACCGACTTTAATACGTACGGATTCCTTAATATCGAACTCAATTTTCGGCTTAGGTTCAACCATTCCCATGTGCTTCAGAATTTGTTCCACTTCTTCAGGCAACAATGCAGTTGGTTTGGACCCAGAACCTGTCGAACCGACAAATCCTGTAACACCTGGTGTGTTGCGAACAACATACCAAGAATCATCCGTCTGTACCATTTCCACCAAGACATAACCGGGGTAAACTTTACGCATAACGGTTTTTTTCTTACCATCCTTGTTTACCACTTCTTCTTCCATAGGAACAAGAACGCGGAATATCTTGTCTTCCATGCCCATAGACTCTACGCGTTTTTCCAAATTGGCTTTGACCTTGTTCTCATACCCTGAATAGGTATGAACGACGTACCATCTTTTTTCCATATCAAGCCACCGGAACCCTTCTTAAATAATCGCTTCGATCACAAAGGAGATGCCAATGTCAATGACCCAAAAAAACAGCGTCATAACCACAACAGTACCAAGTACGATCAATGTGTAGTTGGTCAGCTCTTTACGATTAGGCCAGCGAACTTTTTTAAGTTCAGCCCAGCTTTCTGAGAAAAAGGAAATCAGAGATTTGAAACTTCGTTTCACGCCGACACCTCCAAAAACTATCTGGTTTCGCGATGAGAAGTCTGCTCGTTACAAAACTTGCAAAATTTCTTCATCTCCATGCGGTCGGGGTGATTACGCTTGTTTTTTGTCGTAGTGTAATTTCTTTGTTTGCAGTTAGTACAAGCCAAAGTAATAATTACCCGCATGATGTACACCTCCCGAAGACTTCCACATTCAAGCAGAGTCTCTAAATTGATCCTGAAAAAAAGCCATAAATTTAGGCCTACCTAAAACACTTTATCACAAGGGTATAACCATGTCAACGAAAGAATAGCCTTTCATTCATTGGGTATTACTTCCGTACAACGTACATTCGTTTCTCATCTCTGTTTTTTCTCTTCTCCTGCATGGACCGAGCGATTACTAGTATAAACATTCTTAGATTTTATAAACTTGAGACACTAAAAAAAGACTCAAACACCGAGCCTTTTCCGTCAACGACAACATGTGTTTAATTATCTCGAACTTCCAGGTACTTTTCAAGTTTGCGCTTGACGCGCTGAAGTGCATTATCAATGGACTTCACATGTCTGTCCAAATCTACTGCAATCTCTTGATAAGATCTCCCGTCCAGATACAACATCAATACTTTACGTTCCAGATCACTCAGAATCTCGGACATTTTATCTTCCAGGCCCACAAACTCTTCCTGATTAATGATAAGTTCTTCCGGATCACTGACCTGGGTTCCACAAATCACATCGAGTAACGTACGATCAGACTCTTCGTCATAAATAGGCTTGTCCAGAGATACATAAGAATTAAGCGGAATATGTTTCTGACGTGTTGCTGTCTTAATCGCCGTGATGATCTGTCTTGTAATACACAGTTCGGCAAAAGCCTTGAACGAAGCCAGCTTGTCCCCTTTGAAATCTCGAATGGATTTGTAGAGGCCAATCATTCCTTCTTGAATAATATCTTCCCGGTCTGCCCCAATCAGAAAATAAGATCTTGCCTTGGCGCGTACAAAGTTACGATATTTGTTAATCAAAAACTCTAACGCTTCGCTTTCGCCTTCACGGAAAGCTTCGACAATGTCTTCGTCACTTTGGTAATCATACTTAGATAACATGATATCTTTGAGGTCGACACTCACAGACAATCCCTCCGGCTGCAACGCAAGGTACCCCGTTACTCTACTCTATGAAATATAGGATCAGTATATATGATGGTACCTCACACCGTCAACCACGCTCTGCCTAAAAAAGAACATCAATAACATAAATGTCAAGAGTTTCAATATTCTAAATTTTGTAAAAACGTGCTGTTATTCCCGGCGCCATCGCTCGAACTCTTTTAATACATCCGGACTCAACTTGCCCCCGAGTGTATTACGCGTGGTCTTCGCCTGATCTTCTTCCAGTCGTTTTTTTAATTCTTTTTCGTTCTGCTCAACTTCAATTAGCAACTCCCTCGCAGATACACGTAGCGCTCCCTGTCCAAATATGACATGTTGCTCTACCATATCGCTCGTAGCCACATAGATTTGGCGTCTTCGCATGCTTAGTTCCCGAACGAGTCTCTCAATGCATTCATCTGCCGTCTCTTTTTCCTTTGTAAAATAGATCTGCACTTTGCTCTGAGTAAAGGATTTACCGAGTCCAGGCACGAGGTAGGCGTCAAACACAACAATGACTCGACGGCCGGAGAATGCCTGGTAATCTGCAAGACGAAAGAGAAGCCTGTTACGCGCCTCTTCCAGCCCACTTTCCGCCAGTTTGGTTAATTCCGGCCAGTCACCAATCATGTTGTACCCGTCTACAAGAAGCACATCACGGGAATCAGCCATACCTTCTATTCCTGCGCTTGACGCGAACGGAGCACTTCATACATGACAACCCCGGCTGCCACGGAAGCATTCAGGGAATTAATCTGACCTTGCATTGGTAATTTGATCAGCACATCGCATTTCTCACGAATAAGTCGTCCCATTCCCTTGTTCTCATTTCCGATTACCAAAGCCACAGGGCCAGTAAAGACTCCATTACCAAAGACACCTTCATGAGCCGTGACATCTGTCCCTACAACCCATACACCTTCCTCTTTGAGGCGATCAATTGTCTGTCCAAGATTACTTACACGAGCCACTGGCACGTACTCCACAGCGCCTGCTGATGTTTTGGATACTGTCACGGTTACCGCAGCCGAGCGACGTTTGGGTACAATGACGCCATGCGCACCCGTGCAGTCCGCTGTCCGCAAAATGGACCCCAGGTTATGCGGATCTTCAATCTCATCCAGCAGAATCAGGAAAGGATGCTCATTCTTCGCTTTTGCTGCGGCAAGAATGTCTTCTACCTCCACATAAGCGTAAGGTGCTGCTTGAGCAACTACCCCCTGATGCTGAATGCCTGGTACCGTTTGATCCAGCTTACGCTTGTCCACGTGTTGAATGACAATACCTAGTTTTTTAGCTTCCGAGATAATAGGTTGAGTCAGATGTTTCTGTGCTGTATCGGCAATCCATATTTTATTAATGGTCCGGCCTGAACGCAGCGCCTCCGTCACGGAGTGTTTACCGGCGATCCATTCTTCTTCCATCGTTGTTCGATCCTCTCTGTAATGCGTTGTTTTGTTGAAATTTCTATTTTTTTGTCGGTGATGGCGATTGTTGTTCCGCGTGCTCAATGCCAAGCCCGATCAGTTCAATCATGCGATCATGATGACCACTGCTGTAGAGGTAACCAATGAGACATTCAAAAGCCGTGGCATGTCTGTACTCCAACACATCTGCATTTTTGGGTACACTACCCGACTTGGCATTCCGCCCTTGCCGGACGATATCCCGTTCTTCCTCTGTCAGTTCAGCCTCTATCGTTGTAAGTATGCGGCTCTGTGCCTTCGCTGATACCAACCCGGTTGCACTACGGTGCAAATGATTGGGACGCATGTTGGCCTTCGACAACAGATATTGACGAACAGCTACCTCGTATACCGCATCACCAATATAGGCCAGTGCAATAGGTGGAATCAACTTCGCAGGTCTGGAAGGAGGATACGGGAACCATCCTCCCTCTGTGGCCTGCTCCTGTTGTTTTGGTGTATTTGGATGTCCTTCGCTCATTTGCGCCGCCATCTCATGCCCTGCGCCGTATCTTCAAGCAGAATGCCGCGTGCAGACAATTCATCGCGAATTTCATCCGCTCTTGCCCAGTTTTTGGACTTGCGCGCTTCTACACGCTCTTCAATCAGACGTTCTACTTCCTCGTCCAGAAGTTCTGGCTCTGCGTCAGTATAAATGCGCAGCACAGCATTCAATTCACTGAACAACTCGAGGAGTGCACGAATGTCTGCCGCATTAACTACCTCTTGCTGCAACAGTTGGTTGGCTTCCCCTGCCCAATCAAACATAGCAGTAATCGCATCAGGCGTATTGAAATCATCCTGCATCTTCTCGTGATACTGCTGACGAATTTGGTCGAGTCTTGCCGCAAACTCTGCTGTGATATCCTGATCAACAGTTACTGCATTCAGACGATGGTTCAGGTTACCTACCGCATTCGCAATCCGGTCCACACTGTTCTGTGCCTGCTCCATCGTATCATCTGTGAAGTTCAATGGGTTGCGATAGTGGGTAGACAACATGAAATAACGAATCGCTTCGCGTTTATATTGATTCCGCAAGTCTTTAACCAGAACACCATTACCGAGTGATTTCGACATCTTCTCGTTATCAATCCGGATGAATCCATTATGCATCCAGTAGTTCGCAAGTGGTTTACCTGTTAATACCTCGGATTGGGCGCATTCGCACTCATGGTGCGGGAACTGCAAATCCTGCCCACCCCCGTGAATGTCCAGTGTATCCCCAAGGTACTCCCTAGCCATGGCGGAGCACTCAATATGCCATCCTGGTCGACCATCGCCCCAAGGACTGGACCAATAGATCTCACCTGGTTTGGCAGCCTTCCAGAGCACAAAATCTTCGGGATGCTCTTTGCGCTCGTCCACACCCACACGGATCCCAAATTGCAGCTCCTGCAGGTTTTGTTTCGAAAGTTTGCCATATTCGCTGAATTTGCCTGTACGATAATAGACGTCACCGCCATTTTCATACGCAAATCCTTTTTCAACCAGCTCACGGATAAAATCAATGATCAGCGGCATGTTTTCCGTTACTCTCGGATTGCTGCTCGCCTTGGGAATACCCAATCCCTCAAGGTCTTCATAGTAGGCAGCAATAAATTTCTCAGCTACATGAGGAACGTCTGTTCCAAGTTGTTCTGCTTTGCGAATCAGCTTATCGTCCACATCCGTGAAGTTCACCACATAGTTCACATCATGTCCTGTCTGTTCCAGGTATCCGCGAACTGTGTCGAAAAAGATAACCGGGCGTGCATTCCCAATATGAATGTAGTCATACACCGTTGGTCCGCAGACATACATTTTTACTTTCCCTGGCTCTTGGGGAACAAATTCCTCTTTGGTACGACTCATCGTATTATAAATCTGAAGCGTCATGGTCACTTATCCTTTCATTCTATACTGCCTTAATTTATTGTATCACGTATCACGCACAGTCTCATTTTCACGGGCATTCTGCAGTGTACGTACTTCTTTCTGCAATCGTTCGAGTTCTTTTTGCATACTGCGCAGGGAGTCAACGACCGGATCGGGCAATTGCTGACTGAGGCGATCTACCCGTCGACCATCCTGTTTGACAATTCTGCCCGGTATACCTACCACGGTACTATTGGAAGGGACCTCCTTAAGCACAACGGAGTTCGCACCAATGTTACATTGATCCCCCACGCTAAATGAACCCAGCACCTTCGCTCCGGATGAGATAACCACATTATTACCAATGGTTGGATGTCTCTTCCCTTTTTCTTTCCCTGTTCCGCCCAAGGTAACCCCCTGATAGATAACGACATCATCGCCAATCTCACATGTTTCTCCAATAACGACGCCCATTCCATGGTCAATAAACAATCGATTTCCGATCGTAGCTCCAGGATGTATCTCGATTCCTGTCATAAAACGGCTAACCTGCGAAATGAACCTGGCAACCGAGAACCATCTTCGCTTGTATAAAAAATGAGCCATACGGTGTGCCCATATCGCATGCAGCCCTGAGTAGGTGAATACCACCTCTAACCAACCTCGGGCCGCCGGATCGTTTTCAAACACCGCCTGGATATCTGCTCTGATCTTCTTGAACATGCTCGTTCCCCTCTTGTTCAGGTTCCCGTCCTCCGGCTTACCGGACGGCGCGTTCCTTGGTAGTGTACTGCACACTCGCCTAAACAAAAAAAACGCCCCTGCAGCATTTAGCTGCAGAGGCGTTTATCGCGGTCCCACTCTGCTCGGTCCATTCTTAAATAGAATGAGCCCTCAAGCGGTTTGGTAACGGAAACCAATCGTCACAACCTATCCTAACGTTTTCCCATGTCATGATCGACAAAGGCGGGGCTGGATTCGGCTGTGCAGCTCACGGGCGCATTTCGACTGATGGACAGTGGATGGCTCACAGCCACCGCAACCAAAGAAATCTCTCTTTGCTGCGGGACCATCCTCTCTGAATCTGTCCGGGTCAGTCTACTCCTCCCGATCTTTGCTGTTCTATTAGATAAATCATATCAATTATTCGTTGTGTTGTTATTATAGCGAAAAGGCCTCAGACTGACAACAGCCTCCTACGTAATCCGTCCATCACAAGACTGTGTTCAGATTCCAAATAAACGGAATGTCTTCGACTAAGATTATTTTACTTGTGCAAGCAAACGTTCGATCACCGTATCACGACCCAGAAGCACGATCGTTTGGTTCAGATCTCGTCCATGCGTCTGTCCAGTCAAGGCTACACGAATTGGCATAAAGAGCTGTTTGCCCTTAAAGCCGGTTTCTTTCTGTACTTCCTTGATCAATGCAGCCATTTTGCTTGGAGTAAACTCTTCGCTCGCCTGTACTTTATCCGCAAATGCCTTCAGTACAGTTGGCACCTGCTCCTCCGCAAGCACTGCTTCTCCTTCACTTTCCAGCTCCAGATTGGAACGGAAGAATACTTCCGACAATTCGACAATATCGGAGGCAGAATTCATCTGCTCTTGGTACAGGTGTACCAGTGTATAAGCCCATTCTTTTTGTTCAGCAGACAGCTCGGAAGAAATGCGTCCAGCCTTTTGCAGATGCGGAATGGCCATTTCGGCAATGCGTTCCGGGTCAGCATGTTTGATATAGTGGTTGTTCAAGTGCGCCAGCTTGTGGGTATCAAATACCGCCGGGCTCTTGGACAGACGTTTCGTATCAAAAATGGAGATCAGTTGCTCTTGCGAGAAGATCTCTTCTTCCCCTTCCGGCGACCAGCCGAGTAAGGAAATAAAGTTAAACATCGCTTCAGGCAAATAGCCGAGCTGATCATACTGCTCAATAAACTGGATAACGGACTCATCCCGTTTACTCAGCTTCTTGTGATTTTCATTCACGATCAACGTCATATGACCGAATTGCGGTGGCTCCCAGCCAAGCGCTTCATAGATCATCAGTTGACGCGGCGTGTTTGAGATGTGATCTTCCCCACGCAGGACGTGGGAGATCTTCATCAAGTGATCATCCACAGCAACAGCATAGTTGTATGTGGGAATGCCGTCTTTTTTCACAATGACGAAGTCACCGGATTCCTTGCTGTTGAACGAGATTGTGCCTTTAACCATGTCATCAAACGTATATATGCGCTCTTCCGGTACACGGAAACGAATACTCGCTACGCGGCCTTCCGCTTCAAACGCACTAATTTGCTCTGGAGTCAGATCACGGTGTTTCCCAGAATAACGCGGTGTTTCTCCACGTGCTGACTGTTCCTCGCGCTCTTGCTCCAATTCTTCTTCCGTGCAGAAGCAAGGGTAAGCCAGACCTTTATCCAACAATTCCTGCGTATATTTACGATAGAGGTCCAGACGTTCCGTTTGACGGTATGGTCCGTATTCTCCGCCTACATCAATACTTTCGTCCCACTCAATTCCGAGCCATTTCAGGTATTTCAGTTGGCTTTCTTCACCACCGGCAATGTTCCGTTTCACGTCCGTATCTTCAATACGAATAATGAATTTACCGTTATTATGTTTGGCATACAAATAGTTAAACAACGCCGTACGGGCATTCCCGATATGAAGATGTCCCGTTGGGCTCGGCGCGTAACGCACACGAATTTCCGTGCTCATATGATCCCCTCCGTCACTAATTGATTGATGATATTACACACGTACAAGGCAAACAACGGATTGAGCGGCAATGCCCTCTCCCCGTCCCGGGAATCCCAGTTGCTCTGTCGTTGTTGCTTTCACGTTCACCTGTGTTACATCCGCTTCCAGTGCCTTGGCAATAACCTCAGCCATCTGTGGGACATAAGGAGCCATCTTTGGCTTCTGGGCAATAATCGTTGAATCGATATTCCCTAGCTTATACCCGCGATCCTTCACAAGCTGCCATACATGCTCCAGCAATTTCAGACTGTCGGCATCCTTGAATTCCGGATCGGTATCCGGGAAGTGTTTGCCAATATCCCCAAGTGCCAGCGCACCCAAAATGGCATCACTAATCGCGTGCAACAGCACGTCTGCGTCCGAGTGACCCAGCAGTCCTTTTTCATAAGGAATCGTTACTCCGCCAATAATACACGGGCGTCCCTCTACCAGCTGATGTACATCAAATCCCTGTCCTACACGTATCATCGCTTCTTCTCTCCCCCCAGCAAAAACGCAGCATATTGCAAATCTTCCGGCGTTGTTAATTTGATATTGGTATAATTGCCTTCCACAACCTTGACCGACATTCCCTGACGTTCAGCCAGCATGGCATCATCTGTCCCCAGAAATCCGTCCTGCTCGGCTGATTCGTAGGCGGAGAGCAGGGAAGAAAGACGAAAAGCCTGCGGGGTTTGAATGCTCCACAGACTGCTGCGGTCTGGCGTCGCCTTAACGACTCCTTCCGCATTCACTTGTTTGATCGTATCCTTCACGGGAACCGCCAGTACAGCTGCTCCACCACCGGACATGGCAGCCGCCATGCATCCCTTGATCTGCTCATGGTTCACAAAAGGACGTACCCCGTCGTGAACGAGAACCCAATCCGTCCCAAGTGCCTCAAGGCCTTTATGGACAGAATGTTGTCTCTCTTTCCCTCCGGGGATAACACGGACACGTGAATCCAGTTGGTATTCTTTTACCCAATCCTGGCAGCGTTCAACATCTGCGGCTCCTGTGACCAGCACCATCTCGCGGATCTCGTCCAGCGCAGCAAATACCTCAAGCGTATGTATGAAAACGGGCTTGTCCTGCAGCAACAGAAACTGTTTGCTCTCGGTCTTCCCCATCCGGGTTCCGCGACCTGCTGCCACAATGACAACGCCCCACCCTTTATCCATGCCGCAATCCCTGCCTTGTCTGTCAGTTTATCGTCCAAAGATATACAATATCATTCAACGATACACTACCCATCATACCGCTTTATTGGGCTTTTTCCAACAGTTTAGGCTTGGCAAAAATCATTCGTCCCGCTGAAGTCTGCAGCACACTGGTCACCAGCACTTCCATCATCATGCCGATATACTCGCGTCCGCCTTCCACAACGATCATTGTGCCATCATCCAGATAAGCTACACCTTGACCATGCTCCTTGCCATCCTTGATGATCTGCACCATGATCTCCTCACCTGGCAGAACAACCGGCTTAACCGCATTGGCGAGATCATTAATGTTCAACACAGATACACCCTGGAGTTCGCACACTTTGTTCAGGTTAAAGTCATTGGTGACCACTTTGCCCTGAAGCACTTTAGCCAGTTTAACCAGTTTGCTGTCCACCTCGGAGATTTCCTCGAAATCCCCCTCGTAGATCAGGACTTTTACATCAAGTTCCTTCTGGATTTTGTTCAAAATGTCCAGTCCACGCCGTCCTCTGTTCCGCTTGAGTAGATCCGATGAATCAGCAATATGCTGTAACTCCTCCAGAACAAATTCCGGAATTACGATTGTGCCTTCAATAAATCCGGTTTTGCATATATCAGCGATACGCCCATCGATAATAACACTGGTATCCAGAATTTTATGTTCTTCCATCCGTCTGTCCTCGTCCACCTCGGGATGACCCCATCGTCCAGACATCCAGAAGGCCCCCAGATCGTCTTTCTTCGCCATGGCAAGGGTATAACCGGAATAAGCACTAATCACCGTCAGCGCCACTTGCAGCACTTCTCCTGCCGTCCCCATCCATCCCACAACAGGGTAAAGTAACAAGGCCACGAGCAATCCCGCAACGGTACCTGCAGCACCTGCAGCCAATTCGTTCATAGGTACTTTTGCCAATGAATCAATTCCACTATGCAGCCTGTCTGCCATCAATGTTCCACCAATATTACATACAGCCATAAACATTACAGCTCCCAGCAGCGTCGATATACCAGCTCCCAGTAATCCTGCTGACTGAATCCACTCCGCCATCCATGGGACCGATTTTCCTGCCAGATGATATGCCGTGTAGCCGAACCATGCACCGCACAATCCTGTAAAAGTTAAAATGCCTTTTTTCCACATTAGTCCCTGCACCTCCTTCAATGTATCTTGATCTTTATATCCAGTATGATCCAATTCCTGAATTGCTAATCCCATCTGGAATAACTTTTTGGAAATGTTGCAATCGTCAGTTGAAAGTAGGTAAATTATTGGCATATAATGAATTCAATTCATATCCCGAGGTGAGTGGCAAAAATGAGTACGCTAAGTTTACAGGCTTTCCAGGATCAAGTTTCTGAACTGTTGTTGCGTCATCGCAGCCTGATTGATGTATTGTCCAAAACGGGACAAGCCGGAGCGTCTGTTAACCGTGCCGTGTCCAAAGCCATTACCGAATGCGGCTGCATCGAGCTGCACGCCACCAAGCAGAAATATGCCCCGGAGAGCGATATCGCTCAAACCAAGGGCCTGCTGGAAACGCATGTGGAAGGTGAGTTGTGTGAGAACTGCAGAGAGGTCATCAGCTCTGAGCTAGGGCGGAACCTGTTCTACATGTCGGCTCTCTGCAATCTGCTGGACATTAACATGGAAGAGGTCGTAAATCACGAATCACAGAAGTGTTCAACGTTAGGGATGTTTAATCTGTCGTAAGAAGATATGTATGTCGTCCGTAAGGGTTTCTTTTACCGTAAATAGATCTGAATAAACAAAAAGCACGCATTCTCCAGTTCAGGAGAGTACGTGCTTTCTTTGTATAGTGTCTGTTCCCAAGGCGACTTAACGATCGGAAGGACGGGAAGATTTCTCATCCTTGCGCTTTTTCGCCCGACTACGTGAGGCCGCTGTTCGCACATTATGCTTCATTCCATACAGGGCGTATAACACCAACGGAATAAAGATCAATTTGGATAACTGCTCCGGGAAAATAACGGCTACGGCTATGGCAAATAACACAACCCATGGTGCAATCCAGATCGCCTTGCGTGGCAACCCGACCTTTTTGAAATTGGGGTATTTAAGTGAACTCACCATCAGATACGATAACAGCAACGTAGCAATCATCATACTAACCGGGCCAATATCCTTGTTGAACAAGGACAGTGTAGCCAGCACCCCACCGGCTGCGGGAATCGGCAGACCTGTGAAGTACCCGGGAATACCCGGACGAACGTTAAACCGTGCAAGACGAATGGCTCCACAGATCGGAAAAGCCGCTGTTGCGATCCAGGCGAGGATCGGCATCGAATCTTGAAATGACACCATAAATATGATCAAGGCTGGTGCTGCACCAAAGGAAACCATGTCAGACAAGGAATCAAGTTCCTTGCCGAATTCACTTTGAGCATTGAGTGCACGTGCCACTCGGCCATCCAGACCATCCAGCAGCATCGCTACAATGACCATAATGGCAGCCAAACTGTAATTTCCATCAATCGCAAGCAAAATTGCCATCATTCCAAGAAACAGATTACCCAGGGTAAAGAGATTCGGAATGAATCTGGTTAGCATCGTTATTTCACCTCATCCATTTCAAGCCTTTATATAGGCAAACCCTTACATCTGTCTGTCGATAAACATTTGCTCCTGCAAACGTTTGAGGCCTTCCTTAATGGTCCGGGCACGAACTTCACCAATACCATCCACTTCGTCCAGTTCTTCAATTGTAGCCATAATAACATGAGGCAATTGTTCGAATTGATCCACCAGATTATGGATAATGACATTGGGCAGGCGGGGGATCTTATTTAATACCCGGAATCCACGAGGGGCAACCGAATCCTCCGAAGTAGCCGCTGATGAAGGATAGCCGAGCAGACGGACAATATGATGTGCATCCAGCAACTCATCGTCCGACAACCTTTTCAGTCCCACGATAATTTCACGGATTTTGTCATCACTGTCGTCGCGGGCATAGTCTTTATACAGCAACCAAGCTTCTTCTTCCGTTGTACCCACAAGTTCTTCCATTTGCATGGAAATGAGTCGTCCCTCATTCCCGAGTTCATGAATGTACCGTTTGATTTCCGTTTTGATCCGCATCACCATTTCGGTACGTTGAATCACATTAACCACTTCAGGAATCGTTACTAATTCCTCAAATTCCGAAGCACTCAGATTCGTAAGGGACTGTGTTAATACCGCTTTGTATTTCTCCAGGGTTTGAATCGCTTGATTCGCTTTGGTCAAAATAACCCCGATTTCCTTGAGGGAATAACGAAGTGTTCCCTGATACAAGGTAATGATATTCCGGCGCTGTGATATGGATACGACCAATTTACCCGTTTGCTTCGCTACACGCTCTGCCGTCCGGTGACGAATCCCCGTCTCTGATGAAGAGATAGATGAATCCGGGATTAACTGGGTATTGGCGTAAAGAATACGCTTCAAATCCTCGCTAAGAATAATGGCTCCATCCATCTTGGCGAGTTCGTACAGGTAGTTTGGGGAGAAATCACAGTTAATCGAGAATCCCCCGTCCACCACTTCCATTACTTCAGGGCTGTATCCTACAACAAGCAGTGCGCCCGTCTTGGCGCGCAGCACATTTTCCAGACCTTCGCGGAAAGGTGTACCTGGTGCGATCAGCCTTAACAACTCATTCATATTATCCAGTTGGCTCATATCTTTCATCTTGTTATGCCCCCTAATCTAAAGCAACCGCTAGTGCATCTGCCACGGTATTCACACCGATCAGTTGTATCCCGCGAGGATGTTTCCAGCCCTTTAAGCTTTTTTCTGGTAAAATGACTCTCTTGAAGCCCAGCTTTGCGGCTTCCTTCACTCGTTGTTCGGCCCGTGATACGGCTCGAACTTCACCTGTCAGACCAATCTCGCCAAAGATGACGTCGTCTGGCTTGGTCGGTACATCTCTCAAACTGGATGCAATGCTGACAGCAACCGCCAAATCTACAGCGGGCTCATCCAACCGTACTCCACCAGCCACGTTCAGATACGCATCCTGGGTCTGTAAAAACATCCCCATTCGTTTCTCCAGCACTGCAATGATCAGATTTAATCGATGCAGATCTACCCCTGTTGCCATACGGCGGGGAGAAGGGAAATGGGTGGTTGAGATCAACGCCTGCAATTCCACGAGCAGAGGGCGTGTACCCTCCATACTGGCAACTACCGTTGAACCTGCTACACCCAGTGGACGTTCCGACAAAAAGAGTTCGGACGGATTGCCCACCTCACGAAGTCCATCCTCGCCCATTTCAAAAATACCAATCTCATTGGTTGAACCAAAACGGTTCTTCACCGCACGCAGCAGGCGATACGTATGATGCCGTTCTCCTTCAAAATAAAGCACGCAATCCACCATATGTTCTAACATACGTGGACCGGCAATGGCACCTTCTTTGGTAACATGCCCCACAAGAACCGTTGCAATGCCTCTGCCTTTGGCAATCCGCATGAACCTTGACGTACATTCCCTTACCTGTGCTACACTACCCGGCGCACTGGTAACTTCGGGAAGATATACCGTCTGAATGGAGTCGATGACAAGAAAATGCGGCTGGATCTGATCCACCGCTTCCTCTACACGTTCCATATTGGTTTCACACAGTACATACAACTCGGCAGAGAGTGCCCCGAGACGGTCTGCCCGCAATTTGGTTTGCTTGACTGATTCCTCACCGGAAACATATAACACACGCAAACCCGAATGCGTCAAAGCATGTGACGTCTGCAACATCAACGTTGATTTACCAATACCCGGATCTCCGCCCACCAGAACGAGTGAACCCGGAACAATTCCGCCACCCAATACCCGGTTCAACTCTCCGATTCCAGTCTGTACACGCGGTTCCTGACCGCTATCTATATCTATGATAGGAAGCGGTTTATCTTTACTGTCAAACAGAGGAGAATTTCTCCCTTGTGTTTTGACCACCGTCTCTGTTTCTTCCACCATTGAATTCCATGACTGACAACCCGGACACTTACCGTACCACTTGGGGGCTTCATAGCCGCATTCCGTACATTGAAACTTGGTTTTAACTTTGGCCACTTCAGCACTCCTATAATTTAATTTTATAACAGCATTTTGCATTATTCGACGAATTTCACCCAAACTCCCTGACGTGCAGGGTTACTAAAAGTTTACCATTGTTTGAGATTTTTCGTAAAGGATTATCGCAAACTTTACACATGTTCCTGACATAATCATGTCCGTCTTCTGTCCAAAGTGCAAAAAATCCCCCCCGGCCGAAGCCGAGAAGGATTTGATTAAGGATTATGGATCAATACAAGCTGAAGTTTAACTTCAAAGCTTGCTACATATTATTTAGTTTCGATTTCCTCATTGGACGGAACGACCACGTCTTTTTTCGTAACAGAGAGTGCACCGTTCTCTTCGTCGATGAGCAATGAATCCCCTTTGGTTACGTTACCTGTGAGCAACTCTTCGGACAATTTGTCCTCGATATGCTTCTGGATCGCCCGACGAAGCGGACGCGCACCGTAAGCTGGATCAAAGCCTGACTTCGCAAGGAAAGACTTGGCATTATCAGTGAGTTCGAAATCGACCTCATGTTCGAGCAGTCGTTTACGAAGTTCTTCACTCATAAGCGTAACAATTTCAGCGATGTGTTTTTCTTCGAGTGAATGGAACACGATAATTTCATCAATCCGGTTAAGGAACTCTGGACGGAAGCTTTTCTTCAGCTCATCCATTACTTTCCCCTTCATGTTGTCATAATCTGCTCCTGCATCTACAACTGCAGTGAAGCCCAGTGTAGAGTTACGTTTGATCGCTTCGGCACCCACGTTGGATGTTAGAATGATCAGCGTATTACGGAAGTCAACGACGCGACCTTTAGAATCCGTCAGTCGACCATCCTCAAGCACTTGTAACAAGATATTGAATACTTCTGGATGTGCTTTCTCGATTTCATCGAGCAGGACTACGGAATATGGTTTGCGACGAACTTTCTCTGTCAGCTGGCCACCTTCTTCGTACCCAACATATCCTGGAGGCGCTCCGACAAGTCGGGAAGTCGAGTGTTTCTCACCATACTCGGACATATCAATCCGGATTACTGCATTTTCATCGCCGAACATCGCTTCAGCCAGAGCACGAGCAAGTTCTGTTTTACCTACCCCTGTAGGGCCGAGGAAAATGAATGAACCCATCGGACGTTTTGGATCTTTAAGTCCTGCACGAGCACGACGAACCGCACGGCTGACAGACTTCACTGCCTCATCCTGACCGATGACACGTTCATGTAGAATAGACTCCAGATTCATCAGACGCTGTGTCTCTTCTTCTTTCAGTTGGTTCACAGGGATTCCTGTCCAGCTGGCTACCACTTGTGCGATATCCTCAGGAGTAACCTCGGAATCGGTGCGGCCTTGTTTCTCTTTCCACTGGTTCTTCGTTACATCCAGCTCTTCACGGATTTTTTGTTCCGTATCACGCAGAGCTGCTGCTTTTTCGAACTCCTGACTTTGAACTGCAGCGTCTTTTTCCTTACGGATATCTTCCAGACGGCTTTCCAGTTGTTTCAGGTTTGGTGGGATCGTGTAAGAGTTCAATCTTACTTTGGAACCCGCTTCATCAATCAGGTCAATCGCTTTATCTGGCAGGAAACGGTCTGTAATGTAACGGTCAGACAGTTTAACCGCCTGCACAATTGCTTCGTCCGTAATTTTCACGCGGTGATGCGCCTCATAACGGTCACGCAAGCCGTGCAAGATTTGAATCGCTTCTTCCGGAGAAGGCTGATCTACAGTAATCGGTTGGAAACGACGCTCAAGCGCTGCATCCTTCTCGATGTATTTACGATATTCATCCAGTGTTGTCGCACCGATACATTGCAATTCTCCACGGGCCAGAGCCGGTTTCAAAATGTTAGAAGCATCGATGGCACCTTCAGCTCCGCCTGCGCCAATTAAGGTATGCAATTCGTCGATAAACAGGACAATGTTACCTGCTTGGCGAATCTCATCCATGATTTTTTTCAGACGATCTTCGAACTCACCACGATATTTGGTTCCAGCGACTACTGAACCCATATCCAGGGTCATTACCCGTTTGTCGCGCAATGTTTCCGGAATCTCATTTGCAATGATTTTTTGTGCAAGGCCTTCAGCAATCGCTGTTTTACCTACACCTGGCTCACCGATCAATACCGGGTTGTTCTTCGTACGACGGCTGAGCACCTGAATGACACGTTCAATTTCTTTACTACGTCCAATGACTGGGTCCAGGTTGTTCTCTCTCGCATAAGCCGTGAGGTCACGTGCCAGACTGTCCAGCGTTGGTGTGCTTACATTGGCAGGTGTTCCATTATGGCTGGATACAGCTTCACTGCTGCCAAGCAACTGCAGCACTTGTTGCCGTGCTTTGTTCAGGCTAATACCCAGGTTATTGAGCACACGTGCTGCAACACCCTCGCCTTCACGAATCAATCCGAGCAGGATATGCTCAGTTCCTACATAGGTGTGGCCCAATTTACGAGCTTCATCCATAGACAGTTCAATTACTTTTTTCGCACGTGGCGTATATGCAATGTTGGTAGGTTGCTCTTGGCCACGGCCAATCAGCGTTTCTACTTCATCCTGAATTTTTTCCAATCCGAGTCCCAGGCCGATCAGTGCTTTGGCTGCGATGCCTTCGCCTTCACGAATGAGGCCGAGCAAAATATGCTCAGTACCGATGTTATTATGACCGAGACGGACAGCTTCTTCCTGTGCGAGTGCGAGCACCTTTTGGGCCCGTTCCGTAAATCTTCCAAACATCATATCTCCTGCACCTCCATGGTTTTGGATAAAACGAGGGTCATGTAATAAAATAACCGTCGTATTCTTCATATCATTCTTGTTTGCAGCCGTGCTGCGAATAAAGTCATGCGGCATTTGTACATGCCTTATTATATAAAAGCCGCAATGCGGCATGAAACCATAATTCAATACTATATCAGGCTAAACTAGGACTGCTTCGCTGCATTGATCGTATCACGAATCAACTGAGCACGGTAGATGTCACGCTCATCTGTGCGCATATCTTCCCCAAATGTTTTCTGCAAAAATCCCGGCTGTGTCATCACATTCAATTCATTCATTACCGTGATGGACAGTCCATCCAACAATCCGAGATCCACGCCAAGGCGTACATCCGATAAGCGCTGTGCAGCTTCCTTGGAATCAACAATAGCTGCATGAGACAATATGCCATAAGAACGCATGACCCGATCCGTAATCCGAAGTCTGGAGTCGGTAATTAACCGTTCTCTCGCCGTACGTTCATGACCAATCATCTGTAACACAACACCATGCAGGTTCTCGATGACTTCCTGTTCGGTCTGTCCCAAAGTAATCTGGTTCGAGATCTGGAACAGGTTACCCATCGCCTCGCTACCTTCACCGTATATCCCTCTTACCGTCAATCCCACCTGGGAAACTGCGGTTAGAATACGGCCAATCTGTTGTGTCATCACCAGTGCAGGCAAGTGCATCATGACCGATGCTCTGACACCTGTACCTACATTGGTAGGGCAGCTGGTTAAGTATCCTCTGCGATCATCAAAAGCATAATCCACATGCGCTTCAAAAGCATCATCTATTGCGGAAGCTTTCTCCCAGGCTTCTTTCACCTGAAACCCCGGATAGAGGCACTGGATACGAAGATGATCCTCTTCATTAATCATAATACTGACAGACTCATCCTCACTGAGAATAACCGCACCATTCCTGGATTCATTCGCAAGACTTGGACTGATGAGATGTTTCTCCACCAGCACCCGTTTGTCGAGTTCGTCAATATCGATCAGATCCAACGTATGAAAATCCCCAAAGGCATGAACGTCATCGTATTGAAGTACTTCGCTCAGCTTATTCAGCACCTCTTCCGATTGCTCATTGGAAGCCAGCATCGGAAACGGAACATGCTGAAGGTTGCGTGCAATCCGGACACGGCTGCTAATGACAATTTCGGAATCAGCCGCATCACTGCGCATCCAGTCGCTGAGCGCCTTCTCTGTAAAGCGCAGATTAGGCATTACGCATCCCTCCTACTCATGACAAACTTTACTCCTGAGCTATTCCTTTTTCAAGTCCTCTGATCTGGTCACGGATCTGGGCCGCCTCTTCAAATTCCTCTTGTGCGATGCTCTCTTGGAGCTCACGCTTCAGATCAGCAATTTGCCGTTTCACCTTGATGCGACCACCAGCTCGTGCAGGCACTTTGCCTACATGGGACGTATTACCATGAACCCGCTTGAACAAAGGATCTAGACGACTGTCAAAATATTTATAACATGAACTGCAGCCGAATCGGCCTATCTTACTAAATTGTGCGTACGTCATACCACACTCTTCACATTGAAGAGCTTTTGCAGGTGGTGTTCCTGCCGATCCACTTTTGCCGGCTGGATCAAAATCAAGCAATCCGGACAACAAGTTGTGAATGGAAAACCCACCTGCTGTTCCAGGGATCATTTCCCCTTTTTCACGGGCACATGACTCACAAATATGAAATTCCGTCTTCTCTCCATTTACGATCTTCGTAAAATGAAGTGTCGCCGGACGTTTATTGCATTCTTGGCACAGCATATTGATGTACCTCCTTTGACCCCGATAGTTTTCATTTACCGAGCAAAGATATTAACATCGCCTTCAACATTCTGGCACGAATTTGATCCCGGTAAGGAAGTTTGACCAATATAACCTCTCTAGATACAGCAGCTCGCATCAACCCGGCTTCCCGCTTGCTCAAGAAGCGCGCTTCTTCCAATTGATAGATCAGACCTTCGGCAGCTGTCTGCCCGATCTCTTCACCAATACTATGGTGCAAATGATTATGCAGAGCTGATTGGGCCGGTAATTCAATGCGCTGTATGCGAACATAACCACCACCGCCGCGTTTACTCTCTACCAGGTATCCCTTCTCGAGTGTAAAACGTGTGCTGATGACATAATTGATCTGGGAAGGTACACATGAGAATTGATCTGCCAGATCATTACGCTGAATTTCAACCATTCCTTCGGGACTTTCATGCAAAATACTCTTCAGATATCGTTCGATAATATCAGAGATATTACGCATCCAATCATCCTCCACTGTCTGAAACGTTAAGTCAATAAGGACCCACACGCCCCCACAGAGTACACCTTCTCTACCCATTTAACCAATTAGGGAAACAGCGAATCTTGCTTCCACAGGTGTTAACAGGAGAGCGAAGGAAGCACGAAGGTCCTTTAATATTCCCTTGATCCTCCGACGAAATGAATCCCGTATATTGGCGATCATGCATCAGATTGTAGAAAGGAAAGCTACTTAAGTATTAAACCTTTAGTTGACTTTGACTTTCTTTGACTTTATAACCATTATAGCATATTTTGTGGTTTTGCCAAGTGGGGTCACTATTCATTTTTTACGATTTTACACGAAATATTCCCCGGACACAAAAAAACCTCCCCAAAATTGCTGGAGAAGTCCATTTGTCTTTCAATCACGCCGTATTTCTATATAAGCTAATCAAGTTAAGTGGAGCAGTGAGAATAGTCATCAGAAGAAATCGAGCAAATAGGTTTCCCGTTCAGGAATCGCTTGTTCCAAAGCCTTGATTGCTCTGTTCGGTCCGTGAATTCTTCCGATTCGTGCCATTTCCGTTGGTCTGCGATATCCCATCAGCACCGCGGTAAGGGATTGAATATCCACCTTAATGGTCTGATCATCAGTAATTGGCTCCGATGTTTTCCATATGGACGCCGTTCCGTTCATTGCCACGTTTAATTGCCATGCCCCTTCATTCCATGGAGCGTGGGCATCTTCTACCTGAAGTACAATCTGCACCGGTGAGTCCTGGCTTGCAAAGGGATACTGGGATATAAACTGCTCTACACTAACGATACGCGCCATAAAATAAGGTACAATCTCCTGCTGAATCCGTGGGTTATCCAATTGGAAGGCAAGCGTATCACTGGCAGGCGCCTGCAACGTAACTTCCTGAATCATTGAATCATGGTTGGCAATGAAGGTCCACAGCCCTTGCCTAGCCTCTTCATTCAGATAGATGATCTCTTTAATGGTAAACTTATTTTCCTTAACCTCATATAAAAGATAACCTTGTGCTGCATCAGCTTCATCGTAATATACAGCCTTCTGGCTAGTCCCGTTAACAAGAACTGAATTCTCCCACCTTGCATCATCCCGAACCAGAGTTCCGTTATAACGCTCAGCATACGCACTGTATACTACCTTTAATATGCTGAGGCCCGGATCCCCACGCCGAATTGTTCCAGGTGTCGCTTTTTTCAGAGGCAAATGAGCTGTAGGTACTTTATAACGTTTAAATTCAACATACGTCTCCCATCCATACTTCCGATAGAAACCAAAAGAGAATGGATGCAAGAATGATATGCTCTGTTTGTTACGATTCATTTCTTCCAACGCATGCTTCAGCAGACCCGCTACCCAGCCTTTGCGTCTATACTCTGGCCAGGTGGCAACACCCGCAATACCGCCCATCTCGAACGATCTGCCATGAATATAGGTTTGAAAAGGAATGATGTGAAGTTTGGCTCCTAGCTGCCCGTCCTCATATACACCCCATATATCCTGTGACGAAAATTGACTCCGCCGTTTTTCTTTCTGTTCTTCACTCATTACTACTTGAAAAGCATATTCGGAGAGTGCCATCGCCGGTTCAAAATCATCTACCGTCAATTTCTGAATTTCCATGTTGTCCTACACCCCATTCGCTAGAGTTATATCAATCCAAATCATGGCCTGATATCTGATATATGTACCCCTTAGAGTGTGTCAGAGGATTCTTACAAAGTCAAATAAGAGATGCTTCCGCATCCCCTAAAATAAACAAATAAAAACCACCACCGAATAACATCGGCAGTGGTTCTTCGCTTGGCGGCGTCCTACTCTCCCAGGACCCTGCGGTCCAAGTACCATCGGCGCTAGAGGGCTTAACGGTCGTGTTCGGGATGGGTACGTGTGGAACCCCTCCGCCATCGCCACCAAACGCGATTTGTCGAAGCATAGCTTCTTAAAATCAGATATGGAACTGAAAATTATACACACGTTCTGTGATGTACCAATTTTCATTTCAGAGATCGTTCTCTGAAAACTAGATTCGAAACGAAACACGCGAATTACAACTTGCTATTGGATAAGCCCTCGACCGATTAGTACTGGTCAGCTCCATGCATTGCTGCACTTCCACCCCCAGCCTATCTACCTCGTCGTCTTCAAGGGGTCTTACATACTGGGAAATCTCATCTTGAGGGGGGCTTCACGCTTAGATGCTTTCAGCGTTTATCCCGTCCGTACATAGCTACCCAGCGGTGCTCCTGGCGGAACAACTGGTACACCAGCGGTACGTCCATCCCGGTCCTCTCGTACTAAGGACAGCTCCTCTCAAATTTCCTACGCCCACGACAGATAGGGACCGAACTGTCTCACGACGTTCTGAACCCAGCTCGCGTACCGCTTTAATGGGCGAACAGCCCAACCCTTGGGACCTACTTCAGCCCCAGGATGCGATGAGCCGACATCGAGGTGCCAAACCTCCCCGTCGATGTGGACTCTTGGGGGAGATAAGCCTGTTATCCCCAGGGTAGCTTTTATCCGTTGAGCGATGGCCCTTCCATGCGGTACCACCGGATCACTAAGCCCGACTTTCGTCCCTGCTCGACTTGTAGGTCTCGCAGTCAAGCTCCCTTATGCCTTTGCACTCTTCGAATGATTTCCAACCATTCTGAGGGAACCTTTGGGCGCCTCCGTTACTCTTTAGGAGGCGACCGCCCCAGTCAAACTGCCCACCTGACACTGTCCCCGCACCGGATTACGGTACCAGGTTAGAACCTAGATACGATCAGGGTGGTATCCCAACGTTGCCTCCACAGAAGCTGGCGCTCATGCTTCAAAGGCTCCCACCTATCCTGTACAGATCGTACCCAAATTCAATATCAAGCTGCAGTAAAGCTCCATGGGGTCTTTCCGTCTTGTCGCGGGTAACCTGCATCTTCACAGGTATTAAAATTTCACCGGATCTCTCGTTGAGACAGCGCCCAAGTCGTTACGCCATTCGTGCGGGTCAGAATTTACCTGACAAGGAATTTCGCTACCTTAGGACCGTTATAGTTACGGCCGCCGTTTACTGGGGCTTCGGTTCACAGCTTCGGGACTAGTCCCTAACCACTCCCCTTAACCTTCCAGCACCGGGCAGGCGTCAGCCCGTATACTTCGCCTTACGGCTTCGCACAGACCTGTGTTTTTGCTAAACAGTCGCTTGGGCCTTTTCACTGCGGCCCCCTCGTGCTATTCACACTACCGGGGCACCCCTTCTCCCGAAGTTACGGGGTCATTTTGCCGAGTTCCTTAACGAGAGTTCTTCCGCGCGCCTTAGAATACTCTTCTCGCCTACCTGTGTCGGTTTGCGGTACGGGCACCATCACCTGGCTAGAGGCTTTTCTTGGCAGTGTGAGATCATGACCTTCGCTACTATAATTTTCGCTCCCCATCACAGCTCAGCCTTACAATGTGCGGATTTGCCTACACATCAGCCTTACTGCTTAGACGGACATCCATCAGTCCGCGTCACTACCCTACTGCGTCCCCCCATTGCTCATAACGGCTTACGGTGGTACAGGAATTTCGACCTGTTGTCCTTCGACTACGCCTTTCGGCCTCGCCTTAGGTCCCGACTTACCCTGAGCGGACGAGCCTTCCTCAGGAACCCTTAGGCTTTCGGCGGATCAGATTCTCACTGATCTTTTCGTTACTCATACCGGCATTCTCACTTGTATAATGTCCAGCGCTCCTTACGGTACACCTTCAACCCTTATACAACGCTCCCCTACCCCTGATGCATAGCATCAAGCCATAGCTTCGGTGGTGTGTTTAGCCCCGTTACATTTTCGGCGCAGAGTCACTCGACCAGTGAGCTATTACGCACTCTTTCAATGGTGGCTGCTTCTAAGCCAACATCCTGGTTGTCTGTGCAACTCCACATCCTTTCCCACTTAACACACACTTGGGGACCTTAGCTGATGGTCTGGGCTGTTTCCCTTTTGACAATGGATCTTAGCACTCACTGTCTGACTCCCGGAAGTAAGTCTATGGCATTCGGAGTTTGACTGAGCTTGGTAACCCTTGCGGGCCCCGCACCCAATCAGTGCTCTACCTCCACGACTCTGTTTTCCGAGGCTAGCCCTAAAGCTATTTCGGGGAGAACCAGCTATCTCCGAGTTCGATTGGAATTTCTCCGCTACCCCCACCTCATCCCCGCATTTTTCAACATGCGTGGGTTCGGGCCTCCAGTGCGTGTTACCGCACCTTCACCCTGGACAGGGGTAGATCACCCGGTTTCGGGTCTACGTCCACGTACTCATTCGCCCTATTCAGACTCGCTTTCGCTGCGGCTCCGGCTCTTCACCTTAACCTTGCACGGGAACGTAACTCGCCGGTTCATTCTACAAAAGGCACGCCATCACCCCTAAAACGGGCTCTGACTTTTTGTAAGCACACGGTTTCAGGTTCTATTTCACTCCCCTTCCGGGGTGCTTTTCACCTTTCCCTCACGGTACTGCTTCACTATCGGTCGCTAGGAAGTATTTAGCCTTGGCAGATGGTCCTGCCGGATTCATACGGGGTTTCACGTGCCCCGCACTACTCGGGATCCGTCTCGGAGGGAACCAACTTTCAACTACAGGGCTTTTACCTTCTTTGGCGGGCCTTTCCAGACCTCTTCGCTTAACCGGTTCCTTTGTAACTCCATGTGAGACGTCCCACAACCCCAAAGAGCAAGCTCTCTGGTTTGGGCTTCTCCGCGTTCGCTCGCCGCTACTGACGGAATCACTATTGTTTTCTCTTCCTCAGGGTACTTAGATGTTTCAGTTCCCCTGGTATGCCTCTACACAACCTATGTATTCAGTTGTGAGTAACTGGAAATTACCCCAGCTGGGTTTCCCCATTCGGACACCCCCGGATCAAAGCTTGCTTACAGCTCCCCGAGGCAGTTTCGTTGTTCGCCACGTCCTTCATCGGCTCCTAGCGCCTAGGCATCCTCCGTGTGCTCTTAGTAGCTTAACCATTTTGTTCCGGTTTCGGTCGCTCGCTTCCCTTGTTTTGCTTGCGCAAAGCCAAAAGTCGCTCTCACCCGATACCATCACAAAAGCAATTTAACTACCTTTATACACTTGACTTGTTTGCACAAGATCAGCTTAAAGGAATGTTCTAATTCGCGTTTGTTTCGTTTCGATATCTAGTTTTCAAAGAACAAGCCAAATAGATGAAATTGTTTGGTGGAGCCAAGCGGGATCGAACCGCTGACCTCCTGCTTGCAAGGCAGGCGCTCTCCCAGCTGAGCTATGGCCCCTCAAATTCCATCAAAACTGAACAAATGGATAAGTAACTGTGTTGCTGTTGCAGGTTCCGAGAACCTGTATATTTGAATGTTTCCGTTGCAGGAAACGATTCTCCATAGAAAGGAGGTGATCCAGCCGCACCTTCCGATACGGCTACCTTGTTACGACTTCACCCCAATCATCTATCCCACCTTCGGCGGCTGGCTCCTTGCGGTTACCCCACCGACTTCGGGTGTTATAAACTCTCGTGGTGTGACGGGCGGTGTGTACAAGACCCGGGAACGTATTCACCGCGGCATGCTGATCCGCGATTACTAGCAATTCCGACTTCATGCAGGCGAGTTGCAGCCTGCAATCCGAACTGAGACCGGCTTTGTTGGGATTGGCTCCATCTCGCGATTTCGCAGCCCGTTGTACCGGCCATTGTAGTACGTGTGTAGCCCAGGTCATAAGGGGCATGATGATTTGACGTCATCCCCACCTTCCTCCGGTTTGTCACCGGCAGTCTATCTAGAGTGCCCACCCGAAGTGCTGGCAACTAAATATAAGGGTTGCGCTCGTTGCGGGACTTAACCCAACATCTCACGACACGAGCTGACGACAACCATGCACCACCTGTCTCCTCTGTCCCGAAGGAAAGATACATCTCTGTATCGATCAGAGGGATGTCAAGACCTGGTAAGGTTCTTCGCGTTGCTTCGAATTAAACCACATACTCCACTGCTTGTGCGGGTCCCCGTCAATTCCTTTGAGTTTCAGTCTTGCGACCGTACTCCCCAGGCGGAGTGCTTAATGTGTTAACTTCGGCACCAAGGGTATCGAAACCCCTAACACCTAGCACTCATCGTTTACGGCGTGGACTACCAGGGTATCTAATCCTGTTTGCTCCCCACGCTTTCGCGCCTCAGCGTCAGTTACAGCCCAGAGAGTCGCCTTCGCCACTGGTGTTCCTCCACATATCTACGCATTTCACCGCTACACGTGGAATTCCACTCTCCTCTTCTGCACTCAAGTCACCCAGTTTCCAGTGCGATCCGGGGTTGAGCCCCGGGATTAAACACCAGACTTAAATGACCGCCTGCGCGCGCTTTACGCCCAATAATTCCGGACAACGCTTGCCCCCTACGTATTACCGCGGCTGCTGGCACGTAGTTAGCCGGGGCTTTCTTCTCAGGTACCGTCACCTTGAGAGCAGTTACTCTCCCAAGCGTTCTTCCCTGGCAACAGAGCTTTACGATCCGAAAACCTTCATCACTCACGCGGCATTGCTCCGTCAGGCTTTCGCCCATTGCGGAAGATTCCCTACTGCTGCCTCCCGTAGGAGTCTGGGCCGTGTCTCAGTCCCAGTGTGGCCGATCACCCTCTCAGGTCGGCTACGCATCGTCGCCTTGGTGAGCCATTACCCCACCAACTAGCTAATGCGCCGCAGGCCCATCCCCAAGTGACAGATTGCTCCGTCTTTCCAGTCCTCTTCAGGCGAAGAAAACAACTATTCGGTATTAGCTACCGTTTCCGGTAGTTGTCCCAAACTTGAGGGCAGGTTGCCTACGTGTTACTCACCCGTCCGCCGCTAACTATCAGAGAAGCAAGCTTCTCTTCAAGTCCGCTCGACTTGCATGTATTAGGCATGCCGCCAGCGTTCGTCCTGAGCCAGGATCAAACTCTCCAATAAAGTATTGAAAAGAGCGATAAGCTCATTTTGAATCTGACGATTCATTGTGAATCAAAAGTTACTATCCATTTGTTCAGTTTTCAAGGAACTTGTATGTCCGTTTATGTTGATCTTTGTCAACCGGACAGGAATCTTATCATATCATGTTAACTAACTTACTGTCAACACTTTTTTTTCGTCATCTTTCAAATGATTATGACAATCATTCGTTTGAAGCGACAAGAAATAATATATCACGTAGTGATTTATTTAGCAAGCATTTTTAATCAACCTTTTGATATCATCATATCTTCATCTACGGTGTCTTGTTTCCAACCTGTATTCGACAGATTAGTACATTCTCTGAACAAGTGAAAGGCTACCCTTAAAGTGCATTACATATAAAAGAAATAACTCATTTCTATAAATACTCCCTTCTATAACCACAAGTAATAATGATCTAGATGAGTTTTAGTTAGAGTACCGATCGGGATAACAATCCCTGCCCTTCTATATAGTTTGAAGAAAGTGATCCAAAAACTCTATAATAAGGTATATAGATATAGAGATAAGGTTAAGCAGTCAAGTGTACTATTTTCATAAGTAGCCATGAACAATCCTATAACCATCTAGCATTGCACCTTTACACAGATCACGTACTCCATTCACAGCTAGCTATTACATATCACAGTTCTGAATAAACTCATTACTAACCTATATGGGGTGATCGCACTTGAAGCAATGGTTGAAGAACAGACGCAAAGGTTACGGCAAAAAGTTGGTTTCCATCCATGCTTGGAATGCCTGGATTGTTGTGATCCTTTCTATAACAGGTCTTATGCTGGTAGGCGGCTTTTGGCGCGAGATACTCGGAATTGGACGTGTCTGGTTAAAATGGCTACATATCATCGTTGGGCTAGCTATGCTGGCACCCGTAGTATATTACTTGATTTTGGCCGGAAAGCACTGGAAACAACTTCGAAATAGGCCTTGGCAAAGGGTGAACACCATCTTTGTATTTGCACTGCTGGTAGGCTGGCTCCTCTCGGGTATTGTATTATGGCAGTTCAAACTAGCTGGACCTCGATGGTCGAATGCAGCACTTTTGATCCATGACCTGCTGACTTGGGTGGGCTTACCTTATATTATCTATCACTCCATCACTCGGACCAAATGGTTAAAGGATCCTGCACGTCGTGCGGTTAAAACCACTACAACTTCAACACGAACTCAAAATACAGCTGCTCCATCTGATTCAATATCGGATGGAAAAGAAACTCCGGCTGCTATATCTTCTTCCCAGTTTGATCGCAGTTCCGAGAGAAATCTCCTCAAATCAGAGGAGCGACCTCAACATTTGTATACACGACGAGCTTTCATCCGTTCTGCTGTGGGGGTTGGTCTCGCCGTGACTCTTGGTCCTACTTTTATATCCTGGGTAGGACGAAATCTCAAGATCGATAACAGTATTGATAGCATGCTGGAGAACGATCCTAACCGTATGGTTCCTCTGCCACAACCGCTATCTGCCTCTTCACCTCCCATTGGAGGCGGAGCTGAAGGTCATTTCCGCGTATATACGGTTACGCCTATACCGTCCTTCTCCAATGCTAACTGGTCTTTCCGAATCGATGGACTGGTTGAACGGGCACAGGTTTGGAATTGGGAACAATTCGTGAAGCTGGCGCGCACCGTACAGGTTAGTGATTTTCACTGTGTAACGGGCTGGTCTGTATATAAAAATACCTGGGAAGGTATTTCTCTTGCACAGCTTTTGAAACAAGCCGGGGTCAAACCGGAAGCTCATAGTGTGAAGTTTTATTCCGGTGATGGTGTGTATACGGATGCCATTACGATGGATCAAGCACAAATGGAAGATATTATGGTCGCTGTCATGCATGATGGCAAACCTATCCCTGCTGATCTTGGCGGTCCGGTACGGCTCGTCATTCCTCAGATGTATGCCTATAAATCAGTAAAATGGTTGAATCGCATTGAACTCATCGACAGTGAACATATCGGTTACTGGGAAGAGCGAGGATATGACAAGGATGCATGGCTTACAGGCGCATCTCAACGCATTCCTAACAATTTAAGTGGATCATGATCATTTAAGATAAGATTGGTGAGCGTTCATTCGTTGTAAAAATAATTTAGATAAAGCAAAAGCCCCCGATCACATATTTGTGTCTTCGGGGGCTTTCTTATATGAAATCTTTTGTTCATTTATCCTCTAACCCTGTGGGTTCAAAAGACGTACAAGTTCATCCTCATCCTCAATCGTAGGAATACCGAGATCATGAGCTTTGGTTAGTTTACTACCTGCCTTCTCTCCGGCAATCACCAGATCTGTCTTTTTCGACACACTGCCAGTCACCTTCGCTCCGAGCGCTTCCAGTCTTTGCGTCGCCTCTTCCCGCGTCAATTGGTGCAGCGTTCCGGTCAAGACGACTGTTTTACCACTGAAGAAGGAATCTTCCACAACAGCAACGGTTGGTGCCTCAGGTGCCTGAGCTTTCACACCCAAGTTGAGCATTTTCTCAATCGCAGCCTGTGTAAACGGATCTGCAAAAAAGTTTACGATGCTCTCAGCCACGATACCACCCACGTCGGGTAGCTCAACCAGTTCTTCCACGGTTGCATTCATAATGGCGTGCAGATCTCGATAATGATCAGCGAGCATGCGCGTTGTCGATTTACCTGTGTTCGGAATACCCAGTGAGTATAAGAAGGAAGCCAAGTCTCTATCTTTACTAAGCTCAAGCGCAGCGATAAGGTTGTTCGCTTTCTTTTCCCCAAACCGCTCCAGCTTCACCAGATCATCAAACTGTAACGTATACAGATCAGCAGGCTCACGTACGTTCAATTCATCATACAACTGAATCGCCGTTTTCTCACTGAACGTCTCGATATCCATGGCATCACGAGAAGCAAAATGGGAAATACGTGCCACCGTTTGTGGTTTACACGCAAGTCTATTGTTACAGAACAGATGCGCTCCGCGTTGCTCCAGCGGGAATCCACATGCCGGACACTGCTCAGGGAAGACGATCTCCTCGCCATCACTCTCCTCCGTCACTTTACCCAGAATTTCAGGAATGACGTCATTGGAGCGACGGATAAAGACCCGTGTACCCAGAGCAAACTTCAGATTTTTGCGCTCAATATCGCCGACATTGTTCAGAGTACAGTTCTGCACCGTTACCCCGGCAAGTTCAACTGGTTCTACGCGTGCCAGCGGAGTTACTTTGCCAGTACGTCCTACATTCCATACCACAGCGTTAAGAACCGTCGTAGTCTCTTCTGCCTCGAATTTATATGCTACCGCCCAGCGAGGGAATTTATCGGTATAACCCAACACCTCACGGGTGCGCATATCCGTAATTTTGATAACCGCTCCATCGATCAGATAGTCCAACAGACCCCGGTTCTCCTGAATCGCAGCCAATTGCTCCATCACATCATCAAACTCGTGGAAGTACGTGATGGATGGATTCACTTTGAAGCGGTTCTCACGCAGGAAATCCATCATCTGCTGATGATTGGCAAACTGAATGTCATCCGAATAACCTACATTATAAAAATAAGCATTCAGCCTACGCTCAGCCGTAGCCTTCGGATTCAGGTTGCGGAGCGCTCCCGCTGCTGCATTACGCGCATTCTTGAGTGGCTCTGCCGCCGTCTCATTGTATCGATCCAGGACAGACAGATTCATGATGCCTTCACCCTGTACTTCAATCGTACCGCTTGTGTAAGGAATTTTGAGCGGAACGGATCGGATCGTTCTTACCTGTGCCAAAATCCCTTCGCCTACAGTACCGTTACCACGAGTAGAGGCTTGTACCAACTCACCGTTGGTGTACGTCAGGTTCAGCGTCAATCCGTCAAACTTCAACTCAATAACATAACCTGGTTCCGGTAAAGGCGTATCGGGATTTTTACTGTTATAGTCATTAATCAGTTTCAGTACACGGGTATTCCAGCTCCGAAGCTGCTCAATATTCTGTGCTTTGTCCAGACTCCATAAGGAAGATAAGTGGCGATGCGGGGTAAACCCCTTGAGCAGTTCGCCGCCCACACGCTGTGTTGGAGAATCAGGCAGAACCATGCCGCTTTCCTGTTCCAGCGTAACCAGTTCATCGTACAGAAGATCATACTCCTTATCGCTGATCTGTGGCTGATCCATCGTGTAGTACTGATAATTATGCTGGTTCAGCTCGGTAACGAGTTGCTCCATCCGGTGCATCGGGTCCATACAGGGCCATCCCTCCGTTAATTTGATCATATATGTAGAACGAACACCCTATTGCAAATTGAACTCGGAGAACAGAATAACTTTCCATCGTTGGTATCACTACATAATTTCAATGAATGAATATCCACACTAACACTCCGATAACAGAATAACTTTCTGATCGCTGTTATCCCCGGATTTCTTTTAATCCATTTTAAAAGGTGGAAATCCAGGGATAAAGGCGAACGCTTTGCTTCTTTAAGTTATTTCTGTTCTCTCCGCTACAGTGCCGATATTACATTAAACTTATATAGATTTCTAGTCATATCAATCAAGGTTAGAAATCCCGTGACAAAAACGAGGAAGATGCTTAAGAAACAGTTTTCCTTAGGAAAGTTATTTCTGTTCTCTCTGTTATCGTGCAAAAGGAAGTTTCGTTCAAAAATTATTCCACTTTCGTAATAGGGGCAAAGCCGGCAAGCAAACGTTTCACACCCACCGGAGCCGGGAACGCAATCTGCAGTTCGGTATCATTACCTGTCCCTTTAACTGCAACAATCGTACCTGTCCCCCATTTACCATGCTGCACTTTATCTCCTGCCTTGAATCCTGCTTCACCATTAGAAGCTACCGGCTTGGAAGCAGATGATGGCGTAGAATACGTTGGCCGGGAGACACTTGTAGTCACACGCGAAGTTGGCGTGGATGAGGTAGCGGATGAACCGCTCTTACTTTGGTGATCGAATAGCTTGGTGCCACCACCGAAGTTACTTCCTCCACTAGAACCTAGTCCGCGTCCACCATATGAGCCGCCTCCGCTACTGCCTCGGCGGTAACGATCACGAGCCATCGAGGTGTCTTCCTTCAGCTCATCCGGAATTTCATCCAGGAAGCGGGAAGGCGGGTTCGCTGTGGTACGTCCAAACAACGTCCGCATCTGTGCACAAGACAGGAACAGTTGCTCTTCCGCACGGGTGATCCCTACATAAGCAAGTCGGCGTTCTTCCTCCAGCTCTTCATTGTCCATAAAGGCACGGCTATGCGGGAAGACTCCTTCCTCCATACCCACGATAAAGACAACCGGGAACTCCAGACCTTTGGCGCTGTGCATGGTCATCAGGGTAACCGCGTCGCTCTGATCCTCTTCATCATCGTTCATGCTGTCGATGTCAGCAATCAATGCAAGATCGGTGAGGAACGACACGAGCGTTTTATCTTCATTATTTTTCTCAAATTCCATCGTTACCGACAGGAACTCTTCAATGTTCTCCAGCCGTGCACGGGATTCGAGTGTGTTTTCATTTTGCATCTCAAGACGGTATTGGCTCATCTCAAGAATCTTCTCGGTCAGTTCAGTTACAGACAGATACTCTACCATCTGATGCAACGCAGCGATCATGTCATAGAACTCCACCAGCGCATTCCGCGTACGACCAGCAAAACCAAGATCATCTACGACCTGAAGTACACGGAAAATAGAAATTCCACGCTCTCCTGCCGCAGCCGCAAGCTTCGCTACCGTTGTATCACCAATGCTACGTTTCGGTACATTAATGATCCGGGTGAGACTGATGTCATCGTCTGGATTGGATAACAGGCGCAGATACGCCAGAATGTCCTTGATTTCTTTACGATCATAGAACTTGATGCCGCCGACAATCTGATACGGAATATCAGACTTGATCAGAATTTCCTCTATAACCCGGGACTGGGCGTTGGTACGATACAAAATAGCATGGTTCTGATAGGATTTGCCGTTCTTCACATTTTTACTAATCTCGGAAGTAACAAAATACCCCTCATCATGTTCGGAATCCGCACGGTACACCTTGATCTTCGAACCACCCTCTTTGTCCGTCCACAGTTTCTTCGGTTTACGCCCTGTATTCAGGCCGATCACTTCATTCGCTGCATTCAGGATATTGGAAGTTGAACGATAGTTCTGCTCCAGCAAAATCGTACTTGCTTCAGGGTAATCTTTCTCAAAGTTCAGGATATTGCTGATATCCGCCCCACGCCAGCGATAGATCGACTGGTCACTATCCCCTACAACGCAGATGTGATGGTGACTGTCAGCGAGCATGCGGCACAGCATGTACTGTGCACGGTTCGTATCCTGATACTCGTCCACGTGAATGTATTGGAATTTCTTTTGGTAAAAGTCGAGGACTTCTGGCACTTCTTTGAACAGTTGAATGGTCTGCATAATGAGATCGTCGAAATCAAGTGAGTTGTTGGCTCTTAACTTTTTCTGATACATCTTATATATCTTCGCTACAATACCCTCGAAATAATCTCCTGCCTGCTTCTCATATTGCTCCGGACTAATCAGTTCATTCTTCGCCGTGCTCATCATGGATTGAACTGCTTTGGGCTCGAATTTCTTGGTATCGATATTCTGATCTTTCATACAGCTACGAATTACAGATAATTGGTCCGATGAGTCCAAAATACTGAAGTTGGAGGTAAAGCCAATACGTTCAATATCACGGCGCAGAATACGCACGCACATGGAGTGGAATGTGGATACCCAAATGTCGCGTCCTTGGGAGCCACCAACGAGTTGGGATACACGGTCTTGCATCTCACGGGCGGCTTTGTTCGTAAATGTAATCGCTAAAATGCCCCACGGGGGCGCCTTACGTGTTGCAATGAGGTAGGCAATCCGGTGTGTCAGCACCCGGGTCTTGCCCGAGCCCGCTCCGGCCATAATCAGCAGCGGGCCATCCGTCGCCTCGACGGCTTGCCGTTGAGGGGTGTTAAGCCGTGCAACGGCATCATGTATATTTACAGGTTGCATGCATGCATGCTCCTTTCGTTGGTTGGTCGGTATAAATGATCTATCCATTACACTCGGACTTCGATTGCAGCAGCATCTTCCGATCGTCGTTATCCCCAGATTTTTTGATTCCCTTTATCAAAGGGAAAATCCGGTGATAAATACGAACACTTCGTTTCTTTAGATTGCTTCTGCACTCTCCGTTTATGTGTAAACATAGTCGCTGTATACGAATTTCTTAGTAAAAAAGAACAATATCGGGTAATAAAAGTAGGCTTAGGATTTAGCTTTCTTACAGAAAGCTTTTAAGGAGCATTTCGTTTCTCCAGCTCACTTCTCTCCTCTTCGTTCTCGTGTAAACGACATTACGCTCATATAACTTCTTTAATTAGTAAGGGCAAAGTTCTATTTTAACAGATCATAAGGGGAAAATGGGGGAATGGTAAACTAAACCGATTAAATGGTTCCTTTTACGGCCAACACCGTCTCAAGTGCCTTAGTCAAATCGCTGTACACAATGTTACCTACCACGATGGTATCTGCCACCTGGGCAGCTTGCGTGGCTTTCTCTGGATCATCAATTCCACCGCCGTAGATAAGGTGTGCCCGATCCAATTGTCTGTGTGTCTCACCAACAAGCTCCATATCTCCGAACGTTCCGCTGTACTCCATGTATACAATTGGAAGATTGAGCAGACGCTCCGCAGCCTGGGCATATGCCACCGCAGCTCCTGTCGTCAGATCCGTATCTGCGCCAGTCAACCGAGCTACCGTGGAGTTTGCATTGAGCACAATATAACCCTCGGCAATAAGTAGATCCCACGGGATGAGATAACCATAACGCTCTATCGCTTGCTGGTGGTGCCCAATCATCCATTTGCTGTCCGTTGCATTCAGGACCATTGGGATTAGATATCCATCAAAGCCGGGAACAACAGCCTCCAGATCAGATACTTCAAGCACACATGGCAACTCATAACGACGCACACGGGACATCAGGTCTACCGTGTTATCATAAGTAATTCCCGAAGAGCCACCAACGATAATTGCATCGGTCCCCGACATGCAGACCAGATCGAGTTCTTCGTCCGTAATCTCCCGGTCCGGGTCAAGCTTAAATACATGTCTCCACTGCTTAATCATGTCTATCAACGAACATTCCTCCAGAGGTTCTTCTGCATCCTAGAAAGCTTGTAAACTAAGTCTAAGTCAGCAGACAGTGAGTGTCAATGTTCGTATAAAAAGGGGAACAGAAAAGCATGAATTTTTACGGTTTCCAGGCAAATCGTGTATTCATCTCATCCAGTTCCTGCTCCGTCAGCACGTCCGAGTAGACCCCGTACACGCCCCACTTCTCATAGTTAGCCACCTGTTCAGTGTCATTGATGGTATGCACGTAGGTGACTGAGCCTGCACTATTCAGCTTGGCGACGAAATTCTGGTTCACTTTATATTCCGGCATGGTTACGGCATCAATATCATTCTTTTGCACAAAATCAACAACCTGAGCTTCTGTATCCTGTGTGGCATATAACGTATAGATAATGGAAGGGAATGCATAGACTTCTTTCACCGTTTCGAGCATCGGTTCGTTATAGATCTGTACAACCACGCGATCCAGCACGGATGGATCATGTTCTTTGGCAGCATCCACGAGGGATCTTAACACCTGCTGAATATCCTCATCCTTCTGTTCCTTGGTGTCGGTTACGATATACATATCAGGGTACTCAGCCAGTACATCTATGATGCCATCGGCATCCATAGGCTGGTACATACCCAAGATTGGTGTATCCATGAATTCATCATGTGTCAACGCCCCGGCCTGTTTATCCTCCGGAAGCTCTTCGTCTTGTCCTAGCATTTTACTCATGTTAGCAGTCCATTCATGTCTGGCTACGGCTTTGCGATCCGAGGTTAACATAAAGTCGATCTCAAATACACGTGTGCCTTTCTCGTAATTGGCGATCATCGCTTCATAGGCGTTGGTATATGGTTGATCACGAATGCTGCCCATCGCATGGGCTATTAATCTATAAGCGGTAAATCCGTCCCGTTGCTCTTCACTCTCGCTTTTATAGGCGAAAAAGAGTGTGCCCACGGTAACGATCAGTAGTATTAACACGGCGGCAATGCGTTTCATATGGCATTCACATCCTCGGCAGCTTTTTGTTAGCTAACTACCCGAATTGGGGAGGTGCAAAACAAAATAGCCGCCCGAGGCGGCTGTTAAATGGCGGGATGCAGTTTGGAAATAAAGCACGGACCCTCCACATGCTCAGTCCTTTTGCTGTACACTCAACTCTTTCAAAAACGCAATCAGCGCCTCACGCCAAGGTCTCAGAGGTTCCAGACCGTTCGTTCGAATCGCCAGATGATCCATCACCGAGTATGCAGGACGAGGGGCTGGACGCGGAAACTGATCGGTTGTGCATGGCGTAATTTCGGCTGTCGGCTCGAACCCACTCTGCTTACCGGCTTCCTCTCTTATTGCCTGTGCAAACTCGTACCATGTGCAAGTTCCGTAATTGGAGGCATGATAGATACCATATTTTGCGCTCGTAGAGAGGATATGAATGAATCGAGCAAGATCGACCGTATAGGTAGGCGAACCTTGTTGGTCATGAACAACTTGCAGTTGTGGACGTTTCTCCATAAGTTCCAGCATGGTTTTGACAAAATTACTGCCATACACGCCAAACACCCATGATGTTCGGATGATAAACCATTGCGTACACAAACTTTGAACCAGTCGTTCCCCCGCAAGCTTGGACTTGCCATACACACTTTTGGGATTGGTTACATCGTACTCTCGGTAAGGTGTACTCCCGCTCCCATCAAATACATAATCGGTACTGATATATACTAGTTTTGCTTTCACTCTCTCGGCGGCAACCGCGATATTTCTAGTACCTGATGCATTGATTGCGTATGCTGTATCTTCATCTACCTCGGCCCGATCGACTGCCGTGTAAGCGGCGCAGTGAATAATGATGTGAGGTCGGAACGTTGTAATCATATCTGTGCACTGCTGTTGATCGGTAATATCCATCTGGTTTTTGTCACAGGCCAATACCTGATGCCCCTCTGCTTGGAAGGTCTTCACCACATCATAACCCAGCTGTCCTGCCGCGCCAGTCACCATAACTCTATAATTCATTGGGACGAATCACCCATCCGCTTACCATACTGAAGCTGGACATAATCCTGATACGCGCCTGATTGAATTCTCGTCCACCAGTCTTGATGTTTCAGATACCACTGGATTGTCTCCCTGATCCCTGTCTCAAAGTTATGTGTAGGTTGCCAACCCAGCTCTGTACGTATTTTGGTTGGATCTATACCGTAACGTCGGTCATGTCCCAAGCGGTCCTGTACATGTTTAATCAAACTCGCTGGTTTGCCCAATTGCTCCAAAACAGTCTGCACTATATACATATTAGTACGTTCGTTATTACCGCCAATATTATATACCTCTCCAGATTGTCCATTATGAATCACCAAATCAATCGCGCTACAGTGATCCTCGACATAAAGCCAGTCACGAATATTGAGCCCGTCACCATATACTGGAATGGCTTCATTATTTAATGCACGGGATATAATCAGCGGAATCAGTTTCTCCGGGAATTGAAAAGGCCCGTAGTTATTGGAGCAACGTGTAATATTCACAGGAAGTCCAAAGGTTTCATGATAGGCTCTTACGAGCAGATCCCCGCCAGCTTTACTTGCAGAGTAAGGACTGTTTGGCATCAGAGGTGTATCTTCAGTAAATAAACCTGTTGCACCCAATGATCCATATACCTCATCCGTCGATACCTGAACAAATTTGGTGACTTGATACTTCTTTGCCGCATCCAGCAGAACCTGAGTACCCATCACATTGGTACGCACAAAGATATCCGGGGAAAGAATACTTCGATCCACATGAGACTCGGCAGCGAAATTCACAACCACATCGATGCCTTGGGAAAAAACAGCTTCCATCTGCTGTACATCTGCAATATCTGCTTTGATGAAGGTATATTGAGGATTCGACTCTACCGTATGCAAGTTCTCCAAATTCCCTGCATACGTTAATGCATCCACATTGATAATTTCATAACTCGGATATTCACGAAGCATATATAAGACAAAGTTGCTGCCGATAAATCCGGCCCCACCCGTAACCAGTAGTTTCATGCTGTCTCTCTCCCTCTGCCTCCAGATACAGAAGTATCTGAAAAGTCTGTTTAATTAGTCGAAGTTCAGTTCAGCATCTTTCAGTAAAGGATGCTTCTGATCCTTCTCCGATAATATAGGTTTCGTCACAGGCCAATCAATGGCGAGCGCCGGATCGTTCCACAGAATTCCACGGTCGTGTTCAGGCGAATAATAGGCGTCTACCTTATAAGTTACTTGGGAATGAGGCACCAATGTACAAAATCCATGAGCAAAGCCTTGAGGAACAAGCAGTTGCCGCTGGTTGTACTCACTTAGAATGACACTTTTCCATTGGCCAAAAGTAGGGGATGAGGTGCGGACATCCACAATCACATCATAGATAGCCCCAGATATAACCCTCACCAATTTAGTCTGTGCTTTGGGCTGAAGCTGGTAATGAAGCCCACGCAGAACACCTGCTTCAGCCGACAAGGATTGATTGTCCTGAACAAAGACGTGCTGTATCCCCTGTTCATGCAGAACCTGCTTATTATAACTCTCCATAAAATATCCACGGTAATCACCATAAACCTGGGGCTCCAATATGGCAGCGCCATCCATAAACAGCGGAAGTACCTTCATGACATCCCTCCGTTTTGCTGTTGACATCATTTCTTCATATTGACTATGTATATGTAAAGTGACGGGTATGTGTTTGTTCATTGGCCTGTATAACCCTCATATTTACTCTTCCATAAAATAAATTAAAGCCCAGCCGCGATATCATTCTTCGGCTGGACTTCAAGGGCATGCGGAAAACCATTTATTGATCCTTTACGACCTGTTCCAAATACTTTAAAAGATCTTTCCGTAGATCCGGGCGTTGCAATGCGTAGTGAATCGATGTCTCAATAAAGCCCAACTTCTCACCAACATCATGACGCAGTCCGTCAAAATGATATGCGAGAATCTGCCTCTGTTCATTCAATCGGGACAAGGCATCCGTAAGCTGAATTTCTCCCCCTACACCAGCAGATTGTTGACCTAGTATCTCAAAGATATCCGGTGTAAGAATATAACGTCCCATAATAGCCAGGTTGGAGGGAGAGTCTTCGGTCTTTGGTTTCTCAATTAAGCGGCGGGCGCGAAAAACACGATCATCGGTAGGGGTCAGCAACTCTCCGTCCACAATTCCGTAGCGGGATACCTCGCTCCAATCAACAGGTTGTACACCAACAATCGGAGATTGCAGTTCATCGTAGACATCGATCATCTGCTTCAGGCAGGGATGTTCCGCTTCTACAATATCGTCCCCTAACAGGACGGCAAAAGGCTCGTTGCCGATAAACTTGCGGGCACACCAAATGGCGTGACCAAGTCCCTTCGGTTCCTTTTGACGGATATAATGAATATCTGCCATCTCGGAGGGTTTGCGTACTTCGTTAAGCAAGTCCCACTTCTGTTTGTCCGCCAGATTCTGCTCCAGCTCAAAAGAATAATCGAAGTGATCTTCAATGGCCCGTTTCCCTTTACCTGTCACAATAATGATATCTTCAATGCCTGAAGCTACGGCTTCTTCAATAATGTACTGGATCGTTGGCTTGTCCACGATGGGTAGCATTTCCTTAGGCATCGCCTTGGTGGCAGGCAGAAACCGGGTACCTAGCCCTGCGGCTGGAATAATCGCTTTGCGAATACGCACACGAACCCACTCCTTTTGCTAGATAAGTTGAACTAAAGATTATTTACACTGACACTACGATGACAGAACAAACTTCCAATCGCTGTTATCCCCAGATTTTTTCATTCCCTTTTTTAAAGGGGAAAATCCGGGGATAAAGGCGAACGCTCCGCTTCTTCAGCCTTTTTCTGTCCTCTACGTTTCTCGTGTAAATGATTAGTCCCACTTGTAGAGATTCATATATTTAATAATTCTTATTGCTACGATGCTTGGACTCCATTATACCATCAACAATTCGCGGATATCCTGTTCGGACAAGGTCGTCGATCCCCCGTCTCCTGGTTCGATCACTTCGGCAATCAAGTCCTTCTTGCGCTGCTGGAGTTCCAGAATCTTCTCTTCGATCGTACCTTCGGTAACCAGACGGATAACTTGCACTACTTGTTTCTGTCCCATGCGATGGGCACGGCCAATGGCCTGTTCTTCCACGGCAGGATTCCACCATAGATCATATAATATAACGGTATCTGCCCCTGTTAAGTTTAGTCCGGTACCGCCAGCTTTCAGGGAGATTAAGAACAGTTCAGCTTCGCCCTCATTAAATCTGTGGCACATCTCGACCCGGCTCTGTGCAGGGGTCTGACCATCAAGGTAGAAAAGATTCCTTCCCTGTGCCGCGAGGGTCTGACGAATCAGGTTCAACATGCTGGCAAATTGGGAGAAGATGAGAATTCGTTTCCCTGCAGCCAAACAATCCTCGACCGTTTCAAGCAACTGTTCCATTTTCCCGGAATCGCCTTGATACCCTTCAACAAAGAGGGCCGGATGACAACACAACTGACGTAAGCGCGTGATGCCAGCCAAAATTTTGATACGATTCTTCTGGAATCCGTTATCCTCCATGTCCTTCGATGCTTCATCCTGAAGCTGGGAGAGGTATGCCGCGTACAATTTCTTCTGTTCAACCGTAAGCTCTGATCGCTGTACCGTTTCAATTCGATCAGGCAATTCTTCCAACACATCCTTCTTCAGACGGCGCAGAATAAACGGACGTACCATCCGCGAGATCCGTTCCGGAGGAAGGTCGCGGAATCTTCTGTAACTTGGAAATAACCCAGGGAATACCGCTTCAAAAATGGACCACAATTCATCCAGCGAGTTCTCCACAGGTGTACCTGTGAGTGCAAAACGGCGCGGAGCTTGAATTTGTTTGACTGCCTGCGCGGTCTGGGAAGAAGCATTTTTGATTGCCTGAGCTTCATCCAAAATGAGCGTATGGAAGGTTCGGCCGAGATAGGTGTCCAAATCCCGTCGCAACAGAGGATACGACGTCACAATTACATCTGCCTCATCCATGCCTGAAAGCATGCTGGCTCGTTCTTCTTTCTGACCTGCGGCAATCAGTACGTTCAGATGCGGGGCGAACCGCGCAAACTCATTGGCCCAGTTATAGGTTAGCGAGGCAGGCGCCACAACAAGTACCGGAGGGTGAATGACCCTCGTTCGGATCGTCAGTCCATCCTGCTGCATCGTGGACCATAGGCCATCCGTATTCACTGAAGCCATCTTATCCAATGGGAGACCAGTTTCAGGGTCGATGTCGGAAGTCGTCAACGTTTCACCGCCCCGTAATGATCCGCTCTCCCGGTATTTATCACCGCCCGTATGCTCAATGTTGTACTCAGGCTTCTCCTGAAGCACTGCTGTGATATACGCGATGCTTTGCAACGTTTTGCCAAGTCCCATATCATCCGCAAGAATGCCGCCAAAACGATAATAAGCGAGGGTACGCAGCCACTGGTATCCGCTGTTCTGATAATCCCGCAGGATGGGGGTCAGTGTCTCTGGCAATGCAAAATCCATCCGCTCGGGATCTCGCAGATCATCGAGGAAACGTTTCAGGGAGCCTCCCCACTTCACATGACCGGAAACCTCATCCCTACCCGGCAATTGTAACGCCCGAACAGCTGGCAGCCGGATATGGCTGCTCTTGATGTCACCTACTCCCAGTCCGAGTGAATCGGCCATGTGAGCGAAGCTGTCTGCACCTTCATTTTCAAGCGAGAGAAAGACACCGCTCTTGAGACGGAAATACGGTTTCTTTTCCACAATGCGGCGCATGAGTTCCTGAAGTTCCTGCTCGTCCACACCTTCCATCTCGAATGAAATCTCCAGCCAGTCCAATCCTCTTCCCAAATCTGCTCGTACTTTCGGCGGTGTGGGATAGGATTGCACCATCGCCTTCACGGCGTTTGGCATATAGATATCTACCTGTTTCTCAAGCTCAGGCAACAGATGATACATGACATCATAGATGGCATCTTCCCGTTCGCTCGCCCAGACACTACCATCCCTTTCAAGAAAGGATCGATCAAGCCGTTCAATCAGATTCCGCTCTTTGTATCGATCACGCACCAAAATAACCTTTTTCTCTTCTTCATCTATCAAGTACTCTGCCAGCGGATTAATAACCATGACCTCATAGTCGAATTCCAGACGCGCTGTAATACGCTCACGATAGAAGTCGATGTACAACTTGGGTGAGAGTTCCGGTTCCGCGATCTGTTCACGCACCTGTGAATCAATGGACAGATGGCCGAGCGTACGCAGTTCTGGCACAACATGCTGCACAAACTCATCCACCTGCTGAGTCGAAATATCGATGCTTTCCTTTATCCCATATGAGGTAAGTGCTCCACTCAAGTCCTCCAGACTTCGCATCTGCATCGGCTCCAACATGTGCAACTGCCCTTCCACCACAGCGGCATCATACGCAGGGAGAAGAATCAGCTCACGCAGTCCGGAAATTTCAAGCTGGTATCCTTCATTCGTTCCCTGGGCGATCCGGTAAAATAAAGGAAGTACCCCCTCACCCAGTGTGAGTGGTCCATTGGCAAATCCCGTGCCCTCCATCCGGCTGTCAGCCTGTAGCAGCAATTCCAGCAGTGGCTTCCATACGAGCGGAGCAATCAATATATCCCGTCCGTCCGAAGCTCCCAGATAACCGGAAATGGATTCGCGGTATGCCTCTTCACTCTGCCTCATTCGAATGAGCATCGAGAGAATCGCCTGATCCTGCGGAGTGAACACATGCATTAATGGATCGTAGTGGAACAGTTTGGTAAATGACATGGGCTCGCCCTTCTCGATACAGTTCAGGAATTGCTTCACTTTCTGCACCACATACAGACGTTTGTTACCCACTTTCAATTCAAGAGCAAGTTTCCCACCACCCTTGTGAACCTGTGTCAGCTTGCATATAAACTGAACCTGCAATTCTTCCCTCAGGGAGGAACGGCTGACAGGGGCAGTGTATTTACGATCATTTCCATGCAGCGGTCTCCGATCTTTGGCAAACATGGACAGAATCTGATCCGCCGTACGGTAAGAAGGTTTATCTGCCGAGCGGCCCCAACCCGAAGCTGAGCTTGGACGACCTGCTTGGGCAAAGTGAACAGGTGGACGCTCTGGAGCATCATTCAGTTGCTCTCGTTGTGAAGCGGACTGGGGGCGCTCCCACACGCTCTCTTCGACTAGCGTCCCAACCCTGGACTTGGAACCAAAGTTAGAACTGGTATTGGCTCCTTGGCCTGTAGCAGGTTGAGGAGGCTTCCCAGAAACAATCGTGGCATTACGCTCCTGCTGCTCACCCCATTCGTGAATAGCCAACAGGACAGCAGCGACATGTTTGCAATAGTCATAATGTCTGCCGTCACCCGGACAACTGCAGCCTGCCACAACCTCACCTGATCCATCTATATCCACCGTCACCTGATAGCGCTCCGATCCACGTACCTGTGCTTCATAATGAAGCTGATCCTCACTAACCACCAGATTGGTCACTCTGCCAGATTGGTTATAATCTTCTCCGCGCTTGAATGCCGTGACCCCGCACAGCAATTTGATATCCATAATTGTGAATGGCGCCACGCTTCTTCGCCTCCTGTGTCATGATGTAAAAAAACCCCAAGAGCTCCTTGAAGCAGAGTTTGGGGTTCCTTCATGCTTGTAACTGTTGTTATACCATACAATCGTTATTTCACCAATTGACCACGTGTAACGCCAAGTTGGTTCGTTGCTTTGAGTGTTTTCCAGACTTGTGTACCACTGATCTCGCCGCGCAGTGCACGGTTGTACAGATCAATTACTTCGCGTACCTGCTCAGGTGTCTCTTCCAGGAACTCCACACGGTAACGGGATACACCCAGATCCATAAAGTTGGTTAGATACTCGGCACCCGACTGTTCTACTGCGTTGTATACCGTATTACGGCAGCCTTCATCTACACGTACCGGGTGGGACATGCCGATCCGGTCTTGCAGGGATGCACGCTGCTCCTCACAAGGACGGCCACAGTTCGTGAAGTCCGTTCCTTCACTCATGAACGTACAGTACACACAGTGCTCCGTGTGGAACATCGGCAGATGCTGATGGATAACCACTTCGGTCTGACTTGTACGGGAGTGGCCCAGCAAATCAACCATTTGTTGAATGTTCAGGTCATAGGATGGAGTAATCCAATCACATCCGGCTTCCAGGAACAACTCTACTGCTTTGTGATTGGCAATGTTCAATGAGAAATCACCGATCAGTTCCGGGTGCTTCGCATCCGGGTTTTCCATCCGGTGACGAAGATAGAAGTACAGTGCTCCTGTATTACGTACCAATACTGCATCCGGCTTCAGACGCAGGATGTTGTTATGATATCCGTTCTCCCCTGGCATATGAATACGCGGTGTTGCCAGCGCGATCTTGCGACCAGCGGCATGCACAGCTTCCACGGCTGCCGGGAACTGTTTGATAAACTCGAAGTCGGCATAGATCATGCCGATTCCCGCTTCAATCGCTGCCTCCACTTGTGGCAGGCTGCGACAGAGCGCGGTCAACTCTGCTTGACCGCGAGCGACTGGCGATGCAGGTTTAACCGAATCGCCGTATACATCTACCGCCCGTTTCACGTAGACGGGTGGTTTAGGACGTTCGCCCGCGAGTTGTTCTACCGCCTGACGGCGAATATTATTCAACTCGCGCATCGGGATGATGACGTCACCGTGCAGATTGACGTCCATTCCTTCCAACTGGAACACTGTGCCTCCCAGACGACCGAACTGCTCTTCGAGCAATTCATGTGTCATTGGACGCTTCTGCGCGATGTCCAGTTCCATCTCGGAATCAATCCGGACGGTCGTGCCTTTCTGCACGTCTGTCCACCATGTGCTAAGCGGCTGCCCCGGGCTGCCAATGACCTTCACCTTCACCGGGAATACACGGTACGGCTTCTCGGTCTCAAAGCTTTGACGCAGACGTTTGTCCAACGCCGGGTCATTCGTTTTCCAGACTTTGTCTCCAACTTTCACGCGGCGCAGATCTACGTCACTGCGGCCTGGCACGACATCAACGATCCAACCCTCTTCGGCTTCGCCTTCGAGTTTTACGCCTTTGCGACGTACATCGTATACCCGTCCGCCTTCTTCCTTCTGAGTCGGGTCTCCGGCGTCAAATACGATCCCATCTCCACGTTTCACGGGTGCATCCAGCTTCAGGACCACACCATCGCGCAACACTTGATCCACACGACCGAGGTAGACACCACGGCTTTTCGGGAACGTTCCATCCACCAGTTCTTTGTTGTTTGTACCACTGAGGAAACCATGCGTGAATCCACGGGAGAAGCTTTGCTGCAATTCGCGAACTTCTTCCTTGCTTGGCGGTGTGTTATCTCCATCAAAATAACGGTCAATCGCTTTACGATATTTGCTTACTACGTTTGCTACGTATTCCGGCGTTTTAAGACGTCCTTCAATTTTGAAAGAAGTTACTCCTGCTTCGATCAGTTCCGGCATCAGGTCAATCGCTGCCAGATCTTTCGGAGACAACAGATAGGCTACATCACCCATCGGTTTGTGTACCCCATCCACCATCAGGTCATATGGAAGACGACAAGCTTGTGCGCACTCCCCACGGTTCGCCGAACGTCCTCCCCACATTTCGGAAGTGAGACATTGACCCGAGTAGGATACACACAGCGCACCATGAACAAATACTTCCATTGGAAGTTTTGCCTGCTCACCGATCTTCTGGATCTGCTTCAGGTTGTTCTCCCGTCCCAGAACGACACGTTCCATATCAAACGGCTTCGTAAACTCGACCGCTTCCGGTGACGTGATTGTCATCTGCGTTGAACCGTGAATCGGGAAATCCGGCGAGATCTCGCGGATCATCTTCACCAAACCCAAATCCTGAACAATTACAGCGTCCACACCTGCATCGACACAAGCGTCAATCAGTTCTTTGGCATCCGTCAATTCATTTTCAAAAATCAATATATTAAAGGTCAAAAAACCTTTTACGCCATAACTGTGCAAAAACGCCATTATCTCCGGCAGCTCGTCCATACGGAAATTGTTCGCCCGTGCCCGTGCATTAAACTTTTCGACTCCGAAGAAAATTGCATCTGCGCCATTAGCTACCGCCGAACGCATACAATCCCAGTCACCAGCCGGTGCCAGAAGTTCAACGTCTTCTCTTCGTATTGTTGCTGTTTTCATGTAGATCCTCCCCATAACCGGCTATTCGCCGGATTTCATCCCTATATCCTTAAACGCCTGAACATACCAAGCCTAAGACTGCACCTTATCGGGTACACCTGCATTGTCACGGTATTACAATATCTATCTATTATGTCTGTATTGCCTGAACTCCAAGCTTACAGTCATTCCTATTCATCAGATCAGCAGTCATAACTCCTGAACTAGTATAGTGTACCACTTCTGCACCGACTCTTCTACGTTTTCCTGAAAAAACCGTTTACCATTTTCATTTCCAGTACAACGAAAAAAACCGAAAGGTCTTTTGACCCTCCGGCTCCGCTAATATTATTTAATAAAAGTAAATGAGTTCACTGCTTTTTCCAAGGCAGCCGCCTGAACTTCTGTCTTGTTGGCATCATTCAGCCCACTTGTGATCGTATAGGTTGTTCCGTCCTTTTCAAAGACGATCTGCCGACCCGCATATGGCACGCCTTTGTCCAGTTCATGATACGTAAAGGAAAATGCAGGCACACCCGCAAACGTTAGCTCCTCACTGCCAAGCAACTTGAAGTTCTTACGGGTTTTGGTGGCTTCTGCATAAGCTTCTCTAAGTTGGCTGACCGTCATCTCGATCGACTTGTCTTCGCTCGCCGCAATGGAGAATTCTCCGCCCGTGAAGGTGTACACCACAGGTGAATATTCGAATCGATCACTATACGGTGTCCAGTAACGCGGAATATCTACACTGTATTTATAACGTTTGGACGTACGTGTAAGTGTCTTCGTTTTGTCTGTCAAATACGGATCTTCATCCAGCTGACCGAAATTATCGGCAACCGTATCAAAATCAATCTCCACACTCTTCATAATCCGTTCAAACCATGCCCGATCTGCAATCTGCTTCTCAGGGAACGTATACTCTGCATAATATCGATACCCATTCTTCTGCAAAAGAACATCAAACTCGGTCTGCCAGCCCCCGCCAAAGTTATAACGGAATTCATTCACCTCGGCAGTCTCTCCCGAGATATCCATCGTGTATGAGCCAATTGGCTCGTAACTCTCTGGTGTAAATGTCTCGAGCATCCACTTATCCAGTTGGCCGCTCCAGTCTTTTACCGTGGTGCCTGCCTTCGCCGATGTGACACGCCATTGCAGATATGCACCATCCTTGGCTTCATAGATCATCTGATTGTTATCCATCGACCAGCCGGCAGGAATCTTCAATTCAATACCATAGTCATCGTTCCACGCGGAGCGCATGCCATTATCTACGGTGGACAGATCCTTGATCGTTCGATCCGATTCCGCATAGGTTGGCTGGAATGAATTGAGTAGCGCTGCACGTTTGCCCAGATCTTTATAATTCAAGGCTTCGTAATCCGCGAGATACACATCATATTGACGACCTTCGCTCAGATACTGACGCATCTCCCATAACATGCCGTCTACATCCTTCACGATAATGCGTGCATAAGGTGTTTTGCCTTTCGACACCGCTTCACGATCCAGCACCGTATCTCCCGATTGTTTGGCCTCCTGGACAAGTTGCTGCAACAAATCATCCGCATCCAGAGCCACATCCTGATCGCTGACATACACTTCAAGATAATAACTGTTGTCCGCAGCGCCGAAAGTCATCATACGCTCCTGCTCACCGGTCTGGAAAACTATAAGATCTGCCGGGTAGTTAATGGACCAACCGTAAAAACTGTTGCCAATTCTGGTTTTGCCTTCATCCGGATGAAGGCCATCCTCTTCATCCACCGAATCATCGATTTGCAACAGACGAATGACCATCTCTCCGGAACTGGTTGGAGCTAGTGTCGCTCCGATACCGGCAGCAACCGGACGAAGTGGGACCATAAGTACGCCATTCACCATTTTGGGAGCGGCACCCATCTCATGTTTTACACCATCCACCCAGGCAATTGAACTGCCAATCGTTAGGGTAACCGTGTGTGGACCTTCCTTGATTTTGACAACATCATTTTTCTCCAGCCGGATCTCACTGCCAAATGCTTTCTTGAACACTCCAACAGGCACCATCGTGACACCCTTAAACTTGTAAGGTTTGGCTATGGCCTGCTTATCGCCGTTAATGTAGGCGCTCGTGCTCCCCGCTTTGACCCGTAGTTCACTTGTCGTCAGATCAGATGCCCATACAGGCAATGCCGCTCCAATGGTCAGCATCCCGGTTAATACACCTGTGCTTAGCACACGTATCCATGACTTTTTCATTCCGTTCTTTCGTCCTCTCTCCATCCGGGCTGATCGCCGGGCTTTATTGTTCTTCATCTGCAAGGAACGCTTCATCTTCCTCGTCTACGATGTCTGCGCGATCAGCAAGCACCAACGTGCGGGTGACGATATCGCCATCCGATTGCATCAACAGCTTTACCTTTTGCCCAGGCAGATACTTTTTGAGCAACTCATTGATATCCACTACTGAAGAGACACGTGTGCCCGCGACACTGTAAAGGACATCGCCCTCTTTGATTTTGGCTTTCTTGGCTTCAGGAGACAGTACGCCCGTAATCGTTAAGGGATCATCTGTAGGCAGGCCCACAATCGCAGACCAGCTTTCTTCCAGCTGTAGCCCCAGACTTGCACGTTTTATTTTTCCATATTTAAAAAACTGATCGATGATATATTGAACGGTATCCACTGGAATCGAAAATCCCAAACTCTCTACGCCTACCGCAGAAAATTTCATCGAGTTGATACCAACCACTTCACCCTTCAGGTTGACCAGCGGTCCTCCGCTATTTCCTGGGTTAATCGCCGTGTCGGTCTGAATCAACCGGTAGGTCGCCTCAACACCACGATTCAAGCCGCTAATTACCCCTACCGTTGCCGAGTTGCGCAAAGAAAAGGAAATCGGCGTACCCAAGGCAATCACCGTTTCTCCAACAGTGGTTTGTGAAGCTTTGGCAAAGCTCGCCGGTTTGAGTGATTTGGCATTGATTTTGATTAGCGCCAGATCACTTAGTGCATCACTGTATGTTTTCGTAATTTTGTATGTATTGCCATCCGTCGTTACGACCACAGGGTTTATTAATCCATCTACCACGTGAGCATTTGTTACAATCCATCCATTGGACCGGATAATGACACCTGTACCATGTGCAAGATTATATCGATCGTCTGATGTTGCACCGTCCTGCACTTCGGTAGATTTCCCAATAATGCCTACGACCGAAGGAGATACCTTTTCGATCACTTTGGGAATGGCTTCACTTCCCTTGTACGTGTACGTTCCGGATTTGGCATCATATTGTCCACTTCCACCAACTGCCTTGAGCAGATCCTTGGTGTTCACATAGACTTGACCGTCTACCACTTTCGCTTGCATCGCCGCTTTGGATTCAGCTGCACCGGCCGTTGCCGCTACACTAATCGAGAGTACAGCAGCCATCAGTATGGCTATCCCCTTTTTACCCAACACGCTCATATTCTCACCTGACCCTCTCTATACATCCTTCTTGCGCGACTCGACATCGGATTCATCGCTGAATCTATTCTCTTTTTCTCTCATCTGCAATTCCGGTATCCCTCAATGTATCATACAGAATCTGGATATACAATTGTTTTAAGTCCTATTTTAGTAGAGAAGGTATAATCTTGTTCCATCGCTCGATATAAACGAAAAAAACACCCTCCATGTCTCCCGTGGAAAGTGTTCCTCCATACTCTTTTGGCTTAAATTCCATTCACTTCAGGGGCATTCCTACTGAGCAAACCAACCCGTTATCATCGCATAGTCTGTCATCAGAAATACCAGTAGGCTGACTACTGCAAATCCGATCGCAAACAGATTTTTCTTCGGTGCCCGAAGAAGCCGAACAACTCCGATGAAAATCAGGATCGTAAATAAGATGACAAAAATATCAAATGCATTAAAATTCGATGTACTCGCCGTGGCAGCTTCTGCAAACAGCATGGATAGACAGACCTCCTTACCATAGTTGAACAGCTAACGCATACCCTAATATCTTCCTCTATGTTATCTGTACCCTGCTTGTAATGCAAGCCCTATCATCCATAAAAATGAAAAAAAGCCAATTTGGCCGAATATTCCTGTAATGCTCGTCGCAAAGCATATGTAAACACTTTCACGAAATAACCATAGTTCGAGGGAAACACTGTGCATAATTCATAATGAAAGCCCTTCTTCTCGGAAGCAGAGCACATTAGATCGTAATCCAACGTCTTTACCTTTTCGAAAAGAAGGGCCAATACTGCCACTTCATATTGATATAACTACTGGTTAGAGGACCTTAGTCCACCAATTGCAGCGCCTTACTCCGCTCGGTATCCCGCTCCAGAACTGGCTTCAAGTACTTGCCGGTATAAGAAGCTTCCACTTTAACGATATCCTCAGGTGTTCCAGTTGCAACAATGGTTCCTCCACCGCTACCGCCTTCTGGACCCAGATCAACAACATAGTCTGCCGTTTTGATCACATCCAGGTTATGCTCAATCACCAAGACTGATTCCCCGGAATCAACCAGACGGTGTAATACATTCAGCAAACGGTCGATATCATCGACATGCAAACCCGTAGTCGGCTCATCGAGGATATAGATGGTTTTCCCGGTACTGCGGCGATACAGCTCGGAAGCAAGCTTCACACGCTGGGCTTCACCACCAGATAATGTGGTTGCAGGTTGCCCCAGATTGATATAACCCAGACCCACATCCATCAGTGTCTGCATTTTGCGATGGATCTTCGGAATGTTCTCGAAGAATTGGGTTGCATCTTCAACCGTCATTTCCAGTACATCGGAAATATTTCTGTTTTTATATTTCACTTCAAGCGTTTCCCGATTGTATCGTTTGCCTTTGCAGACTTCACAAGGAACATAAACGTCCGGCAAGAAGTGCATCTCAATCTTGATAATGCCGTCTCCACGGCAGGCTTCACAACGTCCACCTTTGATATTAAAGCTGAACCGGCCTTTCTTATATCCACGTACTTTGGCTTCATTCGTCTGAGCAAACAGATCCCGGATATCATCAAAGACACCTGTATACGTAGCCGGGTTGGAACGTGGTGTCCGCCCGATTGGCGACTGATCAATATCGATAACTTTATCGATATGCTCCAAACCACGAATCTCTTTATGTTGACCCGGGCGCACCCGAGCACGGTTCAGATCACGTGCCAGCGTTTTGTAGAGAATCTCATTAATCAATGTGGATTTACCTGAGCCGGACACGCCCGTTACCGCAGTAAATACGCCCACTGGAATCTTCACGTTCAGATTCTTCAGGTTATTTTCTTTGGCTCCACGTACTTCCAACCAACGGTCTCCTACACTTCTACGTTCTGTACGAATCGGAATGAATTTGCGTCCACTCAGATATTGACCAGTTAAGGAGTTCTCATCGTTCATGATCTCCTCCGGTGTACCCTGTGACATGATGGTACCTCCGTGGATACCTGCACCTGGGCCAATATCAATAATATAGTCGGCAGCCATCATCGTATCCTCATCATGTTCAACCACGATCAAGGTGTTACCAATGTCGCGCATATGCGCAAGTGTTGAGATCAGACGGTCATTATCCCGTTGATGCAAGCCAATACTTGGCTCATCGAGAATATACAGCACACCCATCAGGCTGGAACCAATCTGTGTAGCCAGTCTGATCCGCTGAGCTTCCCCACCGGACAATGTTCCGGCAGCACGACTCAGTGTAAGATAATCCAGACCAACATTCACCAGGAAGCCGAGACGACTGTTGATTTCTTTCAAAATCAGTTTGGCAATCGTCTGCTCCTTCTCCGTCAATTCCAATGAATCGAAGAATCGGCCAGCTTCACCAATGGACAAACTAGTCACATAGGCCATGTTGTGATCATTAATCGTAACCGCAAGACTCTCGCGTTTCAGACGTTGACCTTTACATGTACCGCAAGGCTTCGCACTCATGTAACCTTCAATAAATTCACGGATACCTTCAGATGCTGTATCACGATATCTACGCTCCAGGTTATTCACGATACCTTCGAAGGTAACCAGTGCTTCCTTCCGTTGTCCAAAATCATTCTCATAGCGGAAACGGATTTTCTCCGTACCTGTACCCTGCAACAACTTGTTCATCTGCTCAGCTGGCAGATCTTCGACAGGTACATTCTGCGGAATGTTGAAGTGTTCACATACTGACTTCAGGAACTGCGGATAATAGGTGGACGTTCCACCTGTCCAAGCATCAAAAGCACCATCTTCTATCGTCTTGCTGCGATCCGGTACGAGCAGATCAGGGTCAACGATCATTTTCACACCTAACCCATCACAATCCGGGCAAGCCCCGAAAGGACTGTTAAATGAGAACATCCGTGGTGCAAGCTCTTCAATACTGAATCCGCAAACCGGGCAGGCAAAGTTGGAACTGAAGCGCAGTTCTTCTTCACCCATAATGTCCACAAGTAGTTGTCCTCCGGACAAATTAAGTGCTGTTTCAATGGAGTCCGCCAGACGCGCCTGTACATCATCTTTAACAACGATCCGGTCAACAACGACTTCAATGGTATGCTTTTTGTTTTTCTCCAATTGAATATCTTCTGACAGGTCACGCAGTTCCCCGTTCACCCGCACACGGACAAAGCCCTGTTTGGACACATCAGCAAATACACTTTTATGCTCGCCCTTACGGCCCGAGATAATGGGTGCCAAAATCTGCAAACGGGTACGCTCTGGATATTGCATAATGCGGTCAACCATTTGTTCTACGGTTTGGGAGCTAATTTCCACCCCATGGTCCGGACAATGCGGATGGCCCACACGTGCAAATAACAGACGCAGATAATCATAGATTTCGGTCACAGTTCCAACCGTGGAACGGGGGTTACGGCTTGTTGTTTTCTGATCTATTGAAATGGCAGGAGATAATCCTTCGATGGAATCCACATCCGGTTTCTCCATCTGTCCCAGAAACTGCCTTGCGTAAGCTGACAATGATTCTACATAACGCCGCTGTCCTTCGGCATAGATCGTGTCAAAAGCCAGCGAGGACTTGCCTGAGCCACTCAGACCGGTCAATACAACAAAGCGGTCACGCGGGATGGTAATGTCGATATTTTTCAGGTTATGCGCTCGTGCGCCTTTAATGACAATGTTATCGCTCGCCAATAGTATTCATCCTCTCAGTGTGTTAATCCAAACCTTTATAAAGGCTTTTCGATCCCTCCCAAACCCTCCCTTCCAAGGGAGGGCCCCAGAGGGCGCAGCCCTCTGGACACCCGAAACAAGCGGTGCAACGGTGAGGGGTCGGGTCTTGCTATGTGAAGGGTGGTCGTGTGCCCGCGGCTCCGTATAAGGTTCCGGCTCATTGCCGGAACCTTATACGACCGCTCTACTGCGAGGGTGCGCTCTCAGCTTCGCCTTGGTCGCGACAAGGTCGCCATTGCCTTCGGCTCGGCTCCAAGTCAACACCGGGACGCTCTCAGCTTCGCCTTGGTCGCGACAAGGTCGCCATTGCCTTCGGCTCGGCTCCAAGGTCAACACCGGGACGCTCTCGGCTTCGCCTTGGTCGCGGCAAGTTCGCCATTGCCTTTGGCTCGGCTCCAAGGTCAACACCGGGACGCTCTCAGCTTCGCCTTGGTCGCGACAAGGTCGCCATTGCCTTCGGCTCGGCTCCAAGGTCAAGAGCGGGACGCTCTCAGCTTCGCCTTGATCGCGGCAGGTCGCCATTGCCTTTGGCTCGGCTCCGAGGTCAACACCGGGACGCTCTCGGCTTCGCCTTGGTCGCGACAGGTCGCCATTGCCTTCGGCTCGGCTCCAAGGTCAACACTGGGGCACTCTCGACTCCCAATTGCTTTCCTATAAACCTTTTAACCAATTTCAACATTTCTATCAGTATAGACCCGAATTCAAGATTTCAACATCTCTTATTATCGGTAGATATCAACGATTTCCTTACTCAACAAGAGAACGGCCAATTGGCCGTTCTCTTGTTACAGATCCATCTTTACTGGAGCATATGAATGAGCTGTATCTTATTCAGCGCGAAGTTCCAGCAACGCATCGCGAAGCTCGGCAGCACGCTCAAACTGCAGGTTTTTGGCTGCATCTTTCATCTCTACCTCTAGGCGCTGAATAAGCGCCTGGCGATCTTTCTTCGACATCTTCTCGGCTGCGCCTGTGAGATAGTCTTTCTTGGATTCAGCAACTTTGGTTGCCTCAATCACATCACGCACTTTTTTGCGAATCGTCTGTGGTGTAATTCCATGTTTCTCGTTGTATTCGATCTGGATTGCGCGACGACGTTCTGTTTCCTTTATCGCTTTATCCATCGAATCCGTCACTTTGTCACCGTATAGAATAACGCGACCCTCGCTGTTCCGTGCCGCACGACCAATCGTTTGGATCAGTGAGCGTTCGGAACGCAGGAATCCTTCCTTATCAGCATCCAATATAGCAACGAGGGATACTTCCGGCAGATCGAGACCTTCCCGGAGCAAGTTAATTCCGATCAGGACATGGAACACGCCCAACCTTAAATCACGTAAAATCGCCATCCGTTCCAATGTTTTGATCTCGGAGTGCAGATAACGAACCTTGATTCCAACTTCCTTCAGATAATCTGTCAGGTCCTCGGACATCTTCTTCGTTAATGTTGTAATCAACACACGCTCGTCTTTGGCAATCCGGTCATTAATCTCACCGATCAAGTCATCAATCTGCCCCTTGGTTGGACGCAGTTCAATGATTGGATCAAGCAGTCCGGTTGGACGAATAATCTGTTGCACCATCGTATCGGTATGCTCGATCTCATACGGGCCTGGTGTGGCCGATACATAGATGATCTGATCCATCTTGCCTTCGAATTCATCGAATTTGAGTGGACGATTATCCAATGCTGACGGCAGTCGGAAACCATGTTCAACCAATACCGTCTTCCGCGCCTGGTCACCATTGTACATCGCACGGATCTGTGGCAGAGTCACGTGAGACTCATCGACCACAATCAACATGTCATCCGGGAAGTAATCCATCAGTGTGTATGGGGTATCGCCGCGTTCGCGGAAAGTCAGCGGACCGGAATAGTTCTCAATCCCCGAACAGAATCCAACTTCCTTCATCATCTCGATATCATACCGTGTGCGTTGCTCCAGTCGCTGAGCCTCCAGCAGTTTTCCCTGTTCACGCAACACTTCAAGACGCTCCTCCAGTTCACGCTCAATGTTCACCAGCGCAACCTTCATCGTCTCTTCTTGCGTTACGAAGTGAGACGCCGGGAAGATGGCAATATGTTCACGTTCGCCAATCAGTTCTCCGGTTAACACATCAATCTCCGTAATTTTCTCGATCTCATCACCAAACAACTCAACCCGAATTGCATGTTCGCCCTTGGAAGCAGGGAAAATCTCAACAACATCCCCACGAACACGGAACGTACCCCGCACAAAGTTAATATCGTTCCGCTGATACTGGATCTCTACCAGACGAGACAAAATCTGATTGCGCGGTTTCTCCATGCCTACCCGGAGTGACAGCAACATGCTTGAATACGAGTGCGGTGAACCCAAACCATAAATGCAGGAAACACTCGCTACAATGATGACGTCCCTGCGCTCAAACAACGAACTTGTCGCTGCGTGCCGCAGTTTGTCGATCTCTTCATTAATACTTGAATCCTTCTCGATATACGTATCGGAGGACGGGATATATGCTTCTGGCTGAAAATAATCGTAATAACTGACGAAATACTCAACCATGTTATTAGGAAAAAAATCTTTGAACTCACTTGCAAGCTGCGCTGCCAACGTTTTGTTGTGTGCAATAATCAGCGTCGGACGTTGCAGTTGGGCTATCGTCTGGGCTATCGTAAACGTCTTACCCGTACCCGTTGCACCCAGCAGTGTCTGGTACCTTTTCCCCTCCTGAACACCCTTCACCAATTCTTTAATGGCAGCAGGCTGATCACCTTGGGGAGAAAACTCTGACTCGATTTCGAACGTTTTGTCGCTCATTATAATATCGCTCATTGCCGTATCTCACCCTATCGTCTAAAATAATAGTCACTATATATTGTCGAAGTTCCCCGAATTTTCACATGGGAAAACTTATAGTAATAGGAATATTTGTTCCCGTTTAATTATACCTCGTTCGTTTTAGTGATGCAAACGTGAAATGAAGATAGGAGTGGGTTAATTTATGGATATTGCGACACTTATCGGTATTATTGCCGGAATTGCCGCAGTCATTAGCGGTTTTTTGTGGGAAGGCGGCCAATTGTCCGGTCTCCTGCAAAAAACGGCTGCTTTAATTGTATTCGGTGGAACGATTGCTGCTGTAGTTGCCAGTTTCCCGGCGCATCGCCTTCGTACGATTCCAGCTGCCCTGCGTATGGCTTTTGGACGTAACAACAATGAATCAGGCTTATGGGTCGAAGAACTGGTGGAGATGTCTTCAATTGCACGCCGCTCAGGTGTACTTGCATTGGAACGCAAGGTTATGGATCATCCGCATCCATTTTTGCAAGATGGTATTCAGATGGTTGTTGATGGTACCGATCAGGATGTGGTTCGCCAGATCCTGGAGATGGAGATTGACTCGATTGAACAAAAACATGAGGGTTATGCCAAAATATTCGAATCCGCTGGTGGTTACGCCCCAACCATGGGGATCATCGGAACCGTGATGGGACTTATTCAGGTACTTGGCAGTTTGACCGATCCCACCGGACTCGGACCTGCCATTGCTGTTGCCTTTACCGCAACCCTGTACGGGGTCGCCAGTGCCAATCTTATCTTTTTGCCCATTGCCTCCAAGATCAAATCCAGAGGTGCCGATGAAGTGCAGACCATGGAAATGCTTCTCGAAGGTGTACTTGCCATTCAGAACGGTGAGAATCCCCAGCTTGTACGCAAAAGACTGGAGTCCTTCACCCTCACGCATCGTCAGCATATACGCCCCCTAGCAAAGGAGGGATTGGATGAGTCGGCGCAGTAAACGGCGCGGAAAACGTGAAACTATCGATCATCGGGATCGCTGGATGATTACTTATGCCGATCTCATAACTCTGCTTTTGATCTTTTTTGTCATCATGTATGCCATGAGCAATCTGGATTCAGGTAAATATGACGTCGTTACTCAATCGTTACAAAATACATTCAATGCGTCCGACTCTATCCTTGAGCTTGGTGAGGGACTCGGTGAGAAGCCCGGACAGACGATTACAGAGACTCCGCCATCCGAGGTGCAGGGTGAAGACCCTTCAAAAGGTGAAGAAACTGCAACACCAGATGATGACAACAAACCCCTCACAGAACGGGAAGAACAGTTCAGATCACAGGAGCAGGAATTGCAAAATCTGTTCAATGTGATTACCCAATATATCGAGGATAATAAACTGGAAAATCAGATTTTTGTTGCTGACAAGCCACAGGGCCTGTCCATTACACTTAGTGACCGCTTCCTGTTTGACCAGGGACAGGCCGCTCTAAAGGACGGTGCAGCGCCAACGCTCAGTAAACTTGCCAGCCTGTTCCGCGATCTGAATACCGTTGTCAGCATTGAGGGTCACACCGATAATGTTCCTGTGGGAGCTAACTCCGCCTATACCGATAACTGGCAGCTTTCAGGAGAACGTGCACTGTCTGTATTGCGATTCTTTCTGGATACTGAGAAGCTTAACCCGGACAGCTTCCAGTATGCCGGATATGCGGATACTCGCCCAACGGGTGACAACACCACAGCCGCGGGAAGACAAAAGAACCGTCGGGTCGAAATAACGGTCCTGCGTCAGCTCCAGCCTTAATCATCCATATCTCACATAATGCAACATTCCTTATGCAAAGAAAGCACGCTCTAACTGAATTCAATTCAGCAGAGCGTGCTTTCTTTTATGTCGTATTACCTTATGCCTCTACCCCTGGCTGGCTAGGGCGTAGAATCGCAGAGCCTACAGTCAGCAAAATGGCAGCCATGCCAAACAAAATCAATAACGGCAATGTGATATCCGACAATGTACCGCCAGCAGAGATCGTCCCCACCGCCTGAATCGCCCATTTCTGTGGAACAAAGTTAGCGAGCTTCTGCATATAATCCGGCATCAACGAGATCGGCCAGAAACAACCACCTATCATGCAGGTTGGCATAATGACAAGTGAATTCAACATATTCGCATTTTTGGGATTACGGATTAATCCTGCCACGGTACTTGCGATCCCCATGGAGACCAGCATGAAAGCGGCCAAGATGATGAAATGAATGCCAAAAGGAATGCCGGCATCATAATGCAGCAGCCACCTGCTGACTCCCAAAACGAGAACAATCTGAATCATACCAATGACAAAGCTGCCCAGGAAATTACCAAGCGCAATCTCATATGCACGGACGGGTGCCGTGTATACTCTGGCCATCGTACGTTTCCTGCGATCTTCCATTATCACAGCCACTGCACTGGTCAACAGCCCCATCATAAACATAATCGTAAATCCAGTCACATTGTTCAGGCCTGGTTTGGGATAGATCTGCAGATCGGTGACTTCACCAGCAACCTGATGTTTTCCTATCTCCTGTAAAAGCTGTTCAAATGGCTTCAGTGTACTCGATAGTATATCTGTCTCACTTGAGACAGGACCTGTTGCCACCTTAACAGCTGAAGCAGATTGTAACAATCCGCTCGTCAAACCTTCAACTGCTGCTCGTAGGGTATAGGAACTTTCACTTATACGCAGTTCCACCAATTGAATTTCGGTTGGCTTTCCTTGTAACAGATCCTCCGTATAATGTGCCGGAATGATGATGCCCGAACTTCCTTTTTGCTGAGCGATGGCTTCCTTCACTTCTGCTTCGTTTGTCATCGGTTTGAGCAGATACTCCTCCTTGTCAGCAAGTTCATGAATCATCCATGTCCCTGCCACCCCTCCATCCTCATTCACATAGGGAATAACAGTACGTGTACTCTGCTCGCTTCCAAAAAGAGCAACTGCTCCTGTAATCACCAGGCAAGGCAGAAGCAGAAACGTAATGAAGCCCATTTTACGGCCAAGTGTACGTCTAATCATCAACCAGGCGATGTGTAGACTATTCATATCGGTATCCTGCCTTTCTATAGATCAATCCTGAGATGAACAGTAATACAGCGCAGACCACGCCTAACATTAGAATGTTATATACAATCTCTCGTACAGGTGCATCCAGCATCATTCTCAGAAAACTCTGGAGCGCCCAGTGGTTAACCGTAAATTCGCTAAGCCGCTGTACAAAATCAATCGGAATGGGCGTGAACCCACCGCTAATGAATGTCATGGCAACTATGATACCTTGGATGGTTGCACTGGCCGATGCTGTGCTTTTGCATACCAGTGCGACGATTACACCAAGGGTCATGGAGGCCATTGTGATACATACACAAGTCAGCACAATATACCAAGGATGGGTTCCCCAATCCACACCGTAGAACCAATATGTCATAAGTATGATCGTTGTTGCCTGTAAAAAAGCGAGCAGACTATTGCCTGCAATTTTGCCGGCGAAAATAACTCCGTTACCTATCGGCGCAGCCTGAAGGCGAATTAACGTTTTGTTATCACGCTCTCCAAAAAGGCTGGTACTGGTTGTCATGCCTGAGTACAACATGAACATCGCCAGCATGGAAGCTGCATAGTATTGGGAGGCACTATACGCCGTACCTGTCTTACCTGGATTAGTGACAGCAATGGAGGTGGAATTCGCCGCACCGGACTCCGAAGCAGAGGCCATGGCAGCAATTACTTCCGGACCGAACACTTTGGTAATCGCCATCTGTCGGTTCCATTCATCCGTAAAACGTGTGAACAAAGTTTCACCCAAGGTATTAAGTGTGTTGTCCTTTCCTCGTATCCACTGTAACCTGGCCTCTTTCCCCATCATCACGTTTTGCTCAAAATCCGAAGGAATCATTACAGCAAAGTCCAGCTTGCCGGTACGCAGCGAATGAACGGCCTCTTCTTCAGTCGTAAAGTTCTGCACCTTGACCATCTCAGCCACTTCCGGGGATTTAACAAATGTATCCATCGCTTGATTAACCGTACTTGATCCTCCACCAGATTCAGTATTCAAATGGATAATTCCCACACGTACAGTATCCGGAATAACATCCTCCGCCGTACCCATCGTACTGGAAAGTGCCGTGCCCAATATAAAAATCAGTAACAACGGTAAAATAAACAAGTTTAACACCACAGATCGAATCTTAAGAATACGCCTTAATTCAAAGATGCAAATATGCCATATATTCATCTCTTGCTCCCCCCTAGTCCCGAAGCGTACGCCCGGTCAGATTGAGGAACAACGTTTCCAGATCCGGCTCTTCAACCTTGAGCGACTGAATGGATACTTCATGTTTGCTGCAAATGAAGAGCAGATCCTGCAGATCCTGCTGTGCCGAAGGCAGCGTAATGGTCAGTGTATTCTCTGAAACGTCTACCATCCGCACACGGGGGTGAAGTTTCAGTTCTTCCACGACGTCGGGACCGATACCGGAAGTGGAAAGCACTACTTTTTCCTCCGATGCTACCCGTTCTCTCAGCTCTGCTTCAGTCCCACAGGCAATAATTCGCCCCTGATCCATAATCGCAACCCGGTGACTAATCGCCGCCACTTCCTCCATGTAATGACTTGTATATATGATCGTTGAACCCATCTTGTTAAGTGTGCGTACCGATTCAAGAATATGATTTCGAGATTGCGGATCAATGCCAACTGTCGGTTCATCCATGATAATGAGATCCGGGCGATGTGTAATTGCACATGCGATGTTTAACCTGCGTTTCATACCGCCAGAGAAGGTCGAGGGGGCATCCTTTGCTTTATCCTGCAACCCTACAAATTCAAGAGACTCCTGCACTCTTTCCTTAAGCAATTTTCCACGCAGTCCATACAGTCTGGCAAAAAAGGTCACATTCTCCGCAGCAGACATCGTTTCGTATAAAGCCAGATCCTGTGGAACCAGTCCGATCTTGCGCTTTACTTCTAGCGGTCGCTCCTTGACCGATATCCCATCTAATCTGATTTCACCCTGATCCATATTCAGGAGCCCTGCAATCATGCTGATGGTCGTACTTTTTCCTGCTCCATTGGGACCGAGCAATCCAAAAATCTCGCCTTTGCCAACACTTAGGTTCAAATGATCCACGGACAGCTTGCTACCGTATCGTTTTACTACATGATCTACTTCAAGTATGCCCATCCCTTTTACGCCCCTTTTCCGTTTCGGCCTTCGCCGCTGGATTTCATAATTTTATTGTAACGGATCGTAATCTGTAGCGAAGGTATAAAAGGTCATGAATCGAAGGTGACTTAAGTCATCTCCTGAATCGAATGCTGCTTATGGTATAATCAAGGGCGCATTACCAAGAGATTTTCTACTCCACTTTTTATATAAAGGATGTCACTTACATATGCCGATGCGGTTTCTGCAATACGGATTAATTCTCGTTCCAGCCGTGCTGTACCTGTTGATGCTCCCCTTGGAAAATGAAGCCGTCTACACCCTGTATATCATCATCGCGCTTGGACTCTCCGTGTGGAAAGATTTTAACCGTTCAAGTACACAGCAGTGGCTGTTGCTTCTGGCCGAAATACTCTGGGGCTGCTGGCTGATTGCTTCGTATGGACCATTCCTGCTATTCCTCTCTCTATCCGTGCTCTACGTGTATATATACAGACTGGAGGGAAGTCGGAGATGGTTGATGTTTGCAATTCAGCTTGTCGCTAACAATATGGCTTTGCATTGGCATTATTCTGTCCCACAGGCATCACAGCCAGGGTTAACCACACTAAATACAACCGCCACTACATTACTCTCCACAGAGACAACTGCGATGGTTCTTGGCAACCTGCTTCTGCTCATCACAGCGGCTCTGTCCTGGCAGGGATCAAGAACGGCGAGCAGCCGCGGACAACTGGAACAAGTCTATGACGAGCTTCGCAGCAAACATTACGAGCTACAGGAAGCACGTGCGCAACTACTACTATTCGCAAAGCAACTTGAAGGAGTCGCTCAGGCAGAGGAACGTACCCGTATCTCCAGACAGCTTCATGACGATATCGGGCATCGACTGATTCGCACCAAAATGATGTCGGAAGCCGCCCTGCTGACCCTCCCCCGAGATAGGGAACAAGGAACGGAAATGGTGCGACAGATTCGCGATCAATTGGCCGATAGTATGGATGATATGCGCAGCACACTGCACAAACTGCAACCTAATTCCCATGCATCCAAAGCCTACGACCTGGATCGTCTCCTAGAGGAAGTCGGTAGAGATACCGGCGTGAAGACAAATTATGAAGTTCATGGCCCATCTCATGTGCTGTATCCCAGCATACAGATTGTTTTATACAAAAATGCCAAAGAAGCCCTGACCAATGCCCTCCGACACGGTAATGCTTCTTCGATCACAGTGGAGTTGGTATTCGGGGATCAGGAAGTGTGTATGAGCGTAAGTAATGATGGCAAAATCAATCCTCATTCTTCCAAGCGAAACGGCATAGGACAGGAAGGCATGCTTCTGCGCACACAAATGGTGGGAGGAGCCTTGGAGATTCAATCGGCTTATCCGTATACAGTGATTACACGCATTCCAATAACAAACCAGATGGATATACTCTGAAAAAAGGAAGTGAATGTTCTCATGTCCGAACGGAATGATGTGAACAACAAGAATGATTCAGGCCAGCCCCCACTTATTCGGCTGATTCTCGCCGATGATGACTATTTCATTCGTGAGAGCCTTAAAGTGCTGCTCGGACTCGAGTCTGGCATTCGTGTTACAGGCACGGCCTCAAACGGCCAGGAAGCGTTGGAATTGCTTGAAGCAGGAACGCCTGCGGACGTGGTTTTAATGGATATTCGGATGCCGGAATGTGACGGAGTTGAAGGTACCAAACGCATAAAGGCACGTTTTCCTGAAATCCTGGTGCTCATGCTGACTACGTTTGACGACGATGAGTATATTATTCAGGCATTACAGAATGGAGCAAGCGGTTATTTGCTCAAAAATGTGCCCCCTGAGCGAATCATTCAAGGCATCAAGACCGTACATAACGGCGATATGTTGATCCATCCGGATATTGCCCGCAAATTGGCAGGCCTTCTTCGCCCTGCTGCAATTCCCCTGACACAAAATCCAATCGAAGCCTATGGACTGACACGTATGGAGCTGGCGGTTGCCGAGGCCATATCGGAGGGTTTATCCAATAAGGAAATTGCCGCCAAATTGTTCCTCAGTGAAGGCACCGTCAAAAACTATGTCACGGATATTCTGGGTAAGTTGTGCTTGCGTGATCGGACTCAAATCGCCATCTTTATGTTAAAACAATAACAAAAAAGGTATTTCCCTTGCCTGTGACGGCGCTCGGAAATACCTTTTTTCATTGCTTGATTTATGCAAACATACTTCATCACGTATGCTAGTTACATCTCAATAGACCCTTTGTCACTGGTAACTGGGGCTGGCGGTAACGCCAATGGAGCTTCGTCCCTTTGTGGTTTTTTCAGACGGGCAAACAATTTGAGATTAATGACATGGAACAGCGTCAGTGGACGTAAACGAATCGCCCAGACCTCGTGATTGTCCGGTGCCATAATGACCCCAAGCTGATGATGCTCGCCTTCATAGATCGCTCGTTGCATGAACTTGCTTTCTCCCTGGTGATTGCGCACCTCAAGTTTGCAAAAAGCCGGGTTCATCCGCAGAGCACGATGCAACTCTTCCGGCGAATGAACCAACTTACCATTCACCTTGTACAACGTCTCTCCGGCTTCAATCCCCAAATCTGCAGCAGGACTCTCCGGAATAACAGCCAGTACCTTCAATCCATGCTGCGGATGGACAAATACCGGACTGCGGTTTTGCTCTTCAAACGCGCTATACCATACCAGAAATTCATGTCCAATAAATGCGATTAGCGCAGCAACCACCATGAGTGGAGACCACCATGCAGCAAGCAAACTGAACACAAGCAAAGTTGCCCCATATATCATCAACCGTTTTGATGAGATCTGCACCTTTTGTCCCGGAAGCATACTCTGCGTTATCTCACCAAATCCGAGCATAATCGGCAACGCAACCAGCATGTAACTATGACCTGCATTCATCAGTGGATTCCATGCCAGCTCCGCGCCACCTCCTGTGACTGGAACAAGAATCAGTAGAGGAATAGCCCAGAACTGTTGCAGTTGATATCCTCCAACCAGTTTCCCGCGTTTTCCCTCGAAGAGAAGTGGTGATGCCATCGATACCCCCTGCATACGTACCAACAAGGCTTCACCCATATGTAGAAGAGCCGCTAGAACAAGCAGTGCGGGCATGTCCAGGGTACGTAGTGCCTCCGTGATACTGCCCATCCAACCCGATGGCTGCCAGCCTGAAGCCAGATTCAAACCAAATTGCAGCACACCCAGTAACCCGGCTGCGTAGGCAAAACACAGATACCGAATACGAAACAAGGATAGAATTAATGTTGCAGCCCATATGCATAACAGGCTTCCCAGTGTAAGATGTGCACCGAGAAATAGGGACACGATCGAGACGATGGTACCGATGAGTATGCCTCCGAGCACCGCACGAATCGTCTGTGTTATTGAGCTTTGCAACCGAACATGAAACAATTTACGCTCCTGCAGTAACTGACGATGATAGATCAGCGCAATCAGGATCACCGCAATATAATAAAACGGCTGAATAAACAACTGCAACATAGCTTCCCCTAATGTAGTTAACCACGGCCATACCCATTCCATTGTGGTCGGTCACCCCTCTCTTTCAGCCGGTTCAGAAAAAAAGAAGGCTGAAAATCAGCCTTCTTTATGGCTTCGACACAGCGGACGAAATATCCTTCGAGACATTTTCGATCGCGCGTTTCAGCTGTGCATCATATTGAGGATTGGCAATACGTTCAATCAGAGCCGCTTCCAGTGATTCAGCGGTTTTCTCGTCAATCTGGCCTGTAGCCTGAATGCCTTTTTGCTTCTGGAATGCCTTGACCGCTTCTTCCGTCTTCTGGTCGTAGTATCCGTCCACACGATCCGGTTTGAAATCGAGTCCTCTCAGCATCGTCTGCGCACTTTTCACATCCGTGCTATTGCTGTCATATTTCAGTGGTAACTTCTCTTTGTTAATCGGTGCCACCGAGAAATAATCCGGTTGGTCTACCGCAATATCCGGTTTGATTCCTTTTTCATGAATCCAGTCTCCGTTCGGAGTGAGCCACTTGGCAATGGTGATCTTGAGCAAGCTGCCGTCACCCATCTGCTTGTCATAACTCGTCTGTACGGTTCCTTTACCAAAGGAGTTTTCACCAATCAACTTGGCATCTGCTGACTGTTGTAATGCACCGGCCAAAATCTCCGAAGCACTCGCACTACCTTTGTTCATCAAGACTGTGACTGGATAAGTTTTGGCTGATCCATTGGACTTACTTTGTTCCTTTTTGCCGTTCTTGTCTTCAACTTGCACAATAACCTTGCCTTTAGGAACAAACTGCTCAGCGATATCAATAACAACTTGCAACACACCGCCTGGGTCATTCCGTACGTCGATGACCAGACCTTTCATGTTCTGCTTCTCAAGCTTCGCCAATTCTTCCTTAAAGCGATCGCCCGTATTCAAAGAGAATTGAGTAATGGCAATAACGCCAATTCCGCCATCCTCCATGTGAGCATATACGGTCTCCAGATCAATGTCATCCCGTACAATGACAAATTCAATCAGCTCGGAAGATCCGGCACGTTTGACCTGTACCTTCGCTTCACTGCCCTTGGGACCTCTGATTTTGTTGACCGCCTTGTTCAGTTCCAAACCTTGCAGGGATTCGCCGTTGACTGACATAATCATATCTTTTGCACGAATACCCGCTTTCTCGGCAGGGGATCCTTTGATCGGGGAAACAACAACAACGTTTCCATCCTGTGAGGATACCTCTGCGCCAATACCGGTAAATGAACCTTCGATCGACTCTTCAAACTGAGCAGCCGTTTCCTGCCCCATATAGTTGGAGTACGGATCACCAAGCGAGTCCATCATGCCGTTGATCGCACCGTCAATCAATTTGGTCTGATCCACGTCTTTATAATAGTTGCTGGAGATCAAATCCATCGCAGTTTCAATCTTTTTCAAATCGTTCTTCTGCTGTGTATTGCCGGTTACACTAGCCAGCAAACCTTCGCCCGCTGTGGTCTGATTCGCTATTCCCGGGTAAGTCATCAGTACCAGGGTTAGCAAACTACCACCCAGGAGACCCACAATGACAAGCAGTAGCGCCGATCTTTTCTTCATCATCCGTTTGTCACCGCCTTTAGTTTTGAAGCGTGTCCGATTCCATTGTTGCCAGAATCCATTCCCTGAACATGCCAGCTTATTATATGTCTAGCTTGTACGGAATATGTTTTTTCCATTCGAACGATGGAGCACTAATTACAAATAGTTCATCGGATTTACAGCGGTACCGTTATCTCTCACTTCAAAGTGCAAGTGAGGTCCAGTAGAGTTCCCTGTATTTCCTGACTCCGCAATGGTATCCCCTTTGCTTACTGTGTCTCCCTTGCTGACTTTGAATCCACCTTCGCGCAAGTGACCATATAACGTCCATAGTCCACCGCCGTGGTCCACAATAACCGTATAACCATAACCGCTATACCATTCAGCCATGATCACGATTCCGCCAGAAGCAGCGTGAACCGAAGTTCCCACAGGCACAGCGAAATCAACACCGTTATGCATCTTACCCACTACACCCGTAATTGGATGGGTACGGGGGCCGAATGGAGAAGAAATGCGTCCTCCAGATACCGGTCTTGAGAAGATACCGTTACCGGATGAATACGTGACCTCACTGCTGCTATCCGAACTCACTCTGGTTGGCGTCTTGGCTGCAGCTTTCGCCCGGGCTGCTGCCGCGGCTTTTGCTTTGGCTGCGGCGGCTGCCTGCTGTTCACGCAATTTATTTTTCTCTTGAAGAAGTGCCGAACGTTTGCTGGCAATCTGCATTAATACATCTTCCTGCTCTTGTGTCAGCTCTTCTGACTCTTCAATTTTAGCATCATATGAAGCGAGAAGCACTTGCTTTTCCGCTTCCTTTTCATTCAATTGGGACTTACGCTGTTTCTTCTGTGCATACAGACTCTTGGCTTCCGCATATTGCACATCCAATTCTGCCTTTTTGTCCACGACAAGTTGCTTGTCCGCTTTGTGCTCATCCAGCAGATGCTGATCCTGATCCACAATCGTTTTGAGTGAATCCGCACGGGTCAGAAAGTCTGTGAAGCTAGTGGAGGACAACAATACATCCAGATAGGACACAGCACCGTCCGTGTACATCAGACGCACACGTGACTCCAACAATTTTTCCCTTGCAACGATGCGTTCTTCTGCCGCTTGCAGATCTTTTTTCGTTGTACGGAGATCTTCCTCCGTGTTCTCGATTTGCAAGGATACACTGGCCAGTTCATCACTAACGACATTGATCTGTTCCATAACAACCTTCAGATAAGCGTTGGTTTTGTTCTTGTAATGCTGTGCTTCCTTTTTGTTGGAAGCCGCTTTTTTTTGTTCCTGCTTGGCAGAAGCCGCCTTGCTCTCCAGTTGCTGAATCTGTTGGTCAATATCGCTGATGCTACTCTTGGCATATCCGTCAGAAGGTTGAAGCGTCAAACTGGCCAATAACGTAAAGGCCAGCAGCGAAGCGGTTTTTTTCAAAATGATGATCCCCCATCCTATGATTTCACAAGAAAGCAACCTGCACAGGTGGTGAACAGCATGTTCTTTGCTTTCTTCAATCTTAAAAGACTCCGTCTTTCCTACATATCGTCAAACAGCGTCCATGAATGAACCTGCTTTGCCATTCTTATCGACATATTCTGCAATTCCATCGTTGAAAACAAAATTAAACGTTGAGTGATTTCCGAATGGACAGTGTACTTCCCAAAATACCTACCAGCACACCGAGTCCGATCAACAGGGTTCCAAACAGCAACCAGATTTCGCCGAGCGGAATCAAGTTAAGCATCTGCATGAAGACATCCTGACCAATCGTGTTCATCAACTGGCTGTATCCAACAAACAGCACACCAACCGTAATGACCGAGCCAATAAATCCAATGAGTGCACCTTCAATAAAGAAAGGCCAGCGAATAAAGGTATTGGTTGCACCAACCAACTTCATAATTCCAATCTCCCGGCGACGTGCCAGAATCGTTACGCGAATCGTATTCGAGATCAGGAACATGGACATGAGACCCAGTCCCCCGACAAAAATAAATCCGATGTTACGAACAAGCTTCGTAAATTTGAACAACACTTCCACCGTTTCCTTGCCGTAGTTCACTTTCATGATTGGCTTCTCCGGGTGTTTTTCGTTTAAAGCTTCGATTTTTTGCGCCACAAAAGTGACGGTTTCCGGTTCAATGACCTCAACTTCAATGGTCTCTGGCAGTGGGTTATTGTCCACATCGAAACCGCTAAGCACGTTATCCGCACTCTCTCCAAGACGCTCACGGAATTCCTTGAGTCCTTCTTCCTTGGACACAAAACGAATCTCACTTACTTCAGGCATCGCGCTGATTTCTTTCTCCAGTGTGTTACGCAGGTTCTCGTCCACATTCAGTTCGAGGAACGCGCTGATCTCCACTTGGCTATCAACCTGATTCGCCATGGAATTTACATTGAGCACCAGTAGCATGAACACTCCAAGAATCAGTAGCGACACAATGATGGACATGATGGAGGCTACAGACATCCAGCCGTTGCGGAATACGTTTTTGAATCCCTCCCGCAGATGGCGCAAGAGAGTACTAAAATTCATAACCGTATTCCCCTCTCATCTGATCCCGTACAATCTGTCCACGTTCAATCGCGATTACCCGTTTACGCATCGTATTCACGATGTCTTTGTTGTGGGTCGCCATAACAATGGTTGTCCCCCGGAAATTAATCTCATCCAGCAGTTGCATAATGCCCCACGACGTCTCCGGATCGAGGTTACCTGTAGGTTCATCGGCGATAATAACCGATGGGTTATTGACGATAGCCCGTGCAATAGCAATACGCTGCTGTTCTCCACCAGAAAGCTGTGAAGGTTCACGACCCGCCTTGCTGCGCAGTCCCACCAGATCAAGCACTTCCATCACTCGTTTCTTGATATGACGCTTCGGTGCTTCAATAACTTCCATGGCAAATGCCACATTCTCAAATGCTGTCATCCGTGGCAGCAGACGAAAATCCTGGAACACAACGCCGATGTTACGACGCACATAAGGAATCTTTCTTGGCTTCAACTTACCAATATTAAATCCGTTAATGGATATTTGTCCTTTGGTCGGAACTTCTTCTCTGTACATCAATTTCATAAATGTCGATTTACCTGCGCCGGACGGACCGACGATATAGACAAATTCATTGCGGTCGATCTTCACCGACACCCCTTGTAATGCGTGGGTCCCATTGGCGTAGGTCTTCCACACGTCCTGCATTTCTATCACATCATCACTTCCTGCTCGCATAGTTAGCCATTATCATTTCGACACAATCCCGGCATTTCCTTTAAAAAGACCTGAATTTCATCAGGGAAAAATCCACTTCGTTCCTGTTTCAATGGTGAAGCATGGATTCATATGAAGTTTATTGTAACAAATTTGTTACCTATTGAGTACCCGAAAGTTTTCCTGCATTGGATCATATATATAGAAAGTGTTACAAAGTCGGGAACAACTGAAGTATAAAGGAGCGTACGGTTATGAAAAAAATACATCTGACGGTCATTGTTCTATTCTCCATCCTCTTGATCGGCTCCGCGTCTTATGGATTGCTGTACATGTACGTGAATCAACCTGCCCTGCCCAAAGATGTTCATGTTGGCGGCATGCTGGTGGAAGAGAAGAATCGCAAGAACGTATTGCATGAATTGCATGAAAAGATCCAAAAGCTGGAGGACTGGCCTGTCACCTTTGAAGTGACTGAACCCAACCCCCAGACGATGTCGTATAGCGCAGCTCAGGTGGGGGTGAGCTACAACGTTAACAGCTTGGAAGCCGCGATACAGCGGCTAGAGGAAGGTAACTTGTGGGAACGCGCTTATGCACGTTATCATTTTCCGAAAGAGTTCTCTCTCGATATGACCTACAACTCAAGACCACTCCAAGAACATCTCAGCCCTGCCTGGGAAAAAGAAACCTTCGGTACACCTGCGGACGCTGTTCGCCGCATTACCACAAGTAACAAAGTCCAGTATATCCCGGAAAAGGGCGTCCGCCGGATTGATTGGGATACACTCACAAATCTCATTCAGACCAAGTTGCACCGAGATTTCAGTGTACTGAACCCGGATGAAAAACCAGCCCCATTGCTGATCCAGGTACCACTGTATACGCTGAAACCTGAAATAACTCTTGATTCGCTGCGCCAGGAAGGCATTGACCGAAAGATCATCCAGTTCTCCACAGGTCTGGGCAATAGTAGTGAAGGCCGGATACATAATGTCAGCGCAGCGGCGGAAGCGATTAACGGCATGATTTTGCCACCAGATGCCATATTCGATTATGAGAAGGTCGTCCGTAAAGCTGAAAAGGAGTATGGGTTTCGTGAGGCCCCGGTCATTGTCAATGGAAGACTCACCCCCGGAATTGGCGGGGGAATCTGCCAGGTATCCAGTACGGTGTATAACGCAGCGCTATTGACGGGTCTTGATATTATTGAGCGTCGCAACCATTCCCTGCCGGTCAAATATTTGCCAAAAGGACTGGATGCCACCTTTGCCTCCGGAGCCATCAATTTTCGCTTCAAGAATAATACCGGAAAATCCTTACTCATTCATGCAGAGGTGAAGAACCACCAATTGATGGTGAAATTTTTCGGCACATTCCCGGAGAATGTCAGCTATGCACTTGAATCTCGTACCATTGAAACATTAAGTGTTCCGGTAAAGTATGTGTCCAGCACTGTACTGCCTGATGGTGCACAGCAGGTGCTGCAGGACGGGCAGCCTGGATATATTGTTGAGACGGTAAGAACCAAGAGGCTGGACGGCAAAGTGGTCGAATCCAAAACGATTACACGGGACACGTACAAAGCTCAGAATCGCCTGATTGCCCGCTCCGGTCATAGCAGCCTGCCTGACCCGCAAGGGCCTTCTGTGGTCGAGGACGGGATTAGCGATACGAAACAGCCTTAGGCTTATGTTCGATTCATACAAAAACAAAAAGACACACATCCCGCCCCTTTTGGGGATACGCGAGAAGTGTGTCTTTTCATGGTTTTAGATATGTTATTCGAGTTTTACCAAGCTACAATCAGCTTTACTACCGTAACTAACAGTATACTGCACAACGGATTAGTGACCGCCAGTGTATTCGCCTTGCTCTTCGCCTACAACCATCTTCTCTTTCCCCATGAAGAAGGAAGCGACCAACGCGAGTGCAGCCGGAATGACAGCCCAGGCAAATAACTGCACGATGGAAGAGGACAGGGCATGTGTGATGGTATCCAGCACCTGAGGCGGAATCGCCTGTCTAAGTTCTGGTGAGAGCAGCGCATGTGGATCGGTCAGATCCACTCCCTGCGGCACGCCACCCGCTGAAGCACCACCTGCTTCCGCAGCTGAACCAGCGAGAGCATCGTTCATTTTACGCGTAAATACCTGGCTCTGTACGATACCAAAGATCGTAATGCCCATCGTCATACCGAGGGACCGCAAAAAGTTAAGTGTGGAGCTTGCGGCTCCACGTCTTTGCGGTTCAAATGCGTTCATGGCTGCATTGCTAAGTACGGAGAACGAAGCACCGACACCCAGACCAACCATCACCATGTAGATACGTATCGTCCAAAGGGATGAAGTCTCATCCAGTGTAGTCAGCAACCCAAGTCCAATGACAAGCAAGGCTAACGTAGGGATCATGATATTACGATACTTGATTTTGGTCATCAGCACCCCGCCCAAGGACGCCGTCACAACGGACCCAAGCATCATGGGCAGCAGCACAAGACCGGAGTTGGTCGCTTTACCACCAAGTACCCCCTGTATGAAGATCGGAATGTACACGGATGCTGTAATGAACGCCGCACCACTGAACATACCAATAACGTTACTGGACCAGTAGACCCGGTTACGGAACATGTTGAAGGAGATGATTGGTTCTTTGGCTTTGGTTTCTGCAAAAAGGAAGAGCAGCGCTAATGCTACAAATCCGGCAAACAAGCCAAGAATCTGCCACGAACCCCAGGCAAATGTTTTGCCGCCAAGTTCCAGACCAAAGATCAGGCACACAACAGCACCGATCAGCGTTACAGCACCCAGCCAGTCGATCTGTTGGGATTGATGCTGATGGGATTCTTTATAGAAGAACGCAATAAACACAAATGCAATCAAGCCTAGCGGCAGGTTGATATAGAATACCCATTCCCATGTCGCATACTGGGTAATGTAAGCACCGAGCAGAGGTCCGAATACGCTGGAGAGGCCAAAGACGGCTCCAAACAATCCACCCAATTTACCACGAGATTCTGGTGCAACGACATCAAACATGATCGTAAAGGCAATCGGCACCAAGGCCCCCGCACCAATACCTTGAATCGCTCTGTACATCGTCAATTCCACAATAGACGTTGCCGTTCCGCACAGCGCTGAGCCAAGCATAAACACAATAATACCAAATACAAAAAACTTCTTCCGTCCATACATATCGGATAACTTACCGAAGATCGGCATTCCTGCCATCTCAGCTACCATGTACGCGGAGGTAACCCAGACGAACTTGTCGAGCCCACCCAGCTTCCCGACAATGTCCCCCATAGCTGTTGCCACGATGGTGTTATCCATTGAAGCCATTAGTATGCTGAGCAGTAACCCTGCCAGCACCAATCCAATACTGTTCTTACGTGCAACCATTGTACTCAATCTCTCCATTCACGCTCTATTCATATGACTGCATTAGTATATCCGAAAAGAAGTTTTCGTTAATCAGTCCAAGGACCGATTGCTTTGCAGCAAAACTTCCGATTGCGGATGAATTTGCAGAGATGAACGATATTCCACTGTACCAATCCGGCAACCAGGACCGATTTTTATTTTATCGCCACGGACAATCTCGGCCTCCGTATTCTCTAATTCAATATCATCACCTTCAATAACCTGTGCTTTGAGAATTGACTTACTCCCCGTAAACAAGTCATTCAACCGGCCACTCTTCACCGAGATGATGGAACCGCCCATTTCCTTGACCTGGGATGGACCCATGATTTTGAGTGTGATGTGTTCAGCGCTGAGCATCCCCGCTATCGTCAAACGCCCGTTCAGCTTGATATTTTCTGCCTGACAATCCCCTGACAGATGAAGCTCACCGACCACTTTTATATGCTCAGCTTTAGCGTGCAGGCCAGAAGCCTGGATGCCATCCTCACCTTCGTTGCTGGCCACTCGCTCTCTCAGAGTAAGGGTTCCCGTGATTTTAATATCTGTGGATTCAAGTGATCCGTATATGACCGATGTACCCGTACATTTGAATCGATCACAAGATAGATTGTCGTTAAAGGACGCGTCCCCTACGACCTTAATCTTGCCGTACACGCCACCCGAAGAACTGCCATCACCAACGATGCTGATATCCATTTTTTTGTCCAATGAACGCCCATGATTGTTATTCATGTCGATCCCACCCCTTTCTCTCCATATCCAAACTTTATATTCGCTGACTGCTGCCCACCTTGGCATCCTGATCTACCTCAAGTTGACCTGAATACTCGACCAGCCTGATGTTACAGCCGCGACCGATAAAAATGTTACTCCCCCGAACAATATCAGCTTCGGTATCTTCCAGCACAATCTCATCGCCCTCAATTAAGGATGTCTTAAAAGAAGGGGTCCCGCCCAGACCAATACTTTTCCAAAATCCATTCTGTTGTTCCTTGCGACGAATATCGATACGCTCTCCGCCAATCTCTTTAGCCGAAGAAGATGTATGCAGCCTGATCTCCACTGTTCCCGCATTCAGTAAGCCGCTGATCTTAATATTGCCCCGTACATTCAGGGACTCGCATTGCACATCCCCTTCAATATCGATCACACCGCCAATATCAATTCGTTCCCCATCCACTCTTCCACGTACGGTACACTTTCCGTTCACTTCAAGCTCAGCGCTATGGAGATCTCCGTTAATCGTCGTCAAACCATCCACCCGAACACGAGAACTGGTCAGAGGTCCATTCAACGTGCACATGCCGTTAATCGTTGCACTCTCGGAGCTCAAAGCGCCGTGCATCTTCAATGTTCCATTCACTTCCATAGAGGTGCAGTCCAGGTTACCGTTCACCTTAGCCATGCCATCAATAGATACACGGTGAAAATTCCCGCCTGCCGTTTGACTTATGCCCGCCACATTCAGATCATTCCGCTTATTCCGCTCTTCCATAGATGATCCTCTCCTTATCCCAATTTGAGTTTTAATTCTTCCATAAATGTTCCCATCGGCTGCCTAAGAACCACTTTCACACCATTGTCAAAATAAAACTCCGTTCCTGCTGTTACCAGCATGAATGAAGGAACACCCATCTTACGAATAAGCACGAGTTCGCTGGGTTTGCCTGTAAAACGATAATAATGTTCGGACATCACTTCGATCAGCAAAGCACCCTCTTGCCGAGTAATATCTCCGCTCATTAACAGCTTATCAAGGACGTAGAGCATCATAATCTGCTCCAAAGCATACAACGGTTGTTCTCGACCTGCTTCTTTTAACAGATCCAGCGAGATCTGTGAAACAATGTTTCGCTCTAATAGTTGCTGTGCAGACATCTCTACTTCACCCAACGTAGGTGAGAACACGTCTGCCAGCTCATCCAGCGATAATCCGTCTTTCATATTGAGAATCTTGTCAATGCGAAGTAATATCTGTTGTTTGGGAAAAAAGGTCTCTTGTCCGGTGTAGGAAGACTTCCGAATGAACCATTCTTCCGGAATGAGATTTTTCCGCTTCCAACGGTATAACTGGCCGTATGAGATTCCTGTCAGGTCCAACAATTCTTTCTTGGAGATCAAATCATCCGTCATATATGGTCCCCCTTTTTATTGAAATGAGTGTAACATAACATTGTTACGTTGTAAACCGCATTGAAAAATCGATGATCAGATTACAGATTTCCACTTTAACCACTGGTGTGAAATTCTTTGTTTTCTACTATAGATCTTGTTATTGCAATGGAAGCATAATGCGTATAACCTGTTACATATAAACACTTTGGAGGCCTAGGCATCCGATTTTCATCCCATCGTCTCATGTCAGAACACGTGGTTAACAAACTTATGAAAGGGGTTTCTTATACTCATGGCACTTATTAAATGTGATTTTTACTCGGATACGCTTGGGCTTAGCACCAGCATGCATGTCATTCTGCCGCAACAAACCCACAATCAGATCGGTATGGAGAATGTGACTGGCAAAGGGTTGCACCCAACCCTGTACCTGCTGCACGGTCTGTCTGATGATGATTCCATCTGGCTGCGCCGGACTTCCATCGAACGTTATGTAGCAAACCTCGGGATCGCTGTTGTTATGCCACAGGTACATCGCAGCTTCTATACCGATATGGTAGAAGGCGGACGTTATTGGAGCTTTATCAGTGAAGAACTGCCGGCACTTGCTCGTTCTTTCTTCCCGCTGTCAGATCAAAGGGAGGGCAATTTCGTTGCCGGATTATCCATGGGTGGCTATGGGGCGTTCAAGCTGGCCCTTCGTAAACCAGATCAATATGCTGCAGCTGCCAGTCTGTCTGGAGCACTCGACATGTCTGCACATATGGATAGAAATGCATCCTCAGCATTACAACAGACGGAGTTACAGCGGATTTTCGGACCCGAGGTGACAGGTACAGAGAACGATCTAATCCATCTGTTAAAAGAAAATCAATCTAGCGAAAGTCCTCGACCTTTGCTCTACCAATGTTGCGGAACGGAAGATTTCCTGTATGAGGATAATCAAACCTTCCGGCATGCCTGTGAACAAACGAACTTCGCATTGACATACGAGGAAGGGCCTGGTGAACATGAGTGGGGCTACTGGGATGCCAAGATCCAAGATGTATTGAAATGGTTGCCTTTGCCCAAGCGCGATTAGTGGATCATTGGGAGCTACTGAGGATAAAGAAGGCTGGTACTCCGATGACAGAACAACCTTCCTTCCGTTCGCGGTTGAGTTGAATATATTTAAAACATATCGCTGTAAAACACAAAAAGCAGGCCGCTGAGAACAAAGTTCTCTGGCCTGCTTCTTTGTTGTACTGTTGTATCGGTAAGGGTACCTTATAGTAGCGGTGGCATTAACCGCGGTTCGTAATCCATTGCTCGGTGATCTCCAGTACCTTCTCACTGCGTCCGATGGCTTCAGCAACTTGACCCGAAGCTGTTCCGCCGTAGACATTACGAGCGTTCACAACCGCTTCCGGTTGCAGCACATCATAGATCCGGTCATCAAACAGTGGTGAGAACTGACGGAATTCATCAATCGTCAGATCCAGCAAATACTTGCTGTTCTGGATGCAGTACAGCACTGTTTTACCAATCACTTCATGCGCCTGACGGAAAGGCAAACCTTCGCCTACGAGGAAGTCGGCAATATCCGTAGCGTTGGAGAAATCCTGGTTGACCGCTTGACGCATTCGATCCTTGTTCACTGTCATTGTTGCGATCATTGGAGCAAACAGTTGCAGTGCACCCTCCAACGTCGCTACAGTATCAAACATGCCTTCTTTGTCTTCCTGCATGTCTTTGTTGTATGCCAGTGGAAGAGATTTCAGTACCGTCAGCAAACCGATCAGGTTGCCGTACACACGTCCTGTTTTACCACGCACGAGTTCAGGAACGTCCGGGTTTTTCTTCTGTGGCATGATGCTGCTGCCTGTGCAGAATGCATCGTCCAATTCCACAAAACCAAACTCCGTGCTGCTCCACAATACCAGCTCTTCACTCAGACGGGACAAGTGAGTCATGATCAGCGAAGCCGCCGCCAGAAACTCAACGATAAAGTCACGGTCGCTTACCGCGTCCAGACTGTTCTCGTACACGCCATCAAAGCCCAGTTGTTCCGCGACAAAATGACGGTCAATCGGGAATGTTGTGCCTGCAAGCGCACCTGCGCCCAGTGGCAGGATGTTAATACGTTTGTAACTGTCCATCAGACGCTCTGCATCCCGTTGGAACATGGAGACATACGCCATCAGGTGATGTGCGAACAGAATTGGCTGTGCCCGTTGAAGATGCGTATAACCCGGTACGATGGTATCGAGGTTATCTTTCGCTTGTCCAATCAGTGCTTCCTGCAAGGAATGCAGCATGCCCACAAATCCAACGACGCGCTCACGCAGGTACAAATGCATATCCGTTGCAACTTGGTCGTTCCGGCTACGGCCTGTATGTAGTTTACCGCCTACAGGGCCAATCGTTTCGATCAGGTTTTTCTCAATATTCATGTGGATGTCTTCGTCCGATACGGAGAATTCCACTTCACCTGCACGGATTTTGTGCAAAACGGTGATCAGACCTTCTTTGATGGTCTCTACATCTTCCGCCGGAAGAATACCGCATTTGCCCAGCATCGTCACATGGGCCAGACTGCCCTGGATATCTTCCTCAGCCAAAGCTTTGTCAAAATTGATCGATGCCGTATATTCCTCAACCAAATGATTGGTTTGTTTTGTAAAACGTCCTCCCCACAGCTTGCTCACAGTGAGTACTCCCCTTTCGCTCATGGACAAAGCCGCTCCTGCCAGATGTGCAAGAACGGCCTGCCTTGTCATTTATATTGATGTAGCTTTATTGTGCAGGTTGAAATTAGTTTTTGTTTTGCTCCACGCCGGAGTTTACTTTCAAACGCAGTGCATTCAGGCGGATAAAGCCTGTTGCATCGCCTTGATCGTAGGCTTGCGTTGGATCAGCTTCCATCGTTGCGATGTCCGGATTGTAGAGGCTGACAGGACTTTTCACACCAGCGCCGATGATATTTCCTTTGTAAAGTTTTACACGAACCGTACCTGTAACGTTCTTCTGGCTTTCAGTCACCAGCGCTTGCAGCGCCAGACGTTCCGGTGCGAACCAGAAACCGTTGTAAACGAGTGTGCTGTAACGTGTGATCAGGCTATCACGCAGGTTCATCACTTCACGATCCATCGTGATGGATTCCATTTTGCGATGTGCGGTGAACAAGATTGTTCCACCTGGTGTTTCGTACACGCCACGGCTCTTCATACCAACAAAACGGTTCTCAACCATATCTACACGGCCAATACCATGTTTGCCACCCAGCTCGTTCAGTTGCTCCATCACTTGCAGTGGGCTCAAGCGCTCACCGTTCAGCGCGACACAGTCACCTTGTTCGAATTCCAGTTCAACATATTCCGCTTGATCTGGTGCATCTTCAGGTGCACTGCTCAGCAGGAACATGTCTTTGTTTTCGTCCGCACTTGGATCGAACCATGGATCTTCGAGCACACCGCTCTCATAGCTGATATGCAGCAAGTTACGGTCTGTGGAGTATGGTTTAGCCGCAGATGCGGTTACCGGAATACCATGTTTTTCAGCGTAAGCAATCATCTCGGCACGTCCCGGGAATTGGTTACGGAATTCTTCCAGACGCCAAGGTGCAATTACGTTAATGTCTGGTGTCAGCGCAGCCGCGTTCAGCTCAAAACGAACTTGGTCATTTCCTTTACCTGTAGCGCCGTGAGCGATGGCTGTAGCACCTTCTGCACGAGCGATATCGACCATGCGTTTAGCGATCAGTGGACGAGCGATACTTGTACCGAGCAGGTATTGTCCTTCATAAAGGGCACCCGCCTGGAACATCGGATAGATGAAATCTTTCGCGAACTCATCGCGCAGATCGTCAATGTATACTTTGGAAGCGCCTGTTGCCAGTGCTTTTTCCTCCAAGCCATCCAGTTCATCCTTTTGTCCAATATCCGCTGTGAACGCGATAATCTCTGCATCATACGTTTCTTTCAACCATTTCAAAATTACAGATGTGTCCAACCCGCCTGAATACGCGAGTACAATTTTTTCCTTAGCCATGTTCGATGGTCCTCCCCAAGATCAGTTGCTATAAACTTTTATCTATCATCGCGAAATCTGCGCCTAAAATCAACCCATAAAGGCAAACAACATCTATTCGCTCATTAATGCAGCCATTAAGGCTTTCTGTGCATGCAAGCGATTCTCCGCCTGATCAAAGATCAGGGAGTTCGGTCCGTCAATTACACCGGCACTTACTTCTTCGCCGCGGTGTGCTGGCAGACAATGCAAGAACATGTAGTCCGGCTTCGCGCCTTTCATCAGTTCCTCGTCCACTTGATATGCGGCAAATGCCTGCTCACGGATCTTCTGCTCTTCTTCAAAGCCCATGCTTGCCCATACATCCGTGTACACGATATCTGCATCTTTGGCTGCTTCCTGTGCACTGTACGTTACAGTCACTTCAGAACCGCTCTCCTGTGCGATAATGCGTGCCTGCTCCACAACTGCACTATCCGGCTCATAACCTTCTGGCGTTGCTACAGCAACATGCATTCCCATCTTCGCTGCACCGAGCATCAGGGAGTGTGCCATATTGTTGCCATCTCCGATGTAGGCCATTTTCAGACCTGCCAGCTTGCCTTTATGCTCCAGCACCGTTTGGAAGTCTGCCAGTACCTGACAAGGATGCGCTGCATCGCTCAGGCCGTTAATGACCGGCACATCCGCATGCTCTGCCAGTTCAGTTACATTATGGTGTCCAAAGGTACGGATCATGATGCCGTCCAGGTAACGGGACAATACTTTGGCTGTATCATGTGTTGTTTCCCCGCGACCCAGCTGGATATCATTTTTGCTCAGGAAAAGTGCATGTCCGCCCAATTGGAACATACCCACTTCAAAGGATACACGCGTACGTGTGGATGATTTTTCAAAAATAAGTCCGATCGTTTTACCTTTCAACGGTTGAAAAGGTACACCGCTTTTTTGCTTGCCTTTAATCTCAATCGCGAGATCAAGCAGATAACGAATCTCCTCTGCCGTGTAGTCCGTGAATTCGATAAAATCCCGGCCTCTCAGATCAATCTTTTGAATCTTTTCCGTTTGTTGTGCTGTCATGTATAATGTCCTCCTTATTTCCGGTTCCCTGCACCCGCATGGGCAGAAGAGATAGCAACGTTAACACTTTGTCTGGATGCTTCTCGAGTTTATCCATTCCCGCCTTCTGCAATTTCACCGCGCGGCTACAGGGATTCATCATCTCATTCTGCTTCGAGGCCTGTAATGGCCCCGAGACAGAAAGGTTCTCATTTTTATGTTAGGCTTTCGCCGCTACGTGCTCTTCGATCAATGTGCCTACCAGCGATACGGCCTCGTCGATCTCTTCTTTGCTCACATACAGGTTCGGAAGCAAACGAATCACATTCGGTCCTGCAGAGACGAACAAGATACCGCGTTTTTGCCCAGCAAGCACAATATCACCTACCGGCTCAGCACATTCGATACCGACCAACAATCCCAAGCCACGAACTTCCTTCACAAAGGAATTGCCCTCCAAACGATTCCGCAGGGAGCTCATCAGGTATTCACCCATCTCCGCTGCGCGCTCTGGCAAACGATCTTCCAGCATCGTTTCGATTGTTGCAATCACAACGGATGAAGCAAGCGGTGTTCCACCAAATGTTGTCGCATGGCTACCTGGTGTGAACGCATCCCGCAGGAAACCTTTACCCAGCATCGCTCCTACAGGGAAACCACTGCCGATACCTTTGGCAACGGTGAACACGTCTGGCTCAATGCCATAATGTTCGTGTGCAAACAGTTTACCCGTACGTCCCATTCCTGTTTGTACTTCATCAACAATGAGCAACAATCCATGCTCGTCACACAATTTCCGTACATGTTTGACGAATTCCGGCTCAACAGGATATACACCACCCTCGGCCTGAACCATTTCCAGCATAATAGCTGCTGTGTTGGGTCCAATTGCCGCTTCCAGTGCAGGGATATCATGCAAAGGTACGGTTACAAATCCCGCTGGCAATGGCAAAAATCCTTCTTTCACCTTATCCTGTCCGGTTGCTGTCAGTGTTGCAAGCGTCCGTCCATGGAAGGACTGGGCAAATGTGATCACTTCATAGCGATCTGTGCCTTTCACCTTCTGGTGATAACGGCGGGCTACTTTAATAGCCGCTTCGTTCGCTTCGGCACCACTGTTACAGAAGAACACTGCATCAGCGCATGTATTGGCTGTCAGCAATGCTGCTGCCTTCTCCTGGCCTGGAATCTGGAACAGGTTGGACACATGCCACAACTCATCAATCTGAGCTTTCAGCTTGGCTCCAACTTTCTCCGGTGCATGGCCCAGGCTAGTTACAGCGAGGCCACACATGAAATCGAGATAGCGGTTGCCCTGATCGTCCCACAACCAGCTGCCTTTACCTTTAACCAGACTGATTGGATAACGCGCATACGTTTGGAAAAGCGAGCTTTCCGTCTGTGCTGCTGCACCTGTTGCTGTTGCGCCCGCTACCGCTGTGCCAGAACCTGGCTGTTCGTTGCCTTTTGCCATGACCATATCACTCCTTATTGGTTGGTGCACGAGCAATTATATTAAGAAACCTGATTTACACTAGACCACCCGATTGCAGAACTATCTTTCGAACGTATGCATACTTCCACTTCGATGACAGAACAACCTTCCGATCGCTGTTATCCCCGGATTTTTTTTATTCCCCTTCAATGGGGAAAATCCTGTGATAAAGGCGCACGCTCCGCTTCTTCAGGTTATTTCTGTCCTCTCCGTTCTCGCCTTACTTGTTTCATCAAATTGGTTCTGCACTCTACGTTATCGTGTAATATTAGATTTCTTATAAAAAAAGCCATGCACATATTTTTTATCTTGTATAAGAACCCAAATGAACCTTATTGCATACGGATGATTCTTGTTCCGATGATTTCTCCGCCTAGCACTCGACTAAGGATTTGGGGTTCGCTGCCGTCTACAATGACGACCTCACGTACTTGACCATGGATACATGCGATTGCTGCACGTACTTTCGGAATCATACCGCCATAGATTTCTCCGGTCTGGATCATGTCCTCAATCTCTTGTACAGATACGGATGGCAGTACTTTTTTCTCGCCGCCTACGTTCTTCATGATGCCAGGGACATCTGTTACGACAATCATCCGACTCACGCCGAGATGAGACGCCACTGCACCGGCAGCTGTATCTGCGTTAATGTTGTAGCGTTGTCCAGTTGTATCTACGCCAACTGGTGCGATAACCGGCATGTAACCCATGTTCACGATGCCTTGGATAATCTCTGCGTTCACACCAGTGACATCGCCTACCCAACCGATCTCTGCATGGTTTGAAACAGGTTTAGCCTGAATCAGACCACCGTCCACGCCGGACAAGCCTAGTGCACGACCGCCCACACGCTGAATCAGGCGCACGATCTGTTTGTTGATACTGCCCGCAAGCACCATCTCCACTACGTCCAGCACAGGTTCAGTTGTTTTGCGCAGGCCATTAACGAATTCGGTTTCGATACCAAGCTTCGCCAGGTTATCTGAGATCGCAGGACCTCCGCCATGTACGATTACCGGCTGCGTACCCTGAGACTGCAGATCACGCAGATCCGCAAAGAAAGACTCGGGCAATGCTGCCAGCGTGCTGCCTCCACATTTCATGACAAACATCTGTTTCTCTGTGCTCGCTTCCGTTGCGGTACTCTCGTTTGGCATTGTTGAATTCATGAGGGCAAGCTCCTATCATAGTAAAAATTATATTCAAAAAAATCTAACACTTTTATAAGGTGACGAAGGCTGGTAGGAGTCCATTCCGAATTCGGATTGTTCTTTCGATCGCTGTTGTCTCCAGGTTTCTTGAATTATCCCCTATATAGGGAAAACCCGGAGACAAAGGCGAACGCTCCGCTTCTGCAGAATCAATTCCGTCTTCTCCATTACTATCGCTATATGTCCAACACCAAACAACAAGTTTAAATTTTATTGATAATTTTTGAAACATCTCACGAAACAGCTTCACAATAGAAGACAGCTGTTTCGCAAAACCTTTATCCCAAAGACTTATTACGTGCGATATGCTGCGTTAATTCGGACGTAGTCATACGTCAGGTCACAGCCCCAGGCTGTTGCTGTTCCTTCGCCGTGGTGCAGATCCACTACAATGCGAACTGTATCAGTCTGCAAATAGGCCAATGCCGCTTCTTCGTCAAACACGACCGGGCGAGACTGCGCGAGTACCGAGATATCTCCCAAACGGATATCTACCGTATCCGGGTTCACCGGTTGTCCTGCACGCCCTACGGCTGCAATAATCCGTCCCCAGTTGGCGTCAGCGCCAAACATGGCGGATTTCACCAGACTGGACCCGATGACGGTTTTGGCAATGGCTTGCGCGGATTCATCACTTACCGCACCTGTAACTTCTACCTCAACCAGTTTGGTTGCTCCTTCACCATCACGAGCAATGGCTTTGGCTAGCACTTGGCAAACATAGGTGAAGCCGGCTGCAAAAGCGTCCCAATCCGGGTGCTCAGTGGTCAGCTCTTCATTGCCTGCATATCCACTGGACATGGCTACCAGCATGTCGTTTGTACTTGTATCCCCATCGACAGTAATCATGTTGAATGTATAATTCGTAGCCTGGCGCAGCAAGCGCTGCAACGCTTCTGCACCAATGACCGCGTCAGAGGTCATGAAAGCGAGCATTGTCGCCATATTCGGATGAATCATACCCGAGCCTTTGGCGGCTCCCGCAATCGTAACCGTCTTACCGTTAACCAGAACGGAGACGCAGGCTTCCTTTTTCACCAAATCCGTTGTCAGAATCGCTTGTGAAAATTGTTCCGCCTCATTCGACTCCTTGCCCATATGTGCTGGAAGACCAGTAATGCCTGAATGTACAGCATCCATTTTGAGCAATTCACCAATGACACCTGTGGATGCCACAGCCACGTCCTCTTCTGCCACACCCAACTCCCGCGCAGCGGCCGAACGCATCGCATAAGCATCTTCTTCCCCTTGTTGCCCTGTGCATGCATTAGCATTACCACTGTTAACGATAACAGCCTGAAGGCGTCCGTTGCTCAAGCTTTCGCGCGTTACTTTGAGCGGTGCTGCTTGAAACACGTTCGTTGTGTATACAGCAGCAGCTGTAGCCGGTACATCACATCGGATCGCTCCGATGTCATTACGAGATGTCTTTTTCAATCCGCAGTGAAGTCCACCAGCAGTGAATCCCCCAGGGGTTACAATTGTTCCGTTCTCAACCACGGTAAAAGTCTGTTGCTCCACATTCGTTCCCATATCATATCCCCCGTATGCGTTCAGCTATATGCTGATGATCGCCTGCTTAACCTGATCCGTTCTCCTTAAGTGACTCCGAGAAAGCACTTTACACCGAATGTTCCAGTGCTCCTCCTGAATTCCAATCCCTTATGGATATACCGGTGTCATGTTCAGCCCGAGGTTCTCCTCCCATCCCATCATCAGGTTCATATTTTGAATCGCTTGCCCGGAAGCACCCTTCACCAGGTTGTCGATAACCGAAATAATCGTCAAACGCCCTGTGCGAGGATCCACCGCAAATCCGATATCACAATAGTTGGATCCGTACACTTCTTTGGTAGAAGGCCAGATGCCCGGTTCACGTACACGTACGAAAGGTCGGTTCTCATAATATTTGCGGTACAAATCCACAATCTCCCGGTCGCTGTGTTCCCCAACGAGGTTTGCATACATCGTACTCATAATTCCACGTGTCATTGGCACCAGATGTGTTGTGAAAGTAACCGTAACAGGCGTTCCCGTTATATTGCCAAGCACTTGTTCGATCTCGGGAATATGTTGATGTTTATTCAGTTTGTAGGCTTTGAAATTCTCATTCATCTCTGCATAATGATTTGTCAGACTTGTTCCGCGTCCTGCTCCAGATACGCCTGATTTGGCATCAATAATAATAGTAGAAGGATCAATCCAGCCTGCCTCTACTGCAGGGATCAGTCCAAGAAGTGTAGCCGTTGGATAACAGCCTGGGTTGGATATAAAATTCTGCCCCTTCACTTCTTCGCCATACACCTCAGCCATGCCGTATACCGCTTGTTCCAGCAAATCAGCTGAAGGCGCCGGATGTTTGTACCACTCTTCGTACACTGTTCCATCCTTAAGTCTGAAATCGCCAGACAGATCAATGACCTTAAGGCCTGCTGCCAGAAGGCTTGGTACGAGCTTTGCACTTACGCCGGACGGGGTCGCTGTGAATACCAGATCCGCACGACTCGCAATTTCAGCCGGATCTACACCGTCGAGTGGCCTGTGAATCACGCCCGTCAAATGCGGAAATCCATCTGCGATAGACTCACCACTGCTCGATGATGAGATCACCGATGTGATTTCAACCAGCGGATGGTTCTGGAAAAAACGAATCAGCTCCACCCCGCCGTAGCCGGTGGAACCGACGATTGCTACTTTTAATTTGTTATTCACTCTCGCTCCCCCAATCTCGATGTATGCGCTACTTGTGCTATGCCCTTGCCTGAAGGATACTTGAACACAGCAATTCCGTCGCTTATATGCATATTTGTGTATTATTATACGACTCTGGTTATATAAATACAACACTCTATCATCAATTTCACATGGATTTCCATCCAATCCGAACATATCTTTTTTTACTATCCGGGACGAATAGGTATACATCTGTTAAAATACGTATTAGTAGGAAACATTACAATCAGGGTCTCATTCATAACTAACCTGCTATCAAGGACATATGAATAGATTCATGATGGTCATTATGAGACGTGGGGGACTATAGTGCATATTGAATCCATTTTACTTATTGTACTCCTTGGCCTGAATATTATTTTTGCCGCAGCAGTCGTTTTCTTCGAACGGAAGGATGCCAGCGCTTCCTGGGCTTGGCTGCTCGTCTTGAACTTTATTCCGGTGTTTGGGTTTGTACTTTATCTTTTAACCGGTCAGAATCTGACCCGATACCGGCTTTTCCAGTGGAAAGAACGTAAGAAGCTCGGGCTAGAGGAACGTATTGAAGCCCAGCTCACGCAGTTGCACGATAACCGCACCCCTTTCCGCAACCAAGCAACCGAGACTAGCCAGGACATGATCTATATGAACCTGAAGCAGAACGGTGCTCTGTTAACGGAGGATAATGCGGTTGAGATCATTACGGACGGAACAGACAAGTTCCAACGGCTCTTGGATGACATCGAAGCGGCTCAGGATCACGTGCACGTACAATACTACATTTATAGAGGCGACCGTCTGGGCAAAAGAATTCGGGATGCACTCATCCGCAAAGCGCGGGAAGGCATCAAAGTCCGTTTGCTGTATGACGCGCTCGGATCACGGCGGGTATCAAAACGTTTTTTCAAAGAATTGCGCGAAGCAGGCGGTTTAGTTGAAGTCTTTTTCCCATCCAAATTCAGTCTGATCAACTTGCGTATGAACTACCGGAACCACCGGAAGATTGTCATCATTGATGGTAACCTTGGGTACACGGGAGGGTTTAATGTCGGAGATGAGTATCTCGGCTTAAACTCCAAATTCGGTTACTGGCGTGACACACATCTGCGTATTCAGGGGAATGCCGTTCATGCGCTGCAGACCCGTTTCCTCCTGGATTGGAATGAAGCTTCCAAACAACACGACACACCTTATGTTCCGGCGCATTTCCCTCATATCGAGGGTACAGGAAAGATTGCCATGCAGATTGTCTCTAGTGGACCGGATGCAGAGACCGAGCATATCAAGAACAGTTATCTCAAGATGATTAATGGTGCCAAACATTCGATTCTGATTCAAACACCTTATTTTATCCCGGATGCCAGTGTATTCGAAGCTATTCGTCTCGCGTGTCTGTCCGGCATAGATGTTCGCATCATGATTCCAAATAAGCCCGACCATGCCTTTGTATATTGGGCTACGTTATCTTATATTGGTGAGTTGCTGAAGGTTGGCGCCAAAGTATTTATATACGACAATGGTTTCATTCATGCCAAAACACTTATCATTGACAGTTTGGTTGCATCCGTGGGAACCGCCAATATTGACTACCGCAGTTTCCGGTTGAACTTTGAGGTTAATGCCTTTATGTACGATGAGACGATTGCGACAGCACTTGTACAAACCTTTGAGCACGACCTGCATGTATCGCGGGAAATGACGCTCGATGAATACCAAAAACGTAGTCTGATTATCCGCTTCAAAGAAGCGATTTCCCGTCTGCTGTCTCCGATTCTGTAGCGGTCAATATTTATGGTAGAAAAGCAGGCACATCCTCTACCTCTATTTCGGTGAAGGATATGCCTGCTTTTTTTGATTTCTTTTTGAAAAGGGAAACATCCGAGGATAGCATATGCTTCCGAAGTAGCTTTCTTTCAGAAAGCTTTTAGGCGAACGCTTCGTATCTTCAGGCTATTTCTGTCCTCTCCGTTATCGTGATGTTTAGTCGAAATTATAGTAATAGTAAAAAAACAGGCATATCCTCTCCCGTCATTTCGGAGAAGGATATGCCTGTTTTTTCTTGTTTTGAACTTGCAAACGTATGAGCCCTACACGGCTCACTTGCTATTTTTCACACCGTTCACACATGTTCTCCCCGCTTAAAACCTTCGCCAAGCACTTCGTGCGCGTTACTGATAATGACAAAAGCTCCCGGGTCCACAGACCGGATCAACGCTTTGAGTCTTGGCACTTCATTTTGCCCAACGACTACCATCAGTACGGTTCGTTGATCGTCGGTGTAACCGCCTTTGGCTTCCAGCTTTGTTAATCCGCGATCCAAGTCATCCAGAATCACTTTGCTAATCGCTTCTGTCTGGTTGGAGATAATATACGCCACCTTGGAAAAGCCTAGGCCCATCTCAACGGCATCGATCACTTTACCGGTAACATACAACCCAATCAGCGCATAGAGAGACTGCTCTAATGACAACACAAATGCAGCCATAATAATAACCGTAGCATCCATGATGACTACACACAATGAATAACTCAGTCCACTGTATTTCTGTACGATTCTGGCAAGAATGCTCATGCCACCTGTCGATCCTCTACCTCGGTATACAATTCCAATCCCTAAACCAACGCCAATCCCACCATACAGTGAACCAAGTAGCGGATTCGTTGTTGGAATGGCCCAATCCTTCGTGAGATAGACTAACAGTGGCAGGACAATACTGCCCAATACCGAGCGAACACCATACTGCTTGCCAATGAGCAGAAAACCCGCAATCAGAAGTGGGATATTAATTGCCCATTGGGTATATGCCGGCTCCCAATTAAGCCATTCCTTGCCCAGGATCGATAACCCGGATACCCCACCTGAAGCGATCTGATTCGGTAATAAAAATAAATTAAAGGCCACTGCAATTAAAAACGAGCCTAAGATGATAGATACCGTATCCACGACGTTTCTCCATGGACCATTGAGTGGAATGAGGCTAGTTATCCTCTTTTTGCGATTATTGTGAAGTTGTGATCGTTGTTGCATGTCATCGTGCTCTCCTTTTGTCTGTAAACTCAAAAAAAGCTCCTGTACACACCAGCATACGCCTACACGTATGGGTCCATACAGGAACTTATATTAATCTGTTTCTACTTTAATCTGGCTACGCAAATAACCATCGATGAATGCATCGAGGTCGCCGTCCATTACTGCTCCTGTATTTCCAGTCTCTACACTTGTACGGTGATCCTTTACCATACTATAGGGATGGAACACATAGGAGCGAATCTGGCTACCCCATGAAATATCCGACTGATCTCCTCGGATTTCATCCAGCTGTTGTTTTTGCTCTTCAATTTTACGCTCATACAATTTCGAACGGAGCATCGTCATCGCTCGCTCACGGTTCTTGATCTGTGAACGTTCATTCTGACACGTTACAACTACACCTGTTGGAAGGTGAGTAATCCGTACGGCAGAGTCGGTGGTATTGATATGTTGTCCACCCGCGCCACTTGCCCGGTACGTATCGATCTTGAGATCCTCTGTGCGGATGTCCAGTTCAATCGTATCATCAATCTCCGGTACCACATCACAGGATACGAAAGACGTATGTCTACGGCCCGATGAGTCAAAAGGAGATATCCGCACCAATCGGTGTACACCCTTCTCGGCTTTCAGATAACCATAAGCGTTATGTCCCTTGATCGACAACGTAACACTCTTGATCCCAGCCTCATCACCTGGCAGATAATCCAGTACCTCAACCTTGAAGCCACGCTTCTCGGACCAACGTGTGTACATCCGGAGCAGCATCTGTCCCCAATCCTGAGACTCGGTACCACCCGCACCCGGGTGAAGCTCCAGAATCGCATTCATCTTGTCGTATGGTTGATTCAGGAGAAGCTGAAGTTCGAACTCTGCGACTTTGTTCACGATCGCTGTAATACTGTTACCAATCTCGGTAGCGAGGTCTTCGTCGCCTTCTTCATCCGCCAGTTCGATCATCATCACCGCATCATCATAGTCCTGTTGAAGTTTGGTGTATTGATCCACAGATCCCTTCACCGCGTTTAGCTCAGCGATTACGGATTGCGCCTTGTCACTATCATCCCAGAAATCCGGGGCAGACATCTTCACTTCGAAGTTGCCGATCATCTCTTGCTTCAGATCTAAGTCAAAGAGACCCCCTAAGGTTTGTTAGTTTCTTGCCTATTTCACGCAGGTCATGCTTCACGTTTGGATCGATCATGTGCAATTCCTCTTTTCATTAAGATAAGCTCCCCGCATCCAGGGGATTCCTCCAGATCAAGTATCCGATGCGCCACCTGGTGTTGAGACTACTGTTATAAACAGTATATCTCTTCCCCGTGATCATGGTCATATTATTATAACTATGCACCATTAATCGGTTTTGCATCCTTCACTTCATCCTATGGAATACCCGGCTGCAAGGAGCCGTTCATGTCATTCGTGTATAGAAAAAACCTTTAACTACTCTTGACCGTGGCAGTGTTTGAACTTCTTACCACTACCGCATGGGCATGGATCGTTACGTCCGATTTGGTCAGAAACCTTCACTGGACGTTTCTCAGCAGGTTCACCACTTGTCGAGATCTGACTTTCCTCAACAACCGCTTGACGCTCCTGATTGCTCTCGATCTGTGCTCTCATCACATAAGTCGCTACTTCTTCTTGGATCGAAGCAATCATCTGATGGAACATCTCGAAGCCTTCGAACTGGTATTCACGCAGTGGATCTGTACCGCCGTAGGCGCGAAGGTGGATACCTTGACGCAATTGATCCATTGCATCAATATGATCCATCCACTTGCTGTCTACTGCACGGAGCACAACGACTTTCTCGAACTCACGAACCATCTCTTCGCCAATTCGCTCTTCACGTGCATTGTACTTGTTCTGAACTTTCGTGAACAGGAACTCGATGATCTCTTCTGCTTCCTTACCCCACAGATCATCTTTAGTTATGGAACCATCGTCCAGCAATTTGCTGTTCATGTAATCGGCAACTTCCTGAAGCTCCCAGTTTTCCGGGATATCGTCACTACAATGTGCTTCAACGATACGTTCAATGGAAGGTTTAATCATATCCATAACGATTTGTTTGATATTTTCGGACTCCAGTACCTCGCGGCGCTGTTTATATATAATTTCACGTTGTTGGTTCATTACATCATCATATTGGAGAACGACTTTACGCACGTCAAAGTTGTTACCTTCAACACGCTTCTGCGCTGATTCTACTGCACGGGTAATCATCCGGCTCTCGATCGGCTGGTCTTCTTCAAAACCAAGACGCTCCATCATGTTCAATACATTATCTGCACCGAAACGTCTCATCAATTCATCACCCAGTGACAGGTAGAATTGTGTTGAACCCGGGTCACCTTGACGTCCCGCACGGCCACGTAGCTGATTATCAATCCGGCGTGATTCGTGACGCTCTGTACCGATGATATGAAGGCCGCCTACTTCAGCTACACCTTCACCCAAGATAATATCCGTACCCCGTCCTGCCATGTTGGTTGCAATTGTTACTGCACCCGCTTGACCAGCTCCTGAGATGATCTCTGCTTCTTCCGCATGGTACTTGGCGTTCAGTACCTGGTGTTTAACACCACGACGTTTGAGCATGTCAGACAGGCGCTCCGAGTTCTCGATGGATACTGTACCTACCAGAACCGGCTGGTTCTTACTGTGGCGTGCCACGATCTCTTCTACAACGGCATTGAACTTGCCATCGATGCTCTTATACACGACATCTGCCATGTCATCGCGTTTGTTCGGACGGTTGGTTGGAATTTGCAGTACTTCGAGACCGTAGATTTTTTTGAACTCTTCTTCCTCGGTTTTCGCTGTACCCGTCATACCCGCAAGTTTACGGTACATCCGGAAATAGTTCTGGAAGGTAATCGTAGCAAGCGTCATGCTCTCGTTTTGTACTTCAATGCCTTCTTTGGCTTCAATCGCCTGGTGCAATCCATCACTGTACCGACGTCCAGACATCAGACGACCTGTGAATTCATCAACGATCATAACTTCCTCATCACTGACAACATAATCCACGTCACGACGCATGATTGCATTAGCTTTCAAACCCTGCACGATGTGATGGTTGAGAGTTACATTGGCATGATCATACAAGTTCTCGATACCAAATGCTTTCTCTGCTTTTGCCACGCCCGCCTCAGTCAACGCTACGGATTTCACCTTAATGTCTACCGTAAAGTCTTCTTCTGGCACCAAACGTTTCACAAAACGATCTGCTGCATAGTACATATCCGTCGACTTCTGAGCTTGTCCAGAGATAATGAGTGGTGTACGCGCCTCATCGACTAGGATGGAGTCTACTTCATCAATGATACAGAAGAACAATGGACGTTGTACCATTTGCTCTTTGTACAGCACCATGTTGTCACGCAGATAGTCAAAACCAAACTCGTTGTTCGTTCCGTACGTAATATCACATGCATACGCATGTTGTTTCAAAGCATGGTCCATCCCGCTCAGGTTAACCCCTACCGACATGCCCATGAATTCATAGATTTGTCCCATTTCCTGGCTATCCCGTTGTGCCAAATAGTCATTGACCGTGACCACGTGTACACCTTTGGACATCAACGCGTTCAGATATACCGGAAGTGTTCCTACCAGCGTTTTACCTTCACCCGTTTTCATCTCGGAAATACGGCCTTCATGCAGAGCGATACCGCCCAGCATCTGTACATCGTAGTGACGTTTGCCCAGTACACGGCGTGAAGCCTCACGTACGGTTGCAAATGCCTCTGGAAGAAGTTCATCTGTTGTTTCTCCCTTTTCAATACGAGCACGGTATTCGTCCGTTTTACCTTTCAGTTGTTCATCAGACAACGCCTGAAATTGTGGTTCCAGTTTATTGATCACATCGACCGTCTTCATCAGACGTTTAACATCACGTTCATTCATGTCGCCGAAGATCTTTTTGACAAGTCCTAGCATGGTATACCCCTTTCGTGCAAAACAGAATAGACCCCCTGTTGCCGCCACGCGACACCATCGGATGGATGTTGCATCCACTTGCCCGGGGGTGACAAACAATATAAAAAGTAATATGATGAATCAACTCCAGGCTTGCCAAGGGTTCCTCATGAAGCTGATTCGGTGTTCAAACGGATTCGGTTATTAAAAACTAGCCGAAGCCCGCGCCTTGCGAATCATGTTCATGGTGCTGTGCCTGTCATTGATTATGATTAGCGATCATTCGTTGACAATTCTCCATCAGGACAATGATTCTCTTTGCATAAATTGTAACAGTTTGTAAGGGCCGCCGCAACACGCCACGGCACACTTCTTTGAACTTCTGAGACATATCAAATGGAGTTTAAGTGCAAAAAATCATAGTCGTTAGCGGAAGCGTCCGATTGTCATGTTTCGTTTTGCAGCATAGACAGCACTGTTAACGAATTTTAATGGTAAATTTGGATGGAAATCTCAATATCCAGTTCTCGAATGTAGGCGTACGAATATTTTCGTAAGCATCGGAATCTGGCAGTAAACTTTTACAGTTTGTGCTTCTTCTTACTATCTATTAGACGCAGCAGCATAGGGAATAGTTTCACCATTTTATTCCCAAAGGTGATTTCCCAGCTCCTCTACGCACAAAAGAGCCCCATCCCCTAAGGGATGGAAGCTCTTGTTAAGTCTAACCCAGGAAACTACAGTCCCTGTCTTCATTATTATTAGATATTCATACGCAAATCCGATCCGATGATCCTGTACGTTAAGATTAACCTTGTTCTATCAATCCGTACTTACCATCGTTCCGTTTGTAAACTACGCTAACTTCTTCACTGTCAATGTTGGAGAATACGAAGAAATTGTGACCAACCATGTTCATTTGGAGGATGGCCTCTTCCACGTCCATTGGTTTCAACATAAAGCGTTTCGTCCGTACAACTTCAAAATCATCGTCATCCGTGTCCGCATCCAGTTCAGCTGTAGCTACAGTACCTGATGGATCTTCAACGAAGAGTGTTTTCAGGCTACCTTCCTGGCGGAACTTACGGTTAATTTTTGTTTTGTGTTTGCGGATCTGACGTTCCAGCTTGTCCACCACGGAGTCAATGGATGCGTACATATCATCGCTCTCATCCTCAGCGCGGAGCACAATGCCTTTCAATGGGATCGTCACCTCTACCGTATGCAAACCTCTCGTCGTGCTCAATGTAACAGCACCGTCAGAGTTAAGGGGTGCATCGAAATACTTCTCGAGTCTACTCAACTTTTTGTCGACATAATCCTTCAAAGCATCAGTAACCTCGATTTGTTGACCTCGAATACTTAAATTCATAGGGCACTCCTCCTTTTTCCTTTGCCACTTCATTATAACACGAATGTAAGCGCCATGTAAAAACTCCCGGTGACCGAATAATGACATCTGTTCAAGTCACATCTGCCAACGTAGGCATAACGCCATATTTCGCGATATTTCATCATATTCAGCCATAATCGAATATTTAATTGGTACGAATTATTAGGCGCTTGATGATGTATTTAACCGTTTTTGGACCAGCTCAATCTAATATGTAAAATGAACTTCAATCTATCTCTTGAATCTATTAAATTCAATAGAATAATGTTCCTCGGATGATCCTCAAATCTCGAATCTATTAGGACAAAAAAAGACCCCGGAAAGTACCGGAGTCTGATGCTAGCGATAATTCAATTTGGTAACCATCTAACCATATATGTAGGTCGGATTGTCCGGATGATTATAATTTGATTACGTTAGCTGCTTGCGGTCCACGCGCGCCTTCGACGATGTCGAATTCTACGGATTGACCTTCTTCCAAAGTTTTGAATCCTTCGGATTGAATTGCGGAGAAATGTACGAATACGTCGCCGCCGTCTTCAGTCTCAATGAAACCGTAACCTTTTTCTGCGTTGAACCATTTTACTTTACCTTGCATGCACTAACATTCCCTTCGTCATCAAATGAAGTGAAGCTTTCGGCCTTAACCTCTGCCCACAATTCAGATAATACCATCCAAAGTTATCCATTGTCAATTGGAAAAGTAAATGTTTTCTTGGAATTTTTTGTAGATTAATTGGGGATTGTGTTGAAAGGTGGGATATCTTGAATATATCAGGTAATTGGCGGGTTGGTAAGTCTATTTTTGATGTATTAATCAAAGAGGATTGGATGAGAGTCTACTGTTCCTATAACCAGTGAATGACAAAATTTATGAGTGTTAAATATTTTATAAAATTACTATTATATCTATTTATTACAAATGGGTATGATCAATAAAATATCACTCTTTACTAAAGAGAAGAAGATCGATAAAGTATTCAACTGTCTAATTAAGTGTAATAACGCATATTTATATGAGCAACAATTAAATAATTGTTAAAAATTTCTAATTTTATAGAAAACATGAGCGCTTGCCGATTACGTTTAAAATAAAACAGAGCAAATCTTAGGAGATCTGCTCTGTTCTTTATATATCATTTTCTTCTATCCATTAGCATACTATCAGGTGCATAGGCAGTCTCATATACATTTCGCTGCATTTTTGCTTGATTACGCTTATGCAGCCAATCTTGAGCCTCAACCCGAAGTGTGTTCATACGATCAAGTAAAGTTTTATCATAGGCCAAAATCCGATGAATTTCCCCTTTTTGTTTCACATCCAGAGGGCAATTCTCACTCTCTTTAATTATAGTATCAACAAGATGTTGTCGATCTTCTATGAAGGTTTCCAGTTCCTCATAGGAGGTCTCCTCAATTCGTTCAATAACTTCCTGAGTCATAGTAGATAAGCGTTCAATAAGATTATCCATGAGCACTTTCAGTCTGCGTAGAGGCTAGTTTAGAGGCTTGCATCCAAGTTTCACGCAAGTCAGTCAAATAACCAATGGCTTCTTCTGCTTTTTCTGGACTTTTACGAATATTGGCTTCAATTAGAAGATAATTCGTATACTCATACAGAGCAAATAAGTTTTTGGATACATCATATGACTGGTCCAATGTGGACATAAGTTCGCTAATAATAGTCTGAGCTTTACCGAGATTAAGATTTGCTTTCTCAATATCCTGATTATTCAGGCCCTCAAGTCCAACTTTTACAAATCGGATTGCTCCATCGTAAAGCATAATAACCAATTGAGCTGGCGTTGAAGTCTGAACGGAAGATTGACGATATTTTTCATAAGGAGATTTAATCAATTAGGTCACCCTCTATTATAAAATTTCTCTTAGCTGGTGGTAGAGAATAGACTGGACGACTGTGAACTGAGTTTGTTCATTGCTGTTTCCATCGCAGTGAACTGTTTATAATAACGAGTCTCTGTATTTTCTAGAATTGTGAGCATATTAGTAATTCGATTATTGTACTCTTTGAGTTTCCTACCCATAGCACTTTCTTCTTTGTAACTGACTGTGAGATCAGCTGAGAATTTACTGGTTCCGACACGTGTAACGAGACTATCCAACGAACCTGATATTTTGTCTGCCAACTTGTCAAAAATACCATTATTCGCCTCACTGCCTGTGCCCTGGAACAGATCAACTGCTTTTTGAGGATTCTCAGTCAAAGCTTTTTTCAAGACGACTTCATCCAGAACAATTTTGCCTCCTGAGTTGTAGGACCCCATTGTAATCCCCATCTCAGACAAAGCCACGACTTGACCCGATATAATGCCTCTCATATTAGAAAGCGCTGATCTTAAAATGTCATCATTTTTCAATAGACCACTCTTAGCTTTGTCAGTCCAGTTGGTAATATCCGTATCTTTCATTGCCGTCTTTTGTTCGTCAGTCAACGGTTTGAAGTCACGATATTTATTTTCGTCTAACTTGGTATTCAACAACGTTATTAACGAGTTATAGTCCTCTACAAAGCTCTTAATGGTTTGTAAAGCAGTTTCAGTATCACTCGATGTCGTAATGCTAACAGGTATGTCCTTAGACGGGTCCGCCGGATCTGCTGTTGTCTTCTGAAGAGTTAACTGCACACCGTTAATGGTAACAGTATTGCTCTTGTCCGTATAATCTCTGCCGTTAACACTGAATTTTGCGTCTACAGCATTTGTTGTTTTATATTTCTCAGGACCATCTGTTCCTGAATCATATTTTTGATTAAAGAGGTCAAGCAAACTATTATCATCTGTTGCTACAAGATCTGCCTTACCATCTGTCCCACTCGTTTTAGAGTTGATAATCAGTTTCCCACTTATCTCATCATACTTGGCAGTAACGTTAGCTTTGGCATTACCATTAATCGTAGCAACCATCGTAGCGATGGACGTAGATCCGGTGAACAATGACTTACCGTTACTATCTACAAAGCTCACGCCGTTTATAGAGAATTTAAACTCTTCGGCGTTAAGGGCAGTTCGATCAGCATCTGTGAGTGTAGCTGGATCTATGTTTTCTTTCATAATCTGTAAATCAGCTAGCGTCTTAGTGCTGGCTACTGGTACATCAAGCCCGAAGGTTTCAACTGTCTTCTTGGTTGCTAATTGCGTAATACTGACTTTCATATCGATTCCGTTGGCAGTAGCTGAAGCTTCTGCTTTAAGGGCATCTGAATTCCCACTCACTACAGCTTTTTGTGTATTTAATGCTGCACTCTTACCATACTTGTCAATTAATTTATTTGTACGAAAGTCTACGAGCTTGCTATTAATTTCTCTATAGCTATCCCGTTTCCATTCAAGAACTTGCTTTTCCTGATTTAGTTTATCCAGGGGAATTCGTTTCGCAACCATCATACTTTTAACCATGCTATCCACGTCCATACCGGAGAAGCCGTTAATACGTGTAACCATTCAATCCCTCCTATAAATTATATTTTCTCGTCTACCAATATACCTGCAATCTCCATCATCTTGGCAACCAAGTCCAGCGTTTTTTCTGGTGGAATCTCACGGATAAGCTCTCCCGTATCTTTATTCATCACTTTCACCATAATATCATGGGTCTTCTCATGTACACTGATTTCCAAAGTTGTTTCAGGGCCCTGCAATGATTGCACCGCACGTTCAATTGTTTTAATCAGTTGTTCGTCCGCAACTGAAATTTTGGCACCTTGGCTTTCTTTGTTGCTTAGGTCTTTATAACTTTTAATAGCTGACGCTGAAGATATTGAATCACTTGCACTTTGAACAGGAGCTACTTCTGGTCGGGGCTGTCCGTTAACTGCGCCGGATGCAGAGAAGGAAAACTGTACATTCATGTGCTCTATCCTCCAAGAACGCTTGATTTATTATATATATCGGTCAGTGCTCTTCGTTATTTTAGGGAATTCCTAGCAAAACAAAAAAAAGCCCCGGAATAATCCGGAGCTTTCGGTATTGAAGTGAATCTTAACGAAGCAATTGCAGAACGCCTTGTGGTTGTTGGTTCGCTTGAGCCAACATCGCTTGTGCAGCTTGTGCAAGGATGTTGTTCTTCGTTTGTTCCATCATTTCTTTAGCCATGTCTACGTCACGTACACGGGACTCAGCTGCAGTCAGGTTCTCGGAAGATGTGTTCAAGTTGTTGATTGTGTGTTCCAGACGGTTCTGAACCGCACCCAATTTAGCGCGCTCGCTGGAAACGGAGCTGATTGCTTTATCCAAAGAAGTAATTGCGTTGGAAGCGCCAGCTGTAGTAGAGATGTCTACACCAGCTACACCCAGAGCAGCGGAACGCATGTCATTCACACCGAAAGTGATGCTTTGACCTTTGTTTGCACCGATTTGGAATGTAACGCCGCCGTTGCCAGAAGCATCCGTTTGAGCCTGGGAGAGACCCAGATCTTTCACAGTTGATTGACCAGCCAAATCCTGCAAGTTAATTGGACCGCTCTCACTTACGATTTCAAAACGACCATCGGACAGAGCATTTACTTTAACATCTTTGATAAAACCGAAATCTCCGTCTTTAGTTGCTCCAGCTGCAGTATTAGCAGCCGCAATAGCTGTGTTAATATCCGTTTGCAATTGTGTTGCTGCTGCAGCCATTGTGGTTGTGTTATCAATAGCACCCGTCAATGTTGCTTGAAGTTTAGTATCTCCAATTTGGAAGTTGAATTGGTCACCTGATGCAACATCTGTTCCGTTATAAGTACTAGCACCGGTTGCACCGGTTGCACCTGCTGCTGCCAAGAACTTACCAGCGATCGATGCGGTTGCACTTGCAGTTTTGATTTCCGAGGCAGTTCCTTTAGATCCACTTTCAAGAACCAAAGTATCTGCACTTACATAGCCAGAAATATGTGCTACATTTGCTCCTGATTTATCAATAGCTTCATTGATTTTGCTAACAATCAGGTCAGCTGCAGCTTTCATACCAGTGTCAGTTGCACCAGTTCCAGTTCCAGCTGTAATAATGTTTTGTTCTTCAGTGGAAAGGTTCTGCCAATCTACAGTGATTTCAGTACCATCAATTTTAATTTTTTCACTTACAAAATCTCCTGTAGCAACCAATGCTGCAGAGTTCATTGCTGCTGTACCTGTTAATGAGGCAGCTGTTTGTTTCCCAACAGTAGTTCCTGTAGTAGAATCCAAACCTACAGAAGCACCAGAAGTTTTCAAAGCACCGTTCAGCAATTTCTTCGTATTGAACTCAGTAGTATCACCGATACGGTCGATTTCTGATTTCAATTGTGTTACTTCGCTTTGCAATGCTTTACGATCTTCTTCAGTGTTCGTACCGTTAGCGGATTGAACGGAAAGTTCACGTACACGTTGCAGGATGGAGTGAGTTTCGCTCAATGCGCCCTCAGCTGTTTGGATCAAAGAGATACCATCTTGAGCATTTTTGGAAGCCATATCCAAACCGCGGATTTGACCGCGCATTTTTTCGGAGATTGCCAAGCCTGCAGCATCGTCACCAGCACGGTTGATACGAAGACCGGAAGACAATTTCTCGATGTTTTTGCTAGTTGCAGCAGAGTTAGTGGACAGTTGGCGGTGAGTGTTCAACGCCGTAATATTATGGTTGATAATCATTTGATATTTCCTCCCTGAAGATAAATTAGTTCCACATCCTTGTGGTAAACGCCGCGACATTAAGGTCGGCCGCCCTGCCGAAGCAGCGTCTAAATTATATATCGACGGAAGGTGATCAACTGTTTATAGCAAATTGGAATATTTTTAATCTTTTTTGATATCTGTATTTCGTAGACGTTCCATAAAGGCTTCAATATTGGCTGCTAGCGGGGTTGCAGACTCCCGATTGGCCTCTTGAATGGATGCATATATTTCCTGTCTGAATATATCAATATGCTTGGGTGCGGAGATTCCAATACGTACTGTATCTCCCTCAACAGCGAGTACAGTCACCTCAATCTGATCCTGAATGATAATAGACTCGCCTTTTTTACGTGATAATACCAGCATTTACACTCCACCTTTCACTGATTTGGCATCGTCTTCTGCCCAGATCAGATGACGTGTATCGTAAGAAGACTGATGGAGCACGACTTGCTTACCTAAATGTTGTTCGGGATTAAGAACTACGGGTGCAAGCAGATTCATTGTTGATTTATTCGCCTGTGAATGAATCGTGACCATAGAGTATACAGACACTTGCTCCACAATCTCCAATTCTTCCTTATCTACCTCTCCCAATTCAAAACTATAATCCGGTACAAAAGTAAATGGGCTTACCAAGAGGAATGCTAGTCCCGGCTCCCTTGTAGATTGCAAGTAACTGAAAGGGGTATCTTCCCAAGGAACCAATGCAAACTCGGTTTCCTCTTCAAATCCGGGCAAACCTTTAGGAAATTGATATACATCTTCCGTTTTGACCTCTAATGATCCCCACATGCTTGTCTGAATATGAATAATAAACGCCTCCCTGGCGAAAGTTTTATGCAAAAAGAGCCATAGATGTCTAAGATCAAGACCGTCTATAGCTCTACTTTATAGTAACTAGAATCCGATATCTATGGCAGGTGGTGTGTACTGAATCGATGCATACTGCTTCACATAGATATCAAGCTTGCCACGATTATACTCAATCTCCGGTCTATTCACAATGACATTCATTTCCGAGACAGCTGGAGTGAAGTTGATATCCGGTGCCTGAGTATAAACACGAGTCTCCACGTTCCCAGAAGAAGCGGGTGTCCGCGTTTCTGGGAATGGCCTTGCCTGCCAGTCTGAGCCAATAATATTCGCAATGGTATTCCCAGGCTTATGAATTGCAGCCAATTCATTGCCCTGCTGAACTCGTTCAGCCATATTTTGCAAAAATATCTGTTGAATGCCTGAATATATCCGTGCATTCATATCGATCATGTTGCCGCCCGTGTAAGCAGAGAATGCCCTGCTCTGATCTACACTCAGTCTCATCGGATGACTCTCCACCGTTAGCTTGGCAGGTCTTGTGTTCAACTGTACCTCAGCTTTGGGTTGACGCATGGAGAACTGTCCTGGATCAGCATCAATACTTAATAAAGTCGGCGTTGTCCTAATCTGAAGGACGGGAAGAGTACTCAAAAGTTAACTCCTCCTTTTTATCTTAAGAAGTCCACCAATGATGGAGAGATAATTTTGGCACCTGCAGACAAAGAAGCGTTATAGATGTTTTCCTGAATCTTGGATTGCATCGCCAGTTCCGCATAATCTGCATCCTCGACTTTGGATTGCAGATCTGTCAGGTTAATGCCGAGATCATCCAAACGTCCCATCATCAGATCAACCCGGTTCGTTTTGGCACCAATCTCAGAACGGATCGCAAGCATCTTGTCCGTACGGCTATCAATATTGTCCAACTGATTGGATAGCTCTTTTTGATTTCCTTCTGTGAGAGCTTTCATGATGTTGTTCACGATGTTGAACAAGTTATCTTCTTCCGTTTCTGTGCCAAACACTTCATTACCACTCACGTTAATAGGCAATTGAACACTTTCGCCTACGATGAAGTTAATCTTCCCTTTATCTGTCACAACAGAAGTAGCATTCGTTGTATCTAAAGTACCGTCTGGATTAGCCGGGAAATCATAAGGTTTAACATCATATGTCTCGCCATTAAAAATATATTTTCCGTTAAGTTTACTGTTTGAGATATCAATCAGCTGCTCTTTCAACTGTTTGACCTCTTCATTGATACTGTCCAGCGCTGACTGCGGATTCGTTCCTGTCGAAGCTTGTACCGTTAACTCGCGCAGGCGCTGTATGGCGTTACCCGCCTGATTCATAACCGTATCATTAAACTCAAGCCATGATATAGCACTATCTACGTTTTTCTGATATTGATCGTTCGATGAAAGTTCTGCACGATAACGAAGGGAGTAAGTGATACCTACCGGATCGTCCGAAGGTTTGTTGATCTTGCGACCTGTTGCCAGTTGGGTCTGGGTGTTGTTCATCTGCTGTGCATTCCGGTTTAAGTTCAAAAGCAGTTGTGAACTGAGCATGTTATTCGTTATTCTCATGGTCTGTCACTCCTTTCTATTATCTGCCTACTGTCCCAGTGGAGTTAATCAACTTATCAAGTAATTCATCATATGTGGTCATAAATCGAGCAGATGCATTATATGCATGCTGGAACTTGATCATATTGGACATCTCTTCATCCAAAGATACGCCACTTACGGATTGACGACGGGTGTCCACCTGCTCAACCAGGAACTCCGAGTTGGATGTCTGACGTGCAGCTTCCTGAGATTGTACCCCCAGTTGTCCCACAATGGCACTGAATTGTGCACCGATCGTTGCATTACGTAAACCATCCGCTGATTTCATCGGTGTATCTTTCAGATTCGCAAGTAAAATGGCAAGTGTATTGTTACCTTTGATTACAGTCTCTGTACCAGAAGCATCCGATGTACGGAGCGAAGTCGCAATCTTATTCGGATCAGCCAGGATCTCTGCGTTCAATGAAATATTGCCAGCTGTAATGGCTGTTCCACCACCCGCTGCTGTAAAGAATGGGACTCCTCCAGAATTAGTTCCATCCATGCTGTATCCAAGCTGATGTAGTCCGTTCAGACCTTTGACCGTAACCTTGAGATCTGTAGCTAGTGTCCGTGCTGCACCCGTGTATGTAACACCATCCAGGATAGTATTATCCGGCAAGACAGAACCCGCAGGAAGAGTAATCTCAATATCACCGTTGGCAAGCGTATTAGCTAAGTCATCCATTTGTTTACGGTAATCACTTACCAATGTATCTCTGGACTTGATCATGCCATGAACTTCACCATTGGTGAGTGTGCCCGCAGTATATGCATCATTCAGAAAAGCAGGATCTACCGCCACTTGTACTGCACCGCCTGTAACGAGTGCCTGTCCATTCATCTGGATCTGGTATCCTTGTTGAGAATCAGTGACCGTAATATTCATGATTTTGGACAGCTTATCGGTCATCAGATCACGTTGGTCACGCAAATCGTTGGCATTGTCGCCAAGAGACTCAATTTTCACGATGGCACTATTGAGGTTTGCAATGTTACCAAGGTAACCTTGAATCTCATTACTTTTCACAGCGATATTACTGTCCAAATCCTGACTGAGCGCATCCAATTGGCGGCTAATCTGATTCATTGCATCCGTAAGAGCAAGTGTGGTTTCCTTGACAATCCGGCGTGCCGTAACATCCTCAGGGTTTTTACTCAGATCTGACCATGATTTGTAGAAGTTATCCATAACAGTCCGAAATCCGGTGTCTGAAGGCTCGTTGACAATAGCTTCAAGTTTCTCAAGCGTGTCTCGTTGAATGGACCAACTCCCGAAGTTGGTGTTTTCATTACGATATTGGTCATCCAGAAATTTCTCGCGCACACGGGTAATGGAGTCGAACTCCACCCCTGTACCGAGCTGTCCTGGTGTTGTGCTATGCAGAAATGCAAATGGCTCCATTGGAATGGATGCCTGCATGTTTACCTTTTGGCGTGAGTACCCTTCCGTGTTGGCATTGGCTACGTTATGGCCTGTTGTGCTAAGAGCTGTCGTCTGTGTGAACAAACTGCGTTTAGCCGTTTCGATTGAATGAAATGTAGATGTCACCTGGTTTCCCCCTAATTAATCAGGCACGCGTGTCAAACAGACCGATTCGCCCTGGATTGCCGTTCTTATCAGCAGGATGCTGATATGTGGCATCCTGTTCTGGCCGAGAAGCAAAGATGTCCATTGAGAGATCAATAAACATCAACGATTGCTCGATCAACTTTTGATTCAGTTGATTGATTTCCTTTAACTCCTGCAGTGTTCCCGCCAGCTTCTTCTGGACTTCAAGCAATCGCAGTTTGTCAGCCGGATCAAAAATCAGCTTCGAGATCTCCGTAATGTTCAGGTTCAGCATGGACTTGATCCCACGCTCCTGAAGCAATTCGTGAACTGCGCTCTGCCGTTCAATCTCCAATGGCTCCTGTTGTTTCATGAAACGGGATTCTTTATTCAGAATGGCAATGAGTTCATCCACATCGTTTTTGACAATGACCTGTCTCTTGACCTCGCTGAGTCCCAGCATATCACGGTGACTTTGTTCCATTTGCTGCAAAACTGCAATTAATCTATCCAGTGCTGCCATTACGTGATCACCTATTCCTTATCAAAAGACTTAAAATACGGTAGCAATTTGTCAGCAAGCTTGCTACTATCTACCTGATACGTTCCCGAACTGACCTGTTCTTTGAGTTCCTGTATCCGCTGAATGCGTCCTGCATCCTGTGTACGCCCTTGTTCCTCAAGCATCTTCATCGCCTCCGGAGAAATGGATACCTCGTCCTTACGGCGGCTCTTCTTGGCATCAGCTTGCTGATTGGATTCAACGTTCCTTTGATATGAATTGATGGCGCCAATTCTACTCGGTTCATTGATTTTCATATGAACTACACTTCCTTCCACGTTAGAATTTTACATTGATATACGTTTTTCTTACTTTATCTTTATGTTATCGAAATGATTAGGATAATAAAAAAAACCGATAATCTTTAATAAGTTTATCGGTACGTTTCAAAACATTTGTTATAGCAAGATCTGTATTTAAGACCTCGTTCCTATGAATCGCGTAGTTTGTCGACAGCATTGTAGGTTCGTCCGCCTATATTGCCGTTATCCTTCTGACCTACATCACGAGCTGCACTAGCTAAGTCTTTCGTCAAGCGATGACGACAAGAGTCACACATATGACCTTCACGAATCAATGTTCCGCATACTTCACAAGGATACATCATATTCGGGGCATTTTCGATGGAAATCCGTCCCTCACGGATGAACTTGGTAATGGTTTTGATCGAAACATCTGTTGCATCAGATAGTTCCTGAATATTGGTGCCTTTGTTTTCGCGCAAATAATCTACACAGATCTGATATTCCTGTTCCATTTCTTTAATACAATTCGAGCATACATCTCGAAAATTCAACGCATATAATTTACCACAGCGAGGACAATTACCCAGATTCATCGCTAAAACGCCCCTCTCAAACTTCCATTTCCGAATAGATAATAACTATACATTACCTTATTTTCTCTGATGAAGCCATAGTCTATTTACAAAACAAAAGAGGGGAACAGGATGCATATATACGCAAGCCTGTTTCCCATTATACAACACTAATTCAATGTTCTAATACTTAGTACAGAAGACCATATGCTTGTGTTCTGATCGTTGAATGCCCGAATACGATATTTATGCAAACTGGACGGTAACAGATCAGAATGAATAAACGTTACATCACTTACAGTTGCCACGATTTGTCCATCCGCTTCAATTTCGTAAGTCGAAGCTCCCACAACCGGGTCCCACGTCAGAATAACGTTTGTTCTGTCCGAAGTTCCCTTCAGCACAGTTGTAGTTAATTGAGTCATTCCCGTTATGAGCTCACTCCAAGCTCCCGCACCAGAAGTATTTTTGGCACGAATTCGGAAGGTATGCTCTGTATTTGGTGTAAGCCCGCTCTTCGTATAAGCAACTCCACTCACAGCAACCACTGTACCATCAATCTCCAGATCATACCCAGTAGCTCCAGTTACAGCACTCCATCTCAGCGCGATAGCCGCTGTGGTTGCAGAGTTAATACTTAAGCCTGAGACACTCGCAGGTAACGTAGTTTGGGACAATACTGCTGTCCATGCACTCATATTAGTGTCGTTCAGGGCACGAATACGATATTTATGAATGGTGCCACCAAGCACTCCATTGTGTACATACATGAGATCACTCACAGTAGCAACTACTATACCATCTGCCTCAATCTCATATTTTGTTGCACCAGCAACTTCATTCCATGTCAGCGTAACTGCCGTTTCTTCAGGTACAGCTTTCGGCGTTGTTGGTACATTTAATTGGGTCGAGGCGGTTACGATCTTACTCCAGCTACCAATGCCGGCAGCATTTTTGGCACGAATGCGGAAGCTATGATCTGTATTTGCCAGAAGACCACTTTTCGTATAAGCAGCTCCACTCGCAGAAATTACAACACCGTCAATTTCCAAATCGTAAGCAGTAGCGCCTGTAACAGGGCTCCATTTCATTGAGATCGCAACAGGTGTAGCGTTATTTAGCATAAAACCGTTAACTGCAGCAGGGATGGTACTTTGCGTCAGCACTGTTGTCCATGCACTTGTGTTTTCACCTTTTAAAGCGCGAATTCTATACTTGTGTGCTGTTCCGGGCAATAAACCATCGTGTGTATATACTGGCTCACTTACTATGCCAACAATTGTACCATCGACCTCAACTTCATACGCGGTCATATCTTCTACATCCGACCATGATAGATTAATTGTTGTTTCTTCCGATGTTGCCTTTAATACAGGTGTATTCAAAAGAGTCATACCACTGATTAGATCGCTCCAAGCACCTACTCCTGCGGCGTTCTTTGAACGAATACGGAAGGTGTGCTCAGTATTCGCAGCAAGACCACTCTTCGTATAGGACACTCCCGTTACTGGAACAACGGTACCATCAATTTCTAAGTCATACCCCGTTGCCCCGGTTACTGCTGTCCATTTTAGAGTGATGCCCACATTCGTAACAGAACTAATATTAAGTCCCGCAACTGAAGCAGGTATCGTACTTTGCGACAGTACAGCAGTCCAAGCACTCGTATTGTTATCCGTTAGAGCACGTATACGATACTTGTGCGCTGTTCCTGGTATCAACTCGATATGTGAATATGCCGGATCACTAACTGCGGCAATCACTGTACCGTCGGCTTCAATTTCATAAGTAGTAGCGTCTACAACCGCTGCCCAAGTTAAATTAATTGCAGTTTCTTCTGATGCTGCTTTTAATACGGGTGTATTCAGTAGTGTTGTTCCGCTAATCAGATCACTCCAGGCACCTACGCCTGCCGCATTCTTCGAACGAATACGGAAAGTATGGTCTGTGTTGGTTGCAAGACCGCTCTTCGTATAGGCCACTCCCGTTACTGCGACAACGGTACCGTCGATTTCCAGGTCATACCCGGTTGCTCCAGTTACTCCTGTCCATTTCAAGGCAATGGCCGCGTTCGTCGCAGAGCTAATATTCAACCCTGTAACCGAAGCAGGTATTGTACTTTGCGTCAACATCGTTGTCCATGCACTCGTATTGATATCCGTAAGAGCACGGATTCGATACTTATGCGCAGTCCCTGGTAACAGATCAACATGTTCATACGCTGGATCACTAATTGTTGCAATTACTGCACCATCGGCTTCAATTTCATAAGTAGTAGCGTCTGCAACAGCTGCCCAAGTTAGATTAATTGCCGTTTCTTCTGATGTTGCTTTTAATACGGGTGTATTCAGCAGTGTTGTTCCGCTAATCAGATCGCTCCAAGCACCTACGCCTGCGGCGTTCTTCGAACGGATACGGAAGGTATGATCTGTATTTGCTGCAAGACCACTCTTCGTATAGGCCACTCCCGTTACTGGGACAACGGTGCCGTCGATTTCCAGGTCATACCCCGTCGCTCCAGTTACTGCTGTCCATTTCAAGGCAATCGCCACGTTCGTCGCAGAGCTAATATTCAACCCTGTAACCGAAGCAGGTATCGTGCTTTGCGTCAACATTGTTGTCCATGCACTTGCATTGTTATCTGTCAAAGCCCGAACTCGGTACTTATGTGCCGTTCCTGGCAACAGATCGCTGTGTACAAATGTTAGTTCGCTGGATGTTGTCATAACCGTACCATCGGCTTCAATCTCGTATGTAGTCGCATCTGGTACATCTGCCCAAGTCAGATTGATACTTGTTTCTGCTGAAGCTGCCTTTAATACAGGTGTATTCAACAGTGTCGTTGTACTGAGAGGATCACTCCAATCACCCACGCCTGCCGCATTTTTCGAACGAATACGGAAGGTGTGTTCTGTATTTGCTGCAAGGCTACTCTTTGTGTAGGCTACGCCAGTAACAGGTACAACTGCACCGTCAATCTCCAGATCATACCCTGTCGCCCCTGTCACTGCTGTCCATTTCAGACCAATAGCTGCATTAGTGACAGAATTTATAGTGAGATTCGAAACAGTACCAGGGAGTGTACTTTGGGACAAAACTGCAGTCCATGCACTTGTATTGGTATCATTCAAAGCTCGTACACGATACTTATGAAGTGTTCCTGGTGATAGATCCGTGTGTGTATAAGCAGGATCTACAACAATTCCTACGTTAACTGCATCAGCTTCCACCTCATAAGAGGTAGCCCCCTCAATTGCAGGCCATGCCACAATCATCTCTTCCTGCGAAGAAATGGCTTTAAGAACAGGTGTACTTAAAAGTGTCGACACCGTTAGCGTATCAGTCCACTTCCCTAAGCCGCCTGCATTTTTAGATCTCAATCGAAATGTGTGCTCTGTATTGGGTGTAAGACCCGTCTTGCTGTATGTTGTACCAGAGACCGGAACGACGACCCCATCAACCTCCAGGTCATATCCACTAGAACCTTTAATCGCAGTCCAACTTAAAGAGATTTTATTGAATGTATTTTCTGTAATCTTCAAACCACTGGCTGAGTCTGGCACAACAAGTTGCGTAGCCGTTCTACTCCAGTTGCTCTCATTGTCTGAAGATACTGCTTTTAATGCATAGGTATGACTGGAATTGGCCTCCAAACCAACGTGTTCGTAATTCGTTACATTACCTAGATCAATCGGGGCTTCACCATCAATCTGAAGTTGATAACCATCGGCTTGATTAATTGCAGCCCACTCTATTATATTTTTCCCTTGCTCAGAGCTCGTGGAGATCACAGGTTCGTTAAGCAGTGTTTTGATAGTAAAGACACTACTCCATTCACTTTTTCCTATCGAATTTATAGCACGTATTTTGTAAGAGTAAATTTTGTTAGGAATAAGTACAGCATCATCGAAGCTGGTACCATAATAAGGCCCCATTAAAGTACCATCACGCTCAATTTCATATTGTACAGCTTCCTGTGCATGATCCCAACGAATATGAGTCGTGTTTTCACTGGAGTTCCCCGTTATATTCGAAGGCACAGAGGGTACGTTATTAATTAGTAACGGGTTTACCTCCTGTTTGGTAAAAGAAGCGGGTTCAGCTTTACGTGTATAATACGGATTAAGTTCAGAGTAAAAATCTACAACTTCTCCCGTATCTGCATTTACAACCAAACTCAACTGTCTGACATCATAATCATATACATCAATCGGCGTCAGTTGACCTAGCACATTATAGTGTGTGATCTCCCATTGTCCGACTTGGTTATAAGGTTGTCTGTACGTCATCTCAGTAGCAATTTCACGCACTTTGCTCAGATCAATTAAAAAAGCATTATCGATCTGTCCGGCATATTTGGATGTATACGATCCAAAACTTATGTTGGTAATATCACTTGTGAAACCCAGGATAGACTGCATTCTGGTGAACGAATATCCTGTTGATGAAATCTCATATGATCTCACCCAACCCAGCTTAACTGATTTTTGATTCACCTGTAATTGGCCGTTGTTGTTGGTCAACACATATTGGTAATCATTACTTGATGAGACTATCCCGCTTCCTACTGCTGCATGTGCCCGATTCCCCCCGTACACGCCAAACTGTCCGAATACCAGCATGAATACTAGTAGACGGACAGTCCATAAGTAAAATCCATTTTTTCTTTTTCCTGCGACCACTTTTGTTCTCCCCTTCAAAAAATATGTTGTGCCACTCCTTATGCTGTCACCTGTGGTGAACGGCAAAACTATCTATTCTGCACGGGAAAACCAATCCCTCTTTTTTACATGTAAAAATTTTCTTATAACGCTTTCTTCATGATTTCTTCAAACAACTATACTTCAAACGGTATAAATGGAGTGGAGACATGCATTAACATACCAATGATTAATAAAGGAACATATTTTCCTGTCTACTATTAATTATACAGTATAGATCACCCACCTAAAGTGGCTGAAGAATGCTGCACGTCATTTATTACTTGGATTTACTGTCTAGGATCTTGCCAGTGTCAGCGTGTAAACGTTGACCGGCATCTCCATGTGGAAGCCAGCATTTAGAATAACCCGCCCACAAGCGTCTAAGGTGCTACCTGTTGTGTATATATCATCAACCAGCAGTAACTGTATGGGTTTGGCATGCGATATGCCCTTTCGTGTTGGCAGATGAGATCCCCTGTATAGCTCTTCAATTAACTTCATGCCGTCCGGGTTGATGGAAAAAGCGTTCTTCATCGTTTCAATACGCTCACCGCGTGATTTGAAGCTTTGTTTGGTGGTGTTGATCTGGCGTTGCAACAGATCAACGATAGGTAGGCGGCAGGCGGTGGCGAGCCCAGCAGCCAGCCGCTCCGCCTGATTGAAGCCACGCTCGGCCAGACGCTCGCTGCTCACCGGGACATAGGTGACCGCGTCAGGCCGCCATTGTGGCTTCGTTTGTTGAGCATGTGTGGCGGAATGAGCCACGGGGGCTGGGGGTTCTTTTGCCAAAGCAGAATTCTGTTCATCACTCATCGCTTGAAAGGCTTGAATCAACAAAGCGGTTAAGAGCGGTGCGTAGCGTTCATGGCCTCTGAATTTGTACATGCCAATCCATTCTTTCATAAGAGGGTTGTATTGTACGGCGCTGCGGTTGGCGATAAAAGAACGGTTTTGCATGTGTGGACGAGCACAGTCTGGGCATCCGACACCCCGACCACAACGCAGACATCGGATGGAACGGATCCATGGAAGCTGCTTCACACAATGTGGGCATATACCCGGATAGAGCGAGGAAAGGACCGCCCGAGTGCCACATGTCAGACAAATCGCTCCCGGTGGGGCGAGAAGATGATGGAGGCGGTGGGTAAGGTGCTGCGCGTGATCGGCGATATTACTGAGCCAGTTGAACATTAGGATGCAAACCTCCAGTCTTGGGAATGTAATGTGAAATGTGGAACCGAACTTAGCAGATGACAATTATGTTTGAGATGGCGGTTGCAGGTAGCCTTTGCGACGAGCAATGGTATTCATTTTCCGAATCTGGGCAACGGCCTTCACCTGAGAACGTGTCCGACGAGATGATGCAAAAACCACTCTACCCGCCGGGTCATCCATGGAACGCCCTGCTCTACCCGCCATCTGAACCAGTGAAGCTTCATCAAAGAGACCATTGTCTGCATCCAATATAAAGACATCGCTACGCGGAATGGTTACGCCACGCTCCAGAATCGTTGTCGTTACGAGCAAACGAATGGTACGTTCACGAAAGGCTATAACTTTGCTAGCGCGATCGGGGTCCTGAGATGAAGTTCCTTCGATATGGATTCCGGGAAAGGTACGACGCATTAGATTCACAAACGCCTCAATCTGGGCAATGCGTGTCACAAAGACAAATACCTGTGCGTCACGCTTCAATGAAATTTGGATGCTAGTCCTCAAGGCAGAAGGAAGATTTCGTTTCTTAATACATTCAGCAACGGTAACCATTTTGATCAATCTTGGCACGGGCAAAGGATGACGGTGGAAACGTACTGGAACTTTGGCATGATTGAGTTTCCCCCGTGCTGCTTCCCTCTGGAGCCGAGCAGGCGGTGTAGCAGACAGATAGACGAAATTCCCCTCCGGTTTACAGGAGGATGCCGCCGCGTGAGCGAGCATGGGATCGTTGTGGTACGGGTAAGCATCCAGTTCGTCGATAATGACGAGATCAAATCCCTGATAAAAACGCATCAGTTGGTGTGTGGTCGCAAGCGTGAGCTGAGCGTCTTTCCAGCGTTCGTCACTGCCTCCGTAAAGGGTAGCGAGCGAGGTGTCCGGAAAAGCTTTGGCCAGACGCGGAGCCAGTTCCAGCACCACATCCCTGCGCGGTGTAGCGACCAAAGCCCGTCCGCCACGATCCAATGTATGTTGGAGCAGGGGGAATATCATTTCCGTCTTGCCGGCCCCGGTCACGGCCCACAGCAAGAACCGCCCCGGCCCATCCCCTGCGGGCGGCCGGGCCAAAAACGCAAGCGCCGCGGCTGCTGCCGCGCTCTGCGCTGCGCTAAGCCCCCACCGGGCGAGCCCGCCGCCGGTGGGGGCCAAAGCCGTGCCACGCGGTGCTTCGCCGCGTCGTGGCACCGCCCCTTGCGCTGCACTGCGTAGCAGCAGCGCACAAGCACGGCTGCGCCCCAGCGCGAGGCAAGCCTCGCAGTAGGCGCACGCCGCCAGGCCGCAGGCAGCGCAGGGCACGCGCTGCCTGGCTTCGCTGCCACAACGGTGGCAGCGGGACGCGCTCCGCGCGCGTCCAAGCCACGCGTGCCGACGGCGCGTGGCAGGCCCTTCGAGGGCGGCTGTGATACTCAGCCGCCCGTGCAAGCGCGCGAGCTGTGCAGCCGCGCGCCAATCCTTTGGCGGCTGGGCGGTATCCGCCAGCAACGCCTCCGCCTCGGCCGCCAGTAATTGGCGGCCGCTGATCCGCTCAGCCAGCAGGGCCGCGTCCCGCTCCAGCTGAGCCCAATGCCCGGCGGGATACGGCTCGGGCATCCCGCCTACCAAAGCACCACGCACAGCGGCACTCCCCGGTTTGCCCGCTGTAGCTTTCCTAGCCTCAACTTCCCCCGAGGCCAGTTCATACACATCCAGCCTCCGTGCAAAATAGCTCTGCCATTCGCGCTGGCCCCACTGATCCATACCTCGCTCCATCTCAAAATGTTCAACCAACCAGGATCCCTGACTTAACGGCAACGCCTTGTCTAACAGCAGCCAGCGCAGCACATGTCGCCCACTTCCTCCCTCTAGCCACCAAGCCACATCCACTCGAACATTGAGGGACAAGATCATACTCCACCCTTCCTCTACACGGCATACATATAAGGCAACTTTCATTTACTCTCCTCCCCCATGGTACTGTCTCCTGAACGCAAAAAAGCACATGCCAACCCGGCAGTTCGCCGGAGCATGTGCTTCATGTCCATATTCCATCTTCTTATGATTAATCTACTTATCACTATACCAATTGAACCTTTACATCACAACATTAGTTACACAACATGAGTCCATCATACAATTCTGCTAATAACCAGAATCTTTCTTTAAAATTGCGAAACTTTTTCCAATCTGAATCGTCTATACTTTTAAATTAAGAGTTCTGACTTCGAAAAGTTTATTTTAGTGTTCAAGAACTCCTCATACCCAGACAATAACCATAGATTGCATAAAAACCCATTTTTAATTTAAAAGCAGACTTGGCTACAATTACAAAAAAAGACTACAGCTTCTGCTGTAATCTTTTCACTGTAGATCTGCGAAATGTTAATCCCATTTCCCGTTCACATGCTGATTTATTGCTCTGATTCACGCAAATCAATCAGGCGAAACGTGTGATCGGTCTGTGCTACCCGTTCAATATCAGCAGGGACAGCAGGCAGATAAGATGTCTCCATGCCTTGCCTTTGCATAAGCTTTTCAATAATCGTAATCGTTTCCGCTTCTGTACGATCAGCAACAACGGTTAATCTGAAGCTCTTACCACGGTATAACAATTCCCGGCAAAGTTCTCTTACAATGCCTTCGATCCGCCCTGCCTGATTGGAAGGGATGAGCAGAATCTGCTCGAAACCTTCAGATTCCGGACGGGAAAGATGGCGCTGGTGCATGGCATGAACGGCCATTGCCGCCAGGAAGTATATGAGCAGAATCATAGTCAGATGAGCAACCATGGCAACTGCACCTCCTCGGAAGGTCATGCTCACCCATGGCGAACATCCCTGTATACAACAAGTATATGCTGTACTTCTTGAAGGGTTACACTTGCATTTCCTATCACTCATATTCCACGCTGATCGACACCGGACGAAGAAAGACAGGCCAGGTCATTCATTCACGCCTAGCTTGAACATATGTTCCGCACAACCTTACACTTTGCTCATTTGCAGTGATAAAGTCCATTAACCCGCAGACCAATCCAACATTCTGGAAAGGGCGCGAGTGAACACCAATCTATACTTCGTCTAGGTTGAATCAACCAATGGACTGACTTACCATAAGAATACTGCTTTACGCAAAAACATAAGGTATTAGAGCGTAACCCAACCATATTTGATCGAATTGATAACAGCTTGAGTACGGTCGTCCACTTCCATCTTCTGCAGAATACTGCTGACATGGTTTTTTACTGTTTTTTCACTGATGAACAGGAATTCACCAATCATTTTATTGCTCTTACCTTCTGCCATCAAGCGAAGCACTTCAGCCTCACGACGTGTAAGCGGGTTATTGTCGCCAGCGACAAATTTAACGCCTGCTTCCTTCGAAGCTCCTTCACTCATTGCCCCTGTTTCATTAAGATACGTCATACGACGCAGCTGCATGATCAGTTTGCCTGTTACTTTCGGATGTATGAACGCATGTCCTTCATGCACGGAACGAATCGCATTGATCAGAGACTCGGCCTCCATATCCTTCAGCAAGTATCCGTTAGCCCCTTTACGAAGCGTCTCAAATACATAACTTTCATCATCATGAATGGACAAGATAATCACTTTGACATCGGGGAACAGCTCACGCAATTTCTCCGTTGCTTCAACCCCGTTTTCGATTGGCATGTTGATATCCATCAATACGATATCAGGTTTATCCTGATTGCAGAATTCGAGCACTTGAATTCCATCGCCGCATTCGCCGATGACCTCAATGTCGTCCTCCATATTTAAAATGCGTTTCAGTCCCTCACGGAACAGCTGATGATCATCAGCCAAAAGAACTTTAATCGATGCTTTACCAGTATCACGGTTTTCCATCATCCTGCTACTCCTTTCCCTTATCCACGTTTGTCGGGATATGAATCACTATTTTGGTTCCTTGATTTTCTCCGGATTCAATCTCTATTCTTCCTTCTAACAGTTCAACCCGTTCTCTCATCCCAATCAGACCGAAGTGAGTATGATCCTTGCTTTTCTTCGCAAGAAGCTCCGGTTTGAACCCAAGCCCATTGTCCTGAACGACAATTTTGACGAGCTGAGCCTGGTATGTAATTTCCACTACAACATATGTGGGATAAGCATGCTTTGCAGCATTCGACAGACCTTCCTGCACAAGGCGGTAGATCGCAGCCTCCATCGCAGAAGATAAACGGTGTTCTTTACCTCTTGTTTCAAAAAGCGACCGGATTTTTGTTTTTACCTCAAAATCCTGCACGTACTTCCGAAGCGTTGGAATCAGTCCCAGATCATCCAGTGCCATAGGACGCAGATTGAAAATAACTTTTCTCATTTCTTCAAGACTGGAACGAACCTGGCCTTTCAAATCTACTATTTCGGCCTGGACCATCTTAAAATCCTGCTTAATGAGCATTCTTTCTACAATTTCCGTCCTAAGCACTAGATTGGCGAGCATCTGCGCAGGCCCGTCATGAATCTCACGAGCAATACGTTTCCGCTCTTCTTCCTGGGCCAAAATTATTTTCAAACCAATCATTTGTCGATTTTTGGCAGATTCGATGATCCGGGTCACTTGACCCAGTTCACCTGACAGGTATTCGAGTACAACACCCATCTGCGAACCGATGGTCTCGGCACGCTCCACAGAAGCTTCCACATTTTTGGCACGCTTCTGTAGGTCATCCCGACGGGCCTTCAGATACATTTCCTTCTCACGATAAATCATCAGATCCAGCTGCAGCTGTGTTGCTTTCTCATACGCCTGCTTGATATCATGCTCGGAATAACGGACAAAGTCGCGGCTAACCTCAGTCAGCCGGATCCGGGAACGGCGGTAGTTCAGCTCCAATTGATCTACTTTCTCGATCGTTTCCGCCGTTTCCTTCAGCACCGACTTTAACTCCTCGTTGAGTGTTTTCAGCTCATCGCGAGTTGCGTCCATAATTTCGAACATTTGATATTTGCTGTTTTCCATGACTTGTATGGCGTTTTTAATGACGCGGTCTATGGCATCGGCTTGTAAATCCACGTTTGTTCGACTCCATTTCTATCGTTTCCGGTATATATCATACCATATCACGATGAGATGGTAACGGTCTTCGTTTTCTGTTCCCATTTTACAGTCAGACCAAGTTGCTCGGAAACGAGTCTGAGCGGGACTAAAGTCCTACCACCCGTTACGTATGGTGCAACAGTTGCGCTCTGTCTTTTACCATTTAGAATGAATTCTTTCTGCCCTACAACCAGATCAATCAGCTTGCCACCACGTAATACCGTGATTCGCTGATTTTTGCTATCCCAGTTTGCCTGACCACCAAAAGCGTCCAAAACATGTTTGATTGGCACATACGTGGTACCATTTTTCAGGACCGGTGCTGCATCAATGGCTTTTTTCGTTCCATTCACTGTCATCGATTTCTGTCCAAGCACAAGCGAAGCTGTACCCGTAGGCAATCCAACTTCACTGGACTTGGAAGGCATCGTGAATGCGATATTGTCAAAAGCAACCGTACCTGATTTCGCACGCTCATCCTGACCTTCTTCCACGTTCACCACATAGACCCGCTTCAGCTTCGCCGGATAGGCGATGTTCAGTCCGTTCAGGTCCACACTCAGCTTCTTCCACCCGTTCCAGTCAATCGCCTTGGCGAGATCGGCATATACCGTTTTGCCATTGGCATCCGTGAATTCGGCACGTAGCCAGTTCAGACTTTTATCTCCCATAACATCCATCGACATTGATGTAGCTGCAGCAGATACCTCTCTACCGGTAGAACCATTCAGTTGTGCATAAGCGTACATTTTGCCTGTTCCAGCAGTCATATCATAACCGAGTTGCAGTACATTGGAGCCGGCTTTTTCACCAGTTCCTGCTGTAACGGTTGCTGTACCAGTTACACCCGCTGCGTTCGTTGTGAAGTTAATCGGATAATTCACATTTTCGAAGTTCTCCCAGATCGTTTCGCTCGCAGAAGCCGAGAGTACCACGACTGTGCTGTAACCATCATAACGTCCAATCGCATATCCTACTTGTGCATCGGAATTGACGGAAGATACGGTTAATTGGTCAGCAGTCACTTTACCTTTGAATCCGATAAATTCCCATGTCAGCGAGTCTGCCGGAACCGTAACACTTTGTCCGCTCTTCGTTGTTGCCGTTACTGGAATCGACATCATTGTGCCTGCTTTGAGCGAACCTAGACCTGATCCTGCTGTCAGAGAAGCCAATTCACTTCCACCCAGTACCGATACTTTAATGGAGGATGAAGCTCCATTGCTCGTTGCCGTCAGCGTTGCTGTGCCTGGCTTCACGCCTTTGATTGTGCCGTTGCTGACACTCACGATACCGTTGTTGCTGGACTTCCAGGACATGCTGATATCGCCTGTTGCGATCGGGTTGTAGTAGGTGTCATATCCTTTGGCTGTGTACTTGCCCTCTTGTCCCACCAGCAGCGTTTGGCTGCCGCTCACAGCAAAGCCCTTCAGTTTACCTACAGGAGCCGTAGAGAACACACCTAGCGTGTTTACAACCTGACGTTGTTCGGTACCATACTCTGTGTTGAAAGTCAGACCGGCGGTTTGCTCACCTAACGGACGTGTTACCATGGTTGTGGAGCCGCCTCCGTCCAGGTTCATGCCTTTCCAGACACCCACACTGGTCATGAAGGATTGCAGTTCCGTCAGCGACATCCCGCTGCTGTTACTATTTTTCTCCGCTGCAATGATGTAGACATACCGACCATCCTGGGAGTATCCTACTGCCGTTCTTGCACGAATGCCACCAATGCCGGAAGATGCGATATCACGGGAGAAGGATGCTGCCTTTCCACCGTTCACAAGAATCGTATGACCGCCAATCATCATCTCCAGGTTACTTGGATCGACCGATTGCCCGGTTGTTTTGGCTTTTAACTTGTAATCCGCATCCAAGGTTTGCCCAACAGATAGATGGCTCATGATCCATGTCGCCGCTGTTCCATGCGCACGCAGAATGTATCCATCCTGCGGCACCGTCATGTTTAGCGCTTTTTTATCCGAGATTTGGGTAACTACTCCGTTCTGCACGAGAACCTCTGTTGGCGTTGTGGAAGGATCATTTGGTCGTTTGCTCGACGTCCATGCCGGTGTATAAATATACATCGAATTGGCATGGCTATATTTCACCGCACCCGACTCTACCGTATAATCCTCTTTATTTATCCCACGCAAAGCAAAGGTTGAACCATCCTGTGCCTTCACAGTTCCGTCAAAGGAATACTCGTCGATCATCGGTTTGCCATCCTTGGTCACCGTCAGGGCATACATGCCTGACAGCTCAGAAGGTGTGGAGACCAGCACGCCATCGGAGACCTGTCCACCAATTGGCGAGAGTTCCCCGGATACATTGAAGTAATCGCCATTTACAGCAGCTACTGCACCATTTTCCTTAGCCATGGCACCTGTGCTCTGTTTACTGTTCAGATTACCGCCCTTGCCTGTCATTACATCCAGCTTCACATACGGGTTCTGCAGATCCACCTGGACTACATCCGCCAGTACGTTGACCTTGGAACCGGAACGTGTTGTTGTATATCTGTATTTCATGAGCTTCGCACCCGAAGTCAGAATTTCTTCACTCAACTTGCTTGTATTCGTAGATGCTGCAGCGGCCACCGATTGCCACGAAGTGCCTGACCACATCTGCCCACCTGCGCTCATCACCGGTGCAATCCAGATCACACCCGCCAGCGTCACAATCGCCCATTTCTTCACCTTACTGCCCTTAACGTCTTCCAGCTGTTTCTCATGTTTCCCCAGCATGTCTGAAACGTCTCTCCCATCTTGTATATCAATCTTAGACATCACGAACACTGCCAAGTAGGCAGCCGATAGCGAGATCTCTAGTATACTCTTCTATTAATAGACTGCTTTTTGTGGAAAAAGTTACGCCCCTAGCCAAGATTGAGGTATATATTGGTTAAAAGCCTTGTCACAAATAATCGTTTCTGAATCTAACAAAAATCCATGTATTGGTTGGAAATCTTGATAAATGAATGATAGTTCTTAAAATCTTCCATAGTGAGAATCTAGGTAATGTTCAAAAAGGTTCCCGTTCCTATATAAGGATACTTCTTTTTCCCTTTATCTAATTGTAAAGGAATTACAAATAGCTTAATAGATATGTATATTTCAATAAAAAATCACTCCATAGTTGGACTTTTTAAGTAAGTCCACACTATAGGGTACAATTATTACAACTTTTCATATTCTCTGACATTTTGGAAGACTTTTATTAACTATACATAGTATTCCTTCGCTTCAGTTTTGGACATCACCGAAAAAGGAGTGAATTCAAATGGCATCTCTATAGTTGGATACAACATGTCCACCGCACCATTACATTGATTCTAATTCCACATAGATTTTATTTAACTCCATGTTTAGTTGTTTAAACAACTTATTATTCTCGTCAGAGTCAATATTCTTAAAATTAGTTTTTCCCAGAAAGGCCATATAGACACTCATCAACTTTGCTTGAATTCTGTTCTCCTCTTCTCTATAAAGATCCATATCAAAAAAATTGTCAATCCTTACTCTCTCTGATTTTGGAAAGCCCTTATGTTCTATAGAAGCTTCCAATACTTCTACCACATAAGTTGCTTCATATACAAAATTACTTCCATTAGTCATATTACACCCCATTTGTAACAGAATAAGAAGGAAGGAACTAATTAGTTTTGTTGTCAAACTACCTTCTCCTTTTTTTGGATTTGAAGTTGAATTCAGGCGGGTACAAGTGATTCGCATCCACATAATTTTCTGCCTGTCTAGTTGTCATTGATACAGTTTTACCATTACCATAATCCAAATAGAACTCGTAGAATATCTTCCCTTTATCGAAAAATTCAATATCCATATATAAATCACCTTCCACAATTATTCCTTTTATTGTTCGATACTGCGCTCCCCTAACAAGCTTTCCATTTACAGATTGATATTTTGTCAGTTGTTCTTCTGCATCTTCATAGTACCCGTCAGTATCACCGTAAGGAACATCTCGTCTGGCCTTTAATTCCCACATTTGACCGTTTGATGTTACTATATCTACCCAATAATGCTTATTAGGCCACCATGCAATTTCTTGTTCTATATGATATTCCAAAGTTGTGCTCAATCCTGTTTTTAAATGTATTGCTTTTGCTGTATGAATTTGGGCAATTTCATGGAATGCTAAATATATTCGATTATCTCCATTAGCATTCAACACAGCATCGGATAATTGTAAATCTGTATATTTCGTTCCATCATTCCTCCCATTCAAAAAGTCCTTCAAGAATCCATTTAAGAGATTTTTTGGCATGTGACCACTTGGGTCCACGTACTTCAACGGGTTATTGTTCACATACGAATACAAATTCAAACTCAGTGGATCGTTCAGTTCTCCTTCGTACGTATCCTCACCGATGAACCGCGCCAAACCTGGGTCGTACCACCGAGCGCGCAAATACTGTAACCCAACTGTTTCATCCCAATACTCGCCAGCATAACGAAGCACATTCGGTACGGTTTCTTCCGTCGTTGATGGTCCACCCCAGATGTCATACGTATACTGATTCAATACTTGACCGGCATCATCCACGAGTCCAACCACGTCTCCGTGACCATTGAATTGGTAGTATTCAACTTGCCTGTTTGCTTGTTCTGACGTGCCCACAGTTGTCCATACAGATCATAGATGTAAGCATAAGTCAGTTCTCCTTTTCCAGAAATTACATTGGCCTCAGCCATGAGTTTGGCTTCTTCATCGTAGTAATAACGAATTGTCTGCTCGCCTTCCGTGCGTTCATACAACAGTCCATCTCCATTATAGCTGTAGGTGACCGTTTTACCTTCACCTGTTGCTTTAATTAAACGGTTCTGGCTGTCATACGTATACTGTGCATCCTTTAGACCGTATACCTTACCACTTCCGGTACTGTACCGGTTACCATTCGGGTCATAAGTATAAGTTTCTTTTTGTGTGCCCGTTTCGGTCTGAATCCGGCTCAATTCATCGTATGTGTATTGATCGGTTTCCCCGTTCTGTGTACGGGACGTGATGTTTTTATTTCCATCATATTCATAGCTGAACTGCTGCACCGTGGAAGTCCCTTGAGAGATCTTGACTCCCGACAGGTCATAGCCATTGAACTGATAGCTTGTGCTGAGGCCATTGCCAAATGACAATTTTTCCAGCAAGCTATTGGACGCGTAACTGAAGGTCATACGATCCACAGGCGTCGTTCCCGATGCTGCGAGTGCGTAATCAAGTCGTGTCCCATCCGGGAACGTCATTCCGTTCAGCACCCCATCTGCTGCACGATAACTGTACGTGGTCTTTCCATAATCATCAGTCATCGATGTTCTGTGGCCGATCTCGTCGTAGTAATCGCATCACCACCTGCTTTTTGGACATCAAATGTCCGATAGGGTACACCATATGTAGGGTTGTAGTAACTTTGCCTTTAACTTAAGACATAAGAAAGAGCTTACATACTTTAACAAAAAAAGAACACCTCAAGAAATGCGCTTCCTTGAAGTGTCCCTATTAATTTATAGATATCCTAACTTGTCCAAAACCCGCTTCAACATGACTGCTGCCTGTGCACGAGTTGCATTACCCTGAGGTTCAAATGTTCTGGCTGTCATGCCTTGAATGATTCCCTCCTGCACCGCTTTGGCGACAGAATCCTTTGACTGGATTTTGTTACTATCCTTGAACTTAGATAGAGTGGTAGCAGCCGAGGATTGCAGAGAGACTGTGTTCCCACCGTAGTTCATCGCACGTACCATCATAAGAGCCATCTGCTCACGCGTAATGGGGCGATCTGGCTTAAACGTACCATCGGTATTCCCCGTAATGATTCCCGCTTCAGCAGCAGCACCGATATAGGCACTTGTCACACTACCACTACGAACATCCTGGAAACGACTTGCTGCAGTAGGTTCTCCATTCAGTCCTAGACCTCTAGCGACCAATTCAGCAAATTCCGCACGTGAAATGTTCTCATTTGGTCGGTAGAAGGAACCACCCGGTGTGCTAATAATCCATTTGGCTGAGAGTTCCTTAATGACCTCACTAGCCCAGTGTGACGCCGTATCCGGATAACTAACGATGTTGTTAACAGGGACTACCGACTGATTGCCATTCAGCTGTCCTTGAACAACTACACCACCTGTCGTATTTTTAAAGGAACTAGGTACATTGGATAACCTAAACGTAACTGGATCGATATACGTAAATCCGGATGTTACACTTGGGGTATTGGCAGCCAATTGCATGGCCAGTTGGCTTTTGGCATTCTGATCTACACGTTGATCGCTTGTTCCATTACCGGCATACAAATATACATCCGTATAATTCGCAAGCTTCTGCGCTCCTGCACCTGCAATTAAACTTTCCATCGTCCCTGATGCAGACACAGGCACCGTCTCTAACTGAACGTATAAGGATGGCACTGCTGCTCCTGTCATTGTACTTGTGTTTGACGCTCCTACACTTCGACTCATAGCTGCCAAATCTATATTAGACAGTTGTACCGTCCAGAGACGATCGCCATATTGCACACCAATCGTGCCTGTGCGGTTACTTGCAGCAATAGAAGTCAGTGCATTCAACGGGAAACCAACATACGCAGCGGATTCGCTGGCCGGAATCTCGAACACCACCGGCTGATTCAATTTCCCCACCATCGAAGCATATTCAAAGGACTGGATCAATTTGGTTGCATCCACGTTGAATTGACGAGTCGGGCGGTTAAAATGTGACATAGCAGATACAGCAGAAGCCGTAGTATTATTCATCACAAGTAAAGACTGACCATAGCTCGATGCATCCAATTCCGACAACCAGGAAGGACGGTTTCCCGACTGATTATTGTTCGAACTATTATTCGTCTGTTGCAACGTAAGTGGACCAAATGCTGTTATCGTGACATTCGACGCATCCCGTAACGGCACTGCCCCAGGTACATAACTCACCGTTCCCGTCTGAGTTGTCGAGGTTACTGCTGAAGTATCCACTTTCAACGTCACCACAGAGCCAGAAGCTGAAGCAGACAATACAGTTGTGGTTGAATTACCAATCACTACACTGAACTGAGATACTGTTAGTGCAGCCTGGGACTGGATGGAATCACGGAAATTAATCTGAACCGTGTCTCCTTGAAGCGTAGCCGACAGGATTTTCCCATTTCCATATGTGTACGTTACTGGAGTCAGATTGAGATATCCTGCTGGGTTATTGTTCAGATCCGTTAATCGCAATGCTCCAGGTACATATGATAACGATATATTTTGTGTATCCTTCACCGCTGAAGCCAGCGTTAACGTAACCAGATCATTTTCGATCTCGGAATCATTAACGAAGACTGGCTTACCATCGACCAGAACAGAATATTGGCTGTTGAGCGGTTTATTCGTCGTTTTCAGTGGTTCATTGTAACGCACCCATAACTTGTTACCACTCACCTCAGCACTCTTAAACTCAGGTGGTTTGGTATCAATTGAATTGCGGACATAGAAGCCGCTGAATCCAGCAAGAGCCTGTCCACGTGTATCTTTTACAGGCCATGAACCTGGCGTGTATGCAACCCGAACGACTTCACCATCCGTAACGGATCGACTGAGATTCAACGTCACAACCGAGCTATTGTTAACCGAGATGCTATTAATGCCTACAGCCGACTGATCCGCAGTTACACTGAATTGTCTTGCCGCATCACTTGAAGTGATATATACCGTCTCAGGATAGTACAACGTAATTGTACTGTAATACACGTTACCTTCTCGCGGCTTGGACATGACTGAATCTAAACCGTTCTCCACATCTCTTGCGCCAAAAGCAGCTGCAGCATTGGAGGATTGATCTGTAAGACGATTACCTGTAGTACCGGGTGCATATGCGATCCGCACAACTTGTCCTACCGCTACACCCGTATCTAAGACAACATATACACTGTCACCTGAGATATAAGTGGAGCTAACGTTTCGATTCTCTCCATTCACGGTAACGGTATAACTGCTGCTCAGTGGGCTGATGCTGCTAAGCCACTTGTCGTACGTTAGACGAATCGTGTTGTTACTATGCATCTTGGCACTCTTAATTACAGGTAATGTTGTATCTCTGCTTAAGGTTTTGAAAGCCCATGATGTAGATCCATTCAAACCTGCGAATGTATTACCTGCTTGATCACGAAACGTATTGGCAGGAATATCGACAACATAGTTCATATTATTCTCTAATGTGCTTGTTGGCGTAATAATCAGTTGTCTGTTGTTCGAACTAAAAGTTGTCCTCGAATCAACGGTTACTCCATTCGCTTTCTTGAGAATGGCTTGACCTGGGAAGCTACGGTCCAGTTCCTTGTTGAACGTCACTGTTAGGTTGCCCGACAAAGACACATTCGTGGTGCCATTGGTAGGAGACAAGGTGGACACCGTTAGGGAAGTTGGGTCCGACTGCACATTGAATCCCCAATCCATGCCGCTGATTCCACGGATGTCATTCCCCTGCTGATCTCGTAAAAAACCTTCAGGTATCACGATATAATATGTACTATTGTTATTGAAATTATTTACAGGATCAATTGTAATCGTCTTAGTGCCAAGACCAGTAATTCGTGGTGATCCTTTAGACGTGATTGGAATTGCTTCAAATAAAGTTCCTGTTCCGCTCCCTTGATAAATTTGAAGTGTGCCTGCTCCAGCAACAACCGGTAGACTAAACGACACTGTCAGATGATCCGAAGGTTTCACCTGAACAGCTGCGTTCTGGGGTATCTTGCCTGTAACTGCCGGCAAGCCTATATTTTGAGTACTAAACGTCCACGCTTTGTTCAATAATCCTGGAAATAAAGTAAGATTCTCACCATCCATGTAAGCAAATGCATTTGCATCAATTTGAACGTAATATGTTCCACCAGGAAGAATATTTCCTTCTGGGAGTTGGATGCTTACAAATTTCCCTTCAGGTGGTGGTGAAGCTGTATCTTCTCCTGTAGACGGTTCGGTATCGTTCACAGGTACAGAAGGATTCGTGATTGGCCCTAAGCTTTCAATCGTTACCAGTTCACTGGATACGTCTACAGAAACAACCTCTGAATCATCGTTGACACGTTTAATGGATATCTTACTTTCCGGACCGATTACTTTTGAAACCGGTCTCGCAAATTCAATACGTAACGGCAATGATCCATCGACGTTTTTGCCGTTCACCGCAGGAACAGTATTCGTTATTCCATTTGCACTTAATTCATTGGCCGCATATGCTCCCTGCTCGACTCCACTCCAACCCGTAAGCCAACCTTGAGCCGTCAGCATAACAATTAAGATTCCCAGCATGCCTTTTCTTGCAATTCTCTTCAATTCCACTGATCTTCCCCCTTATCTGCATTTCTTCTCCTGTCTGATGTACAGACCTCATTATGTATTTCGGTTAGAGAAGGGATTTCATTTAGTTATTTGGGGATATATTCCATAATTTTTCCTTTTGTCCATGACAAGCAGTGAAATCGATGGAGCACAAAAAAGCCCTTAATTCCTTATCGGAATCAAGGGCTTTTTTACTATTGCACCTAACTTACAGACCTGCTTGAGTTTTCAAAAGGTCTACTTTGTCCACTTGCTCCCAAGGTACATCCAGGTCTGTACGGCCGAAGTGACCGTATGCTGCGGTTTGTTTGTAAATTGGGCGACGCAGATCCAGCATACGGATGATGCCAGCCGGACGAAGATCAAAGTTGTTACGCACAAGCTCAACCAATTTCTCTTCGCTGACTTTGCCAGTTCCGTATGTATCCACGTTGATCGATACCGGGTTGGCTACACCAATCGCGTAAGCGAGCTGGATTTCCACTTTGTCTGCAAGACCTGCAGCTACAAGGTTTTTCGCTACGTAACGTGCCGCATATGCTGCGGAGCGGTCTACTTTAGTTGGATCTTTACCAGAGAACGCGCCACCGCCGTGACGTGCATAACCGCCGTAGGTATCTACGATGATTTTACGTCCAGTGAGGCCTGCATCTCCCTGAGGTCCGCCGATAACGAAACGTCCTGTTGGGTTGATGAAATATTTAGTCTGCTCATCCAGCAATTCAGCTGGAACCACAGGCAAGATTACATGTTCTTTGATGTCTTTTTGGATCTGCGCAAGTGTAGTCTCTTCAGCGTGCTGAGTAGACACAACGATTGTATCCACACGTACCGGCTTGTCACCGTCGTATTCAATCGTTACTTGAGTTTTACCATCCGGACGAAGATATTCCAATGTACCGTTCTTACGCACTTCCGCCAGACGGCGTGCGATACGGTGGGATAATGCAATTGGCAAAGGCATGAGTTCCGGTGTTTCGTTCGTTGCAAAACCGAACATCAGACCTTGGTCACCTGCACCAATGTTTTCTGTTTCACGAGCGACTTGTTCCGGGTCACGGTTCTCAAGCGCTGCGTTCACGCCTTGGGCAATATCAGCAGACTGCTCATTCAGAGAAGTCAGAACTGCACAAGTGTTATAATCAAAACCGAACTTGGCACGTGTGTAGCCAATATCCTTAATTGTATTACGAACGATGGACGGGATGTCCACATATTCAGAAGCTGAACTGATTTCACCGATGACAAGCACTAAGCCTGTGGCTACGGAGACTTCGCAAGCTACGCGAGCATTGGGGTCGTTCGCCAGGAACGCGTCCAATACGGCGTCTGAGATCTGATCGCAGATTTTATCCGGATGTCCTTCGGTTACAGACTCCGATGTAAATAGATGCCGGCCTTTAACAGACATGAAGTTTCAACCTCCCATAACTAGTAGTATGGCGATTGCCCGAACAAAACATGACAGCGATTCGTTCACTGTACCCTCGAAGCTTTCCAAAATGGAATAAGGACGCAGGGTCCGCAGTACCGAAGATAAGGATTTTTCAGGTAATTGCCTCAAACGAAAATCAACCTTTCCCTAGTGGAAAAGGTTGTATACCTCAAGTGCCATCTTAACGTATTTGTCAAGACGTGTCAAACGAAATGGGGTAAGGAAAATGCCCTATAAGTGCTGTTCTGCCTGGCGAATTAGCCTTTTGGTGATCTCTCCACCAACCGATCCATTCTCGCGGGAAGTCAGATGTCCCCACCCTCTGTATTGCCCATAGGAGTGATCACTCACTTCACCCAGTTCAGATCCAAATTCTGTATCCGTACCAGCTAAACCTCTGCCACCATAACCCACATTGAGACCAAACTCTGCAGCAATCTCATACTTCATTTGATCCAGCATTTGACGACTTTCGGGTACCACTTTGCGATTGCTTCTAGCCATGATTCCTGCACCTCCATTAATGGATTGTCAACAGTTATAGAGTGAGCAGGAACAAGGCTTGCTAGCCATATTAATGTTTGTTAGAACTGGTTAATCTGAGCAAATGAAATGTATGACTACTGAATAATTCCTTTAACAGCTACAAATCCTATTTCAGAGCATATCCACCACGAACCATTACGGTTAAGCTGTATTTGTTTCCTTCCAAGACCGTGATCCCCCGTCCATCCCTTGGAAAAGAGAGCAGGTGATTGGTCGGCGCTGCCTGTCCATTCGTGAGGTCAATCCCGTCCGTCAGATCAGCTACACCATTTGTACCTTCACTGACGATCACAGCTTTACCGCTCCGTACAATGAACTCCGCGCCAGACTTACCGATCAGCTGTTGACCCGGCTTCACGGTTACGATCTCAACGGCTTCAGAAGCGCCCGAGACCAGTGGAGGAAGGGATGTGTCTCCACCTGTGCTACCTGAGTTCCCGGTTCCTGTAGAACCGGTGTTGTTACCATTTCCTGCATTGCTGTCTGTTCCCGTATTGGTACTACCGCTTCCTGTTGGGATTTTACCACCCAAAGCCTGTTGGATCTGCTGATCTACATAACTCTTTGTTACAACCGGATCATCTGCAGTTCCTGGCTGGCTTGTACCTGCACCGATGGCTGTATTACTGTATACCGACCCAACCCAGACGCCAACACCAATGGCGAGCGCAGCGAGGGATACTTTCATATAAGGTTTCATGTGAATCATTCTCCTCCTCTGGTAATCTATTAACTTTAACTATAGAGAAAAAATAGGGACGCGACAAGCAAAACCTCGTCTCCGTGTTGTAGAAGACGAGGTTTGGATGTCTTAAATAGCAAGAAATAATAGCAAGTATATTCAGTAAGTATTCTTGAATTGTTGTTATCTGGTTATTCAGCCCTCAGGAATCACAGGAATTTCAGGTTCTTCTTTTGGTAACTTGGATACATCGTAACCATAAGCTTGCTCAGCAAGTAGCAGACGTTGTCCTTGGAACTGATCATATATCGCTAAGCGATAAGACCCTCCTCTTAATTTTTCGAAGAAGCTGTCCTCAACACTCCAACTTAAAGTCTGATTGTTTCCTACTTTCACATCTGTTCCTGGAGTCAGTTCTTTCTCAAATACTTTTCCATTCTGAGCTGTAAATGCAAGAATCCATTTGTGTTCATACTCAGCCATTTCGATCTCTTCACTACGATTAAGCGTGTAATTCATGTCAACTTGTACAGAATTGCTGCCCACAAGATATGCTCGAACACTGTTAGCAGTTAATGTGTACGGATAAAGATCAATGTTGTTGAAGTTCCCTTGAACACTTATTGAGGTTGGTGGTACCTCGAATGCCATTGCATTCACATAAGCGGTAGCTTCACCTTCACCAGTAACAAACTTGCTATCTGCAACGCCCTCACCCACAAGCAGACGCAAATCTGAGAATGTAACTGACTTCGGAAGTTTCGCCGAGAACGTCACAATTGACTTCTGACCTGGGCCAGGTGAGCGTTCAGATTGTTTAGCAGTTGCTTTGTAATATTGACCGTCCGATGTCTTAAAATATCCTACCAATTTGCCAAGTCCGTTCTGACGTAGTGATTTATTGGTCATCTCAAATTCGGTATATACTATATCTGAGGATGTTCCAGGATAACGTATCGTTCTACGAACACTCATTTCAGTCTCTTTATCCTGAGCACCAGATGTATAAGTCTTACCTGAGCCAACATAAGATACAGGTTGAATCAATCCTGATGTGTTCAAGGTAATCCACTCATTCGTTTCTTCTTCACTAACTTTCTCGATCAAACTCACTTCAAGACGCCCCATGAGGAGTTCAGAAGGGATTTTGGTCAGAAGATACGCTTCAGTGGTCATGCCTGCCCCAAGAAGCTTCCCACTTTGGGTGTAGATCAGTTTCTTGTCACCATCGATCTGAGCTGAATCAATCGTGAACATTGCATCGAGCTCTGGAAGTTGCACTGTTTTGGTTCCCGCATTACGAATCGTGACTTTAGCTGCCACAATATCACTGTCTAACCACGGCAAGCGTTGTAATGAACCCAAAGATACGCCAAATGTACCTTTATTGTTCTTAATTACAGTCTCTGTAGTTAGACCATCACCGCTTGATACAGACTCTGGTATAGCATAGATTCCTACAGGATAGGAAAAAACTAAAGCGCTAGAAGAACTCGTGGATTCTGTAGTCTCGCTCTTATCCAAAGGACTCATCGCATATAATTTGATCTGACTTGCATCACCGTTGCCTTGAATTGTGGTATTAAGTTTAATCGTTTTGATATCTCCAGGATTTAACTTCAACGTTTCTAATGCCTTTGTTTCAACAGGATAAATGGTACCATCTGCAGTACGAACTTCAAAAGTGTAAGTAGGAACCTTAATTACCTTTTTGCCCTCATTCTTCAATACAAACTGCATATTTAAATCATATTCATTCTCATTTACACGTATTTTTGCAGACTCAAGTAAAGTGGACAGTCGTTGTCCGTCTACAGAAATTATATTAGGTTCATTTGCTGTCGTTTCTACGTTTGATGTGCTTGCCTGCGGTAATTGTAAAGCCGCAACAGGTAGTGCTGTCTTCTCTTCACCCTGTTCCTCTACCAGTAACAATTCTGATTTTAATAGCTTTACCGATGTTGGTAAGGACACCATTAAGCTAAGTGTCTTGTTTGCCTGCGCCTGAATACTGATGCTTGCACTATCCTTATCTGGAGTTAATGGATAATTGGTACCGCTTGGCGTGCGCAAGATCCATTTGATATTCGGGTTCTCAAGCAATTTGTAGCTGATATTATTGAGGTTCACACCGACTTTGACATATTGATTCTTATTTTCCCCAGGGAACACCTTAATACCTGACACCTTAACCTTCACAGACGAGTCACTGAGACGAACTGTTTTTGTCTTCCCTACAGGTGTTGTAACACTATACGATGCAGGAACATTAAATTTCCCTAAGGTACTTTCATAATTAGGCTTACTGAAATCCCACTTCACAATCAGGAAGTTCAAATCACTCAGCTTTACTTCACGCCCAACCTTCATCGTGTAGGTTAGATCTACGCTTGATCCAGCAGCTACGGTTTTCTTTTCTTGATCCTTGGCAATCAGTTTCGGTGAGAACAGCGTGCCACCTTTTGTTTTCACCTTACTCCAATAATCGAGCATCATCAAAGGCTTGCTATCATTGTTCTTATAGGTCAATGTGTATGTAACAATATTACCGTCATCTTGTGAGAGAATGTTTACGTCAGTTAATCTAACTGAACTACGCGCGGTTACCTTAACAGGAGACAAGTTCCCTAAAGTATGTACTACCTTATTCTCTGTTGATGATTTACTAGATGTGGTATTTGAACTATTGGTAGTTGTTTTATTCGTATTATTGTCAGTGTTCGCTGCAACTGTAATTCCAGCAGTTGAACTTAAAACCAAGGCACTTGCCAGAAAACTCACTAAAACCTTTCTTTGCTCCACTTCCAAACCTCCCATAAGTTTCTTATTGCTTTATAGTATAAACGTTTAAGAGAGGGAGAAAGTTACGATGTTGTTGGTTTTAATTCTGAGTATTCTATTCACATCCATATTCCCCTATTGGTAGTAATTATCATTATGAACATTTATCTATGCCGAAAATATTAGTCTCACATGTATGCGGAAAGTAAAAAAGATCTACTCATATGAGTAGATCTTTTTTTAATACAGTTTAATTAGTTAAAAGAAACATTAATTGTTTTTTGAGCTGCTGCTGTATCAGCAGTAAATGTAACTACACCAGCTGTATTGCTTGCAGTATATGGAGCTGTTTCTGCATTAAATGCAGTAACAATTTTGCCAGCAATAGTAGTTGCATCGTCAGTCGCTAAAACAGTGATTCTCACGGAAACATTAACTGTACCGTCAGTGAATGTTACTGTATTGAATCCAGCTTTTGGTGTTGTTGGAGCTGTCACTGTAAGTGTGTGAGTTTGTTGAACTCCAGTTATTTCAGCTACACCAGCTGCATCTTGAGAATCATCACCAACCACATTTGTAGCCGTAGTATCATCAGCAACTGTAATAACTACTGGTTTATCTGCAGCTGCAACATCAGCAGTAAAAGTAACTTTAGCGCCATTTCTTGTTACCGTGTATCCAGAAAGATCACCAAACGCCAACGCAACTTTATTAGCAATAGATGCTGGAGCTTCTGCTGCAGTCACAGGTACCAGTTCAGTTACAGGAGTTCCACCATCATTGAAAGTAACGTTAATGTCACCAGCAACTGATGCAGTAGGAGTAGAAATAGTTAAGGAATTCATTTCTCTAACTCCTGTTACAGCTGCAACGCCGCCATTGCCAGCTGCATCAGTAGCAGTGAAACCTGTTGCTACAGTGTTAAGTTGACCAGTTTGAGTTGCATAAGTGGAAGAAGAAACAGCCAAGTTTCCTGCAACATCCTGCAAGGAAGTAGCATCAGATCTTACACTTACATTATAATCGTCTGTAGAATTCAGTGATCCAGCAAGTGTGATTTTCAGGAGATTACCCGTAACACTTGTGGAATATTGAGTGGAGCTCAAACGATCTCCTGTTCTTACGTTACGAACGATAACATCTTCTGCATACTTATCAGCATCAGCAGATTTAAGGACTTCAGAGAATGGCAACAAGATTGTTCTGTTATTTTCAACAGTCAGACGAGTTTGACCACTTGCAAGTTGAACTTGTGGTTTAACTTTGTCTTTCAAACTAACTGTCCCTGGAGCTACAGCGTTACCTGTTACTGTTTTAATAGTATTTCCAGATAATACGTTAAGAACCAAATCAGTAGTACCAGTTTGTGATGTAAGGCCAGTTTTGCCCAATCCGGAAATTTTCAAAGTAACCAGGTTAGTGCCATCAGCAGAAGCACTAGTTACTCCACCTTGAGATACGCTGAAGTCACCTGCTTTAACTGCAGAAATTGGTTGATCAAAGCGAACTTTGATTGTACCCTCTTCAGTCAAGCGAGCATGTTCAGTTACTCCAGACTCATAAACAACAGTTGTTGCAGCAGCTGTATTGATAGCTGTGGAAACACCGATTTTGTTGATTACGTTATTTGCTGTATCTTTCAGACCCAGCAAAGTGAAGTGTGTAATGTTAGCAGCGAACGCAGGATCATTGATTCCGACAGCGTCATTATCAATGTATTGCGGGAATACGATACGAACGCCTTTACCTTCATTAACTGGAGTTACTTCAGTACCAGAAGGAAGTTGTTGATCAACTCCATTAATTTTCACCAAGTAGTTAGACTTATCTCCAACTGTAACCGGGCTCAAAGCTTTGTTGAAGCTGATGTACAAAGTACGAGTTGCGCTTGTAGCAGAGTTGCCTGAATATTCTGGTGCAACATTATCTTTACCTGTTACAGTTGCAGTGTAGTCAAGCATAGTGTTGTTCAACTTAGTAGTATCGCGAACACCAACGATTTTGAGCGTGTAAGAATCTTCAGTAAGAGCATCATAAGTGGAAAGTTTGAATGCTTTATCTTCAGAAGTACCATCAACGCCAATTACAGTTCTCAAAGCTACAGTTTTGCCATCAGATTTAGTCAAAGTGAAGTATTTAACATCTTCAACTTTTACTTCTTTGCTGAATTTAACATTGATTACTTTGTTGTCCGTGCTGTTCAGAGTTACTTCAGTAACTTCTGGGCGAGTTTGGTCAACTTCAGCTCTCAATTTAGTTTCAGTAGCAGTGATTTGATTACCAGAGTAATCTTTAACATTTTCTACGAAGAATGGTGTTTCATAACCAGGGAATGGGTTAGACTTGAAGCTGAATTCATATACTTCAGGCGATACTTGCGTGAAGGAATCAGCAGCTTTTTTGTCGTTACCTGATTTCCAGTAAACGTTAGATTTAGACAATGTGTCTGGATCAATTTCTTCGCTGAATGTTACAGTTGCTTTTTCAAGTGTAGCTGTTACGTTAGCGATAGTTGGTGCAGTAGTGTCAGAAACCACTTCGAATTCAACTTCTTTAGTAAGAGCTTTGAATCCGTTGAAATCTTCAACACCAGAAACTTCCAACTTGTGGGTTCCCACAGTCAGATCAGTAGAGCTGTATGGTTTCAGGATCAAATCACGTTTACCTTCAGTTACGCTACCGAAGAACGTTTTACCATCCAATTTGAAGTTAGCAGATGTAGCGGATTTAACCGGCTCAGTGAATGTTACTTTCACTGCTTTAGTTCCCAAAGATTTCACTGTTGCAACTTCTGGAAGAGCATTGTCAAGCGGTGTGAATTCTTGGTTAGTTACACTTACAGTTCTTTCTCCCGCTTTAACGTTGCGAACAGAAATTTTGTAAGGTTTTTGATTCTGCAAATTACCAACAACAGTCAAACGAACTGTTTTCTCGTCGGATTGCAATGCAGCGGATTCAATTACAACAGAACTATCTACAGAGTAACGATCTTTGTCTTCAGCAGTCAGTTTGTCAACTTTACCGTCGAAAGCAACATCGATTTCTTTAAGGTTGCTAGCTTTTACACTCTCAACTTTAGTTGCAGAAGTTACTACATAAGTAACTTTTTCAGTGAATTCTTTATCTTTATAAGTAAACTTCACTTCAGTTTCTTTGTTAGCTTCAAGAGCTTTATCCAAAGTTACTTTTACAGTTTCGCCGTCGCTGATTTTGAACTCAACTACTTTACCAGCCTCAGATACTGTGTAAGATTCAACTTTGATGCTTTGAGCTTCGTCAATTGCGTAAGCAGCGCCTACAAGCAATTCACGTGAAGCATTTCCAGCGAAGTTAGCGTTAGCGTCGATCAGACCTGCATTGATCGCTGCTTGAGCATAACCTTTAGCCCATGCTGCTGCAGTGTTGTTTGTTTCAGCCGGGATTTCAAGATCAAGTGCACGAGTCAGGATTGTAGCCATTTCAGCTACTGTCACTTTACCGTTGAAGTCGAAGATTTTCTTTTCAACGTTTTTACCTTCCATGATACCAGCAGCAGTTACTGCTTCGATGTAAGGTACAGCCCAGTTTTTAGCTGTGTAGTTTTTGTCAGTGTAAGAAAGAGTTCCAGTGATCTCTTTCAGACCCAGCAATTTAGTGATAACTTTTGCAAACTCAGCGCGAGTCATGTCTTTGTCAAGACCTGCTGTACCATCCGGATAACCGTTGAAGATACCTTTTGCTTTCAATGCATCAAACTGTTGTTGCGGGGAAACTGCTGTGTCACCGAATGCTACAGATGCAAACATTGAGAATGCCATTGCTGTAGACAATGCTACGGATAAAATTTTCTTCATAACCTTTTTTTCTCCTCCTTGGGCGTTCATAACATTTGAATTTTCTTTTTTAATAGGGTCGCTCGTATTCCTCATATATTGTTGCACCCCCTTTCCAGAGTTGTGAGCAAGTTAATATAAATGATGTCTGTGAGCATATCACAGAAACTTGTAAACTAGTTAATAAAGCAGAATCACACGTAAATAGAGTAGTTTCCTAATCCTACCTTACGTATTATACAATGGGTCTCTCGTGCCGTAAAGCAATTTTTTCTAAAAAATAGACAAGATTCTTCACGAGGTCATTCTTGGTAACAGGCCCAATGTTTTCGACTCTACACTTTAAACGCAGTAGATTTCAAAAAGTTGCGGATTGCACAAAAAAAGTTTTGATTTTTTTTATGTATAGGTACAGTGCGGGTAGTGAAGCCATTCAAAACCTTTTCAAACCGTTGATACAGCAGTGAATCTGGAATTGTGATCTCTGGTTTACCTGTGCTACCAACGTTTATTTATACCCGCAACTTCAGCCCATGAAGCGACAAAATTCACAAAAAATAAAATAAAAAAGCACCCCTATTGGGATGCTTTTCCTGCATTTCTGGAAATATAAGTTATTTAATCTTCATCGCAAGTTCAATAATTTGAGCACGCATATTTGGATCACTGTTCAATCTCAGATACATATCGTCAATTGGTTGTCTGTTCTCACGGTACGTTTTCTCATGCTTCATCGTCGTGTGAGACCATTCAATCAACTCATTCTCAGCCAGAACCAGATTGTTATACGCATCATGGAAGCCAGTGGACTGTACAAGCCCTTCCATAACTTCCTGAGAGATCTCCTGAGTCTTGCGTGTATCTTCCAACTTTTTCTCCAGAATGACTGCCTGCTTCTCAAACTGTGTCTTTGCCTTCATGTAGCCCAGTTGGGCTTTCGAATAAATCGGTTTCATTAGCTAACTTCACCCTCTAGATCATTGTGTATTTACCGTTATTGTATCTTAAACTCTAGCAAATTACAAAAATAGTTATTGGTAAAAATTCTGTTTCTTCTATTATAAAAGTATTCTATGTCAATTCATTGACAGCCATGAAAAGGACCTGCCCCTTTAGAGTAAGGGACAGGTCCTTCCTAAATTGATTCCATGTATCAAATGAATTAACTCAGAGTTTTAGGGAATAATCCTGTGCTCTTTTTGAGCAGTTCCACAGCAATCTTCGCCGCTTCCGCGCGAGTCATGTTCCCTTTTGGATTGAATTGATACGAAGGTTTCTTAGCCCCTGGAACAGTCACAGGGCTTCCCTCCATGATCTTCGCTTTTGTCACTGCTTGTACAGCTGGACGAGCATAATACTCGATTGAAGATGAATCCAGGAATGACTTGCCTAGTGCTGAAGATAACTTGCTATCATTGGCCGCAAGTTTTGCGTTCATTGCACGCGCAATCATAACAGCCGCCTCTTCTCTGGAGACTGGTAATTGTGGCTGGAAGAATCCATCACTGCGTCCTTGTACAATCCCCACAAGCGCTGCTGTCTCAATGGCTTCATAACTCCAAATCTCAGCTCCAGTGCCTTTCCCTACGTCACTGAACGTTTGTTTGGTTGGATTGATCAATGGAATATTCATTCCCTTAACCAACAATGTTGCGAATTCCCCACGTGTTGTTTGATCATCTGCACCGAATGAATTACTCTTCAACGGCTTCATCAACCCTTTGGAATACATCGCATTGAGTACATTTCTTGCCCATGGATGATTTGTGATATCCGAATAACTTCTGCTCTGCTTCATGACTTTGTAATAACCAAACTCATCAAACGGTACAGTAATCGTATGCTTCTTCGTATCTACTTTACCACCAATGGATACCCAGTTACCTGGATTTGTTTTATCTGAGTATTTGTAAACCGTAATTGTAGACCCTACATCATCTACAATGGATGGATCATAATTCAATGTTAATGTTCCCCGCTGTGAAGGTGTCAGGATACGTTCTGCAGCATAGTTGGTAAATGTCCCTTCTACGCTATAAGGAGCTAGACCGTTTGTGCCAGGTTTGTATCCATTGTCACTTTTGTTACCTAGCTCTCCTAAGCCACCATTGATCCAGTAGATATCCGAAATCAGTACAAAATCACCTGTACTTAAAGTAGATGCGAAATTACCAGAAATCGTTGGAGACACTTGTATTGGTGTTTTTTGAACATTTGTACCTCTTTCATCCGAATCAACACCGATTGAATTTCCATAATCATTAATTCGCTCTACAATACCTTTTGCTGGTTCTGCAATACCAAACAAAAGTTTGTTGTTAGGATAAAATTTCGTGATTCCTATCGAGTTCTCCGACTGAAGAACCGTCCCTTTAGGGAAGGACAACGTTAATTCTTTATTGAACACGGTGTATTTATTGGCTACTTTAGGAGCCATATACTGCGAATCTGTTGTAACCGCACTGGTGTAATACACAGTTACCGTATCATTAGTAGTTCCACCATCACGAGTAATGCTAATCTTGATTTTGTTTTCTTTGTCGGCTTTTAATCCCACGTAATCCAGTATGAAACGATTGTTAAAGTCAGGACGTTTAACCGCTGCTTCTTTTCCAATAAGAACCTCAGTTGCTCCCTCTGCCTCGATATCAAACCGAACAAAGTTTTTATTAACCACAATCTGATTACCAACTGTTGGCTGAGGTGCAACAATTCGATATGCCGAAGGTTCGCGGACAATTTCGATTCTCTGTGTAGAGCGGGCACCTGTACTATTAATTAATTCGAGTGTATACACTTGAGTTCCCGGTGCATCAAACTTCAGCCCACGAAGCCGAGCAATAAACTGATCTTCATTACCCGCAAAGTCAGAGCCGGTCGTTTCTCCTCCAAGTGATCCATTGTTAATAGTGTCTCTAACTGGCGCTGTGCCAACGGTTTTACTAAAGATTACTTTTGATCCATATGACACATTAATGTTCTGTGCACCACTACCCCGGAATACCAAGTCATATTCTTTTTCACTTGTTACGTATTTGTTATCTTTGAGCAAAAAGTCTGGAGTAACGGCAAAGATCTTACTCAATTCATCTTCCGTATAAGCCGATACTGTGTCTTTATCAATAGGACTTCTGGCATCTTTAGGAATCAATGTGGGCATGAATGTAGAAATCGTTGAATTATTCGTATCCACTACATTGATCTTCAAAATTATGGATATCGTTCTAGGGAGTCCCCCTGCATCTTCTTCGATAGCCCGTATTTCAATGGTATTCTCTCCGTAGAAGATAGGACCTGATCTCTGAATCGGAAGACTGAAGTTAAAGTCTTTAGTTTTAGGGAAAGCAAGAACTGGAGCTTGTACCAGACTTGCATCAGTCGTTGCCTTTAATTGACCATTAACAATCAACTCAGCCTTGAGATCTGTCAGGGATTTGAAACCAAGCAATTCCCCTTTAAGAGTCAGGTTTTGAGTGCCTTTAGATGAGTCAAAGGTATATGTTCTACCATTCTGCAAGCTCTCTACATAGATCGAACTGATTGTAGCATAGGTCACCTCAACAACTTTTGAGAGTTCTGGTGAAACATTAGTTCCAAATGAGAAGCGGATCTGTTGCTTACCGCTCGCAAGCTTCTTAATAACGTATACTTTTTGATTGGACTCTAAGCCACTAGCAGCCGGAGTGCCAGTATATTCTGTAATATCAAGCTCATTAGCTCCAGCAGGCAAATATACAGCTTTTAGTGTCTTTGAGATCGGTCTGCTAGACTCAACTAATATATAAACTTCATCATCCTGCAATGTTGCCCCATTCAACGCAGTTCTGGAGTCGATCACCCCACCCTTATAATTAGGTAAGTAGTATATGTTAGTGATATCCTGTGCATCCGATGAATATACATAATTTGCTGCATACTCTGCACTGAATGTTCCTTGTGTTACTTTAACTTTAAGAATTTGATTCTTCGCTACGATTGATCCCTCAGGTGTCAAATTATAGGTTGCATTCCCCTGGAACTTAACCATTCTATATTTCACAGATTTTCCATCTGGACCTGTAATCAGTTTCTCATCTTCTACCGTAACATCATAATCCTCAAAGGTTAATTGTCCTCCAGGCTGTATTGACACTTCCCCGTCTGTTTCAAAGTTATTACTACCTTCCTCAAACGGAATCAACACTTCACCAGACAACGTTGCAGTACTCTGGTTTGGATCTGTGAACGTTGCTGGATCATTTCTGCTCAATACAGATTTCGTTTCACTACCAATATTCACTTCGAGTTCGACGAACGGCTTCGTTTTATCAAAATAATAAACCGCACGCTCTGTTTCAATTTGATTGGCTTCACTTATAATTTTAAACTTCAGAATATTTTTACCTGGCAACAATTTCATTTGTGCAGCAAAAAAACTTCCATCTGGTCGTACAGGTGTATCAATGTCGTCCTTACCATTAACAGACACGATCACTTGAGTTGCATTCTTCACATTACCTTGAAAATCCACTCGTTCTGTATCAACTACAGTCTCTGTACCTTCATTTAGATTGTAAGCTACGCTACCTCCCTCAGCTGAAGGATCTGTGAAGAGCGTGAAATTTTCAATAAATGGGGCAGGATCATACAAAACATAGAATGTATCTGAACTTTCCACAGTGCTCTGTCCTTGTGTCCCGATAAATGTAACTTTGTTAAATCCAGAAAACAAACCTACACTATTTGCTGTAAACCGATTGTTACCATTGTCAGTTATGGCAGTCGTAGTCGTACGTGTCTCATCAACTTTCCATTCTTGGACAGCTCCAGTTTGAGTAAGATTCAACTGCTCTACTTTCACTTTAAGTGATGTTCCATTAACCATAGAAAATGTACCTGTTATTGTTAATGATGACGTTGGGCTTTTATAAACATTATCCCGAGTGATAAATTCACCTTTGTTAGAAACTAACGAAAGTCTTGAACTTTCTCGGATCGTTCGATCGGATGGCGTAAAATACGTTGAAAATGCATCTGCAGCGGACGCAACGGACCCACCGAACAGACCTTGTGGGAACAATGAGAACACCATGGTGACCAACATGATCCATACCAACGGCCGTTTCTTCTGTTGCATTAAATATCATCTCTCCTCTTTTTAAGTCAGTTACCTTATATATCGGCAAAAGGTTCCAATTATTTAGTAAAAATCTCAAAATAAACAAAAAACCTTATCCACATGGGATAAGGTTGGGTCTGGAATAATATTCAAGAATAGCTGTAACCATTACATTTATCTATTATGATTTCGAACGAGTCTCCGGATTTAGCTTCACGCGCATGCGCATCAGGAAGTTAATAACCGGTCTTCTCGTTTTGCTAACAAGCCCGATAACTTCTGCTCCCACCTGGAGGAAGAACATCATGATGCAGATGACCACAAATGTCACCCAGTTCGCTTCGAACATGGCAGCGGAAGATTGGATAATCGCCAGAACTCCGAAGAATGCGGCAATTCCATAAATGATCAGCACCGTCTGACGGTGACTGAATCCAAGTTCACGCAAGCAGTGATGCAGGTGACCTTTATCCGGTGCGAAAATCGGTTTCCGTTGTACCGCACGACGGATAATCGCGAAGAAGGTATCCGAGAGCGGCACACCGATAATGATCAGCGGTGTAATAAAGGACACGATAGCAATTTGTTTGAATCCCAGCATGGACAGCATCGCCAGAGAGAAACCAAGGAATAGTGATCCGGTATCCCCCATGAAGATCTTGGCCGGGTGGAAGTTGAAGAATAGGAATCCGATAATACTACCCAGCAATACAAGACACATCAAGGCAATCATCATGTTACCCATCAGGAAGGACATCACTGCAATGGTACCAATTGCAATACCAGATACACCGGCAGCCAGACCATCCAGACCATCAATCAGGTTAATCGCATTGGTTACACCAACGATCCAGAAGATCGTCAGCGGAATGGATACCCAAGCTTCGAGTGAAGAGTAGGAATCCTGAAACGGAATGTTAACGAAATCTACCCGGATATTAAATCCGAATACAACGACAGAAGCAGCAACGATCTGACCAAGCAGCTTCACTTTGGCCGATAGTTCAAACCGATCATCGAGTGCCCCGATCAGCACGATAATTGTTCCGCCAATCAGAAACGCGCTGACAAAACTCATATCACGAGTCGTGAACCATGCCGATACAAACGGAAGCAATGCAGCTACCGTAATAATAAAGGCCAGGAATATTCCCAGACCGCCAAGACGTGGCATGATCCGTGTGTGTACTTTACGTGCATTCGGCGTATCCATTGCGCCAATGCGGACTGCGAACTTTTTGACAAGTGGTGTCAGGGCAAGAGCCAGTCCCATTGACACGATAAATCCAATGATAAAGATCGCTACCATTTGAACATTCGACCCCCAATTATAATACCTGTACGAAATTATAAATCCCCTGATCTCTTTTTATATATAAAATTATTTGTAAGTCACTTTTGATGAAAAATGCAATTTGCACCAGAACGGAGAGGGCAGAAATAACCTGTAGAAGCGAAGCGTTCGCCTTTATCGCGGGATTTCAACCTTGCAAAGGTGGATAAAAGAAATCCAGAGATAACAGCGATCAAAAGGTTATTCTGACATCGAAGTGGCCGTATGCAACAACTTCCGTTTTTCATGAAGTGGCACACATGTAATCCGGAATGAATTATACGCTCATCACACCCGAAAAGCCATCCTCAATTTCTAGCAAAAACACGCATTTATCTCGCAATTACCTGTTTTTAACGGACTTTCGTCACGTTTTCTTTGTCACGCATCACCTTAACAGCGAATTTCGGAAGCGCAAGCATCCGGCCTGCCCGGCTTGGTTCACGCAATAAGCGATAGAACCACTCCAGTCTTAACTTTTGGAACAGCATAGGCGCACGTTTGGTTTTGCCCGAAATCACATCAAAGCTGCCGCCAACGCCCATGGTTACGGGAACCTGTAGGGCATCTTTGTGCTTGTGAATCCACGGTTCTTGGGTATCTGCCCCACGTGCTACAAACAACAGATCAGGTGCCACTTCCCGAATGGAAGCAATGACCTGATCATCCTCAGCCGGACCAAAATAACCGTCACGATAACCCACAATTCGAATCGCCGGATATTGCTGTTGTAACCGAACTGCTGTTTCTTGAATCACCTCGGGGGTGGAACCAAGCAGATATACGCCCCATCGATAGTTTTCTCCAACACGCAGCAATTCATGTAAAAGCTCAAAACCCGGCACTCGCTCAGCTACAGGATCTCCACAATAGTTTGCAGCCCATACGACACCTGTTCCATCAGGAACAATCAATTCCGCAGCTTGCATGACTTCCATGATTGCGGGATTTTCCAATGCGGCCATGACCATAATTGGATTGGCTGTAATAACCTGATGTGGTGTCTGTTTGGACAGCACAGCTTCCTGGAGAACCTTCACCGTTTCTTTCATCGTCAGTTTGGAAAAAGGAATGCCGTAGATTGAAACGGTAGGTATTGATCCGGTCTGACTCATCTTTATCTCATCCTTTGCGGCCTAAATAGTTAATAATCTGCTGTGCAGGTACTCTGGCTTCCTGCTTCAGTTGGGTGATACCTTCTTCATGTTCCTTCAACCATTGTGAACGTTGATCTAGCAGTCCAACAACAGTCTTAGCGAGTTTGTCGCCGTCGAGTGTATCCGTATTGCCTGCTGGTTCACTGTCCAGACGAAGCAGGAATTGATCGATTTTCGGATCATACGATATACCCACCGGAGGCACATATTGCGAAGCTGCATAGATCAGACTGTGCAGACGCATACCGATGACGAGATCACACTTGCTGACTTCCTCCAGCATAAGCTGAGGATCGGTCAAATCCTGTGTGATGCTAATCTCACTGCCTTTGCTGGTCACATCACCGAGCATTTCCATAAGGAAACGTGATGCCTGTTCATCAACCGGCAAATGAAATGGCAGAAAACGCAAGTGCACGGCTCTTTTGGAGCACAGTTTTTTCAATCCTGCGGCAATAGCCGTAAGTTCCTTCCGGTCGGACTCCCAAAAACGTACCGATACGCCGATCACAGGAAGCTTGGTATGTCCTCCAGTTGAAGGTTCCACTCGATTAGCTTGAGTAGCAGCATTTGCTGAGACAGCACCTGCGCCCCTCTCAACTTTTGTTTCAGGTAATGGCAAACCCATTACGGGGTCAGGTACAACATGGATCTGATTCCACTGTAACCCGAGCCCACGCAGGTAGTCTGCAGATTGTTCATCCCGAACGGATACATAGGTGCAGGCCTTAAAGACCGATTTGATCATTGGATTAAAAATTTTACGATTCACAGGGCCGATCCCCTGTGCATAGATAAACGTTGGTTTTTTCAGCCACTGGGCCAGCTTGATTACACCCAGATAATAAGGAATGGATTTCAGTCCAGTTGCATCCTGCAATAGACTTCCTCCGCCACTGATTAACCCGTCGCTCTCCTTGAGTGCTTCACGGACTTCCTTCAATTTCATACGATGCACGGAGCGCACACCGTACATGGCGGTTGTCGACTCGGGATCACCCGAGAGAACAATCGGTTCAATGGTTATGTTCGACCTTTGGCTTTCCTCTTCCAGCGCTGTCAAAATCGACTTTAGCACCGCTTCGTCTCCGCTATTGCGGAATCCGTAATACCCCGAGATGACTAACTTTTGAGAAGTGGTGACCATTTTTTCCAACATCCTTCCGCTACTTGCCACACACCCACAGCAATGATACCGAAGATTAAGCCAAGTCCCAATCCCATCACTCCACGAATGAGTGACAATACAGCCGGCGTATGGATATGCGCGAACGTATCCACCATGGACAACTGTCCAATCGCTGCAATAATGAGCACAAAGATGACTTTACGATATTTTAAAGCGGCGAACACGCCAACGATAAATAGCGGGTGTCCCAGCATAAATTCTTTGAATCTCGGACGTACACCGAACGTATCTTCCAACGTGGTACGAAGGAACATCTCGAATGGTGTTACTGAACCCGAGTTGCCTGTACGGCTCAAGTAATAGTATCCAACAACGGCAGCAACAAGTGCCAAAACAACCATTAACACATTAATTGGCATACGAAGCATTTCTTTAATTTGCTTAATAGAGAACGAACCCGAACCACGATAAAACACAATATAGATCGCTACCAGTGCCATAGGTGCAAAGTGCAACAGACTCACGCCGCGGAACTGGTTAATAACCAGACTGTACGTAATGCTGTTAAGCAACGCGATGACAAAAGGTACCGCGAGGAATGACAGAATCGAAGTTCTTACATATAAAATTAATGTCTGCTTCAAACGACGACCCGCAGATGCGTCGGGTTGACGCTGTTGCTGATAGTTCACTGTACGAACGGCCAGCACCATCGCTATGGTCGGCGCGGCGATTGCCACAAGCAAGGCAATTCCTTGCTCCAGCAGCGTTGGTTTCAAGAGGAACAATCCTGCACTGCCCACCAAAGCAACCACAAATGCGATCAAGGTCAGTAGTGGGATAAAATAAGAAACCATAAGTGCAATCATGGCAATTGCACCAACAAGAGCAACCAGCTTCGCATAACGCTGAATCGAGGAATCCTTAACTGTAAATGCTTCAGCTTGTCCAAGTTCAAATCCATGCTTCGCCATGCGTTCTACCGCATGTCCCGGCTCACCCAGGCTGTTGATCAGATTCTCAATTGGATCTGTAATCATAGCCTTTGCTGTATTCCGGCTTGGTGATGCATTCATATAGAGCATACGAATGTTACGATCCTTGGTTGCGAGAACAAAACGGTCAGCAATGACATCAACGTCCAGATTGGCATCTCCATCGCTAAGCGAGTACAGACGCGTAACATTGTAGTCCGTTTTATAAGCAAGGGTCTGGAATCCAGACTGCGGTTTCTTCAAGTTCTCGATGGCTGCAAGACCAATATTATGCTTGTTCAGCAACTGTGCGAATTGGTCGAGGCTTTTCATCTCTGCATTATCATTGTACCCTTTCACAGCATCACCATCAAACAAGATGCGCTTTACGTCATTCTCTTCGAAGAAGGTAAGCAAGCGCTCCATCGATTCCTGGCTGTATGGCACACTGTCCGAGATCCGCGGCAAAATGTAGAAACCTTTATCACGCAGCATCTTCACGGCAACCGGATCGGGCTGCAAAGGCTGCATGTTGGCATTCTCCGGAGGAGTCTGCAATATTAAGCCGCTACGACCTTCATATTCCCATGGTACAACCGGAATCTGCCGATCAGCGAACGTTTGTTCAATAATAGGGGTATACGTCTGTGCGTTTTCCTCTGATGTAAATAACACATACGTGTAATTTGCATTAGAAGGGATCACATCTTTGGTCAAGTTCGCGAGATCCTGACCGTTATATACCATTAGTCGGCGTGTCTTTCTCAGCTCGTCCAATGTACTTTCGAACACAGCCATCGTTGTTACGCCTGCGTCTTTTAGACGAGTCAATTGTTCATTCATGAAATCTTGCGGATGTGCCTGATAAGCGGAGATATCCAGAAGACCCCGATAGTTGAAGACAAGCTCCACCTTTTTGGCAGAAGATTCTGTCTGCACCCGATCACTGATTACAGGGATGGACGCAACCAGACCGATGATAACGACGAGCCACAACCACTTCCGAGAAGCGTTATTCCAATAAAGCCATTTTTGACGCACTACATGTACCTCCTCAAGTGTTGGAACCAAATGCACGTTCAGCTCAAGTAATTCGTTCATATAACATTCATACAATAGGTTACAAACAGCTTGTGTCAACAAGCCCTCTTATATGCTAGATAGATTGAAGTAAAGCATTATTTACACTTGCCACTTCGATGACAGAACAACCTTCCGATCGCTGTTATCCCCCGATTTTTTTGATTCACTTTTAATAAAGGTGAAAATCTGGTGATAAAGGCGAACGTTTCACTTCTTCAGGTTATTTCTGCCCTCTACGTTCTCGTGTAAATGTTCAGTTCAATCTATATAGATCCATCTGTAATATTATTTCAAAGAAAAACCCCTCCGCCAACCAACCTTACGGTGCGGAGAGGCCTTCTCATGTTCTTGCTCATTGTTGCATTCGTATTATTGTGCGTCTACACGCGACATCACTGTAGTCACCAGACGCTCGATCCGGCTTTCCGCATCTTCCAAATTCTCTCCACGCACGGCGAAGTATACTTTGATCTTCGGTTCTGTTCCTGAAGGACGCAAGCAGAACCATGAACCGTCTGCCAAAATGAACTTCAGTACGTTCTCCTTCGGAAGACCGTCCAGACCAAGGGAGTAGTCCAGTACATCTTGTACCGCAATTCCCGCTACTTCTTGTGGTGGATTGGAACGCCAGTCCGTCATTTTGGCTTGAATCTGAGCTACGCCGTCTTTGCCTTTCAGCGTACGGGACTCCAGCTTCTCCAGGAAGTATCCGAATTGGTTGTACAACTCTTGCAAGACATCATACAGTGTCTTGCCTTGGCTCTTATAATAGGCAGCTGCTTCAGCAATCAGCATCGAGGCAAGGACAGCATCCTTGTCACGGGCATAGTTACCGGAAAGGTAGCCATAACTCTCTTCATATCCGAACAAGAATGTATGACTGCCTGTTGCTTCGAACTGGTTCATTTTTTCACCGATATATTTGAAGCCTGTCAGTGTGTTCATCACTTCTGCACCGTAATGTTCAGCAATAACAGCACCCATCTCACTTGTTACGATTGTTTTGACAACTGCACCGTTGCTTGGCAGTGTTCCTGTCTCTTGCAGGCGACTGAGCAGGTAATGTACCATAATGGCACCAGACTGGTTACCGGACAAGACGAAATATTTGCCATCATTGTCTTTCACCACAGCACCCATACGGTCTGCATCCGGATCTGTTCCGATCAGAATGTCAGCACCAACAGATTCCCCCAACTTCATTGCGAGGGTAAACGCTTCGCGTTCTTCCGGGTTAGGGGATTTCACGGTAGAGAACTCAGCATCCGGCTGTTCTTGTTCGGCTACAATATGCACTTGCTCGAATCCGATCTGCTCCAACACGCGACGTACAGGGATGTTACCTGTTCCGTGTAGCGGTGTGTAAACGATTTTGAAATCACGGCCAATGCCGGATTGGATCAGTTCGCGACTGAGACTGCGACTTGCTACGGTATCCACAAATGCTTGATCTTGGTCTTCACCCAACCAGATCAAGAGCCCCTGAGCTTCTGCTTCTTCTTGCGTCAGTTTCTTCACGTCAGCTAGGGAAGGCACTTCCTGGATGTACTGAATGACTTTTTCCGCTTCATTCGGTACCAATTGACCGCCCTCATGATTGTATACTTTATATCCGTTGTATTCCGGTGGGTTATGGCTCGCTGTTACAACGATCCCTCCAGTTGCCTTCTGATGACGCACTGCAAATGACAACTCAGGAGTTGAACGCAGGGATGGGAACAGCTTGGCTACAATGCCGTTTCCAGCCAATACAAGCGCAGCATCCAGTGTGAATTCAGGTGAGAAATGACGGGAATCATGAGCAATGACAACAGAAGGTTTGCCTTCTTGGTCACCATGCTGCTCAAGCAAATAACGCGCAAATCCTTGCGTTGCCCGACCTACCGTGTAACGGTTCATCCGGTTACTTCCGGCACCAATGACTCCGCGCAATCCACCTGTACCAAACTCCAGGTTTCTGTAAAAACGTTCCTCCAGCTCTTTCGGCTGATCCTGCAAGTCACGAAGCTCCTGTTTCGTTGCTTCATCAATCGAAGCATCCTCCAACCATTGCTGCAACGTCTCTGCTGCTGCTGTGCTTAACTGTTCCATTCCGATAAACCCCTTCCGTCTATATAAATTCAGGTGTGCTGAGTTACTTCAGCATCTTGCATCATTCGGTCCGTCTACGTTCCTGCATGATGTCAATGCTCACGTATGTAATCAGCTTGGGTCAGACAGTGCAAACATAATCTCGCCTTCAGCGACCACTTTGTCATTCACTCGGGCAGTTGCTTTACCTTTACCAATAGAACCCTTCAGACGTGTAATCTCCACTTCCAGAATCAACGTATCTCCGGGCACAACTTGTCCACGGAATCGGAAGTTGTCCAATCCCGCCAAAAAGCCGATTTTTCCTTTGTTGCCTTCCAAATTCAGAATGGCTACCGCACCAACTTGAGCTAGTGCTTCTGTAATCAGTACACCCGGCATTACCGGATACTCTGGGAAATGACCAATGAAGAAAGGTTCGTTAATGGTTACGTTTTTCAAACCAACGGCACGTTTGCCATCCTCAATCTCTAGAATCTTGTCCACCAGCAGAAACGGGGGGCGGTGCGGGATGATTTCTTGAATCTGTTTGATATCGAGCACAGTGTAATCTCCTCTCGGGATGTTTATATGAGCGTTCTTCATCATGGATTGACTCTTAGCGCTACGGTGGTCGTTACGGTTACGGATCGTCCCTCTGATCGCTGTTGTCTCCGAATTTTTTTGATCAACCTCAGAGAGGTCAAAATTCGGTGACAAAGGCGAGCGCTTCGCTTCTTCTGAACGATTCCGTTCCCTCCACTTACTTCGGTGCTGCAAGGTCAACCCCCACATGACAAAGTCGAAGCTCATATAAAAGGTTTTTAATTTTTAAATTTTGTATGGAAAGCATATTTTCGGTTAACACTAGTTATATCCTTCATGACTGCAGTAGTGAAGGTTAAGATAAGGGGTCTCTCTTCGCGATGACGAATGTCTTTCGCAGGGGAGGCCTCTTTTGTGACGTCAAACGTCATCCATCATTATACTGTTTTCAACGTCAAAAAGAAAACTCCTGCCTGCGCAGGAGTTTTCACTTAACTCGTACATTATGGAGCGAACACCAGATTATATACATGTTCCCATGTACTCCATTGCCATACGGAACCGATATCCTGTTTGCCCAGTACCACATATCCAGCTACCATTCCGCCAGCGAGGGCAAGAACAAGCAGGACCGGAACCAGGAACCATCTTGCGATGCGCCATCCACTCTTCTTCTTCTTGACTTCCTTCTTCTCCGGCTTACTGTTCTGCTGCTGTGTTTCTGTCATCACATTCACCTTTTACGCTCTCATATTGTTGGCAAGACCCAACATGGAATCACTTGAAGTTAGCGCCTTTGCCGCCAGCTGATATGTCCGCTGTCCTTGTATAAGCAAAGACATCTCCTGTGTCAGATCCACATTGGACTGCTCCAGAAATCCTGGACGGATCAAGGCAGCTGCCTGACGTGTAGCTGCATTAGCGCCAAATACATCATCTTCGGTCAATCCCGCATCCAGACCAAACAGGTTATCCGCATACTGTACCAGCCCCTCAGGGCGTTCAATGTCTACCACTTGCAGCTGTGCTCCAATGGTTGCGTTTGCCTCATTACCGCGTCGGATTAACAGGTTGCCATTTTCATCAAAAGCAACTTTGCTATTATTCGGTGCCGTAATACGATTGCCTTGACGATCCAGGGCAAAGTGGCCTTCGCCATTAACCATCACCATCAGATCAGGTGAATTCGGAGTAGGCTTAGGTCTTGTATCGGGTACAAAATGAAATGCACCCTGCCGTGTCCACATTTTCTCCCCATTCGCTTCAACTGCAAACATCGCATTTCCCTCAATGGCCAGATCGGTCGGAAGGCCAGTCTCGTTCAATGGGCCTTGAGACATATCCTTCGTTACATCTGCCAAACGAGCACCAAAACCGAGGTTATATCCCATCGGTGTGGAACGTCCATCCAGTTTGTACTTGTCCGGTTGTTGTTGCACTCGGGTCAGCACATCCTCGAAGGCCGCTTGCTTGCTCTTATAGCCTGCCGTATTCACGTTGGCAATATTATCGGAAATGACATCCAGACGCTGCTGAATGGCAGTCATGGACACCTTGGCACTAATCATGGAATTATTCATTGATGGTATACCCTCCCTTGTGTCCTGTCCACCCTCCCAAACCCTCCCTAGTAGGGAGGGCCCCAGATGGCGATGCCCTCTGGACTCCCGAAACAGGCGGATTAGGTAAGTGGGGTACGATCTTGCTAAGTGGCGGTGGTGTATGTGCGCCGCGACTGCCGTGCTATGATTCCCGCCATAGTTTCACATGGCTGAATCATAGCACGGCACGCTCTTTATGCGGCGTGTAGCTCCGCGTGGTCTCTTCCCTGCTTTGCTTCGCAAAGGGCTGTCGAGACCGTCGCTTCGCTTAGGTACTGTCACGCATTCCTCGCATAAACTCGGCTGCGTTTAGGTTCTAGCGCTCCGCGAGGTCTCTCCTTGCTTTGCTTCGCAAAGGGCTGTCGAGACCGTCGCTTCGCTCAGGTACTGCTACGCATTCCTCGCATAGCCCGGATGCCTCTAGGATCTTGTGCTTCGCGTGAGCCTCTCTGCTTTGCTGCGCAAAGGGCGTTTGGCTCTCCGCTGCGCGTTTATATTTAAACGTCGGCGTTATACACGCCCGACTTCATTGACGGCTTTATCCAGACTGCGGTCGTAGAATTGTACGACCTTCTGGTTTGCTTCATACGCACGGAATGCGGCGTTCATATCAACCGTTGCCTGTGAAGCATCAACATTCGAGCCTTCCAGGTATCCCTGACGGATCTGCACATTATCACCAGCAGCCATCATCCGGGACGTTGCCCCGTTTGCATCGCTGAGACTGAAATTGCCATTACCTTGACGAACCAGTTGATTCGGCTGGTCAATGACACTAATGCCAAGAGTAACCCCTGTTGGTGCACCCGTTGCTGCATCAACGAGACGACCTTGCTCATCCACTTTAAATTGCTCTACGGAACCTGTCAACACTACGGGTTGTCCATTATTATCCAACACTTGTGAACCTGTTGAACTCAGCAATTGTCCCGTTCCAGTGATCTCGAAGTGACCATCGCGTGTATATCCGGTGTTACCTTCTGCATCCTGAACTGTAAAATACGCCTGAGGCTGGTAAGTCACCGTGCCGTCGGCCCGTACAAATTTGCCTGATGCGTCAAACGGGACAGGTTGTCCAGTCTGCGGATCATTGACAGTCATATTGGATGAAATGGAAAAATCATTTTTCTGCCCAGTCTCCATAATGGTCCCCTGCAAATTCATGGACAAACTCTCTTCCGCGAACACCCCCGTGTTCAGCTTGCCCAGCCGCTTTGTTGGAAGATTTGCATCTCCGCCTACCAAAGTAATGAGCATTTCCGGGAAGGAACGGCTTACGCTGTTCACCTGTTTATATCCCGTGGTGTTCATATTTACGATATTCTGTGTTGCTGTGTCATGGCGGCGTTGTTGCGTAATCATTCCCGCAGTAGCGGTGTACAGACCTCTTAACATGAATTAACCCCTCTCCTCAAGCGCTTGTCCTGCATCGCAGGTTGGCTGCTTGTCCGTTCTGCTTTCCGAGCATGGCGAACCTTTGCTATTTATATCGGCAGATTAGAACTTTTTCTTAACCACCTGATCCAAATTATTAAGCATTATGCCTGTCCCCTTCACGACACAGTGCATTGGATCTTCCGCAACCCATACCGGTACATGCAATTCATTGGACAAAAGCTCGTCCAGTCCGTTCAGCAATGCACCTCCGCCAGTCAATACAACACCACGATCGATAATGTCCGCTGACAATTCAGGCGGTGTACGTTCCAATACCGATTTGGCTGCCACGATGATGGATTGTACGGAATCCCACAGTGCTTCCTGTACTTCTTTTCCCGATACCGTTACGGTAACTGGCAGACCGGATACCATATCGCGCCCGCGAATATCCATCTCCGTTTGCCCTCCATCCGGGTGCACGGAACCAATCGCAATTTTAAGATCTTCAGCGGTCCGTTCTCCAATCATGAGCTTGTACTTGGCTTTGATAAACTTGATAATGGCTTCGTCGAACTTGTCCCCTGCAACTTTAATAGAAGAGGCGGTGACCACGTCGCCCATAGAAAGGACTGCAACGTCAGTCGTACCGCCGCCGATATCCACGACCATATTGCCGCTCGGCTGAAAAATATCCATTCCCGCACCGATCGCTGCCGCTTTCGGCTCTTCTTCCAGAAACACTTCTTTGGCACCGCTGCGTTCTGCCGCCTCACGGATGGCCTTCTGCTCCACGGAAGTGATGTTCGTTGGTGCACAGATCAAAATCCGAGGGTGGCTGTACCAGCTTCTTGCACCCACACGATTAATGAAATGTCTGAGCATCGCTTCTGTAATCTCGAAGTCCGCAATAACGCCGTCACGCAGCGGTCTAATGGCAACAATGTTACCTGGAGTACGCCCCACCATACGACGCGCTTCTTCCCCAACAGCAAGGACACGCTTCGTATCTCTTTCAATGGTCACGACGGAAGGTTCATCGAGGACAACCCCACTTCCTTTCACGTGAATAAGCACGTTGGCCGTGCCAAGATCAATACCGATATCCTTGCTAAACATAAAAGAGCCCCCAAAGTGATATTATTTGGTCAGCGTATCCTGTGAAAAAGAGTCCCTTATCACGTCACCGCTCGTTCGACAAAGTGCAACATATATATGTAAAAATCGGGCTGATAAGATGTCATAATTCGATCCTGTACCAGCTTTTAACATATCATACTTCAGGGGAGGGATTCAATGCATGTGTGAGCTTTTTGGCCTACGTCTTTGTGAAGATGCTTACGATTTGGCGGAAGCCAACACCTCACGTTTCTTGCCACTCGTTTTTTTGTATTTAATTTTGGTCGCTTCACCGCCCCGCAAATGGCGGATCGACTTGTGATACTCCAAAATGTGTTTCACCTGGTCAGCAAGATCAGGGTTGATTTCCGGCAGACGCTCCGTCAGATCCTTATGCACAGTACTCTTTGACACGCCGAATTCCTTGGCAATGGTACGGACCGTATTCCTCGTCTCAACAATGCAGCGACCAATTTTGATGGTCCGTTCCTTGATGTAATCGTGCACGCTCCCGCCTCCCTACTGTGTGGATAGTTTGGTACATTATATGAGGAGCATGCCTATATATTCGCGGTTTAGAGGTGTGACAAGCTTCGAAGGTCCCATTATTTTCTGAAAAGCACAAAAAGAGCAGAGGTTCAACCCTCTGCCCATCATGTTGCTGCGGTAAAATTCATTTATTTTTCCGGAAGATATCCTTGCGGGTTAACCGGCTGTCCGTCTTCGTACACTTCAAAGTGAAGATGGTTGCCAAGCGTTTTACCCAATTCATTGACGCCAGCGGATGCAATCGCATCTCCCTGTTTCACTTCGTCGTCCTGTTTCACTTTGACGTCTGCCAGGCTTTGGTATACCGTCTTCAGGTTATCGCTGTGTGTGATTTCCACAACCTGACCTGTGAGCGGATTTTGCTCAACCCGGGTAACTTTACCGGCGAGTGCTGCTTTGACTTCAAACGTTTTGTTATCCCCACGTGCCAGATCCACACCCGTGTTCGGGATGAATGTATCATTGTACTGCACCATTGCCGCTTCATGTTCCTCGGTTGAAGCTTCGCTATCATAGAAAGGTTTTACTACCGAAATTTCGGACGGTACCGCTACCGGCCATACAAAATTCTCCGACTTTGCAACAACTTCCACACTTTCTTCTTCTCCGCCTACTGCTGTTCCTTCTGTACCCGCCGATGCACCTGTTTCTACTACCCCGCTAGCAGGGTCCGAGTTTAGCGTTTTGTCGCCTGTGCCCTGATAGACCCACACTAAGGTTAGTATAATGCCTGCTGCTGCGATGTAGGCTGCCGGGAAGACCCAGCGTTTGGACATTGCTCTTTTCCATGAAGAGGGCTGACTAGCCGGTACTCCTTGAGTTGTTTTAGGAGTTTCTTCTTGGTTTGTTTTTTTGTTTTGTTCATTCATGTTAATCACCTCAGTAACAAGTGTTACCGGGTGCAACTCTTTTATACACGCGCGACTCTAATTATTTTCACGGAGGTTTCAGAGAGTGCTATATATGGTGGAGATGTACAGCGGGTATGTGCACCGCTCCGGGGCCAGAAAACCTTTCGACCGGCTGTTATCCCCGGATTTCCTGATTATTTCTCCCAAGGGAGAAATCCGGTGATAAAGGCGGACGCTTCGCTTCTACAGGTCTTTTCTGTCCCCTGCGCTCCCCATACGCTAGCACTCTCCTCATATATAGCCGAATCTCGAAAGCTCCGGAGTGGGTGGTTGGTAGAATGGTCTGGATTGGCTGTACTTCTCTCTTACTTCGAGGCCAGCATCTTGGATGCCTGTCCGAATGAAATGCCGGTATAGTAGTGTTTGAGAATCTGGGTGGCCGTGTGTCCCTCCTGCGCCATGCCGTTTGCTCCCCATTGGCTCATGCCAACCCCATGCCCATACCCGAACGTTGTAATTTGGACCTCGTCACCTGTGGTCTTCCAACTGAACTGGCTGGATCTTAATCCAAGCAGTTTGCGAACTTCGGGTCCGCTGAATGTTTCACCTGCGATCTGCATTTCCTTAATTCGATGCCCTTTGGTTGTAGACAATACTTCCATCCACGATCCATTCTTCTGGGCGGTAACCGGAATGGCATCCAAGTTTAACTTCTGCAGAATCTCATTACGCTTCATGGTGACGGTTTGCTTGAATCCTGGTGCCAGATTTTTGTCCCACGGACTGTCTACACTTTGCAGATACGGTACAGCGTTCCCCCATACATCCTCGGCATTCTCGGTATACCCATTACTTGTGGAAAAAAAGGATGCGGTGATCGCCTTGCCTTGATAGGTCATCACTGTATCTCGACTTTCGCGTACAGCCTGTTGCAGCTTCTCCCATTCCTTCGCCTTCCCTAGACGCGTCCAATCCGCTTTCACCTGATCTGGCGGAATAAACACCTGATGGCTGACTGTATCCGTCACATCCGCCGCACCCGACGGAACACCGCTTGTATCACTCGCAGCTAACCTACGCACGATAAATGTACGAGCTGCTATTGCCTGCGCCTTTAACGCCTCCAGTCTGAATTCCGCCGGCATCTCAGCTGCTACAACCCCGGTAACATAGTCTTCCAGTGGCAGATTCATCGTTGTGCCCGTTGCAGACAGGTATACGCGTACTTTAGGTTCAGGGTACGTAATAGGAACGGCTGGCGCAGGAGCTGGGGTTCTTGTACTGCTTGAATCTGTTGGAGCAGGGAGCGGCTTTGGTGCTTCGCTTGTCCGCGGCCATGCCAGAATTACCGGAATCAGCAACGCCATTGCCAATAAGGCAGATACAGCGGCGGCAGGTTGCCATCGCTTCGTATTGCGTCCCCATCGGGGTTTTCGTCCAAATGTCCGCATTCGGCGACGCTTCACTCGGCGGAATTGGTCCAGCTCAATAACAGGTATATGAATGTGCTCGGTTGTCTTTCGGTTCAACTCATCTGTCGAAACCCGTCCTGGATTGGAGAAACTTGCAGGCTGTGATGGAACAGTCCTCAGGTTCAATGGTGCAGGCTTGTCTTTTTCCACTCCAGAAACGGTATTTCCCTCCGGCTCTTGCATACCTGGACGAGGGACAAGGGGTACCTTTACCTGTACACGAGCTTCTTTCATTTGAATATAACCCTCCGTTATCTATGGCCGGTCATGTGCCGGTCGTGTTGTTCAAATCCATAGTTTAGGTTATGAGCTGGCTTGATCTGATAGAACCTGATTTAAGAGAAACGAGGCCCTTTTCGTTCAGTTCAATCTCCTGTTTTCTTTTGCTATGTACATCTAAGAAACGTTGATCTGTCGCTGAATACCGGTAATTAACTGCAGTCGACACCCTATATAAAGTACGCTCTTTCATTTGGTTCAGAATCGATACAGAATACGATGTTATGCTATACAAGTTAGGACCAGCTATTAATAGAATCAGGTATCAAATATCTCGTCATCTTCCTAAAAGTAAACACAAAAAAAGCCAAGCCAGTTGGCTTAGCTTTATCATTTTTTACAATATACGTTCTATCGCATTCATAATCCACACAACCGTGTGACTCATAATCGAGGGACCATATTTTTTCTATTCAATCCAGTGTTAAGCCAAAGTTGGTTGCACCTTAAACATCGGTACTTCTTTCTCCACTTTTTCACTAGGTGCTTTGGTTGCTTCCAGCTTAGGCTCATCAACCGAGATCCGATAGATGTCAGCCCCAAGTCCGTTAAGCTTCTCAGCGAGATGTACATAGCCACGGTCGATATGATGAACACCGCCCACTTCCGTTGTACCTTCAGCAACAAGACCTGCAATAATGAGTGCGGCACCCGCACGCAGATCGGTAGCCGTTACTTTGGCACCCTTCAGTTTGGCATTACCTGTGATGATGGACGAACGTCCTTCAACTTTGATCTCCGCATTCATCAATTGGAACTCATCCACATGCATGAATCGGTTTTCAAAAACAGTCTCTGTCACGACACTTGTTCCTTCAGATGCGAGCAAGAGTGCCATCATCTGGGATTGCATATCTGTCGGGAATCCTGGGTATGGTAATGTTTTCACATCCACAGCCTTAAGAGGACGATCTGCGATTACACGCACGCCATTCTCATCCGGTTGGATTGTAACACCCATTTCTTCAAGCTTCGCGATAACGGAGCCTAAATGATCAGAGATTGCACCTTCAATGTACACGTCACCACCCGAAATTGCAGCAGCAGCCATATACGTACCAGCTTCTACCCGATCCGGAATAACGGTGTGTGTAACGCCTTTAAGTTTCTCCACACCTTCAATGCGGATCACTCCAGTACCAGCACCACGTACGATGGCACCCATTCCATTCAGGAAGTTGGCAAGATCCACAATCTCAGGTTCTTTCGCCGCGTTCTCCAGAACAGTTACACCTTCGGCCAATGTTGCAGCCATCATAATATTTTGAGTGGCACCTACGGAAGCCACATCCAGATAAATTTTCGCGCCACGCAACCGTCCTTGGCTACGAGCTTCGATATAACCTTGGCCCAAGCTGATCTCTGCGCCCATGGCTTCAAAACCTTTCAAATGCTGATCAATAGGCCGTGTACCGATGGCACATCCACCAGGAAGTGAGATTCTTGTATGACCCATACGAGTCAACAAAGGCCCCATGACCAGGAAAGACGCCCGCATTTTACTTACCCATTCATACGGGGCTTCACAGGAAGTAAGTTTCTCCGCATTTACGGTAATCACTTCGTCCCGGTATGTAACTCCCGCTCCCAGCGATTCCAACACCTTGTTAATCGTCATCACATCGTCTAGAGGAGGCGCGTCAATAATAACGCTTTGTCCTTCTTCCCCTAAGAGAGAGGCAGCGATGATCGGAAGAACAGAATTTTTAGCACCGCTAACTTTGACACTTCCGGTCAACCTTTTGCCACCGCGGACGATAAATTTGCTCATCATGGTTCCCTCCGCGCTTTTATTCCCTTTTCTTCATTCCGGAATACGTAAGCCCCACTATGCTAGAAAGGACTGTTGCTGTGTGTGGAATTTCGACATATTCTGGCATATTGCCACAGATGTCTGTTCAGAAAAGAATTGGTTTTTATAATCCATATCAATGATACCATGTGCCGTGCATCTTGCTATTCAGCATGTAAAATCAGTGTCTCACAAGCCAGCAGAGCATCAGAACAGACAGAGTGGGATGGTTATTAGCCGGCATGAACCGGATATCCCGTTTATAACTACAAAATAAGTGAACAATTGTGAATTCCCTAACTTCCATCATAACATTGTTGAATTGTACGATACAAGCATTTTTACATAAAACATCTCAAATTCATCCAATTTAACGTCACATTTTTTTCTTAATTTCTTTACCGACAACTCATACTCTAATTGTTAACACAATTAATCGATGTTATTCGACAATGAGCAGCTTGAAGAACCTAACAGATGATTAACCAACCATCTCAACATTAAAACAAATTACGCAACATTTGAGTCCAGGACAAGTAGTCAATGACAAAGCCAGCAACGGCATGCCCCAAAATGATGGCGAGCAACAAATGCAACAGTCTTCCCTGAGCACCTCGTGGTTGCCTGATGATTAAATCCAGTTTGAGATTTGTCAAAGCCCACCAAGACAACGCAATACATAACAGGGAGACGATGATTGAGACCAAGCCATTGGTGCTTAACGCCTGGTTCACCTGATTCGTCAGATCAGTATCCATATATTCTTTACCTCCACATTTGTTGCAGCGATCAGCATATCATATGCCCGGCACCCATAACTTGTTAGTATAATGGAATGTCTTCAGCACAATATACTGAGCGTACTGTCAGATTTACTCCTGCCAGGCAGGAATCTCCTGATGCCCAATCACCGAGCAGCAACAATGCGGCTGTGCATGACTATGGAATCTACTACGCAGCTTCCTGCTTCTGCTGACTCTATGGAATATAGGCTCTTTCATCATACATTGTCAATTACATTGATTTCCACTTCTAAAATATTTTAATTTTAAAATGCCGGGATTTTGTGACTAAAACGACATAAAAGAGCGCTATTTCGATATCGATTCTGTCATTTCCTCGGAAATAATTTAAATTTACTCATGAAAAAAATGGTTCTCTTAGTGGTAAATGCGCCCACTACTTTAGTCCTACATTCTATTCAAATCCTCATAATCGGTGAATATTTTGCTTAAAATACTTCTGTTTACTGAAGGAACAGGATGGATTTGTGGTCAGCTATTTTGATATATTCGATAAAACAATTCTATCAAACAAACTCAAAAAAGCCCGGCAGACTAAGCCGCCAGGCTTCCAAGAATCGTTTATTTGCCGAATACATTAATCCGGTTAACCGCTTTTTGCAGTGCAATCTCTGCACGACGGTGATCAAAGTGGTCCTGATTGCTTTGGCTTGCAAGCCGACGTTCAGCCCGCTCTTTCGCCGCACGCGCACGATCCACATCAATGTTTTCCGGGAATTCAGCACTCTCTGCGAGTACAACAACCTTATCTTTACGAACTTCGATAAACCCGCCACCGATAGCAACTCGTTTATTTTCTTTTCCGTTATGGATATAGATTGGTGCAATCTGCAAAGGTGTAACCATAGGAATATGACCTGGCATAATGCCAAGTTCCCCTTCAATACCACGAGCCGTAATGCTATTCACCTGTTCTGAATAGACCAAACGCTCGGGTGTTACAATTTCCAACAAAAAGGTGCTCAATTCCATCCCTCCTGAAATATCCGAAGGATAGCCCGCTTCATAAGGACAATCCTGGATTCAGACTAAACCAGTGTTTTGGCTTTCTCCACTGCCTCTTCAATTGTACCAACAAAGAGGAAAGCTGCTTCCGGAAGATCATCATACTTACCTTCGAGAATCTCTTTAAAGCTGCGCACCGTTTCTTTAACTGGAACGTATTTACCCGGAATACCGTTAAATGCTTCAGCAACGTGGAAAGGCTGGGACAAGAAACGTTGGATTTTACGAGCACGGTATACAAGTGCTCTGTCTTCTTCACTCAACTCGTCCATACCCAGGATTGCAATGATATCTTGCAATTCATTGTAACGTGCCAAGATACGTTTAACGCCTTGAGCTACGCTGTAGTGTTCTTCACCTACAACTTCAGGGGACAAAATCCGGGAGCTGGAAGCCAGTGGATCTACCGCAGGATAGATACCCATCTCGGAAATTTTACGCTCTAGGTTCGTCGTTGCATCCAAGTGGGCAAACGTCGTTGCAGGAGCCGGGTCAGTGTAGTCATCCGCAGGCACATAGATGGCCTGGATGGATGTTACAGAACCTTTTTTCGTTGATGTGATACGTTCTTGCAGTTGACCCATTTCTGTTGCCAGTGTAGGTTGGTAACCTACCGCGGAAGGCATACGTCCAAGCAAGGCAGATACTTCTGAACCCGCTTGGGTGAAACGGAAGATATTATCGATAAAGAGCAACACGTCACGGCCTTCTTCATCACGGAAGTATTCCGCCATCGTCAGACCTGTGAGGGCTACACGAAGACGTGCGCCTGGAGGCTCGTTCATTTGTCCGAAGACCATTGCTGTTTTGTTGATAACGCCGGAATCACTCATCTCGTGATACAAGTCATTACCTTCACGTGTACGCTCACCAACACCCGCAAATACGGAGATACCGCCGTGTTCTTGTGCGATGTTGTTGATCAATTCCTGAATGGTTACCGTCTTACCTACACCGGCACCACCAAAGAGACCGATTTTACCACCTTTAGCGTAAGGAGCAAGCAAGTCGATAACTTTGATTCCTGTCTCCAGCATCTCTGCTTGGGTAGTCAGTTCATCAAATGCAGGTGCTGAACGGTGAATCGGGTTCTTGTGCTCAGCAGCTACGGCACCGCCAGTATCAATTGCTTCGCCGAGTACGTTAAATACACGACCCAGTGTTGCTTCTCCGACAGGTACAGAGATTGGTGCTCCTGTATCTAAAGCTTCCATACCACGAACAAGTCCATCCGTGGAGGACATCGCAATACAACGTACTCGGTTGTCACCCAGATGTTTCGAAGCTTCGAGTGTAAGGTTTACACTTACGCCGCTCTCACTTACTGTAGTGATCGTAATGGCATTGAGGATTTCCGGCAGACCGCCGCGATCAAACTCGACGTCAACAACCGGACCCATGATGCTCACAACGCGTCCTTTGTTCATCTTAACGTTCCCCTCCTACAAGCCTGCTACTTTTGCAAAAATAATGTACCGTTCGTTTATCTTTGCTCTGCAAGCCTTCATTAATAAAAAAACGGTTAGCCTTGTGCTGCGTTGGCACCTGCCACAATTTCCGTAATCTCCTGCGTAATCGCCGCTTGACGGGCACGGTTGTATGTCAATGACAAGTCGTTAATGAGTTTGGATGCATTTTTGGTTGCATTACCCATTGCCGTCATTTTCGCGCCGAGCTCACTTGCCTTACCGTTCAGAAGTGCACCATAGATCAGCGTTTCCGCGTAACGCGGAAGCAGAACCTCCAGTACAGCCTCAGCAGACGGCTCGTATTCGTAGCTTGCCGTTGGTCCTTCCGCAGCAGTTACCTCAGGTGTTTCCATCGGAAGAAGTTTTTCTACCGTAGGAATCTGGGTCAACGCATTCACAAAGCGGTTATAACAAATGTACAATTCATCAAATTCAGCCAGTTCAAACCCATGAACAGCTTCGTGTGCGATGGATTTGATATCTGCAAATGAAGGCGAATCCGACAGATCCGTTGTTGTGGATGCCATCGCCATTTCACGACGTCTGAAGTAATCGCGTCCTTTACGTCCAATGACGAACAATTCGTAGTCATCCTGGGAGTTGTGGCGCTCTTTGAGCGTCTGATTAACCTGACGCAAAACGTTCGCATTGTATCCACCTGCAAGACCACGGTCCGATGTAATGATCAGGTAAGCTGTCTTTTTGACCGGACGGCTCTCCAGCATCGGGTGCTGTATACCTTGCGTGCTTGATGCAATACTAGCTACAACTTCTTTCAGTTTCTCCGAATAAGGACGGGCTGCTTCCGCTTTTTCCTGCGCTTTACGCAGTTTTGCAGCAGCTACCATCTCCATTGCTTTGGTGATCTGCTTGGTGCTTTGTACGCTTTTAATTTGCCGCTTAATTTCGCGCATGCCTTTTGCCATGATTTCACCACCTTAAAGTTTTGACAAAGTCAAAACTACATCGTAAGCATCATCTTTTTTGACAGAGTCAAAGTATTACATGCAGACATGCGGAATCGGTTAGACAACTCCGCACCTGCAATCATTTATTTAGACAGAGACAGCAAAGCTCTTTCTGAACTTCTCAATTGCACCTTTCAGTGCATTTTCGTTGTCTGCAGTCAATTCTTTAGTATCACGGATGGATGCAAGAATCTCCGGATGGCTGCTCTCCATGAACGCGAGGAACTCACGCTCGAAACGAGTAACATCACCTGTGGGAATCTCATCCAGGAATCCTTTAACCGCAGTGTACAAGCTGACAACCTGTTGTTCTACAGGCAGAGGCTGGTTAACACCTTGCTTCAGGATTTCCATCATACGTGCACCACGATTCAGGCGGGCCTGAGTCGCTTTATCCAGATCGGAACCGAACTGGGAGAACGCTTGAAGCTCACGATATTGAGCGAGGTCGAGACGCAGGGAACCTGCAACCTTTTTCATCGCTTTAATCTGAGCAGAACCACCGACACGGGATACGGAAATACCTACGTTGATCGCCGGGCGTTGTCCAGCATTGAACAAGTCAGCTTCCAGGAAGATTTGTCCGTCCGTGATGGAGATTACGTTCGTTGGGATGTATGCAGATACGTCGGAAGCTTGTGTTTCAATAAACGGCAGTGCGGTTAAAGAACCACCACCAAGTTCATCATTCAGCTTCGCAGCACGCTCCAGCAAACGGGAGTGCAGGTAGAAGACGTCACCCGGATAAGCCTCACGGCCCGGTGGACGACGAAGCAACAAGGAAAGCTCACGATATGCAGAGGCTTGTTTGGTCAAGTCATCATAGATAACCAGAACGTGCTCGCCTTTGTACATGAAGTACTCACCCATCGAACAACCGGAATACGGTGCGATGTACAAGAGTGGTGATGGATCGGAAGCTGCTGCAGTTACAACGATTGTGTACTCCATTGCGCCTTTACGACGAAGAGTTTCCACAACTTGAGCAACCGTAGACTGTTTCTGACCAATAGCCACGTAGATACACTTCATGCCGCTGCCTTTTTGGTTCAGGATCGCATCAATTGCGATGGATGTTTTACCTGTTTGACGGTCACCGATGATCAACTCACGTTGTCCGCGACCGATTGGAACCATTGCATCAATGGCTTTGATCCCTGTTTGCATCGGCTCATGAACCGATTTACGATCCATTACGCCTGGTGCTTTACCTTCAACCGGACGGAATTCCGTTGTAGCGATTGGCCCTTTGCCATCTACAGGAATACCGAGCGGGTTCACAACGCGTCCAATCAATGCTTCGCCTACAGGCACTTGCATGATTTGACCCGTACGTTTCACTTGGTCACCTTCACGAATATCGTAGTAAGGTCCCAGGATAACGACACCGACATTGCTTTCTTCCACGTTCATGGCGAGTCCCATAACACCGCTTGGGAATTCAACCAACTCGTTGGACATGACGTTCTCAAGTCCGTAAACACGAGCGATACCATCACCAACCTCGATTACCGTTCCGACTTCGACTACATCGATATCGGTCTTGTATTGTTCGATTTGGCTCTTAATTAATGTACTGATTTCTTCTGGTTTGATACTCAAGTGTCCTCACCCCAATCTACTGTACTCGTCTGTTAAAAGACTGCTCAAGACGTTCGAGCTTGCCAGCCAAGCTGCCGTCATAGATCGTATCGCCAATGGCGACTTTCAATCCGCCCAGCAGAGTCGGATCAACAATGTTCTCGATACGAATCTTTTTATTCACACGGCCACCGAATTCACGGGCTACCGCTTCTTTTTCTTCATCATTCAACGCATAAGTCGAGTAGACACGCGCATCAGCGATGCCCAGCGACTCACCTTGGATCTTCCGATAATCATTCAGCAAGTCTCCCAGCAATTCAACGCGTCCGCGCTCAATCAGCAACAAGACTGTACGAAGGACTGAATCGGATACCTTGCCATCAAGACTTGAGTGAATTACGTTCTGCTTCGCTTCATCAGAAATGTTAGGGGATACGATAAATTTCTCGATATCTGCATCTCCGGTCAATGCACTGACTACTGCAACCAGTTCCTGTTCAACCTCAAGCACCTGCTGTTGCTGAAGAGCAACTTCGAACAATGCTTTCGCATAACGCTTGGCAACTATCGTATCGCGGCTCATTGTCGGCCTCCTACCTCATTGAGGTATTGGTTCACAAGCTCTTCTTGTGCAGGACCGTTCTCAACTTCTTTTTTGATCAACTTGGATGCAATCTGAACGGAAGCTGTACCCAGTTCGCTGCGAAGTGCTGCGACTGCTTTGTTCTTCTCGCTCTCGATTTCGCGTACTGCATCGTCTTTCAGACGATTAGCTTCAGCTTTTGCATCAGCCAAAATCGATTCAGCTTGTTTGCCACCCGTTTGTTTGGACTGTTCAATGATGTCGTAAGCATCTTGACGTGCTTGCTCAAGAGCTTGTTTTTGTTCCTCCACATAGGCAATGGCCTGTTCCCGAGTCTGTGCAGCCTCATTCATCTGCGTCATCACGAGTTCACGACGTTTTTCCATAATGGAGAACAAAGGCCCGAAGGCATAACGGCTAAGCAGCCAATATAAAATTGCAAATGCAACAATCGCAAGAAGCGTATTTTCCCATATGAAACTCAATCTGTTCACTCCTTCCTGGAGGTATCCTTGAAACGTCATCCGTTAGAACGGATATTACCTAAAAAGAAGGCGCGGATGGCTATGGCCTTCCCCGCCAAACCTTTAAAATTTAATTAAGCCATACCGTAGAACATGAACGCGAGTACCACACCGATGATCGGCAATACCTCGATCAAACCTACACCGATAAACATTGTTGTTTGAAGAGTGGATTTTGCTTCCGGTTGACGGGCAATACCTTCCACCGTTTTACTGATTACCATACCGTTACCAATACCTGCGCCAAACGCGCCCAGTCCTGCAACAATTGCTGCTGCGATTAATGCCATTGCTCCCATTTGTATATCCTCCTTAAAATGATAAATCGAATTTTTTATTGTTCAGCCTGGTGAAGAAATCTTCGTAGGGCTTGAAACTTAATGCTCGTCGTGTGTCTCGATGCTCTGTGAAATGTACACCATCATCAAGATAACAAACACAAATGCCTGGATCGCGCCGATAAAGATACTGAAGCCTTGCCACACCATAAGTAGCGGAATCGCTGCAATAGCACCAAACACTTTGAATGTGGTCAGTTTCAGGATCGTTGCGATCAGTACCTCACCCGCGAAGATATTCGCGAATAGACGCATACCGTGTGTCAACAGCTTGGATGCCGTCTCAATCAAGTTGATTGGCAAGAACAAGGCGAATGGCTTGAAGTAATGCTGGAGATACCCTTTGGTGTTACGGAACAATCCAAGTCCATGAGATACAAGGAACGCTACGAGAGCGAGTCCCATCGTTACAGACAAGTCGGCTGTTGGTGATTTCCACCAGGCCAGTTCAACGTGTGGGTGTGCCTCTGGGTCCTTGGCATGCGCTTTTTCAAACGCCTCCACCGCTGTAACAATCGGCTTACCGAATACTTGCGCATGTTCTGCGCTGTCCACTGCAGTTACCGCTTGGAATGGAAGTCCGAGCATGTTTCCTACAAAAATGAACATAATCATGGAAAGAGCGAGAGAGATAAAATGTTTACCTTTCTTCATATCCATTGTACTGGAAATCAGATTGCGGACGAATTCTACTGCCCACTCCATAAAATTTTGCAGCTTGCCGGGATTTTCAACGGATAATCTCCGTGTTGCCAGTACAGCAAAAATAAAAACAAGTGCACCTGTTACCACCAGCATCAACAGTACCGATAGATCCAGTCGAAATCCGCCAAGCATAATAATTGGAGCTTCATGCATATTTTTCTCACCCCTTTCTCGACTTGAAAGCTGCAGCCCTTAACATCATTCTGCTCTGCGGGAATGGACAATCCCTATAATCAGTAAGGAATATTGTGCAATGACGAGACCGCCTGCAACCGCATATGTATTGAAGTACTGCGGAAAGCGCATCGATATGAATATACCGAGCACAGCGAGTGCCGCTCTTGTCAAGAATCCCAAGTTGACACGCTTCAAGTTACCTTCTGCCGCATCATCAGACATTTTCCTTACTTTGTAGCCCAGGTAAAATGCATTGATCCAGCTAACTCCTGTACCCAGGGCCAGTCCCAAAGCAATTGTCTCCACACGTGGCATAAAGGCCGCTGCGAGAAAACAAATCATAAGAAAGTACATGACGAAAACAGTCATCGATCTGCGGTATCTGGTTAGTTCACTCATCACTTTCCCCCATGATTTTTTTCGCGATAAAGTAGATGCTTACACCGCCTGCCGCAAGAAAAAAGAGAACGCTTACGGCGATCCATATTCCGTTACCTCCGATGGTCTTGTCCAACCAGGAGCCAGCGTAATATCCGGCAACAGCGAGAATGGCAATCTCGATCCCAAAAGCTGTCACGAGTCCCATTGCTTTCCATACATTATCGTCATGGTTACGGGATGAATTTGGTTTGTTCGAATCGGCCATTTTCCACGCCACCCTTGCAATCCCAGTTAATTTTACTGAATGATGAGAGCCTTTGTCAATTGAATGATTTTAGCGTTTTAAAGGGGGAAACGACGGGAATACAGACCCTCAAAGCCCATAAACCCGCGTAAACCGTACAGTTTAACTGTATGCTTGCCCTTTATAAATCCGTCAGAAAAAATGTATTATTTTTTGAATTTTCTGTGAAATGATTCCGGACGCTCACTATTTACACCGAAATGATGCAAAATCGCATTGACAATTCTTTCCGAAGCATGTCCATCACCGTATGGATTGGCAGCCTGGCTCATGCTTGCATACAGGGTTTTGTCTGTAAGCAGAGCTTTGGTCCGTTCATACACACGTTCCTCTTCGGTACCTACCAATTCCAGCGTTCCGGCTTCAATACCTTCCGGGCGTTCTGTTGTATCGCGCAATACGAGCACAGGCACACCAAACGAAGGCGCTTCTTCCTGCAAACCGCCTGAATCGGTCAAAATCAAGTGAGTGTGCGGGTAAAAATTATGCAAATCCACCACGTCTAGTGGATCAATTAATTGAATACGGGGATGATTCCCCAAAATCGCGTGAGCCGGCTCCTTCACAGCAGGACTTGGATGCACCGGGTACACGATGGCAATATCTTCAAATTCGTCGGCAATCCGTTTGACGGCCTGGAAAATGTTGCGGTGAGGCTCGCCTTGAGATTCACGGCGATGAGCTGTCATCAGCACAAGGCGTTTGCCTTGGGCCCAATCAAGTACCGGGTGTGTGTAGTCCTCCCGTACAGTATATTGAAACACATCTGTTACCGTGTTGCCTGTGACGTACGTACTAGACTCTGATTTATTTTCTTTGGCAAGATTGGAAGAAGACCAATCCGTAGGCGCAAAGTGTAGATCCGCCAGTACTCCCGTCAGCTGACGGTTCATCTCTTCCGGATATGGAGACAGCTTGTTCCACGTCCGCAGCCCAGCTTCCACATGTCCTACCTGAATCTGTTGCAAGAATGCTGCGTAGCTCGCTACAAAGGTAGTTAATGTGTCCCCGTGAACCAGTACAATATCCGGCTTCGCTTCGGCTAACACCGGTTCCAGACCGCCAAGCACACGAATTGTGATTTCATTCAATGTCTGACGGTCCTTCATCACATCCAGATCATAATCGGGATGAATGTCGAAAACTTCAAGTACCTGATCCAACATCTGGCGATGCTGCGCAGTTACGCAAACAATAGATTCAATAGACTCAGGGTGTTTCTGCAATTCCAAAATAAGCGGAGCCATCTTGATGGCTTCCGGACGCACCCCGAAGATCGTCATGACTTTAATTTTGTTGGACATTCGAGCAAAGCCCCTTTTCTACTCCGCATGCAATATGCTTATTTAGTGCCGTATAGACGGTCTCCTGCATCTCCAAGCCCTGGAACGATATAACCATGATCATCCAGACGGTCGTCCAATGCTGCTACATAGATGTCCACATCGGGATGTGCATCTTGCACAGCTTTTACGCCTTCCGGTGCTGCAACCAGGTTCATCATCTTGATTTGGGTACAGCCACGTTTTTTGAGCACGTCAATAGCTGCAATTGCCGAACCACCCGTTGCCAGCATCGGATCAATTACAATCAACTGACGCTCTGTTACGTCTGTAGGCAGTTTGGTGTAGTATTCTACCGGTTGCAGTGTTTCCGGGTCACGGAACAGACCAACATGTCCAACTTTTGCCGCTGGCAACAATTTCACAACGCCATCTAGCATTCCGAGTCCTGCGCGCAGAATCGGCACCAGTCCGAGCATACGTCCAGAGATGACTTTACCTTGTGTTGCAGCTACAGGTGTCTGTACATCAATCGTTTCCAGTTCAACATCTCTTGTAATTTCATAAGCCATCAACGTTGCTACTTCATCCACCAATTCACGAAAATCTTTCGTATTCGTACGCATGTCGCGTATAAACGTCAGTTTGTGTTGAATCAAAGGGTGATCACATATTACTAATTTTCCCATCTAATTTGTCCCTCCGGTAAGTTCTTCATGTTCAGCATTTCCAAATATACCTAGCCACCATTCATGGGCTCGATAAATCCTGTATATTATATCATCACCAACAACGAATTACACCATCAAAGGGCACCCAATCATTACAGATTACCGAATCCTATAAAAAACAGGACCGGAAAATGATCCATCCGGTCCTGTTTTGCTCATGCTGTTATGTCATTGAGTATGTTCAAAAACGTGTAAACACTAATGATGCTCCGCAAACCGAATGACCTTCCGATCGCTGTTATCCCCAGATTTCTTTGATCCAATTATAATTGTTGAAATCTGGGGATAAAGGCGAGCGCTACGCTTCTTCAGGTTCTTTCGGTTTGCTCCATCTGTGTGTGTACATTAAGAACACTCAAATACAAACACCATTAGCAAAGTTTTTTAGTATTTAAGATCGGTATAGAGCGGGAATTGGTCTGTCAGTGCAGTCACTTCTGCACGAGCTTCATCCAGCTTCGCTGTATCTTTTGGATTTTTCAATGTTTTAGCAATGATCTTACCGATCGCTACCATCGCTTCTTCGTTCATGCCACGGGAAGTTGCAGCAGGTGTACCAATTCGAATACCACTCGTTACAAACGGGCTTGTAGGGTCGAATGGAATTGCATTTTTGTTCACGGTAATGCCGATGGAATCAAGTACATGCTCAGCTTCCTTACCTGTGATGTTCACACTGCGTGTGTCAATCAGCATCAAGTGGTTATCTGTACCACCGGATACGATGTTCAATCCTTCAGCGATCAGTGTTTCAGCCAGAACCTGTGCGTTTTTCACGACATTCTGTGCATATGTTTTGAACGAAGGTTGCAAAGCTTCACCGAATGCTACCGCTTTGGAAGCAATCACGTGCATCAAAGGTCCACCTTGGGAACCTGGGAATACGGCTTTATCAATCGCTGCTGCCCATGCTTTGCGGCACAGAATCATACCACCACGAGGTCCACGCAGCGTTTTGTGTGTGGTTGTTGTTACGAAATGCGCATGTGGAACCGGGTTTGGATGCAAACCAGCAGCAACCAGTCCTGCGATATGAGCCATGTCCACCATGAACAAAGCGCCTACATCATTGGCGATGGAAGCCAGCTTTTCAAAATCAATGGTACGCGGATATGCACTTGCACCTGCAACGATCAGACGAGGGCGGTGTTTGAAAGCCGCTTTGCGTACTTCATCATAATCAATCAGGAATGTATCTTCCTGTACGCCGTATGCTACAAAGTTGTACAGCAAACCAGATGCGTTAACCGGGCTACCGTGTGTGAGGTGTCCACCATGGGCAAGGTTCATACCAAGTACAGTATCACCAGGTTTCAACGCTGCAAGATATACTGCCATGTTCGCTTGTGCACCGGAGTGAGGTTGAACATTCACGTGTTCTGCTCCGAACAATTCTTTTGCACGATCACGCGCGATGTCTTCAACGATGTCCACATGCTCACAACCGCCATAGTAACGTTTACCTGGATATCCTTCAGCATACTTGTTGGTCAGAACAGATCCCATTGCTTCGATTACTGCTTCACTTACGATGTTCTCGGATGCAATCAGTTCGATGTTGTTCTGTTGACGTTTCAGTTCAAGATTCATCGCTTCCAGTACTGCCGGGTCATTCTTGCGCAATTGTTCCATGATTAAATTCCTCCCAGGTATAAGTGAAATTATAAAGCGAAACTACAGTGGTTACACTCCTGACTTCGATTGCATCACCATCTTCCGATCGCTGTTATCCCCGAATTTTTCTGAACTCCCTTATAATAAGGGGAAAATCCGGGGATAGCGTATGCTTCCGATGTAGCTTTCCTTCGGAAAGCTTTCAGGCGAACGCTTTGCTTCTTCAGCTTGGTGTTGCACTCTCCGTTTTCGTGTAAAGTCTAATTTAGCTTTATATTGGTTGAAGATATCAGTCACATAATGTCGAATCTGGTTGTTCTTCCATACGATACACCGCGCGTTCACCGCCAATCAACTTCGGACGGGTCAACGCTGTGGTTACACGAGCATCTCCAACATAGCGAAGCGCTGTACGATACGGTACGGCTACATGCCGGAGATGCATCCCAATCATCGTCTCCCCAATGTCCAGTCCCGCATGGGCCTGCACATGTTCAGCCAGGCATGGATCGGTCAGCGAACGATATGCTGCGGATGCCATTGAACCTCCGGCCTTGGGCACGGGTACTGCACCAACCTCGGTCAATCCAAGTCGAGTAAGCACAGAACGTTCCATTACCAGCGCACGGTTCAGATGCTCACAACATTGGAATACCGTGTCAAAACCGAACTCTTCCTGCACCTCGCGTATACCCGCAAGAAGCTGCTGCGCCACTTCAATGGCACCACTCGTACCAATCCGAGCGCCTGCGACTTCACTTGTGCTTGTACCGATCACAACGATCTGTCCAGGCCCAAGCTGTCCGGCAAGCGCCAGTTCATGCAGAATAGACGCGGTCTGTTCCTGCAATCCGGGTTGTTCCGAATCTAACTCTATAGTCATCCTATTATCGCCTCCCGATAAAATCATGCCCGCTGTCTCTTGGTTGTCCTTCGTATTCTTGCACGGCATCTCAGGTACTATTATAGCGAATAATCAGATGAAAGACGAAAAAAAGAGCAGTCTGCGGGTAACGCAGAATTGCTCTTTTGCCCAGGCGACCGGCCGTTTGTTCCGGTGCTCCATCGTGGTTATGCCCACTTCGTCGCCAGTTACACCGGATCCCTGTTTTCCCCTTCATCATAAAACAACCCGCGGCTAAAATCAACGGTTAATTTACATCACGTGTCCTATTTCTATAACCTGCCTCGCAGGATCAGAATTATCCCAGCTTATCCAAAAGCCGGTCCAATGCCGTCCGAATCTCAGCTGCAGCTATATTGTAATCATCACGACTTCCCCCAAACGGATCGGAGATGTCGAAACTTGGAATTCGTTGTCTAATCTCAATGGCTCGCTCACGCTCCGATGCCAGGATCTCTTGGCCAAGCGCACGTTTCATCTCAAGCGTTGCAAACAGGCTGTCCAACTCCTGAACATCACTTAATACCTGTTCATCATCCTCCACATATTCTTTCAATGTATAGGTTTTGTGGACTGAATCGGGAAAAACCTGCATGACATGCTGCTTATGACTCCGTGTTAATGTAAGAACCAGATCGGCCCAACCTACCAGGTTAGAGCTAAGCTGTGTGGAATGAGGTGGACCTTCAACGTTATGATCTCTCAAAACCGCTTCAGCATGTCGGGAAATCGGCATACCCGACGTTGCTGCCACACCTGCGGAGCGAACCTCTACCTGAATGCCGCGCTCCGATGCCAGTTTTCGCAAAAGCCCCTCTGCCATGGGGCTGCGGCACGTATTTCCTGTACATACGAATAAAATATGTTTCATTGTGTTAGCCTCCCCATTTTACATATGATGCGAATGATATGATATCTCAAGTTTTATTTTAAAATATAAACAAAAGTCCAAAAGCAAGCAAGATTGCGCCACCAATAGCTTCGCCGTAATCCCCGAGATTCTGACTCACCCGACGACCTAATAACAGCCCCATAACCGACATCACCCCGCCACACACACCGAAAGCAAGTACGGTCAAGATCAGATCACTGCTAAACATCCCTAAGGAAACGCCAACGGAGAACGAATCCACACTTACGCTGAGGGAGAACAACACAACGCCGAGCAGGGAACGGTGGTCCACCAGCTTTGTATCGCCTTCACGGAATGCATTCAGAATCATATGAGCACCCAGCAAAACAAGCAATCCACCTGCCGCATACGTCGTAATGTCACCGAGCAGGGAGCTGACGTATTTGCCCATATACATGCCGATGAGCGGCATGATGATATGAAATAGCGCCGTTACAATACTGATTCGCAATACATCCCGCAGCCGTATGCCCTTCATGCCAATTCCGATCCCGAGTGAGAACGCATCGAGGCCAAGCGCAATAGCCATGATCAAAATGGTTACCAACTGCCCCACATGGGCAGACACATCCCACATCCCCATACCCCCAAGTCACGTAAAGGTTCTTGTACACGATATGCGGACAAGGACCTAAACATGACCGATGAAAGACAAACGGCGATGGACCTCTGGTCAGATGCTGGCTTTATAGAATCTTGATTTTGTTTTGAAAAAAGGTTGATTACTCTCCTGACTGTATGATCAGGAGAGCTTATAAGGGGCGCTGGTTGCCAACTTGTATGAGTTGGTTCCCCGCAGCCTTGAGCAGCCGATTCATGACGGCTGCTCCCAGCCCTTCGCGTGAGCAGGCTTCAGCCACAATATATGTGGCGCCTTGCTCATCGCAGCTGCGCAGCGCGGCGTATAGCCGGCGCGCTGCTTCTTCCAGCTCGCTGGCGTCACCCAGCGAGAACACGGCATCGGCGCGGTACTGCTCCGCGTGCTCGGCGAACGCCAGCACCGCGGTGCGCTCTCCGCGCTGCGCCGCCTCTGCGAGGGCGGCGCTAATCCAGGCCGCCACCGCTGCGGGCGGCCCCTCTACCACGCACAGCGCCCCTGCGGGTGCGTAGTGCGTGTACTTCATGCCCGGCGAGCGCGGCGCCGGGCTACCCACACCATCGGCCCCCTCCGCTAGTAGCGCGGGGTCCGTGGCGACACGGGCGGCAACGGCGGACAGTTGTTCCGCCGTAATGCCGCCAGGGCGCAGGATGGTGACGGTACCGTCGTCACCGACCTGCACAACCGTGGACTCGACGCCCACCCCGGTGGGGCCACCGTCCACAATGCCGCCGATGCGGCCATCCAGATCCTCGCGCACATGAGACGCGAGTGTCGGGCTTGGCCGCCCGGAGCGGTTGGCGCTTGGCGCAGCCACAGGGCATGCCGCCGCCGCGATTAACTGCAAGGCCACCGGATGGTCCGGCATGCGCACGGCCACCGTGTCCAGTCCGGCGGTGACACGTGGGGACACCGCCCCCGGCCTAACCGGCAGCACCAGCGTCAGTGGTCCCGGCCAGAAGGCCGCCATCAGCGCTTCCGCCGTTTCGTTCACTTCCGTGACCAGAGTATCCAACTGGTCACGGTGCGCGATATGCACAATCAGTGGATTGTCGGAAGGTCGGCCTTTGGCGACAAATACAGCCTCGACGGCTGCTGTGTTACGCGCATCGGCACCCAGGCCATAGACCGTCTCGGTCGGAAAAGCCACCGTCTGACCTTGACGAATGCAGGCCGCGGCAGCCTGCAAGTCGGCGAGCGCCTGTTGATCGGCGCTCCCCTTTTTCACATCCAATATTTCAATATTACCCAATCCGAGATCATTCTCAGCGCTCACCAAGACGCGTACATCCCACATCTCGGTGACCAACTCTCCCGGAGCTTTCGTATCACGTTCTTCTCTACCATCCCTCATCTCAGAGGTGTGTTGAACTGGTTCGTTTTCTCTGCTCATATATCATCATTCCTAAACTTCAAGTAGGTTAGTTCATATCCATATTCAATATAACTAATTATAACATACCTGTCCCAACTCGGATGCCCTTCAAACTGCCCCCCGAAATTCCCCACTAATTCATATCAAAAGGGCAGCTCCCTTTATCGAAGTCACCCTTCTTAATAGTATAAATACGTTGTTATACGAATAATCCAGTTACCCAACTCCACAGTTTCACAGCCATATCCCACAGAAAGAATCTCGCCTCCGGTGTATCTCCCTGCACTGATGCCTCAGCATCTCCTAGTTCAGCAGCTGCGGCCGATACCGTTGAAGGTTTCGCCAGTGCATCCCCGGTCCCTGCATCAATGAAGCACAGCGGCGGGAACAACACACACCACCAGTTCTGACCTTTGCCTTCGCCCAGCGTAATCCGAACCGCTTCATAATCTCCCGCAGGGTAGACAGTACCCCCATATAGTTTGGTCGGGAATGGAACAGAACCCAGCTCCACCTGATACTCATAATTCAAACCGCGACTGGCCAACTCTTCTCCCACCTGACCCTCAATCTCCGACAGATGCTCACGAATAACCTTACGCGCTTCATCCAGACTTTGCGGATTCTCCAGCTCGGCTACCCACTCGCCCATCTGAGCAACGACAGCATCCCGAATCTCACGTTTCACCAATTGATCCCCCGGTGCATCCGAGTTTGCTAGAATACGCAAGCGAATCGATTGTTCCGGAATTGCTGTGGCTGCCACAGCTGCATCCGTTTTCTGACCTTCCCACATCATGATAATCATCATAAGACATACATTAATAAGTCCAATTTGCTTTACAATTCGTCTGTTCATTCCGTTCTCCCCCTCGGCTCTCTGATCACGTTGCCTGTAACTCTCTCATGTCTATCAGTATGCCCGGCAGAGACGGAAGTAAACCTAGCATTTACAATAAATTTACTAGAGTTTGTTCAAAAAGTCCGCTATTGATTACGAAGGATTCCTAGCTGCATCATCACGTCGAATATGAATTTCAGCCGAAATAAACGGGAGGCTTACGAAGTATGTTTCCGAAAGGAACACTTTAATTGCTCGCGTAGTTTATCCTTCGCTCCACTACTCCATTTCTAACCTAATCCCATCTTCTCGGTAGTGAAAACCCAACTATTTGAACACGTACTACTAGAATGTGTATTTAAACCCAGGCAAGTTATACGATGACAAATGTCGGCGTACAAGAAGCCTTCAAGACTGTACTGGCTGACCCTAGGCGAATGACTCTCGTGAATGACCAGTCGATGTCCTAAAGAACCGAGGACGTCTTATTTGCCCTTCAGGTCTTCTTTTGAAATTGTAAGGAACATGAGGCGAGTTATTTCCCAAAATCATCTAATCAACACGCTACAAAAGGCTGTTTATGTTGATATAACGTGTCTCAGATTCATTAGCTTTCTCCGGACACCACCTAACTCCTAACCCCCTAACAGCTGGCACCTGAAGCACCACAGCACGCTCGACACTCTGTTCCCAACTCTTACAGGTACGCCTCGGCTTACAACAGGCTCGAAGACACCTATGCATTGCTTCTCTCGTCCTCATTCACACTTTCTCACACATCATGTTAAAAAGGCTGATCTGCACCTGGTTACAGGGCAAATCAACCTCTTCATTTCTACGAACGATCACGTTATACGTCCCACCGCTTTACTTTTCACCTACACCGACTCAACAGTTACACAGCACTTTTCTCTTTCTTGAGCATATTCCATAAACGTTCCGACAACCGAGGTTGTTGCTCCCCCATCAGAAGTTCATCCTCCTCTTCTTGCCCGTACAACTTAATACTCATAACCACCCCAATACAAGCCATATTAATGAGCAGAGAGGTGCCACCGTAACTGATGAAAGGTAACGTAATACCTGTGAGTGGCATCAGTCCAAGGAACGCCCCCACGTTCTCAAACACCTGATACAACAACATTCCGATAATACCTACAATGATGACGGGTCCCGCGCGATCTCTGCATGTCAGAGCAATCAGCACCATACGTTGAATCAGAATAAAGTACAACAAAATCAGTACGGATGCACCAACAAAGCCAAACTCCTCTGCAATCACGACAAAAATGGAATCAGAGTACGTATAGGGGACTCGTCCACTCTGAACGGAAGTTCCTTGCAAATAACCTTTGCCGGTGATGCCCCCTGAACCAATGGCTAAACCTGCATTTTTTGTATGCCAGGAAGCTTTGGAGGTAGCCTTTTCCGGTACAAGCCAGGGATCAATCCGCTCCGCCCAATGCTCACGTTTAACCTTTTCAAGAAAAGTGAATACTTCATCATGGTAGAATGTATAGGCTTTGACAAAACCAAAGAACGCCACTCCCACAATCGCCAGTGTAATCAATGCGTGCTTCAGCCTCATATTCCCGATCCAGAATACCGCAGCCAGAATCACCACATACCCCAGCGCATTTCCCAAATCATTCTGAGCCATAACAAGGGCAAACGGAATAAATGCCCAACAGCCTATCGGCACAATATCTCTCCAAAATCTCAGCGTACCTCGTTGTCTCTTCACAATTAAATGAGCGAGAAACAGACTCAGAATCATTTTGAACAGCTCTGCCGGTTGAAAAGAAAAGTTCTCGCCCAGCTTCAGCCAACCGTTGGCGTTATTGATCGAACTGCCCAGCACATTCGCAAGGATCAGTAGTATGATCCCCAAGCCATACAAATAAAACGCATATTTCACATATAACTTGTAATTCACAAGCCCGATTACAAGTACCGCAATGAACCCGGCCACATAGAAATAAATCGTTTTGACATGATGATTCGCCAAGTTGGCATCTGTCTGCGTTCCGCTATAAATCGCAAATACACTAATAATCATGAGCAACAGCATTACAAAAAGAATAACACCGTCCATCTTTTTCAACATTCTCAACATGACTCCGTCCATCCCCCTGAAATCTAACATTCTATGATTTCCAATTGAACTCAATATTACCATTGTATATAATTGGATAATAAAATGGAAATCTGGATGCTTCAGGATGACTATTAAACCATTCAATGGCCTGACTCACACTCTAAAAACAATAAAAACCCCAAAACATCCACCCAATGTAACTTGGGTTGTCTGTTCCAGGGTTCTATAGTTATCTAGCTTATATACATAAATCTGACGTGCTGTTTCACGGTTTGACTCAAAAACGTTATTGCTCCTGCTGGGATGGCTTGCGTCTTAGCAATTTCCTCACCAGATCTGTAATACTCGGTTGTTCCGCAGAGCCAAGAATATCCTCGTTCTCTTCCGTGTGGACCTTAATACTCATCACAAGACCCATGCTGATCATGTTGATCATAATGGAGGTACCACCCGAACTGATAAACGGCAGCGTAATCCCTGTCAACGGCATCAGACCAATGAATGGACCAATATTAACAAAGATCTGGTAGAGCAGCATCGCTATGATACCAACAATGAGATAAGGTCCCGCGCGATCCTTACACTCCAGTGCAATCAGCACGAGCCTGTGAATAAGGATAAAGTACAGCAAAAGCAATACCGAGGCACCGATGAAACCAAATTCTTCCCCAATCTGCACAAAGATGGAGTCAGCATAGGCCAGCGGCACCCGATTTGACTGAATCGTCGTGCCTTCCATATAGCCTTTGCCTGTAATCCCGCCAGAACCAATCGCAAGCTTAGCATTATACGTCTGCCAGAGTACATCTCTTGAGGTCAGCTCTGGTACAAGCCAAGGGTCAAAACGATCCGCCCAGTGCGAACGTCCAATGTCATTCAGAAATTTAACAATCTCATCATGGTAATGAATATACGCCTGTGTACCACCGATAAAAGCAGCCACTGCTATCATAAAGCCAATGAGGGCATGCGTAAATTTAATGTTGCCGATCCATAATAGGCCCACAAGAATGACCACATAACTTAACGCATTCCCCAAGTCATTTTGGAGCAACACCAGCAGTAATGGTGGCATAACACAGAGTGTGATCGGGATAACATCACGTCCAAAATAGAGCGGACGATTCTTCTTTCGAGCCAAAAAGGCTGATAAAAACACAATCAGGCATAGTTTGAACAACTCAGCAGGCTGCAAACTGACCCCGAAGATGGACAGCCAACCTTTTGCACCATAGTACTCTTTACCAAAGAACATAACGAATATGAGCAGGAGCATCCCCACGCCATAGATATATAAATAATTTTTGATTATGAATTTATAGTTGATCATCGACATCCCAAAAAAGACTACGAATCCCAAAATATAAAAGATCACTGCACTTTTCGGGAGTCCCTCCAGCTTTGGACGACCAAACGTTGTACTGTAAATCGACAAAATACTGATAACCATCAGAATAACCAATATAAACACAATAGAATAGTCTATCTTTTTAAATTTGTGCAGCATGTAATTATGTTCCCCCAAGCATTCAGAAATCTCCGGTATATCTCATTGTAGAGGATTTCACGGCAAAAAGAAAACCCGCAGAACCTTACATTTTCGTCACCTGTTCCGAAGTACGAACACCCAGGACATGCCGCTCGATTCCGGCAAGGTCCGGTACAATGATAATTTCCGGCCAATATCCCGCCGTTTCAAGCAGAGCCGCGATGTCGCGAGCTTGCCCCTGGCCCAGCTCAAAACCAATGATCTGCGGCGGCGCAGGCAACAGCGCCAGTTGCTCCAACATGAAACGGTACGGTGCGAGCCCATCCGGACCGCCGTCCAGTGCCATGCGCGGCTCATGATCGCGCACCTCTTGCTGTAACCCGGCGATATCCGCCGCCGGGATATAGGGCGGGTTGGACACCAGGATGTCCACCCGAGCCCCGGCGAACGGGGCCAGCAGATCGCCTTCACGGAAGTCGATCTGTACCCCGTTCGCGGCCGCGTTCCGCGCGGCCACTTGCAGGGCAGCCGCCGAGAGATCACCGGCGCCTACCTGCCAGCGCGGGCGCAGTGAAGCCATCGTCACCGCGATGGCACCACTGCCCGTGCCGATATCGACGGCGAGCGGAGCGCCGTCAGGAAACACGCGGTCGGCTTCGCGTAGCACAGCCTCGACCAACAGCTCGGTCTCCGGCCGCGGAATCAGCACAGCCGACGTGACCTCGAACGGCAGCCCATAGAATTCCTGGCTGCCGATAATGTATTGCGCCGGCTCACCCGCAGCCTTGCGCGTGACGGCGTCCTCCCACCGGCTGCGATGCTCGGTGGGAAAAGGCTCCGGCTGCATCATGTAATACGCGGCGCCATAAACGCCGAGTACATGTTCCAGCAGCAGCCGGGCATTGTTTTGCGGCTCGTACACGCCGCACTTCTCCAAAAAAGAGGAAGCCTCCACGAAGGCTTCCCGACAGCTCTGTTCCGGCGTCATGACAAACTGCGCGCGGGTCACAGATTATTCTCCTCTATCCATCATCTCAGTCTGCTGAGCAATGGTCAGTGCAGACAAGATATCTTCAATCTCCCCGTTCATGATCTGATCCAGCTTGTGCATCGTCAGACCGATACGGTGATCCGTCACACGGCTTTGCGGGAAATTGTACGTACGAATCCGCTCACTCCGGTCACCCGTCCCCACTTTACTCTTCCGCTCAACAGAGATCTTCGCTTCCTCTTCCATACGTTTCATATCGAAGATACGTGTACGCAGAACCTGCAATGCTTTTTCCTTGTTGGAGTTCTGTGATTTTCCATCCTGACATGTCGCAACGATTCCCGTTGGAACGTGCGTTACCCGTACTGCGGATTTCGTGGTATTAACCGATTGTCCACCGGCACCACTGGAACAGAACGTATCAACACGGATGTCTTTGTCATGAATTTCAATATCGAAATCTTCGGCTTCAGGCATAACCGCAACCGTTGAAGTTGACGTATGAATACGTCCGCCGGATTCGGTTGTTGGAATACGCTGTACACGGTGTGCGCCGCTTTCGTATTTCATTTTGCTGTATGCGCCACGTCCGTTGATCAGGAAAACAACCTCTTTGAATCCACCGAGATCATTTGTGTTAACGTCCATCAGCTCTACACGCCAGCCTTGTGCATCTGCATAACGTGTGTACATCCGATACAGATCTGCTGCAAACAATGCTGCTTCATCTCCACCAGCTGCTCCGCGAATCTCAACAATAACGTTTTTGTCGTCATTCGGATCTTTTGGCAGCATGAGTACACGAATCAATTCGTCCAGTTCCTTCTGGCGAGTGCTCAGTTCGTCAATTTCCATTTTGACCATTTCGCGCATCTCATCATCCAGCTTCTCACCCTGCATTTCCTTCGCAGCTTCGAGATCCTGACTTACCTGTTTGTATTCATTGTACGCTTCATAAGTTGGTTGCAGATCGGATTGTTCTTTGGAGTATTCCCGCAGCTTTTTGTTGTCACTTGCCACATCCGGGTCACACAAAAGCTCGCTCAACTTGTCATAACGGTCGGCTAACGCCTGTAATTTATCCAACATGTATAGTCACCTCACGCATTATTTTGTCCAAGCACATCACATTTTCAATAATTATTTCAATCCAACATTAATTACATCTATAATCTATATTCCACAACGCACAGGATTCTCACGAATCCCCTGACCGCAGCATGTATTCACATTCATGTATGATCGACGTATAACATCGCTACAACGTCATCAAATCCTTTACTTTTAAAGTGAAATCAAGAAATCGTGTACCCTGAATGAAATCCGCTTCAGCTCATCTGTTCTAGCGCGAATTTCAACGTGGTATACGACTCTTAATTATAGCATATTCTTATGGTTCTGAATAGTAACTGTTCCGCATGCAGATGAACTAATTTTTAAATGCAATTTTCTCAACTTTCACTCGTTGCCATCCTGCTCATGGATCAGCCTGCCGGAAATGATTGTAACAAATAGATCATTCAATTTTCTTTCTGATGTTGTAAAATAAATTCAATGGATATTTGAGTTTAGGAGGGAATGGATGATATGAACTTAACACCAGCTGTTTATCCAACAGAAAAATTAAAGATTGCTTTGGCACAATGTTCTTCGATCGACGGAAATATTGAAGAGAACGTTAATAGGGCTTATGAGATGATTGAAGAAGCTGGAAAAGAGCATGCCGATATTATCATGTTTCCAGAAAAATACCTGACGGGATATGTGCCAGAAATCGTAGAATCTAATTTAACTGAATATACACTCTCCATTAATGATGCGAGGATTGATAAGTTGCGTCAAGCATGCAAAAAGTACGGCATTTGGTCAATCATCGGAACCCCAGTAAGAAGAAGCGAGGATGTGTTCATCTCTTCAATTATAATAGATTCCAATGGACATGAAGTAGGTGTTTATGACAAGTCTCATTTATTTCAAACAGAGAAGGAACTGTTTTCAACCAATAATGAGCAGGTCATCATTAAATTAAAGGGCTGGAATATTGGGATGGCCATCTGTTATGATGCAGGTTTCCCTGAACATTCTCGTCTTTTAGCACAAAATGGCTGTCATTTATATATGGGTAGCTCTCTTTTTAGTAAAGGAATGGGGTACAAAGAGTCACGAGTATGGTTTCCTGCCCGCGCTCTGGATAATACGATATTTACAGCGATGTGTAATCACGTTGGAACAACCGGAGTCTGGGATACGTGTGGACATAGCGGTGTATGGAACCCTCTAGGTGATAATATAATTGATGCCTCGCAAGACAACGTTGAATTGCTATTGGCTGAATTAGACCCCGCTCTTCTTAATCAAGCTAGAAATGGCGAAAGAATGCTTGCAGATTCGTTTGATATAAATAAAGAACACTATTCTTTCAAGACTATTGTCAGTAATTAAGCAAACCTCGTATGAATTGAAGCCTATATAAGTACATTACGATTGAAGTCGCCCCATACATCGATACTAAAAACCCTACAATCTTCACGAGAAGATCGTAGGGTTTTTGGTTATTGAATCTACATATAAACTTGTAACAACCTATACGTTGAAACGGAAGTGCATAACGTCGCCGTCATTTACAACGTACTCTTTACCTTCAAGACGAAGTTGTCCGCGCTCTTTAGCACCGTTCATGGAACCCGCTGCAACCAGATCGTCGTAGGAAACCACTTCTGCACGGATGAATCCACGTTCGAAGTCGGTGTGAATGACACCCGCTGCGCCAGGTGCTTTGGTACCTTTGCGGATTGTCCAAGCACGAACTTCCTGTACACCTGCTGTGAAGTATGTGTACAGACCGAGCAATTTGTAAGCCGCTTTGATCAACAGGTTCAGACCGGAATCCTCGATACCGAGTTCTTCCAGGAACATTTGTTTATCTTCGCCTTCCAGCTCGGAGATCTCTTCTTCAACCTTTGCACTGATTGGCACCACTTCTGCATTCTCAGCAGCTGCAAATTCTCTTACTTTTTGCACGTAAGCATTGTTCGCCACGTCACCGATTTCGTCCTCAGCTACATTGGCTGCATACAGAACAGGCTTCAGGGTAAGCAAGTGCAGATCGCGCACGATCAGAAGCTCGTCATCCGTAAGTTCCATGCTGCGTGCCGGCTTGTCATCGTACAGAACAGCCTTCACTCTCTCCAATACTTCTACTTCTTGAGAGGCAGTCTTGTTGCCGCCCTTCATGTTTTTCTTGGAGCGATCGATTTTCTTCTCAACACTCTCGATATCGGCCAGGATCAGCTCCAGATTGATCGTCTGGATGTCGCTCACCGGGTCAATTTTACCATCGACGTGTGTGATGTTCTCATCTACAAAGCAACGTACCACGTGTACAATTGCATCTACCTCACGAATGTGGGCAAGGAACTTGTTACCAAGACCTTCGCCTTTGCTCGCACCGCGAACAAGACCTGCGATATCTACAAACTCAAACGCTGTTGGTACTGTTTTCTTAGGTACAACGAGTTCTGTCAGTTTGTCCAAACGCTCATCGGGTACTTCAACGATCCCCACGTTAGGGTCAATCGTACAGAACGGATAGTTTGCCGATTCGGCACCTGCTTGTGTAATAGCGTTAAACAACGTAGATTTTCCGACGTTCGGAAGCCCTACAATTCCTGCTTTCAAAGCCATGTATATGACAACTCCTCATTGATTACTTGTTCGGTATGGATAATCCTATACATTATATATGACAAACCTCAAGGCATCAAGGAACTTCGCCAATTCGACCAGAGTCCGATCCGCTATTGGTTTAACCTTTGATTTCCTTGTACATCGTCAGATCCGTTACCTCATATCCCATCTTGCGATACAGGCTGCTCGCCCGCACATTATGTCCAAACACATGCAAACCAATGCGATCCACGCCAAGACTCAAGGCCGTCTGTTCAAGCGCCTGCATTGTCTCTGTTCCGTATCCCTTACCACGATGCGCTTCTTCAACCACAATATCCAGCAAAAAAGCATCCTTCCCGCGGCGATTATCCGTGATGTTAAACCAGATATATCCCACATTTCCGTCCACAGGGTGCACCAGATTGTAGAGATACGCTCCCGGTGTGTTCAAGCCTTCTGGCAGATAACGTTCATAAGATTCCTCGGCAAGTTGCTGCGCCTCTTCCTCAGCCCAGGTACCCGCTTCTACTTTTTCTTCTGCAAAATCCTTAATCGATCGAATGCGAAAACTCGCATAATCTTCCTGATTCATTGGAGAAAGTTCCAAGTTATTCCCCTCCTTATTAAGAGTGATCTTAATTATGTATGAACTCTGTGCAGTCCTTTTTGCACTACTAGTATCTTATTGTATCCTGTTCTCTCGCTTAGCGCATGAAGTTATTCTGACGGTTCGGTTTTCAATTTTCATATTTATCCATTTTAATCAAAACTTTTGATCTCTTCTCATCGTTTATACCTCATAGGAAAGGAGTGGATCATATTGAACACACGTCGCCGATTCTCCAAAAAGAAAATGATTATCTTATCCGCTATCATACTCGGAATCGCCATAGTCGCTTTTATGAGCTTTCTGAATGCAATGGATCCCTTTCGCCACTTAAGAATCACGATCCACAATCAGTCCGACTATGACCTCACCCATATTCAGGCTAGCCTAGTCCAAGGCGACAACTCGTTAAACAACAATGAGAGTGGCTCCACCTACGTATTCAATAAGGATATTCCCAGCGGAGCAAACGTGAAATTCGCCCCGCAGCTGAAACGTTCCGGGGAGGGGGCCGTCTCCTTGGCGTTTACGGACAGCCGCGGAAAAACCTATAACAAAACAGTTTGCGGTTATACCGAATACTTGTCCGGCAATTCCTACGTCACTGTAACCAATGAGAATGTCACCGTGAAAGATGAATGTATGTAATAGCGATACTTCGCTCTGTGGACTTATGTTAAAATATAGGGGCGAGCGACCCGCCAAAGTTTCTCGCCCAAAGTCGATTGAATTATTCAATCGGCTTATTTATTTTAACCTGATTGTATTGATTAATTAGATCATCCAGGACCATAGATTGCTGTATAACATGAGGATGAAGCAGATCTCCATAGTCCACCTTGAGTTGATAGAGCTTTTGTCTCGCTGCTTCGATCTGCAACTTGAGCTCACCACAATCCATATTCACCCCTCCCTGTTGTAACATTCTAGTCCATTCTGCTAATTAGTAGGAAATCAAGTGAACTCCAACACGAAAAAGCTCCCTTCAACGTAGACAATTCACCATTCTACTTGAGGGAGCAGCTCATATTCAAAAAGCGTATTTTCAGAAATGCTGGTTAACTCCCTGTGCCGTGGCCATTAGTTGTCACGATTACTGGACGGTCTTTTTCAACGGGGATGGGTTGAGTAGTAGGAAAAACAACGCCTACTGTGATACTGCATGTAACTATCAATACTGCCAATTTCATCTTCTTTTATCTTCAAAGCTCCCGAATCAACTTATTGTAACGCAGTTTAACTTCTTCGACTGAACAATACCGAAACTCCTCAAACAAAGATTCGAGAATACCCTCTTTATTCTTAATTTTAATTGCAAAATCCAACCCTCTAAGGATAAACTCATATCCTTTGGTAAAATCTTGATGTTGTAGATAATATCTCCCTAGGCCGACAAGCAAAGTAACATATTGATCATTCGTAAATTGCTCGCTGATTTTCCCAATACGGCTACTCTGTTCTTGGTACATGAAATACGCGTCATATGCTTCAAGAACTGAGTCAATGTTGATATCAAACCGATTTGCCGCATTCACAATTGCACATAAAGCAGGGAAGATTTCGTTCTCTCTCTCCGAGATGTAGTTCATATAACTTGGGATAACCTCTGTTTTACCTGACATTAATTCATATAGATAACAGTTGCCTTCTGCCCATTCCTCGAACTGACGAATAACAACGGTTTCCTCGTCACTCGGATTATTTATCCAGCTATAATCGGTGTACAAAGAGACATATTGAAGTGCCTTTTCATATTCTTCATAGTAGAAACAAGCTTCTCCAAGCGCTAAATATGCGTACAAAACGTAGAAAACAATCTGCTTTTTGGGTTTAGCCTCGGGCTCTTCAGATGTTACCCCTAATTCATAATGGATCATTGCTTTTAGTTTTAACTTGTCAGCAAGATTCTTCACCTTATCCCATCGGCGTAACGAAGCATACACATTAATCAAATCGTTCAATCCATCCAGCTGGTAGTGTTCATCAAGCCGATCTACAAAAAACTCAAACTGCGTAGCAAGTGTAAGATTGCTCAACTGATCCTTGGAAAGTCCGATTGTGAACAAACGATACTGACTTAGAGCCAACCGTTCAGAATGTTGCATTTTCTCACCCTCGGCTACACAAAGGTACAAGGGCTTGGCCGCTTCCAACTTCCCTTCACGATATAACTGTTCAGCCAACTCGAACAAAAGCGGTGCATAGGAAAGATTATCCATAATTTGATTAACGGCTTCTTTCATATAATCGACCTTACCGAGTTCGGCACAACGGTATAAAAAGGGCCCCAGTCTTCGCCAATCCGGGCTCGTATGTACAAAACACTCATGTATGTATAATTCATAGAAGTAACCCTCTATTAGACCCATCCCGGCAGTAATTCGATCCAATTGCTGCATGCCTATGGGACGAAGCCCGTTCAGCGTACTACTCAACGTCCCTGAGTTAATTCCCGATATCTCAGAGAATTGATTGAGTGTCATATGGTTCGTTTTTAAGTAGTCTGCTAAATGATCACGTATTGTGGCTACTGATTTCAAAGGTACACCACCTTCCAAACAAAAATAAGCAATGGTCAATAAAATAATACTATATTTTTGAATTTAATATCAATATTTTACTTGTAAATAATTTACTTTCATTTAAATTCAACATATCTATTATCACATTAAAAAAGCCGAACGATATTACGCTCGGCTAGTTAACATTCTATTATTATTTGCTGATTAGAAGCATCTGAGATAGAAAGACATCTGTTGTTGAAAGAAAAAAGACATTTGGAAAATACTTAGCCAGCTTCTTCATCTCTGTACTATCCATAACCTCTTCTTCCCTCCAACCCACACAATAACATATAAAATAAGGAGCTAAGGCTAGTTGTAGCTGAACAAATTCAATAAATTTCATTTCTTGTTGAGTAACTTCTAAATCACAGATTTCTGATGTATTCGGCCTATACTGGTAAGTGACATAAGGAGTGTGAATCAATGCTTGCCCTCTTACCCTACTTAAAAAGAACAAAATAAATGGATTTAAGCGCCCCTCCGTATACAACGTATGATAACCATCGTATACCTTCTTCATCGAATCTGGATCTGATAAAGTAATCTGAATATGAACCTTCCCGTTTTTATATGCAACTTGTAGAGAGTCGAAAAGCGTAAGTAGCTTCATGACCAGTTTTTCATTTAATTGACCTTCTAACTCTGGATAGTGTAGTTCTCCTACATACTTAGGTTGGTTGGTCCCTGCTTGAAGTTCACCCTGATAGATCATATAGAATTGGAACAAGGCAAACTGTATATCCACATTAGACAAAATAACTTCTTTTAAATCCTGCTTTTCGAATACAATTTCGTTAAATGCCACTCCACTATCTAAAATTTTTCTAACTACTATCATGTTTTCTTGAATAGAATAAACCTCTTGCTTCAATACTTCTTCATGCTCTGGATCACTATACAAGGTATTGAGACCACCACTATCTATTTTAAAAAGAGTTTTTTCAATCATATCAATTGACTCCTTACAAAAATATAGTTTTTAAGCAAAAGGCGTGTAGCTGTCGCCACACGCCGAATATATAATACTTGTACTAGAATTAGAAATAATGTTCCCAATCAAAGAATACATCAGCATTCGACCAACCGCCAGTTAATTTCACAGTCGCGTATCCCTCAACCATAATCATGCTAGTGTCAAAATTAATTTTGATATCACTTTCCTCAGTAATATTCACAGGGAGTGTGTAATGATCTGCAACCTGATTATGATAATAGCCATTAATTCATTCACGCATGTGCACAACGGGGAATTAAGTGTTCCTTATATAAGACGAAACATTACACCTTTTCATAATTCAAATCTTTATGTTAACGCCGTTCCACCAGCCGCTCCGTCTGTTTCAAATCCTCAATCCGCCCTGCGCCAATGCCAAACATCACCGTACGCAGCTCGAATTCGACCTGTTCCAACCGCTCATTCAGTGCATCATCGGAAGCAACTGCGGATTCGAGCAGAGATCGGCCAAAACCAGCCAGGTCCGCTCCGAGCGCGAGGGCTTTGGCCGCATCCACGCCTGTGTACAGTCCACCGCTGCCAATCAGGGCACCAGTAGGGTTCAACGCTCGTACTTCCTGAATACACTCCGCTGTCGGAATGCCCCAATCGGCAAAAGCTTCAGCAGCTGCCCGGCGTACCGGGTTATTGTTGCGGTACTTCTCCACCTGTACCCAGCTTGTACCACCTGCACCGGCTACATCAATGAACGACACACCTGCTTCATACAGGCCTTTCGCCGTCACACCATCGATGCCAAAACCTACTTCTTTCACGCCAACAGGCACGTCTAACTCGCGACACAAGTGCTCAATCCGTTGAAATAATCCACTGAAGTTGGTATTACCTTCCGGCTGAAAAACCTCCTGCAACGTGTTCAGATGAAGCACGAGCATGTCCGCACCCGCAATATCCACGGCGCGCTGGAAATCAGCCGTGCTGAAACCATAGTTCAGCTGCACCGCGCCCAGGTTGGCAATGACCGGGATGTCCGGTGCCCAGCGCCGCACATCGAAGGTACTCGCCAGTTCCGGCTGTTCCACGGCAGCCCGGATCGAACCTACGCCGAGCGCCCAGCCTCTGGCGTTTGCTACTCGGGCGAGGCGCTCATTGATGGCGCCCGTTGTTTTGCTTCCACCCGTCATCGAACTGATGAGCAAGGGTGTGCGTACTTTTTTGCCAATAAACGAAGTCTCCAGATGCACCTCTTCAAAATCCAGCTCCGGCAGTGGGTGATGGCGAAACGCAAACCGCTCCATACCGCTGGTTACCCCTTCTCCTGCCACATTCTCCTCAAGACAGAGGCGCACGTGTTCCAGCTTCCGTTCTCCCGTAGCCACTTCGGGAAGCAGCCGCTCGCCGGCTCGCTCTTGTTCATTCATGATGAGACCTCCTATGTGAGAATCGTGCGGATCGACAGGATAACCTGCCTGTTCCTAGCTTCTATGTATATAAGTCTTTTGTAAAAAAGACAAAACATTTATTAATTAAGCATTACAGCTCAACTCTATCCAGTATAACGTTCCAATCCACCTATTGAAAGGATGCCCCGACACCAAATGTCTCACTTAAATCACGGAGCACCACTATCTTATGCCTACTCAAAAGCACGGATCTTCCGTCTCAACCTCAAAGCTGGTTAACACGGACGACGAACACGCACTTGGATTAACAGATCACATTTTCACTCCATCATCTGCACAACGAACTTATCTCAAGATTTCCGATGCCAATTGCTCACCAACAAGCTGCCCGGACAGCGTCACAATCGGTGTGCCGCCGCCTGGATGTGTTGTTCCGCCAACGTACCAGAGTCCTTGTACATCTTTGCTTCGGTTGCCTGGTCGCATGAAGGTCTGCTTCACCGAATTGGAGGAGATGCCGTAGATCGACCCTTGATGCGCCAAGGTATCCCGTTCGATATCTCGCGGTGTGTACCGGATCAGCACATTGGATTCATTCAACCCGGTAATTCCCCGCGCTGCCAACTGTTCCAGCACAAACGCACCGTAACGTTCTGTCTGCTGCTCCCAATTCCACGAATCCGACAAGTAAGGGGCATTAACGAGAATGAACAGGTTACTGGCTCCCGCCGGAGCCATGCCCGCTTCCGAATAACCGGAATAACAGATGTAGATCGTGGGATCGGCGGGCATTTTGCGGTCACGGAAAATATGGTCAAACTCCGGTTCATACCGTTCCGGGAAGAAGACCGTATGGTGCAGTAGCGCATCATATTGTCTTCGCACACCCGCCAGCGTTACAAATCCCGAAATGGATGGCTCATACTTCTGTATGCGCGCATCGCTCATCTCTTTCCGATGTTCCGGTGCGAGCAGCAGTCGATTCACGCTAAGCACATCTCCATTGGCAACCACCTGGTCGGCTTCCCGGAAACCTTGATCTGTATCCACGCCAGCCACTTTGCCATTCCGAACAACAATCTGCCGAACTTCTATGCCCGTAATGATCTGTACACCTTTTTCCCGTGCCAGCCGAGTCATTCCTTCGATCAGTTGATAGGTTCCTCCTTTGACTCCGTAGATGCCCACTTCTGCTTCCACATGACCCATCATTGCAAAGATGGAGGGCGATTGATACGGCGATGATCCCACATAGGTCGCGTACCGTCCGAACATAGCCAGCGTATGTGGATGCTGGAAATACGAACGCAGTAACTTATCCAGCTTCACCGTTGGCCGCACGCGGAGCAGGCTGCGCAGCATCTGGAGATTGTATTTGTCAGAAGGAGACAGCAGCAACTTACCGAGAAAATGACGATTAGCTTCCGCATACAGTGCAGCAGATTCATCCATAAACGCATCATAACGAGCCGCATCCTCCGGACTGTACGTCGCGATCTGCTCTTTCATCCACCCGCGATTGCCTGACAAATCTACCACTGTGCCATCTGCGAATATATTACGCGTGCGGGGCTCTAACTCATATAACTGCACGTAATCTTCCATTGCTACTCCCGCATGGTCGAAGACTGAACGAAAGGTGGATGGCATCGTGATTGTGCTCGGTCCCCGGTCAAAATGATACCCGTCCCGCTCAATCTGCTGCAGCTTGCCACCTACGTGTTGCTGCCGTTCCAGAATGGTTACCTGCACACCTTGAGAAGCCAGTCGTATCGCACACGACAGACCTCCAAATCCTGCACCGATTATAATGACGTTACCTCTCAACTGTACCGCCTACCTTTCCATACATACCCCTTGCCGGAGCGGCCTGCCTGCCAGGAAGCGAGTCCGATGGCAATGACACAGGCCATGCTGACCGGTTGCAGAAGAGCAAGCCACCAGGGCTGTCCACCAGCATGATCCGCTGCTCTTTTCACAGCCATACCTAATAATGTTCCTATCAATCCATACAGAATGGACACCGAACTACCCGTCATGAGTCCAATAGTCAATCCTAGTGGAGGCGCAATATACATCAGTGTATACATTAACATCGTGCCAAGCAGCAGCACGTCTTTGCGCCCCATACCTTCGTACATGTTTTTCTTGTATCCGTTCCATACTTCTGCACCATTCTGATACATGCGGGTATTCGTTACGTCATGCACGTCTGTCAGCATCACCGGATGACCTGCGCGCTTGACCGCTTTGGCTAGACTCATGTCATCTACCAGATGTGCCTGAATGGCAGCATGACCACCGGAAGCCTCGTAACTGGAGCGATGAATCAGCAAAAAAGCCCCCGTAGCGGCTACAAACATCGGACTGGATGATCTGCGTATCATAAAAATGGGCAGATGACTGATGATGGTGAAGACCATCATGGGCACAACAAGCTTTTCCATCCACGTCTTCGTTACCTGATAAGGAAAACCGGTTACCAGTCCCCCGCTCTGCTCACACCCTGCCGCAAGAGTCTGCCGAATCGCACTTGGCTCCAAACGCACATCCGCATCCACGAACATGTACCATTCTCCCTTGGCTTCCTGAACCAATCTGTGACACGCATGAGATTTCCCCATCCAGCCCTCGGGAAGATCAACACCATGCAGTAGACGCACACGTGCATCCCGATCCGCAATCGCCTGTACCATGGTCGCTGTCTCATCTTCGGAGCGATCATCCAGTACTAGCACTTCCATCCGGAATCCCGACGTATCGCTCGCGAGCACACTTTCCAGACATCCTTCGATATGTAGTCTTTCATTTCTGGCTGGAATCAGCACCGAGACCAGCAGGTCTGGTGGTTGTATTCGGTCTGCTCGGAATAAACGTACTTTGGGCAGACAGGAGACGTTCCATAGAGCGAACAGCAACTGTATGCCCAATATGCAGGTAAGCACAATCCAGAAGATTTCAGATGCATTCATGCTAACGGTTCACCCGCTTTCGTGCCGCATCGTATTTTTCACTTGTCGAACGTACATGACGAATCAGTGGAATCGCATCTGGCAAACTTCCCTGCCCCATCCGTATAAGCTCTGATCTATGATCGTCTAACTGCTGTTCCAGCACATGGCCGAGTCTGGCGGCAATCTCTTCACTCTTCAACGCCTTCCAGTCTTCCATCACAGCCGGGCCTGCCTGCATTGATATTTCCGGTAGATCATGCTGGACCATCCCATGGCACAAGGTTACCGGTACGGCGATGGCATTCGGAGAACGACGAAGCAACAATCCGATGCCTGGACGGAACTGAATTGGTCTGGCCTCCTGATGCAGAATTTCTCCTTGCGGAAAAATCCAGACCCTTTTGCCTGAATCCAATAATTCACTGGTGTACTGTAGAGAGGTCCGAATACCAGACGCACTCTCCTTATTGATCGAATACGCACCCAATTTACGAAAAAAAGCATATTGCTGAAGCTGTTGCTCCTCCATCATCACATAATGATCACCCCGCGATGTCTGCCTCGCCGCATGATAGAGCAGCAGACCATCCCACCAGGAGCTGTGGTTCATGAAATAGATCACCGGACGAGTCGGTTCAATCGGGGAGTTATCCCTGATGTCCACCTGCGGGTCCAGTGACCCTGTGAGCGTGAAGGAGCGGAAGCGCCGACGTAGCAGATAATAGTGATTGTATAAGGAAAAAATATGATTAAACGGTTTTGATTTTACGGCGCGAATCATAGAGCCAGCTCCCTTCGGCAAGAAGCATCCCTGCTATGGCGATGATAAAGCTGCCCGTAATTCCTTCCTTTAGAGCAAGTAGGCCGAACAAAAGAATAAACAGCTGATACAACCATTTTGCACGCAGCAATGAGCTACGGTCACCAGGCATGGCCGGAAGGAAGAGGGACAGGAATGCACCCATGATAAACCAGCTTATGTAATTGGTCCACGGAACACCGTAGAATCCACCTGGAGCCTGCCATTCCCAGAATCCTCTCGCATGCGCAACAGGGTCGAGTACCAGATCAAGAACAATCGCCCAGAACCCGGTCTTCACTGCTCGAAGCAATTTGCCAGTCCAGGTTGAACCGCCGCCACTTAACAGCGCCGAGTTACCAACCACTGCGATCCAGGCAAAACCCAGCGTAACTGGCACACTGAATAGATGAATCCCGAAGAAGTCTGAGTAAGCATACTCACCAAACGGCCAATGGGTATGAACCCCTACCCACTCTACGCCCATACCTCCAAGCCAGATGATTACAGAGGCTATCCAGAGTTCGGGTTTCAGCCAGATGACTGACTGGTCGGACAGACCTGTCCGATTACGCCCTTGGTAGATCAGATCCAGCACATACAATGCGTAGAAGATTAGAAATAAACCATTCGAAAAGGACAATACGTCCGGCACGCCAATCGTTAGCATCAAGGTAGTTCCAATGACATACCACGCCCAGTAAAGCCACTGGATCATCAGGATACCGCCGTTCGGGAGGCTTGATAGGCCAGCATCGGGTAACGTTTCACAATCGCACCCAGCATCTCCAGTTTCAATTCATCGCTAACATATGCCCGTTTGGTATATACGTCATAATCGTTGCGTTCAACGGCGTGCAGAATGGTGGAGTAAAAGGCTGCTGCCAGCTCGATGGAAAACGCACTTTCCGTTGGGTACGTATCCAGACGATCCATGCCAATACGGAACCAGTTCAATGCTGCAGCTTTTAACTCATGAACAATGGCAATAAAGCGTTCGTCCACGACTCCGTCTTCAAAGTCCTGCTCCGTGTAACCATGCTTCTCCATGATCTCCAGCGGAACATACCGGCGCACTCTGGCCCGATCTTCACCAACATCCCGGATAATATTAACGATCTGCATCCCTTTACCCAAAGCAATCCCGTTCATGGCTACTTCTGCGCCGTTATCATCCCGCAATACAGGCAACAACATCTCACCTACGGTTCCGGCCACCAGATAACAATAATGCTCCAGTTCCTGCATCGTTGCATAATGCGTTACTTTAAGATCTGTAAGTTGCCCTTCCATCTGACGGAAGAATGGCCCCTTATCCAGATGAGGAAAACTGCTGAACAACCATCTCAGTGCTGGCCAGATAAAGTGCCCTTCCGCTACCTCTAGCCGATCAAACAAGTCATGGATCTCGTGAATCGTATAGGGCGAATGTTCCGGCTCGTCTACACTGTCATCAATCATGCGGCAGAAGGCATAAATGACATATACCGCTTCCCGACGTGGACTTGGCAGCCCTCTAAAGGCCTGATAAAAAGAGGAAGAACCCTTTTGCATCAACTCTTCACACCTGCTCAAAATCGCTTCATTCATGTTCCCATCTCCTTCATGAGTTGATTGACGGCCATACGTGCACTTTGCATTACAATCGGCACTCCGCCTCCTGGATGTACAGATGCTCCTGCTGCATATAATCCCTGTATATTGGGAAATGGTTTGGGTTGCGGCCGGTATACACCGGACTGGAACAATACAGGTGCTATACCAAAGCTTCCGCCCCCATAGAGCCCGTCTCGCTCTGCATCGGCAGGTGTACGTACCTTTTTCCACTTGATCGCTGCACGAAGTCCCGGGAATCCACGTTGCTCCGCTTCTTCCAGTACCCGTTCTGCCAATGCTTCGCTCTCTTGATCCCAGTCGACACCTTCGGCATCAGGCACCGGAATGAGGAAATACAATACACTCTGTCCTGGAGGTGCTGCAGTTTCATCCAATGCGACCGGATTAAATACGTAGAATGAGGACTTTGCCGGAATGCGTCGCTGATTGAACACTTCCTGTAAGCTACCTTCAAGACTCGGTGGCAGGAAGAACTGGTGTGTTGTTGCATCTTCCCAGGTTTTGTCCACGCCCACATAGAGCAATACACATCCGGAAGAGGGACGATACGCTTTTCTTTTACGCGATACCTCTGGTGATTGTCCAAGCAAACCCGATAGATGGGGGAAATCACCATTGTAGATAACTGCATCCACATTTTCTGCGCCGGCTGCCGTTTCTATACCTTTACACACACCATTTTCAATCGTGAGTCCGGTCACTTCGGAATTCAGCACAACACGTCCACCACGTGATATCAGTTCCTGTTCCAGAATGGCCGGCAATGCTGCATATCCACCTTTGACCATCCAGATACCATATTCATGCTCTGCGTAAGGCAAAAGGGAATAGATGCCTGGCGTCCCAAACGGTGATCCACCGATGTATAGACTTTGCAGAGAGTACGCATCAAGCAATTCCTCATGCTGAAAATAATCACCTACCGCTTTCCGGACACTTTTGTGTGCACGCAATCTGCCCATGAGGGACATGAGCGAAGGGGTGAAGAAATCCCTTTTGCGCGGAAAAGCCCTTTCCAGAAACGCTGCCCGGCCTGCCGGAAACAACGTGTCCATATCTTTCATAAATCGTGTGAATCCTCGGCTCTCTCCCGGGAACAAACGCTCAATCTCCGCAGTCTGCTCTTCACGTGAGGTCATCTTGGTCATGACACGACCACTGTGGTAATGCACTCTGTATAACGGATCACAGCGAAGTAACTCAATCTTCGAACGATCTACGCCTGCTTCCTCAAGTATTCCAAGTAACATCTCCGGCAGCAGTACGATCGTTGGCCCCTGATCGATCCGATACTCGCCTTCCTGCTCATATCCAATGCGTCCGCCAACGCGGGAACCCCGTTCATACACGGTGACATCCCAACCTTGACGGTTCAATAACAGTGCCGAAGTGAGTCCGCCAATCCCTGCGCCTACAATAGCGGCCCGCTTCATGAATGCCCTCTGGCTTCTGCCGTCTTCACATAAGAGGATGGCTTGGAACGTGTGCGTGCGTCCTCTTCCTGAATCAGTCTGACACTGATCCGTGCCGATTCGAAGATCGTGGGCAACCCGCTGCCCGGATGTGTCCCTCCGCCTACCAGCCATACACTTTTCAACTCTTCAAACTGGTTATGGGGACGCAGATACATCATCTGGCCCAAATTATGTGCCATATTAAACGTTGCTCCGCGATACACATCCAGTTCAGTCTCCCAATCAAGTGGAGTGAACAGCATACATTCTTCAATACGGCTGCGAATGTCTGCCAGCTCAGGAATGCCTTCCATGCGTTTCATCATGGCCTCCTGCACATTCTCCCGTTCTGCCTCCCAATCAATATTTGCGGTAAGGTTAGGCGTAGGCATCAGAACATACAAAGCAGATTTCCCTTCCGGTGCCAGCGTCGAATCAAGTCTGGAAGGGTTATGAATATATAGAGATGGATCGGCTGATAACATTTTATGCTTTGTGATCTCATCAACGTTTAACCGGTAGTCCTCGGGAAAATAGATCGAGTGATGCGGCAGGTCCACATCACCATCCACGCCCAGATACAACATTGCTGTCGAGCAGGAATACTTTTTGCGTTTCATTTTCTCCGGGGTATATTTCTTAAGCACGCCTGGTTCAAACAGATGGTTCACGGCATGTGCAAAGTCGGCGTTCACAACCACATGGTCTGCTTCGATGCGTTCACCGTTCTCAAGCAACACACCTTCTGCACGACCATTGCGAACGATGACCTGTTTCACCGGGGTGGAAGTATGTATGCGTCCTCCGTATTCTTCCACGACATCGGCCATGGCTTGGAAGATCCGATTCACGCCGCCAATGGGGTGGAACAATCCGTAGTGATGCTCAATAAACGATAATATGGTAAAGGTACCCGGACAATCCCAGGCAGACATGCCAAGGTATTTGGATTGGAATGTAAATGCCCAGCGTAGACGCTCATCTGTAAAATAGCGGGACAAGATTCCATAGACTGTATTGTGGACATCAAGCTTAGGTAGAGCTGTTACCGCATCCTTGCGTAGATAGTCAGTCAACTTGCCAAAAGGACGACGGAGCAGAGGCATGACTTTGCCAAACTTCACTTCTTCTTCTTGCATGAACCGAAGGTAATTGTCCTCATTGCCCGGAAACAATTCCTTAATCTGTGCAGCTGTATCTTCCCGATTACGAGAAGGCGTGAACACCTTATCACCAAAGTTCAGTGCGTACAGTGGGGTTAGCTCTTTCATATGCACATAATCGGATAATTTGCGTCCCACCACATCGAACATCTCTTCGATCAGCTGTGGCATCATCAAAAATGTAGCACCCCGGTCGAATCGATATTCACCCAGTTCCAATCTGGCAGAACGCCCCCCGATGACTGGCTGTTTCTCATACACATCTACCTCGTACCCCTGACCGGACAATAACATCGCTGCTGCAAGTCCACCCGGACCTGCGCCAATGACAGCTGCACGTTTGCGTTGTTGATTCGGTATCATGCCACTCACCTTTCTATGTAGGGAATTCCTATAGTTCTCTAGCCCCTAACCTATTATTAAACCGCCCAAGAACACTTTAAGCGGTAACTAGCAAAAACATTATACAAATATAATACAAATATTATACGACCTTGTAAACCAAAAAATGACCCGTCGGTCAAAATACTCTGCTAATCCATATATAAACACAAAAAACACCCTTTGATCACTTTCGTCAAAGGATGTCCTTTATACACTAACCTATTCATTGAATGATAAGATATGTTTAGTTATGTGCCTGTCCAAACCTCGCACCAGGTGTTCGATCTGCGAGATACTCACGTTCTATCCATGACTGCCAATCCGCTGAATCCTCTGGCATAATCCATTGCGGGTAACGAGCATGTTCTGCACGCTCATAGCCCTTTCCACCAAGTACGAAGCGAATATGTGGAAACTCGTTTTTAATCCGCTCTATAAGCTGATCACACCGTTCAAGAAGCCCTGGGCTTGTGATCGAAAGGCAGACCAACTTGATCTTTTGCTCCCGAATAATCGGGAAGATGCCTTCTTCTGGCGTGTTCGCACCGAGATACAGTACTTCCGCTCCATTTTTACGCATAAAGAGAGAGAACAGCAGCAATCCGACCTGATGGTGCTCCCCTTCCGGACACAACGCCAGAACTTTGGGCAGATGCGGATAGATCGGGAACAGATGGAAAAACTGATAAAACCGCTGTGAAATCAGCTGTGTCATGAAGTGTTCCTGAGCCACCGAAGCCCTGCCTTGCTCCCATGCATCTCCAACCCGAACCAGAATGGGCACCAACACATGATAGAACATCGAGTCATACCCATACATGGTGAAACCAAAATCAATCAAACCATTGGCGCGTTCACCCTGAAAGTTGTAGAGCGAGTCATAGATCTGATCTGCCATGCGTGCGTAGGCTTCTTCCATCGTAGGCACCGGAGCCATGATCGGCGTGGGCACAGCCTCGGGCGGATTCAATTTGTTTACTTTCAACATCCGTACCGCTTCCGAAATATTGGTCTGATGCAGCTCAATCTGTTCTTTCAACCAGCGCAGATCCGCAACATTCTCTTCGGTATACATTCGATAACCCGATTCCGTCCGCTCAGGGGTGACCGCACTATACCGATTCTCCCAAGCCCGGAGCGTCACCGTCGGGATACCGAGCATGGCAGCGACTTGTTTGATGGAATACACCTTATTACCCACTTTCTTTCCTAAATGTCCAGATTTCAAAGGTTATATCATTGGTTCCCCGTCCTTGTCAGGCATATGAAAACCCTAACATTCTACAAAAATAATACACTCATTATACACAACGCTCAGACAACTGTCGATTGCATCCTGCCAATTTTGCCATATGCATTTTACCGCTACATTAGTTATACTACCGGGTTCTCCTGCGTCAATGTGATCATCCGTGTGGTAATAGAAGTCAGCAAGTACAGAAGGGGGAGTGCGCCGTTGGTCTCATTACGCCGCCATACATCAGACCGCAAGTCTTCACGCGGCAAATTTCCATACATACGAACAGGGCTCGTCCTATTGGTCCTATGGCTCATCGCCGTCATGCTCTATCAGACTTACAAACCATTACCAACGGGCATTTCCTACGAAAGCCCGGAGTATCGTGTGGATCAAGTCGAGTTCCTGCATGACCTCACTTACCCTTCCTCTGACGGACAGATGCAGCACGAACAGCAGATTTTCCAGCGCATGATGCAGATTGTGGAGGAAGCAGAGCAGTTTGTCCTGGTGGATATGTTCCTGTTCAATAATTATCAGCACAAGGGACAGAACTTTCCTCCTGTGAGTAATGAATTCACCGAAGCACTGGTCGCCAAAAAAAATCAGCATCCTGATATGGACATCTGGTTTATTACAGATGAAGTAAATACCAACTATAACTCAGCACCCAATCCGTTGCTGGAACAAATGAAACAAGCAGGCATTCATGTGGTCATCACTGATGTTGACCCTTTGCGTGATTCAACGCCAGTGTACTCTGCGGTCTGGCGGACCTTCTTCCAATGGTTTGGTCAATCCGGAGATGGCTGGATCAAAAACCTGATGGCCACGGATGGTCCGGATATAACGGTCCGTTCCTATCTCAAGCTGCTCAATGTGAAAGGAAATCATCGCAAAGTTGTTGTTAGTGAGAAGACGGCGATTGTCTCTTCTGGCAATATTCATGATGCGAGTGCCTACCACTCGAACATTGCATTTGAAGTAACAGGCCCAATCATTGGCGATATTCTTCAGTCAGAGCAAGCTGTACTCGACATCTCAGGCGGAGGCCAGGTCCCTGCCTACACCACGCCTTCCCCGGATTCAAACACGGGAGACCTACGAATTCGCTATTTAACTGAAGGCAAAGTGAATGACGCTGCACTCCATGAGATCAATCAGGCTGGCAAAGGTGACACCTTATGGATAGGCATGTTCTATGTGGCCTCTCCGAAAGTATTAGAAGCCCTGCTGGAAGCCGCAAAACGAGGAACCGAGATCCGGCTTGTACTTGATCCAAATGAAAATGCATTTGGTCAGGAGAAGATCGGCATTCCGAACCGTCCTGTCGCTGCTGAATTGCATGATAAATCCGACGGTAAAATTCAGATCCGCTGGTATAACACCACCAAGGAACAATACCATACCAAGATGATCTATCTTGCCAAAGCAACCGGAGATCATATTGTCCTAGGGGGTTCAACCAATTTCACCCCCCGAAACATGAATGACTACAATCTGGAGAATGATCTATGGGTTGCTGCACCTCCAGACAATAAGTTCACGCTTGATATCGCGAATTATTTCGAGCGTATTTGGAATAATAATGATGCCGAGTTCACGTTAGACCTGGATGAGTTTCAGGAGAAGACTACGTTTTTGAAAGGTATCCTATATAAACTGCAACTGATTCTGGGTTTTACAACCTTTTGATCAAAAACCACATTCATACCTGTTATATCCGTCTGTACTCTACTGTGCAGGCGGATTTTTTCATCTTGACAGGGGGTGTGAAGTGTGAAAATATAATTACCTAACGACCGTTAGGAAGGTGATTGAATGACTGCTCAATCCATTCGAGATGCAGCCCTGTTCCATTTTGCGAGAGATGGCTATGAGGGAGCTTCTCTGAGAGCTATTGCTGATGAAGTCGGGATTAAAAAACCGTCCATATATGCACATTTTAGCTGTAAGGATGATTTATTTTTGCACACACTGGCCTTTGCATTTCACGAGGTAAAACGGCACACACTGGAATATTTCCGCGATCATGCGGATCTACCATTGGAGCAGCGGCTGAAAGGCTTGCTGATCTGGTTCGAACAAGAATACAATGCCCACGCTTCGGCTCGATTGATGTTGCGTAATTGTTTTTACCCACCCCTTTCTCTGTATGGCGAAGTGATGGATCAGGTGTATCCGTTTATCGATGGCATGGAACGCGCACTGACTCGTCTGCTGCAAAGGGCAATGCGTAATGAAGATATACCGCCTCTTCCCGCTGAACAAGCCGCTATTGCATTTATGACGTTCCTCGACGGTATTACCGTGGAGATTATCTATGGAAGTTCCCGTCGCTACAAGAGACGGTTGGAAGCATCCTGGCCTGTCTTTTGGCATGGCATTCATCATTTGAACGAAGAGGCACAAAGCGTTGTGCCGGAAGGAGATTCAACATCATGAACCGCAACTGGTTATATGTATTTATCGGTGGAATTATTGAGATTGTCTGGGTGAGCGGGCTGAAACATGCCTCGAATGCCTGGGAGTGGACTTTAACGGGGATTGCCATCGTGATCAGCTTTGGACTGATCATTGCCGCTTCCAAAAGGCTGCCTGTGGGTACGGTGTATGCCGTCTTTACGGGAATTGGTACGGCGGGTACCGTCCTTACGGAAATGGTACTGTTCGGTGAGCCGTTCCGCTTGGCCAAAGTATTGCTCATCGGGCTGCTGCTCTGCGGCGTAATCGGACTGAAGCTGGTTACGGATCAGCAAGAAGCCAAAGGAGGTGCAGTATAATGGCTTGGATGGCAATTGTAGGTGCAGGGATATGTGAAATTTTCGGCGTAATCGGTATTAATGGTGCTTCCACCAAGAAAGGATGGCCATACATCGTACTTATGCTGGTGTCGTTTGTGTTCAGCTTCTCGTTGCTGTCCTACGCCATGACATCCATTCCCATGGGCACAGCGTATGCCGTGTGGACGGGGATCGGGACGGTCGGCAGTACGTTAACAGGCATGTTCCTGTTTGGTGAACGGAAAGAAGCGAAGCGTATACTGTTTATCGCGATGATTTTGGTGGCAGCCGTTGGGCTGAAACTGATCACATAACGGAACAACTGAATTACACTCTATAACTCCGGTGGTAGCATATGCTTCCGAAGAAGCTTTCTTACAGAAAGCTTTAAGGCGAACACTTCGTTTCTTCAAGTTGGTTCTGCCATCTCCGTTATCGTGTAATTCTTGGCTTCCATTATGATATCTATTACATTTTGTAATATAAAAAAGACGACTTCAATCAGGAAGTCGTCTTTTTTGGGGAATGATATAAATAGGGAACCTCTTTATACTTTGCTACGTAAGAAAGGATGTCGTAATTATTAGAAAGTTATTGGCACGCATGGGTTCTTATACTGGGTATACCCTTCTCATCGGCATGGCCATCTTCTATCTCATCGCTCTAGTCGCCATTATTATACTTGCCTTGTACGCCTTCACTGGAGGAAACTAACTTAAACGTTCTTGATACCTTATCCCTATCGTACATACAAGCTGTACCTTGTTACTTGCCGTGTATTCTTCCCTTTGATCAGTCTCTTTTCTCCGCTCTTATTTCCAATTTACTCCCATTTGAATTCCTTCAACTATATCGTTTATACTTAGTTTGACCCTTAAGTCAATTCAAGAACTCATAAGTTCCCTGATGAGGTGAAAGTATCGTTAATGAACCCTATACATGAGATGAATGAGAAGAAAAAACTCATCATTACTACAGCACTCAAGCTATTCTCGGCCAAAGGCAGTGCCGCAACCTCCATGCAGGAGATTGCAGAGATATGCGGGATGTCTAAGGGAAGCCTCTACCTGATATTCAAATCCAAAGAGGAATTGGAAGACAGCACGATGGAGTACTGTTTATTTACGCTCATAGACGAACTATCCCAGATCGAACATGAAGCTGACCTTACTCCGAGAGAACGTTCACACAAACAGATTGAGACACTGCTCGGCCATGTGTCCGAGCTAAAGGAATTTTTACGTGTGCAGATGCAAAGCATGATGATGAATGATGAGCCACATCGCAAGGAAAAATGCAACCCGCAGCATAAAGATTTGGAGATCCTTACACTACACGGTTTCAAGGACAAACTGGAAGATATGTACGGACCGGAGATTGAACCCTATACGATAGATCTTATTTTACTCATACAGGGTCTGTTCCTCTCCTACGTTAAGATCTGGTTTACGGAAATGCCCTCCCTTACCGTCTCCAAAATGGCAACCAATATGCTGCAGATGATTGATTATGCAGCTTACGGATTGCTCGATCAGCGCCCTGCGCCTTTGATTTTGTTGGAAGACTGGCCCGCATGGAGTAGTGATCCAAACACAGACTCCACTGTGATGCGTCATCCCATTCACATCATCAAGCAAATGCAGGATATCGCTGGTTCCGATTTGCCCGCAGGGCAAACAAAGAATGATGTTCTCGAAACCATCGCCATCCTCAGACAGGAGATGATGGAATTCACACCGCGGCGTGCCATCATTCTCGGCATGATGCACAATTTGGAGAGCGTATCTGCCATCAAACCTTTGCACTCTGAGCTTAAGCACAGTCTGGATGCCAAGTATAGCCGGTTTATCCAGGCTGACTCGTCACACATATAAACAGGAGAAACAGAGAGGAGAAGAAACCATCGTATGAAAGGTATAATTAATTTTTCACTGAACAACAAGTTTGCGATTTGGATTCTGACGATTATCATCTCTTTCGCAGGTTTGTACAGCGGATTGACGATGAAACAAGAGACAATCCCGAACATCAACGTACCGTTTCTGAATGTCACTGCCATTGATCCGGGGGCTGCACCGGAGGGAATTGTTGAAGATGTCACGAAGCCGCTGGAAGTAAAACTACGCAATGTAGATGGCGTGAAGACAGTGACCTCCACTTCCATGGAGAACGCAGCATCGATCACACTCGAATTTGATTATGGAACAGATCTAACCAACGCAACTGCAACCGTTCGTGAGGCACTGAATGAAGTACAACTGCCTGACAGCGTGCAGAAGCCGACCATTTCCAAGTTCAGCATTAACTCTTTCCCGGTTGTATCTCTAAGCCTGTCCGACAAGGACGGCGGTGACCTGGAACAATTGACACGACTGGTTGAATCGGATATTCAGCCTGCACTCGAAGATATTGACGGTGTAGCTCAGGTCCAGGTGTCCGGTCAATATGTGAAAGAAGTTCAATTGAAGTTTGACCAAGCCAAAATGGCCGAGCTGGGCCTGACCGAAGATACGGTAAACGGCATCGTTCAAGGTTCATCCATTCGTGTGCCCCTTGGACTGTTTGAACTGGATAAATCCCAGAAAGCCGTTGTCGTAGATGGAAACATCATCGACATCGATGATCTGAAAAACCTTGCCATTCCAGTTGTACCCGGCGGTGCCGGAGCTTCCGCAGGCAATGGTTCAGGCGGAGCGCCACAAGGCTCTGGAGCGCCAACTGGTGAAGCTGGTCAAGGTACAGCTCCTGGCTCTGCACAAGGAACAGACCAGGCTGCAGGCCAAGCTGCTGGTGGTAATGCCAGTGTGGGTAGCCCTTCAGGTGCTGCCAACGCAGCTGGTATCCCGACAGTGAAATTAAGTGAAATTGCCAAGATCGAAGTCATCGGTCAAGCGGAATCCATTTCCCGGACTGACGGCAAGGAATCGATTGGTATTTCCATTGTAAAATCCAACGATGCCAACACGGTTGATGTCGTTAACGCAGTCAAAGATAAAGCGGAAGAGTTGCAATCGCAGTTCAAAAATGCTGATTTGACTGTCCTGCTTGACCAAGGTAAACCGATTCAGGACTCGGTGAACACGATGCTGGGTAAAGCCGTTTTTGGTGCCTTGTTTGCCATCCTGATCATCCTGCTATTCCTGCGTAATATTCGTTCAACCATTATCTCCATTATATCGATCCCGCTCTCCTTGCTCATGGCATTGACTGCGCTCAACATGATGGATATTACTTTGAACATGATGACGCTGGGTGCCATGACGGTTGCCATCGGACGGGTTGTCGATGACTCCATCGTTGTTATCGAGAACATCTACCGCAGATTAACGCTCAAAGGTGAGAGATTAAAAGGCCGTGAACTAGTCCGCGAAGCAACTCGCGAGATGTTTGTGCCAATCCTTTCTTCCACGATCGTAACTATTGCGGTATTCCTGCCACTGGCGTTGGTAAGCGGTATGGTCGGTGAGTTATTCACGCCATTTGCACTGACCATGGTATTCGCTTTGCTGGCATCCCTGATCGTTGCCATTACCATTGTGCCGATGCTTGCGCACACCCTGTTCCGTGGAGGGTTGAAGAACAAACAGAATCACGAAGAAAAACCGGGCAAAATGGCGGAAGGTTACAAACGTCTGCTGAACTGGACCCTTTCACACAAACTCATCACGGTCAGTATTGCAGTGATCTTGCTGGTCGGCAGTTTGTTCCTGTACCCGTTCATCGGTGCAAGCTTCTTGCCAGAACAACAGGATAAATATGTGACTATTACGTACAGCCCACAAACTGGAGCTTTACGTGAAGGTGTAGAAAAAGAAGCACTCGTTGCCGAGAAGTGGTTGCTGGAACAACCGGGTCTGGAGAAAATGCAATATTCCATCGGCGGAAGTAACCCACTGAGCAGCATGGGTGGCGGTGGTTCCAACTCGGCTCTATTCTATATTGAATATAACGAAGACACGAAAGACTTTACTCAAGTGAAGGAACAGCTTGTAGAAGGTCTGAAGAAAGAAGTTACCGTAGGTACCTGGAATGAGCTCGACATGTCCGGCGGTCTGGGTGGTAGCGGCCTGAGTCTCTCCATCTATGGCGATAATGTAGAGCAACTCAAACCTGTGTCGGACGAAATTCTGAAACTGGTTGAAGCGGATAAGGATAATTTTGAAAAAGCAGACACTACACTCGCTGACACCTACGGGCAGTATACGCTCGTGGCGGATCAGGAGAAATTGAGTTCCCTGGGCCTGACTGCAGGCCAACTGGCAATGACGCTGAGCCCGGCACGGGAACGTCCTGTGCTTACGGAAGTCGATATCGATAACAAAACGTACAAAGTATATGTAGAGACAGACAACAAAACATTCAGCAGTATTAAAGAAATTGAGGATGAAACCGTCACTTCACCTCTTGGCATCGAAGTACCAATCAAAGATGTTGCCAAAGTAGAAGAAGGTACGTCCCCGAACTCCATCATGCAAATTGATGGTAAAGTTGTTGTACAAGTCACAGCCAACATCCTGGCTTCGGATGTAACGAAAGCTTCGAGTAACCTACAGGCTGAGATCGACAAGCTGGATCTGCCTGATGGCGTTGAAGTGAAGTTCGGAGGTACAACCGAACAGATTAATGATACCTTTACTCAACTGGGTCTCGCCATGCTGGCGGCCATCGCCATTGTATACTTCGTGCTCGTTGTTACATTCGGCGGCGGATTGGCACCATTCGCAATCCTGTTCTCCCTGCCATTTACGGTTATTGGTATTATGGTAGGTCTGTTCATCGCTGGTGGTACGCTTGACGTCTCAGCCATGATGGGTGGACTGATGCTCATCGGGATCGTGGTCACCAACGCCATCGTGTTGATCGACCGTGTTATTCACAAGGAAAAAGAGGGTATGTCTACCCGTGAAGCCTTGCTGGAAGCCGGTGCAACACGTCTGCGTCCAATTCTGATGACCGCTCTCGCAACCATTGGTGCCCTGTTGCCACTGGTAACGGGTCTCGAAGAGAGTGCGGGTATCATCTCCAAAGGACTCGGAATCACCGTAATCGGTGGTCTGATCAGCTCCACGCTGCTCACACTGGTTATCGTACCGATTGTGTATGAGTTCCTGATGAAATTTAAAAAGAAAAGAATCGAAGATTAAGAAATAGAGAGTCGTGCTCATGTAATGGGTTGAGTACAACTTAAATACAGACTATAATATTTAGCTTCTCGCCCCTTAGCGCATATTGGAATGATTGAATTCCGATGTGATGTTAAGGGGCTTTTTTTTTCATGTAAATTCACACAATACATAAACTGACATAGAAATGCTTCATTTTAATCAAAATCACAAAAAGCACAGACTCATTTGTCATTTGAAACAAATGAACGTTAGATTTCAGCTCATAGGCTGTAAATGGACTTATAATATGGATTAATTATGCAAGTTGACGGATTCCAGACTCCAGATAGATCACATGTTATTGGGGAAGGATGGTGGTTGTGTGGGGGAGACAATGCTTCATATTCAAGTCAGAGACATGTTAAAACGTCCCGTATTTCGCAAGGCGGAAGTTCTGGCCAGTGATCGTGCGCTAGAGCGGTATGTTCGCTGGGTTCATATCATGGAGGTTCCAGAAGTAGGGGACTTGCTCAATGGCGGGGAATTGGTGCTTACGACAGGCATTGGCTGGCAGGAAGGTGAGCAGCAAGGCCTGTCTTTTTTGCGTCAGTTAATTGCTCGTGGGGCTGCCGGACTCTGTATGGAACTGGGGGATCACACCAAGTCGCAGCTCGGTGCTATGAAGGAAATTGCAGTGGCAGCGGATTTCCCGTTGATCTGGTTCCACGAACAAGTCCGTTATATTGATATTACGCAAGACCTGCATTTCACCCTGATTCGCAGTCATCAGCGGATGATTGCCGAACTCGACAGTCTCACCACCTCGTTTAACCAACTTCTTCTGAATGGAGACGGGGTACAACCCCTGCTTCGATTATTGTCACGAACAACCGGATGTGCCGTGGCGTTATATCCACTTGAGGGGGAAGCGAGTAGCGTTCCCTATTGCTCTCCAGAGCAGCTGGAGACTCGTCGGCAGGATTGGTTTTTGCAGCGGGAACATTTGGCGGGGGAGGATATTCCGAATTTAATGCAACTGTCAGATAACACATTGGATGTGATCAGCATGCCTGTTCAGGCGTTAGACTACACCTTTGCTGACCTTGTGCTGATGCACCAAAAACTGCAGGATCACGATTCAAATAATATACCAATCAAACCTTCGGATGAATTCGTCTTTCAGGCACTGGAACGTTGCGCGGCCGCAATTGCCCAGGACTGGATGCGAACCAAATACATGGAAGAGAAACGTCGCTACAAAGAAGATATGTGGGTCATTGACTGGCTTAACGGACATCACTCCACAAAAGAAATCCATGAATATGTATCTACCGTTAATCCCCTTCTCGCAACGAGTAAAGCTACCATAATCTTATTCGACAGCAACCCCGCGTACACAGACAGCCTCAAAATTCAGAAATTATTGATCCAACGCAACATCGTTGCCCGTTCCGTGTTCGCTCGGGAGAATTTCACCCTCTACAGCACCGTTCTAAACCACCAGATCATTCTTATCATTCTCGACCCACTACCTGGATCTCAGCGCAAAAGCAGTCTCTGGCGCTGCATCGAACAGCTGCAGCAGCACGAGCAGGAACAGAACCACTGCCTCTTCTCAGGCCTATTCGGTATCGGTCATAACTGCACAGACCTCTCCCGTCTCAAGGACAGCCTGGAATCAGCAAAGGAGACACTGCGAATTCAGAAGGACATCGGTGTGATGCAGCAGCCCTTTTACAGTAATCTTCATTGTTACCGCATCATCGCCAGTATGAAGCAGAGTGGCAATCTGGATGATTTCATCGAAGAATATTTGGGGCCGCTCATTCGTTACGATGTAGAGAAAGGAGGTCAGCTGCTGCGCACGCTCAAGCAATATTTGATCCTGTGCTGCTCCAAGCAAGAGACGGCCACCGCTCTATATATCGTCAGACAGACACTGTATCACCGTTTGGACAAAATCGAAGCCCTTTTGGGAGAAGATTATATCCTCCCCGAGAAAAGGGTTGCGATCGAACTTGCCATCTACGCCTATGAGTACGTACACGGCCCGATCGCGTGAAGAGCTGGGCATCGTCTAAGCTCCCCGCTGCTCCTGAAGCTGGCGAATCAGGATGTGACTGAACCACTTCCGTCCAGACGCCGTGCCTACGTATTGCTCTTGTTTCTCTTCGGGAAGATCCGGGTGCCCCCATATGACGTGAGCACCCTCCAGATGTTCCCGTACCGCATAGATCCGATAACCCTGTGCAACCATTCGCTCTATGGCGTTCCTCTCGGCATCAAACACATCATGATCCGACATCAGCTTCTCCCCCCATTCACTGCCGTCACAGGATGTTTCATCGGTATGGGCGCGCCTGCATCATACTTGTTGCGCTTCACATATTGGCCTGCCCCTGCTGTTCCGGTATACTGCCGATCTCGAATGACATACTCCCCGCGGCACAACACCGTCACCGGACATCCCTGTACCTGCATACCTTCAAATGCACTGTAATCCACGTTCATATGATGCGTATCTGCCGAGATCACCCTGTTTACAGAGGGGTCAAAAATAACGATATCCGCGTCTGTCCCGACAGCGAGAGTCCCTTTCTGCGGAAATAGTCCAAATAACTTGCTCGCTCTTGTCGAACATAGATCAACCCACTGATTCAGTGTGATCCTTCCTTTGACTACACCTTCGGAATACAGAATGCTGAGACGATCTTCGATGACAGGCCCCCCGTTAGGAATTTTGCTAAAATCATCCTTGCCCAAGTCCTTCTGCCCCTTGAAATTAAACGAGCAATGATCGGAGCCAATCGTCTGCAACTGACCACTTTTCAATGCATTCCACAACACTTCCTGATGCGCTACTTCCCGCAGCGGAGGTGACCAAACATACTTTGCACCCTCAAAGTCCGGCTGATCCATGATCGATTGATCCAGTATCAAATACTGAGGACAGGTCTCCCCCCAGATCCGGTAGCCCATTTCACGCATACGCGCAATTTGCTCCACTGCTTCCGCACAGGTCACGTGCACCACATACAGCTGTGAATCCGCAAGTGCAGCCAGACGCGCCGCACGCCCTGTTGCTTCTCCCTCCAGCATGGATGGACGAGTCAGCGCATGATGAATCGGCTCCGTGCGCCCTTCGGCGAGCGCCTGTCGAACCAGCAGGTCAATGACATCCCCGTTCTCGGCATGAACCATGACGAGTGCGCCGTACTCTTTTGCCTTTTGCAACGTCTGGAAGAGAATCCCGTCATCGGCCTGAAACTGGTTTTTATACGCCATGAACACCTTGAAGGATGACACACCCTCTTCTTCAATGATCTGCGGCAGCTCTTCCAGCACCTGATCATTCATCTCGCCGATCATGAGATGGAAACCGTAGTCGATGGCAGCTTTACCCTCGGCTTTGGCATGCCACTCCTGGAGAGATTCGATTAATGGACGGCCTTTTTGTGTCAGACAGAAATCAATGATCGTTGTTGTACCACCAAAGGCTGCCGCTGTCGTTCCCGTCGCAAAATCATCCGCCGTTACCGTTCCACCGAAGGGCATATCCAGATGCGTATGCGGGTCGATCCCGCCCGGAATGACGTAACAACCCGCTGCATCCACAACCTCCGTTCGTTCGTCAGGCATCAGTCCGATGCCAATCTGTGTGATTTTACCCTTTTCGATCAAAATATCTGCTTCAAAGGTATCCGACGCCGTGACCAACACACCGTTACGAATCAATTTGCGGGTACTCATGATATCGCCTCCTTGGTTGATTGATCTCTAACGGATTGCAACATCGCAATCGCAGACTGCCTTTCATTCCAGGTTACAGGTTCCTGCTCAGGTACAAGTTCAACCATCTCAATCGCCCCATCCACCGGGCAAACGATCGAACACAGATTACAGCCAACACAGTCATCTTCCACCACTTCCAGATAGGAGCCGGACGGGTCGGTCAACATATCAATACATTGATGCGAGGTGTCCTCACAAGCAATATGGCATTTGTTGCAGTTGATGCAGACATCGCGGTTGATGCGGGCGACGACTTTGTAGTTCAGATCGAGATTGCCCCAATCGGAGTAACGCGGAACCGTCTGACCTACCAGTTCTGCTACACTGCTTAGACCCTTTTCATCCAAATAATCGTTCAGCCCATCAATCATGTCCTCCACAATGCGGAATCCATGATGCATCGCTGCGGTACATACCTGAACCCCTGTAGCGCCCATGAGCAGAAACTCTGCGGTATCCCGCCAGTCCGAGATTCCACCAATACCCGAGATCGGCACACCAACTTCAGGATTACGCGCACACTCAGCAACCATATTCAGTGCAATTGGCTTCACGGCTGGGCCACAGTATCCGCCATGCGCTCCTTTGCCGCCCACATGGGGCACGGTATTCCACGAATCCAGATCCACACCTGCCAGGGAGTTAATTGTATTGATCAGGGAGATCGCATCCGCGCCACCTCGTACAGCTGCCCGGGCTGTCGCCGTAATATCCGTGATATTCGGCGTGAGCTTCACAATCACCGGTGTGGTCGCCACTTCCTTCACCCACATCGTCTGTAGTTCGACCAGGTCAGGTTGCTGACCAGAGGCGGCTCCCATACCACGTTCGGCCATGCCATGCGGGCAACCAAAGTTCAGCTCCAGGCCGTCGACACCGACAGCCTCCACCTTTTTCACAATCTCATGCCACTTCTCCCGCGTAGGTTCCACCATCAGTGAAGCGACAACCGCACGATCCGGGAAGCGTTTCTTGGTCTCGGCAATCTCCCGCAGATTCACTTCCAGCGGACGATCGGATATCAATTCGATATTGTTAAACCCTGCCACCCGCTGCCCACCAAAATGAACCGCCGCGAAACGCGAGGATGTATTGATAATTGGTTCACCCAGCGTCTTCCACACCGCGCCACCCCAGCCCGCCTCGAACGCACGCTGGACCTGATATCCCGTATTGGTCGGTGGTGCAGAGGCCAGCCAGAATGGATTGGGTGATCGAATACCTGCCAGATTAATGGATAAGTCAGCCATAACGATCCCTCCTTGGTGTTGTTTGAACTCACTGGTTACACTGGACACTCCGATGACAGAACAACCTTCCGATCGCTGTTATCCCCAGATTTTTTTGATTCCTTTTATAAAGGGAAAATCCGGGGATAAAGGCGAACACTCCGTTTCTTCAGGTTCTTTCTGTCCTCTCCGTTTTGTGTAAATGTTTAGTTCAATTTTTATCGTTGTACTGGATATTTGGTCGTGTTTAGGATCTCTGCGTAGTAATGGGGTTTCTGGATAGTACGCACCTAAATTCTAACGAACCGTAGAGCTCTTATTCGACTCATTTGCGGCACTTTCAAAATCTAACGAATCGTAGAAAGCTTATATTGCTGTAATAGCTCATTTCGGCTTCATTTCAACGATTTTTATCAAAATAAGACGTGTGAGATTCATTAGATTTTTCAACCCTCCATAAATTCCCACTATAAGTTGTGTAGGGTTCTTTAGCGCGTCAGGGGAACGAGGATTCGATGAACTGCTCATGCCGTCTCTTCCACCTGTCCAGGCAATGCCTTCATGACTGCGGCAGCAGCCAGCTTACCCTGCTGTGCAGCCGAGACAACCATCGCTTCACCCTGGCCCTGACCAAAAATAACATCTCCTGCCGCATAGATCTGAGGATGCGAGGTACGGTACGTATGCGGTTCGATCTCAACGACGCCCCATTGGTGACGCAGCCCGAACGCTTCAATTAATGGTAATAAACGATGCTGCCCAATCGCCCGGATGACCGTATCACATTCAATCATGAACTCCGATCCTTCTACAGGCACAGGCAACGCACGCCCACCGCCAGGCGGGGTAATCAGCTCCATTTTCACACATTCCACAGCTTGAACCCGACCGTTCTCGTCTCCAATAATACGCTGCGGCATCGTAAACCAGCGGAACTCCACACCCTCCTGCTTGGCAAACGTATATTCAAACGCATACGCCGTCATCTGGCTTTCCCCGCGCCGATATAACATCTGCACCCGCTCGGCACCAAGACGTACCGAACAGGTTGCTGCATCTACCGCCGTATTGCCCGCGCCAATAACGGCGACCTTCAGACCATTCAGCGCGGGTGGAACACCCTGCTTCGTAGACTCCACCAGTTCAATCGCATCATAGACACCTTCCAATGTCTCCCCTTCAATGCCCAGCATAGGTACTGAACCCATGCCACAGGCTAGAATGACCGCTTCATGCTGCTCCAGCAACTGCGTAACAGGAATATCCACACCGATGCGCACACCATAACGAATCTGCACACCAAGCACTTCTACCTGCTCCACTTCCCATAGCGCAACCGATTCGGGCAAACGGAAAGATACGATGCCGTACGTATTCAGCCCGCCGCCTTTGGGTTTGGCTTCATAGATCGTCACCTCATAACCTGCGCGCCCCAGTTCACGAGCCGCCGATAATCCCGCTGGCCCGGCTCCTACAACAGCAACATTTCTCCCATTGGTGGGCGCTGCCTGGAATAACGGCTCATTCTTGGCTCGTGCCCAGTCAGTGGCGTAACGCTGCAAGTCACCAATTCGAATCGGCTTTGACGATTCATTTAGCACACATGCGCCTTCACACAATTCCTCTGTGGGACAGACGCGTGCGCAGCTGGCTCCAACCGGATTTGCATCCATGATGGTGCGGGCCGAACCTTTCAGGTGCCCTGTTGATATTTTGCTAATAAACGAAGGGATGTTGATATCAGTTGGACAGGCCTTGATACAAGGTGCATCGTAACAGTACAGACAGCGGTTTGACTCCTCCATCGCTTCCTTTCCTGTCATAGCGGGTTTCATCTCGGCAAAACGACTCTCCCACCCATAATCGGATAACGTTGTTCCTGAGCTGTTCATCAATGTCATGCACCTCCTGGAGAATGATCTACGCTATCTAAAACAATCTTACGTGCATTACACATGCCACCCCGCTGACAGAATCACTTACCGATCACTCGTTGCTGCTTCCTACAGACTAACCAGATGTTCGTACGTTTCCGGCCTGCGATCCCGGTAGAATTGCCACACATTACGCACCTCACGAATCATCTCCGTATCCATCTCGCCAATAACGACCTCATCCTGATCCCTGCTGCCGATCGCTACCATTCTGCCTCGCGGGTCGACCAGGTACGACTGTCCATAAAATTCACCCATATTCCATGGCGCTTCCACGCCAACCCGGTTGATGGCCGCTACATAATAGCCGTTAGCTACCGCGTGAGCAGGCTGTTCCAGTTTCCACAGATATTCCGATGTACCCGCAACCGTAGCGGACGGATTGAACACTATTTCAGCCCCCGCCAGTCCAAGCAATCGTGCACCTTCCGGAAAATGACGATCATAACAGATGTACACACCAACTCTGGCGTAGGCCGTATCAAAAACCGGAAACCCGAGGTTACCTGGTTTGAAATAATACTTTTCCCAGAACCCATTTGTACCCTCACCTGCTTCCACATGCGGGATATGATGTTTGCGATATTTGCCCAGATACGTACCATCTGCATCAATGACAGCTGCCGTATTGTAATACGAAGCAATGCCCTCCACCTCGTACACAGGTAAAACAATCACCACCGCGAGCTCCTTCGCCAGCTCCTGAAAACGTCTGGTCGTTGGTCCTTCCGGCACAGGTTCAGCGGATGCATACCATTTGGGACTTTGCTCTGTACAAAAGTACGGTCCATAGAATACTTCCTGCAACCCGATGATCTTCGCCCCTCTTGCAGCAGCTTCACGGACCAGCACAATGTGTTTCTGAACCGCGGCCTCCTTATGCACCTCAACGGGAGCCGAACCTTCAATTTCATGAGAAGCCTGGATTAATCCGATGCTGATTTTGCTCATAACGTCACAACGCCTCCTCGGGTAAAATGATTGGTTGGTTCACGCCACTGCACATCCTCCGAATGGTGCGATATAACACTTCCGTGCCCAGTCCAATATCCTCCGGGGAGGAATATTCGCTGGGATGATGACTGATGCCGTCTTTGCTGCGGACAAAGATCATGCCATAATCACACACAAGCGAAAGGGCCAACGCATCATGGAACGGACCACTCATCAGTTCTGGCAAAGTAACCCCGATCTCTTCCGCGGATGAACGAATAACCGACATGATTGGCTCTGCACAATACCGCGGCTCACTATTCGTATCCTCTGTCAGCGAGTAGGTTAGACCATATCGGAAGCTCACGTCATCCAAAATGTTCATCAATCGGGCTTCAAGCCGGTTCCTGCGCTCCATCTCCATGTCTCGCAAATCCACCGTGAAGCTGACTTCCTCCGGAATGATGTTCCGTGAGTCTGGAAACACCCTCAAACTTCCCACCGTACCTACGGTTGGTGCTCCCGGGTCTTCTCTCACCATATCGTCAAAAGCCGCAATGACTTTGGCGCTGCCTACCAAAGCATCATGCCGCATCCCCATCGGAACGGAGCCCGCATGACCCGCCATGCCTTTCATCGTCACCGTAAGCCACAACGGGCCCGAGATGCCCGTCACCAGACCTACTGGTGCATTCAACGCTTCCAGCACCGGCCCCTGCTCAATGTGCAGCTCCAGATAACTGCCAATGGAACCTGGCGGATAGATCGCTTCTTCAAAATCCGAAGGAGAACAGCCGAAGGCTTCCAGCGCCTCCCGGCGGGTCACTCCGTTTTTATCCTGCCGCTCCAGTTCGCCTTCTTCCAACTGACCGGTTATGCCACGCGAGCCGAACAACCCTTTGTTAAAACGGGAACCCTCTTCATCGCAAAAGGCAATCACCTCAATCGGCATAAGAGGCTGAATGCCATTTTCGATCAGGCATTGCACGGCTTCGAGTGCGCCGAGCACACCGATCGCTCCATCATATCGACCGCCGTAGGGCTGAGAGTCAATATGGGAACCAATCATGAGGATCGGCAGCGCCTGATCCGCACCTTCGAGACGACCAATCAGATTGCCGAAGGCATCAAGTCTAGTCGTCAGACCGGCCTTTTCCATCCAGAGACGAACCTGAATGATGCCATCCATATCTTCCGGGGTCAGGGCAAGTCGGCAGACACCCGTCTCCGCGATTCGGCCAATCTGTGACAACTGCTCAATTCGCTCATTCAGCCGATGCTGATTAATGACTTTGCCTCTTGTGGTCTGCACCCTTCCTCGCCTCCTTGCGCTTATTTATCGCGTAATGATATGAAAATCTCCATCTCGCTTGCTAAACCGTAAACGTCTGTCGTACCTGTGTGTTATCCATCTATGGCAACTAACCTGCGTCCAGACTACGTAGCACAACGAGCAAACTTCCAGCGATCAGATCCAGCTCCTCCTCGGTGGTGACAAATGGTGGGGAGATCGTCAGAATGTTTGCAAACCCCGGCACGGTATCGCCATTCTTGCCAATCAGAATGCCGTCCCTTTTACAACTGGCGAGCACCTTCATCACTTTGTCCGCCTCCGCAGGAGAACCATCAGCTTCAATCAACTCCACCCCACAGGCGAATCCGAATGAACGGATATCCCCCACAATGGACAGCTCCAGCAAAGGTTCCAGCTTCTCACGAAGCAGGTATCCCAGTTCCTCCGCGCGGCTGACCAGATTCTCTCGTTCCAGAATCTCCAGATTCGCCAGTGCAACTCGGCAGGAAACGGGATTCCCGCCAAAGGTATTCACATGGCGAAAATGGGTATCCGGGCCGGGTTCCCGGAACGTGTCATACAGATCGGCTCGCACGGCCGTTGCCGATAGCGGCGAATACGCACTGGTCATGCCTTTTGCCATCGTCACGATATCTGGCTGTACGCCATAGTTCTGATGACCAAACTTCTGCCCAGAGCGGCCAAAACCACAGATTACCTCATCCACAATGAGCAGTACTCCATAGCGCTGACAGATCTCTTGTACGGTACGCATGTAATCTGGCGGTGGGACAATCATGCCGCCCCCTGTAATCACCGGCTCCATAATTACTGCGGCAACCGTCTCAGGACCTTCCCAACGAATCACCTCTTCATAGATGGTTGCACATTCGAGTCCGCATTCATCCTTTTTTCGTCCAAACGGACATCGGTAACAATATGGTGGCGGAACATGAGAGAAACCTACGCCGAGTGGCTCGTATTTGATCTTGCGAGCGGCTTGCCCGGTGGCGCCCAGTGCGCCCATGGAGTTGCCGTGATACGCACGGTGACGGGAGATGAATTTATGCCGTGTAGGCTCACCATTCTGATGGTGATACTGACGGGCTATTTTGAAAGCCACCTCATTTGCATCTGAACCTGAGTTGGAGAAGAATATTCGATACTCCCCCTCCAGCCATTCATTCAGCTTCTCCGCCAGCAAAATCGCCGGTTCATGACTCTGCGTCATCGGTACATAAGCGAGTGCTTTCATCTGTTCGTAGGCACTCCTCGCAATCTCCTCCCGGCCATGCCCCACATTCACACACCACAGTCCAGACATCGCATCCAGATAACGTGTACCATCCTGATCGGTGATCCAGCTGCCCTCTCCACTTACCGCAATCATCGGATGATCGTTATGAGGTGAGATGTGATGCCATACGTATTTGCGATCTTTCTCCAGCCATTCTTCCTTCGTACCGCCAAGAGGCTGAGGCTGCTGATCCACAGAACTCATTCGTCATCCTCCTCTCTTTAAGCTGGACCTACAGACTTTACACTCACCCACTCCGATTGCAGTACCATCTTCCGATCGCTGTTATCCCCAGATTTTCTAGATTCATTTTTTTCCTTAAGGAAAAATCCGGGGATAAGCGTATGCTTCCGATGCAGCTTTCTTTCAGAAAGCTTTTAGGCGCACGCTTCGCTTCTTCAGATTGGTTCTGCACTCTTCGTTCTTGTGTAAATGTTCGTCCATGCTTATTTCACAGCTTCTTCATAGATGCTTTTCTCCAGCGCTTCATCCAGGTTGGCAGCTTTTTTGATCAAGCCATAGTTCAGTGCAATATCCGCAGTTCGGGTAAATGACTCATCCACAAAACTGCCAACTTGCTGCTCCGTAAATCCTTCCGGGCGAATTAGCTTTGCAATCTCTTCCAGCATCGTTACCTGATGCTCGCGGGTGGTGCTGCCCTCCGTCACATTACTCATCACGATATCCACCGTCTCATCCTGTTGATCAATGGCGTAGTTCCAGCCTTTCAAAATGGCACGGGTCACTTTGACCGCAAGCTCACGGTTGCTGTCTACCCAATCCTTTTTGGCAATCAGAGTGTCCTCCAGCATGCCAACACCGGCATCTTCAATGTTGAACACATCCAGATCGGATTCTTTCATTCCACTTTCCAGCACCACGTGATATTCGTTATAGATTGTTGCCGTCGCCACATCCACCTGGTCATTGAAAAACTGATCCATTGTGAAGCCCTGCTTCACCAGTTCAATATCTTTCTTCGGATCGAGTCCATTCCTCTCCATAAACGCGAGCACCTGAAACTGCTGACTGCCAAACCAGGTACTGACCTTCTTGCCCTTCATCTGAGCCGGATCGGTAATGCCTAGGGACTTCTTGGCAATCAAACGATAGCTACTCTTCTGTGAGATCTGCGCGAGCGAGACGAGCGGCAGACCGTTATCCCGGCTGACCAGCAGACTGTCCACTCCCGTGATCCCCACATCGGCCGCGCCATTGACCACCTGCTGCTCAATCACGATATCCGGACCACCCGGAATAATCTCGGCATCAATGCCTTCATCTGCAAAAAAACCTTTCCCCTTCGCTGCATAAATCCCGGCAAATTGCGCCTGCGGTACCCATTTCAGTTGAATTTTCACTTTGGTTAAGGGTTGATCTGCTTCGCCCGCCCCTCCTGAACTCGCAGCGACAGGCTCAGCCGCCGGCTCGGACTTCGTAGAACATGCGCTCAGCACTGTAACAACCAACAGGACCAATACCAGCAAACCCGGCTTCAACGTTTTGTACATGTACAGAACAACCCCCTGTTTATATACGAATTTTCAAGCATCAGTCCGTGTTCAAAAAGTCTGCTTTTCAGTACCGTGGACTTTTTGAACAACCTCAATCACGTATTACGATCTATGGATGGTTGGTGTCCTAATGTACGTTATTGATCTGTGCGTGCACGATTCCACGGAATGAGTCGCTTTTCTGCCAGGACAACCGCTTCATACAACACAATGCCGAGCGCGGCTGCGATGACAATGCAGGACCAAGCCAAAGGCATGTTCGCCAGTCGAATCTGATCCGAGAGCAAGTACCCGAGCCCCTGGGAGGCGATGAAAAATTCACCCACAATGGCCCCGATAATACTGGTCGACATATTGATCTTCAGACCGGCGAAGAGGGAAGGCAGCGCATGAGGCAGTCTCAGCTTCCAAAAAAACTGCATCCTGCTCGCGGCTAGACCACTCAGCAGATCACTGTACTGCGGCTGAATGGAAGTCAGCCCTTTGAACAGGCTGACGGCCATGGCGGCCATCGTAATCACCGTGACGACTGCAATACGAGACCAAATCCCATCACCGAACCAATTGTTCATAATCGGGGCAAGGGCCACGATCGGAACAGCATTAAGTGCAGACAGAACCGTAACCGCGGCCCTGCCGCTTGTTGGAAAGAACGATGCACCCGCTGCCGCCAGAGCACCCAACAATGAACCGAGCAAAAAGCCTCCCAGCATTTCGGTTCCGCTGTACATCGCATATCGAAAGAGCATATTGGCATTTTCCTGAATGGATGCCGCAATGGCGGAAGGCACGGGCAGTTGGTAGCTTTCCAACGAAAATATCCAATGAAACACCCTGAGCTGCCAGAGGGCGAGAAATAACACACCCGCACCCCAAGGAAGCATGCTCAGTACAATTGAGCGCCTGCGAACGCTGGTACCCAATCTGGCCTTTTCGGCTTGTCCCTGTTGTCCGTGAATTTCTGATCCTGAAGCAGATGTTATCTGTGAACCCGTGAGGGGCGTAGCCGCGCCAGTTACAGCAGCAATAGCCACACCTTCATCACGCTTCCGTTGCAAAACTTGACCTTCACTCATGTGGCATCCCCTCCTTTGGCCCTGAATTCAGGCTGCCAAGGGGTCAGCCAACGTTCAGCCAGACTGATGGCCAGATACGAAATTAGGCCAATGCCAATGCTAAGCATGATGGTCGCCCAGAACATGCCAACTTGGGCATGACCGTAATATAACGAACTGACCATCAGGACACCGAGTCCGTCGGGAGCGCCCATCAATTCCACAACGATGGAGGAAGTCACCGCGAGCGGAGCGGCTATTTTCAACCCGGAAAAAAGTCCCGGCAGTGCTGAGGGCAGCAGACATTTGATATATCGTGCAGTCAGTGAAGCTCCACAGGAACGCATCAGTTCCAGGTGCTCTGGTGCTGTACTTTTCAATCCTTTTAACGTATGGATGATGATGGGGAAGAAAGTGACATACGCCGCCATAACAATTCGGGCCCACTCCGCGTTGTGGATGATGCCGTACACGATTGGTGCTAGACCAATAACCGGAACCATCTGAGAGGAGACTACATATGGAGATAACGTGCGTTCCAGCCAGACAGCCGCGCTCATGAGCAGCGCCAGACCCAGACCCAGCAGCGTTCCCCCTGCGAAACCAATGGCTGCATTGCCAAACGTGACAGCCCCCTGCTCTGCGAGCGTACCCGAGTAACGAAACAGGGCTGCAAGGACTTCGTGCAGATAAGGAAGGCGAGATGCCGCCTGCTGGGGTGACAAGAACAGTTGAAGCATCCAGGCGATTCCTTCCCACAGCACCAATATGGCCATAATCCAGATGACGACCCAGGAGCGATATCCTGGTTTAAAGAACCGCAGAGACATGAGATTCATCACGCTCCTCGTAGAAGCAATTACGAATGGTTGTGATCATGTGGTAGAAAGCTTCCGTTTCTCTCAGTTCACTATGGCGGTCAGAAGGCAGATTAACCGAATGAATGGAGTGCACTTGCCCCGGATGCGCCGAGAGTACGATGATCCGGTCGGACAGAAATACGGCTTCAGGGATGCTGTGTGTGACAAAGAGGAAGGTCTTTCCTGTTGAGCGCTTGATCTCAAGCAGCTCCAATTGAAGCTTTTCTTTGGTGAATTCGTCCAGGGCCGAAAAGGGTTCATCCATGAGCAGCAATGGCGGATCAAGCGCAAGGGCACGTGCAATGGATACACGTTGCTGCATCCCGCCGCTGAGCTGCCATGGATAATGGTCTGCGAAGCGGGTTAGCCCTACCATTTCAAGCAGTTCACCGCTAATGCGGCGGCACTCCTTACGGCGGGTACCCAGCAGTTCCAAGGGCAATTCCACATTGTGACGAACGGTGCGCCAATCGAACAAGGCGGGTGTCTGGAAGACAATGCCGAACTGTCGCTGTAGCCGGGCCCGCTCAGGCTCCTGACCTGCAATGCGAACGGTGCCTGAGGTGGGCTGAAGTAGATCACCCACCAGCCGGAGCAAGGTCGACTTGCCACACCCGGAAGGGCCAAGCAGCGAGACAAACTCATTGGACTGGATCTGGAATGTAACATCCGACAAAGCAGTGACTTGTTGTGTACCTGTGCCAAAAACAACGGACACATGATCTACATCAATATGGCAGGCTTCGGGGACTGTAGCTGAGGGTGCGGAGGACATGGGCATTCTCCTTTGTGGAAGTTATTTTCATTACACACCAAGGCTGAATGGGAGGTTTATATACACAAACGTAACAGGTTTTGCTTGTTAGATAATACTATATCGCTTTGGGCGGGAATTACATTATACAGTGTGTTTTGAGTATGGGCCTGTTCATGTTACACAATGTAAAATGAGATAGATTCTCAGATACATCCATGTGAGTTTTCTTCGTAGATAGCTAACATATATTTCACCTAACAACAAACGCACGATCATTTGTATTTATTGAATAAATATTCGGAAAATATGACATATACCCTCGTATTCTTGGTCGTTTTCTTGTATAAAGATTGAATAGACGTACAAGGAGTTCCACCTCCACGTGAGTCAAAGCTCCTGAATGATGAAGGCGGTATCACCATTCCGGATCAATCGCCACGCATGTTGGAATTCTCAGTCATGTAACGCTTTGAAAACCACATATATAGGTCTATCCAAAGATCAGTAGAACGAAGCTTTCAAATCCAGAAATCGGGGTGGTCATGATGTTTGATTGGCTGGGATGGAGAAAAGGATTGCCGCTGTGGCGATCGTATCTGTTGAACGCACATATGAAGGAAGATGTGGAACAGATTTTTGAGGGAATTGCCGAAACGAGACGGCAGATTATGATGGACTGGGCAGATGAACAGTGGAATCACCTGGATCGTTTGCTTCAACAGATACAGTCGGTCCAATTACAGGATGTATTACAAGGATCACAGCAACGAAGCAAACTAGATGCATGGTTTCAATCCAGTTATATTCGAGCCGTAGACAGTACGGAGCTATTCATGCTGAACGAACAGAATCAGGTGGTATTCTCTACATATAAGAAACATATTGGACAGATCTATGAAGATTACGAAGCTTTAATTGGACCAGGATTGAAATACTCCAGAGTAGATCATCATGGTAAAAAATGCTTGTATGGTCCTTATTCTGATCCACTGACGTTGGATATTGGTCCACGCTCGTCCGCTTTTCACGATGATGTCACCTTGCTGTTTATCTCCCCAATCTTGCAGGAAGGTCGATATGTCGGTTCATTATGCAGCCGTGTACCCGGGGATGTACTGGGTGACCTGATCCAACGAGAATCAGGCCATATCTATCCCGATTCCGGTGACAATTACCTCTTTATGGCTGAGTCCATATTACGGCCCCATCTGCAACCCGGTACCGCCTTATCCCGAAGCCGCTTCGAAGACCGCACCTTTACGCATGGGGAAAACCTCAAAGATGGTGTCACCACCGAATGGGGTATCGTTTCCGTTAAGGAGCACACCGAGCTGGAACTCATGTTCACTGATCCGTCGACCGGAGAACTGCACCCCGGGGTAGCAAACACCATTCAGAATGGTTCCAATCTGTTCGTAGCTTTTCCCGGCTACTCGGATTACCGCCATATTTCTGTGATCGGCAAAGGCATCACCTTCCAGCTGCCACACTGTCCTGATCGCTGGGGCATGATGTGTGAAGGGGATCTGGAGGAAGTGTATCGGATACGAAGCATCGGCTGGCGCCAGTTCAAGCAGCACAGTCTCTTCACGCTTTTGTCAGGCGTTGCAGGAGCCGCGCTTGTCTATGCCCTCACTGGTAGCGGTTGGAGTGCGGCAGCAATGGCCGCTTTTAATGTGTTATTCGGATCCTTCACTGCATTACAGCTGCATCGTAGCCAATATCGACGGGTGCATGAAGACTTGCGTCGCATCAGCCGATTTATTCGAATTAACGCCGAAGGCAGGGGGGATCTGACCCAGCGCCTGGACACGTCTGCTTTTGCCCAAGACGAATCCGGTGAACTGGCGAAGTGGATCAACAACATGATTGACTCTCTGGAAGGCATTATGCTGAAGGTACAACTTGCCACGGTAGACGTTATGGATAATCAGGTTCAGATGCGAACTTCAACAGAGACAACCCAGGGTACGACTGAGCGTGTAAACCACAAGCTTGGTTCGATGATTCAGGCCATTCGCACTCAACTGGAAGATCTCGACCAGGCCAAGATTGCTGCCGATCACATGCGCATAACGCTGCAACAACTGGAGACCTCTGCTACCGAACAGATCGGCGTGGCTCAGCAGGAAGTGGAACGAATCGGCGACAAAATGACCCAAATCTCAGGAGCGGTGTCCGATACCAACCGTACCATCCTGTCCTTCATGGATACCATGAAAGAGATTTACCGTGCACTGGCTGTCATTGATGAAATTTCAGCTCAGACGAACCTGCTGGCTCTGAATGCTACCATTGAAGCTGCACGCGTGGGCGAACATGGCCAAGGCTTCTCGGTTGTGGCAGGGGAAATCCGCAAGCTGGCTGATTTATCCCGCTCTTCTACGGAAAATATTCATCAGATTCTGGACCGAATCTCAACAGCAGCAGGAGCTGCGTCCCAGTTAATTACAGAGGGAGATCAGGTACTGGCTGAAGGAACAACACTGGTTCAGGCCGCTTCGCAACTTTTGCAAAATGCTACCGCTGAAGAAACCGAGCGCACACAAGTCGTGGATCAGGTGGTCATGCTGATGGAGAATATTGCTGCAATCAGCCACCAAAACCGGGCGACTTCCGCTGAGGTGGAGGCCGAGATGATGGAGCTGATTCGTGATATGTTGCAGGTTCAGCATTCTTCGCATAATGTGGAAGCCATTACGGTCTTTCTGCAACAACTCGTGGGTCAATTCCATCTGAATCACCCCGCCAAAAATGCTGTCATCTGACGTCATCGTTGACGCGGATTGGAGAAATAGCTAAAATTTGATGCAACTGTTCCTTTTGAAATTGTCGTATCATTTATAATAGAAGATTTCCAATCTGAACCGATGAAAGGGTGGTCTGCATGGAACTGCTTCAGGATTCATTTGGCCGGATACATGACTACATCCGTATTTCTGTTACGGACCGCTGTAATTTACGCTGTGTGTACTGCATGCCTGCAGAGGGTATGGAGTTTGCTCCACATGATGAGATTATGAGCTACGAAGAAATAGCACAGGTGCTGAAGGTACTTGCCCCGATGGGCATGCGCAAAGTCCGACTCACCGGGGGCGAACCGTTGGTACGCAAGGATCTGCATAAGCTCGTCAGCATGATCTCGGCAATTGACGGGATTGACGATATTGCCCTGACTACCAACGCTCTTCTGCTGGACAAACAAGCTCAGGCGTTAAAAGATGCTGGGTTGAACCGGATTAACATCAGTCTGGATTCCCTGCGCGCTGATCGCTTCTCCATGATTACCCGCGGCGGAGATGTGAACAAGGTGCTGAAAGGCATTGAAGCTGCAACTGCCGCTGGCCTTGCTCCGATCAAGCTGAATGTTGTGCTTATGAAGGGTATCAACGATGATGAGATCAAGGATTTTATTGCAATGACGATTGATCAACCTCTTCATGTACGTTTTATTGAATATATGCCGATTGGACAGGCTTCGGATTCATGGCGCAAATCCTATTTGCCGCTGGAAGCTGTGACAGATGTATGTGCTGAAGCAGGCTGGACGGTAGAAAATACAACAGGCCCTGCGGGCAATGGCCCATCACGAAATATGAAAATTGTGGGCTCCGAAGGCACATTTGGATTGATTCATCCCGTAAGCGATCATTTCTGTGACAATTGCAACCGACTTCGGTTGACCGCTGATGGACATATCAAAGCCTGCCTCTACTGGTCGGATGAGTATAATGTTCGCCGCTTCGTGGATGATCCGGACGCTATGGCGGCACTTTTCCTCAAAGCGCTGGGTACGAAACCAAAGAATCATGAGATGGCTCTGGCTTTGGAACAAAAAATGCAATCGCACACGCCGACGGTACGCCGCATGTCCCAGATTGGCGGATAACAACAGTACGCAATATAACTCAACCGCGTATTCCTGCATATCGATATATATCTTTACCGTCAGGATGACCTCTCAACACAACGAATGAGGTAGCGCTGGCGCGGTGAACCCTTACGTAAATCAGCATTCATAACGTGAAGTGGAGCGTGTCATAAGGCATAGGTGGATAACCAAAGCAGACGAGAACTTAATTGTTTTCGTCTGCTTTTTCGTTATGTTTTCATAAGTTTCTGAAAAACTTTAATTTCCCTGTTTCATTTGTTAAAAATTTAATTAATATACCTTATGCCCTTATCAGGTCTTCAAGATTCCGATAATTCTGACGATGTATACAATACATCTAGATGATACATATACATAATAGGAGCTGAACCTTATTGAACATCGTTGAAGCACTCGTTGCAGCAAGTCCATATTTTAAAATTATGCTGAAAGAACATGATATCATGATTGCGGTAACCGACACGGAGAAGTTCTGGTATTATGTTCCCAGCAATGAACTCGATCTGGGCATCAAGGCAGGAGACCCCGTTTCCCTCGATGACCCTACACTCCGCCGGGCACTTATACATGGAGAAACTTCAGCGAACCGTATTGACGCAAAATTCTATGGTACATCCATCAACTCGGCGGCCACCCCACTTCGGGATGAACAAGGAAATATCGTGGGCACACTTGCCATTGGTTTCTCTCTTCAGAACGAGGAAAAACTGGAGTACTTCACTGAATTGATCGGCGGTATCAGCGGAAAATTAACAGATATGGTGCAGACGGTAGCTGCCCAATCCGAGCAATTGACGGCATCTTCCACGCAGATTTTGGATAATACCCGCATGGCTGTGCAGAACTCAGGTGAAGTGAACAAAGTTGCCGCATTCATCCGCGAAATCTCAGAACAGACCAATCTGCTAGGCCTGAATGCAGCCATCGAAGCAGCCCCGAGCAGGTGAGGCAGGCGCCGGATTCAGCGTCGTTGCATCTGAAGTGCGTAAACTTTCTACGGGTACCAAAGAAGCTACGGTGAACATCGAACGTTCCTTGAAAGATGTCCAGCATTCCATCCAGCAGATGGAGCAGGAGATCACATCCATCTCACAGTCTAGCAACCAACAAGCGGTGCTGGTAACCGAGTTCAGCGAGGTCATTGATCAGTTGAACAGTGTAAGCCGGGATCTGAAAGTGTTTATTGAATCCATGCTGCTGAAGGCGGAATAGATCCGATTATGATTTCCATAACTCAAATGACCAACCATATATAAGAGACACAACACCAAAGCATTATCGAGCACTACAGTTCCAACTCAATAACTTGATCACCAGGCATGCTGATAATCACATTCAGCACCCACATTGAACTCTCCGTGCGATTGACGTCACGGGGAGTTTTTTTATTTTAAACAGGATGAGCCACATCACGGTCCTTCTATGCATAGATGAGCTTCCACAGCATCATAACTGCCAGCCCAACCATGACTACAGCGGACAACCGATTAAACACCAGACTGATGCGTCCAGTTCGATCCGTTCTGCCAATCACCCTTCCTGCGCCTGCAAGTCCCAAGAACCATATCCACGATACAGCCGCGGCTGTCAGGGCAAAATAGATGCGCTCCACCCCTTCATAGTGAAGTGAACTGGTGCAAATCACAGCAACCGTGTCCAGCAGAGCATGCGGATTGAGTAAAGATACCGATGCGGCAAACGCAATCTGTCGCCCCGCTGACATTACCGTCTGTGAACCTTCCACAGATTCGGACGACCTCCAGATACTCCAAGCCATATACAGCAAAAACAAGCTTCCTGCTCCATACAACACATTCGCCAGCAATGGCCATTGCAGCAAAATGAGTGATACTCCTCCAACGGCTGCCCCGATCAACAACGTATCACTGACCCCTGCCGTTATTACAGCAGGCAGTGCATGTATATAACGCCTCTGGCTCATTCCCTGGTTAAAAATAAATACATTCTGCACACCCAGTGGCAAGATCAGGCCAAACGCCAGAACCACTGCATGAATAACAACCTCCATCATTCTTCCCCCTTATCTCTGTATTCCATAGTAGAGCAGATGATGGCTGGCGTAACCAACCACTTGGATGGCATCAGACCCAACCAAATGATATAGTGTTTGTTACAAAGTGTCATTTCAGAAGTTAACTATATAAAAAATAAAAATTTACACGTAAACGGAGAGGGCAGAAATAACCTGAAGAAGCGAAGCGTTCGCCTTTATCCCCAGATTTTCACCTTTATAAAATCAAATTTAAAAAAATCTGGGGATAACAGCGATCGGAAGGTTGTTCTGCCATCGGAGTACCAAGTGTAAATTCAAACGGAGGTGATTCTGCCTGTCATGGAACGTTCTGATTCTCGGCTAAACATGGAGTGGAAGCCGAACCCCTCTCTCGACTTGCCCTTGTATCGCCAGATTGAAGCCTATGTCCGGCAGAAAATCACAACGGGCGAATGGTCAGCAGGATATCGTCTCCCCTCACAGCGAATATGGGCTGAGTCCATGGGGGTAAACCGCAGTACATTGGTCACTGCCCTTGATAATCTGGCAGCCGCTGGTCTGATTGAAGGCAGACATGGCGGGGGAACTTATATTTCCGGCTCCGGTTGGCATGGTATGGCTCATGGAGCGATGCCCAATTGGAACGAAGCCATTGAGGAGGGCTGGTATTATCCCAACTTGCCCGAGATCCAGCAGATTAATCAGGCTGAATTCCGACCTGGCATCATACGTCTTGGTACAGGGGAGCTTGCCCCGGAACTGATGCCTCAGGATGCTTTTAACGACATTCTGTACTCCCTGTCCCAGCGTTCTCGTACACTCAACTACCTGGAACCTCAGGGAAGCCTGGAGCTTCGTGAGGCTTTATCCGCCCATTTGCAGACGACTGGCATTCATGCCTCTCCAGATTCCATACTGATCGTATCCGGCTCACTTCAGGCGCTGCACTTGATTTCGGTCGGACTGCTCCCTCGCGGCTCAGCAGTTCTGCTGGAAAAACCGTCGTATCTCTATTCCATTCACGCCTTTCAATCGGCAGGGTTGAAAATGAGTGGTATCCCGATGGATGACGATGGATTGCACATTGCTCGTCTGGAGGACGCGGCGCAGCATGTCAAAGATCAAGACCACATCTCGCTTCTCTATACGATCCCGAGCTTCCATAATCCCACCGGCTCTGTGATGAGTGATCACCGCTGGGAAGAACTGATGACCACCGCTCGAACACTAGGCATCTCCATACTGGAGGATGCCGCCTACAGTGATCTGTGGCTGGATACTCCTCCTCCGTCATCGCTGAAGGCGCGTGACCAAGAAGGACGGGTGCTGCATATGGGTACTCTGTCAAAGGCAGTCAGCCCCGGTCTGCGCCTCGGATGGCTAGTCGGGCCAGAGCCGGTCATTCGCCGTCTCGCAGATATCAAGATGCAGACCGATTATGGCACCAGTTCACTCGCCCAAGAAGCTGCTGCCCTGTGGTTCGCAGAAGGACATCACGCTGGACATATGGAACGCCTTCGCCCTGAGTTACGCAAACGAAGAGACTTCATGCTGGATCTGTTGCGACAGTACTTTCATGACATTGCGGAGTGGGAAATACCCGCTGGCGGGTTTTACATCTGGTTGCAATTCGCTGTCTCCCCTCTCTCTATCCGCCAATTGTTCCATACCTGTCTGGAGCAGAATGTACTAATCCACCCGGGTTATCTGTATGATCGGCTGGACGCGAGTCACATTCGGCTCTCATACGCGTATGCTTCCCCCGATGAGATGGAACATGGGTTAAAACGCCTCGCAGAAGCTGTCTACAGGCTCATGGATTCTGGCTCCTGACTTCGAATGTTGGTTCCTGATTTCACAATCAAAAAATAGCCTTGACTTGGAAGGACCATGTCCTTCAGATCAAGGCTATTCGCGTAAGTATCGTAAGTTTGTCCGAATACCAGTACGGGCAGATACCAGCTGCGCTGCGGGATACCTTTGAATGTTTTACCCTTTTACCGCACCCTCTGCAATCCCCTCCATGATGAACTTCTGGAAGAACGCATAGATCAGAATAACCGGAATCGCAGTCAGTACCAGGGAGGACAGAATCAACGGCCATTCCTTGTTGTATTCCCCAAACAGCATGTTCGTGGACAGAATCAGCGTATAACGATTCACATCGGTCAGCATGAGCAGTGGCAACAAGAAGTCATTCCAGATCCACAGGAAGTCCAGAATCGCGATGGTGACTGTGATCGGCAGCAAGAGTGGGAAGATAATCTGGAAGAACGTCTGGAACTCATTACATCCGTCCATCTGGGCTGACTCCTCCAATTCACGCGGAATGGACTTCACAAACCCGTGATAGAGGAAGATTGCCATATTCACGCCAAGTCCGATATAGATCAGGGCCAATCCGTACGTGCTTCCTTGCACCCCCATGCCTTTGGCTACCCGTGTCAGCGGAATCATGATCGAGTGGAACGGCACCAGCATGGATGCAACAAACAGGAAGAAGATCAGGTTACTCAAACGGCCGGAGGTACGTGACAGCTTGTATCCCGCCAGTGAGGCACAGAAGACGATACCACCGATCCCCAGAAAGGATACAATTGCCGAGTTCATGGAACTGCCCAACAGATTGATTTTGTTAAACGCGTCCGAATAATTCTCCCAGTGCAACGTTGTTGGCAGCGCGAGAAAAGATTGGAACATCTCACCCTGTGTTTTGAAAGAGTTCACAACCGCCATGTAGATCGGTAGCATAGCGACGAGAGAGCCCAGAATCAGCAGCAGTCGAATCAGATAACTATTCAGTCGTTGCATCCTCATGCTTCCACCTCTTTCTTCTTCATGACGGTGATCTGGATGAGTGTAAAGATGAGCACGATGATGAACAGCACAACCGATTTGGCACTCGCATAGCCGTATCTGAAGTTGTTGGAGAATGCTTCTTCATAGATGTTCATCGTGATCACCTGCGTGGCCCGACCCGGTCCGCCACCAGTCAGTCCATACACCACTTCAAACACTTTGAATGCTCCGTTCAGCGTCAGGAAGAAACAGATGGTCACGGCATGAGTAATCATTGGCAACACCACATTGCGCAGCACCTGGAATGCGTTGGCCCCATCAATAACAGCCGCTTCCTTGAGGCTTTTTGGCACACCCTGGAGAGCAGCCAGATAGATGATCATCATATACCCTACACCGTTCCAGAGCGATACGATCAGAATAGAGTAAAATGAAAACTTCGGATCACCCAGCCATTGCTGGTCGAGGAACGAAAAGGCCAGTTTCTCTGCGAGCTGTGGCAGCACCTGAGAGAAGATGAAGGTCCACATGAAAGCACTGATGATTGTACTGATCATGTTAGGCATGAAGAACAGCGTCCGAAAGAGCCCTTTGCTGCGCGTTCGTGACTCAATCAACACGGCCAGCAGCAAGGCAATTCCATTTTGCAGAATCAGCATAAATATTACATATTTCATCGTGAACCACAGGGAGTTCAGAAAGTCAGGATCTTCTTTGAACAATTCCACAAAGTTGCCCAGACCGATAAAGCTGTAATCCCGATTGAGTCCGTTCCAATCCGTCAGACTATAGAACATGCCACTAAACGTGGGATACAGCAGGAAAATCGCATAGATGACAAAGGCAGGCGCAGTGAACGCGAGCAGTGACAGATACTTCTTGAACACATTCGTAGCCATTGGTTCTCCCCCTTTTCACTCGAAGCGGATGATCGTAAACGAGGGAACAAAGAACGTTCTGCCTGCCATATCATCTGCTTGGAGACTGCGACGAAACAAAGTACCGCTAATTTGTTGACAAAACTCCCAAAACCGTTGAGATATTGCCAACAAAAGCAGGTACTAAATTTCTCACAACTCCCTACTTGTTGACTTTGTTGTAGGATTTCCACGCCTTGTCGAGCGCATCGATAACCTGCTGTTGATTTAATTGCCCAGAGTAGTAACCTTGCAACGCTTTGCCTGACTCGTCTTTCACCGCTTGAGGGAGGGATGGGTCCTCATAAGCTTTACCTTCACTCACATATTTCTGAGCATCGTCTACCCACGGGAAGCTCTTGAAGTCATGGATCTTGGCAATCGGATTAAATTTGAGTGCTTCGAAGAATGCACTTGAATCCTTGTCATCGAGAATGTAGTTCACGAAATCGAGTGCCACTTCTTTGTTTTTGCTAGATGATGATACTGCAAGTGAAGTGGAGGTGCTCAGATTGATTTTGGTATCATCCGGATTGTCATTGATCGGCATGGGTGCTACACCAAAGTTCAAGTCCGGGTTGGACTTCAGAATGGTTTCGGCAAACCATGGTCCCTGAATCCACATCGCGGCGCTTCCTGAAGCGAAGGCTGCTGAACCATCATCTCCGCCCACTTCCAGCGCTTTGTCCGTTCCATTGGCATTGACGAGATCGAAGATATCAAACAACGCTTTCATATCGGAGAAGGAGCCCTGATCCTGATTCATCTTCTCCACGAAGTCTTTGTGCTCAGACTGAGTTAATGCACCCACGGTAAGTGGCAGGAATAATTGCGGAATCCAGGCTTCTTTGTAGGACAGTTCAAACGGTGTAATGTTGGCTGCTTTGAGTTTCTCCACGACCGCTTTCATTTCCGTTAACGTCGTTGGCACTTCCAGCCCTTGCTCTTCAAAAATATCTTTATTGTACAGATAGCCCCATGATACTGTTTCCAATGGAACAGCTACGATTTTGCCCTCCGCATCCGTTATGGAAGGTTTAACCGAATCCAGCAGCTTATCGACAAAAGGTTGGCCCGACAGGTCTTCCAGATAACCAGCTTTGCTGAATGGTGGAATCTCATTGACTGCATGCAAGGCGAACACATCCGGTGCATCATTAGAGGCGAGTCGTGTCTTCAGTATCTGAGGGGCATTGTCCGCAGGCGGCATCTCCAGTTGCACGTTCACTTCAATGTTTTTCTCTGCTTTCTCCTTGGCTTTGAACTGTTCTATATATTTATCGTAGTGTTCTTTCAGCCGAGGTTGTGCAACGAATACTTTGAGTGATACCGTGCTGCCTGACGCCGATTCCTCCTGCCCATTTTCCGTTCCTGCATTGGAACCGCAACCTGCGAGCAGAACACTGACCAGTACCGCACTTGCTACGCTTTTCCATACTTTCATCTCTTATGACCTCCCGGTGTGTAACTGGTTTGTCTTTCATAGGCTCATTATATATCAGAAAATGAAAGCGCTTCATTGGACAAAATTAGACTTGTGTATTGGATTATTTTAAACCTTAATCCTGCCGCAAATGCTCTATCAAACGACTCATTCCGTGCTACTGGCTGAATTGCCTGACATACGAGCCTGTCCCTTCCGCATCTCCCCTGGAGATATTCCGAAATGCTTCTTAAACACTCGATAGAAGTAGGACACATCCTCATAACCCGCCATCTCGGCAATATGCTTGAACGGAATCTGTTCGTCCATCACCCATTCCTTCGCTCGCGTCATACGTAATTGGACAACATAGTCGGTCACGTTCACCTCATACTCTTTCTTGAATACCTTGCTGAGATATTCCTTACTAACAAAAAAGATCTGGGCGAGCTGCTCCAGCGTAATCATCTCCATACAGTGTTGCTGAATGTATTGCTTCACTTCGTCGAGGTTCAGCTTGTTCTTAAATTTGCGCTGCGCAATCAGCTGCTCCAAAGCCTGATAGTATGGAGTCGAAATCCATGTGATCGTGGATTCGATGGAAGCCAGTGCAGCCGCAGGAGGTAGCGCCGTTGCTTCGGGCCGCTCGTACAGGCCATTGGAGACGCACAACTCATCCAACAAAGCCTGTAGTTCATGAGCCACCCTTCCAAGCTGCCGAGGTCTGTTAATCTCGCATCGTTCCAGCTTCTGCTGCAATTGTTGGAACCACTCACGCAGACTCTGAACGTTCAGGTCATTAAACCGCAAGCGAGCCTGCTGCTGAAACAGGGAGAACTCACCTGCGAACGTAGAAGGATACGATTCCCATGATTCAGGCGCTGATTCAACCTTTTCCAACTCTTTTGCACATTTAGCAAGTACACCATTCAGTTCATCCGGATTCACCGGTTTGAGCAGATAATCTGCAGCCCGATGGCGGATTGCATGTTTTGCATAATTGAAGTCGTCATATCCGCTCACCACGATCACCTTGATCTGTGGGTACTGTCCGCTCAGCGTCTGTAGCAGCTCCACACCGTCTGTACCGGGCATGCGCATATCCGTAATGATAATGTGAGGCTGATGCTGCTTGACCAGTTGTATGGCCTGCTCACCATCCTCTGCCTCACCTGAAACGGTCATGCCAAGTTCATTCCAATCTCCGAGGTTGCGTAAAATATCCCGGTTCCACGGTTCATCGTCCACCAGCAGCACTCTGTACATTTCCTTGTTCACAAGGCTTCGCCTCCTCTATTGCAGGGAATTCGTACCGTAACGCTTGTCCCCTGTCCGTATTCACTTTCCATGCTCATCCCATATTCAGGTCCAAAATGCATTACCATTCGTGAGGCCGCATTGACCAGTCCAATACTTGTGCCTGAACTCCACACCCGATCTGCCTGCCGGGTAAGCCGCTCCAGTCTGGACTGCATCTCCGTTAGTTTCTCAGTATCCATACCCACGCCGTTATCACAAATTCGAATGGTTACATCTGTAGGTTCACAGACGACCTCAATGCCCAGCTTCCATTCGCCCTGTTTCTTCTCCAGACCATGCAAAAATGCATTCTCCACAATCGGTTGCAAAGACAACTTGGGAATATAACACGCCCGAAGTTCTCCTGTAATCTCCAGTGTATATTCAAGCCTGCCGGCAAAACGTTGCTTCTGAATCAGCATATAATGCTCCAACTGATCGAGTTCAGACTGTAGAGGCACAAGTCCATCCGGCGCTCGCACAATATAACGAAACATCTCGCTCAAGGCTCGAATGACTTTGTAACTGTCTGCCGGTTTTTGCGAGTAGACCATGCCGCCAATCATCTGCAACGTGTTTTGCAGGAAATGCGGATGGATCTGGGATTGCAGTGCTTTGAGCTCAGCCGTCTGCTTCTCCAGATTCATCAGGTAGTTGTCGCGAATATGTTCCCGAATACGATTAGCCATACCGTGCAGATTTTTCTCCAGCAGACCAATCTCATCCACCCGGCCGCTTCGTACCACTTCCCTGTCCTTGATCAGCTGGATACCCTTCATGGAATTCGCCAGTCTGACAATGGGTTTCGATGTACGCCAGGCTACGAGCGCAGCTAGTCCCACAGAAATAACGGTTGCCAGGCCACCCACAACCAATCCGTATTTCATCGTTTCCAAGGCACTTTCATTAATGACATGGGCAGGTACAATCTTGATCACACGCAGTCCTGACGGCTCAATGGAATGAAAGAATACGTATTCCTTGGCTGTACGGATAAACCCCGAACTTTCTTTTGTACCGGCCAATTTCTCTAGTGCTTCCGCAGACGGCTGAATCTCTTGGTTTGGTTGATAGACCGGACTACCCGCGCTATCGGCAATGTATACTGCATAGTCTCCCCGGCTATCCAGCAGCTCCAGGGTCTGGTTGAACTCAGCCCACTTGATCTCCAGACTGATGGCGCCGATCTGTGCCTGATCCTCGAAGCGGTTCATGCTGCGGGTCATGTGAAACTTTTGTGGATCGTCCGGATCATTAATAATTGTAAAATCTTTATGTTGTGCAAAAAGCTCATGATACCCTTCCGGTATTTCCGATACCGCCTTGATGCGAGAATCCATGGAGTTGAAGGTGAACAGGGTGTCCAATTCTTTCAGATAGAGTTCAACGCCAAATACATAATTGCCAGCAGAATAGTATACACTGTTCAGCATATTAAACATGGCCTTCTGTTCGTCGAATCGGCTGGCTGCCGGTGCTTCCTGGTTCAACGCCAGATATTGATGCAATTCGTCACTGATCTGAATCGAATAGATAATATTGTTCATGCGAGCGAACTGTTCACCCAGATAGATGGAGGCCCAATTCATATTGGCTTGGTTGGTCTCCATAATCTCCTCTTCCATGGAAGAGCGGGTATTCTCGGCTGCCATGGCGGTCATGGCAATGACGGGCACAACGGCCAGCAGCGTCATGGTAAGAATCAATTTATTGCGAATGCTGCGTTTGAAAGGATCTATCAGCTTCCGATAACATTCGGTAAACACAGTGCATCCACTCCTGAGCTAAAATAGACAAACGCCCCAGCATGGAAGCTGAGGGCGCTTTGGTCTTTATATTCGTTTGGAAATGTTACAACTAATGCTATTTACACGGACACTTCGATGACAGAACAACCTTCGATCGCTGTTATCCCCAGATTTTTTCTGATTCCCTTTTTGAAAAGGGAAAATCCGGGGATAAAGGCGCACGCTTCGCTTCGTTAGGTTATTTCTGTCATCTCCGTTTTTGTGTAAATTTATAGTTCAACATCCATTGCCTACTCTATTATTGTTCGACAATCCGTATGCCCCATGGTTCCAGTTCGATCTTCTCTCCCGCAGCAATCGGGGTTCCTGCCAGAAGTTCAGTTCCTTTTCCATAAGCATTTACGAAGGATGTTGCCTCATCTGCATAATTGAAATAATAGCGAATCGTGTTCCCTTGATCGTTCACACCTGTCTTTACAATGATAGGGAAAGCCAGCTCCTGATCGGCTCCCCATACACCCGCTTCCTTCATGACACGTTCCAACACCTTACGGATCACCGCTGAACTGGTGTAACAGCCGACATAGGTGGCTTTGCCTTTTCCATAGGTATTCTGGGTAATTGCCGCATATTCACCCCAATGTGGATGATCATACCAAGCGAGTACTTCAGCCGTTGTCGGCGTAATTAACTCCATCCAGGTGTAGATCTGGTTCTGTTCTTCACCAACCTTGAATGGATCATCGCGCAGTGACACATGTTTCGGCTCTACAAAAAGGTTATAGCTGATCCCGCATGCTTCACTAATTAGGCCGGGCTGGCGAGAAGAGCGTACCTTGATATGCTCATTTGCAAATCCACTTTTGAACGAGTAGACGATATATCCACCATCCTGTACGAATTGATTTAATTTTTCCAACAATGCATCCGAAGCAGCATACAGAGCAGGTACAACGAGCACGTCATATTCCGCATAACTCTCAACCGATGGGTCGATGAGGTCACAGCCAATGTTCATTTTATACAATTCATCGTACATCCAGCGCACCACGTCATTGTAGTTCTTGTCACTGGTGAAGTTAAACCCAAACCACTTGATGGATGTCAGTGCCTCATTGCTAAACAGCACGGCTACCCGATTCTTTTTCTTCAGATTCACAAGCTTTGGACTGAGACGGGCAAAATCCCTGCCAATGGTCTTCGCTTCGTTGTACACCGGATTCGGTTCAAAGTCATGACTGAGCAATCCTTTCCAGTACGTCTCAAACGAATTGTGCAACGAGTGCCAGTGCCAGTAAGCGACCATGTTCGCTCCTGATGCCAGATGACTGAATGCCTGCAAACGCAGCTGTCCCGGATAGGGAACCCAATGCCAGAAAGCCTGCGCTTCGGTCTCCAGTACCAGATAATTCGATTGTTTGGTCGAACGCGCCACATCCCCGCCGAATGAAATTTCAATACCGGTCAGATCATTCTGGGAAGGATGGTAGATGTCCACACTGGTGATGTCAAAAGGTTTCGATGCGGCAAAATGATCCACATCTCCTTGAATGCCGTAGGAATATCCACGCCAATCGAAGTCAAAATTCTGGGTAACAAACTGTCCTTCCTGTTTGTATTCATTCACGATCCCCACCTGCCAAGCCAAAAAGTTGGTTACCAGCAGACGCTGGAACTTGGCAAATTCAGCACCCAGACTGCCGTTGATCGTTCCTACAACAGACGGGAAGTCCTCCCAGCTATTGATCCGATTGCTCCAGTAATCGAGGCCAAATTCCTTGTTGAGCTCATCCAGGGAGCTGAACTTGTTCCGCATGTATTTGACGAATTGCAGTTGTACATTATCTCCGGCCGTATTGTAATGCTTCGTCTCGTTATCTGTCTGATAACCGATGACCGCTGGATGTGTGCTTACCCGAGAGATTAGCTTCCGGATGATCCGCTCGGCATAGAATAGATAGGTTGGGTGTGTAATATCCATGATCTGCCTTGCGCCGTATTTACCAGGTCCCTGTGAGGTGGTAGCCAGCACGTCCGGATGTTCCTTTACCATCCACGTTGGAACAGCATACGTTGGTGTCCCGACGATAACCTGAATTCCCGCTTCATGCATGGCATCCAGCACACGATCTACAGAAGAAAAGTCAAATACACCATTCTGCGGTTCATGAGTACTCCAGGTTGATTCTGCAATACGGACCACGTTGATCCCTGCATCCTTCATCATCTGAATGTCCTTGTCCAATCTTTCGTAAGGCATATATTCATCATAGTAAGCTACACCATATAATAATTTGTCCATGATTTAATCTCCTTTTTAAGTGGAAAATATAATGTTCTTGACGTGTGCAAGAGTTGACATATTCCAATCTATAATGGTAGCGTTTACATTATTATCGTTTGAAGAACTTCTATTGTTCATCAACCACTTCAAACGCTGATGTGTTCCATGGATTATCCATACTTGCGTTAAACTGATTATAATGAAGTATACTACGGGTGCCGATTGTATAAGGCAAGTTATTTTTACCCTTTTCCGAGGTGAATATGATGGATATCCGATCACAGCTCCGAGAAATGCCTCACCATACGCTGGCCCACTGGCTGCCTATTATCGACTGTAACATCAAATTCTATGGTGCGCACAGCCAACAAGTACCCTATGGATGGGCGATGCCGGAAGAATCACATCCGGGCTTTGAGATTATGTTGATCATCGAAGGTACGCAGGAGAGTGTGATTCATGGTTATACCTATACCGTGGAGGAAGGTTCCATTCTTCTCATTCCTCCCGGGTTCAAACATACAAATCAATGTGTATCCACGGAAGGCATGACTTATTTTAGCGCTCACTTTAATGTGGATGATCCGGTCTTCACCCTGAAGCTGATGTCACAGCACAGCCGAATCTACGCAGCAGGTACGGCAGATAATAGGAAGATGCGCGTTGTGCTGGAGAGCTGGATGGGCATGATTAACATATCTGAGGCCTACACGTCCACTGACAAAATGATCATGCAGGCCCGCATGTTTGAACTGTTCGCCCTGTTGTCCCAAGCCGCTGACAATGAACCGGAATCCACAACTTCCGTTGCTGCTTCACATGCACCAGCTCCAACAGCCATGCATTATGCGGGAGCTATAGCGGAGGCAATCAAGCAAGCATTCCATGCCCAGCTTCGAACCAAGGAAAGCAGTGTATCCACGGTCAAAGTAGAGCAGATTATATCCTCGTTTGGCATCAGCCCGGGATATGGTCTACAGGTCTTTCGCAAAGTGTACGGGCGATCACCCAGGGCTTACCTTTCCAGCTTGAAGTTGCAGGAGGCCAAAGTGCTGATCGAACAGCCTGAGCTGTCGCTCGGGGAAATTGCGTGGAAGCTCGGCTACACCCATCTGTCCCATTTCAGCAGACAATTCAAACGTTGGACAGGCCAGAGCCCGCTTCAATACCGCAACCATCATGCAGATGAATCAGCTGATCCTGTATCCTATAGATCTGATTCAAGTCCGGAATCTTGATTGTGTATACGCTCATATTCTTCCGGCGTGTTCATATTACTCATTTGCATCGCTACTTGATGAACGCCAGCTCTCTCAAGCTCTTCCGCATCGACATAACAGCAACCGATCTCTTCAAGCCATCGCATGACTCGAAGATGATCCTGCATCAGGCGCTGCTCCAGATCAGGGAGCACTCGTATGTGGTAAGCCCCTGCAAGAGGGTGGACATGTCCATCCACGCGTGGAACGATAGCAGAATAAGAGTTATGCGACTCGACCAGTTTTTTTATTCCATCAAAGAAAGACGTTTGCAGGAGCGGCATATCGCAGGCACATACCAGATTCCAGTCTGTATCGGAAGCTTCCAGCGCCGCGTGGAGACCGGCGAGTGGCCCCTTCCCCGGATAGTGATCCTGAACGCAGTCGTAGCCCATCGCACTGTAGGTTGTCACATTGGGTCCGGCAGCCACGATGATACGGGATACTGCGGGTCTCATGGCCTTTGTGACATGTTGAAGTACAAGGGAACCATTCAGTTCCAGCATGGCCTTGTTGGTCCCCATGCGGCTGGATAAACCTCCTGCCAATATGATGCCTGTCCATTCACGCGTATTCATGTTGTTATCCTCCCTCAGATCACAATATGTGTTTGACTACATCAATTTCAAAACGTTCGCTATGCATTGAATCCCCTTTCAACAAATGATACATTGAACAATATGCATTTGAAAGGAATGGCTTAATTGGACAGACCTGCACCTTCAAGAGGCAATCCCTCATTGGTTTCTCTGAAACTATATAACTTTTTCATATATGGAGCCATCTCGATCTTCGCCGGATTCCTGCAGTTGTATCTGCAAGAGATTGGTATGACCAAACTGGAGATTGGCAGTCTCATGGCGATTGGACCCTTTGTATCCTTGTTTGCCAACCCGTTCTGGGGTTTCTGGAGCGATAAATCTCGCAACATTCGCATCATTCTGATGATTATGATGGGAGGCACATTTGTACTCGCCCAGGGTGTATTCTATGCGCCCACATATACGTGGATCTATGTAGCTATGATTTTCTTTTATTTTTTTCAAAGTCCATTATTTGCTCAAACGAACAGTCTGATTCTCGGATATATCGATGGTACAAACCAGAAATTTGGATCATTCCGGCTCTGGGGTTCACTCGGTTGGGCGCTGACTGCCGTCGCAGCCGGACCGCTCATTGACCGTTTTGGCATCGGCAGTGTATCCATTATATTTGCGTGCATGATTGCCACCGCCTTTGTATTATCCGTATTTCTACCCAGACAGCCGATCGCTTCGGATACACCTGTGGTTACTTTTCGGCGGTTTGGCAAAGTCATGTTCAATCCGTATTTTATGGCATTTATCGGCCTGGGTGTACTCGTATCGGTGCCTAATGCCATGAACAGTACGTTTATGTCACTATACATAGTAGAAATGGGTGGTGACAAACAGATGGTCGGCTGGGCCATCTTCACCTCATCCATTCTCGAAGTCGGCGTATTCCTGTTGCTCGATCGCTTACTCAAACGCAAAATGAGCATGCTCCTGGCATCTCTCATTTTGATCAGTGTGCTGTTTGCACTTCGCTGGCAGCTCATGGCACTGGCTAACAACCCACTGGAGATTGTATTCATTCAGTTAATGCACTCCATTACGTTTGGTGGATACTTCTATGTGGGTACACAGCTGACCATGCTGTTTATTCCAAGACCTTATCGTTCCTCCGGTCAAGCGGTGTATACGATGGCCTGGGGCGGTCTCTCCGGCGTCATTGCCGGTCTGTTCGGCGGCTGGTTGTTCCAGAGCTTCGGTGCAGAAATCATGTATAGCATTGGCGTATTCTTCTCGCTCATCGGCGCTGTTGGATTTAGCATCATGTGGTTATCGAATCGACGTAACGGCTATCAGCCGGTTGTATTGACGGAGATGGGTAATATGGATGAGGACAGATAATCTTTTGTTTGAAAAAGTTGAAAGAGATTTCCACTGGAGCACTCCGATGACAGAAGAATCTTTCGATCGCTGTTATCCCCGAATTTTCTTGATTTCCTTTTCAAAGGGTAAAATCCGGGGATAAAGGCGACCGCTCCGCTTCTCCAGCTTTCTTCTGTCCTCTCCGTTATGGTGTAAATAAAACGTTCAAACATTCAGACAAAAGATTAATCATAGGTGCAGTAAAGAGAAAGGCGTCTCCATGGGTTGTTGTCCTGGAGACGCCTTTTACATTTATAAATTTAAGTCTTTATAGCTCTAACTTGTAGCATTGATCCTACGCCTTGACTTTACTTTACGCCTTCGGCAGTTGGAATGAGCTTTTCAGGGATACGACCCGGTTAAATACCGGACGTCCTGGTTCGGAGTGTTTTGGATCTACACTAAAGTAACCGTGACGGAAGAATTGGAATTTATCCTGAGCGTTCGCTTCTTTCATCTCTTGTTCCACAAACCCATTAACAATCTCAAGGGAGTTCGGGTTCAATTGATCCAGGAACGTTTTCTCCGGTTGCTCTTCCACAACCTCAGCTTCAGCCCCAGCTACTGCCACTTCGACCTCTGCTTCTGGTGCTTCATCCAGGATCAACGGCTCGTACAGACGGAATTCAGCAGGTACCGCTTGAGTCGCTTCTACCCAGTGGATTGTTCCTTTGACTTTACGGCCAGTGAAGCCACTGCCGCTCTTCGTCTCTACATCATAGGTACAATGAATCTCAGTTACATTACCTTCTGCATCTTTGATCACATCGTTACATTTGATGAAGTATGCATGTTTCAGACGAACTTCGTTGCCAGGGAACAAACGGAAATATTTGTTTGGCGGATTTTCCATGAAATCGTCTTGTTCAATATAAATCTCACGGGAGAACGGAATTTGGCGATTACCCATCTCCGGGTTCTCCACATTGTTCTCAGCTTCAAGCCATTCCACTTGCCCTTCAGGGTAGTTGGTAATAACCACTTTGAGCGGATGCAGCACAGCCATCGTGCGTGGAGCTTTCAGTTTCAAATCTTCACGTACAAAGTGCTCCAGCGTTTGCAGGTCGATAACTCCATAGTTTTTGGAAATGCCTGTCTCATATACAAAATCACGAATAGCTTCCGGTGTATAACCCCGGCGGCGCAGACCCGAAATTGTCGGCATGCGTGGATCATCCCATCCATCCACATGGCCTTCGTCTACGAGCAGTTTCAGCTTCCGCTTGCTTGTCACCATCTGGGACAGATTCAGGCGGCCAAATTCGTACTGATGTGGTTGGCTCTCCATCTCACACTCGGCAATAACCCAATCGTAGAATGGACGTTGATCCTCGAACTCCAGGGAGCAGAGGGAATGCGTTACACCTTCAATGGCATCTTCGAGCGGGTGAGCAAAGGCGTACATCGGATAGATACACCATTTGTCGCCCGTGTTATGATGATGTGCATGTGAAATCCGGTAAATAACCGGATCGCGCAGATTGATATTTGGTGCAGACATATCGATCTTGGCACGCAGCACTTTCTCTCCGTTCTTGAATTCACCTGCACGCATACGTGTGAACAGGTCTAGATTCTCTTCCACCGAACGATCACGGTACGGGCTGTTCTTACCCGGCTCCGTTAGCGTTCCGCGCATTTCACGGATTTCGTCGGCGCTTTGGTCGTCGATGTAGGCTTTACCTTTTTTAATCAACAAGACAGCACGGTTGTACATCTCGTCAAAATAATCCGAGGCAAAACGTTTCTCGTTCCACTCGTATCCGAGCCATTTCACGTCTTCCTGAATCGATTGAACGTACTCTACATCTTCCTTGACCGGGTTCGTGTCATCAAAGCGCAGATTCGTTTTGCCGCCAAATTCGCCGCCCAGCGTAAAGTTAATCCAGATCGCCTTGGCATGGCCGATATGCAGATAACCGTTCGGTTCCGGAGGAAAACGGGTAATAACTTCCTGGACTTTCCCAGACCGGAGATCTTCGGTAATAATATTTTTGATAAAGTTAGGTGGGGTTGTACGATTGTCCACAGGTATCAAACCTTTCATGAATTGATTGGAACTTTCAGTAATTGCAACGCGTTTCATTTAAATATACCTTTAACGGGGGAGGAGTTCAATAAAGAACGGCACCAAAGTCAGGATAAGCCGTGCATAAATAGGCCCTAAACCATTTTGACGGGTTCGCTCGAATCATGTAGCATGATAGTAAAAGTACGTGTTCAAAAAGTCTGGTTTTCAGTACCGAGAAGATGGAATGAAGATAGAAATGGAGTAGCGGAGCGTAGGAAAACTACGTGAGCAACGGACATTTCGGCTGAATTTCATCTTCGATGCTGATGATGCCGTAAGGCATTATTCGTAATCAAAAGCGGACTTTTTGAACAACTCCTAAAAACAAATTAAAGGGAGGGTTTCCCATTCCAACGAACTCGCTTAAACTGACCAAAGAACAGCAGGATGAAGCCATTCGCACCATCCAGTCGTATTTCGAAGAGGAACGTGGCGAAGAACTGGGTGATCTGGCCGCTTGGGGTGTCCTCGACCTGTTCATGACACAGCTCGCTCCCTACATATATAATCAGGCACTCCGTGACGCACGCACAACGGTCAATCAACGCATGGCCTCAATGGAAGAAGACCTGTTTGCACTGGAGCAAAAGTTACCCAAGACTTCCCGTTAATCACTAATTTATAAAGAAAGAAGGTTGCATTCATGTTTACCTATTCATTGGATGAATATACCGAACTTCGGCCACTGGCCATGGAACATACCAAACCGCTGTTCGAACTGACAGATCGCTCGCGGGATCAACTGAGACATTGGTTGCCGTGGGTGGATCATGTGACAGAAGTGGAACACACCTCGAACTTCATTACCAACGCGTTAAAACAAGGTGCCGAGAATGGCGGATTCACCGCCGGAGTATGGTCAAAAGGGGATCTAGCCGGCGTCATTGGATTCCACGAAATTAACTGGACCAACCGCTCGGTAAGCATCGGATATTGGCTTGGAAAAGGCTTTGAGGGTCAAGGCTTGATGACAAGCGCTTGTCGCGTTCTGGTTGATTATGCTCTGGTGAACCTGGACCTGAATCGCGTCGAGATTCGCTCGGCAACGAATAACAAACGGAGTCGCGCTATCCCTGAAAGACTCGGATTTGTTCTCGAGGGTGTCATTCGTCAGGCAGAGAAACTGCCTAAAGGTTACGTGAACCATGCGGTGTACGGCATGCTTCAGCATGAATGGGAACTCTTGCGCTAATTCGCCTACATAATGAATCGGGAGTGATCTCTCCCAACATAATGGATCAACACGAATACCCTCGATCTCCACGTAATGTGGTGACAGAGGGTATTTTATTGTATCCATGACTTTTATAGTGCTCGGACCATACCACCATCCACGATCAATGAGGTTCCGGTAATGTACGTATTGGCTCCGGATAACAGGAATACAACCGCTTTGGCAAACTCCTCTGGTTGACCATAACGGCCCAGTGGAATCTCTTTACGGAATTGGTCAGATACCTCTTCCTCACTGATTCCATTCTGCTCAGCCCGTGCTGCATCCAGCTCACGTATACGGTCTGTTGCAATACGTCCTGGCGCCACCGTGTTGATCAAAATTCCGTATGGAGCCAGCTCCTGGGATAACGTCTTCGCCAATCCAAACACGCCAGTACGGAACGTGTTGGACAGCACCAGACCCGGAATCGGCTGCTTCACCGAAGTTGAAGCGATATTGACAATGTGTCCTCCGCTTTCTTTCATATAAGGAAGAGCACCGCGAATCAGCCTTACATAACTGAGTACATTTAATTCAAATGCACGTTCCCAATCTTCATCCGTCAGTGACTCAAATGAACCCGATGGCGGGCCACCCGAATTGTTCACCAGAATATCAATCTGTCCGAACATTTCTGCTGTCTTGTGAATCAGAGCCTCAATATCTTCCTTGCGTGTCACATCGGTTGCACAATATTCCACACGTCCGCCACCGCCAAGCGCCAGAAGCTCCTGCTTCACTGCTGCGAGCTTTTCTTCGCTCCGGCTGGCGAGCATGACGTCAGCACCTTCTGCTGCCAATTGAGCGGCAACCGCTTTGCCCAGCCCGCGACTGGAAGCCAGCACCAGTGCTTTTTTACCCCGAAGTCCCATATCCATCGTTGTTCCTCCTCAGCTACCTTTTTATCTGGTCTGGATAAAATAACCCATAAGAATATCATCCACATACTTGCCGCCGATATAAAACTCGGATACCAGCCTGCCTTCTGTCACAAATCCACACTGGGTATAAAACGTAATCGCTCCCGGATTGCTGGAGAGTACGCGCAACCTGAGCTTGCGAACGCCTTGTTGGGCCGCATGCTGCTTGATGGCATCCATCAAAGCTGTAGCTATGCCACAACGCCGATCATGAGGATGAACCGCAATATGAATCTCGTAGACATGACGGTTGACGGGCATACCTGTGGCTGGATTAAAGCCCACATAACCACATACCCGCTCTCCCTGCACCGCAATCAATTGACTGCCTGGCGGGCAATGCTGCAGATATTGTTGTCTGGAACGCCATTGCATAGGTGCAGGAGAGGTGTATTTGTCCCATACCAGGGCATCCAACTCCATTAGCTGGGCTGCATCTTTAATCTCGGATGGACGAATCGTAAATGTATGGCTGGTAAGCATAATGATTCAACCTTTCGTGCTATAGTCGACAACGCTGTGCGTTACAACGTCGGGAAAGTTAAGAGAGTTCAGAACGTTGAGAAACTTAGGAATAGGAAGACATTGTTCGTTTACTCCACTATTTAAGTTTTTTGTTCTATATATTGTAGCATAGCCTCAGCTTTGACTAAAATTCCACTCGGTATTGAACCTTTTCGCAAAATGAAATAAACACTTAACCTTGCCGTAACGTCATGCTTTATACTGATTCGATAAGGAGGGGATGCATGATGAATATCAAAGAGGCAGCAAGCAGGCTTGGTATATCGGCGAGAGCCATTCGTTTTTATGAAGAAAAAGGATTAATTCTACCCGCCAAACAGTCCAGTAACGGTTATCGTACCTATACGGAGAATGATATCTGGCGGCTTCAGACCATTGCTGCACTGCGTGAGATTGGCATGTCGCTACAGGATATTACACATGCGCTCGGAGAGATTGATCAAGGGAATCAGCAGCGGCTGGAAGAATATCTGGAGCTGCAACAGGCCGTCATGTATGCCCAGTGGATTGAGCTCAAACGTATGATGGATACAACCCAGCGCATGATTGACCTGAATCGTCAGGACGGCCCGTTGGATGTCAGCCATCTGCACGATCTCGCGGACAGTGCCCGTCGCCTGCGCGAAGCCCGGCAGAACTGGCATGATCGGTGGAATTATGATACGCAGGCAGCCATCCATGATCAGCGAGTGGAGGCGGCAGGCAGAGGCAGTATTGGACATCCCAATTCAGAGGACAATCATCATTCGGACAACGCCTCCCCTGTAAGCGATGAGAATGAAGTTGCACATCCACACCAGGATGCAGATCATTCCACGCAGAGCGACTCCAATGATACGGTACAGTCTTCCTTTTATCTGTATCATAACTATGACGAAGCGCTCGAACAGACAGCTCATTGGATCTCTCCCGCCCTTGGTGAGAAAGGACTGGATATTGGTACAGGCACAGGTAATCTGGCTGGGAAACTGCTACAGCACGGCGCAGACATGACTGCAATCGACCAATCCCGGGAGATGCTACGCAGATGTCGTACCAAATATCCCAAGATGCATGTGAAACTTGGTAATTTTCTGGCGCTGCCTTTTACCGATCATTCCTTCGATTTTGTCGTATCCAGCTTTGCCATCCATCATCTGAGTCCAGACCAGCAAGGACTGGCCTTACAGGAGATGCAGCGGGTATTAACCTCGCGCGGACGTATCGGTCTAACCGATCTGATGTTTGTTGATGCGACTCACCGTGATTCCTATATTCGACAGGCAGAGACCACAGGACACGAGGAACAGCTGCGCGCCTTGCGCGAACGTCACTTCCCTCTGCTCAGTGAGCTATGCGGCTGGCTGGAGCAACAGGGCTACGTAACCAAGCATGTGCGGCATAATGAGCTGTTGCATACGTTGCTGGCAGTTCCACTGCGGTAACAATCGTAAGAGCATATGGCAAAAAGGCCATCCCGCCTTTGAATAAAGGAGGATGACCTTGGTGTACATCATGCTGTGAGATTACATATAGATATCAACGACCGTACGCTCAGTTGCACTGCGTGCTTGTCTGAACTCATCAAGCGAGATGCAGACCCCACCCTGACGGTAACGGTTCGCTGTACGCTCGGTACGAATGTCCTTACCGTTCACCGCTACACGGCTCACAGCACCTTCGTTCAAGTGATAGATAAACGTCACCGGCTCACCCGCATACTCAAATTCGAATTGCATGCCGTTCAGCTCAGCTGGCAATACCGGGTCAATGACCAGATCGCCGCCCTCTTGACGAATGCCAAGTGCATTGGAGATCAGCTGGTTCATGTAGATTCCAGGGCCGCTGGAGTAGATTCTCCATCCGCCTTTCACTTGTACAGTCCCTTTACGAAGCTGGTCAAAATGCTCCTGTGCCTCGTAACGCGTATTAAACTTACCGTCTGAACTACTGAAGTATGAGTTCGCTTGGCGAATCTCCGCGTTAGGTACAACCTCGCCGATACCAACCGGGTTGATCATCGCAAGACCATTCCACACCTGATCTGTCTTCCCGAGCTTCGCCATCGCTTCCACATAACGGATATGAGCATGAACATATTGCAAACCAATCTCACGTCCGAAGTTAGACGCTTGCTCTGCACGTTTGAAGTGTGTGCTTACACCACCAGCATATTGAGCTGGACGATTCATCAGACGCACGCCATCCGGGCACAAGAACTGTTCACGGATCAATGCGTAATGAGACTCTGCTTGCTCCGCATTCAGCAACTCACCAATCATGCTGCGCGTCATTGGCAACAGGCGATATTGAATGCCTGTCTCTGTGTCCGTTGGATGAAGCATCAGCTTCGCTTGGTCGGCTTCTTCCATGTATACAAAGCCTGGAATCACATCTGTGCCCAGCATGTAACGGTTAAAGTCCTCACGGATGCCTTGAGCCAGCACGTCAAGCTCCTGTGCAAAGTCCGCATCCTTGAATTTCAGCGCTTGCGAGAGCACGTTCACGGACTGATACGTCAATGCCACAGTCCAACTGCTCACCATGTATTGCTTGAGCTGTGCATTGGCTGGTTGGAGCGTATCATCCCAGTCGCCATCTCCGTAGGAAGACAGGAACGTATCGTGCAGGAAGTGCGAACGGATATATTCGATCTCTTTTTTCGCGTGATCCAGCACCGTTGCCGTCTCTTCCGTGAACCCGAAGCTATGCTTCACGGTATAAGGTACTTTCTCATCCAGGATTGCATAGTCGCGAGTCGCTGTCAGGTAGTCCGCCAATACTTTCAACGGCCATACGATGATATCGCCATGACTTTCTTCCTGTTGAATCGCAAAGTATTTATCAAACATGAACCATTGCGGCCAGTTGCCATCATCTTCATATTGGTGGGTATAAACCATTTTGATGATATCGCGAACTTGCTCATATTTTTGCGTTGCCATAAAGTACTCCACCGGACCTTGGCACACATCCCGTGTACCCCAAGCCGCGCCGCCATACTGCTCCAAACCGTGAGGCACAGAGTAGTGAACCAGCATGTTGTGGGTGTACCACCAAGCCAGCGCATTTACTTTGAACAGATCCTCTGCACTCTGACCTTCTCCACGGGACAAACGGAACCCGTTCATCACACCTGCGAAGAACTCGCGGTATGCCTGCACTTCCTCTTCAAACGTCAGGCTTGAACCTGCTACCACTCCGCTGTCCGCTTGACCTTCCAATACCCCTTGTACCTTCAGCGTCCATTCAGCACTTGCTTCCAGACTAAGCGTAACCAGTGATGCGGAACCACTGCGGATACCACTTGCCAGCAACGTTTCGTCCCCTACATTCACAGCTGCGCCGTCCACCGACATGCGGTATTGCAGATCTGGGTACGTCCCTGCACTAATCGCTTGTGGATCAGCCTTGAAGATCAAAGTATCGCCATCCTGCGTCATATGCAACGGATACTCGTATTCATTCACATTCATCGTAATCTGGTTTGTTACCAGGTAACGGTATGCTATGCCACTTGTGGAGCGTACGTTCATGCTCACTTCGGTGGTGTGTGCCCCTGTGTAGTTCGTCACGATGATCGTATCGGATGCCGTTTTGTAGATCCAACGTACATAGTTGAAGCCAATCTCGAACAGGGAAGGCATCGTCAGCAGGCGATATTGTCCGTCCATTTCCACATAGATGCGTTGTCCCGCCGTTTTCGGCACGTTTAATGCATTGCGGGCATTACTGATCATTTTATTAAAATTGGTGTTACCAATAACGAGTTGTGAGTTGAAAATACCGTACATATACGACGTTGTCGTAATAACCTGTGCTCCAAGTTGCACATTGCCACCACTCATCAGAATGTGACCATGCGGACGCTCTACGAGCAATTCTTTTGCTTTCAGAACGATATGTTCATAGCTGCCTGTGAAGAAGGATAACAGTTCCTCACCACTGTGCTCTTCCTGATGACGATCAGGGAACAGCTCATGAATCTCATCTTGCGTCAGATCGAGTGTTACCAGTGGTTCACCCAGGAAGGAGGACAGTTTCACCTGTTCCAACGTATCACCGTTTTCCACAGTCTGAGCCTGTACTTCATTCCATGCTGCGGTAACTTCATCCCCGAATTCCAGTGAAGAGATTCCTTCGGCATGATTAGGCTTCGCTAGTCCATAAAACACTACCTGTGCTTCTCCGTTCAGATTCAGCAGTTCAGATTGCAGCGCCGTGTAGGCAAATTCATACTGATACGTCTCATTCGCCAGCGTTGGTCGATTCAAGCTCTCTGGTTGATTCGTTTCCTTGTATGACAGACCGAAGAATTGGAATCCATCTGTGGAGTAACCAACTGCTTTGGTCAGGGAACCTTGTTGCATATATGGAAATGCACCGCCCTGAGGCTGGTTTTGACGGGAACAAACGACATAGCCTTTCGCCTCATCTTCAAACACCGTATGGTCAATGTATTGTGACAGATAAGCCTCATTACTACGTACCGCACCTGGATCTGCAAGCCCAACATCCTGTCCGTATACCACATCTACGTTATGTTGTTGTCCTGTGAGCTTCACATCCCAGAACCAGACACCTTGCGGTGTAGCCGTAAATACGACCTGATAGCCAATGCCTTTTTCGCTACCTTCCAGCTGGACTGTGCCCTCCCAGATCAACTGGTTGCTGGATTGTGCCTTGCTTGTAATCACCTTGCTGTTCGAACGTACACCGAGCAACGGGAACGAGTTGATATTCTCTCCCTCATGTACACGCAGGTACAGGTTATTCAGAGATCCATCAATCTGGTTGCTGAGCAACTGGTTCAACATCGTTGTGCCGGATGTAGCCTGGTATAGGTCGCCACTGTTCAAAAAGGTAAAGGATAACTCTCCGGCACTTAACCGGATCGGTTCATTAATCATCGTTGTCATAAGGTTCACTCCTTGAATTAGTTAAAATCGAAACGTTTCGATAAATCTGAAAAAGAATAGGGGCCTCTTCAAACCGGCCATTTACAGCCCGTCCGGACGATAACCCCATCATTAAACTTTTACTTCAGCATGCAGGCAGTTCTTTGTTGTTCAGACTCGGTCTAAACCGAACGTACAGAGCTGCGCTCGATCATGTTAATCGTTAACGTATATGAAGGGTCAACCGCTTCGCCATTGAGCATCTGGAATAACAGATGTCCGGCGAGCGACCCGGCTTCATGCTTCGGCTGGCGTATCGTTGTCAGTGGTGGATTCACATATTCGGACAACTGAATATCGTCAAAACCGATCACGGAAATATCATCCGGCACCGATACACCACGCTCTTCCAATGCCTTTAGGCCGCCAATCGCCATCTCATCGTTACCGTAAAATACCGCTGAGGGAAGATCGCCTTGCATGATCATCATCTTAGTTGCGCTGTATCCGCCCTCACGTACAAAATTACCATTCAGACGCCATTTGGACTTTTCTTCAAGTCCCGCTTCCCGCATCGCTCGCAGAAACCCTTGGTAACGGAGTGCGTTGTCATACGAGTTGGATGGACCGCTGATATATGCAATCTTCTGATGTCCTGCCTGAATCAGGTGGCGGGTAGCAAGGTAACCGCCCTGCTCTCCATCTACCAGCACGTTGACCAGATGGTCACTCGACAGCTGACGATCCATCACAATGATCGGAAAACGATGACCGGCAGATTCTACCAGAATATCATCATGAATGTTATGCGCCAGGATGATGGCTCCATCTACTCTTTTTTCACGCAAAAATCGCACTGCCGTTGAGTCCCGTCCACCCATGGAGCTGCACGCAATCAGGTCATACCCGTTCGCGAGGGCTACATCCTGTACACTACGGATCAACTCCGAGTAATACGGGCCCGACAGATCGGTCAGGATCAAAGCGATCGTGTTTGTCCGGCTCCGTTTCAGGTCCATGGCAAAGCCGTTCTTGCGGTAATTCAGTTCTCGTGCTGCCTCAAGCACTTTAGCCTTGGTCTTGGCACTAACCTTGCTATCCCCGCTCAGCGCATAGGAAGCAGTCGAGAGTGCTACACCTGCCAGCTTTGCCACATCCTTAATCGTTGCCATTCGACGTTCGCTCCTTCTAATACTATATATAAATTGAACTACACAATATTTACACTGACCACTCCGATGACAGAACAACCTTCCGATCGCTGTTATCCCCAGATTTTTTATTTCCCTTTTATAAAGGGTAAATCCGGGGATAAAGGCGCACGCTCTGCTTCCTCAGCTTATTTCTGTCCTCTCCGTTTTGTGTAAATGTTTCGTTCAATTTATATAGAACAAATTCTAAGGTTCTCTACATTTTATACGGTACATGGTTAGAACAACCACTAAATCCTTCATTATCGTTTATTAATCTTTATACATATCATAGCGATGGATGTCAATCGAAACGTTTCGAGGTTTTCTCAAAAAAATCCTCGTTCCCATCCTTATGGGGCCACGGTTGAATGCGTCCCCTTCCAATACATACCATTAGTGATGGTCATGACACGTCTTTCAATCTGGCGCTCTATAAACAGTTCGTGCCTAATACAATGAAACTGGCAGTAAACGCCAGATTGAAACGTTTCGACATTTTCATTATAGTCGGTGTTGATAGCGATTTCAACCACTTTATCTATTTTTCAAATAAAAAGTTGATTTGTTCAATCTGTCCATCCACGTCACTCTGTTTATAGTATATACTGCATAATAGTCGAGATCCGAGAATTACGCCAGCACACCAGGGGCATGAGACGAATAATGCCACTGCTGACTTATGTAAGGAGACAGTTATCTAATGAATATTTCCAAGCCTATTTATCATAAAAAATCGCTGTCCCGTCCCATTTCCTTGCAGAAGATTCAGTCCGTACCTGTTGCCCTCTTCAAGCTGTGCCATCTGGTGCAGCTTCACGACCGCGAGGCATTCTCCCGCATAGATGAGATGTGGAGCACTCTTCATGTGCTATACGTCATTACTGCTGGCCAGGCCAGGCTGATCAGTGCAGAGGGGAAACTGACATTAAATGCGGGCTCCGCAGTCGTTCGGCAAGCCGGAAGCCTGCTTCAGCACGAGAACAAACGCGGCTCCCTGTCGCCAGTACAGGGCATTGCTATTGCTTTTGATTCCACTGAGAATGAACAGCTGTTCTGGCCGTTCGGGATACCAGCTCCCATTGCGAGTCGTACTCTCACCGACAGGGCAGTAGAGCTGGTTCAAGCCAGTACGGCAGGCCGTGATTCCAGCCCCTTCAGGCCACATATGTTTTTCTATGAGTTACTGGATATTTTGCGGGATCATGTGGCTCATTCTGCTCATGAAGATCACTCCTGGCTTGATGCCGTGCTTAGACATATCCATCAGATGTATACCCATCCGCTGACCCGCGAACAATTGGCACGGGATGCAAATGTGAGCCCTGAGCATTTTTCACGGGAGTTCAAGAAACATACAGGTCTTACGTTTGTTGAATATGTGACCCGTCTCAGAATCAGGATGGCTCAAGAACATCTGTTGTTCGCGAACCCTACCCTACAGGAAATTGCACAACTGACAGGCTACAGGGACACCTTCTATCTGAGCCGCAAATTCAAACAGATGGTTGGATCAGCACCAACACACTACCGAAAAATGCCCAAAAAGATTGTATCTTTGACTTACAATTATACAGCCTCGCTTCTGGCATTGGGCCACACTCCTCACATGGGCGCCGTAGCCAGCTGGATGGAAGAGAAACTGGGTGAACATGGTCAGGATGGTCATGAACCATTTGAGCAACATTCCGAATATGAGCTGGTTAGACATACGGATCTGATTGCAAACGCTCAGCCCGATGTCATTGTCGGATATGCACCGCATCCCGCTTCCGATGAACTACGTCTGATCGCACCGACTATCCTGATGCCTTTTGAGGAAATCGATTGGCAAGAGCAGCTTCTTCATTTGGGCCGAATTACCGGGCTGGAGTCGAATGCACAAGCGTTGTTAGAACGATATCATCAACTTGAGCAAGAAGCCAATCATACGTTGGACCAACAGATGGATGGAACACGAGGGTCCGCCGTTTGCATGTTTATGATTGGAGAAGACGGGGCTTATATCTATGGTCATGGCTGGGGCAGAGCTTCTCATGTGCTGTATCAATCGCTGAGCTTCACTCCGCCGTCACGTATGGAGCAGGATGGGCAGTTACTTACGGGGTACGTTCATGTTCCGTTGTCCGAGATTCACTTGTATGCCGCAGATCACATGTTTGTCGCCTTCCCTGAGGAACCTGCCGAACGAGAAATGCTCGATAACCTGCTGAATCAGGAATCTTGGGGCACCCTCTCCGCCGTTCGTGAAGGACGTGTATACGAGATTGATGCCGACATGTTCTATGGATTCGATCCCTTGTCCGTTATGGAGCAGTTGCAGCATATCATGCGTCACCTCACATCATAATTGTCCATGCAGTAGTGATCATAGTTGTCCATGTACAAATATCACATCTTCCTCTATGTTATTAATGAGAATAATAATCATTATTGATTATACACAGGGGGAACAAAAATATGTTTGCTGCAAAAAAACGCTTTTCCGGCTTGCTGCTTATGCTCGCCATCATTATGATTCTGGCTGCTTGTAGCAGCGGAACAGGCTCGACTGCGACTGAACAGACATCGGCAGCGGGAACCGAAACGACAACAGCCTCTACCGAGACAAACACAGACACGTCGTCCGGTTCGGATAATTCGAATGGCACACGAATCTACAAGTCGTTAAGCGGGGATGTTGAAATTCCGGCTGAACCGAAACGAATCGTTACCGATATGTACGTAAGTGATCTGCTCGCACTGGGTGTGAAACCCGTTGGGGCTGTTCAATATTATTTGGAAAACCCGTTCTATGCCGATCAGGTGGAGGGCATAGAGAGTATTGGTGATCGGGCGGCGGTATCCATGGAGAAGGTTATTGCCTTGAACCCGGATCTGATCATTACCTACTCTGATCAAGCCGAAGAGATTGAAAGTTATAAAAAAATCGCACCGACCGTGGTCATTCCGTATGGTACATTCACCAATGTACATGACGAAATCCGGGGATTCGGAGAGCTGATGAACAAATCCGAAGCAGCCGAAGCTTGGCTGAAAACGTACGATGAACGGATTGAAGCCGCTCGTGCTAAGGTGAAAACAGTCATTAAACCGGAGGAAACCTTCTCCATCCTTGAAGTATCCGACAAGAGTTATTATGGATATGGAGACAATTTTGGTCGAGGAGGACAAGCGGTCTACAGTGCTTTGCAACTTGCCCCACTCGAAATCACCAAAAAAGAACTGATGGGTGATACCCAATGGAAAGAAATTTCGCGTGAAGTTGTTGGTGATTATGCAGGTGATCATATCTTCTTGACCGTTGGAGAGAACAATAAAAATTACAAAGGTGATGCCATCTGGCAATCCCTGCCGGCTGTGAAAAACAATCAGGTGTATGAATTATTGGAAGACCGTTACTGGTACTTCGATCCGATTGCAATTCAAGGTCAGGCTGAAGAATTCGCCGATATGATCGTAGAACGTGCCAAGCAAAACCGTAAATAACATAAGGATGAATCCAGGTGTCCGGACAGGCTAATGATCCTGCTCGGGCATTTGTGTGATATCGAGGAGGACTTACATATGCTTCGCCGTTTTATGTCTTATTATCGTCCTTACAAAAGACTCTTTATCTTGGACTTCTCCTGTGCCATCGCTGCCGCTCTGCTGGAGCTGGCCTTTCCACTCGCCGTTAACCGGGTGGTCGATCAACTGCTTCCGGCTGGCAATTGGTCCATGATCTTAGCGGCGTGTGTTGGATTGCTCGGCATCTACCTGCTCAGTTCCATTTTCCATTATGCAGTGACCTATTGGGGCCACAAACTTGGCATTAACATCGAATCCGATATGCGGCGTGAACTGTTCCAGCGTGTACAGAAACAGTCCTTCCGCTTCTTCGATAACAATAAGACCGGACATCTGGTCTCCCGCATGACCAACGACCTGATGGATATTGGTGAGATCGCGCATCACGGACCCGAGGACCTGTTCATTGCCCTCATGACACTCGCCGGAGCTTTCGGGATTATGCTGGGGATCAACTGGCAGCTCGCCGTGATGACGTTCATCATCGTTCCGCTGATGATCTACCTGTCACTGTATTTCAGTCGCAAAATGTCCAAGGCGTTCAAGCGCATGTTTGCGGATATCGCCGATTATAACGCACGGGTAGAAAATAATGTGAGCGGCATCCGTGTGGTACAAGCTTTTGCCAATGAAAAACATGAAGTAGGACGTTTCGTTGAGAACAACGAACGTTTCCGGCTTACAAAACTAATCACCTACCGTATTATGGCCTGGAACTCTTCACTCAGTTTTATCCTGATGAAATTTGTATCGCTGTTTGTACTGGTATGTGGAACCTGGTTTGTCATTCAAGGCAGTATGACCTACGGGGAATTCATCGCTTTTGTGATGCTCTCCAATGTATTCCTCGGACCGATCGAGAAGATTAACTCTGTCATCGAGACGTATCCCAAAGGCATCGCCGGATTCAGACGTTACCTGGAGCTTCTTGAAGCTGTACCGGATGTAGAAGATACACCACAGGCGAAACCGATTCCGGATGTCAAAGGAGATATTGCTTTCCATAACGTTACCTTTTCTTATGGAGAACACAAACCTACGCTGTCTCAGGTCAATCTGGATATCCAGGCAGGCCAGACGGTTGCTCTGGTTGGACCTTCGGGCGGAGGTAAAACGACGTTATGCAGTCTGATCCCACGTTTCTACGATGTGGATGCAGGACATATCTCCATCGATGGCATTCCGGTGAAGGACATGACGCTGGAATCACTGCGCTCCCATATCGGGATTGTGCAGCAGGATATTTTCCTGTTTGACGGAACAATTCGTGAAAATATTGCATACGGCAAACTGAATGCTTCCGATGAAGAAATCTGGCAAGCCATTCGCAGGGCCCAATTGGAAGAGCTGGTACAATCCCAGCCAGATGGACTCAATACCATGATCGGTGAACGTGGCGTGAAATTGTCCGGCGGACAGAAGCAACGTTTATCCATCGCAAGAATGATCCTGAAAAACCCACCTATTCTCATTTTGGATGAAGCTACATCCGCTCTCGATACCGAGACGGAAGCTGCCATTCAACTGGCCTTGTCCGAGCTGGCTCAGGGCCGTACGACATTGGTGATTGCCCATCGACTGGCGACCATTAGACATGCCGATCGCATCGTGGTGGTGGAGAACGGCACCGTCGCTGAACAAGGAAGTCATGAAGAACTTCTCGCGCGTAAAGGCTCGTACAGCCGACTGCATCAAGCCCAGTTTGGTTAAAGGCGAGGCTTAAAAGTGAGACCAAGTGGTTTGTAGGCTTAAATGCATGATCACAACAACAGAACAACCTTCCCTCTGTCCTAGAGTGAAGGTTGTTTTATATTTACTATTCGTTATATAAATTGAACTACATATTTACACGAGAACGCAGAGGACAGAAATAACCTGAAGAAGCGGGAGCGTTCGCCTAAAAGCTTTCTGCAAGAAAGCTACATCGGAAGCATACGCTATCCCCGGATTTTACCCTTTGAAAAAGGAAATCCAAAAAAATCTGGGGATAACAGCGATCAGAAGATTGTTCTGTCATCGAAGTGGCAAGTGTAAATGGCGTTTAGTTCAATTTATATAACTACCTATCCAGAATGGCATTCGCCCGTTCACGAAATTCCACCGCCGCCTGCTCAGGCGTAATTTTGCCAAACAACAGGAGATCGTACAACTCACGTAACACCGCAGTGACCTCTGGCGCACCTACGGGATCAGGCGGGTCCATCTGAGTGCTGTTATCCGCAACCCAATCGATATAATCAAACACCTGCGCCAGCTCCGGTTCAACCACCAGCTTCATCCGCTCTTTGACACTGGATGAGACGGGCACACCCCGCTCCCCTTTGAGCAGCAGATTGGCATCCAAATCATTCACAAAAAAGCTGATAAACTTGGCAGCTTCCTCCTTATGTCTGGAATTACCCGCCATGGAGAAAAACATGCCTGGCTTCAAGAACAATCCATTCTGGCTGTTTGGCCCAGGCATTGGGGAGATGGTTAAGGGTTTGCCATAACGCTGAGCGGTGCTGATAAATTGGTTGGAATACCCCCAGCTAAACAAAGCCTCTCCCAGATAAAACGGGTCGTTATCAGGCTGGCCAATATCTGATGTCCAGATATCCGGTGCAAAAATAAGCTTCTTCTCTGCGAGCTGCTGCATCCTGCCAAAGTATTCAATAAATAGCCCATCATCCTCATAACCCAACCTCTTGCCATCCTCCGCGTATAGCTTGGAACCATACTGTCTCAAGTAATACGCGAAAAACTGTTCCGGCGTAAAATAGGTTCCCAGATAGATGCCTTTCCCGAGCAATTGCTCGCCCATCCGGTCAAAATCCGCCCATGTCCACGTATCCGTTGGCAATTCAATATCATTGGCCTTTAACACTTCCGGATCATAGATGCTGAGCATGGCGTTAACCCCTAAACTGAGACCATAGGTTTTTCCATTCAGGCTACCACTCTCCAACTGTTCCTTCTCAATATCTGTCGTGTCAATCAGCCCGCTCTGCATGTACGGCGTCATATCCTCCAACAGTTGCAGCGAACTGTACTGGGACAGATAGGAGATGTCCATCTGGATAATGTCGGGCAACGCATTGCCTGCTGCATGTGGTGCAAGTTTTCTCCAGTATTCGTTGAAACTGCTATATTCGTATTCGATGTTCACATGTGGATTCAACTTCTCATACAGGTTGATAACGGCTATCGTTGCATTGTTGCGAAACTCCCCACCCCACCAAGCGATTCGCAGCGTTATCGGCTCTTCTTCCACAATCATGCCTGGCCTTTGATCCAACTGGTTCACGCAGCCAGGAAGAGTCAGCATAAGGCAGAGCATGCCTATCATTCGCATCCATCTTCCCATAACTTCTCCTCCTTACCTGGTGATGGGGGTGGCAGCAGCACCGTTACTCTCGTTCCACGCCCCGGCTTGCTCTCCAGCAGAACATCATATTCTTCGCCAAAAGCCAGACGTACCCGCTCCCTGATATTCAGCAGACCAATACCTGTTCCTCTGGTTTTCACTTCACCGCGCAGCACCTGTTCCACATATTCGGGTTCCATGCCAGGACCGTGATCCTCCACGATAAGGGCCAGCTTGCCACCGGATATCTCGGCATACACTCGAATCAGACATGAACCAACCTGTGGTTCCAAACCATATTGAATGGCATTCTCCAATAATGGCTGTAGGGTCAACTTTGGAGTGGCACACCCCAGATAGGCAGCGGGCACATCTAAGCGGAAATCCAGTCGCTGCCGGAAACGGTAGGTCTGAATGGTGATGTAATGATTGACGATCTCCAGCTCTTCGGCAATGGTAATGATATTTTGCTTGAAGCTGATGGAGGAACGCAGCAAATATCCGAGTGATAACACCATACTGGAGATTTGCTCCTGCCTGTTCTTTTTGGCGAGCCAATGGATCGAATCCAGCGCATTATACAGAAAGTGGGGGTTGATCTGCGCCTGTAGCGCCTTGAACTCTGTTTCTTTAATGACCAGTTGGCTTGCATAATTTTCTTTGATCAATGTATTAATATGTGTAATCATCAGTCGGTACGTACGTTGTAACAATCCCAATTCATCCATGTGCTGGTGTGTTGGAATGGACAGATTGGCGTCCATATTCTCCAGATCGCCATACTGAACCTCCTTCATCTGACTGATGAGCTGCCGGATTGGCCTTGTCAGACTGCGTGCGAACACCATACCAAGTGCGAGAACAACCAGAATGGCGATAAGATAAACGACAATTAGTATATTTTTCAACCATATAATACGTTCAAAAATTTCATCATAAGAGGCCATATTATAATAAACCCAGCCGGTGTAGGCGGATTTTTTCTGGGAAAGGAATATCTCCCTCCCATCCAGATTTTTGATCTCATATCCCCCACTGCCTGAAAGTGGATTCAGCCCCGCGGACACCGCTTCCGAAAGCTGGCGATAAGGATAAACCACCTCACTGCCTGCTTTTAAAATAATGTCACTGTCCTGGCTGTCGATGCCCGCATACTCCTCAACGAGTCGCTCGATATTAATACGCAGAAACAGTATGCCTACCGGTTCCAGGGTCATCGGTTCGTAAGTTCGCACCTGACGGACCATAACCAGCATCGGGTCATCGTCATCCGGGTATAGCCAGCGCACTGCACCATTGGCCTGCTCCGCAGCCGCAATCATCCGATCGTATTTTTCCTGGGATACGGTTAGTGTCTCGCCATATTTATTGACTCTTCCCCTGGAATCAATCAGATGAACGGACTGCACATAACGTGCAGCCCCACTGATATGCTCCCATAACCGATCCGTGATTTTCTTTCGTTCAATAAAGCTTGAATATGCGCTATCGTCATCCAGCAACGACTTCAAGGCTCTTTGAATCTGCGTATCGGAGATCATATTTAATGATAACGCTTCCAACTTCTGAAGTTCAACATCCACTGTAGACGAAGAAAGGTTCAGAAGTCGGGACGACTTATCAAACAGCTGTTTGTCATAAACGGAGTACGTATAATATAAGGACCCAAACGCGAGGATGATGATAAACGCCATCATGAACATAATCATCAGAAACATTTTCATTTTGATGCTGAGTTTGCGGTAGGCTGTCATGACCAAAGCGCTCCTTTGAACCACGTGATACTACTAGGTATATCACATACAGGAAGGTTTTCCCAAAGTTTTAGCGCTCGATTTCTCACGTATTATTTGGACTGATATCGATCATAGGCCGCCTGATGAACCTCAATCGCCCGGTCAATGCCCATGCTCTTGATTGTTTCAGCCATGGTGTCAAATTCGGTGATCGGTTTCTGTCCACTAATGATGGCCGTCATCGTCTCATTCAAATACGTATTCACCTGGCTCATAATGGACGTACTTGTGGTCACCTCATCTGTTGACAAACGAATTGGGGGAAGCGTTAATGCTGAGCTTGCTTTCATCCATTCCGCATTTGCCGCACGCTGTCCATCGTCAAATAATAATGCATCCAGATAACGACTATCCTGATTGATTGGACCGTCCATAATGGATAAGGCATAGGAAGCCAGTGCCTGGTCATACGTTAGACCGTTCGGATTATCAATGATGGTATCTGTGAATTTGACACCTTCCCCGTCACGAACATAGCTGTCATTTTCGATACCAAAGTTGAACAGATCACTACCCTCTTCGCTATAGTTGTAGTCCATCCACTGTACAATGTATTTCAATTTGTCTTCGTCTGCGGAAGCCGTAATGGCCTCACCATAACTAAGTACCTTATTCTCCAGATTGAAGGTAGCATAAGAAGTTCCATCCGGAGATACGGGCCATGGTACGCCGGTTACGTTAAAGTTCGGATCGGTATCTCTCATCAGATTGAAGTATTTCCCCATGCCACTGAATACACCACCCTGATATGCACCTGCCAGATTGCTGGTAACCTTATAGTCGAACGCTTTACCGTCATTGGTCATGATCTCGGGATCAATCAGCCCTTCCTTGTACCACTTGGCCATGGTCTCCAAGAAATCACGGTAGCCCGGCTGAATCGGTCCAAACTCCACCTTGTCTCCATTCATCTGGAAGCCACCAATCACGCCAAAGGCCGCTGCAAAATCATGGAGCTTGGTCAGGTTACCCGGCCCCCAGTTTCCGGTGAAAGGAAGCTCATCAGGCTTACCGTTGCCGTTAGGGTCCTGTTCCTTAAATGCCTTAAGTACCGTATACCACTCATCGATATTGGTAGGTACCTTAAGGTTCAATGCATCAAGCCAGTCCTGGCGCATAATTAAACCGGAAGTGGCATTCAGCTTCAATGCATCCAGCTTCAGCAGCGGGAACATATAGATCGTTCCATCGTCGAGTGCAATCTGCTTTTTCACATCCGGATCGGATTCAATAATCCGCTTCAAGTTTGGTGCATAACTGTCGATCAATTCATTCAACCGGATGATCCGGCCGTCCTTGATCATTTTTTCCGGTCCGCCAACGGCATCCGCCCAGTTATAATAAATGACGTCCGGTAGCTCTTTCGTGGAGATCAACAGATTGAATTGGTCACGCTGTTGTCCAAGCGGAGGATGTGTGAACTTCACTTGGATACCCGTCAGCTTCTCCTTTTCCTTATAAGCCGCCATATCGCCAAAATTGTTTAAGGAAGCTGTCAGTTTGGCATCATTGGCGCGCCAGTAGTCAATGGTAAATGGCTCACTTGTAATCGGTAGCGGAATCTCGGTTAATGCCTGCACCGCAGGTTCTGTTCCTTCTGCTGGCTCTGCGTTACCTGGTTCATTATCACCCGTACAGCCCGCCAGTAAAGACATGGTAAGTAGCGATGACAACAAGATGGACCCCATTCTTTTTTTCACGTAATTCGCCTCCATAGGATACATTTTTTATTGTTTCACAGCACCGATTAGAGCGCCCTGAACAAAATAACGTTGGATGAACGGATATACCAGCATAATCGGCAGCGTGGAGATAATAATGGTTGCATATTTGATGTTCTCCCCAATGGCAAAGCCGGTATCAGCGCCAGCGCCCATGGCCTCCGTACTGCTGCTGATCAAAATATCACGCATAATAATCTGGATCGGATACAACTCCTGACTGCGCAGGTAGAGCATCGGTCCGACATAATCATTCCAATGGTCAACCGCATAATACAGCATCATAACCGCCAGGATTGGCTTTGACAAAGGCAGTACAATTCGGAACAAAATCAGAAAGTCATTGGCGCCATCAAGCTTCGCCGATTCAATCAGACTGATCGGAATGCCTTCAAAGTTTGTTTTCATAATGAGGAAATAAAACGTACTGATGGCACCCGGAATAATAAGCGCAAAACGGGTATCCACCATGCCCAGATTCTGAATTAGCAGAAAAGTTGGGATCATACCCCCGCCGAAGAACATCGTGAACGTAATTAACTTCATCAACGTTTTTCTGCCCATCAGATCACCACGTGACAGCCCATATGCAGCCAGCGAAGTCATCAGCAGATTGATGGCAGTACCCACCACAACATAGAACAAGGTGTTCATATATCCCGTATAGATGCGAGTATCCTGAAATACCGACTTGTACGCTCCCAGCTGAAAACCTTCAGGAATGAGCATCAGTGAACGGGAACGCAGCATCTGGTCCGGGTCGCTGATTGAAGAATTGAACACGTACAGCATCGGGTAAAAGCATAAAACCATGATCACCAAGAGCAGCAGTGTATTAAATACATCAAAAAGTCGTTCCCCTATAGACTGTTTCATCGCTTCACCTTCCGATTACCATAGACTGGTTGAGTTAAGCTTTCTGCTGATCGCGTTTGCGATAATGAGCAGCGCGAAATTAATGACGCCGTTAAATAGTCCGATGGCGGTTGAATACGTATAGTTCCCCTCCAAAATACCGGATCGATAAACAAAGGTGGATATGACATCCGATGTCTCATAGGTCGGTGCCGTTTGCATCAGCAATATTTTCTGAAAATCCGCGTTCATGACCGCCCCCATGCGCAGAATTAACATGATCACAATCGTTGGCATAATGCCCGGCAGTGTAATATGTAACAGCTGTCTCCAGCGGCCTGCGCCGTCAATTTTGGAAGCCTCATACAACTGTGGATCAATCCCGCTTAGTGCTGCCAAAAAGATAATTGAGGCCCAGCCTGCTCCCTGCCATATGTTGGACAGGATGTACATCGGACGGAACATATCCTTTTCCGCCAGAAACATAATTGGCTGCAGATCGAAAAAGTCACGAATGACGTTAAATAACCCACCGTCCAAAGATGAGAACGTTTTCAACATTCCAACCACAACGACAACCGAGATGAAATGCGGCATATAACTAATGGTCTGTACTGCGCCTCTGAACCACTTTTTCCGGACTTCATTCAGCAGCAGTGCTAGTAGAATCGGAGCCGGGAAACCAAACACAATACTGTAAAAACTCAAAATCAGTGTGTTCTTAATCAGTCGCCAGAAATAATAACTTTCAAAAAACATGGTGAAGTTGTCAAATCCGACCCATTCCCCTGCCAAGATTCCTTTGATCGGGTTGTAGGATTCCTGAAATGCCATCAGTAGCCCGTACATTGGCCCATAGCTGAAAATCAGATAGTAGGCTACCACAGGAACGAGCATCAGATAAACGTATCTGTTGCGGACAAGTTCCTTTTTCACCGAACTCCATTTGCCAGCTGGCTTCAAACGCCCAGGTTCAATCCCCCGGCTTCGATTCAGCTCCATCCACTCAACCTCCACTCTCGATGTTCATTCACTAACATGACACTTCTAATGATAGAAGCGAGCGCCTTTTCTTCCCATGCTCATTTCCGATAAATGGATGTTCAAAACCGAGTTCCGTCCGACAAAAAAAGACCCTGCTGCCGATGAATGGCGTACAGGGCCCGATCACAGATTAGATGTAGAGGTTGCTATCTATATAAATCGAGCTAAAGAATATTTACACTTGCCACTCCGATGACAGAACAACCCTCTGATCACTGTTATCCCCAGATTTTTATGATTCCCTTTTCTGAAGGGAAAATCCGGGGATAGCATATGCTTCCGATGTAGCTTTCTTTTAGAAAGCTTTTAGGCGAACGCTCCGCTTCTTCGTGTTATTTCTGTCCTCTCCGTTTTCGTGTAAATGTTTAATTCAATGCTGTAGAAGCGACAGCAACGCTGTCTTAAGGTACTTTTTTATACTCGGAAGGGGAGAAACCCGTGTATTTCTTGAACATTTTGCTGAAATACGGCCAGTTGGCACCAAACCCTGTCTGCTCGGCAAGCGAGGATACAGTGCAGTTCCCGTTCTGATCCAGAAGCTCCAACGCTTTACGGATGCGGTAGCTTAACACATAGTTCGTAAATTTCTCACCGGTTTCTTTTTTGAACATTTTGCCGATGTAGTCTGGATTCATGTATATTTCCCCAGCGATGGACTGGAGTGTTAATGTCTCGTCCCTGTAGCGCTTCTCTACCAGCTGTTTCACACTACCTACCATCTGCGATTGTCTGGAGCGGTGTTGTTCGTAGCGGCGCAAGGTGATTTCTTTGGCGACGGCAAGCAGAAACTGTTGAAAAGAATGCAGGGTGCTGGATTCAATCATGCCTGGCAACTGGTCCATATACCTTTTCATCTCGGCAGAGCCACTGAGTCGAATCATCTCCATAAACATCTGAATAAGATAGGACTTCGTTTGGGAGATATCGTACCGCAAGCTGGCAAGCAGCTGAAACATCCGGTTCAGCTCTGTTCCAACTTCCTGCCAGTGTCCGGCCTTGATTGCAGTAACCATCCGCTCCGGATCGTATTCGAATTCAGGAAGACTGTGCTCCCCGGGAGAGTAAATATCCCGTTCCATAATAAGACTACCCTCACCGAGATAGAATCGGTAATTGAGATAAACCAGCGTCTGCATGTACAAATGGCGTGCCTGCGAAAGATCTTCTGGCTCGCTCAGCGCAATCGTGAGATCATCATGATAATATCGGGTAAATGTGGCGCGAATCTCATCGATATTATGGAACAACTGCGTTTCAGACAACTTGTCCTCCATGATTAGTAGCACATGCCCCCCAACCGTGGCACTTAAAATTGGGTTGTGAAAAATATCTTCGGCAATGTTCTTAACCGCGAACAAGTGCAAATACTCATGATCCCCCTCAATCTCTACCAGCAACAACCGCACACGCTGATCCTGGAACTGTACATCGAATAATTCCTCGAAATACTTCCATTCCTTGACCCCGTATGTTCTGTTGGTGACCAATTCTTTCAGAAAATACTCCTTGGCATGTGGCAGTACACGCTCCAGATTATATTGGATCGACTGCACAAAACGCTCCTGATCGGTTAACTCTCGCTTCTCACTGACCAATTCACTGATAGCCTGTACAAGATGCTCCTCGCTGCAGGGCTTAAGCAAATAGTGCTTCACCCCATACTGCATGGCCGTTTTCGCATATTCGAACTCCGTAAAACCCGTGAGCATGATGAATGAGATATCCTGATACTTCTCCGCCACTGCTTCAACCAGCTGTAAGCCATCCATTCCCGGCATACGAATGTCCGAGATGATAATATCCGGGCGTTGCCGCTCGATTGAAGCAAGCGCTTCCAATCCATCTTGAGCAATGCCGATCAGTTCTGTTCCTAATCGGGACCAGTTCACCACACTGGAGATCCCGTCCGAGATCATAAATTCATCATCGACCAACAAAACCTTATACATCGTATGCATCCTCCTGCCTTTAACCAGTTCCATTCTATTATATGGGCAATATGCACAAATAGAGGGGAGGACGTTGATTGACATGGGAATGCACTCTAACAAGTCTGATTTCTGAACATTCCTGGCTCATCTCATCGGGAAAATCATTCGCTGGCACGGCTATTGGAGTTAGTCTCTCTAAAGACAAAACAACCCTCACCCCGCTACTGGGGTGAAGGTTAGCCTGCTTCATTTTACAATATCATCAGGGTATGGGTACGGTACAGGAAAAGAAATTACGAAACTGCGTTACGTATCCATCCCATACTCCTTCACTTCACGATTACGGTTCAACACCGCGTGCAATACAAAACCAAGTACAGCAATCGCCGCTGTGCCTGTTGCCAGCCACGCTACAGGAATAAGTCCCTCTTTGTCATACATGACCCCCATCGCATAGGGGCCGATAACCCGTCCAACCGCACCGATCCCACCCGATATCCCGATGTAAAAAGGTGCCGCCCTGCCAGCATGCTCGGAGATAAATGCAGGCGTTGCAGGGGAGATCAACATCTCTCCAAACGTGGCAAGTACCATTGCAAGCACCATGCCCGGATAGCTGTACATGGTAATCATGACAATGTAGGCCATGCCATAGAATACCGCACTCGCCGTCATCTGGGCCGTGGAGGTACGGGCCATGGTCCGTTTCACCCAGCTGGTAAAAGGTTGGCCCACAAAGATCAGCACCCCGTTCAGGGTCCAGAGCAGACCGTACATTCTTTTTTCCATACCCTCAGAAATGATATAGGGTGACACACCTGTGTTCCAGATGGAGTTACCGAATAACAGGAAGAGCACGCCCAAGCTCATAAACAGATATAGTCGGGTATTACCCAGCAATGCCCAGACGCCCGGCCCATCGGGGACGGTTTTCCGTTTGGTCAGATGTACTTCCCCCTGATCCGGTTCAACCCGCGACAGATAATACCAGAAGAAAATCGCAAACCCGGCTGAGGTTACCCCATTCAGTACAAAGCTGAGGTGATAGGAAAAGTCAGCCAGAAAACCACTCAGCGCCGTACCAATCGCCACCCCGATATTGTTCGCCACATAGATAATATTGAATAATTCACCGCGTCGCTCCGCAAACCGGAAGCCAATAAAGGCTTGAATCGCTGGCAGCGACAATGAACTGAACAGCCCAATCCAGCCCATGGCACATATAAATATGACCCAATACGCACTAATCCACGGCAACGCAAACAAACCTAACGCATTAAGCGCCAGTGAACCAATGATCAGCTTCTTCACGCCCACCCGATGGTACAACGAACCACCAAGCAATTGTCCAAAGATGCCACCCAGGGACTGAATGAGGATCACAAAACCGGCGTTGGCCATCGTTCGTCCAAGCTCATCAAACACATACATGGTGGTCAGCGGCCACATCAAGGCACTGCCGGTTGCGTTAACCAGACTTGCTAATAAAAATATTCTCACTTCTTTTGGATAGTTATCCAGCCATCTCATCATCTCTAGTTCATTCTCCTTAGTACCTCTGCACAAACAAATAACCATAAAAAATAGACCTTTGCCCTGACGGCATAACCATAACCAGCCAGAGCGAAGGTTTTATGAAGTGTAACATCAATTGCTCTTTAATCCTGCTCAAATTCTAGCCTTTGTTCATCTTACCTCAAAAAAATTACGCCGCAAGCACACTCATTGACGCTTCACTTCAACAGTGGCCGAGAAGAAGGTAGCCCCGTTCCCCATGTCCGACAACCGATTGGATGTCAGTGAATTCGCCCGCTGCTTCTTCCCGTCACCATCCCACCATAAGCCTTGGCTAATCACTGTTCCCGGCAGCATGGCTTCACTCACCTTGGCAGTCAGTTCGATGCGCCCACGATCATTCCATACGACTACTGCATCTCCATCCTCCACGTTTCTGCGGATAGCATCCTCGGGGTGCATTTGTAATAGAGGCATCTTCTCCAAACGTTGATGTTTGGCTGAATTACCAAAGGTGGAGTTCAAGAAATTATGGTTTGGCGGCGACAGGAACATCAACGGATACGTATCGGCAGGTCCAGCCGGATGCTCCCCATCATATCCTTCAACTAGGGCACTATAGGTAGGGAGCGGCGGAAGCCCTCTCTGTTCCATCGTCTCCGAATACAATTCGATTTTGCCTGAAGGCGTGGGCAGCTGGTCCAGATATGCAGCATATGGCGTCATATCCAGCTTCACGAATCGATGTTCCTTGAGTCCCTCCAATGTGACTCCATTCATATAGGGGTTGCCCGTTCCCTGAAGTGCGTCCTCAATCATCTGTTCCGGCGTTTCTCCGAAGATCACAGGGTCATACCCCATGGCCTGTCCAAGCAGGGAAAACAGTTCGACATTACTCTTGCTCTCTCCAATCGGTGCAATTACCGGCTCTTGCAGATGAACGTACTGATGCCAATAAGAGGTGTACAGGTCTGTCGCTTCAAATGAAGACGTGGCTGGCAATACGATATCTGCATACTTCGCCGTATCCGTCATGAACAGATCATGCACAACCGTGAACAGATCCTCCCGTGCAAAACCTCGCTCCACCCGCTCGGTATCCGGTGCCACCACCAGTGGATTGCTGCAGTAAACCATCATCGCTCGGATTGGCTGCTCTGCTTCCAGCAACGCTTCACCAATCCGGTTCATGTTCACCACTCGCGGCTCCGGATTCTGCCGCAGCTCCGGACGTTCGAGCGCGTCGCTATTTGTGCTCGCGTAACTGTTAGTGCGAACGGCACCGCCCCCTTGCTTCAGCCATTGCCCTGTAATGGCAGGCAGACATGCAACGCTACGCACGTTCATCCCACCGTTATCATGGTGCTGGAGGCCATTGCCGATGTGAATATGAGCTGCTTGTGCGTTGCCATATAATTCGGCCAGCTTCACAATGGTCTCCTCCGGCACGCCCGTAATGCGTGCAACGCGTTCAGGGGTGTAACTGCGGACATGATCACGCAGTGCCTCATGCCCCACCGTATACTTTTGCATAAAGGCTTCATCCGTCAGTCCCCGTTCGAACAGTACATGCATCAAGCCCAGCGCCAGTGCGCTGTCTGTGCCCGGGTACAGCGGAATAAACCAGTCGCCCCACTGAGCCGTACGATTGCGATGAACGTCAATTACGACGATCTTGGCGCCCTTCTTACGAGCTTTCTCCGCCAAAACGACCTGGTGCATATTCGTACTGACGATATTTCCGCCCCATACCAGAATGAGATCCGCATGCTCCGTATCTTCCGGCACCGTTCCATGGTTGGCGCCCATCGTATATTTCCAGCCGGTATTTCCGGCTGCATTACAGATGGTCTGCTCCAGCATACTCGCACCTAGCGCATTGAAGAAACGCCGATCCATCCCGTCTACGCCGAGAATGCCCATGTTGCCGTAGAAGCTGTAGGGCAGGATGCTCTCCGGTCCGTAAGTCTCGGACAATGCTGTGAATTTGGTCGTAATCTCGTAAATCGCTTCATCCCAACTGATTCGTTCGAACTTGCCTTCACCTTTGGCTCCTACACGTTTCATCGGATATTTTAGACGCTCGGGGTGATACACCCGCTCGGTCATATTTCTGACTTTATTACAGATGGCACCCTTGGTGATCGGATGATCCGGATTACCTGCCACCTTCACAATTTTGCCGTTCTCTTTATGTAATAACAGACCACAAGTGTCCGGACAGTCGAGCGGGCACACCGCCGCAAATATACCATTCTCCTGATCGATCATCGTAAGGCTCCCCTCTTTAAAAGCTATCCCTATATCATATCTTCTTCGAGGTTATCGCGTAAAGAGAACAGTATGTTTTTGCTTCATATTCACCGCTATAGCGGCTTTAAATTATTTTCAAAAAAATGTTTTTGAGTTTGATTCAATTTCAGAATTCAGGGGTAAATTAAAAATAAGGCATTAGGCTAGTGTTTCCCCACTTCCTCCTCATGCCATATCATGGACCACTCCCGAAATTCGCCATGAACAGGTTTCGTTCCCCCGAACCTTGTCATGGCGAATTTATTTTGCGTTAAACTCCAACAAGAACCCCATACAAAAAAAAGATCCCGCCCTGCTCCGTCACAGCATATTCGCCATGAACCGAGCAAGATCAGAATCGTCTTCACTTCTAATATACGTGTATACATACCTCGCTATGCCCGCTATGCTTGTTTGCTCAACATCACTCTAGCCTCCGTCTCCACAGCTTCGATCGACGTTGCTACCTCCGGTTTCACTTTTGGCTCAGCTTGGCGCAGGTACACCACCCAATAGGCTGCAGCTACAAACAGAGCACCACCAGTCAGATTCCCGAGCCATACCGGAATGAAATTCATCACATATTGACCCCACGAATAATGTCCTTCAAAGATTGCCGCCGGGATGAGGAACATATTGGCCACAACGTGCTGGAATCCAATCGCCACAAATGCCATCGTTGGAAACCAAATGCCCAGTACCTTGCCACTCATCGTATCGGATGCATAAGATAGCCACACGGCAAGTGCCACCAGCCAGTTACAGCCGATGCCAGAGATGAAAGCTTGCAGGAAGCCATCATGCAGCTTATGCCCAGCCATATCCACCACTTTCGCCAGATATACACCCTCTCCGGTCAGACCCAGCACATGTCCAAACGCGTACGCGACAAACAAAGCTCCAACAAAGTTACCAATCGTCACTAAGGTTAGATTTTTCAACATGTTACCCACGGATAATTTTCGTGCAATTGTCGCAAGTGGAACTGCCATCATGTTACCTGTCAGCAGCTCACCACCACCTATGAGTACCAAGATTAATCCAACCGGGAACACTGCTGCTCCAATCAGATTGACCAGACTCCCCCACTCTGCTGGCGCAGAAGCAATTACCCGAATATCCAATAGAAAACCCAGCGCAATAAAAGCCCCTGCCAGAAAACTAAGCACCAGTACAGAAGACACCGGATATTGAGCCTTCTTCATTCCTGTTTGCGCCGTATATTGTGCAACCTCAAGAGGTGTTTTTGCTGCCATATCATTCATCCTCTCCTTCATTGTTCATCATTGGATAAAACCATCTGAAATTCATTAGTTATGCGTTGAATACCACATCCTAATTGTATCTCGGTCCTAAACATAACTTTGTGCAAATTATCACAATGTTGTTTAAAAAGATACTTAAGAGTGTCTTGGAATAGTTATGACAGCAAGAGTATAGTAAGGCCTTTTGAAGCTAAAAAATCACAAAAAAGACTGACGATATACTCGCCAGTCTTCTTTTTCCTATATAACATGCTCTCTGTTCAATCATCTATTCTGCTTCCTTACACCATTGCTGGTGCTTTTACTTCTATTGGAGGCAGTGCTTGCAGACCAGCCGTGTTCAGGAAGTTCCATGGTTTGTTGTAATGCGGCTGGAAGAAAAAGTCGATGAAGGCCAGCTCATCTACGGTCATGTTATTTTGGATGCAGACCGAGATTGTATTAATCGATTGGGTCAGATCAACCTGAGACATCACCTGTGCTCCCACGATCCGACGAGTAGCCTGCTCATATACTACTTTGAGCAACAGTTTCTCAGCCGTTGGCATGAACTCCGGACGATAGCTGTCTTCCAGTACGACAGATTCCACAATCAGACCTTCGTCAGCAGCAGACATTTCCGTCATCCCTGTACCCGCGATATTTTGCTCATAAATTTTGATACCCGATGTTCCTTGTGTACCCATATACGGTGTCGTAGGACGAACCAGGTTACGGGCTACGAGTGTACCCATCCGTACGGCGTTAGTCGCCAATGGAATGTACGCTGCTTTGCCTGTTGGGTTGTAATGAATAGCACAGCTGTCACCCGCAGCGAAGACGTCTTTTTGACTCGTTTGCATATATTTATCCGCGATGATTGCGCCGTTTGGTAGCATATCCACTTGGCCTTTGAGCAGCTCTGTATTTGGACGGAAACCAATGCACAGAATAACCAGATCGGTTTCAAACTCTCCTTTGGACGTGATCACCTTAGTTACTTTGCCATTTTCACCAGTAAACTTCTGTACCGTTTGACCGAGAGCCAGCTTGATGCCGCGTCCAGTCAACGTATCTTCGATCGCATCTGTGAATTCAGGGTCCAGGTATTTGTTCAAAATACGGTCCACACTGTCGATCAGGGTAACTTCCTTGCCATTCATTTGGAAAGCTTCCACCAGCTCTACGCCGATATATCCTGCACCTACAACAGTAACACGTTTGGCATCTTTGGCTTTTTCAATAATCGTGTTGGAGTGATTGTAGTTTTTGCAAAGTAAAATGTTATCCATCTCGATGCCTTCAAGCTTTGGAACGACAGGCCATGAACCCGTTGTCACGATCAGTTTGTCAAACGTATCTTCAAATTCTTCCCCGGTTTGCAGGTTTTTAGCCTGAAGGGTATGACCCTCGGCATCTACTGCTGTTACTTCATGAAGCATCTTGGTCTCAACACCAAGCTCTGCCAGTTGATTAGGCGAAGAATAGAACAAACCGTCAGGGTCTTTTACAACCCCACCTACGTAGAGCGCAATGCCACAAGATAGGAAGGAGATATTGTCATTGCGCTCATACACCGTGATGGTAGCATCCGGGTACAATTTAGCGGTATTTACGATGGCTGCGGTCCCTGCGTGTGTACATCCGATAACTGCGATTTTCATTAAAAGTTCCTCCTCGAAATATATAAATGAGTTTGAATATAACGTTATTGTAGTTGTGAAATATTTCACTTCTTATTCGAAACTGTGTATGTGATTTATTTCACTTTATAAACTCATTATAATGTGATCTTTTTCACATTGCAATAGGTTGAGCAAAAAAAGTTTGTCGAAGGAGGTCATCCCCTGTATTTTTAGCCTTTTTCCCTTCATTGTATTGATTTCATTGTCCCCGGATTTGATTGAGTTTATGCTATGTAATGGCTTCCGCGATCCCTGGATGAACACATAAAGTTAGAGGTGTCTAGGGATCCGACTCTACCTGTGAAGAGAATAAAGCTCCGTATATAAAATAATCAAAGAAGCCTATCCTTGCTTATGCAAGGACAGGCTTCTTAAACGTTCATGTATTAACCGAGTAATTTCTCGATATCTGCAATCATTGTCTCCGGAGATTCTTTCGGTTCAACACGACCTACCACTTCACCTTCGCGGTTAACAAGGAACTTGGTGAAGTTCCATTGGATGTCGCTTGTTTCACCTACGCCAGGTTGTTGCTCCTTCAGGTATTGGAACAGGGGATGAGTGTCCTCACCATTCACATCTACCTTGGCAAACACCGGGAAATTCACACCATAGTTAATCTGGCAAAATGATTCCGCTTCCTCACTTGTACCTGGCTCCTGCCCTCCAAACTGGTTACAAGGGAAACCCAGTACAACCAAGCCTTGATCACGATAACGATCATAAAGCTTTTGCAATTCACCGTATTGCGGGGTCAGCCCACACTTGCTGGCTGTATTGGCAATGACCAATACCTTACCTTGATACAGATCCAGTGAGACTTCTTGGTTCGCGGTGGTTACCGCCTGATATGAATATACGGACATGACTGATTCCTCCCATGACATATGTTGGTTTGGGCTGTTGCGAGCATGTTGGCATAACCAATGAACTCACAGCCTGTCTTATTATTATAGACCTGATCCGATGCGATTACCAAATCCCGGGTCTACCCGTCCCCTTTGCTCCCATGCATTGCAAATCCCCCATGAATGCAAAAGAGCCGCGTGCAATAGCGCACAGCGGCTTCATTCTATAATGTAAGGACCACATATAGCCCAATTTATTAACTTCCTGTCGCTTGGACACGTGGTTCTGTCCGTCCTCCAGCATGAACCATGGCACTGTTCATGACCAGCTGCTCTGGCGTCTTCGATTGCTGGCGTTCGCCTGCAAGAGCGTAAGGCAAGCAGAGCGGTACACCGGAACGCGGATCAATCACGATATCTGCTTCAATGTTAAATACTTCACGAAGTACATCTGAGTTCATAACTTCCACAGGTGAACCATGAGCGATGGCTTTACCTTTTTTGATACCAATCATGTGATGTGCGTAGCGGGAAGCATGATTCAAGTCATGCACAACCATAACAATGGTACGGTTGGCTGTGGCATTCAGTTGCTCCAGTAATTGCAATACTTCGAGCTGGTGAGCCATATCCAGGAACGTAGTCGGCTCGTCCAGGAAAAGGATATCTGTTTCTTGTGCAAGTGCCATAGCAATCCAGGCACGTTGACGCTGTCCACCGGACAGTTGATCAATCGGACGATCATGGAATTCAGTCATGGCTGTCACTTCGATAGCCCATTCAATCATGCGTTTGTCTTCCGCACGCATGGAGCCAAATCCTTTTTGATAAGGAAAGCGACCATACGATACCAGTTCAGTAACGGTAAGACCTTCAGGGGCTGTTGGATTCTGTGGCAAAATCGCAAGTTGCTTGGCAACTTCACGCGTGGACTGTTTATGGATGGACTTCCCGTCGAGCAATACATTACCTGCTTTTGGAGCCATAATACGTGCCATCGTTTTCAGGATGGTTGACTTCCCTGAACCATTGGCTCCAACAAGTGCTGTAATTTTCCCTTGGGGAATCTGAATATTCAGATCCTCTACAATTAGTCTTTCCTCATAAGCGATATCCAGCTTGGTCGTCTCCAGACGAAACATGCGATCATCCCTCTCTCATTTATCCCGGTTATGTAATCCGGCTATGACAACAAAAACGAAATTGTAATTCTGTGATTTCCGACGCAAATATCTTCTACACTAAAGATACTGATAATCATTATCATTTGTCAACATAAAAAACCAAATTTTCTTCTCTTTTCGTGCTTTATTTAGTCTTTCTGTAGCAGAAATCCCGCTCTTTCCCCAAGTACACATGATATCTTTTCTCATTCATTCCGCGCACTTTATCACTTCTGACTGTTTTTCAAACTCTTGAATCGCAAATTTTGTGTCTGAATTGTGAATGTGTGAGTTTTTTTCATGCGTTTGCTATATCCGCCATATCAAACAAAAAAAGATGACCTTGAAATCTAAAGTTCAAGGTCATCTCACATACGCTCGTTTAATAAGGTATGAGGTCAGCATTTTTCATTATTGGATCAAAAGACACTTAATGAATCTATGCAACATGCTCAAATAATATGATTTACAGCTTAATTAGGCTGCGGCATCAATTGGATCACCGTCATATTGCCCTGCGTACTCTTCACACTGACAATGCTCTCGGCATCCATATTCGCTGGAAGATCGATCTGCAATCCATACGGATAGAGACGATCTACCTCTCCAATAGACATCGGTGCAGGAGTGGTCGCATCCGCATCCTGTTCATTGGATACAGATGTGTCAGGCGATGTGGAACCAGTAGCATGATCTGCATCCGTACCTTGATCCGTGTCTCCACTCGCAGCATTAGACGATGTATTCGTTCCTGTACCCGTTGTTGTATCGGTAGCAGGATCTGGAGTGGAATCACCCGATGTTAAAGGATCGGCCTGCTGATCGCCATCCTCCGTCTGCTCTGTGTTCTCCGAGTTTCCCGCTGATGAGCCATCTGTGCTTTCTTCGGAAGTACTTCCTGAACCACCATCGGAGGTATCTTGGGTATCAGGCTCTTCATTCCGATTAAAACTCTCCCACTTACCTGTAGCATCCAACTCCTGCGTGCTGTCATCTTTCATCGTCAATTGCAGCGGGCCTTGCTCAAACTCAGTGCTTCCCGTATCATTCCTGAAACGGATCACCAGTTGAGCAGGTGACTCCGTACCCTCCTGTTCACTCGCAGGAATCATATAAGCAATCTGCTCCGCGAGCTGCACCTCCGGTTCAGCCGGTATGACAGGCTCCTGGGTAGATGGAGGGGATGCCGCTGGCGGCTCTACAGAATCTTTCATCCATGCATATGTACCGCCAGCAATACCAAGAACCAGGATCAAGAGGATTAATCCGAACAGATTTTTCCTTTTACCCGTTAGCATCCGCACCAGTGGAGAGGACAATTCCGTCTTCGCACGATCATAGACCGGCTTCATTGTCTTGCTGGCTCTCACGTAATACGGTTTGAAAGCTGATTTCGACTTGAAAGCTTCACGGTCATGGGCTTTGAAATACGCCACGATGGCATCCGCATATCCTTTATGCGCATTGGAACCCCGGACAAACATTCGATGATCTCCTGACCATTCGAAGAATGGATACAGCCCTTCAGCACGACTTGCATTGGTGCGGATGAATTCAATCAGGCCAGGATAATCCAACCGATTGCTGCCGCTTCCTCCCCGATAAAAAGCCATCGGCAAAGCTTCATATGCCGCGATCCCCGGATGAGCCTGCAGCTCTCCGGCAAGCCAGCGACGCGTCCAGCGTTGAAGTTCATTGCGCTCTGCCAGGGAAAGTGCCTCCAATGCCTCTTCTTCATTCCCCTCGCCACTAAGCCACACTCTCGCAGCCAGCATCATGTTCGTTCGAGCAGATACATCAGAGCCCTGACGTGCCGCCCAATCCCGAACCTCATTACCATGCTGCAAAATATCGACGCTTAACAACTGTTCACGGTTAACCCGATCCAGATCGAGATCCTGAATCATAAACAAGTTAATGACATAAGCGAGCTTGTCTGCAAGGCGGGTTAACTCCTCCTGATATGCCGGATCTTGACTGGCAGACGGAGATCCCCCTTTTCGATTAGGGCGGGCTGTAGCTTCAGTTTGACCAATTCGTGCCGTAATGCCTGTATCATAAGTGCCTTCCACAGATACCCTATCGAGTATGCTAACCCGTTGGAGTGCTTCATTCGCAGATTGTACCGGATTAGGCGCAGAACATAACCGTTCACGCAGCTCATTGGCTGTCCGCTCCTGCAAGAAGCTGTAGTGGATCGCAGATGGATGGGACGTAACCCATCTTCGGATCACTTCCACAACGTTCGCTGCCGATTCCGTGCGTTTCAGCTGATTGTCCAGATAAGGCTCGAACAACAGCTTGGTAAGCGATTCATTGGCCAGCACTTTATCAAAGAAAGCCCGATTCAGCTGCGGATCCCGATCCAGCACAGCATACAATTCCTGCACAGCACGCATACGCTTCTGGGCGCGGGCATTATTCACACCATAGATGAAATAGTCCACAATCCGGGATTGCACCACGGGCGTGGCAACACTGAAATATTCGCCAATGCGAGCTGCGACGTCTTCTTCGGGTACGTTCTCCCGCTTCACGCTGTCCAGTTCCCTGCTGAGCAAGGTCAGGAACAGCTCGTTCAGACGGGAACGTTGCTGTAATCCACCATCCGGCTTCAAATAGGTCAGCAAGCCACTCAGGACATGACTTTTATTATCCAGATAGAGGTCTTCCATGCCTTGTTCAAGACCATAGAACACTGCAAGTTCGCCATAGGCTTCAATGGAATGTTCCCGTCCAGGCTCCATGCCGGATAACATTTCATCCGCAAACGTATAGAACGCATCCGCCGCCGCAGGTTCCTGCAATAAGGCCCAAGCGAATTCCGCATAAGTTAACTTCGCCACAGATGCATCCGCATGTGTCACTCTGCCGGATACCAGATCAAAGGTGAAATCCTTCTCCGTATTCCGGTCTTTTGGACGTAACGTTCCTCGCTCTACAAACTGGACGTGAATGCCCTTCTTGGCCTGTGGCTCCTTGGCAAACGTCATGAATCCCAGCTGCCGCCGGAATGCGTATGGTAAAACCGTGTACAGCAAACGTAACAATCCTTTGGCCCCTGCGGTCACTTCCTCTGCGGGAAGGTCCAGAGCAATGTATACTTTTCTACGTGTCGCTACAGACTGCATTACCGCATAGAGCAGGCGCTTGAACAGCACTTCGTTCATTTTCAAGGTGCTCAGCACTTGGGTTGGTGATCCTACGCCAGCATCGGTCGCCCCACCTTGTCCGCTCCTAGGTGATATAGGCAATTCAGCAAGTGCTGGCAGAACTGTACCTTGTTCGATGTCATATGACGTGGCGAACACGGCATCCAGCCAGCCGCCTTGCTTCATCTGCTCTTCCGAACGTTCGGGAGACAAGACGTAATTATGTGCAAAAAAGGCACTGCGCAGCCCGGTGAAATCCGCAGACTGGTACACATTTTGCCCAAGGATTGTCTCCCCACTCTCCAGATGAAGCAGGTGAATGGAAGCCGGAAACTTCGTCTCGTCCTTCTCGCTACGGCCTGTTAGCTCCGCTGGAGCGTCATAGACACAGTAGGGGTGAAGCACTTTTTTGATAAAAGAAGGGTCCAGTCCCGGCGATGCCGCAACCGTATCAAACCCCTCTGTTGTGCGAAACACCCCGCGCCGCTCTCGGGTATACAACTGTTGTTCAATGGGCGGGGTTACGGAAGAACGCATCATCCCACTCTCCCCTCAATGTACTTCAGCTTGTACAGGAGCCACAGGAATGGTTCATCCACGCGGATCGGGCTAACCACACCCTGCAATTTCATATCCACCGGATTGCTACCCAGCGCAGAGACTGCGAAATAGGCTGTATCTTTGAAGTACACATCCATCGTGCCCTTGAACGGACGATCCACTTTCTCGATAAAACGCCGGATCTCCCCGTCGATATTCTCGAACTCGGTTAAGTCGAACCAATCGCGGTGCACCATGTTGCGGAAGACATTACTGTTGGATTTGATATAATCGCCCTCTTCATCCTTGAGGGAATGCAGCATGTCGCTTTTGGTGAGCACAACCGCTGTTGGAATATTGGTCTTGGCTTTGTCCTGATACGCGATAAAATCTCCGAACATCGTCAGTACCACGTCACGTGGCTCATCGTATCGTGGTGTCCACTCTCCCGGCTCATTGCCCAGGTTAATGCGGATTTTGTCCCGAATCGAACGAATCTGAAGCGGGTCCACCATAAACAGAATACCTGCCGAGTTCTTGATGTGCTGCCCGTGAAGTCCGAGATAATCCTGCTCCACCATACCTTCACCTGCAACGTCAAAGAAAACCAGTGTCAGCGGCGCTTTATCTTCATCCTTGAACACAAACTGGAAGATAAACGGCTCCTGCAACTTTTCCTTCTGCGTGGAATCCAGCAGGTCGCCCCGTTCAAACAACGGTTCTTCATAATCCGCACGGAACCGACGGCTGATCTCCGCATTCAATGGCATGCAAGCCGCGTCAAAATGATCGGCCGTATAATGCTGCAATGTATGAATTAATGAAGTCATATAGACGGATTTCCCTACCTGGGATGCACCAATGATGGATATGATATTGCTCGGTGCTTTACCCGCCGTAACAGGTAGCTCGTTATGACACTGCGGACACAACCGGCGGCGTGTAACTACACCGTACCGATCGTTCAGACCCATCACGATGTTATCGGAATAAATACGGTGTTCCTCCGGTACATCATGAGGTGCCAATACGGCCTCCATATCAAATACCGTGTCGAGTCCAAATCTTTCACGATACCGATTCAACTTCGCATCTTCCCCGAGTGCGTAGTCCTCATCATCATCGCGGTGATGGGCGGCGCGGAACACCACCTCTTCTGGTGAAAACTTGCTGAAACAATAAGGGCATACAATATCGTAAAACAGCGGACGTTCCTCCGGCTGTTGTCTCTTCAAAAACCGACTAAAAAAGCTCATAGCCACTCCCCTCCCCTGATCAGTCAGACTAAGGTGATTTACACTTGCACTACGATGACAGAGTAACCGCCCAATCGCTAGTCCAACTATCTAGTCTGATATAAGCCGATAGGCGGCTCCATATTTCGGTCCGTCCGTGAAGAATAATCGCACATAATCATCCTTGGCAACTTCAACGGGCGGCATCTCATTTCTTCCGGGAGCAAAATCACTCACAAAAGGGTACACCGTACCATCTTCCTTATTCAGCGGAACCCCGCCCTGTTTGCGAACATAACAGAGGGCTTCCTTTGGAACAGGTACTTCCGCTGTGACGGTGATCAATACACTTTTTCGTTTCTGAAAAAAACCGCTCTTGTAGCGAATGGAAAAGCGGATATCCGCCTTCCCTGCGCTTGCAATCACCATGTTGTCCTCGTCTCGTTGACGGATCAGTACAGGACCCTCTTCCTCCATCTGACACACATACACGGTGTACTTGATGGCACCAAAACCTGTGATCCGATCCGTGTAACCATTGCTCGCCTTATATTCCTCTCTTGTGTACAGCTTCAGCTTGCCCTGTGCAGGCTCTTCCCCGGTACGATCATCGCTCATCATATCCAGCTCCAGCCGTTCCACATACACAGCTTCTACCCGTTCCGGCCAGAGCCAGCGAAGTGTACAACGCCCTTCGTCCACCGCAAGTGTCAGTTTTCGAATCAAGGGTGTCGAAGGGTCTGCATCCGTAAACCGCATTTCCATTGACCTCCCGACGTTAGAATCCTTTGCTGCGTGTATCTCTTGGTCTCTGACCAAACCCTTCGGCAGAAGAAGTTCCGCCGCCAGCTTCACGACGACCTCGGCTCTTCCGCGGCGTGTTCTCCTTAATCGGAACAATCCAGGAGAAGAGGGTCAATACGCCTGACAAGATGAGCATCGCACCCAGTCGTACGAATGTATCCCCCACGTTCGAACCGTCGAGTCCCCACTCCAGCAGAAGCCCTGCCAGTAGACCCGACACCGCACCGCCTATACCAAAGCTGAGCGCGAGATGACGGTTATCAAACACGAGTCCGAGTGACACACCCAATGCTACTCCAATCAGTAACACTGCTGCTACACGGAAAATCGCCAGATAAACGCTATGTTCCATCATGCCTGTACGCTCCGTTACCAGCGTCCGTTCATCAATCGTATCGTAGATCTGCTGGAATGCCAGATTCAGACCACCGGAATCCGGTACATCATAGTACATGCCACCCGTTTGCTGGGCAATGTTACGCAGCAAATCCGTACCCGAAGGGTCTACCAGACTAAGGCCGACTGTATTAATGGCAATCTGTTCGTTGTTATATTGGGACAAAATATCGGTCGTGTCCGCTTCACTGAAGCCATCGGATAACAAGATGACGACGGTACCGCGTTTTGGGTCCTGTTTGCCCTGAATCTGTTCCATGCCTTCCCGCAGCACGGCATCAAAATTGGTGCCGCCCGAAGTTGTGACAATGCCATCGATTTTACTATAAACCTCATTCTTGGCCGCTTCACTATCCAGCGCAATAAACGGCTGTAATAACTGCGGTTGGTCATCAAACGTAATGACAGCTACCTGTTTGTCGCTCTCCATTTGGCTGATTAGTGTCTTGGCTGCTTCAAAGCGTCCGTTATCCGGATCTGTATCATTCATGCTACCCGAGTTGTCGATCATTAGTACGATATCTTTTACTTGCTTCGCACCGCCCGGATTGATCTGGTACAACAATTGCAGGGCGAGTCCAACAACAAACAATAAAGCCAGTGTTGCCGGAACAAGCAATTTCCACGACAGTCCCAGATACCGGAGCTTCCATGAAGCACCATTCAGCTTGGGTGAGATCATCTCTGCGATCAAACAGAACAACCCAACGCTCAGCGCCAGTACGCCAAAGTATAATCCCATCAGCAACAGACGCGGCATCTCCCCAAGCCATTGACGCAGCATGATTTCTCCTGCCGCAAAGCCCACTGCCCCGCCAATCAGGCTGAACAGGACCAGGAGAAGATTGATTTTTCGCTGCATGTCTACATGCATCCTTTCCATACCAGCCCTAAGCAGGCTGAGTTAATACAAGATTGAGGCAGGGTGTCATGACAACGTCGGCGTCTTAACGAATGGGTGACAACTTGTCCGCCAGACCTGCGGGGTGAAGTTCATAGCCATTCTCCGTGTACGAGTCATAATATACCTTGCCGTTCCGATACACCATAAGATCCTCCAGATGGAAACCGCCCATCAGATTCAGTTTCTCCACACCACTGCTGCGTTCTTCGTACACCACACCCAACTTGTAGATGCGTGACGTCTCTTCGGCATGTGCCGCATAGTCCATGAAAGCACTATGATGGTCGCCAAAGAAGTACTTTTCTTCATACCGATGTTCCTGCGTATAATCGAATACCCGTACCCGAACAACAGCCTGATCCTCCAGCGTGTGGTACAACCTGCGGAACAGATCATCCTGGGTCAATACGTCTTTGTCTCCGTAGGCAATCGTTACATTGGCCCTTTGCAACAGCTCTTCTTCAAATGGCAATTGCAACGGCTCGGCCGTAAGCAGCAACGAGTGACATACCTCCATCAGCCGTTTCAGCAAACGATCATCGCCTTCTGTGGCGAGCCGGTTCATGTCTCCCATGTAACGGTCCTCAAACCATACATCCCGTCCGCGCTTGGCTTCCAGGTCGATGATTAGCTCTTCTGTCACTTTGCCGTAGTACTCCATCACGTTCTGGCCGATGTATTCATCCGCAGCAGCGATACTTTGGGCAGCTGTCTCGCGCAGTGTGCGTTCCAGCGCTTCAAGTGCTGCTGTGACGTGACGACTGAAACGATGAAGTTCTTCCATCTCCGTATCGTAGATACGCAGCAGATGTAATTCATTTTCCAGTCGCAGTAATTCCACTTTCGGTACATACACTCGCTCCAGCATACAGTCAATCAGATTGCGTACATTCTGTTTATCACGGAACAACGCTCGTTTGAACGACTGATCTTCCACTTGCTCTTGCTGACGTTGCTCCAACAGAGCACGTGCCGATTCAAGCTGCATCGATTTATCCCGAATCAGTCCGAGCAGCGCTTCACGTACACTGCCAGGCTCACTGTCACTCCAGGCAGCCCACTGGAAGTAACCAACCTCGGGATGCTCCGCGCGGGAATGTTCAGCCTGACGGCGCAGGGAACCGCTAGAGCTGCGCTCGCGCACACGCTCTTCGACAAGACGGACAACGTTATCGCGGAAGTACGCTTCAGCTCCTTGTCCAAACAACGCTCTCTCCGCTTCACGAAGTGAGAGCGGCTTCAGATCGGAGAAACTGACGTTATGCGTCATGATGCCGCTCATGCCACTAACCAGATCTTCGTCAGGTAACAGACCTTCGACTTTGCGTTCCACCGAGGGCGCGTCCAGTCCGAAGAAAGCGAGCTTGTCCTTAATGCTCCAATCCGGCTCTTGCCGCATGCGTGCGAGCAGATACCGATACAGGTGATATACAACCGCTAGTGCAATCGGCTTGTTTGGCCGCCTGATCTCGGCAAAACCCGCGCTTGCATAACCGTGCTGATCAGAGGTGGTACGAATATTGTTTTTAAAGGATGTATTGTTGTACGTGTTCGCTCCCGTGCTTGAAACGGTACCCGAGTGATCTGTACCCTGCTTCCTGTTCTTCAGCAGGCAGATGCGGCAGATGATCTCGGCATTTTCGATCCAGCCACCGGGAACGCCGGTTCCGCGCTCATTTTTGTCGGACAACAGATATACTAGATCAAACAACGGTGACGCGGGATGTGTAACCGGAATGGAGATCCCATCCTCCGTCACCAGCAGTTTACCGCTGAACGTGTAGTCCAGCGACTGCATATAATCCAGTTCCCGCAGAAAAGCGAGACCTGCTGCGCTGGCATACCCGAAGGAATCCACCTGTTCCATCTCGCTGACCAATACATGCAGATCCGTCTGCACCGACTTGAAGGCTTGGGACAAAATGGTCTCCGTCAGCTTGGTGAGCTCTGGCAACAATACATTCAACGGATCATCCGCCCTGGTTACCACCGTAACGTAAATCCGATCAAATGACGAGTATAACCGTCCATATTCGGCAATCCGGTTACTGACCCGACGAAGCGTACGATTCAGGTCAAAGAGCACCTGATCCGATTCGTGGAAACTGCGGTGTACATCCTTACGCCGTGTTTTGGATGGTCGCTCTGTCTGCCCAGCGGACAGAGGCAAGCGGTGAAGAGTCACCTGACCGTCATCGGACGAGCCAACATTCCTCGTTTCAACCGGATGCTCTTTCTGATCTTCTGTCCCGATCTGAACGTAGACTACACCGTCTCCGTTATCCCATTTCAGCTGATTGATCTCCTGCACAGCAGACACGGCAGGTGCAACCAGATCACCCACAAACAGGAACAGCGCCGGGTAATGGATACTGCTGCGTCCATCACCCAGGCTGCCTTGACGCTCCTGCTCTATTGCATACTGCGCTGCATACTTCTCCAGATCACGCTTCAGGGTATTGTTCGAATTGAACTCCATCCCGGCCGCCATCTTACTTCAGCCTTCTGCGAATGTCGTTCAGCTTGGACGACATCGTTCTGTAGAACTGATAGATGTCTTCTCCGTTAGCCAGTTCTACCCGCTCGTATTCGAGACGATCGCGCGATTCCATGAACAGCGCAGCCAGATCATCCAGCTTCGTCAGCAGTGGGGTGATATCCTCTGAAGCGGTTAGATCGTTATCTCGGCGGGAGGCTTTGCGCAGCAATGTACTGCGATCCTTCTCAACCAGACCGCGGAAGTTGTCAAACACTTCATACTCGGCAAAGTTACGGCTCTTCATCAGGTTAGCGAATGGCTCCCATGCATCTTCTTCCGGGTCACGGTCATAGACGTAGAGCGCGCCTTTTTTGACGATGGTGTCGGTATATAACGCTTCGATGAAGCGATCATACCACTGCTCTTCGTCCTGGTACTGGGCAAGAATGCCTTCGAGTTCGGCGACTTTGGCCGAGATGGCATTCATCTTTGCCAGTTCCTCACGTACACGCGCGATCAGCTGCGGGGAGCGTACCAGGTTTTCTTTGGCCATATCTTCATTAATACTGCCGAAAATATCCTTAACTCCCACACGTGGCAACCCTTCGGATTGCAGACGTTTCAGCTCGATCACCGCCCGCTTCACTTCGCCGAGGTTCGGCGTTGTGGACGTGAGACGCATGTCGTAGGCTCCCAGTTTGGCAGACAGATCAAACGCTTCTGTTGTCACAATCGCATACCGGTTGCTTGTATTCTCATCAATGGATTTGGCTGTCACAATGTTGTATCCAAGCGCCTGCTCGAATTCGTTACGCACACGGGCGTTATACTGCTTCACGCGGGCGTTCTCGTACACATCTCCCCATGATTTCTCTGGAATCGGAGACGGCAGATAGGTCCAGTTGTTTTTCTCCGTTTGCACCAAGTGACGACCAATGCCTTCTTTGTCCAAAATGGTACGTTCATAACTTTCCTCATAAACTTTGAGCGGTGTATAGACAAAAAGCGGTACCCCGTTGCGGGTGTTCAGCCAGAATATCCGGTTACGCACTTCACTTTCCTTGACGGTAAAATGAGATTTGCCTACCGCATTGTTCTGATAATTGCGAATCCCTTTCAAAATGCCTGGCGCCTGTGCCGGTACCGATACAAATCCCCATGAAGGGAAATGCAGACTGCCTGTACTGTTGCTCAGATTGAACACCGGAACAGCCTCATCATCCAGCTTGCCAGCAATGAAACGTTCCACGAATTTCTCAACCGACTCATCCTGACCGTACTTGATCACCAGGAAATCTTCCATGGAACGGGTAATCAGATCACCGAATTTCTCACTCAGGAAGTCAGAGATGGAGCTGACGATATCAATCTCGTTTTCTTTCACCCACTGGCTGGAGTTTTCCAGCAATTCACGGGAGAAGTCACGGATCAGATCATCTGTATCACGTTTATCCAACAGCCCGTCCACCACACTGACGATATCCGGCACACTTACAACGTTCCAATAATATGTTTTGTTGCCTTTGTGATCGGCTTGTTCTTCGCCGCGTGTCAGCAGGTCACCGTTCTTGGCGAATATCGAGCTAAGGGCGTTCAGCGTTTCGGTAAATACGTTATAAATGCGGCTGTTCTCCTGGTTCAGCAACTCATACAGATCTTCATAGAACTCGATCATCTGATCGTTGCGTTCCACGTCGGCGTGCAGCCAGTACTCATGAATTTTTGCTTCAATATAAGCATTCTTTTTCTTCTCTTTGGAGACAAAAGCACTCTTTGCATCGCCCAGCTTCTCTTCGGACTGCTCCTGAGCTGCTTCAATATCACGCGGAATGCGGAAGGCATTCTCACGCAGCGTTTCGATGTACGACTGAATCATCTTCAGTACACAGAAACCTTTTTCCGTATAAATCAGACGAGAGACATAGAACGGACCTTGTTCGGGATGCAAAAACATACGCCGGATCTGTTCGGTGAACTGACCCGCAATCTCACCCGGCAGTTGTTTCTTCGCCTTGATATATTCTTCACGGGCACGGGCCAGGAAGTTCTGCTCCAGTTCGGTGTCCATATTCACAACCTGTGATTTCACCACGTTGCCATAGGATAAACGCTCGCTGTTCTGATACCCAGGCAGCGGCTCTGGCACGCGAGCTTCAAAGGACTTGACCACACTTTCGAGATCAATGCCCAGCTTGCGGGCGAACTTCTCGGTATCCTCCTGGTTCGGTGCTTTGGAGAACATGGTGTTCATTTTGTCGAACATGCGATACGCCAGATACGTGGTCATCTCTTCAATTGGCAGTACAGCCGAAGATGCACCGATGATGTTGTAATCATAGTTAGCCGGGTACACCTTGTTCATCTGTGCAATGTTGGTCCGGATGTTGCTGATATAGTCATGGATCGCAAACTCCTCACCCGACTGCTTCTCCTCACTTGCCATGAAGTTGGTAATGTTCTCGGCAGTGACGTTCATGCAGTAATCGTAGGCGTTCTCCAGCAATTTGCCTTCGGTATTGGTTGCAGAGATCAGATGACACAGGTTAAATGGTGGCAGTGGTGAGTTGACTGTTAAAATATTGCCGTACTTCTGTGTAAACCGCTCACCGCGGCTATCCACGTTCATCCAGTAATCCAGCTCTTTGAGCGCAGCATATCCGTTTTTACGAATGTATTCACGAGTGTGTTCGCTCAAGCTTTTGTTGGACAGGTTCACGTCTGGCGTGAACAGATAGCCCAGCGTATTCACGCGGTCAATCCCGGCAGAGCCGTGATCCCGTTCGATAATGCCGCGCACGATATAGGAAATATCGAGGAAACAGCCGCTGCCTGTTCCGCCGGACAGACCTGTCAGCAGGAACACCATCAGTTTTTTGTTGGTGCCTACGGATAAGGTTTTGATCTTTTTATCGATGGCCTGTACGACCTGATTAATCTTGGTGAACAGGAGCAGACGTCCAGCCTGACGTACACCTGCGGCGCCGTTCATACCATCCGTGATGCTCAGTTCGGGAGACAGCCAGTCCGTAATGTACGGTTCAAGCACGCTGCGGTTCTGTAGAAGTCCGCCAATCTCGGCATTGGACAGCAATACGAATTCATTGATCGGATCAAGTCCGATCCCTTTATACTTTTTGGCACGATCCTGTTCGTTTGTCTCAAAAGCCAGAAACTCCACATTGTCCGGCTTGTCCATTTTTTTCTTGGATACCGGGTCCTGTGGCAGCTTGAAACGACGGTTGATCTGATATTTGAGGCGCAGCAACGCATCAATTCCCGTTCCTCCCAGACCGATAATCAGAATGGGGTTATCAATTGTATCAACTCTGATCTTCTCACTGACAATACCTCCGCCAAGTGATACATCCAGTTGCTGAATATGTTCTCTAACAATCGGTTTCATTCCATGTCCTCCTTAGATTAACGCAGTCGGAACTACAACATGATTACACTTGCCACTCCGATGACAGAACAACCTTCCGATCGCTGTTATCCCCAGATTTTTTGATTCTCTTTTTCATAGGTGAAAATCTGGGGATAAAGGCGAACGCTTCGCTTCTCCAGCTTTTTTCTGTCCTCTGCGTTCTCGTGTAAACGGTTAGATCCAACTTCTATTGGCAATCATTTTTACACCAGGTACTCAATCAAAATGGTCTTGTCCGCCTGTTGCAGCGGGATGCTCAGTCGGTCACCGTTCTTCAGTTCAACGCCTGAGCTTGCATCGACTGCACGACCGGATTTCTCCAGCGTACCGCCTGCGGTGTTACGGATTATAATTCGATCCCCATTGCTGGGCGTAAATACGTATTTTTCGGTTTCCTTCAGCTCAGGGTCCAGTTGCAACAACTGATGCAGATGGAATCTGCCCCGGAAGGATACCAGCTTTTTATATTGCGGATATGATTTATCTCCCGTGTTCTCATCACGAATCTCCACGACCATCTGGCCTACAAAACCTCGATTTTTTCGTTTCAGCCAGCCCAGCAGGAACCATGCACCAACACCGACCACAATCAGAGCTACAACACCCAGGATGACAGGCAACCAAGGAAACGGCTTGTCCTGTTCACCGCCAGACGTTGTTGGTTGAGATCCACTTCCAGCTGCTCCGCTCGCGTTGATCGTGATTGGCTCACTTTCACGGTAGAAGCTGTCTTCTTCCGCACGGATGACTAATTCATAGTTATGATTGTCTGGTACTTCAAACGTTCCGGCAAAACCAGAACCTGTGTTTTCCAGCGGTTGTTCCTCGCTTTTACCTGTATCTACATCTTTCACAACCAGCGTGGCCTTCATATCTGTATACAGATCATTATCCTGAAGCGGCTGACCGCCATTCTCCAGTTTGGCTGCAAGATCAACCTTGTCTCCTTTGGTATAGGACTTGGTCTTAATTGGGTCCACAACGAGCTGAAGATCGTAGTTGAACAACAGGTTGATATCGATGCTGTCTTTCGGAGCCCCTTTTACCCGAAGTTTCCAGTCTCCCTCTTGGGGTTTCAACAGCTTCACGAGTGAATAACTCTTCGAAGTCGAGAGCTTGGCTGCATCCGAGTTCATATCCACGGCTTGTCCGGAAGGGTCCGTCAATTGCACTTCCACCGGCTTCGAGGATATGATCGAAATATTTGCTTCCAATACACTGTCGTTCGGTACATTCACGGTAACTTCCTGATAACTGCCGTTTCCCGTTACAGAGGGCAGCTTGACCACATTCAGTTTGGCATGATCGGCGAAGATCTCACTCAGAATCTGTGGCAGATCATCCGGCGTATCGGTAATGAATGACTTGCCTCCGGTCTGCTGAGCCAGGTCTGCGAGTGCATTCTTGTTCAGCTTGCCATCCGCGTTCAGTCCAATCGTATACACCGGAATGCCCTGATCCTGTGCTTCCTTCACGGCTTTTGCCAGGTCAGCATCAGATTGTGCCTGTGTACGGCCTTTGGTTTTGTTAAAGTCATTGTTACCATCCGCCAGCAGCACGATCATCGGCGAGTGGGATGGGTCTGCACCATGATTCAGTATGTTCACGGCTTCGGCGACACCAACTGAGACATCGGTATATGGCCCCCGGCCGAGCTGATCAATAAAATCCTTCAGGCTGCTCTTGTCCGTATCGGACTGAATCGTAAGCATAGCCTTTTCCCGCTCCACCTGATCGGTATAAGCGACAATCCCTACCTTGTCCCCCTGGACGGGCAGCATATCAATAAACATTTTCATGGCTTCATTACTGATCTTGTCACGGTCACTTGTATTCATCGAGTTACTTACATCGGCTACAAGTACCGCATCGATTCCGCTTGTCTGTGCCTGAGCCGCTGCAGCTTGTGGCAGCAACGCTTGAGGTAACAGTAGCGTTAGAATTGCCAGCAGAACCATCGTTCCACTGAGCCAGCGTATTTTGCGTGTCCGCAGCATTGGGTGTACTCCTTCACGTTTGAGATTAAAATGGGAATAGTTTATTATAGGCGTCAAGCCTTAAGGAAATCTTAACAGTCTGCTAATAAATTCTGAAAAGCACCCCTATCTTGAGTTACAGTTTTGTAATGACTGACAAAAATCGACGATTTCACGCCTGCAACTGGCACAAAAGTACCAACTATGGAAATATGATATAGTTATTGCCAGCAAACTGCAATATAACAGCGCTTGATTACCAAGCTATAGAAGGGAACGGATTATGGTTACATACGGATGCCTCGCCATATTGTTTCTTTTTGTCATGATAAAGGGTTTTGCACTCCACCTTCATCGGCGGAAACCGGTCTCCCGCGAAGAGACGGATCGTACCCTCTACACTATTCTGAATGGTGAGCGTGATTGAGCATGAGTACTAAACTAGTTGTATCCATAAGACCATTTCATCGAACGACCTATGCCTATGAAAAGTTGCAAGTCTGCTCACGTTGTGGACAGTACACCTGCCTGTGGGAAGAGGAGTGCACGGCCTGTGGCCGGGGTACCCTGAACTCCGTTCAGTCGAAGGCGACTTCCCGTGTGAAACGCCGCATTGCACGCGACCTGTTCATTACCATATTGTTCGGTGCTGCTGCCACCTATTTCGGTGAGACCATAGATCAGACCATGGCGGCAGCCAGCGTTTCCCTGCTGCTTCTGGCCTTACTCATCTTCATGCAGAAACGTTCGTTCGAGGTAGAACAGCAGCGCGAGTTGAAGCGCACGTTGCAACAGGATGAGGAACTCATCCGCCAGGGTATTAACCGCAACTGGGCTCTGGTCGCCGAAGCTCGAAAGCAGGATGAAGCACTTGCCTATGAGATGCTCCGCGAGATCGGCTCACTCGTCTACAATGACCGGATTCGACTGCAGCAGGTTGCGCTGTTACAATCCTTTGTCCTGCGCAGTGATATGGATCTGCAGCTCAAGCCCTTGCTACTACGCAGTTTCGAGCGGCTGCTCGCTGAATATATCGGTGAGATCGCACGACTTAAGCCGGATTTGATCCGTGAAGATGCGATTCGTTATATCGCAACCTATGAAGTGAATATTTTACAGCTCCACAATGGAATTCAGATACTTACAGCCGTAGCTGCTGCTGCCGTGCGCAAGAGCAAATATATTGAGTTATTCCCTAGTCTTATTACCCGCTACGCCCGCTTTATGCCCAAGGATCGCTTCATGAGACTTTATCACACGATTGAACGCTATCCGAGCAAGGCACGAGGGGGATTGGCGGAGTCGGTAGGCCGGGTGTATAACGAGAAATATCGGGATCAATACGCAGATGTTCAGCTGTAGGGATGATATATTGAGAAAGAAAAACGTAGTTTAGTGCAAACTCACTCCCTGTATATAGACGAATACAATATCATCCACCCCTGCATGCGAGTCAGCACCACAGATCGAAGGTTATGATTCTAATGATATAAGAATTAATCCAAAAACACCCCATCCTTAGGTCTAGGATGAGGTGTTTTTGAATTTTATGGCAGTCTGCCAAGTGCTATGCGAAGTACACGGACAGAAAGAAAAACCAGATAGGGAATACCTAAATGGCATCTTCCATGGACCAAGCAGGCGCGCAAGCAGGCACTCGCAGATGACAAAAAGAATAAGCGGAAATGAGCATCTGTCCTGGTGAAAAAGGGCCGCGACGTGGTTCCGTCGCGACCCTTGATCTGAGGGTTCGGTACATTTGTACCCGAACCCTCTCATATGTGCCATGCCAATCACTCTGGCATGGCATGGTGCCTGCGCAATTGCGGCTACATCGCCGCTTGCGCCAAGGCTTTACCGTCCGCGACGAGAATCGCGACGGTCACCCTTCGCCGGTCCGCGTCCTGCGGATTCCGGACGGCGAGAGCCTTCGCTGCTGCGCCCGGAGGTGCGCTTGTCGGCGCTACGGCCAGCCCAGCCGCTGCTAGCTGCACCGCGTCCGCCTTGGCCCGCTGCTCCGCGACTGCTGTCGCTGCTGCGCGCCGAACCACGACCTGCGCTGCGCTCGTCGCCACTGCGACCCGCACCGCGTCCACCTTGACCTGCTGCTCCGCGACTGCTGTCGCTACTGCGGCCACCGCTACGACCACCACTGCGTCCGCCTTCACTGCGTCCACCTTCGCCGCCGCGGGAACCACGCCCCCCACGTCCGCCATCTCTGCGATCGTTACGGCCTGCACCGCGACGGGCACTGCCAGTTCCGGAAGAGCGTCCGCCTGAACGTTCGTCATCCCCTTGACTGTTGATGGAACGTCTAGCTGCTCCAGTTGAAGCAATTGGACCTTCGCTTGTCCACTGGATACGGGACAGCTTCTGGTCGATTCCTTGTTCAATACGTGCAAGTTCCGGTCTGTCGTGCTCTGTTGCAAACGTTACAGCAAGACCTGTACCGCCTGCACGGCCCGTACGGCCAATCCGGTGGATATAACTTTCCGCATCATGCGGCATATCGTAGTTAAATACATGCGTAACGCCTTCAACATCAAGTCCACGTGCAGCTACATCTGTAGCAACGAGTACTTGCAGTTTGGCATCGCGGAACGCTTTCATTACGTTCTCACGCTTGGATTGGGACAGATCTCCATGAAGTTCATCACTTGCATAACCTGCTTCACGCAGATCTTGGTTCAGCTTGGATGCACGACGCTTGGTCCGGCAGAAAATAATCGCCAAGTATGGGCGATACGTATCAATCATGCCGCGAAGCGCTTCAAGCTTACCGCGATCCGTGCATTCCAGTACTTGCTGGCGAATTTGTTTGATCGGGATAACAGATTGGGAAGACACTTTTACATCTTCCGGATCTTTCATGTAGGTCTTCGCCAGGTTGCGAATGCCCTTAGGCATCGTTGCTGAGAACAGCATTGTCTGACGTTTGTGTGGAAGCTCACTAAGAATCGTCTCCACATCGTCCAGGAAGCCCATGTGCAGCATTTGGTCGGCTTCATCCAGCACCAGTTTTTTCACATTATCAAGCTTCAACGTGCCACGGCGCAGGTGATCCAGCAGACGCCCGGGTGTGCCAATAACGATCTGGGTTCCGTTCTGCAATTTACGCAGTTGCTTGTCCACATCCTGCCCGCCGTATACGGCAAGCACATGCAGTTTATCGTCGTTTGCCGTGAGTTTCTTCGCTTCTTCCGTAATTTGCAGCGCAAGCTCACGCGTAGGCGCAATAATCAACGCTTGCGGCGAACGGTCGGATACGTTAATTTTCTGAATAATCGGCAGCAAAAATGCCAGCGTTTTCCCTGTTCCTGTCTGTGCCTCAGCGATAATATCGCGTCCACCCAGCAGTACCGGAATCGAACGCTCCTGTACCGGAGTCGGCACGGCGATGCCCTGATGTTTCAGGATTTCGCACCATTCCGGGCGAATGCCCAGTTGTTCAAAGTTTGCCAATCGTTACACCTCTGTATATTCATTTAGATAAGTCCATTTCATAATGACTCAGTATCAGTATCTGCCATCAAGACTAGTTTTCCTTATATCAATCATGATTATGAAATGAATTTTTTAAAAAGCAATCCACTCGTTGCTCTTCTTCTCCATACCCTGTAGTTTACACGTTAGTCAAGCAAAACAAAAGGGGATACAGCGTTACCCACCCAACTTGTAGCACAAAATTCCAAGATCAGCGTAACTTGTATCGACCAAGTGAGTTTGAGGTTGGTTTATTAACCTAGCATGCCTCAGGCTCTAATAAAAATCAGCGACGCCCTCACCCCGATTTCCGGAAAAAGTGCGCCGCTGATTAAAAAGTATCTTTTTATGTTATCTATTCGTTGTCTAATTCGTCCAAAACCAAGTTACGAACCGTGCCCTCCAGCTGTGGCAAATCCACTCCGTTCAAGAATGCGAGTGCTCTCTTCGTTCAACCCGCGCAGGTGCACGGTTTTGCCCAGCTTTGCGTATTTGAATTTCACTTTGCCAATAGCCACAACCGCCGTATTGTCCCAGATATGTGAACCTCCGAAATCAATCGTGATTTCCTTCGGATCAGCTTCTGCATCGAACTCGTCCACAAACCGGGACGAAGAACCGAAGAAGAACGGTCCGTGAACCCGATATACTTTCTGTCCTTGCTCCTGGCTCGCCTGTACGCGGATCTTGGTCTGTTTCCAGCCAAAATGCAGCACACTGAGCACAACGCCGACCATGACCCCGATCGACAGATCGTGGGTATAGACCACAATCGCCACCGTCACGATCATGACAAAGGCTTCCGCCCGAGGCACACGGGCAATATTTTTGATGGAACTCCAGTCGAATGTTCCGATACACACCATAAACATTACACCGACGAGCGCACCCATCGGTACCTGTTTCACCACTCCGCTGAGCAGCAACAACAGGATCGCGAGAAACGCACCTGCGGTAAACGTGGATAATCTTCCGCGTCCGCCAGACTTCACATTAATCACCGATTGCCCAATCATGGCACACCCAGCCATACCACCGAACAAACCATTAATGAAGTTGGCAATCCCCTGACCGCGTACTTCGCGGTTTTTACTGCTCTTGGTCTCCGTCATCTCATCCACAATGGTAGCGGTCAGGAGAGATTCCAGCAAACCGACGAGTGCCAGAGTGAATGAATAGGGCAGTAGAATCATCAGCGTGTCCCAAGTCCATGCAATATTAGGCAAGTGGAACATCGGCAATGTACTGGTCAGGTTCCCCATATCGCCGACAGTCTTCACATCCAGATTTAACATCGCCGTAATGATCGTCATCACGATAATGGCAATCAGCGGAGCCGGTGCGGCTTTGAAAAACCTTGGCAAAATATAAACGATCGCCAGCGTACCTGCCACCATCGCATACATGATCCAATTCGCTCCCGTGAAATGGGTTAACTGCGCCATAAAGATTAGTATAGCCAGTGCGTTCACAAATCCGGTCAGTACCGAATGAGGCACAAACGTAATGAATCGCCCCACCTTAAAAATACTCAAAATAAACTGAATAATTCCCGTCAAAATCGTCGCTGCAAAAAGATATTCCACGCCATAATCCTTGACGAGTCCAACCATCAGTACCGCCATGGCACCTGTTGCCGCCGAGATCATGCCTGGTCTTCCACCAGCAATCGAGATCACAATCGCAATCGTAATCGAAGCATACAACCCGACCATTGGATCAACACCCGCAATGATGGAGAACGCAATGGCTTCCGGAATTAACGCCAGCGCTACCGTAATTCCTGCCAGCACGTCTCCGCGAATGTTGCCAAACCATTGTTGTTTTAAAGTATTCATATGTTAGTGCCGTTCCTCCTACGTGTATTCCTTATAATGGTCAATCCTGCTGAAGAGTAACGGAAGCCGTTCACACTAACCAACTACCCAGGACAGCACAAAACAACGGATTCCTCTCCGCATCATTCGTCTATGCTCTTGCCTGAGCTGCACCCATTCTTCCCCATCCGTATAACCTTGACGGGTTCATGAGCACTCACGTCTTTTCCGTTCCAGTGTGTACCGCTGATATTCCATTACTGCCTTCAGTTGTCTTACTCGTGTGACATCAGGAACTGATCCTGATGCCAATAGGTTTTCCCCTCTCAGAAAAACCGGGTCCGTTAATGTACTGACCTATTATTATAGTCACAGGACTGGATATGTACTAATACAGTTAAGGCGAAAAAACAGAACCTTTTCTTCTATTATCTTAATATTTCTATAATTTACTCACCAATTCTCTATTCACAAAAAATAACCCGCAAAGATCCTTTGGATAAAGTCTCTTTGCGAGTACTCTTGTAATGTCATGCTATTGCTAGAACCTTCCCGATTTGAATATCGAATAGAGCAGGAAAGCCACCATCAGAATCGCCACCAGGAAACCAATCTCAATGACCGGAATATCCCACAGCATCGTGGACTGATGACTGATCGACGAACCGATAATCAGGCCCACCATGATGATACAGAAGGCGAGCAGCACGATACTGAAGGACAGCCGATTGCTGATCTGATCCATTCTGCGCATGAGTGCATCCAGTTCAGGGACACTGATCTCCAGCCTCAGCTTGCCTTTGCTAATAATGGATGATAACTGCCTTAACTGCCCTGGCAGACCAATGACACTCTCGGCCATATCGGACGCACTGCGGAACAACCGATTCTTGATTCTTCCTGCGCTAAAACGTTCCTTGATCAGCTTCCGGCCAAAGGGCTCGGCCATATCTACGATGCTCAGGGAAGGATCGAGATGTTCGATGACACCTTCCATTGTTAGCAACGATTTACCGAGCAGCAGAATATCGGCAGGCATGACAACCCGGTGCCTCTGGGCTACGCCGAACAAGTCATTTAACGCCTGACCCACACTAATCTTGGAAAAGGGAATATCGTAATATTTGCTACGCAACTTGTCCAAATCCACATGAAGTCCACGCAGGTCCATGTCATCTGGCATCATGCCCAATTTTTCAATCGCCCGGATCATACTGTCCGTATCTTTGCGCATTAATCCAATAATAAGCGAAGCGAGCTGTTGTTTCATCTCATCACTCAGACTGCCCACCATACCGAAGTCTATAAAGGCAAGACGTCCATCCTTCAATACCATCAGATTGCCCGGATGTGGGTCAGCGTGAAAGAAACCCTGAATAAAAATCTGATTCAATAATGAATCCACCAGCCGCTCGGCAATGTTGTTCAGATCATGGCCGCGTCTGACCAGTTCTTCACGATCATTGAGTTTGATACCTTCGATATACTCCATAGTGAGCACACGGGACGAAGTCTGATCCCAGTAAATTGTCGGGATTTTCACCTTGTTGTCCTGTTGGTATTGCTGTGCAATCTTTTCCGTATTGCGGCCTTCGACCGTATAATCCAGCTCGGCCATCAACGCCTGAGCGTATTCTTCGACCATTTGCGGAATCTGATATTGCTTCACCCAGTCCCAGCGCTTCTCCGCCATGGCTGTCAGCTCACGCAAAATATCCAGGTCACGCTGCACAATACGCGATATACCCGGCCGCTGAATCTTGATGGCTACCGACTCACCGCTTCGAAGTTTGCCCAGATGCACCTGTCCAATACTGGCCGCAGCTACAGGGGTATCCTCGAACCGGGAAAAGATCTCCTCCAGCGGTATATCCAATTCCTGTTCCAAAATACCCCGTGCCGTCTCGGAAGAGAACGGCGGGACCTGATCCTGCAACTTCACCAGCTCACGAATGACAGACTCAGGCAATAGATCTGCCCTTGTACTTGCGAGTTGCCCCAGCTTAACGAAAGCTGGCCCCAGCTCCTGCAGCACAAGCCTGATGCGTTCACTCAGCGTTTTGGTGGTATGTGCTTCACGCGACATCCACCGTCTGGGCAGAGCCAGCAGCTGGAACAAACCCAGCTCCTCGACCATATAACCGAAGCCATGACGCACTAGCGCCATGGCAATTTCACGGTATCTGCCGACATGTTTAATTCGCACTGCCATCTACTCGATCTCGTTTCCTTTGAGAGGAGGAGGAACTTCAAGTGGAGCCGGGGATTCATCAGGGTGGAGCTGTGGTGATTGGCCCAGTTCGGCAAGTTTTTTCTCCAGAACAGCAACGCGCTGTTCCAGACTGGTTACATCACTTTCGGATGCCACACCCGCTTCCTGAAGCACTCGCTTGACCTGCTCCTGAATCATTCTCTTGAACTGACCCTGCTCTTCATCGCCCCGTTCCAGCAGACGTTCAACCAAAGCTTTGGATTCACCGGGCGCAAGTTCCCCGCGCTTGACCAAATCATCCACGGTTTTCTCAATTTTTTCTTTGCTTACAACAGTAAGACCAAGCCCTAACGAGATCGCCTTTTTGAACAAATCGCTCATTTTTGTCATCCTCCTCTTCGTTGATCTCTATATTATACCCCTTATACTCTGCATGCAAAGTTGCCTGTCCGATCAGACGTAACGTGCAGCCCATTTGCCTGCTTGCAGAAGTAACTTGCGGTACGTTTCGTGTGCAAAAGACGGCACATGGTGACCCGGCATCAGATAAACAATACGTCCAACACCATATCGATGCGCCCAAACCGCAGGTTTTGGTCCATCTTCGGATTGATATTCCAGCAATATCTTCGTTTCAGCAAAAGAACCAAATTCGAACTGATACGGCTCTTCTTCCATTGTGAAACTCGAAATGCCCTCCGTCACGGGATGGCTTTCCGCCGTTACAGTAAATTCAAGCGGTGCATATGCCGGATGATGCAGGAACTTGGCACCGATCATCTGTTTGAGCTCATAACGATTTTGGAGCGAGATGCCGTTATGTATAATGACCAGTCCACCTCCATTACTTACATAGGACAACAAACCTGCTGTCTGCTGTGGAGAGACTTTCCCCTTCCAATCGTCCATGTATGAGATACATACATCAAACCCGGTTATATTTTCTTGCAGCAGCATATTCCGATTCTCACTGCACTGCACAGTCATAGTATCATGGAAAATTCGGCTAATCTCCGCATCCACACCTTGAAGCGGGTGCCAATCCGGATGTGTATAATCGCCAAGTAGTAATGCTTTTTTACGATGATCCATTCAATCAATCTCCTTTCTTGTTCACCTCACTGTATCAATCAACTACCAGGGGAGCTTCTTGCCCTTGTAGTCCACATATGCGGGTTGATCTCCTTTAAACTGTTCATGGCGGTCGATAAGTACTGCGATATGCTGTGCAGATTGCTCGGGCGTGAGATCCGCAGAAACATCCAATTCGCCCCTCATATAACTCTGTACCCAACCGGGATGCACAAGCATCACTTGTCCGCCTTCATCCTTCAGACCATTGTGCACAAGACGGGCCTGCATGTTCAAAGCAGCTTTGGACATACAATAGGCATACCACCCATCCCGACTGCATTGCTCTATACTTCCAGCCTCGGAAGAGATATCAACAATCAGCTTGACCTGTCCTTGAAGAAGGAGGGGTAACAGGGAATGAGTCACACGCAGTGTACCTAAGGTGTTCACATTAAATACTTCAGCCATCTCCGCCATATTCAACGGCCCGCGGATATGATCCGTAATACTCCCTAGTATAGCCGCATTATTGATCAGCATATCCAGATGATTCGTATCCAGCTTCAATGTCTCCGTGAACAGAGCTACCGACAGGTCGTCCGCGATATCCAGTTCGATGGCGCGCAGATGGTCCGGATATCCTTCTGCAAGCATACGAATTCCCTCGGAATCTTCCACGTCCAGTCCGGCCGCATACACGAGATACCCTCTCTTCAGCATCTGTGCCGTCAAAGCCAATCCCAATCCCCGAGCAGCTCCTGTTACACATACGGTTCTCATCATGATGTCCCTCCCTCGCATAATGATTCTGTCTTTTATTCATTCCACATATTCATCTGAAAACCTTTAATTCAGAATGGGATCGCCAACTTCACGACCAAAGACTCATGAGGTAAAAGCGAGATTAGAGCCATTTTGCTTATTGAATTCAGCTATCTATTTGAGCTATAAAAAGCTGCTATTATCTCTGCATATATCGCTCCTGCCGATAGGCTAGACAGTGCTCCACCCATCTTCGAGCGGCTGCCGGATAAGAGCCCAGATGAACGTGCGTATACCCCGCCACGATGTTACCTGCGGCATATCCCTCTTGCTTCAAGCCACGCATCCCCTTGGTCTCATACGCATAAGGAATCGTTTCTTCATCACGATAGGTCATTGTCGAATAATGAAATTCATGACCTCGAAGTACTTCACCCTTTTTTAGCAAAAAGGAATCCTGAACGCTACTCGCTTCACGATAGCCAAGCGCAGCTCGCTTCTTCTGCATCTGCACCTTTGCGGGGATAATCCCCGCCATGTCGAAACTAAATCCTTCACGGTCGGTCAACGTTTCCCCGAGCACCATGTAACCACCACACTCGGCAAATAAAGGCATGTTGGAGTGTGCTGCCTGTCGAAGTCCTTCCAAGAACCCCTGGTTACCCGCAATCTCTGCTGCAAATTCCTCTGGAAATCCACCGCCCAAATAGATGCCATCCACATCCGTTGGAATACCTTCACCAGCGAGTGGACTGAAGTATTGTAATCGTGCCCCGGCTGCTTCGAGCAATTCCAGATTATCAGAATAATAGAAATTAAAGGCCGCATCGCGCGCAATGGCAATGACAGGCTGCACCGCATAAGATACATGTCGATTATTAACGTGAATCACTGAATTGAAATTTCGGTCGGAATAAGAGCCTGATTCAGCATTAGCCGAATCCGTGTGGGCAGTCATGGCAGGACTCATTTCTTCTGCATTTAACGGCGGGGCGCTTGCCGCCAGTTCCAGCAGAAGGTCCAGATCGGTGCCTTCCATTAACACATCGGCAGCCCGCTGAAATAATGGCTCCAGTTCACCGCGCTCGATCGCAGGTACCAGTCCCAGATGTCTCTCCGGAATGGACATGTCCTCGTCACGCTTCAGCCAGCCAACCACCGGAATGCCGCACATCTGCTCAATGGCTTTTTTCACAATGGTATAATGACCCTCACTTCCACAACGGTTGACGATTACTCCGGCAATATTTAATTCAGGTTCCAATTGTTGAAAACCCAGGACAATCGCGGCCGCACTGCGAGCCATGCTGCGTACATCCACGACCAGGATCACAGGGGTCTGCGTGACCAGAGCAATCTCTGCAGTTGAGCCTGTATTGCTAAGCGGATCTTTGCCATCGTAGAGGCCCATAACGCCTTCAATAATGGAAATATCATGTCCCGCCGATGCCTTCTCGAACGTATCTCTCACATACTCAGCCGATGTCATCCATGCATCCAGATTACGTGACGGTCTGCCCGTGACGGCGGTATGGTATGTCGGATCAATATAGTCCGGGCCGCATTTGAACCCCTGTACACTCAAACCACGCTGGGCGAGTGCTCTCATTAGCCCCAAGGTTACTGTCGTTTTTCCTGCACCACTTCCGGTGCCTGCAATGATCAGTCGGGGTCTCGCGTTACGATCTGCAATGGTCATCGTCATATCCACCTTTTCTTGCGATTATCGAATCCTTCAGCTCCGCTGAAAACGTATAAATTCTATAATCTAAACAAAACCGCATCATATAGCGATGCGGTTAAGTTAATGCACACCCTTTATTCATGAAGCGACGCCAAAAGCTTTTTGTCGAACTGATCTAAAAGCAGGCCACTAATCTCTAATCTTGGCCGCACGCCCTGCTGCAAAGTAACGTCCAAGCTCAACGATGAGTGCTCCCATCTTCTCTTCCTCCGGAATGACCAGTGCCTCAATGCCTTCTTCACGCATGGAGTTTGCTGTAACTTTACCTACAGACGCAGGAATTACACCTTGTCTGAAGGCTGCAAGCATCGGCTCAAGCTTGTCCTGGGAGGCTGCATATTGGGTCAGAAATCTGACCTGTGGTCCACTTGTGAACGCAACAGCATCTACTTCGAACTTTAGAATTTCATTCATTAACTGTTCCAGCTCTGTCTCTTCTGGCGGTACATGGCGGTAAGGAAGCACTTGTCTGACGAGTGCGCCTTGTTCTTCCAACCATGCGACAAGTTTGGGAGCTGTCTCCCCATGAAGCTGCAACATAACCTTTTTCCCTGCGAGATCATGTGGGGCGAATTCTCGAATGAGCCCATCCGTGCTACCGTCATCATCTCGTACCAATGGTGTTAACTTGCGCTTTTTGAGCGCATTCACCGTCTTGTATCCCCTTGCCGCAATTGAGGATTGCGATAATACATCCAGTAATTTTCCCGCCACTTCCATATCCTCAGCCATTTCAAACAATGCATCCAATCCCATACCCGTCGTTAATACCGCCCAATCTGGCGGGTCTGAGATCCAGGATACCAGCCCGTCCCTGATACTCCGGTCATCCAGGAATACGGTCCCCTGTGCCGGTCGCACAAGCGGGATTCCACCCATTTTTTCAACCAGTATGGACATTTCTTTCGATTTTCGTGGTCCTGTCAATGCTACACGCACACCTGCCAAATGTTGAGCCATTCATGTTCCCCCCCGTTAGTTCAGCCGAATGTTCATCAGTCTGACTACAGTATACAGGGTACTTCTGTGAAGGGAAACTGTGTTTCCCCTCTTTTTGCCCGTTCATCTATAAGGATTTTTGATGGAATGCATCAGGAAGGCTGGAGTTCCCCACCATGGGAATCCTGCCCTCTTTTCTCTCCGTTCTTCTCCGAATCAGAGGATTCATGTCCCTGTTCATGCTTCTCTTTCGTTGACTGGTCTCTCGATCTCTGTTGGGTAGATTCTTTTTTATCCTTTTTGCGAGGACGAAGAAAAAGGAACAGCACAATGGGGAACAGCGCTTCGAAAACAATGGCGATCCATGTCCATTCCCGGGTAAAACGATTAAGCTGAATCGCGTTTCGGAAGAACCAGAAAGCACATACGAATCCAACCAAGGCCACCGGGCCTGTCATCATCTTTCCCGACACTTTCGGAATCATCCGCTTCAGTCCCCAGCAGACAAAGTACAGGTCAAAAGCAATCTTCGTGATCATTGTAGGCAAAGTCGCTGCTGCCAGTGCCAGGTCAAACCGGTCCAGAAAGTCACTAATTTGCAGCTGTCTTGCCAGTTCATAAGAAGGGTATACCAGTCTTGAAGCAATCGGAACACCTATGGACGTAATTGTCTCCACCACAATTAGCATCATCAGAACGCCAGAGATGAGAATTCCCCATAGCGCAGACTTAAAACGGAAATCACTACCCTTGATAACAAAGGGCAATGCAATCATCTCGCCATAAAATGAAAATATGTACCAGCTCCCTTTACCTACGCCTGCAACATCGACATGAAAATACGGCATCAGGTTGTCCATGTCGATCTGTTGAATGAGCATGAAAGGTAAAATAACCGAGTTCAGCAGGAACAAAGTAACATATAATTCTGTCATTCCAATTAAGGAGCCCAATCCCCCTCGGACGATAAAAACGCCCATAATCATCAGTGACATCACAATGATAGAGATCGGTGTCGTCTCCAGCAATGTGATACTGATATAGTCACCTGTTAACCGGATATCTCTTGCAAACACAAAGAAAAAAAACAGAATATACAAAAACCCCATTAATCTTCCCAGTAAGGGGAATCGTCCGATGAGCGACTCGAACAGATCCTTCTCAGGAAATCGCCGCTGAACCCGGCTCAACATCCACAGCGATGCAGTCATCACAAGCACAACAGGCACATAGGAGAGATACGCGTGCTGCTCCGCGTAAAAAATAGCTTGCGCATGAGGCTGGATCAACGTTCCTGTAATGCTGAGCATCAGTATAAGAAGCACCATCTGCCGATGGGTCACTTTCTGATTCATAACCTGCCTCCTTCCGAGCGCATAACAGCAATCACCTGTCCTCTGATACAGAATCTAGGGAAGTGGTAATAATCGCTGAACGACGTGACTTATCCACACAGAAACGTAGAATGTTTTACTCAAGTGTGTCACGTAGATCCAGATGCCTGTCCCTACTGCAATGAAACCATAGGATAGCCAGCGATTAATGGCTGCTGCTTGCTTCATATGTCTGAAATCCATCAAAATCACTACGATGACCATTCCCAGGTAGGTAAACATAAGCGGCTTAATCATGGACAATATCCTCCTCTGCAACACCAATTGGTTTGTTGACTACCCCTACATTTTCAATAATGACATGGGGGATGACTTCCACCTCAACATCAGGGTATATGGCGTCCCAGCGATCCTTTATTTTGTCCCACTCTGCCGGTAAGTGTTGATGGATCGATCGTCCGATTCCAAGGATATCAGCGTTATATTTATGCTGCACCAACCGGATACCTTCCTCAATGTCTGATTTCAACTTTTCATGAACACCTTCATTTAACTTCAAAATCTCTTTCTCACTTCGGTCACCGTAATTCGATTCGTTATCCACGATAACGCCCTTGGCATACATTTGAATGGTCACCTTGACCTTCTCATTATTGACACTGGGATGAAGGGAAGAATTATTTTCGTTCAGCTTAAGGAATATATCTCCTTCCCCTCTTGGAGCTTTGACCATCACTTCCGGGGCATTCGCTTCGCCCATAGCCAGAATCAGCGCATCGGCTGGCGCTTTCTCAATCATGCCTACCAGTTTATCTTTCTTAAATACAGCCAATCCATCCAGCTTGATATTTGTCTTGGAATCCTTCCAGGTCTTCGGTACATTGTCTGCAACTGAGGCGATGGGCAGAAAAGGATCTACACCTTCATCCAAAATGGAATCTATAAATGTCTTAAGCGAGCGGGGGTTGCGCATATTCAGAAAGCATAATTCCCGCACCATTTCAGAAGGAAATTTCTCTATGGGTGCATCAGTATCCAATACTTTGTAAGCTTCACCTTTGGTGATCACCGGCAGTGCCGAGAATCGGTTGAGTGGGTAACGTGTTAACAAATCCAGCATGGGAGCCACACCTTCCCTTGCCAGATCCTCCCCAATTAACAAGGTACGACGATGGGCGTAATACAGTCTGCGTGATAATGCCTTCTGTCCTTCGAGCGAAGTTCCACGAAAGGTCTTGGCTGTATTGGATAACATGAACCAGGATTTATCACCACTGGTACCTCCTCCGCCTCCTTCACTCCCCGAAGAACCGGATTGTCCAGGAAGCGCAACCTGCAAGCTGGTCCTGTAGTTATCCTTCTCCTTATCAATCGCGATTCCAATTACAAAGGCTACATCATTAATCTCTTCGCGATCCCAACAGCCGGAGATTAGAACGGTACATAACAGCAGTACAGCCACTGCGCGATACTTCAGAATGAACTGCATGTGTTTACCACCCCTCTTCTGCTTCAGGCGAACCATTGATCTTCTCTGCCATCCGCTTCTGATCCCGGTGAACCGTAGATGGACGATTGATCATTTTCCACCAAGGTACACGAATGAGAATATCCTTGGTATCTGTTTTGCTGTATGGGCTAAGACCCGACAGATACGGCACACCAAATGAGGTCATCTGGGTCAGATGCACCGATATCAGGACCAGACCGATCACGATACCATACAGTCCGAACATGCCAGCCAGTAACATGATTGGAAAACGCAATAAACGAACGGTAATCGCAAAGTTAAACCGTGGAATCGTAAAGGAAGCAATACCTGTCATGGATACGATAATAACCATCGGTGCAGATACAATCCCTGCCTGGACGGCCGCCTGCCCAATTACAAGTGCACCCAGGATACTGACGGCCTGCCCAACTGTTTTCGGTAACCTGACTCCTGCTTCACGAAGTGCTTCGAAGGATAGCTCCATGATGAGAGCTTCGACCAGTGCCGGAAAAGGAATAGCTTCCCGTGCCCCCGCGATACTCAGTATCAATGTGGTTGGCAGCATGTCCTGATGAAATGTCGTAATAGCGATGTATAGCGCTGGCAGGAATAACGCAATGGCTACGAACAAAAAGCGAATCCAGCGCAACAGATTACTGATAAAGAATCGTTCATAGTAATCCTCACTTGCCTGAAGCATCTGCCACATCGTGACTGGAGCAATCAGCGCAAAGGGGGTACCATCTACCATAATGGCAAAGCGTCCCTCCAACAGATTGCCTGCAACAGTATCCGGACGCTCCGAGTAGTGCATCTGAGGGAAAGGAGAATAGGGATGGTCTTCAATCAATTCCTCGATATATCCCGTCTCCAGGATGCCGTCAATATTGATTTTTTCCAGACGTTTCTTGGCATCTTGAATCGTTTTTGGATCAGCAATACCATCCAGGTAGGTCAGCACAATATCTGTCTTGGTGTCTGTGCCAAGGGTCATACTCACCATCTTGAGAGAAGGTGTTTTCAGCTTGAACCGCAATAAGGCCGTATTCACACGAAGCGTTTCGGTAAATCCCTCCCGCGGCCCCCGAATCACGGATTCTGTCTGCGGTTCCTCTACACCACGTCTGACGCCGCCTTTGACATTGAACATCCAGGCTTTGTTACTTCCATCGATCACCAGAAGTGCGGAGGATGCAAGGACACCTTCTGTCGCAGCAGCCCAGGTATCCACTCGCTTTACCTGGGTCAGCTCAACAGTTGTATCGTCCAGCGGAACATTGGGTTCATCTGTGCGCTGCTGCACCAGCCCACGAATAATCGGACGCAGCATGTGTTCCTGGATATCAGCCGAATTAACAATGCCTTCAATATAGACGAGAAGTCCTTTCACTTCAGGCGTAATCATGACGTTGCGAAAAACCACATCCGAGCAATCGGAGAATATCTCCTTTACCGCTTGAATCTGAGTTTCATGTACTGCACTAATCGGCTGCCGCAGAAAAGGCGGGGACGGCAGTCCCAAAGGGATATGTTTTTTTTCTGAAGTTCTTCCCGATTGCCGGGACTTGTCCTTCCCAGATGTTTTGTCCGCCATATGCCGCCCCTCCGTTCTTGTTTTTATACAAGGTAGCTTGTGCCAGACAGCAGGGAATTATGTGGTCTTTTTTGCAAAATTACGATAAAATCCTCTGAGTTTTCAGACAGCAAAAGAGGCCTCTGTATTAACAGAGACCTCTGGGATGTTCCAAGTTCTATCGTTACTTATAAGTTAATCTGCAAAATAATCTTCAGGCACATAACGAATCTCCGACTTCGCATAGATGCTTAGCGTATGACTCTCCCTGTCGTACACAACCCGTTCACCATCTACATAGTACCAGTGTTTCAAAAGGGGCTGGTCCTTGCGTTGGACGAAGCGAAATACGTTCAGTTCCTGTCTAAGCTCCATAATCTGTTCCACCATCTGCTCGTCCAGACCCGTAACGGTAAATATGAAGCCTGTCCCCTCCTGTTGGAAGCGATAGGACAACGAATCTGTTTTGCTATTAGCTAATCCTCGTCCGGTCACCGCATGTTTAACCATAAACCATTCCTGTTGCGCCATACGTGTATATCCTCCTTCATCTTGGAGTTCATTCCATCAGCCATCTACGGCAAATCAATAATCATATAGAACGTATCTTCATTTCCTTGCAGTTCGATTGAATCCCGCTGTTCCACACGAGCCGTGTCGCCTTCGTTCAACAGGTACTCTCCATCCAATCCCAGCTTGCCTTCGATGGAGAAAATGTACATACGACGGCCCGAATCCTGATTAAAGGTTAACGTTTCTTCTTTGGCTAATCGGCCAAGGTAGATCGTCATATCCTGATGAATGGTCGCAACTCTTGGTCCCCCATCTGGGGATACAATCGGCACGAGTGCTCCTGCCAATGCCGCTGAATCAAATGATGTCGTCTCATAGGAGGGCTCCAACCCTTTGGTCTGTGGCATGAACCAGAGCTGAAGCAAACGTACTTCTTCGGTATCGGATGCATTATGTTCGGTATGAATCATGCCACTGCCTGCTGACATCCGCTGGATACCGCCAAAGCCTGTAACGGCTACATTCCCAAGGTTATCTTCATGTCGCAACTTGCCGTTCAGTACGATCGATACAATCTCCATATCACTATGTGGGTGAGCTCCAAAACCGCGACCAGGCGCGATCACATCGTCGTTCGCTACCCGCATCGGTCCAAACGCCGTATTCTCCGGGTCTTGGTATTCTCCGAAAGAAAAGCTGTGACTACCACGGAGCCAGCCTCGATCGAAGCTGGAGCGGGCATCGGATGGAATGACGTTAATCATAAAATGCATCCTCCTTATTTTTTCTTAGTAGCATACTTATTCTCATTGTACCAAACCAAAGGCATGTCGTCCAAACAAGGTGAAACGGCTGTCGCCGTCCTCTGGCGGCTCAGCCTGTTTCATTCCGAAGAAATATAGATAAAGAATGACGAGACGAGATGATATACTTTCCTATATTTAGAAAAAAAGTTCTCTACTGATCAGCCCGGTTCGCAAATCAATTTCCGAACCGGCCTGGCCAATAAAGAACCTCATTACAGGACTATTCCTGCACTTCATTATTTGTAGCAATCGTTAGTCCATTCAAGCACTCACATTCTGGCGAGCGTTCCCCTGTCTGGAGAACAGATAATCCACGGCCAGGAAGCGGCTTCCTGTGAAGAGCAGTGTCAGGGAACCCGCCAGCAGCAGGTAATCTAACTCCGTACCACTCAGGAACGGCTCACCCACTTTGGCTGTAAACAGAACGCCAACCATCACGATGGCAAACAGGGCAGCAAACACACGTGTTCCCAGACCCAGAATCATCGCTGCACCACCTACCAACTCAATGATGGCTACAACGGATGCAAGAAATCCGGGAATTCCAATACTTTCGAAAAAACCTACCGTACCGCTGATTCCACCTTCGAATTTACTCCATCCGTGCAATACAAAGATCAAACCGATCATAATCCTTGAGAAAAGTAATCCAATCTCTACACTTTTATTATTCATGTTCATCTTCCTTCCTCATTATATTCGACTTCACTTTAGCCCAATTAATCTATCCGATCGACCAAACAAACAAGATAGACAGCAATAGAAAAACAGTAGCCGACATCAGAACGGCGTAACGTGGCAATCTCAGCGTGACGTCCTGTTCCGGGTCCAGCAGACGTGAAATTCGGACATTCACCGACGTATCCGCAAATGAGGATTGAACGGTCAGTTCTGTGGCCCCCCAAGGTTCAGGACAAGCACGGAGCAGCTTGAGCAAAGCACTGCCAATGCCTGCCACATTGCCTGTACGCTCAATAGCCTCATTGTCTGCCAGAATTTCTCTAACGATATTGTAATGTTTCGAAGTATGCTTCAATACGGGAATATACGGCATCATGATTGCAAATACCGATAACAGTGTTGTTTTCAGTGGGTCACGGTGCCACAGATGATGGACTTCGTGGTACACAACTGCTGTCTCCTCTTCTGCATCCAGCATCTTCAGAAGCCCCGTGGAGAGTACGATGCAAGGTCTCCATAGACCAATTGTAAATGCAACCGGAGAATGCTTGTCCACTACAATGAATCCTGGCTGTCCGAGATGGTGATACTTGGACTCCAGTTCGCGAGACAATGCACGCACCTCCATGGAGCGGAGCTTACGTACGGCTGCTCTGGTTTTCATCATACGCACCATTAGCAACCAACCTGTTCCCGCAAATGTCAGCAATACCAGTGCCAGCAGAAAATGTCCCACGGATAACCAACCCAGTCGACTCATCCAATGATTGCAGAGCCAGAGCAGGTTAAACGGGATATCCCAGCCAAAAATTTTGTACATCGCGTACATGAACATCTGCATGAACACGAGTAACGGAATGCCAAACCCGACGGTAAACAAAAGTTTCGAGCGGGTCTTCCACATCTTAATCGGTATCCTTTTTCCATTGTTTGATCTTCTGTTCCAAGCGTTCAATCAGACCCGCATCTGCTTCATCCAGCGCATCCAGCATATGATTCAATGCCAAAGCTCCGAATTCATCCACCAACTCATGTGACAATTCCTTGGATTGGTCGTTCATAAACTCCTCCTTGCTCTGTACCGGTTGGTACAAAGATGTTCTGCCCTTTTGCGACTTTTCGAGAAGTCCCTTGTCTACGAGCCGGTTCATCACGGTCATGACTGTATTAAAATTGACGTCTTTGTCTTGTTCAAGTGCGGTCTGCACTTCACGGATGCTGCTGCCAGGACGAGCCCATAAAATGTCCATGATCTTGGCCTCCAGCGGACCGAAAAATCGGTTGAGCCCACGCTCACCCACTTTGAAATTGTGTATTCTCATTTTCTGACACCCCTCACACTACCCATTGTAGTGCCAACAAATGAGAAGTCAACCTCTATGTCAGCTATTTTATGTAAATGATTTGTAAATTTGTTTTCCATTTCAGTAAAAAAGGTTAAAGACCGGGAAATTCCGCACGTTCACGGTTTTCCCGGTCTTCAACGAATATCAGTCAGTATGATGTTGTGAGTACAAGTTCAAACTGCACTTTATTTTCCATCCTGTGACGGCATATGTGCAGAAATATCCACACCGAGTCCATGAGCCAAACGTCCGCCAAGCTGTCCATCCGCCCGGAAGAAGTGGCACAGGGCACGCATCTGAATATCAACAGATACGCCCTTAAGGTCATTGATCAGATTATCCAGCAAATGCTGCTGCTCTACAGGAGTGAATGAACGGAATAGCTCCCCTGCCTGCGTATAATCATCCGTCTTCTCGATTTTCTCTCTTGTAACGTGCCCTTGCAACGGAACCTGACTGTCCCGGTATGCCGGATCTTCCTGCGGGCTGTTCCCGGAACTGTTGGGTTCATAGTTCACCGGGGATGGGTCCTGATTCACATTCATGAGTCCATCACGCTGATGATTACGAACGGGTGCGTACGGGCAATTCACCGGAATTTGCAAATAGTTCGTTCCAAGCCGGTGCCGCTGTGTATCTGGGTAGGAGAATAAGCGTCCTTGCAGTAATTTATCTTCGGAAGGCTCAATTCCAGGCACAACTGCACTAGGAGAAAACGCAGCCTGCTCCACTTCAGCAAAGAAGTTTTGCGGATTACGATTCAGGGTCATGGTTCCTACCGTATGGAACGGGAGTACATCCTCAGGCCAGGTCTTCGTAGGGTCGAGTGGATCAAAAGCAAAATCATCCATCTGTTCAGGCTTCAACAGTTGCACCTGAAGCTTCCACTGCGGGTATTGCCCGTTCTTGATATGTTCACGCAGATCACGGGTAGCATGGTTAAAGTCCTGGCCCTGTACTTCGGCAGCTTCCTGACGAGAGAAGCCTCGGACCCCTTGGGCAGACTCCCACTTATACTTCACATAGTGGACCTGTCCCTGTGCATTGATCCATTTGAAAGCATGTACGCCGAATCCATCCATCTCCCGATAACTTGCCGGTGTACCCAGGTCAGAGAATAACCAGGTCATCATATGCGTTGATTCCGGCGAGAGAGTCATAAAGTCCCAATAGCGAGCTGGGTCCTGAATGTTGGTATCCGGAGCTGGCTTCAGGGAGTGAACCATGTCAGGGAACTTCATGGCATCACGAATGAAGAAGACGGGCAGATGGTTGCCCACGATATCATAGTTGCCTTCACGTGTGTAGAATTTGACGGCAAATCCACGCGGATCTCGTGCAGTCTCTGGTGATCCCGTACCGTGAATAACAGTTGAAAAACGAACCAGCACATCCGTCTCGGTACCCGGATCTTGCAGGAAGTCCGCTGTTGTATAAGCCTTCATACTTTGCTCCAGTGTGAATACACCATGGGCTCCGGCACCTCTCGCATGTACGACTCTTTCGGGAATACGTTCTCGGTCAAAGTGGGCTATTTTCTCAATGAGATGGTAGTCTTCAAGCAGTGTTGGCCCTCTTCTACCTGCTGTGCGAGAATTCTGGTTGTCACCTACAGGTGCTCCCTGATTCGTAGTCATACGTTCTGTCATCATGTCGTCCTCCTCTAATGGGTCTCACGGCTGTTATATATCTACTATTAAAATCATATTCGGCTTCGGATTAAATATACATTTAGACTTGATCTAACTGTTAAATTGATTCTAACATGTCCCTCTCTGCTCTTGCATGAGGTTCACATGAGATTAAGATGAGGTTCTTCAACACTTCATGAATGAACTATGAACATGCTTTTAAGGAAGTGATCCGGATTTACTATATCCATTAGGTTGAGGTGAACGATAACATTAGGCAAAAAAAAGCGGACTAATCCGCCAGGCGGTAGCCCACTCCTCTTACAGTGACAATATATTGCGGCGAAGACGCATTATCGCCCAATTTTTTGCGCAAGCTTTTGATATGAACATCGACAACGTTACTTCCACCTGTAAAATCAGTCTCCCAGATATCGCTGAGCATTTCCTCACGGGAAATGACTGCACCTTTGGCATCAATCAGCTTGAGTAACAGATCATATTCGGTCTTGGTTAGATGAATTCGGTTATTATCGCGCTGTACACTCATCCGTTCACGATCAAGCCACAGATCTTTAAATCCGATACGGTGTCCTTCCTCAGGCAAAAAACCACGGTTGGGCAAAGCAGGACTGTTGCCAATCATGCGCTGCACCCGGTAAAGTGCTTCCTGCGGGCGTGCAGGCCATACCAGCAATTCCTCCTGAAGCATCGGTCCACTTGCGCTGCCGATCATCTTCTCACCAACCAGATACAAACAAGGGGTTGTATGCTCAGCCTCACGATTCAATCGGCTGCTAATGCCGGCAAATGCATCGATCGTTCCGGCAACAGACAGATCATAGATCAACAGATCAAAGACAAGACGCTCATGCAGATCCGGTTCCCAGCGATGAAAGACCAGTACATCAAAGCAGCTATCCGTTAAGGCTTTTACCAGTTCATGAACCTGCCCCGGCATCGGGCTGATCAGAATAACACGCCGTGTGACAGGACAATTGTCCACAAGAGGTGTTGAATCGGACAAGGCGGGTTTAACCCTAAGGGGTAAACGGCGGCCAGGCAGTTTTATTTTTACTTGATCCGTTTGTTTCTGCATTCCCCGCAGACACCTCCAAAGACCACATGAGCATGATCGATTGCATATCCGGTTTCTTCAGCTACCTGTTTCATCCATTGTGGAGGAACCTCCGTCATCACCTCGTCCACTTTGCCGCACACTTCACACATAATATGCTGATGATCATCCATACGGGCATCGTACCGGCTTGCTGTCTCTCCGAGTTTAAGCTCCCGTATCAATTCTTTGTCCGTTAGATAACGAAGAGAATTATACACTGTACCATAGGCCAGATTATATCCTTGTTCCACGAGTCGATTCATGACATCTGCAGCTGTCGGGTGATCCTCTGAATGGCGCACCACATCATATACCGCTTGCCGTTGTATCGTCAGATTTAAAGTTCTCACAACCATTTCTCCTTTATTATTGATCCATTTTATATGAAATCAGACACTGATCTTCTACTTATGATGGTCTTCCCAAAAAGAAGGAAAAAATTTTGATTTAGATTAAGTATAAATCTTATTGTATATTGAAGTCAATATCACTCCAACATCCTGTATATGCAAATAAAACATATTTCCCAGCAATCGCCTCATAAATTTGGGATAATATGGTTCGCTACAGCACCACTTTTCAGATAAAATATAGAGATGTGCGTAAAAAGGGGGGATGTCGGTTGTTTAGCACTTTTTTCATTAATATCTGTGTCATGATTACGTTTATGTATGTGTCCGGAATCATAGCCAAGTTCTATAGTATCCGATTGCCTTTTCCCTCGTTACGTGTTCAGTTGATCGGCGGGTTATTATTCGGTATATATGGCACAGTACTCATGAACTATTCTTTCCCTCTGAACGAGACTACGATTGTTGATCTACGGCATCTGGCCATCGTTACCGCAGCGGTATATCTGGGAGGACTGGCTTCGGTCGTTGCGGGACTCATGATCTCGGTCCTTCGTATTCTGATGTTTGGCATATCATCCTCTGCCATAGATGCAGGATTTGTCATGACTCTGATCGGACTGTCCGGTGTATACTTCGCCTATGCTTCCTGGTCCAGACTGACCAAAATTATTACGATGAATCTGCTCGGCATTACATTAATCTTTATCATCCTTATGTTGAACACCGACAGCATGAATTCATTAATGAAGGTATATCCGTTACAAATGACCATTTCTTTTCTCGGTGGATTATTTATCTATTTCATCGCAGAATTCATTAATAAATCCAATGAAATGTTATTTTTATTGGAAAGAAGAGCATCTACCGATCATCTTACCAACCTGAGCAATCGAAGACAGTTCGAAAAATCACTTCAATTCGAGCTTCAGCATGCTCGGGATTACCAACAAAAGCTGTCCTTGCTGGCCATCGATATTGACCGATTCAAAAAGGTGAACGACACCTATGGTCATTCCGCCGGCGATGCGGTCCTGAAGCAACTTGGACAACTGCTCGTTGAGCATGCACGTTCTGCTGATATCGTGTCACGAAACGGTGGGGAAGAATTCGCCATTCTCTTGCTCGACTGTGGACACCGTCAGGCCGTGGCTACCGCCGAATCTATACGACAGGCTGTAGAGAAATACCATTTTGCTCTACCTGACGGGCACACGACACGTCTAACCATCTCCATTGGTGTAGCCGTGTATCCCGATCATTGTGATGATCATGACGATGACGATTTCTACGAACAGGCCGATCGTGCATTATATGAAGCGAAGAATACAGGGCGTAACCGTGTGTGTGCCTTAACTTTACGTTCCTTGCCTCTTACACTTTAAAGTAATATCTAACCGGTAAATAAACTAACCTTTCACCGTTCTCCATAAAAAGAGGGATATCTCGTTCGCCTATTCAGGCGCACAGGACATCCCTTTTTTTTATGGTCATCACATATCATCTCAGCTTTTGTGCTGACAGGAGATCAAGCAAGGATGCTCTCAATCTCCTCGATAATGGCAGCATCCAGCTTCACGCCAGATGCAGCCGCGTTCTCTTTTACCTGCTCAGGACGACTCGCCCCTACAAGTGCACTGGATACATTGTTCTGGCGCAGAATCCAGGCAAGGGCCAGTTGGCCAACCTTCAGATCCAGCTTGTCCGCCACTTCAATCAGCTGACGAACTTTCCCGATGCGATCCGCACTGATCTTTCCTTCGTCCCATCCTAGCTTGGCAGCACGGCTATTCTCCGGGATATCGGAAACGGACGTATATTTCCCGGTCAATAGACCTTGAGCAAGCGGGGAGTATACAACTTGTCCGATGCCTTTACGCTCGCCGAGCGGGATAATCTCATTTTCAATATAACGGTCAAACATGTTGTACACCGGCTGATTGACCACGATATGATCGAGGAGCAGACGATCTGCTGTACCTAGCGCATCTTCCATCTGAGCTGCAGTCCACTGGCTGACGCCTACATATAACACTTTGCCTTGACGTACCAGATCATCAAGAGCGCGGAGTGTTTCTTCAATTGGTGTTTCGGTATGATAACGATGGCAGTAATAGATATCCACATATTCAACGCCCAGGCGCTTCAAGCTGGCTTCACATTGCTCCTTGATATGTTTGCGAGACAACCCCTGGTCATTCGGACCATCACCCATTTTGCCAAATACTTTGGTTGCAAGTACATAAGAGTCACGGGAGTACGCTTTGAGCGTCTGTCCAAGCAGTTCTTCTGCTGCACCCCGTTCATATACATTGGCAGTATCAAAAAAGTTAATGCCTTCATCAAATGCAGTTTCAATTGATTTCACCGCATTTTCACGTTCCACATACCCTCCGTACGTCAGCCAGCTTCCCAGGCTGATCTCGCTTACTTTCAGTCCGCTTCCACCTAATCTGCGATAATCCAATGTACATCCTCCTCTGTTGGTTATAAAGATGAAGTTCACTTTCTATTGTAACGTAACCAGCTCGGAATAAAAGGGCTTTGCCTCAGAAAATGGAAAATGAAAAGAGACGCACCTATAACAGGTGCGCCGAATAAAGATTTGTCTTCTGATCATGATTTAAGGCAAAGTAATACTCAATGCATTCAACAGATCAGCCTGTCTGACTGGCTTCGTCAGGACAGCATCAAAGGCTTCTGCTTCATGCAATTCAATGTGTATACCATAAGGAACAAGAACAATGACGGGCAGATCCTCCAGTCGCTGTTTCAGTTCTTGTACAAAATTGACCGCGCCGCCTTCCAGTAATCCCATATCCACAACGGCTACATCAGGCATGAATCCTTTGTTGATCCAATCATGCGCTAATGTCAAATTCGAGGTCATGTGTACATCCATCTCCCACCTACGCATCAGGGAAGAGACGCCTTGCAAAATGTCAGGGTCCTTGGCAAGTAACACCTTTTTCCCTTTTAACCGCTGCTGAACACTTGCGAGTTGAGGTAACTCCCAGTATCTGCGTAACGGAAGGGATATGTTGAATTCCGTCTCATTTTCCTTCACACTGCTCACCTGAATATGGCCATGCATGAGAATGGCAAGATTCTGGCTTACAGCCAGACCCAGATTGCTTCCAATCAGTTTTTGGATATTCAACTTCTCTTCTTGGCTGTTAAAGGTTTGCATCTTCTTATCCGATAACGTCTGACCTCTGTAATTCACCTTGAGCAGAAGTGTACCGGTCTCTTCGGTGTCTTCTCCGTTCACCACTGCCGTGATCAGGACGGAGCCCTCACGCGTTGAATCGAGAGCGTATTGAATGACATGTGCAAGCAACTGTCCGATCTTGATCTCATCACCAACGAATACTTGCGACACATTCAGCTCCAGATTTAATCCCAGCTCAATGTTCTTGCCAGCCGCAATTCCCGCATAAAGATAGACCGTATTCTCGATTGTACCTACCAGATCGAATGGATCATCATGTATAACCGTTTTACCTGTCTCATTGATGTTGAAATTCATCATATTGTTCAACAAAGAAAGTAGAATATTGCCGCTCGTCTCAATCATATTCACATATTCTGACTGCTCCTCAGGCATATCCGGTGTACGTATCAGATCAGTCAGTCCCAGAATGCCATTCAACGGATTGCGAATCTCATGACTCATCAGCTTGAGCATCTGTGATTTGGTCATGGCCTCCGATTCAGCTCGTTCTTTCTCTGCCTGGAGCTGCTCTTGCATTTGTTCCGAATCACTCAGTTTACGCTCCTGAAGATGCAGTGTGCTCTCCAGGTCCACAACATAGCCAAGGAATACAGCCATCGCCTTCAGCGTCTTCATGTCGGTTTCACTGATTACATAATCAGGATTATCCATCAGACAGATGGTCCCGAATGTTTCGCCAGATCTTCGCATGATAGGCACGCCCACGAAGAAACGATTGCCGAGCCCGCTCGTGACATCCATGAATCTTGTCATCGGATGTTCACATGTATTCTGGATTGTAAGGTTCTCATGTTTATCTTTTAATACCAAGCTGCAGTAAGAATCTTCAAATGGAAGTTCGCTACCTTTTACAATCAATTCTTCCTTGCGATTGAACGCCTCCAGAATGACATTCGTCAAACCGTCATTCGTAGCAACAAAGATGGTATTGACCTTCAATATACCACTTAGTACGTCTACAATATGGGCCGCAGCTTCCTGTATATCTTCATAGAAGCCTCTCGTAATGCCTTCTGCCGTCCCCATGATCCACCCCTTTTATCTTAGCTGCACTATCCAATCTGTAGATCATAATTGTGTAATCACGTACAAGGGTTCATCAAAAAATCCGAATAGCTGTCACAATCTATACTTATATGATTAACACCGTAGCTGTATAAGAGAATCATACTTCCTGTTTATTGCCCATTTGCGGTTAAAACAGTTCTTAAACGGATGGATTAACAAACGAAAAACTATGGCAAAACGCCTTTTCAGATTGATCAAGGTCCATCTTGTCCGACTTCGGATATTATCCTTGCAGGATAACTAGAAATTATACGCTTCTACTCAAACTTCGGGAACCTTTATCCACAGCAATTAAAGGAAAGTCCGCTTTGTCCTGTAAACTATGTGACCATTATCACACCCAAAAAACCACATATAGTTTATAAATGGATAAGACGAATCTACATATAGTGTTATACGGAAATTGAATGATATTCAATCATTTTAGGAGGAACCTTACATGAACATGCTTGAGTATGCCACTCCACCGGCATCCGATCTATTATCCGACCTGGGAAGACGAATTATTGGCGCAGAAGACGCCGATACGCTGAGGGAAAATGCCAATCTGAACGGAGACTCCTTCAGCGGCAAGATGAGCAGACTCGGTTCGGAGACCGCCAAGTGGCATGCTCTGCGTCATGTGCTGCCGGAAGAGCTTGCTCAAGCTGTGGAGAACGGGGATCTGTACGTGCACGATCTGGATCAGTATGCACTCGGAACGACCAACTGCATCTTTATCCCGTTTGACCGTCTTCTTGCTGCGGGTTTCAATACAGGCAACGGATCGGTTCGCACACCTCAGACGATCATGTCTGCAATGGCTCTGGTTGCGATCATCTTCCAATCCCAGCAGAACAGTCAATATGGCGGTGTATCGGCCAATAAGATTGACTGGGATTTGGCCCCTTATGTACAGCGATCGTTCCGCAAACACTACCGCAAAGGGCAACGGCTCTTTGATGAAAATGTTCTGATCGGGGATGAACAGCTTCATCTGGATAGCATCGAAGCGAAGAATCAATGTCCGCGGGCATATGCCTTCGCCTATGAAGAGACTGAATTGGAGACAGGACAAGCTGCTGAATCACTGATTCATAACCTGAATACGATGAGCAGCCGGGCGGGTGGTCAGATTCCATTTACTTCACTGAACTATGGATTATGTACTTCTGCGGAAGGACGGTTGGTATCACGCTCGTTGCTGGAAGCAACCATTCGTGGCCTGGGCAACGGGGAGACTCCCGTGTTCCCTCAACATATTTTCCAATGTAAACAGGGGATCAATCAGGCTCAAGGAGAGCCGAACTATGATCTGTTCCGGCTCGCAGTCACCTGTTCATCCCGGCGGATGTATCCTAACTTTGTCAATGTGGATGCCTCTTTCAATCTGCCCTACTATCATCGGGAAGATCCGGATACGATCATTGCAACAATGGGATGCCGCACACGTACACTGGCTGACCGGTTTGGTCGCAATCGTCAAAGTGGTAAAGGTAATCTGTCCTTCAACACCATTAACCTCGTGAAGCTCGGCATCCGGTTTGGTATTTGCCAAGGTGCAAGAGCTGTCGCTGACCGAACCGGATTCTATACTGCTTTGGAGTCAGTTATGCATAATGCCGCTTCCGGCCTGCTGCACCGCTACCGAATTCAGACATTGCAGCCTGCCAAGGCATCGGACTTCATGATGCGGGAGGGTGTATGGGAAGGTGGAGAACAGCTTGGCCCGAACGAGCCGGTTGCCGAGCTTTTAAAGCATGGAACATTATCTCTTGGTTTTATCGGTCTCGCAGAATGTATGACAGCTCTCTATGGGCGCCATCATGGGCAGGACACTCATGTACATCGTGAAGCACTGAACATTATTCGGACCATGAGAGAGTTCTGTGACCGGATGAGCGAGCAGCATAACCTGAATATCACCCTGTTTGCCACACCTGCTGAAGGGTTGTCCGGCAAATTCACAAAGATTGACAGAGAGCGTTATGGCCTCATTCCTGGAGTTAATGATCGGGAGTATTATACGAACTCATTCCATATCCCGGTATACCATACTCTTCCAGCTTATCGGAAGATTGAACTGGAGGCCCCGTTCCATACGTTATGTAATGCGGGTGCAATCTCCTATGTGGAGCTTGACGGGAACGTTCGAGCCAACACCGCAGCTTTCCTGCGGATCGTGCAATATGCACTGGCACAGGATATCGGATATTTCTCCATTAATCACCCGATTGATCGCTGTCCTGCATGTGGTTATGAAGGCGTCATCGGGGATGTATGCCCAGGCTGTGAAGCCCATGAGAACCATGTACACTTCCAGCGGTTACGCCGCGTAACGGGCTATCTGACCGGGGATTACAAAGTACGCTTCAATGCTGCGAAACAAGCTGAAGTGCGGGATCGGGTGAAACACCGGTGAATCTATATGGTTACATCCCGGAATCGGTGAATGAAGGGACCGGCCTGCGTGCTGTGTTGTTCATCAGCGGATGTCGTCACGCCTGTCCGGGCTGCTTCAGTCCGGATTCATGGAGCTTTCGAGCGGGGGAGCCCTTTACAGAGGAGCGGCAGCAGCAGATTCTGCATGAAGTGACGACCCATCCATTGCTGGATGGCGTTACGTTGTGTGGTGGTGATCCCTTTTTCTCGGCAGCAGAATGTACGTCTTGGGTTCAACAGCTCCGCGCTGCACGTCCTGATCTGACGGTATGGGCCTACACGGGATTTGAATATGAAGAACTGATTACCGACCCTGCGAGAGCGGAGCTTGCCCGGTTGTGCGATGTGATTATTGACGGTCGATACGTTGAAGCGGAGCGTGATGTCTCCCTTCCCTTCCGGGGTAGCCGGAATCAGCGTTTGATTGATGTCCGTGCAACACTAGCCACTCGAACCATCGTTACAATGCAGCTCAGTATGCGGTAAACATTGGTTTTACTCCCCTCACCAATTATTAAGGCACGGGTCCCCAGTGGACTCGTGTCTTGTTGGCGTATAGCGGTCTTCTTTAAGAAATAGGTTTTATCCATTCTCTCTATTTTCTTCTCTATTGCATGACGATATATAATATAGGTAGTTATTAAGTTAGTATTTAAAATTTAACCGTTTACATAAGGTAATCAGGGAGGAATCATCTTTTATATGGATATTGTTCAAGCATTAATTACATGTATGCCTTTCTTTCGAGATACGATTCGTCAGGATGTAACCCTCTCCGTGATTGATCGTGAAAAATTCCTATATTTCTCAGCAGGGGAATCGTTAAAACAACTGAATTATCAACCCGGCGACCCTCTATTGGATGGAAATCGAAATTTTGCTGATCTCAACGGCGGTACCGTCAAACGATTCGATCACTATCCTAAAGATTTGTTCGGTGTTCCTTTTGATGTGGCTTTCATTCCCATTAAAAACGAACAAGGTGAAATCATCGCCCTGTTTAACCTGCTCTACAGTATGGATGACCAGGACCAGTTGCAACAGCTCATGGATGCTACCGAAAATCTGACCAACCAGTTAATTGACAGTGTACAGCATGTAGCTGCACACTCCGAGGAACTCAGTGCCACAACTGAAGAGATCCGGAATAATTCCAAACAAGCCGTACAGAAATCAGGAAATGTAACCCAAGTCGCCAGCTTCATTCGTGAAATCTCCGAACAAACCAATCTGCTCGGCTTGAATGCAGCCATTGAAGCTGCTCGTGTAGGGGAAGCAGGTGCAGGTTTTGGCGTTGTTGCCAAAGAAATTCGCAAACTGTCTGTGGATACCAAAGAAGCGACGGCCCGTATTGAAGATTCTCTTCTCTCAGTTCGGCAATCCATTCAAGGCATGGAGAATGAACTTGGTGAGATCACTGCAAGCTCCCAAGAGCAGGCTGAACTCGTAAACAATTTCATGAGCACAATTGAGCAACTGAATGAAACCAACAAACAATTGAAGCAATTTGTGCAAAAAATGATTACGTTTGACGGAAAATAAAAATACGTGCGATGGCAAAGCATTTTGTATAATTCTAGTGTTACCGCTCAGGATAAAAGAGTTGGACAGGAAGAAGCATCCTGATCCAACCAGTGTATAGACCAACAAAAGCCTCCGAATGCATTCGGAGGCTTTTTCATGAGTTATTTGACTTAACGAATCTCAAAGTGACTGATGCGCACGCCTGCGGACAGCACAATATATATATCCTGCGTACCTGCTGCACCTGTAAGTTGCGCCTCCACGGTAGACCACTGTTGGGCTTCGCCCTGTGCCAGTTCCACACGTCCTGCTAGCGTACCCTCCGAAGAGCCGAGTCGCACTTCCAACACAGCGCCTGCTTGTTCCGCGGATACACGAGCTTCAATTGTTGCTGCCCCATTACCTAGATCGGCATCCTTGAAGGCAATCCATCCTTGCTCTCCAACTACACGGACAGCACTTCCGCCCTCTTTGCTCTCATCCAGATCAACACCCAGGTAAGCATCATAATTCTCTGCACGAGTAGCCACAGCCAGATTACGAGCAGGGATTATCTCTCCTTCTACCGTCAGGTCTGCAACCAGCTGAACATCAGAGGATGACTTGGCAACCATGATGGAGTAAGTTCCACTTTCCACGACATACCGATCACGAGTTACATCCCAGATTGCCAGTTCCTGAACAGGCAAGGTGAAGCTGACTTTCGCTGTAGCTCCCGCTTCGACATGAAGACGACGGAATCCTTTTAACGTTTTGAGTGGACGTTTCACCCGCGATTTGCCTGCACGAACGTACAACTGTACAACTTCGTCACTGGCGATTGTACCGGTATTGGTCACATCTACAGTTACCGTAACGTTGCCCTCTGTACCCACTTGAGCTGGGCTAAGTTCCAAATTGCTGTATTTAAACGTTGCATACGTCAGACCATGTCCAAACGGATACAATACATTACCTTCAAAATATTGATATGTCCGACCGGATTGAATGATATCGTAATCCTTGATGTCGGTCAGTTGATCTGCTGATTGTACCCATGTCATGTTCAAACGGCCTGCAGGCGCATAGTCGCCATAGAGTACGTCTGCTACTGCGTTACCCAGTTCCTGTCCTGCGTGTGAAGTATACAATACCGCCGGGATGTTCTCCTGAACCCAATTCGATGTGAACGGATAACTACCCACGATGACAACTACCGTGTTCGGGTTCGCGGCATAGACCGCCTCAACCAGACGTTGCTGGGATTCGGCGAGATCCAGACTTGGACGGTCAATCTCTTCTTTACCATTTACAAGGGGATTATTACCAACAAAGACAATCGCCGTTTCCGCAGCCTTAGCCGCTGCTACCGCTTCTTCAAGTCCGTTCACAAACACATCCTGCTTGAACGTCTCTGTGGCACCAAAGGTTTTCAGTTCTTCGGACACTACGAATGCATCGTTTCCACCATTAGGTGCAGTCACCGTTTTGCCATTCCAAGTGGTCAGACCTACACTTCCGTCCTGTTGTGGCAACAGGTGGAATACTTCCTTCACGAACCAGCCGTACACTTCATCAGCGGAAGCCGTTACGGTCTCTTCATCTGTGGTCAGATATTTGCCGTTGCTTTCCGCCTGTAATGTATAACTTCCGAAGCCCCAGTCGGAAACCATGAACGTCTCCGCTTCTCCCGAAGCAATCACAGGTGATTTCTCACCTTCTGCCAGTCCAATTTTCTTCCCATTGGCTATGGAAGTTAACGTAATACGATCATTACCATCCTTGAATGATACTTTATCGCTGCCTACTTTGCCACAGATCGCTTCAAGCGGGGATACGTTATAAGGCATGGTGCCTGCATACCAGTCACGATAGACGGTTCCGCCCAATTGACCAATCACAGCCACTTTACCAGCTTTTGTTTTGTCCAGCGGGAGCGTTCCTTTGTCGTTTTTGAGCAATACCACTTGTTCTCTTGCGGCTCTGAGCGACAGTTCTTTTGCTTTCTCCGTCATCATGGACTCTTCACCAATAGCAGCGTACGGATTGCCCTCTTCCGGATCGAACTCGCCTAGACGGAAACGCACACGGAACGTATTGAACAACGCCTTATCGATGTCATCCATCGTGAGCGTACCTTGTTCCAATCCTTCACGTAGTGCCTGTTTGGACAGCTCAGCATCATCGGTGATGCTATCAATTCCAGCTTTAACGGACTCTACCGTACCTGGTGTGTGGGAATCATAGTATTTATGATCATTCATGATGCCCATTACATCGCCTGCATCACTGACAACGAAACCATCCATGCCCCATTCGCCTTTGACAATCTCGTTCACAAAAGGATGCAACAACGCTGGCGTACCATTAATGGAGTTGTACGCTGTCATCATGGACTGTGCGCCGCCTTCTTTAAATGGCTTCTCGAACGCTTTCAGATAATATTCACGCATGTTGCGCGGATCAATGCTGGACGAACCGCTTCCGCGATCCACTTCGTTATTATTCGCAAGAAAATGCTTCAAGGTAGCGACCGCTTTGTAATACTTCGGATGGTCGCCCTGAATTCCTTTGACCAATGCTGTTGTCAGCTCGGCTGTCAGTTCCGGATCTTCACCATACGCCTCTTCATTCCGTCCCCAGCGCGGGTCACGTTCCATATCTACTGTAGGTGCCCACAGGGTAAGACCGTTCACTGCCGGATTGCGTTTATAAAATACACGTGCCTCGTCTCCAAGCACGGAGCCAATCTCCTTCATCAAATCCGCATCCCATGTGCATGCCAGCCCCACCGGTTGTGGGAAAGATGTTGCTTCTCCAAGCCAGGCCAAGCCGTGGGCAGCTTCTGTTCCGTGTTTGTATGCAGGCACACCCAAACGGTCTACTGCCGGTTGATATTGCAGCATGGATTCAATTTTTTCATCTTCCGTCAAGCGGGATACAAGGTCCCTCACACGGGTGTCTAACTCTAGTGCTGTATCTTGAAACGGATATTTCGTTTGGTTGGTGGTCATATAGAATCTCCTTTGGTTATCGGTAGTTAATTAAAATGATAGCGAATACATATATCAAGAAAAAACGGGGGTTAATTCGGATGAAATCTTTCTTCCAATAGATAGATTAATCCTTATACAATCAACGTTTACAGGTGTAAAACCTGGTCCCCTTTTCAAAACCTAAAACGATTTCGGTAATCCTATCATATAGCATGTTTAACAAAAAAAACAGAGGTTCTATGCAGGAAATTGTGAACATCACCTCTGCAAAATCTAAACAACACCGTTTTTTCCTGGCATAGTCTGGCAATCATGAATAAGAGTACAACGATGTGCGCTGAACAACATCCCATTCGATAGATTGAAGATAATCAAGGAGGAAAAAAAATGAGCGACAATCAGCAGCCCAAGACGGGTCTGCCCCCGGTCCCCGAATCACTGTGGCGTGCTACGCATGAATTCGATAGCTATCCGAAACTGACAGAAGATATTACCGCTGATGTGGCCATTATCGGTGCCGGTATTGCAGGCATTACCACCGCTTATCTGCTGGCACAGACGGGTATGCGTGTAGTCGTGCTGGAGGCTGGAAAAGTGTTGGATGGCACGACCGGTCATACCACTGCCAAGGTATCTGCACAACACGGTGTCATATTTGATGAAATTATGCATCATTTCGGACAAGAACAGGCTCGAATGTACTATGAAGGTAATGCCGATGCCGCGAAGTGGATGCGCAATCTGGTGAAGGAAAAACAGATTGATTGCCAGTGGGCAGAGGAAGATGCCTACGTCTACATTCAATCAGAGGAAAACATCAAAAAACTGGAGATCGAGCTGACCGCCTATGGCAAACTCAACATCCCTGGTGAGTGGGTAGACCCACTCCCTATTCCTGTTCCCGCAAGGGCAGGTATTCGCATGCCGGGTCAGGCACGATATGATCCGCTGGCCTACCTCCACTACTTGCTCGATTCCGCTGTGAAACAAGGGGTACAGATCTATGAGCATACGACAGTTACAGATGTAGAGGAAGATGCTTCTCTGCATGTACGAACCTATGGCGATGGCCCATCTGTAACAGCAGAACATGTTGTTGTAGCTTCTCATTTCCCTGTCTATGATCCCGGATTCTATTTCACGCGGTTACATGCGGAACGATCCTACGCCGTATTAGTCGAACCGGAGAAACCCTATGCCGGCGGCATGTACATCTCGGACGATACACCGTCCCGCTCCTTGCGTACCGTCTTACATGACGGTAAGGAACTTATCCTCTTTGGCGGCGAAAATCACAAAACCGGACAAGGCATCTGCACCTTCGGTCATTATGAACGACTCGAGCAGTTCGCAGCGGAGACATTTGGCATCCGCAACATCCCTTTTCGCTGGTCAGCCCAGGATCTGATCTCTATCGACAAGGTGCCCTACATCGGACCGATTACCGGAAGACATGAACGTGTCTATGTGGCGACCGGGTTTGCCAAATGGGGTATGACGACTGGTACAATGGCAGGACACATTCTTGCGGATCGCATCACTGGACGTGACAACCCTCATGCTGCCATATTCGATCCGGCAAGATTCAAGGCTGATCCTGGCATGAAACACTTTATTGTGGAAAATATGAATGTAGCCAAGGAATTAATCTCCGGTAAAGTAGGCATTGTGCACAAAAATGTTAGCGATATTGGTGAAGACGAAGGAGCTGTCGTTCGACATAATGGCAAACGGGCTGGTGCCTACAAAGACACCAGTGGCAAGCTGTTTCTCGTGGATACCACCTGCACCCATCTGGGGTGCGAAGTCGAATGGAACGAGGGCGAGCGTTCGTGGGATTGCCCATGCCATGGTTCCCGCTTCAATTATGCAGGCCATGTGATTGAGGGCCCTGCTGTGGAAGACCTTAAAGTTCTGGATGCACAAGAATAACCGACATTTAGCGATTCACCTGTAAACCAAAGAAACCAAAGTTCATCTCACAGACCGGATCGGAATCCGCCTTCAGACGGAAGCAACCGATCCGGTTTTTGCGTATGCTGAATTATATAGCTAAACAGACAGCCTCGGCTAAGTATTCGCATTAAACGAACTTATGATCGATAAATCGTGATACGGAACTATTTTAAAGTCACTACCTTGCATTAAACAGTACTGGATGCTATGATGACTTCACCACTACTGAACAATATACACTAGCTATAAATGAAGCTACGAAGGAGGAACCTGTGTGAATGTGAACATCCAGTTCAAAAAAGGAGTATTGGAGCTGTGCGTCCTGGTATTAATTAACCGCCAGGATCGGTATGGCTACGAACTGGCTCAGGCGGTCTCCAAACATATCGAAGTTGCTGAAGGTGCACTGTATCCCTTGCTTCGCCGGCTTGTGAATGACGGTTACTGCACCACCTACCTGCAAGAATCAAGCGAAGGACCGCCGCGCAAGTATTACCGACTATCCGATACAGGTCGCGATTACATGACGGCACTGACAACAGAATGGAATGAATTTGTGCGCAATGTCGCAAATCTGATTGAGGAAGGAATCCCTAATGAATAGACAACAATTTATGAAAGCCATGGAAGTTCATCTACGGCCGATGGACCCGTTCGAAAGGGCTGAGTTGCTCGCCGACTATGATCAACATTTCGAGCTTGGACTACGAGAAGGCCGGCTGGAAGAAGAGATTGCTCGGGAACTGGGACACCCGGAAGAGATCGCCAAGGAAGCACTCGGTGATCGTTATGACATTCATACGCCGGGTTCAGATGCGTTCTATGCACCGACGTATCGCGAAATGCGGTCACCTAGAAACAGCACCAGAGCCACTCGCAAATTTTTCACAGCCATCGGCCTGTTATTCCTGAATCTGATTCTTGGCATTCCTCTTGGTCTCATGATGTGGTCGGTATGGCTTGTTATTGCCAGCCTTTCCTTGCTGGTATTGGCTCCTGTGGCAGCAGTTGTGGACTTTGTATTCCTGGGGCAACTCGATAAACCGGAAATTTTCGTTGCGATTGGCGCTTTCGGTGTCGGCATTTTGTTTGCTATCACATCGAAGTATGTCTTTAGAGCCTTCAAAATCGTCACTCTTCAATATATTAGATGGAATAAAAACACGATGAAAGGAGATGTTTCCGCATGAGTACCAAAAAATGGCTTGCACTCGCCGTGATATGTATCGGAATAGGTTTACTTGGTACATCCATCTATGGCGTTCAGTTCGGGGATGAACGGGAGCATTATTCTAAACGATGGGATTTCAAAGCAGATGAATTGCAGAACATTATCATGAATGCTAATTTCAGTGCAGATATTGAATTTGTTGTAAGCCCGGATTCGAATGGTTATATCGAAGTGGATGGCAAATGGGACTCTGCCGTAGTCAAAAGCTTCGAACAAGCCACTTTATCCAACGGCACATTCCAACTGTCTCAGACAGAACGTGAACGATTACAATTTTTCACCCTGTATTGGAATGATCAAGACTCCACAATAACTGTGGCCCTGCCCGAAGGACACCAATTAAATGAGGTTAAGCTGGATTCTTCTTCAAGTGACTGGGATCTGACAGGTTTAAATGCCAATCAGCTTGAGCTGAACACCACCTCAGGTTCCATACGTCTGGAAAACATCAAGGCGCCCAATATTGAATTGGTTCTAACTTCGGGTGACATTAACGCTTCCATGATCAATGGAGACATGACCGTGAAACAGACATCCGGAAGCTTCACGGCAGATCAGATTGCCGGTCAAGTGAACAGTAAGATTAAATCAGGAGATATTGAGATCACTGAATTAAACGGTGCAGCCGATGTTCAATTCACTTCGGGTAGCATTCATATTGAACAGTCCCATCCTGCCCCGATTAATGCGTCTGGAACATCAGGAGATATTTTCATTCAAGCTGCACCTGATTTTGACGGAATCTATGACGCTAAGGCTACTTCCGGAAGTGTAGATGTACCTGAATCGCCAATGGTGAGCCGGGAAGTGATCAAGGCCCGTACTTCTTCTGGCAGCATCGAGATTACCAAATAGTGATGAAGCAAATTTCCGAACTGTGGGTAATATAGTATAATCAGATGCCAGTCCAATTCTAAGGAGGAATTACCCACATGGAACTTAAAAATAAAACAGCGATCATCACAGGTGCTGGTAAAGGTATCGGACGTGCGATTGCTGAGGCACTTGCCAAAGAAGGTGTGCACCTTGGCCTTATTGCACGTACCGCTTCCGATCTTCAGGCTCTGCAACAGTCACTTAGTCAAGAATACGGTGTAAAAGTAACCAGTGCTGTAGCAGATATCTCGGATCGCACGCAGGCGGAAGCCGCTGTAGCAGCCATCGAGATGGAACTCGGTGCGGTGGATATCCTTATCAATAATGCGGGGATCGGAAAGTTCGGGACGTTCATGGAGATGGAGCCGGAAGAGTGGGAGCGCATCCTGCAGGTGAACGTTATGGGTACATATTACGTTACACGCGCTGTCCTTCCGAGCATGATCAAGGAAAGTAGCGGCAGCATTATCAATATTGCTTCCACTGCAGGTGAACGCGGATTCGCTACAGGTTCGGCATACTGTGCATCCAAGTTTGCACTACTCGGCATGACCGAATCTCTGATGCAGGAAGTGCGTAAGTCCAACATTCGTGTGACAGCACTGACTCCAAGCACCGTTAATACGGAGCTTGCGACCAATGCCGGACTGAAAATTGGCGACGAAGATCGCATGATGCAAGCGGAAGATGTAGCTGAACTTGCACTCGCAACGCTCAAGCTGTCCGACCGTGTCTTTGTCAAAGCAGCAGGCATCTGGACGACTAATCCGCAATAGACAGAGGCTGCTGATCATTCTACGGAATCTCTCGCACCTTATTGTGCTCTTTTGCAGGAAATGAGAAACGTAACGAATCTCTGCGACGTTATTTCGCCAGAAGTCTGTGGAATGTAGCCAAATTACACACACAGCAGTGAAATAAAGCGTCTGAGATTCGTTACATCTCGAGATCTGCTTAGAATCATCTAATAGGGCTCGCTCAGTTCGTTAGAAATATAAAAGGACGTTTCCCATTGTACATGTATGCAGGTTCGCATGTTCATGACTTGGGAGCCGTCCTTTTTGTATTTTACAAATGATCCAGACCCAATTCTTTGGACACCGCAATGAGCACCACCGCAGGCTCCTCACCGATATTGGTCACTTCATGGGGCACGATCGCATTCCAGGTAAACGAATCACCCACTTCAAGAATTTCCACATCTTCGCATTGCTCCGCACGAATCTTGCCCTGCAACACCAGATGGCTTTCCTCTCCGGCATGTTTGCTCACCCCGGTCGAAGCACCCGGCGGTAACTCCACAATGGACATACGCATTGCACCTTTGGCTGTAAGCTGCTGCACTTTGATCTGTCCGCTTCCGGCTGTCGTCTCCTTGCGCTCGTTCTTACGTACCACATTCATCCGTTGCTCCGGTGTCAGCAGCAAATAAGGAAGTGGCACTTCCAGATAATCCGCAATACTTTCAAGCGTAGCAATGGAAGGTGACGTTTTGTTGTTTTCCACGTTGCTGATAAAACCTTTGGACAAACCGGTTCCCTCGCACATCTGCATGATCGTAATCTGTTTCTGTTTGCGGATCGTACGAATAGCCAAGCCAATATCCATATTGCGTCCCTCCCCTTCTATTGATCTATATAAGACACCAGACGTAAGCTTAGCTACTTCAGGTTATCTATTCGGCGCTTGTCTCAACAAATATAATCCGATTGCCAAACGGATCTGTCACGGTCATTTCTCTTGATTGCCATGGGGTCTCCTCTATACCGGGTCTCGCATTTTTGTACTCTTTCTGACGAAGTGCACCATGGAATGTATCCAAGTTATCTGTTTCCACGCGCAAGGCAGCTCCAGGTGTACAATCTCCATGATGTTCGGATAAATGAATCACGATGGAATCGAGTGAAATCTGCATATATAAGGGCATATCTTGCTCAAATCGATGTTCCCAATCCAATTGGAAACCGAGGTATTCAAGGTAAAACTCTCTAGCTTTATTTTCATCAAATATTCTCAAAATAGGCACGATACTCTTTAACATCCTGATCACGTCCTCGGGAATAAGATATGAACCATGCGCAGCGGCATTTATTGTAGAACCATTCAAGATTTTTTATAAACAACATATATTCATCATACAAAAAAAGTATTGACCCTACAATGAAACCATGATAAATTTTGTTCATAAATAAGAATATTTATTTCATATTGGTGAACTTTATTGTCAGAAAAGATATATTTAACTCATTCCTCTTCAGGTGGTGTTTTCAATGAATTCTCCTTATATACATGAAGTCCGATTACCGTCTCATTACAATCCAGATCAACGTTATCCTGTCATTTTCGCCTTACATGGCATGGGGTCAGATGAACAGGATATGCTTCGTTTAATGGAGCCTATGCAGTCTGATTTTATTATTGTTGCCATCCGTGGGCCTATCGTTCAGGGTAGTGGTTATGCTTATTTTCAGATTAAAAGCATTGGCAACCCCATCCGTGAATTGTATGATGCCTCCGTTCAGGGACTGCAACAATTGATTGTTGATCTGTCTGCCAAATATGCTATTGATCCCACACGGCGTTATATCGCCGGATTCAGCCAGGGCGCCATTATGGCGATGACTTTATCGCTGATTATGGGAGATGCAATTAAAGGCATTGTAGCGATGAGTGGGTACATCCCGCAATTTGTGAAAGACGAGTACAAGCTGCAACCCGATTCGGAGCTGTCTGTGTTCATCTCGCATGGGGATCAGGATCATCTATTCCCGCTGCAACTGGGGGAATATAACGCCAATTTCTTCCGTCAACATACCAATCACGTCACATATGTACCTTACAACGGTGGGCACCAAGTGACCCCCGATCTATATCAACAATTTCAACACTGGCTTCGGACGGATGCAAATCTGACTACCGAGGACTCGAAAGGACTGAATTCATAATGATGCCATCCCTGTTTGTTGCTCACGGTGCCCCATCACTGGCACTGGAGGAGAATGTGTACACTGAATTTTTGCAGAAACTTGGACAGGAACTGCCGAAACCCAAAGCAATTGTATTGTTCTCTGCTCACTGGGAATCCACAACTCAGCTTGTATCCTCGGTAGCCAACTATGAGACCATTTATGATTTCGGCGGTTTCCAGCCAGAGCTGTACCAGATCAAGTATCCAGCTCAAGGACAGGCAGAGACCACAGCCGAGGTGGAGCGTTTATTCACAGAAGCCGGGATTCCGGTACAAACGGATGACGTTCGTGGCCTGGATCACGGCGCTTGGGTCGTTCTGCGCCTGCTCTACCCAGATGCGGATATTCCCGTAGTCGCCTTGTCCGTGAATCGCTATCTGACAGGTGAGCAGCAATATCAGGTCGGACAAGCGCTCGCTTCCTTGCGTGAGCAAGACATTCTCGTCATTGGCAGCGGCGGAACCGTCCACAATCTACGTCGATTGAACTGGGAAAGTGACGGCGTTGACCCGTGGGCATCGGAGTTCGACAACTGGTTACATGACAAGCTGGTGAGTTGGGATACGGAGTCTCTCTTCTCCTATGATAAACTGGCACCTTCAGCTCAAGCCGCCGTGCCTACGCCGGAGCATTTTGTACCGCTGTTACTCGCCATGGGTGCGGGAGATCAGAACAAGCAGGCATCGCTCCTGTTCAAAGCCTATCAGTATGGCAATCTGAGCTTGTCCTGTTGGAAGTTTGAATAAAGAGGACGATGTAAAACGAACTAAAGTATTTACACTCGTTACTCCGATGACAGAACAACCTTCCGATCGCTGTTATCCCCAGATTTTTTTATTTACTTTATATAAAGGTGAAAATCTGGGGATAAAGGCGAACACTTCGCTTCTTCAGGTTATTTCTGCCCTCTACGTTTTCGTGTAAAAGATTAGTTTCATTTATAAAGTAGATAAATAACTAGCGTGAGTTACAGGGAATGCCCCTGTTACTCACGCTTTATTTGTTGTTACCGCCTTTAAATGATGAGACCATCGGAGCATGTAAGACAAAACTCTAGTTTCTTGTGTGCTTTTCCGGATTATAACTATAATATGAGGTGAAATCAGGCACAGTTTGCTCGCTTATCACTCACCATATTATCTGAATAGCTCATACGGAGGGAATTGGATGCCAGAACAGCGTATATATGAATTGATGGATGAACTGGATATGTTGCTGGAGGAGAAGGTACAGGATGAGGAAAACCGGGAGCTCTTGGAGGCATATCGCGAGTTTGAAGGCGTGACGGATGAGCAGCTCGACGCATTCGAGCAGGAACATGGTGTTCGTTTGCCCACTGATTTTTGTGCATTCTACAAACGAAAAAACGGCAGTGGATATGGCTTTCACGTGTTGTATCCAAGTCTTGAGGAAGGACGGGAATCCGAGCCATTTTACCTGTTATCCCTGGAGAAGATTCAAAAGGAGCAGTCCACGCTGGTGGAGAACCGCATGGATGATTATTTTACCGAAGAAGAGATCCGTGAGCTTGATCCTCGAATCAAACCCTACCTTTTTCAAAAGAAATGGATCACGTTTGGCAAGCTTGGAGGCGGTTCACTGTATCTGATGTTCGATTTTGATCCGACAGAGCAAGGAACCGTCGGGCAGATTATTATGTAAGTACATGATCCGGATTTTGTATATTATGTCGCTGGGACGTTTACGGAACTGTTGGAACAATCCAACCGCAATTTACGTGCCTTGGAGGCTATCGAGTACTGAGTTGCACATGGTGATATGACCTTTTTTGCATAATGCTGGGATATGTCAAAGCGGTTATAATAACATTTAGTGGAAATGCACATGCTGTATAGATAAGACTGCCTTTTCTACACCTAATACATTGATCTGGGAGGAACATACGAAGTGGCTGAACAACCGAAGTCTGAGAGCTTTATGTCTCTCATCAAAAAAGGAAACACATCCTCCGCCGTAGCGATGGCAGGTAATGCCGTACTTGCTGTGTGCAAAGGGGGAGCCTTCCTATTCAGTGGCAGTGGCGCCATGTTCGCTTCGGCGATGCATTCACTCGCTGATGCCATTAACCAAGGGTTTGTCTTTGTCGGAAGTGTGTTGTCCGAGAAAAAACCTACACGCCGCTTCCCGACCGGATTCGGACGGGTCATTAACATTTTCTGCATGATCGCCGTTATTGTTGTTACCATTATGGCGTATGAAACGATCCATGAAGGTATCCATCTTTTGCAGCATCCTGTTGGTCATACCGGCGGTCTCTGGATCAACATCGGAGTGCTTGTTCTGAACATTGTCATTGACGGGGCCATTCTGATCAAAGCCATGAAGGAAATTCTAAAAGAAGCACGCGCACCCAAAGCCGCCGGATTTGCCTTGGTCCCTGCTGCCATCAAAAACGTAGGCCGTGCTGCGCCACCAACCCGTCTCGTATTCTACGAAGATGTTGTAGCAGTACTCGGTGCGACACTCGCCTTGATCTCCGTTGTAGTCATTGCATTGACCAATTTTGCATTGCTCGATGGCATTGTGACAACGATTATTGGATGTCTGATGATCGCTGTAGCCTTCCGTGTCGGTTACGATAATATGATCGGATTGATCGGTGTAGCGGCTCCCCAAGATATTGAGGACAAAGTGTCCCAGACTATTCTCGCAGACACACACGTTGCTGACATTCAGATGATGCGTATCATTCAGGAAGGCCGTTATTATCATGTCGAAGGTCTGATTGAACTGACCAAAGGACTCAGTCTTGCCGATGCGGATGACATCAAGTTCCGTATTCAGGAGAAACTGATGACAAACCCCGACATCGCCGACGCTGCCATCTCCATTATTGAGGATGACGGTGTGAACAGCTGGGGCAAGAAACATTCAGATGTAGTGAAATAACGAGCTTCGTTTTGATGACTCAGCTTTACCATTCAGTAGTTGCTCAATTTAAGTTTAACTGTTGACTAAACAGTCAACGAATCGTATATTGTTAGTAACAGATCTCGCCCGCACCTCTGCTTATGCATGTGGAACAGGGCGAGACATTTTTGCGTTATGGGGGTATTTTCCTTGCCAGATGATGTTCAAACTACGTGAAATGAAAGCGCCTACTACATATGAAGAACAACTCGAAAAGTTTAAAAACCGAAAAATGACAATTGAAAATGATGTAGAAGCAATTTCAATCCTGAAACGCATTCACTATTACAGGTTTACTGCATATGCCTTAACTTTTAAACAGGATACCTCGGACAACTACATTGAAGGAACGACTTTCAACAAAGTGTATAAGCATTATTTGTTTGATGCAGCCCTTAGAAATCACTTTATGAAGATTGTCGAGTACATCGAGATTGCCTTAAGATCACAAATTTCATACAAGCTCGCCCACAAGTACGGTGCTCTTGGATATACGAATGCCGCTAATTTTTCTAAAATTCAATTTCACCAACGTTTTATGGAGGATTTGCAAAAATGCATTCAAAAACAGCACAAAGAAGTGCTTATTGCTCATCATAGAGAGAATTACCAAGATAGATATCCTATCTGGGCGGCTTTTGAAGTCAGTACAATTTCTATGATGTCCTCACTCTATAAAAATCTAAAAACGTCTGACAAGAAGTCTATTGATCGAGAATACTACCCTTCTCCAAACATAAGTTATAGGGAACTTGAGAACTGGTTCCACGTCTTAACTGTTTTTAGGAATAGATGTGCTCACTACAGCAGACTTTTTAATTATAGAATCCCTGTTACCATAAGATACACACGAAATGATGAATTATTAGGCTTAGACAAAGCCTTTCTTTTTGGAGCTATCTACAATGCGAAGTACCTGATAAAGGATAGAACAATCTGGGATAGTTGGGTGACTGAGCTATCCTCATTAATCGAAGCTTACACTATAGTTGATATATCCCTTTTGGGATTCCCTACAAACTGGGAGCATCTGCTACGAAAGCAATGATAATTCTCTCTTGCAACATGCAAGCCTAAATCACATTTTTCTGTGTAACTTGTTCACCACCGTTTGGCACAGATTGTTTGCATGAAAAAACGACTGAGTATCTTTCGTACCTAGACTTAGGTCTAGGTTCACTTTAACTCCAAAGACGGAGGATAGACTTTTCCAGTTCATGGTATGCTGTGAGTAACGAAAGTATTGCTCTACATACAACCGTTCGGAAAATTGATCTTGTATTAAGAAGGAGAGATATTATGGCTAAACGTACGATCCTTGCGCCTGTTCTCATTTTGCTGGGCGTGTACCTGATTCTGAACCAGGGAGGTTCACTCGGTCCAGGTACAATCTTCGCTACATTCTGGCCCACGTTGTTCGTGATTCCGCTCGGGCTGTTCTTCCACTGGCTGTACTTCTCCATGATTGGCAGAGGGGTTGGACTGCTGGTTCCTGGTGGACTGCTGCTCACCGTCGGTATCGTCTGTCAGATCGCCATGTTGTTCAACAACTGGAGTACGATGTGGCCGGGCTTCATTCTGGCTGTTGCTGTTGGTTTGTTCGAATTGTATTGGTTCGGTGGTCGGAACAAATGGTTACTGATCCCCATCAACATTCTAACAGTTATATCGTTGCTGTTCTTCGCTGTGATGTCGATTGGCACGATGCTGAGCAGCTTGAGCTTTATCCAACCGTTCGTGGCGATTGTGCTGATTATGGGTGGGGCATGGATCATGGTGGGTCGCAAAAAGCGCATGTAGTGGCAATTTATAAGATGAATGGGGTGCGATTAACTGAGTCACTGCGGTGACAGAACAACTTCTGATCGCTGTTATCCCCGGATTTTTTTGAATCCCATCTGGAATGGGAAAATCCGGGGATAAAGGCGAGCGCTTCGCTTCTTCAGTTTTTTCTGTCCCCTCCGTTAACGTGTGATCTTTAATGATCATCTTTTATGGCACTTCAAGCGCTATTGCTCTAAAGTAGGTAAAAAAAGGGGTGCTGCTCGTCATCAATTGATATGACGAGCAGCACCCCTTTTTGTTTTTTTTCAGAATCTAACGAACTGTGCACACGTTATTGGCGGTTATTTACTGTGCATTTTAAACTCCAGGAACAGGTCGTTATAATGCGAGAGCATTTTTTTACCCAGATTATCGTAGACCTCCAGCTTACCTGTCAGGGTCTCGTCCGGATAGAAGCGTTCATCCTCGGAGATATCCCCTGGCAGCAGCTTAAGTGCCTCGGCGTTCGGTGTGGAATACCCGACATACTCCGCATTGCGAGCGGCATGATCAGGGTCCAGCATGAAGTTGATAAACTGGTGTGCCCCTTCAATATTACTCGCCGTCTTCGGGATAACCATGTTATCGAACCAGAGGTTCGAGCCTTCTTCTGGCACCATGTAATCCAGCTTGTCGTTCTCATCCATAATCTCGGATGCATCCCCGGACCATACAAGTCCAACTGCCGCTTCCTCGTTCGCAAGCAGCATCTTGATCTCGTCTCCGACAATTGCTCTGACGTTAGGCGTCAGTGTAGACAGCTTCTTCAGCGCTTCTTGCAAATGGTCTTCGTTGGTATCGTTCAGGGAATACCCAAGACTGTTTAATCCCATCCCAATGACTTCGCGTGCCCCGTCAAGGAGAAGGATTTGATTTTTCAGACGTGGGTCCCACAGGTCGTTCCAGCTATCAAACGTCAACCCATCCACCAGTTCGGGATTGTACACAACCCCCACCGTTCCCCAGAAATACGGGATGGAATACTTGTTACCTTCATCAAAGGACAAGTCCAAGAACCGCGGATCGATGTTATTCAGGTTAGTCAGTTTGCTGTGATCAATTGGAACGAGCAGGTCTTCTTCTTTCATTTTGCTAATCGCATATTCGGAAGGGATCGCCACATCAAACGTGGTTCCCCCCTGCTCAATCTTGGTCAGCATCGCTTCATTGGAATCAAACGTCTGATAGATAACCTTAATGCCTGTCTCATCCTCAAATTCCTTGAGCAGATCGGGGTCGATATAATCGCCCCAGTTATAGATAGTCAGCGTGTTGCCGCCAGAATACCCCTGACTCTTGTTCAGATACGAAGCCAGGATCATCAGGGCAAACGCGGCCACAAAAACAAGTGCAAATGTCCGTACCAGTTGCTTCATGGTCGCAGCCCCTTTCCTCCGGGAGGTATCCGTGTTGCACGGCGGTTAATGAAGTAATATCCGACCACCAGCAGCACCGTGAGCAGGAATAGCAGGGTAGACAAAGCATTGATGGACAACGAAACGCCCTGCCTTGCTCTGGAGTATATCTCTACCGAGAGTGTGGAGTATCCATTACCTGTGACAAAGAATGTTACTGCAAAATCATCGAGTGAGTACGTCAAAGCCATGAAGAATCCGGCAAAAATACCTGGTTTCACGTATGGCAACACCACACGCGTCAGAATCTGCCAGGAACCAGCGCCCAGATCGCGTGCCGCATCCATCAATGTTGGGCTCATCTCTTGCAGCTTTGGCAGCACCATGATCACGACAATGGGTACACTGAACGCAATATGAGACAGCAAGACCGAAGTGAAGCCCAGTTTGATGCCAATCATGGTGAACAAGATCAGGAACGATGCACCAATGATGACATCGGGACTAACGATGAGCACGTTATTGAGTGACAGCAGCGTATTTTTGGTCCGTTTGCGACGTACATGGTAGATCGCCAGTGCTCCTGCTACACCAAGGATTGTCGAGATGGCCGATGACAGTAGTGCAATGATAAATGTATTCAGCACAATGATGAGCAGCCGTGTATCGGCGAACACCTCTCTGTACCATTCAAGCGTGAATCCTTCGAAGCTGCGCATGTGGCCGCCACTATTGAAGGAGTAGAAGATCAGATACGCAATCGGTGCGTACAGTATGGCGAATACAACGGCTAGATAGACGTTAGACAGCTTTCCGTTTCTTCCCATTACGCACCTCCTTCTTGCCTGATCCAGTCAGGAACATAATAATCGCCATCGCAATAATCAAAAAGACGGCAATCGTAGAACCCATCCCCCAGTCCTGGGTGACGAGAAAATGCTGTTCAATCGCTGTCCCCAGCGTAATTACACGGTTCCCCGCAATGAGGCGGGTAATCATGAACAGAGACAGCGCAGGAATAAATACAGCCTGACAGCCTGATTTCACTCCACTAATCGTCAGTGGAAAGATAACCCGGCGGAAGGTCAGCCACGATGAGGCTCCCAGATCCCGCGCCGCGTAGATCAACGATGGATTCATTTCTTCCAGCGCATTGAAGATCGGCAAAATCATGAATGGAATGAAAATATACACCGAGACAAAGATAAAGCTGAAGTCGGTGAACAAAATCTGCTGTGTACCAATCCCCACGACTTCAAGCAGGGAGTTGGTCAGACCGTACGTTCCGAACAGGCCGATGAAGGCATACGCTTTTAACAAAAGATTGATCCAGCTTGGCAGAATGATCAGCAGCAACCATAGCTGCTTGTGCTTCGTCCGGGTCAGCATATACGCCGTCGGGTAGGAGATTAACAGCGAGAAGGCCGTAATCAGAAATGCATACCAGAACGAACTGAGCGTCATCTGCAAGTACACAGGTGTGAAGAACCGGGCGTAGTTGCCAAACGTGAAGTTGCCTTCGACGTCGAAGAACGAGTAATAGATGACCAGCAGAACCGGCGCCACAACAAACAACACCATCCATAATACATATGGAATCAGATACGCATTGCGTGTGCTGGCCTTAGTCTGCATGAGCGGCCTCTTGATAGGCTTCGAGTCGTTTGTCGAACTCTTCTTCGGTCTCGTTAAAGCGCATGACGTGTACAGCTTCCGGGTCAAAATAGAGACCTATCCGTGCGCCGACAACGGCTTTCTTCGTTGAATGAACAAGCCACTCATTGCCCGCATCGTCGTACGTAGATATCTCGTAATGCACCCCACGGAATAACTGGGAGTCCACATTAACCTTGAGCTTGCCTTGGTCTTCGGTTGTAATCTCCAGATCCTCTGGACGAATGACAATCTCTACCGGCTCGTCCCGCTGGAGACCCTGATCGACACACTCGTGCTGTGCGCCAGCGAATTCCACCACAAAGTCCTGCTTCATTTTGCCCGATACAATGTTGGATTCTCCGATAAAGTCTGCTACAAAACGGTTAATCGGCTCATCATAGATATCATTCGGTGTACCGCTTTGTTGAATCACGCCACCATTGAGGACAAAAATCTCGTCGGACATCGCCAAGGCTTCCTCCTGATCATGCGTAACAAAGATAAACGTAATGCCCAGTCGCTGTTGCAGCTCCCGCAGCTCATACTGCATTTCGGTCCGCAGCTTCAGATCGAGTGCCGAGAGCGGCTCATCCAGCAGCAAAATCTCTGGTTCGTTCACAATCGCGCGTGCAATCGCAACACGTTGTCGTTGTCCACCGGACATTTCACCAATTTCACGGTTCTCATAACCGGACAGATTGACGAATTTGAGGGCTTCCAACACTTTGCTGCGAATTTCAGCCGTTTTCATCTTTTTGATCCGCAAACCAAAAGCCACGTTCTCAAATACATTCAAATGTGGAAATAACGCATAATCCTGAAATACGGTATTCACTTGCCTCTGGTGGGCAGGCACCCGGTTGATAAGCGCACCGTTAAAATAAATACTGCCCTGTGTCGGCTCCGCAAAGCCGGCAATCAGCCGCAATATCGTTGTTTTCCCGCACCCTGACGGGCCAAGAAGCGTATAAAATTTACCCCGCTCAATCTCAAAGCTGACTGCCTTCAATACGGCTTCATCCTGATCGTATTGCTGAGTCACCGCTTCGAAGCGGATAATCGGTTGTTGTTCTGACATGCTTCACATCGCCCCCTTATACTTGAGGTACATCTTAAGTCTGTACGCCTTCGTTCATGCATCCTTATAGATAACCCATCTATTATATATGATTCAGGTATATCCGCAATGGTTTTGATGTAAACGCCACGTGTCATTTCTTCTTATTTTCATAAATCCTGCATACATTACGGGTATATGTCGATATCTACGCATACATTTGGAAAATAAAGCATATTAGGGATTCCATTTTATGTGTGAGAGGAGTCTTGGCTCTTGGAAATTCGTCGTAACCTGCCTTTGCTGATGACCATTTGTTTCTTAAGTCAGATGGGCGGATTCATGATCCTGCCCCTATTTCCTTTGTTTATTGAGGAATTCGGCCTGTCCGGCTGGATGATGGGGGTTATTTTTGCGCTTTTTTATGTGGGGAAAGTAATTGGTGGCGTTCCTGCAGCAGCAATTTATAAGAAACTAGGTGGTAAAAAAGCTCTCATCCTCATGCTGATCCTGCTCGCTGTCTGTATGGGCGGCTTTGCGCTGTCTACTGCTGCGGTGTTATTCGGCCTGCTCCGACTTCTACAGGGGCTCGCTTCCACGGGCCTTACCGTGGTCGTACGTTCCATCATCGGGGATGGAGGAAATGTAGACAACCGCGGCCTGTATAATGGGTATATCAGCAGCAGTGAGGGCGGCGGCATGGTACTCGGTCCGGTCATAAGTGGCTGGCTCGCGCTGCACTGGCCATTGTCGGTGCCTTTTTTACTCGTTACCGTATGTTGTCTGATGGCCGTGGTCGCTGCGATGGGGATGAAGACAACGGCACAAGCTAGAGCTAATCATGGATCTGGGGATACGTTAAGTGATCCTCTGATAGAAGAGCCTTCGGCTGTCGTTAAGCAAAAACCTCTGGACAACTCAGGATACTCAGTGCTCTCCACGGATGAAGTTGTTGTAGAACCCAGCACAATTAACTCCCACCCTCATACTACTGTATCGACTGCGCCTCCTTTATCTTCATCACCTTCTGATGCAAAGTATACTCAGGAGGTGCATACAAGGCTTACCCGGCGGCAACAGCTGATCGGCTACGGTTCGGTACATTTTTTGGAGATGAGCGCGTATGCGGTATTCCTCACCTATTTTGCACTGTATGCAGCTCACATCATGCATTGGGACCCGTTTACCACCAGTCTCGCCTTCACCGTCTCCGGGATCTCTACTCTTGCCGCTGCTCCCTTTGTTGGTCATCTCTCTGACCGGTTAGGCGATCGTCTGTTGCTTTGCATGCTCGGCATGTTTCTCATTGGAATCGAAGTTGTTGTATTTCTAAGCACATCCTCCCATCTATGGGTCTACGTTGGCATGTTCATTGGCGGGGTTGGCGGTGCATGTTACATGGATTCGTTCTTTGCTCATATTGGTGATCATATCCCGGACGAGAGTCGAAGTTCTGTCATAGGCAAAATTGTCTCTGCTGCCGAGATCGGCTCCATCGTATCTCCACTGGTTGCTGCGTTGCTTACGGAAGTTGGATCGCTTTACGCCGTGTTTGTGTTCAACCTGGTGCTGATCGCTGCTGCCATTGTAGTTCAGGCCGTGATGCGCAGTCGGTATCGATTGAAAGAGGGGTAGTCCTTCGTTTGATAAAAAAGGATCACAAAAAATAACCCGCCTGCACAATTTAATGTGCAAACGGGCATTTCATTGGTGCATCTCCGGCCTGTGGCTGGTGATTCTCTATCTGTGCATTCTGCTGCTCGCTGCTTCGCGGCTCTGCGGCAGATGCCACGCCATCTTTCAGGGTATACGCCTGATCTTGACGGAAAAAGTTCGGCTTCACGATCTCATTACGATAGGAGCTGTGGAAAATATGCGTTGTCGCCGGGGACACTGGCGGAATTAGCCACACCCAATCTCCGGTTAGCTCACGTCCAGCCTTTTCCTCCCGCTGTTCAAACATAGCAAATTGCGCGGCTGCCGTGTGGTGATCCACAATGCTCACGCCTGCTTTTTTGAACGAATGCAGCACAGCCACATTCAGCTCTACCAACGCACGGTCCTTCCACAATGTCGTTTCACTCGACGTATTCAATCCAAATGCTGCCGCCACCGCAGGCAGCTTGTTATATCGGAACATGTCTGCCAGATTACGGGCGCCAATCTCAGTACCCATATACCAACCATTGAACGGAGCTGCTGGATAAGATATACCGCCAATCTCCAGTCGCATATCGGTGATCATCGGCACACCGTACCAGCGCATGCCAAGCTCAGCAATCTCCGCTCGCTCCGGGTGTTCAATCATCACTTCCACAATCTCTTCTTCGGGTATAACATACCACTCTGGAGCTTGTCCTTGCGCCTGAATTATGAGCGGTAACACATCATAGGAGCTACCTGCCCCCTGCCAGCCAAGTGACATCGCCGCCTTGGTCAGTTCCACCGAAGCAGGATCTCCAATAATGCCTTGCTCCGTCTCATATCCTGCATATCGAATGAGCTGATGATTCCAGAGACGTACCGGAGTTCCATTCGGCCCATCCGGTGGAAGGATGGTAATCATCGGGATTACTTTGCCACCGTTGGATGCCATATGGATATGATTCATCACAGCATCCGCTGCCGTTCCTACCGTATCAGCGTGACGGGCGTCCACGATCCGCAATTTATCCCAAAACAGTCGCCCGATGCAGCGGTTGCTGTTACGCCATGCCATTTTACAACCCTGCTCCAATTCCTCTGTGGTATGCACATAGGTCCCCGTTACTTCGATCTCGCCCATAACGGCAACAAGCCGGGCCTTTGCGTCTTCACGCGAATGGCCCAGCTCTTCATAACATGTATATATAAACCGTTCAGCTTCTTCCTGCAATTGTTCCAGGTCTGACCGCATTGTTCATTCCACCATTCTGTACATCTTGAATGCCATCATTATACGGCAAGCACACCGGATTTGTAAGCGAACGGACACTTTGTTCACGGACTCTACATATCGTTGTCAGGATGCAGGGTGACTTTGCTTATTTGCCCAGAAATGCGGTTAACATCCAGACCTCTTTATCCAGCGCAGCGGTGAATCCAATCAGCATATCTTCTGTTGCGTTATCTTCCGCTTCTCCTGCTTCGTGAATGCCTTGACGAATGACTTCCACCATCGTGTGCAAATCAGCAACCACCGACTCTACCATACGCTCAGCAGACAACTGTCCTTGTGCCTCTTCAATTGGAGAAAGACGTAGCTGTTCAGTCATGGTAGCCACCGGACGTCCACCAATAGCAAGCAAACGTTCTGCAACTTCGTCCATATTTGCCGTAGCCAAGTTGTACAACTCTTCGAATTTGGCATGCAGTGTGAAGAAATGTGGTCCTTGGACATACCAGTGGAAGTTATGAAGTTTCGTGTAAAGTACGGACCAGCCTGCGATCTGACGGTTCAGAACTTCTTGAAGTGCTGTGGCGTTGTTAGCAAAAGTGTTGTTTCTAGTTTGGATTGTGCTCATGGAATTTATCCCCTCTCGAATATAAAAATAGAATTTTAATTTTATAATGAATTGCTTTGGTTCACTTCTTTTAATTTAGACTTAATCTAAATCTTGTTTTAATTATAACACCGCATATCCTGTTTGGGAAGGCTTTTGCACTGACTTGTAAATGAAGATTCCATGAAGTACAGCTTCATAGAAACGTTGGCACACACAACTAACAAAATGATGAATGTAAGCAAATTGTTCCTAAACGATTGGACCTATGATAGACTCATCTGATCAGATTAACCATAAATTAGTGAAATAGGATGATACTCATCATAAGGATAGTTACCATTATAGAAAGTTAACTTAGTCACTTTTGCGGAGGTAAACATGAGGATATTTCAATTTAAACAAGAGTCAGGGAAAAAGATAACCAAATTTGATTCTAATTTCGTAATGTCACGTATTACGCAGACTAACAAAGCAGCTCATATCGGATGTATGCACTTGGCTGAGGGTGGAGTAGTAGGTTATCACCAAGCTGTGGTTCCTCAACTCCTTTTAATAGTAAGCGGAGAGGGCTGGGTAAGAGGTGAAGCAAATGAATACATCAAAGTTCGTTGTGGCGAAGCGGTTCTCTGGGATAAACATGAATGGCACGAAACCAAAACAGAAGCTGGACTCATGGCAATTGTAATTGAAAGCGAAGAGTTAGACAGCTCATCATTGATGCCTTTATAGAAGGTATAATATAAAAAAGCAGACCTGCACCACACTGGTAGCAGGACTGCTCCTCTATACATAAATCTCCTTAAACTCGGACGGGTTCGAAAGTCAGAATAGAACTGATTTCTTCATAGCTCGATACTACAAAATGAGGTTGATGATCGGACTCCGGCAGCGCCTCCCGATGGTTGAACCAGATGACTGTCCAGCCTGCATCCACTGCACCTACCACATCATTACGCCACGAGTCTCCGATGTAATAGCTGGAACGGGCATCAGTCCCTGTCTGCTTACTCACATATTCGAACAACCTGCGATCCGGCTTCGCATAACCAGTCGTTCCGGAGATGAAGACCAGATGCTCGTCCACGAGACTGAGCACATCCAGTGCTTCAAGCTTGCGCCGCTGATGTGCTCCTTCTCCGTTTGTGATTAGACCGACAGTATGACCCTCTGCCTGAAGCCTTCTTATCAGTTCATATGCTCCTTCAAAAGGTACTATCTCGAACTGTCTGCTCAGATACTGTGCTTGCAGTTCTTCAGCTTGTCCCGATTGGAGGGATACTCCAAACTCCTCCATCGTCAGCTCAAACCTCCGACGGCGCATTCGCTCCACCGCATCCGGTTCTGGCACAGCGGACAGATCTTCTTGAGCAGACAGCCAGTCACTATAATAACGAAAACGATGATAGGCCTCATCATAAGGGAAATTATCCGGCAGGCCGAGAACGTCCTGCAACGCGCCACGAAGCGGCTGCAAGTGATCATATAAGGTATCATCCACGTCGAAAAATATGTTTTTAGCATCATTCATTTTATCCATAATGGTTGTCTATCCTCCTGCTTTTGCGTCCAAAGATTCTCTTCTTACTATATATGTATTCATTTGTCCCGTCCAAAAGAGGATTTTTTGCAGCCCTCTCTAGGATAAACCATAGCCAGAGACCTCTGTCTGGCAAAGAATCATTAAATAGTCAGTCTTATATATAAAAACACCCCATTTCACAACTCATGGTCATGAAATGGGGTGACGCTCTTTTTTAATAAAATCTATTCTACAATCAACGATACAACTTTACCTGCATTCACATCAATCAGGCCATGGTCCGTAATCTTCAGCGCGGGACTTACCGCAAGGGAGTGCGTGCTAATCGACATGATCGGATTGTAATGCACGTACCCAAGAGACAACATCGCTGCTCTCAGTTCCTTCACTTGATGGGATACCACTGCAAGTGGTTCCTCCGTCAAAATGCCACCTACGGGAAGTTCCAGATGGGACAACACCTTGCCGTCTTCCACCACACAGAACCCACCCTGGCTCGAAATCACTGTGTTAGCTGCCAATATCATATCTTCACGATTACGTCCTACAACCAGCAGGTTGTGATTATCATGTGAGTATGTCGTTGCAATAGCTCCACGCTTGATGGTGTCTCCACCGATCAGACCATGTGCACGATTGCCGTTCACGCCATAACGTTCAAAGGTCGCGATTTGCGCATATCCGCTTTCTTCCCATAACAATTCGCCATCCGCAGACTGGATCGGTGCAATATGTTCTTCCACAAAAGTAGAACCATCCTTCACCATCATGACACGGCATTGGTGCTCACCTTCACCAGCGAGATCAACACCTGATCCGCTGACTTTTGGGTCTGACAACTGAATTGCAAAATCTGTTACGCCCAGCTTCTCCAACTGTACACTCTTATAGAAGTGAGGTGGAAACTGCCCGGTTATGCGTTCCTGCTTATACGGTTCGTAATCGTCATAAGCTTTGCGGCCGTTTTTGTACACCTGATCAATAGAAAGATCCTCCAGGTTGGATAACAACACATAATCGGCCACTTTGCCTGGGGCCACGCTGCCACGATCGGTCATTTTCATCCGGGTAGCAGGGGTAGATGTTGCGGCGTAGATCGCATCTTCCGGACGCATCCCCATCTGAATTGCTTTACGTACGATATGATTCAGATGACCATGCTCCACCAGTGAATCCGGCATCACATCATCCGTAACAAAGCAGAAATGCTGCGCCACATCATGTTGAATCAGGTACTCCATGACTTCCGGGGTCATTGATTTCTCCTGAATTTCAATAAACATACCTGCCGCAATCCGCGCCTGTAATCCCTCAATGCTCTGATGAGTATGATCGGAATCGATACCTGCGTAGATCAGTCGATGCAGATCAAGTCCAAGCAGTTTCGGTGTATGTCCTTCGATTACAAGATCCGGATAGTTTTTGCGAATATGCTGTAAAATCTGGTTTGTCTTACACTCCGGATCACGGATGACATCGACATAGTTCATGATCTCGCCCAGACAGATGATCTCGCCAGTGGCGAGCAGTACGTCCATATCTTCAATCTCGATCGAACCACCTGTTGTCTCCATCGGGGTTGCCGGAACGGAACTCGGGATCGCATAGAACATATCCACGGTGGTTTCCCGACTCACAGCCATCATCTCCTGCACACCTTCCAGTCCGAACACATTTGCCATCTCATGCGGTTCTGCGACAATGGATGTTACCCCACAGCCAATCAGACCATGGGAGAAGGTATCCGGTGTCACCATGGTACTTTCGATATGCAGATGGATATCAATCAAGCCAGGAATCATGTATCTTCCCCGCGCATCAATGACTTCGTCTGCCTGAATCATCTCAGGTCCACCGGGTCCAACATACAGGAATCTGCCGCCCAACACAGCGACGTTGTTCATTTCAAACCGTTTATAATAACTGTTATACACATGTACATTCACAATCAGTTGATCTGCACGCATGGGGCATAATCTCCTTTTTCACAAGCATTTCACCGAGATTCGGACTGAACAATGAACCTGCACTTCTTAATCAGATGCACTACACTTGATTGCGTACCACTGCCTCGTCCGGAATCACTGAATGAAATGCCTTCTTTGCTGCTCTTATTTCTTAATACTGTTCCTTACATTCACGACTACTCCACCAGCACAAGCTTGTCCTGTGGGAAGATCAGGCTAACACGTTGCCCGCTAAGGTATGGTGTTTCCATCTCCTGATTTGCTGTAAAGTCACCGAGTTCCGTCTCGATCACATACTGATAACTACGTCCCAGATAGGTGCTAACTTTGATAATCCCCGGCAAAGCATTCACCACATCTGCAGAGATATCTCCACTTACGATCAGATCATCCGGGCGAATCGCACCTTTGCGTGCACCGGGACGTGCTGTTCCAGGATGCGCAGTTGCTGTAAATGTGCGTCCACCTGCGCTCAGGGTGATTAATTCACCTGCATCGCTGCGATCCGCAAATTCAATAAAATTATGGAACCCGATGAATCGTGCTACAAATTCAGTCGCCGGATATTTGAAAATGGTTTCCGGGCGGTCGAGCTGCTCAACCACGCCTTTGTTCATAATCGCTACCTGATCCGAGATCGAGAAGCACTCTTCCTGGTCATGAGAGACATACAGCGTTGTAATGCCCAGCTCTTGCTGAATCCGGCGAATCTCCACCCGCATGTTGAGGCGCAGGTTGGCATCCAGGTTACTGAGCGGTTCGTCGAACAAGAGCAGGTCAGGTTCAATGACCAATGCACGAGCAATGGCTACACGCTGACGCTGTCCACCGGACAGTTCTTGTGGAAAACGTTTCTCAAATCCATTCAGGTTAACGACTTCCAGGATTCGCATCACACGGGAAGAGATATCCTTGTCTTTCACCTTGCGCATCCGCAGGCCAAAGGCCACGTTGTCATAGACAGATAGATGCGGGAATAACGCATAACTCTGAAATACAAATCCGAAGTTCCGCTTGTTCGCCGGAACCTTCGTATAATCCTTGCCGCCGAACATAAACTTGCCCTGCGATGCTTCCAGAAATCCGGCGATGAGGCGCAGCGTAGTTGTTTTGCCGCAACCGCTCGGTCCGAGCAGGGAGAGCAGTTTACCTTTTTCCAGCTCCAACTGAAAATCCTTCAGGATTGTCTGCTTATCGTATGCCACGGATACGTGGTCTAATGTCAGCAATGCCATAGCGTTCTGCGCCTCCAATTAACGTTTAGTAAAGTATGAAAATCCGCCCATGATCCGTTCGATCACGAACATTAAGAGTCCGGTCAGTACCATCAAAAGCACGGAAATCGCTGCAATCGTTGGGTCAAAATAATTCTCAACATACGTCAGCATCTGAATCGGTAATGTGCTTACCCCTGGTCCGGTCATGAACACCGAGATGTCCACGTTGTTGAAGGATTCCAAGAAGGCAATCAGCACGGCAGCGATAATTCCTGAGCGGATGTTAGGAAGTACGATTGTGAAGAACGTTCTTACCCGTCCCGCGCCGAGACTCAGCGCAGCTTCTTCCACTGCAAAGTCAAAGCTCGACAGACTCGATGCGATAACCCGAATGATAAATGGAAGCATGATAATCGTATGACCGATCAACAGTCCGAGATACATCGGCAGATGGTAGATTACGATCAGGTATTTCATCAATGTAAAACCGAGCACGATTCCCGGGATCAGTACCGGGGACAGGAACAGTGCGTTCAGCACAGACTTGCCTTTGAAATCGTAACGACTGAGTGCATACGCAGCCGGAACTCCGAGCACCAGCGCCAACAGGTTCCCCAGCAGGGAAATGATGATGGACGTCTGGAATGTGCGGAGGAATCCGCCTGTGTTGAAAATATTCTCATACCAGCGGAAGGAGAACCCTTCCGGCGGAAATTTGAGTACCGTTCCCGGTTCAAACGAAGTGACCGATATGATCAGAAGCGGGCCCAGCAGAAAGATAAAGACCAGCAGACTGAACAGGCCCAGCCCGATATGTTTCTCCCGCATATGTCTACCCCTTCGGATTTAAAGTTTTGGCCATTTTGTTCATGACACCGACCACGACAAATGTAATCACAATCATAATCGCGGCAACAACCGAGGCCAGATACCAGTCGTTGAGAGTCATGGCGTTCTGATACAGGAACGTAGCAATCACGCGCTGTTTACCTCCAAGGAGGGCAGGTGTGGTATACGCCGTCAGGCTTCCAACAAAGACAAGCACGGCTCCGATCACAAGTCCTGGCACAGCCAGTGGGAACACGACCCGGCGGAATGCCGTAATGCGCGATGCACCCAGACTTTGTGCTGCTTTGAGCAGGTCACCGTCAATGTTCTCCAGCACGCCCACCAGAGAGATAATCATCAGTGGCAGGAACAGGTGTGTCAGACCGATCATCATGGCTGCCGGCGTGTACAGAATGTCCAGCGGCTTGTCCACGATACCCAGACCAACAAGGGTGTTATTGATCAGCCCTTTGCGTCCAAGGATAATCATCCAGCTAAACGAGCGCACGACCGGGCTCGTCAGCAGTGGGAAGATCGCCAGTGCCAGCAAAATGCCTTTGCGACGCGGCGCTTTCTGCGAAATATAATAAGCTGTCGGGAATCCGAGCACCACACAGACGATGGTGGTGACCACGCTGACTTGCAACGTCGTAAGCAATATTTTCAAAAAGTATGGGTCTCTGAAAAAATGCATGTATCCTTCAAACGTGAAGGAGTTTTCTTGGAAAAACGTCGACCCGATCGTCAGGACAATCGGAATGATCATAAATGCCGCCAAAAACACGAATCCCGGCAGCAATAGCCAGTAGATTACTGATTTCTTCATCGCGATACTCCTGACTTTTAAAATGGTTTTATTCACACGTTAAAAGCACAACTTTACACTATCTCACTCCGTGCCAGAAGAATCTTTCGATCGCTGTTATCCCCAGATTTTTTGATCCTTATTTAAAAGGTGAAATCCGGGGATAAAGGCGAACGCTTCGCTTCTCCAGCTTTCTTCTGTCACTACGTTATTGTGTAAAACATGAATTTAACTATCATAGCTACGCGTTTAATGCGTTGATAAACAGTTCAAGGAAGCTTTCTGCATCTACAGTTTCGCAGACGAGGGTGTTGGGTTGCTCACCCAAACGGTTTTGGAAGTCACATACCATCTGGCCATCGCACAGGCGGCTGGCGGTTTCGACATCGACGTAATACGATTTGCGTCCTACCAGTTCAGGGGCAAGGGCTACGCCCACGGCTAGTGGATCATGCAACGCGCAAGCGCGGACGCCGTTCATTTGTTCATATCGGTTGATATAAATCTCTGTGCTTTGAGCGACGTATGCACGTATTACAGGATCTGTGAGGCGCTCAATCGTTGCTTCATTCAGCAATGTTTGACGCGTCACATCCAGTCCGACTTGAGTAAGCTTCTCGATGCCTGCGTGCAGTACGATGCGAGCTGCTTCTGGATCTGCGTATGTGTTGTACTCGGCGGTCGGTGTAATATTGCCATGTCCGCGAACAACACCACCCATGAAGATGACTTCCTTCAACAAAGAAGGCAGTTCAGGACACTTCATCAGCGCGAGGGCCAAGTTCGTTAAGGGTGCGGTCATGATCAGGGTCAGTTCGCCCGGATACTGCTTGGCTTGCTCCACGATAAAGTCTGGCGCAAAACCTTCCTCGGCTTTCTTAGACACGGCCGGATCAGGCAGCGCACCGCCCAATCCATCCTGTCCATGTACCCGGTGTTCATAATGCGACTTGCGAGTAAGGGGTCCTGCCGCTCCAGCAATTACCGGAATTTCAGGTGCATCCGCGAGTTCAAGAATTTTGCACGTATTCTCTGTTGCCTGCTGGAGTGATACGTTCCCACAGACTGTGGTGATGCCGAGGATGTCCAGCTTCCGGCTTTTGACGGCCAGCAAAATCGCCAGTGCATCGTCAATCCCCGTGTCCACGTCCAGAATGATGCGATTTTGCGCTTCACTCATCCGTTCTCAACTCCTATACGGTATTGGTTGCTTGCTGCAAATGATAAGTTGAACTAAAGAATATTTACACTTACCACTCCGATGACAGAATAACCTTCCGATCGCTGTTATCCCCAGATTTTTTTGAATCCCTTCTTCAAGGGGAAAATCCGGGGATAGCGCGTGCTTCCGAAGCAGCTTTCTTTCAGAAAGCTTTTAGGCGAACGCTTCGCTTCTTCACGTTATTTCTGCCCTCTCCGTTCTCGTGTAAAAAGTTTAGTTAAACTATATAGATCAAAGATAACTATTTAGTCGGTTACTTGTTTTTATTGTGCAATCTCACGGTTCCAGCGATCTGTCCATCCTTTAACCTGTTGATTCACGAATTCCATATCCAGCTTGTTCAGCTTCTCAACAACTTCAGCGCCGTATGTTACGCCTTCTGCTTCTTCAGCAGTCAGTTCAACCTTTGTGTTAACCGGGGAATCGACTTTAGCTTTGGCAGATTTCGCTTGTACATCCTGGCTGAGCTGCCAGTTGATGAACTCTTCAGCCAGCTCTTTGTTTTTGCTGCCCTTCACGACATTGATTGTGTTCATCACGGCATATGCACCTTCGGTAGGTGTAACAAACTTTGCATTAGGCACGGCTGCTTTAAGATCTTTGAAATACATTTCCATGATCGGTCCGCCCGCAATTTCTTCTTGGGAGAACATGTTCACGAACTCGGAAGTTTGGCTGTAGAATTTCACCACATTGCTGCTCAGTTTTTTCAGTTCAGCAAATGCCGCATCTTCATTAAACGTATCATTTCCGGCTACACGGGAAGCTGCATCTACAACCATTGGGCCTGCTGTTGCCGTAATATTCGGAATGGTCAGGTTACCTTCGAACGCCGGGTCCCACAGGTCACTCCATGAAGTCACTTCTTTGGATACGAGATCCGGGTTATAAGCGATACCGAGCTGTCCAACCGTGTAGGCCGGGCCATAATCTTCACCAAGTGGTGCTTTGGCAATATCATAAATGTCATTTACATTTGGAATTTTGGAGCGGTCGATTTTCTCAAACAGACCTTCATCGATACCTTGTTGTGCATAATAATCAGACAGGTAGATAACATCGACATTTGATGTACCTTGACGAATTTTGTTCAGACGTTCAGCGTTATTGCCGACTTCGAGCACGATGTCTACATTATGTTCTTTTTCAAAGGGGCCAAATACCGATTCATTGAAGAAATCTTCCGAGAAGCCCCAAGTGGAGATCACCAATTTGTTAGCTGCTGTTCCACCACTGCCTGATCCGCTTGTTGCATCCTCCGTACTGCTGCCACAACCTGCAAGTAATACCGATGTCATTGCCACTGCTGCCAAACCGCTAATCCACTTTTTCATCATGATCCTGATTCCCCCTGATATGTGTGATGTGTATGAAAAAACAAAAAGAAAAGTGCTCTTGTATAAACAAGAACACTTTTCTTCGTAAACAAAGGAAAGCGACACCCGCTGCCGGTACATCATCGGTTTCTGCTTCAGAATCAATCCAAAGACAGACGCCATCATATGAAATTGTACGGAACCTAATCATGAATCCGGCCATAACCGCTGTATACATCAACAAGAATTAATCCTGCCGATCCATCCTTAGGCCTGTTCCAGAATCACATTTGTGATTGCCCACTGAGTGGACGCATCATAATCCCGCAATATAGCTTCAATTGGCAAACCCATGTGTTGCTCGAGCTTCTCCCGGAATTTCTTCTTATATAAGACAGACATGCGGAAGTCCACTTCCAGCTTTAAGCCGGGGGCCTCCCCTTCCAGGGCATCAGAGCGCGGTGAACGTCGGTGCTTCGCGTAGAAGGTCACAATATTCTGGTCAATGGTCACTCTCAGGAGAGTGGTGCCAAATCCGAACAGTTCCTTCGAAATTTCGTTATAATACTGGCACATCTTCTTCTTGCTCTCATTGCTGTCCAGTAGTTCCATGAACTCACCCACATCTCTTACTACCGTACATTCGACGTGTTAACACGATTGATTATACATAAATATACGATTATAGGCAACCCAAAAGATATAGTTAACATGATAATAACACATAAAAGCGAACGATGAGACATTAACAGCAGAAAACAATTCGGCTTATACCACAGTGAATTTACATTAATATGCCTGCATGTCATTCCTATACTATTGTTGCTTCTACACTCCGCTTTAATACACAGGATTCGTAGCTTTGTTTCAGCTTTCCCTAAATGGGCACTAATTCCTGCGAAACATAGACAAACTTCGTCATTAACCGTTAAAATGAGACACAATGTTGACATGTTTTTATTTTCTAGAAATTGGAGGCTTAACCCATGAAATGTCCAGTATGTAATCATGAAAATGGAGATGCCCATTTTTGCGAGAGGTGCGGCTCTAATCTAACGCAAACAACCTCATCACCAACTCCTGTACCGAACCCGGAATCTGCTGCTGCTTCCGAACCCGAATATACCCGTTGGTCCAGCACGCAGGCTACCTCTTCCCAGACATCTGCTCCATCCAACACACCGTCCGTCTCCATTCACAAGGAACAGGCGAGAGAATCAACAGGTACCAATGACCATTCTTCTGTAGGAGGCAATAACTCCAATCAGTGGAATAATATTGTGCAGAATGAGAAAGTTCAGCAAGCCAAAGAAGTAAGTAAACAGTATCTGTCCTATTTCCTCAGTGTATTGGCCCGTCCTTATCAGACGATGAAAACCGTTGGCGACCAGCATTCACTAAACGGATGGCTAACAATGGCGCTAATTGCAGTTCTTTCTTCTACATACTTCTTAATTACCTTTAGTCGCATAGGCATGGACGGCTTGTTCATTGGTGGATTTTTAAGACCGCTGTTGTTCACCGTCATTATCCTGATTGCCTCTATTGCACTGATGTACGTTATTCTGAAGATTGAAAAAATAACCTTCCGTCCCAAAACACTGGTTGCCCAGTTTGGTACATTGCTTGTTCCTGCTGTCGTATCCCTTGTTCTGGCAAATCTGTTTATTATCATCTCGTATTCCATCGCGATCTCATTGCTTGCTGTCTCGTATATCATTATCTTTGTTGCGCTGAACTCGGTGCTGTTCCAATATCCACTGAATCGTACCAAAGCAACCATCGACAGCATGTACAGCGTACTGATCGCCAATGTGGTCGTGTTCTTTATTGTGTATCGATTGTTGGGTGAGATTATCATTGGACTGATCCGCCTAATGCTTTCGCCGTTTGGTCGTCTGTGAATTATATAAGTTGAACTAAAGATTATTTACACTTGTTACTTCGATGACAGAACAACCTTCCGATCGCTGTTATCTCCAGATTTTTTTTAATTCACTTTTTGCAAAGTGAAATCTGGCGCAGTGAAGTCGTGGTGACCGCATGGACCAAAACGATGAAGCTCGACCAATTCGACGATGCCAAGGTGGGTACTTTTATCAATAAATATATCAATCAGGGACCTGAAAAGATTCCTGCCTCTGTTCGCCAGGGTGGCGGAACGATGTAATGACGTAATTACTCAGTCATATGAAGACCTTCCAAAGAGTAACAATGAGGTTTCTTCCACTGATGAGCATGGTCAATATAGGATTGAAACGAAACTAGCTCCCGGATCAAATTGACTCGGGAGCTAATTCTTTATGGACCGGATGCCGATATTTCAAGTAGAAAATGGTATATTTGATATACAATACATACGAACCAAAAGAAGAACGACAAGCACCAAGTAAAGAGACAAAAAGAAGATTGATTCAACAGATCAAGGGGGAACACTTTTACCAATGAATAGTTTGTTTATGAGGATCTTTTTATTTTTTTCCTGTCTGATGCTGGCCGCGGGTGCGGTCCTTGGCATTACCATGTACCGTTCATCGGCCCAACTGGTCGAACAATCCATGGGGATGCAGGCACAGGCTGTGGCTGAACGGGCAGCTGCATTAATTGACACCTCTCTGTATGCACCACTCAGTACCGGACAGGACAAGACAGCGTATTACGGCATATTGCGTGAGCAGCTTAGTCAGCTGCGCGAGGCCAATGGACTTAAGTATCTGTACACCCTTGGTACACGCGAAGAAAATGGAACAAATACATATTTCTACGTTGTGGATGGGGCTGCTGCCGATGTGGCAGAGGATGACTTCTCCCCTTACGGTTCCGCAGAAGAGACCCACTATGAAGGAATGCTGCAAGCTTTTGAACAGAATGAGCCTATTCGGGGCGAACTCACACAGGATGAATATGGCGCTACCATTACAGCCTATGTGCCGATCCATGGGGCTGACGGAAAAGTACTGGGGCTGGTCGGTGCGGATCTGGACTCCACTGCGGTCTATGAACTGATGTCCCGCAACCGTATGACCATGATCTGGACAGCCTTGGCTATTGTTCTGCTGAGTGTCTTGTTGGTGTATGGATTCGCCCACTACTTGACCCGTCCATTGGTGAAGTTGAAGAAGTTAATCACCCAGGTAGGAAAAGGCGACCTGACCGTCAACGTTGAACTTAGTCGCAAGGACGAGGTGGGGCAGCTCGCTTCCGAGTTCAAACATCTGGTTACAGGTACTCGTGATGTCATGACTGGCATCCGTCAAAGCTCCGATTCTCTGCTACAGGCTGCAGAAGGTGTATCGAAACATTCACAGGCGACTGCAGAAGCCAGTCAGCGTATTGCCGAACATACGAATCATACGGCCAGTGGAGCTGCTGAACAGGTAGCTCGTGCGGGCGAAGTTACGGTAGCCATGGAAGAGATCACGCGCAGCATGCAGCACATTGCGAATTCTTCTTCTATGGTCGCCGATGTATCACAGGAAACGACCAATAATGCGGTGCAAGGTCAGGCCAACATCAACACGGCGATTGACAGTATGGACAAAATTCATCAAGCGAATGTGCAGATGGTGGCCTCCACCTCTCAGCTGGAGCAGTACTCAGGTAAAATTGAGTCGGTGGCACATCTGATGAAAGGCATCGCTTCACAGACCAATCTGCTCGCACTTAATGCAAGTATTGAAGCGGCTCGTGCAGGAGAGTATGGCAGCGGGTTTGCGGTGGTTGCCTCAGAGGTTCGCAAGCTTGCGGGGGAATCAGAGCAATCGTCCCAGCATGTAACCGAACTGATCGCCGAGATGACACGCCAGACCGCCCTGTTGTCAGAACATATGTCTGCCAGCACATCAGCAGTCCAATCCGGTCTCGCTGTTGTTCAGGAGGCAGGCCGTTCATTCACATCCATTCATACCGGGATTGAGACGATGAATGAACGTCTGCACGAAGTATCCGCAGCATCCGAGCAACTGTCTGCCAGTGCAGAAGAAGTGTCCGCTTCTGTGGAGGACATGGAACATATCTCACGCGAATCCTCTTCAAGTATCCAGAAGGTGTCTCATGCTACCGGAAGCCAGCTGCAATCCATGGATGAGATGAGTGCATCCGCCGAATCTCTGCGGGTATTGTCCAGTGAGTTGAACGGATTGATTAGTCGATTTAAAATATAGCGTGCAGCTTAGATTGCTATATAGATCGGCTATATAGATTGAACTAAAGAATATTCACACTTGCCACTTCGATGACAGAACAACCTTCCGATCGCTGTTATCAATCTATATAAATCAGCACAAACAAAAAGCCGCACGGCAGGGACGGGATCATGGGGTTCAACCCCATATCCAGACCACTGCCTGCGGCTTTATTTTTGTTGTACCTTTAAGGATGGCAGGCCCTGAGGCTGCCTGAATTAGTAGCGCTGCGGAGCAGCTTTTTTACCCAAATCCGTCATGTACGTAAAGAACGCTTCCGGATCGGTATCATACACCAGTTGTACTGGACGTCCGTCTGCTTGCTCCACCGTACGGCCCTGGCTAGGACCATCCGGGATGACAATACAGTTCACGGTTTTTTTCTTCACGATGTCCTCGCGTCCAACGGAAGCCGTTGTCAGCACATCCCACAGATAGTATGTGGAATTTGTCTCACTGTACACCAGTGGCGGACAACCTGCGTAACAGTTACCCAGGAAATCGACGCCTTCGAAGCGACGCTCTGCTGCCCAGCGGTTACGAACGGCTGGAGTCAGAGGTACTTTGTTCGTGCTTTCCAGTGCAACCAGATCGATCTGGATACCACTCTGCCATACACGGTAAGCCGCTTCCGGGTCCCAGAATACGTTCCACTCTGCTGTGCCGTCATGCTCAGGCTCTTCTACGTTACCGCGCTCGAATGTACCACCCATCCATACCAGCTTGTCGATTTTCTCTTCAATGTCTGGTGCTTCGTCCAGTGCACGCGCAAGGTCAGTCAGTGGGCCTGTGAACAGAAGCAACGTTTTGCCTTCGGTATTGCGCACTTTCTCAATCAGATGCTGGTGTGCAGGAACGGCAGAGAGTGGTGCTTCCATTTTGCCGGACTCGTTCAGTACAGGAAGTGCATCTACATAGAAGGAATGCAGTCTCCACGCCGCAGGAAATGGATTTTTCCCTCTGGAGTTGGATTTGGATACCTCTACGGAATATGTACCAAAACGATCGATAATTTTACGGCTGGCATCTGTTGCTGGCTCCAGATATCCGTCTGCCGGAATAACCGATACGCCGGTTACATGTACATTGTCCATTTGCAGAAGCATGAACAGCGATACGAGGTCATCCACGCCGCCGTCATGGTTGAAATACACATTAAGTTGGTTCGTCATGCTTGCTTTCATCCTTCCCCTGGTTGTCCCATTGATGTTGATCATCCGTCTGCCCAAGGCCGACGCTCTCTCTATTATGTCCCATAACCCTTGGCTACGTAAACCTTCCCCATGCAAAGAAAACAAGGATCACGCCTCATCCTGCGGATATTTTACAGTTCCACCATTCCATCTCAGGAGGACACACAGCTCTACTCTCATTGTTATAAAAATAAAGAAATGGACAGCAGGCTTGAAGCCCCGCCGTCCATCTCACCCCATCCATGCATTACATGGACTGGTTCTGTTTCTCTTCATTCTTCTCTGCAATCGGCACATACTTGCCTGGCCAGAAGGCCCATTTGCCCAGCAATGCGGTGATCGCCGGTACCATGAACGGACGAACCAGGAAGGTATCCAACATCACACCAACGGCTGTGATAATACCAAACTGCACCAACACCTGAATTGGCAAAGTAGCAAGTACGGCAAATGTTCCTGCCAAGATCAGACCTGCAGATGTAATAACCGAACTTGTCTCGCCAACACCTTCTCTAATCGCTTGACGAAGCGGCATCGTTTTGCGTTTCTGCCAGATGCTAGAGATCATGAAGATGTTGTAGTCTTCACCCAGTGCCACGAGGAATACGAAGGAATACAGCGGAATCGCTCCCTGAATGGCATCTGCGCCAAGTCCGTAGTGAATAATGATCCAACCCAGACCCAGTGCAGAGAAGTACGATAGAACGACTGTCGCGATCAAGTACGCTGTGGCTACGATTGAACGCAAGTACATCAGTAGTAACAATGTAATCATGCCGATGACTACCGGAATAATGATCTTGGAATCCCGTTCTCCGGTTACTTCAATGTCATACTGTTCAGCCGTCTGACCATCGATCCAGACTTGACTGTCCACATTAGCTACACCAGCGTCTTGAAGCGCCTGTTCGGCAGTAGCCCGCAGATCTGGAATATGCTGCATTGCCTCCATGGAATATGGATTCAGATTAAATTCCACATCAAAGGCAGTAATGTTGGCATTCTCAGCACCCTGCTGAGCATCGCCTACTTTGCTAATGTAATCCAGCGCTTCGAGACGCTGCTTCAGATCAGTTTCTTTGCCTTCGGCATCAACGATCACTTTGACTGGAGCCAGCTCACCTTGGGAGAATTGTTCGCCGATGACGGTGAAACCTTCGCGGGAAGGTACATCCTCCGGGAAGGAAGACAACAGATCATACGTGAATTTAACCTGAGTAGAGAATGTCGCCAGTCCTCCCAGCAATACCAACGTAATTGCAAGAACGGTCCATGGCTTTGTTATTACAACACGGCCAATCCAGCTTTCCTTGATTTTGCGTGGGGCCGGAGCCGGTTTGCCTTTTTTCTTCGCACGTTCCACTTCCATCTCATGTGTACGCGGTACGAACGGGTAAAATGAACCCCGACCGAAGATCGCCAGGAGCGCCGGAACCAGCGTCAGACTTGCAATAAACATAATAAAGATGGACAGACTGAATGGTACGGCAAAGCGTTGATATGCACCGTATTCAGCCAACAACAGCACCAGTAGTGCTGCAACAACCGTGAATCCACTCATGGCAATGGCGCCGGAAGATCCGGTAATTGCCTGGAAGATGGCTTTCTTTTTGTCTGGCTCATGATAGAGAATTTGACGGTATCTGGAGATCATAAACAAGCAATAATCTGTTCCTGCTCCAAATAACAATACCGTCATGATCGAGATCGACTGTGCGTCTACCGTAATCCAGCCTTGATCTGCCATGAATCCGAGTATGGGGCTTGTCACCATATACGCGAACCCAACCGCAATAATCGGGATAATTGCCAATACCGGCGAGCGGTAGATCAGCAGCAACAGGACTAATACCAGAACAACCGTAGCGATCAGCAAGGATACATCGGCGGAAGAGAACAGTCCGCTCGCATCAATGGATATTCCTACCGGTCCTGTTACACGGGCAATCAGTGTATTGGTATCATCAATGGCTACATCGAACGGATTTGCCCCGAAGATGTCTTGTGTTTTTTGCTCAAGTGCTTCAATGGCTTCCTTCAATTGTTCCGAATCGGCACCTTCATTGAAGAAAAGTGGCATTACCAAAGTACTTCCGTCTTCCGAAAGCTGACCTTTCAATGCCTGTGGTGGCAATTGATAGAGTGGCACAACGGACTGTTGTTGTTCTACCGGATCTTGATCCAGTCGCTCCGTTAATGCCTGAATGTTCTCAATCTGCTCATCTGTCAGACCGCCGGCTTGACGCCATACGATCAGTGCGGGCAATCCTTCACCACCAGGGAATTCCTTCTCTGCAAGTGCAGCTGCCTGAATCGATGGTTTGGATTCACTCAGATCCTGTGCGTTATTGGTTTCACGATCACCTACAGCAGGCCATACCATGCCAAGCACAACGGCGATAATGATCCATACCAACAGTGTAATCCATTTGCTTCGTTTGCCGGCTACCCAGCGGCCGTAACCCGAACCTTCCTGCATTGTCTCTTCATCTCCCTATTCTGTTTCTATGAAGCCCTAATATATATGATGGTGTAGTAATGAACCACGGGTCATAGTATAATCGAGTTAATTATATATACCGGAAGGTTAATTTTGCAATGCCTAATTTTGTGAACACTTCTAACAAGCAATTAAATACGTAAAGAGGTATGTACTTATGAGCAAAAAAACAAACATTCCCCGTTCACCGGGTAGGCCCAAAACAGCTGTGGATCAAGCATCTGTTCAAACCAACATATTGATGACCGCGTCACATCTGTTTATGGAATACGGGTATGAACCCGTCTCTCTCCAGCAGATCGCTTCGTTATGTAATGTGACCAAAGCATCAATCTATTATCATTTCACCAGCAAAGCCGACCTGTTCACCGTTGCCATCACCCGCATGATGGCGATGGGCATGCAGCAGACTTCGCTCCGTCTGGATGAACCGGGTACGTTGCAAGAACGACTGGTTAAGGTTGCTGAAGCGAAGATGCAGCATTCCCATATTGAAACGGAGACCATGATGCGAGAAGCCGAGAAACATCTGGACACGGAGCAGCTCGCTCAGATTCGGGAAGCAGAGGTTCGCATATTCGAAGTACTAGCTACCCATTTTCAGAAGGAGATGGACAACGGTTATTTGCGGGTCGTGAACCCTATGCTGCTTGCCCATGCATTTACGTCACTGCTGATGCTCGCGAACCGCGAAGATGTACGCAACATGAATGGCGACAGCATCGAGGAACTTGCGCAGGAACTGGTGGCGCTGTTTCTGGATGGAGCGGTTAAGCGGAGCTAAAATATATAGCTGTATCTCAAAAGCAGTTATGCAAAAAAAACCATCGGGCGATGCAATGAACACACCTACCGATGGTTTATTGGTTGAAATCTAATCATGATTATAGGACTCTGCTCCTGAAAGTTTTGAATTGATCCTGTAATTACTTACCTGTTACTTAATCGACAGTGATATAAATAGATATATTAGGGCCATCACTACTATTCTCCGTATAGAATTTACCTTCACCCGTTGGTCTTCCGTTTTTAAACATGCCCACATAGACTAACTTACCGTTTAAGTACCCTTTACCTTTGCCGGTAATAGCTCCATTTTTAGCCTGCCCATCATAGATGATTACACCATCTTCGTACAATTTAATTTTGCCAGAATACGTGGGTACTCCTTTATCAAATGCACCAACATAGGCAATTTCTCCATATTGATATGCTTTACCTTGTCCCTGTGGCAAACCATTCTTAAACGTACCCTGATAGAACATTTCACCATATTCTGTATACCACTTACCTTGACCATGAAACGAACCATTCAAAAAATCGCCCTTATATTTAACCGTTCCATTTATGTCGTACTCAGTACCTTTACCTGAGGGAAGCCACGTTTCCTTATCCACCTTACCAACATAATTAAACTTTCCATTTGGGTAATAGATCTTTCCCTGTCCATTAGAAATATCCGAGTACAGCTTTCCATCTGCGTTATACCTTTTTCCTTCATGAGGCATTCCCGCTACAAACTTACCTTCAAAGCTCTTCTTCCCATTTGGAAAGTAGGATATTCCTTTACCATTAGGAACACCATTTTTGACTTCTCCCACATATCTGTGTTTCTCACCAGAAAGAGTAATATAGATTTCTTTTTTCGCTGCTAAGACCTGTCCAGGTGAAGTAAACAGCGGTGTAGCCAAAATTAAAAAAACAGTAAACCACTTCAAATAATTCTCTAACTTTCGCATTTCGTTAAATCCCCATTTCTATTATATAAAATCTATCGGCCTGCTAAGGTAAACTGATACGTCTCTTTAAGACTATGAATGTCTGGTTTACTACAACGCAGCTATGTATACAGTACAGCAAATCAAAAATATAATTCGAGCAGAGTAATACGAATCTTCAAAAATAAGTTTCTCTTCGACTTAGCAAGCACGACAATACTTATATCGACCATTATAGCTACAAGCATGAGAAAATATGGTAAAGTGTTGTTAATTATCTATTTTCCGTTGATTAATACGATACATAACATGAATAATACTAGCCTGGAACCTATAGGAGGAAATAACCATGTCACATTCAAAACTATCCCCACGCATCCCTCGTCTGCTGGAAACGTCGCGCATATATCTGCGTCCCTTCGAGATTACAGATGTAGATGCATACTTCCCCGGTCTGTTTGACGCCGAGATGCGTAGGCTGACGGGAACACAGAACAGTTTCACACGCGCTCAGGTCGAACGTTATGTTGAGAGCGCTGCACAAGATGACACCAGACTCATGCTACTTATTGCTTTACAGGAAAATGACCAGATCATCGGAGATGTTGTCCTGATGGACATGCATGCCAAGAATCGCAGTGCACATATTCGGGTTGCCATCGATCAGGCGGCGCATCAAGGAAAAGGTTACGGCAGCGAGGCGTTGCTGCTTATGCTGGACTACGGCTTCGGCATCTGTAACTTGCATCGAATCGAGCTTGAGGTGTACGCCTTCAACGAGCGAGCCATTCGCACGTACGAGAAACTCGGATTCCAGCGCGAGGGTGTGAAGCGGGATGTCTTGTTCTACAATCATCAATACCATGATGCCATTCAGATGAGCATGCTGGAGGATGAGTTCAGACAACGTCATATGAAAGATCAGCCAGGGAATGATTGAGTTTATGATCAGCCAAAATCAAACCAAAAAACCGGGGGTTCTAATAACCCTCCCCGGTTAGAAACTTCAGATGACCCGTCAACACCGAAAGCTCGGCGGGTGTTTTCATATACAATTCGCCGTCCGTATCAGCTGACATCGGGGCATCCGTCTTCACTTTTAACGTAGATGCCTTGAAGTATGAAATACTCTCACTCTGAGGTTGCCAATCTCCCTCCGGCTTGTGCGACAGCATCTCTCGCAGCAGCGGAATGCCTGTCTCATGAATAATGAGCACGTCCAGTTCGCCATCCTGCAACGCATCCGGTGCAAAGGGTAATGCATTGGTTCCCAGAAAACGGCCGTTGGCTGCATAGATCATCACTGCTTCGCCTTCCATCTCATTCCCATCCGCCTCCAGTTGGTAACGAAACGGCTCTGTATGACTAATTGTCTGCAACGTGCTGATAAAATAACTGAGCTTACCCAGCGCGCCTTTCAGATTTTCGTTAATATTCTGCGATGCATCACTGATCAAACCAATGCCGAAAAAGTTCGTGAACACCCGATCATTAGCCCGTCCAACATCAATGGACACCACCCGACCTGCCAGCATTTCTTGTGCCGCAGTCTCTGCATCCGGTGAAATCCCGAGCGAACGCGCAAAGTCATTACAGGTGCCCCCAGGCAATATGCCAATCAATGGAGGATGTTGCAGATCAGCCAGCCCATTCACGCATTCGTGCACCGTGCCATCCCCGCCCAGGATAAACACCACATCGAATTCTTCCCCGCGCTCACGACACAGCTTCTCTCCTTCACCAGCTTCATCCGTACGCACAATGACGAGTTCATGGACAGCGGGAGCCAGCACACCAGCCACAAGGCCTACTGTATTCTCACGATTGGCCTTGCCCGAATGATGATGATGAATTAACAATGCTTTGTTAAACTCCATCCCTCTTCCTCCATTCCAATGCTTGTTAACCTTTACCCACAAAGGTTGAAGCCGTAAACAAGCCCTTCGCTAAGCACTCATCATGATTCCAAATAGGTTTCCCAATCAGGTATGCATCCTAATCCTCATTCATTCGTAATAGCTATATAACCCTTTTATCTAACTAGCCAATTCCTTTTTTAACCAGATTTATGCATGAGAATGAGGGTTTCTCCGCACCTTAATGTCATAAGACCGCAAATTTAGCTGGTGAGAACCCATTCAAGTCGAGTCAAAACGGTTATATCTATACCATATACGAATGGAGGGATTCCCTATGATTCCAGCAACGTTGGAACAATTGGAGCAAGTTCGCAAGGAATGCCGTACCATGGTTCGCAAAAGAGCTACCGCATCTGCCGGTACAACACTCGTTCCGCTGCCCGGTACAGACGTACTGGCTGATGTGGGGATGCTGATGCAGCTGTTGCCTGCCATTAACAATAAATTCGGATTATCACAAAAACAGCTGGACGGTATGGACCCCGAGACCAAATCCATGATCTATGGATTCGTCATGTCCATCGGAAGCAAAGTCATCGGTCGTATGATCACCAAGGAGTTGGTGGTACAGGTTCTGAAAAGAGTCGGCGTACGCGTAGCCACCAAATCGGTCGCCAAATTTGTTCCGTTTGCAGGACAGGGACTGGCTGCCGCACTCAGCTTCACAGCCATGCGCTATGTAGGTAACAAACATGTCGATGACTGTTATGAAGTCGTCAAACGCATGATTGAGCAGCGCGAATTGATTCCGGGTGAACCCGCTCCGTCTGCGCTGGAGGAAGCTAACAGCGACGACGTGAAAGTAGAAGCGAAGTCGATCTCTAGCAACGGGGCAGATGAACCTGCGAAGGAGTCTAAGGATCAATGAACGCAAAAGCTCCTGTGCGACTGAACGCACAGGAGCTTCTTCATCTCACAAGAACTGCTAACTATTATTTAAAGTAATGTGTATTTCCTTTTGGATATCTAAAGAACCATACCGTTTATTTTCAAGGTAGCTTATTTGTATATCATGTACTTCTTTGCGCGGTACAAAATATGGTAACTTGCCTGATTTTATAAGTGCATTCATCTTTTTAACTTTTTTCATAATGACTTCACGTTCAGCCGAGTTCTTAATTTCAATATGTATTTGTTTTACTGTAAATGGATCACCAATAAATTCCTTTCTTACATAGAACATATTTTGAATCAACAGGTAATTGTCATACTGATTCATCTTAATAGGATGAACATTAGTAGGTTTTGAAATCATTAATTGCTTGTATTTATTATGTTTATCATCATCCTTTGAAATAGGAATACAACATAAGGAATCAGGAAATTGTTCATCTTCAAGAACTAGTAACAGGCCTGGTCGTTGTTCATTAATTGAAATTTTGTACTCTCTCCAATCACAAATGGAGTGAAATTCTTGTTTTAGTTTATATACTTTAAATTCCATGTGTACTCCCCCAAGTAATTGAAAAAGGAGCAGGAAAAATCCTGCTCCTCCTATTTACACATCCGTTATCTTTTAGTTGCATACGGATCAGCAACAACATTTACACATCCGTTATCTTTTAGTTGCATACGGATTAGCAACAACATTTACACATCCGTTATCTTTTAGTTGCATACGGATTAGCAACAACATTACATATATAGTTTAGCACCAAACGGTTAGAAATACAATAAATCATTAGCATTTTTTAGATTTTTTTGTATTATTCCTAATTCATATAACTAGCATTCCACACAATGATTGTGGTCGAATTTCAAATTCTAACCTAACATCAAATGCATGTGAAATGCTAGTTCGAAACTTAGATCGCCTGCGGTTGTTGCTCCGCAAACTGACTATTGTACAGATCGGCGTAGAAGCCCTGACTTGCCATCAATTCATCATGATTACCCTGTTCAATCACGTTACCATGATCCATAACCAGGATCAGATCGGCGCCGCGAATGGTAGACAAACGGTGTGCAATGACAAAGCTCGTGCGATCCTTCATCAGATCATTCATTGCTTTCTGGATAAATACTTCGGTCCGTGTATCCACGCTACTCGTCGCTTCATCCAGAATGAGGATGGCGGGGTTCGCCAGAATCGCTCTTGCAATGGTCAGCAATTGTTTCTGCCCTTGAGAGATGTTCGACGCCTCTTCATTCAGCACCGTATCATAACCATCAGGCAGTGTACGGATAAAGTGATCCGCATGTGCCGCAACGGCTGCCTTGATTACATCGTCTTCCGTAGAACCTTCTCGACCATAGGCGATGTTGTCCCGAATCGTTCCGTTGAACAACCAGGTATCCTGAAGCACCATGCCGAACAGACTGCGCAACTTGCCACGCTCCATGTCCTTAATGTCGGCACCGTCAATCGTAATCCGACCATCCTGAATTTCGTAGAAACGCATTAACAGGTTGATCAGGGTGGTTTTACCGGCTCCCGTTGGTCCAACAATGGCTACCGTCTGTCCCGGTTTTACATCAATATTCATGTTATGAATGAGCAGTTCATTTTCTTTATATCCAAAATTAACACCTTGGAATGCAACCGCACCTTTAGGCTGCTGTAGTTGCACGGGTTGTTTGGACTCCGGAACTTCTTCCTCTTCATCCAGCAACTCGAATACCCGTTCTGCCGAAGCAATCGTTGATTGAATGATATTGGAGATATTTGCAATCTGGTTAATCGGTTGTGTGAATTGACGGGAATACTGTGTGAAGGCCAGAATATCCCCGATAGAGATCGATCCGCGTGTAACGAAAATCCCACCAACCACACAGATCAGCACATAACCCAGGTTACCAACAAAACTCATGAGCGGCATAATAATACCGGAGATAAACTGGGCTTTCCAGCCAGATTCATACAGCTCTTCATTGACCTTCTCAAATTGCTGTACGGATTGTTCTTCACGTCCAAATGCTTTGACGACCTTGTGTCCCGTGTACATCTCTTCGACATGACCATTCAGTTCCCCAAGGGATTTCTGTTGACCCGCAAAGTGTTTTTGCGAACGAGATGCGACCAGCATGACAACAACTACACTGAGTGGCAACGTCAAAATCGTGATCAAGGTCATCCATGGACTAATCGTCAGCATCATGATAATTACGCCGACAATCGTGACGATAGATGTAATGAACTGTGCCAAACTTTGCTGAAGTGTATTACTGATATTGTCCACGTCATTCGTGGCACGGCTAAGTGTCTCCCCAGTTGTGCGGGAGTCAAAATATTTCAAAGGAAGACGTCCAACCTTCGCACTGATCTGCTCACGCATGTCATACACAACACGTTGGGCCACACCGGCCATCAGGTATTGCTGAACATACATAAATGCAGCACTGAACAGATAGAGTCCGCCAAGCAGGTATAATACTTTCATCAATGCAGGAAAATCAATCCCGGCTCCCTGTACACCCTGAAGGATGGCAATGGCGCCTTTACTGAGAATATCCGTTCCTTCGGCCATAACTTTTGGACTAATGATGCTGAATACGGTACTCAAGATGGCTGCAACCAGCACACCTAACAGACGAGAACTATGGGGCTGGAGATAACGAATCAAGCGCCGCAGTGTGCCTTTGAAATCCTTCGCTTTCTCCACTGGAGGCCGCATACCCATTCCGCCTCCAGGGTGACCCGGCCCACCAGGGGGACGAGCCGACTTGCGTTCTGTACGTTCACTCATGCGATCTCCTCCTCTGTCAGCTGGGAGGATACAATCTCGCGATACACTTCATTGTGCTCCAGCAGCTCTTTATGTGTTCCTGAACCGACAATTCGACCCTCATCCATAACCAGAATGCGATCGGCATCCATTACTGTACTTACGCGTTGCGCAACAATCAACACAGCTGCTTCTGTCGTTTCGGACTTCAGCGCAGCACGAAGTTTAGCATCCGTTTTGAAATCGAGAGCAGAGAAACTGTCATCAAAGATATAGACTTCCGGACGGCGAACAAGTGCGCGAGCGATGGACAGACGTTGCTTTTGTCCACCAGATACGTTGTTACCACCTTGAGCGATAAGGCTGTCATATCCCTCTTTCATTTCGGTAATGAAGTTCTCCGCCTGAGCCGTGCGGGCCGCATGAACAACTTCATCCATTGTGGCATCATCTTTCCCGTGACGGATATTCTCCGTAATCGTACCCGTGAAGAGGACTGCCTTTTGTGGTACAAAGCCAATTTTGGCACGCAGATCTTCCTGCCGAATTTCACGCACATCCGTACCATTTACCCGAACACTGCCTTCGGTCACATCATAAAATCGTGGAATAAGACTGAGCAATGTCGATTTTCCAGAACCCGTACCGCCGATAATGGCTGTTGTCTCACCTGAGCGAGCTGTGAAGGAGATATCGGACAAAGCTGGATTCTCTGCGCCCGGATAACGGAAAGTTACATTGTCAAACTCAATCATACCCTGCATGGATTTCATGCCACGAGGCTGTTCGGGGTTGCTAAGATCCGGCTGCATATCAAGCACTTCGTTGATCCGTTCTGCCGATGCTGAAGCTCTTGGGATCATAACAAAGATCATCGAAACCATAATCAGTGAGAACATGATTTGCATTGCATACTGGATGAAGGCAATCAATGCACCGATGTTCATATTGCCACTGTCGATCCGCATTCCACCAAAATAAAGGATGGCAATCATCGAAAAGTTCATAACCAGCATCATCACAGGCATGATGGTCGCCATGAGCACATTAACTTTGATCGATGAATCTCTCAGTTCTGTGTTGGCCCCGTTAAAGCGCACTTTCTCATGCTCCCCACGGTTAAAGGAACGAACAACCCGAATCCCTGTTAACTGCTCACGCAGCACCAGGTTGAGACGGTCCAGCTTTTTCTGAATGGTTTTGAACAAAGGTAAACCCTTGGCACCAATCAGCGCAATAGCTCCACCCAGTACCGGAAGCACGACCAGGAAAATCGTAGATAATTTGGCGTCCTGAGATACCGCCATGAAGATACCCCCGATACACATGAGCGGAGCCATAATCATCATTCGCAGCATCATTGTAAGTACATTCTGTACCTGCGTGATGTCATTCGTCGTACGCGTAATCAGTGAAGCAGTCCCCATCTTATCGAACTCCTGGAGCGAGAAATTCTCCACATGGCGGAATACTCTGCTCCGCAGTTGTTTGGCAAATCCACCCGCTGTTCTAGATGAGAGATAACTGGCGATCACCGAACACGCTGTTCCGCCAATCGCGATGACCAACATCCATCCACCAATCTGCCAGATATACGGAATATCCCCTTTAATGATGCCGTAATTCACAATATCTGCCATTAACGTGGGCAAGTACAATTCAGCAAGCGACTGAAACAGTACCAAAACCAGAATAAAAATAATCGGAATTCGGTATGGCTTCAGCATGCTAAACAGTTTCATCATGGCGTATCATCTCCTCTTGTCGAATCATCCTTTTGCAAGGAAGTTAATGTATCAAAAAAGGTGTATACCTTGGTCAACAATTCAGCCAGCTGAGTACTGTCTTGCTCACCTAAATGCTCAACTAACTTATTGAATATTTCCATACGCTCTTGGTGAGCAGCCCGAATAATTTCACGACCTGCTTCAGTAATCGTGATGCGGACAGCACGGCGATCCTCCGGGTCCATCGTCCGTTTGACCAGCCCCTCATCTTCAAGGCCACGAATAACAGGTGTAATGGTCGGTGACTTCACTCGTAGCAATGCGCTAATTTCCGAAACTTTCATTCCGGGATGATTGGAGTGGATCGTGTCATTGAAATCAGGCGGATTGTCCTGCCAGTTCAATTGTTCTCCCGGATGCATCCCGTGGAGTAAGCAACCCAGCACCATAATTTCATTGTGATTGCGCCCATGAGGTTTATGTTGCCTCCATTTGCCTTTATTAAACTGCATAATGGAGTACAAAAGCTTCTGAGCGACCGGATCTATACCAGTCATAATGGGTCCCTCCTTCTTTCTTTATCATTCCGTAGACATCCAACATCATAGGACATCTATTAAATAGTAGTACAATTAAATAGATGCACAATTAATTAGGTGTACTAAGTATATTATCGCAAGAAACGAATGTCAAACATCTAAAAATAACCAATATAAACCCATAACCGAGAGCCAATACGCGCTTGATTTTGGGTTTTGTCATTTTGCCGTCATTGGAGTCCGGTATACTTATTATGTGCCATTCCATGAATTCAATTTACAAAGAAGCTCCCATTCTATACTCCGGTGGATGATGACCCGGGGGTAAGAAATGGGAGCATTTTTAATTACGATTGAAAATTAGAAACTAGAGAAACTTCATATTGCATAACTTGCATGATTAAATTCGTTTGTTACTCATTAAGACTGTGAAGCAGAGACTGTTTTTGGCACTGAAGCAAACGGGAAATACTCTTTTGCATTGTTGTAGGCGATGCCCTGTACGATCTGACCGAGCAGCTCCATATCCTGCGGTGCTTCGCCCTGTTCAGCCCATTCACCAATGAGATTGCAGACCAGACGACGGAAATACTCATGCCGGGTGTAGGACAGGAAGCTGCGTGAATCGGTCAGCATGCCGACAAAGCGGCTGAGCAAACCAACATTCGCTAGGGCTTTCATCTGGGCTAACATGCCATCCTTTGTATCATTGAACCACCAGGCGGCACCAAGCTGGATTTTACCCGGAATGCCCCCGCCCTGGAAGCTGCCGATAATCGCTGCGAGTACTTCGTTGTCCCTTGGATTCAGAGAATACAGAATCGTTTTGGGCAGTGCTTGTTGCTGCTCCAACGCGTCGAGCAATCCAATCATCGCTGCGGAAAGCGGCGTATCATTCACGGCATCATAACCGGTATCCGGCCCAAGCTTGGCAAACATCCGTGTATTGTTGTTACGGGCTGCATTAATGTGGAACTGCATCACCCAGCCTCGCTCTGCATACAGTTTGCCAAGGAACGTCAGCGTTACCGTCTTGTACTTGTCCTCTTCCTCACGAGTTACCTTCTGACCCGCAAGTACCTTTGCAAAGATGGCAGCTGCTTCTTCGCGTGTAGCCACGCCGTAAGGAACATAATCAAGTGCATGGTCAGAGACTCTGCCGCCTACAGAATGGAAGAATTCCACACGTGACTCCAGCGCAGCAAGGAAGGATTCATAATCTGAAATGGCGGTGCCAGATGCCTGCGACAGCTTGCCCACCCATTCCACGAAGGTATCCCGGTTCAATTCCAAGCCTTTATCCGGGCGGAAAGAAGGTAATACCGCCGTATCAAAGCCTTCGATTTCCTGAATTTTCAGATGATACTCCAGAGAATCCGTTGGATCATCGGTTGTGCACACAACAGTGACATTGGACTTGGTAATCAGATCACGTGCACCGAATCCGTCACTGTTCAGTTTGGCATTTACTTTGTCCCATATGGCTGGTGCGCTTGTCTCATTCAATACTTCGTAGACGCCGAAATATCGCTGTAATTCCAAGTGAGACCAGGCATACAGCGGATTACCGATCATCATGGGTACCGTTTTGGCGTAAGCCAGAAAACGATCGTAATCGGTTACTCCTTCACCACCGGTCACATATTGCTCTTCAATTCCGTTTGCGCGCATGAGCCGCCACTTATAGTGATCACCGTATAACCAAGCCTCTGTAAGATTGCCAAAGGTTTTGTTCTCGTAGATCTCCTGAGGACTGAGGTGGCAATGATAATCAATAATCGGCATGTCTTTGGCATAATCCTCATATAACTTGATCGCCGTTTCATTGTGCAGCAAAAATTGTTCATCCAGAAAAGATTTCATTCGCCTCGCACGCTCCCTTTAGGTGAGTTTACGTTCATATGGGTTCACTTCCCATCTTTACGCTACACTGTTTATCATCAAAGTTCAATATAAAATGATAGCGTTATCAAAAAAGGTTGATTTAGGCATATATTCGGGAACAAGGTATACTGGATTTAACGCAAGGATGCTGATCTGAAGATCACACAAGGAGATGAAATGAATTGAAAATTACTTTTCTCGGCACAGGAGATATGTTCAGCGTGGAGCAGCCCCACAATAGTATGCTGGCTGAATTCAGAGACACGCATCTGGTCATTGATTTTCCAGAATCAAATGCCAAAGCACTCAAGGAATACGGATTCGCCATGACCGATATCCACAATGTGTTCATTACTCATTTGCATGAAGATCATATTAATGGTGTACAGATGCTGGGTTATTACGCACAGATCGTAGGCGACCGCAAACCCCGTCTGTTCATCCATGAACAATTAGTAGATCCGCTCTGGAACATTCTATCCCCCGGCATGCGTTACACAACGGATGGTGAACGTACCCTGAGCGATTACTACGATGTCGTTCCCCTGCCAGATGGAGGCACATTTGAACTGGGCGGCGTGACGTTTGAGACCTTTCGGACACAACACGTGCCAGGTATGGTCAGTAACGGACTGCTGGCCAAGCCCTATTTCTATTACAGTGCAGACAGTACACTGGACCAGGAACGGGTGGAGCAGGTTGCCGCTGATGTGCAGCTGATTTTCCATGAATGTCATATGCATGATCTGGTGATCAAATCCCATACCTCATTGAAGGATCTGGAGCAGTTACCCGCGGAAGTGAGACAGAAAACCGTACTGATGCATTATCATGACGAGTACGCCGATGCCTACAAACGGGAACAGTTTAACCGCGAGCATGATCTGCAGATGGTCGGCACGCTGGAATCATTTGAATTGGAGTAGGTAAAACCACAAACCCGAAAAGCCTGGAGCATTTTCAATGGAACGAAGTGAGTTCAATCGAATGTGGGATACGATGAATCAGTATTTTGAAGAGTAATAACCTTACTATCTCAAATAGATGAACCGGCAGCGTCTACTCAGATTCCTCATATGGAACTGGTGGATGCTGCCTTCCCATTAATCTAATCTATCTCCCATGACTTCATATACTCAATTGTTCTTGGAGACGGATCGGCATGGATGTGAAAATAATCTTCCGTTCGCTGATCATTTGGGCCATAGGAAATTTTGATATACATATCTGCATAATGCTGGAGGATATTGCTGTCGATCTCCGCCTTGGGCTTCAAGACGTAACTTCTGCTCAGACTCAAACCAAGCGGTTCCTTATCAAACTCTAAACTAATCTCGTGTGTATTGCTCACATTGGAATGAAATAACTCTCCAGCATTTATTCGATTTATCATGTTGGGATCGAGGGTGAAGGACTGTATGAGATTAACCATGGGCACCCGAGCCTCATTCACCAAAATCTCATAAGTAATCCGATCAACTCCGGATTCATTACTCACATCTACCGTTGCTGCCAAAGTATAGCCATCTGTCGAGTTCTTCTGAAAGGACTCAGGGTTCCTCCTAACCCACTCATTTAAATCTCTCCGCTCCGAATTCAACGTATACTCATCGGTCCGTTTCGGTTCGCCCGCTGGCCCCTGGTTGTTTGGTGCCAAACTGCAAGCCCCCAGACACACGGCTATTACACATAGGTACATGACTAACGGGAAGAAACGGTTCATCTCTCTTTTGGGGCTCATTCCATCCCTCCTCTTCTCCATCTTCTGCAAAAAATATCGCTTATTACGTTCTCTCATTTTGTTTTATAACACTCCATATTTGGATTATTGTACCATGTATTAAGATGTGGAACCGAACTGTTTCTTTATCATTTCATGTTTTTACTTGCGGCAGTGATTCGTTTGCCTATGGCGGCGAGCCTTAACCCACGTTAAGCTAACAAATCTGAGTGGCTTATTCGGTTGAAATCCGAGTTTTCAATATTCTAGCTATGATGAAGTTTTACTTGTACATAGAAATGCAAAAAAAACACCTGAACACAGGCATGCATGCTCTCCTGTTCAGGTGGTTTAACGATCTGCATACTGTTTTCATATCAATCCGTGTACCTTTTCTTATCCTGCCTGGCACATGCCGTTACTCAGCGTCAGCGCAGTCCTCATTCTGCTCTGGAAGAGCCCATACCGACAAGCCTCCACCGCACACATGGAAGGTGGCCCAACCGTCTTCCTCAATGGTAATCTGGTCCTCACAGCTGTTTGTCAGATCCACCCAGACTTCACCAGCACGATGCTCGCCGATGAACATTCTCTTCTCACCGTCATCCCCGTTGGAGATGACCACTGCACAACCGGAACCTTCGATTTCCTCTACGCCACGACGTACCCAGCCAATCGTATTGGCGTGATCGAAGTAATCTTCCTGCTCTCCATACGCCTTGTTGCAACGGGCTGACAGCAGAATGTCCAAAATTTCCTTTTTGCCATCCACAGGTTCAGGTCCACCAATGCCATAATAATCCCCGTAAAATACAACCGGATAACCGTCACGACGTAATAGGGTCAACGCATAAGCGCTCGGCTTAAACCAGTCTCCAACCCATGATTCCAACGCTTCATGAGGTTGGGAGTCATGATTATCTACAAAAGTTACCGCATGGGTAGGATGGGTCTGAACCAAGGTATCATCAAAAATTTTGGAGAGATCAAAGTCTCTACCTGCAAGCGAAGCCTCATGTAACTTGTAGTGAAGAGACACGTCAAACAGGTCGATCTGATAGTCTACCGTATCGAGGAATTCACGACATGCATCCAGGTTTGAATTCCAGAACTCACCTACGATGTAGAAATCCTGACCGCGTTTGCGGATCATCTCTGCTGCAAACTCCTTGATGAATTCGTGGTTGATATGTTTAATCGCATCCAGCCGGAACCCACCGCACTGGAGGGTATCGATCAGCCATTTTCCCCAATCGATCATCTCGCGTCGAACATCCGGGTGGTTATAATCTATATTGGCGAACATCAGATAATCGTAGTTGCCAAACTCATCATCGACATTCTCATTCCATTTTTTATTCTCTCCTGCGATGCGGAATACACCTGTTCGTTCTCCCTTGGCGTCAAAGTCTGTACCGTTGAAATGTTCAGAGCTCCACTTAAAGGAGGAGTATTGATCCCCGCGGCCCGGGAATGTGAATTTGGTCCAGCCCTCAATTTCGAACGGCTCAGAAATTTCCTTCGTTCGATCATTCGGATCAACCTCAATCACTTTGAACACTTCCGTCTCATCTGCTCCGGCCTTGTGATTCATAACCAGATCCACATAGACGGCTATGCCGTTCTTCTGACACTCAGCAACGGCCTCCACCAATTCCTGCTTGGTGCCATATTTAGTTCGTACGGTACCCTTTTGATCAAATTCGCCCAGATCGTACAGATCATATACACCATAACCTGTATCTTCTGCGGACACTGCCTTGGTTACGGGTGGCACCCATACCGAGTCAATGCCTTTGGCTTTCAGTTCCGGGGCCATTTCAGCCAGTCGCTTCCAATGATCTCCGTCTGCAGCTAGGTGCCATTCAAAAAACTGCATCATGGTATGATTTCTCTTCATTATAACCGACCTCCTTGATTGCTTTCGAAGCGGACCGCGGAACGGATAGGGTAATCGCCGTTGTTCGTTCGTTGCTAACCAAGTTATAACCCTTTCACCCTACCCTTCAATCATATAAAGGAAAGAAATCTGAGAAAAATGTTAAACTTCTTGGTTCAGCATTTGCCTGATTCCATTGAAAATTACTGTGGAGATGCATCATATTCAAATTCGCTTGTAGTCCCGCCACTCCTCGGGCAGCAGGGAACGATACGGTTCCTGGATAAAACGATCGTCGACCAGCACCAACACGCCCCTGTCTTCCTCTGTCCGAATCAGCCTTCCTCCTGCCTGCAGCACCTTGTTCATACCGGGGAAAATATAGGCATAATTGAACCCGTTGCGGCCTGTACGGTCATAATAATCACGAAGCACATTGTTCTCCAGACCAATCTGCGGCAGCCCCGCACCTACTACAACGACGCCATTCAAACGGTCTCCCGGCAGATCGACACCCTCAGAGAATACGCCACCCATGACGGCAAACACCAATCGTGTTCGTTCAGGATTGGGTTGAAAACCATCCAGAAACTGCTCCCGTTCCAGTTCGTTCATACCTTGCTTTTGTATGACCGTATCCGCTTCATTCGGAAGTTGTGCATAGGTTTCATATATCTCGCGCATATAAGGGTAAGAAGGGAAGAAGACCATCAGATTACTGCGCGGCCATTCACTTACCAGCTGTTGCAGCATCTCCGCAATGGGGCGCCGGGATTGCTCCCGATCCTTATAACGCACGGATAAGGGCAGGAGTCTCACATCCAATTGTTCGCGCTGAAATGGTGATGGAATCTGCAATGTATAATCCTCTTCCTCTGCACCCAGCATATCCCGATAATAGCGAAGGGGTGACAATGTGGCCGAGAAATGAATGAGGGAGCGGAATCCTTTGGCCGTCTGACGAAGCAGTACCGAAGGATCGAGACAAAATAACTTCACTCTCACTTCACTTCGAACACACTCTGCATACGTAATAAAACGTTCATCATACAGCTTGGCAATACGCAGGAAATTCTGTGCTGTGAAGTAGGCATCCAACAGCAGTTGATCCGTCTCGGCATTCCCCGAGCCACCTTCAACAAGGCATTGCTCCGCGACCATGACAAAAGGCTCCAGCCGTTCAATCAGTTCCTCCGGTGCTTCTTGCTGAATGATCTTTCCTTCTTCTCCACCGTTCTTTCGAAGAGTAATCAGATACTTATCAATGGCCCCAGTGTAGTCAACAATAGCTTTGGCAGCAGGCACACTGCTGTCCAGCGACTGGAACTCTCTTTTCACATCCAGGAACACAGCCTTCTCCAGCTCGGCGGAAAACATCATTCGGCCACGATCAACCAGATTATGTGCCTCGTCCACCAATAACACCGTCTTGCGTTTCTGCTCCTCCAACATTCTTTTCAGAGAGATCCTCGGATCGAAAATATAGTTATAATCGCAGATCACCGCATCGGCTGCATACGCCGCATCCAGTGAAAACTCAAACGGACACACCCGATGTTTGCGCGCATACTGCTCGATGACCGGACGTGTCATCAACGTCTCATGTTCCAGCATGTCCAGCACAGCACCGTTAATACGGTCATAATACCCTTCACACATGCCGCATTGCCCCGTATCACAAGCTTCTTCTTCCTTAAAACAAATCTTGTCCTTCGCGGTCAGACTGATCACATGCATCTTCAATCCTTCCGATTGCATCCGGGCAAAAGCTTCTTCTGCCGCCACCCGTGTTGTCGTCCTCGCGGTCAGATAGAACAATCGGCTTGCTTCGCCTTCACCAATCGCTTTGACCGTGGGGAACAGTACGGACATCGTTTTACCAATGCCTGTTGGTGCTTTGGCCATCAATCCCTGACCCTCACGGATTGTTTTGTAAACGGCTCCTGCCAGCTTTCGCTGTCCCTCCCTGTATTTGCGAAAAGGAAACGGCAGCTCTTTCACACTGATATCACGCTTTTCTTCATATGCAGCGATCATCTCTGCATATGGCGCATAACCGGCAATCACTTCTGCCGCAAACTGCTCCAGTTCCTGTCGTTCTGCCATTCGGCGAAACCGTCTTTCTTCATGGGTAACCGAATGCACATACGTCAACTGAACTTGCATACGTGGTTCGTCTTGCTGAACGGCGTACATATAGGCATACATCATGGCCTGTGCCCAATGTACGGGAAGACCTTCTCCCAGATCATCCAGATTGCCCGCAGTTGATTTGATCTCATCCACCGTCAACTGACCCTCCAACCGGATCAGGCCATCACATCGTCCCTCCACCACATAAGTCAGATCCCCATGTTGAATCTCAGCTTCGAGCACAATCTCTTTTAAATCCTCTTCGGTGTACTCCTTCTGCACCCGTTGGTGAATTCGAGTTCCCTCCTGCATCGATGCATTGGTCCGGAACCCTGGACGTATGCTGCCACTGCGGTACACATACTCCACCAAAGGTCTAACCGATATCCGAATTGTTGTCATACGATCACCCGTTCTGTTTGTAGTGATTATACTTTATCATGAAAAGACGTACTCAAACCAGTTGACTCGCTGATTGGACTCGCACAATCCCATATGCTATGTTGAGGTATATAAGTTAAATAAGGAGGCAGCTTCTATGTATATCTATTTGGTTCCTTCACCAATTCCGGATGCACTTGCTGCATACCCGCATCTGACTTTGCGAAGCGAAGAGCACGTGCGTCTGGCTATTGAATCCGCAGAACGCCTGATGAATATTGAGTCTGATGATAAAGTAGCCGCATATGAAGCTTTCGATGCCGTAGGCTCTTGGGCTGGCGGTGGTTACGCTGTTCTTAACAATATCCCTGTCACAGAGGATGGTCGTAACGATTTTGAAGAACGGTTTAAGAACCGTGCCCGCAAGGTAGAAGACGAGCCTGGCTTTGTCGGTATTCGTGTGCTTCGTCCTCTGAAGGATGACACGTATGTCGTACTTACACTCTGGCAGTCGGAAGAACACTTCAAAGGCTGGCAGGAATCCCAAGCATATAGTCACGCTCATCGCAACCGCAGTACAAGCGAAGGGCTGACCGCACAGAAGCCCACCATGTTCCCCAGACCTTCTTACGTCACAACGTACACTATAGAATAACGAAATTGGGTCGCATCTGTCTTTTATCGCAGTAGCCCATGTTTTTTCAAACCTCTTCCTGCATGGAAGAGGTTTTTTACCGTCAATTGTTGAAGGCTCTCATTTTTGACACAGCCATGCTGAGATAGGATAATACTTGTTAAATGAAACTTCGGAAGGGAAGGCGGTACCTTGTCACGCAGTTCACTCACCCGATTTCTAAGCGGACCGTTTATATTCTTTACCATTATCATGATGATCAAAAGTTCACTGGCCTGGATTGTTATCTTCGATGACATCCCTGTCTGGAAACCACTGCTGACTGAATTGCCGCTCATCTGGATCGGCTTCTGTCTAATTGAGTGGTTTGCTGCCAAGCGGCGAATGTGGATATACCTTGCCATGAATTTGCTGCTCTCAGGGATTTTCTTTGCAGCCATCATGTACTACAAATACTATGGTGTAATCGTTAACTATCACGCGTTGGCACAAGTGAATCAGGTGACCTCGGTCAAGAGCAGTATGTTCTCTTTACTTGACCCCTATTATTTGTTTATTTTTGCAGACGTTCTGATCATTGGGGGGATACTCATTCGTCGCCGGATCAAGCTCGGGAGTACAGAACGCCCGAACCGCATTCCGCTTGAACGACGTGCCAGAAGACGGGTTGCCTCGGTCATTCTGACCCTGTCCATGATCCTGTGTATGCTCAACATCTATCCCAATCGGGCTAGCATGAGTGAGCTTACACAAGCAGAACAGATGGGCATCCTCGGTTACGAGGCGTATACTATCCTGGATCGACCTGATAAACCTGTGCCCATCGCTCACATCGATCAGGATGACATCGACAAACTGAAGCAAACGACCGAACTTCCTGCGATTGTGGAGCAGGGTGCCGCGAGCGGACGCAATGTGATTATGCTCCAGTTGGAATCGTTTCAGGACTTTCTGATTGGATTAGAGGTAGATGGACAGGAAATTACGCCTAATCTGAATCAATTGGCTAGACAGAGCCTGTATTTTCCGAACTTTTATCAGCAAGTGGGACAGGGAAATACATCGGATGCAGAATTTGTTGTGAACACATCGTTCTACACCCCGCCAAACGGGGCAGCAACAACTGTATACGCGGATAAAGCTCTGCCGAGTCTACCCAAGTTGATGTCAGCAAACGGATATCAAACAGCCACATTCCATACAAATGATGTTCGTTTCTGGAATCGGGATCAGTTATACAAGGCACTTGGATTCGACCAGTATTATGATATTGATTATTTTGGTACACAGGACTCTATCGCCTTTTCGGCCTCGGATGAAGTACTGTATTCCAAAACACTGGATAAGCTGGAATCCATGCATTCTTCGGGCAAGCCCTTCTATGCCCATATCATCTCCATGTCAGCCCACCACCCGTACACTTTGCCTAAAAACAAGGTGAAGCTGACGCTGCCAGAGCGTTACAAGGATACGTTGCCCGGTGATTATCTGATATCACAGCATTATGCGGATGAGGCAGTTGGACAGTTGATTGCTGGATTGAAAAAACGGGGATTATGGGAAAATAGCTTGTTTGTCTTGTACGGGGATCACCTGGGACTTCCCATCTATTCACTGGATCGGGATGACAAAGTCCTTATGAAAGAGTTGTATGGTCGGGAATACACATCAGCAGATATGATTAATATTCCACTCATTATCTCGGCCCCGGGTGCTACTCCCGGTGTACAGCTGGAGCAGATCGGAGGCCAGGTGGACATTCTGCCAACGATTGCGGGACTCACCGGAGTATCGCTGAAGGACCAATTACACTTCGGACAGGATTTGTTGCATGAAGGTGGAAATCTCCTACCCGAACGATATTATCTTCCTTCCGGTTCCGTGCTAAACGATGCTTCTCTCTTCATACCGGCGAAAGGATACGGGGACGGAACGCATTATTCCCTAGCTGATGCGGGCAGACAAGATGCCGAGCAACAGCAGACGGGTGTTCCTTCAGAAGAGATGCCGAAGAATTCGGGAGATGAGGAATCTCCAGCATTGACCACACCCAATAACAGTGGGGTACCCTCTTCACGGTTTATAACGAAGGAACAATATGATCGGGCATTGGATCTTGCACACTTGTCCAACAGTTATTTGAGCCAGTTACCGGATCGAAATGACACGAAGTAAACATTAAATCTTTTACTCGAACTCATCTATGTGGCGACCTTCCTCCTTAACATCCAGGGACGGTCGCTATTTATTTTACTGAACCAGACTAGTGGCCTATCCATTAGTGAGCAGACCATCAAAGAGCCAGTTACCTTCCTCGGAACGAATGTAATAAAGATCCAATGCACTGTTTCCATCAGACCATATTATAGCCATATGTAAAATGACACGATCTGAATCCAGCGGATTAAATCCACGGTACTCCAAATTGTTCAGGCTAACGTCCTGCAGAAAAGGTACTTCGTAATCCCCCTGTTCCAGTTTCGAAATAATGATATTGTTCTGTTGCGATATTTCTATGTTCGGAGAAGACACCGATTCAAGATATGTATAGTTATTGGATTGCATCGCCGCCATCAGTTTAAACGTTATGTTCAGCGTTTCTCTTAAACTTTCTACTTCTTCCTGCTCTTTTGCGTCTTTTTCATCTTTTTCCTTCTGGTTGTTCCGTACCTGCTCTTTCAGCAGTTCATTTTCCTTCCGCATTTGTTCGGTATTTATGGCATCCTTGCGTTCCCTCTCCTGTACATCTGGTAGTGAAGCATCGTCACTTGAACTGCAGGCTGTTAAAAATAAAGCGAGCATCCATATCAACAAGATTCTGCTTTTTCTCATCTAATCCCCTCCTTAATAATAATGAATAGGAACACATATCTTCCATATTTATGGTAACATATCCCATATAAAAGAAAAGAGTATCTTGTTCATTCTGAAAAATAACAAAAATGACCCGAACCCTGTTAGTCCGGGCTCGGGTCGTTCATATGTTTACAACGGCAGTAGCGCAACCGACTTGCGAGTAGTCAATTGCTCTACCATGGCAAGCCATTCTTGCGGTTTGTTTGGTAACACCGCATAATATCGATTCAGGAAATCAGCCACCAGACTTGCTGGCAGTTCACCAAGCGACTCATCACCTGGCATGAAGCACAGGTCTAAGCCGCCAACCGCTTCACCGTCACCTTGCCAGGATGGATGAACATATGGGAAGTCCAGACGCTGATATCCCAGATGGGACAGAACTTCGCGACGCACATACGGGTCCATTGGCTTGATTCCGCCAAACTCGTGATCCTGACTCAGATAAGGATTATAGATTTCGGCAAACATGCCGAACAATTCTTTCCCGTTTGCCGCAGCCAGCTTTTGCAGATCATGCTTGCGGTGATTCGCCAGGAAACTGCCAATTCCCAGACCTTCACGCCCAATAATCGTAAAGTCCGTCATGGCTACGTTCCAATCCTCGTAATAACGGTACTCCGTCGCTCCAACGACCTGTCCCTCATGCACAGCCACGAACACCCGAATACCCGGATCTTCCAGTGGTTCTTCCCACAGTGGGAATTCCAGCACTTCTTCCCGCGGGAAAATCTCCTGCATCAGCTTGTGCATTTGGGAAAATAATGGATCATTAATGGATGTAATACGCGTAAATTCCATGAATAAATACCCCCTCAATTGAATGATGTATTTCATTTGTTTTTTTATTTGAACGGATTCCGCCACTCCATCAGGGCAGCATAATTGCAGGATTCCTCATCGTCCAGATAGTCTGCGGTCACACCAACAGGCATGCGGCCACAGCGAAGCAGGAACGAGATCACCGGGTCACGTCTCTCTCCCGCTGCTACCTGATCCAGATATTCCTGCGCAGACAGTTGGTCTGCAACCAGATGATAACCCGGCATTCTACCAGCACCCAGTAACCGATCCATCCCCTGAGCGATGACAAGGTGGTACATCGCCTGCATCATAAGTTGAGCCAGTCCCCATTTGCGGTACTTTGGACGAACACAGAGATCAACAATATACAGCGTGTTGCCATCCCTCTGGTGGTTACGAATATAACCGTCATCCGTTACTTGGGCCCAGGTATGACTTGCTGGATGTGCAGGGTCCCACTGCATCCGTAGCGAGGTCATTGATCCGGCCAACTCTCCATCCACTTCAATACAGATGGCACCCTCCGGGTAATGCTGCACATGACTGGTGAGCTGCTCCTGACTCCAGAGCAGCTCTTCCGGATAAGGAGGAGGGAAACTCTCCGCCTGAATGCGAATGAGTTCCTCAAAGTCGGATGCAACATAATTGCGAACGACTGCTTTTACCCTTTTACCACTTCGCTCCGGGTCGGTGATCAGCATTTCTTTGGTATACATGTTGCCGGGTCACCCCTTTCCACTGACAAAATGAATTCCCTGCTCGTTTCGTTCGGTTTTAAGAGCAACTTGCTACTCCCAATCGGTATACAGATCAGTACGGCGGTCACGCCAGGTCGTTACCGATCCACGTTCGCGTACCTCATACAACAAGTCCAGATCCAGATCGGCGGTCACGATCATATCGTTGTTAATCTCACCCTCGGCCAGAATGCCACGTGGCGGGAACGGAATATCATTTGGTGTAATAATCGCTGCCTGTCCATAGTTAGCACGCATGAAATCAACGGTTGGCAGGTTGCCCACTGTTCCGGTTAACACAACGTACACCTGATTCTCCACCGCGCGGGCATGACTCGTATAACGCACACGGTAGAATCCGTGACGATCGTCCGTGCATGAAGGACAGAAGATCACGTCAGCACCTTTGGCTTTGGCCATCCGCACAATTTCCGGGAACTCAATATCGTAACAGGTCAGCATCGCAATACGGCCTTTATCCGTGTCGAACACCTCAAGTCCATCCCCGGGAGCCATATTCCATTCCTGCACTTCGGTTGGTGTAATGTGAATCTTGTCCTGGCGCGCGATGCGACCATCCGGGTAGAACATGTGGGCTGTATTATACAGCTTCCCCTCACGTCGAATGACGTGGGTTCCCCCGATAACGTGCATACCGTACTTGGCAGCAAGTGACGTGAACAGTTTTTCATATTGCTCCGTAAAGTTCGGCAGATCCTCAATTGTCAGTGCATTGCCTTGTTCGTCCCCAATGGACATTAATTGTGTTGTGAAAAATTCCGGGAACAGCACAAATTCGGTTCCGTATTCGCTCGCTGTCCGTATGTAATGCTCAGCCTGAGCGGCGAACTGCTCAAACGAGCTGATTGTGTGTAATTGGTATTGTACAGCGGATACCCGCAGTTTCATGTTCGTACACCTCCATCATGATTATGCTTCCATTGTAACAACGATCCGGGGTCAACAAAAGAGTATTTACACTGGGCACTACAATGACAGAATAACCTTCCGATCGCTTCCCTTACTCACCCAGCATTGACTGTGTAAATCCGATCCACTCTCTCGTGGCAAAAGACAGATAGCGGTCCTTCCGCCAGATCATGCCAAGCTGCCATGGAATCACCGGTTCCACTACCGGTATGATGCGTACACGCATATGGTCCACCTCACGACAGATCGTCTCCGGCAGTAAGGCCACCCCCAGATTGGCGGCAACCATCGCGCTGAGCAGATCCCACTGGGAGCTCTCATATACCACCCGGGGTTGGAACCCGGCATGCTGACAAGCCACAATAATCCGGTCATGCAATGCAAAATCCTCCCGAAACAGCACAAAGGCATCGTTTTCCAGTTCATGCAGCGCAACCGATTCTTTTCCTGCAAGCGGATGTGAAGGGTGTACAAGCAGGTTCAGCTTCTCTTTGACAAACACAAAATGATCCAACAGCTCATCCACCGTTGGCAGTACGGCAACGCCAATATCCAGAGCACCACTGATCACATCGGCCTCCACTTTTTTGGCACCATCCTCGAACAGCTGAATGGTCACCTGCGGGTAGGCTTTGTGAAATTCACCAATAATCATGGGGAAAAAGCTTGATCCTACCATTGGCGGCAAGCCGATCCGCAGATGGCCTTTCTTCAAATTCATCAGGTCGTCCAATTCGGACGACAAACTGCGGAATGATTTTTCAATCTCCAGTGCCTGCCGAAAAAACACATGACCTGCATCGGTTAGTTCCACTTTTTTACCATAACGGTCCAGTAGCGTGATCCCTAATTCCTCTTCAAGACTCTTGACCGTCTTGCTGATCGTAGGCTGGGTGATATACAGAACTTCGGCGGCTTTAGTGAAGCTCTGTTGCCGGGCAACTTCCAGAAAATATTGCAAATGGCGGATATCCATCGGTTGATCCCCACCTCTCATAGACAAATGGAATAGTAAACATTCTTAATATGCATTTTACTCATGAAAGAATGCCATGTAAAATTTATGATATCAAATGAATCATTTTCATTTTCATATTAACTCAAAGGATTACGTTGATTATACAAGGAGGGATTGAAGTGAAAAAATGGGGCCTTGGTATTGCACAAGTTGCGCTCTTAATGGTTTTTTCACTGCTCATGGACCTGCTGGCCCGTACTCTCCATCTTCCTGTACCAGGTTCAATACTCGGTATGGTCGTGTTATTCATTCTGCTTCAGACTCGTGTCGTGAAGCTGCGCTGGATTGAAGTTGGAGCTGCCTGGCTGCTCGGTGAACTATTGTTATTTTTTATCCCGTCAGCCGTTGGCATTATGAACTATATGCCCATGCTGGAGCATGACGGTCTGCAGATTTTATTCATCGTACTGCTTAGTACATTTCTGGTCATGTCCTGCACAGGCCTGGTGGCTACACGAATCGCGAAACGAAAGGAGCGTCACACCGGATGATTGGATTTCTCTGCCTGCTGTTAACCGTCGGTATCTATGCGGTCGCCAAACGAATGTATCGTAGTCTGCCAAAAGTATATCTGTCTCCACTGCTCATTACGCCGCTGCTTGTCGTTGGCATATTGCTCGCAACGGGAACGGATTATACCACGTATAGCAGTGGCGGCAAATGGCTGAGTCTGCTTCTCCAACCGGCCACCGTGGCGTTTGCCGTACCGCTTTATACCTTTTTCCATGTACTCAAAAAACATATTTCCGAGATTGTCTTCAGTGTCATGACCGGCTCGGTGGTTGCTGTACTTTCTTCTGCCCTGCTCGCCAAATGGTTGCGCCTGGATTCCGGTCTCATTCATAGTCTGATCCCAAGATCGATTACCACCCCAATTGCCATGAACGTATCCGCCACAATCGGTGGCATACCCGCAGTGACAGCTGTTTTTGTTATTATGACTGGTCTGCTCGGAGTAATTATGGGCCCTTCGATCGTCAAAATGCTGCGCATCGATGGGGAGATTGCACGAGGCACACTGTTTGGAACCGGTGCCCATGGCACAGGGACATCCAAGGCGTTTGAACTGAGTTCCCTGACCGGTACCATCTCCAGCATCTCCATGGTGCTCGCTGCATTGTTCACTTTAGCCGTTGCACCCGTCCTTTCTAAACTTATTTTCCCATAATGGATGGAATTATCCACTTTTTTGAAATATTATTGTTGTATTAAAGCCCTTTCTTCCTTACAATAAGGACAGGTTTTAATTGAGAATATTGCGGGGGAGATGCGATGAAAAGAACCGGAATGAAGAGATCTCTGGACCGTCTTGGACGAATTGTCCTTCCCAAAGAAATGCGGGATACGATGGAAATCCATATCGGCGATCCGCTTGAGTTTTTCATTGAAGGAAAAGAGTTGATTTTAAGAAAGTACAAATCAACATTATGTATTTTTTGCGGTGATGTAGATACGGAAATGTATTTCAAAGAACAATTCATCTGCCGGACTTGTGCAATTCAATTAAAACACCCGGATGACTCTCCCGACTGGTTCGTACCTCAGAACAAACAGGCTCCTGCACCCGTGGAGCGTCCTGCTTCCAAATCCGCCTCAGTCTCATCTCCCGCTAGGGAAGAAGGGACCACAGCTGACAACCAAGAATATCCGGATCTGCGGCCGAAAACGGCACGCATGCTGCAACAGATGAAAGAAATTGTTGAACAGAATCCTGGTTTGGCTCAACAGCAAATTGCGGAAAAGCTTGGCATCAGCCAAGGACGCGTCTCTCAATTAAAAAAGTTACTATAAGCAGAATGGTATTGGATCATTTATAGTCAGAAGACCTTCCGATCAGGAAGTCCCGCTGCAAGAGAACCCGTTGTTTTTCGTGGGTTCTTCTTTTTTTATATTCATATTGTTATGGAAAGGAGTTCTATGGATAAAATTCTGTATTTATCACAATTCGACCTCATGTCCTCCTTGTCCGAGGCAGACCTGATTGAAATGGATGGGATGACTTCTATTACGACCATACCCAAAAACAGACAGATCCAGACACCGGATACGTTTACAGAAGGTTTCTATTTTGTAAAAAGGGGAAAGGTTCGTTTATATACTTTAAATCCGGAGGGCAAGCAGTTCACTCTCGATATTTTGACGGAAGGTAACGTGTTTGGAGAAATGAACGGAATCTCACTCGGAACACGTGCTGTTTATATCGAAACGATGGAGGAGTGTGACATTTGCCTGATGAACAAACAACGTTTTGAACAGTTTCTGATTGAACATCCACAGTTTATGATGAGACTGATGAACGTACTAAGCGAGCGGATCAAACGAATGAGCGAGTTGACACAGACGCTCGCACTCGGAAACCTGCATGAAAAGGTGATACATAACCTCTTCCGGCTGGCTGAACAGATGGGATGGATCGAAGAAGATGAGTACTGCCGGATTCAACTTGGGCTTACCCATCAGGAGATTGCCTGGATGGCAGGAGCCACACGGGAATCGGTTACGATTGTCATGCAAGACTTGGCAAAAGCCGGCCGTATTCGTACCGGATTCAAATCAGTCTCCCTTCATCGTGACGAAATCACTACCCTCCGGAAAATCACTGCCCACTTGTAAGATGCCTTACATCCCTGTTCTCCAGCAAGTTGTATTGTATAACGCATGATGCTATACAACCAAGGAGGAATATACTGTTGAATGCTAAGCCAGATCTCTTTATCCCTGAAGACATTCTTCTTCGCAAAGGTGCACGTAAAGCAACGGAAATCCCTGAGCATATCCGCAATTGGCTACAAGCAGGACATATCGAATCGGTCAATCTGACCGAATGGCTGGCTGTAGATCATGTTTCTCTTTTTCAGAAGGTTACCCATGAATGGGGAATGGATGCTGAAACCAGAGCAATTACAGAGCAGTTAACACAGATGGATGAGCAGCGGATCATGAAAATCATCCCGGCCATAGCCACGCAATGGCTTGATCTGTTGAAACGTCCAACAATGAATGAACAAACGAATCTCTTTCGTTCCATTGCAGAGCATCGTTCAGACAGTGTTCGCTGCTGGGCGGCTTATATCATTGGGCTGGATTCCGGTCTGAACCTGACTGAAAAGTTGGAGCATATTCGGCCCTTTGCAGCAGATCATCACTTTGGTGTAAGAGAAATCGCCTGGATGGCTGTACGGGAGTCCATCTCTGCCGAATTATCCTTAGCCTTGCAGCAGTTAATCCCATGGAGCGTTGACCCTGATCCACTGATCCGTCGCTTTGCTATAGAGTCAATCAGACCTCGTGGCGTCTGGGCCAAGCATATTCAGCAGTTAAAAGAAAATCCGGCGATGGCCCTTCCCTTGCTTGACGCGGTGAAATCCGATGCCCATAAGTATGTGCAGGATTCGGTAAGTAACTGGCTGAACGACGCCAGCAAGACCAATCCAGAGTGGGTGCGGCAGGTCTGTGCCACTTGGACTCAGCAGTCGGATACCCAACATACGCGGCGAATCGTTACACGTGCCACGCGAAGTCTTACATAAAAAAGATGACCACCGCTTACTGGCAGTGGTCATCTTCTGTATAACACTTACGCCTGAATCGCGTCCATCTGTCCTTCTTCTTCCGCTTCCAATCTGCGCATGCCTAACACCAGGACAATGATGTTAGCTACCAACAACACAGCCGGGAACGGAACAGCAGCGTATTGTGCATAGATCAGATGACTTCCCACGGCCCCAATCAGAATGAATGTCAGTATGCCAGAAGCCAGGATGCGAGTCCGTGGAATCAGCAGTCCTACAGCACTAAGCAACTCCGCAGCGCCCAGCAGATACATCGTCCATGTCGGATAAGAGAAACTTTCGAATGTCTGAATCATCATGTCTGCCCCACTAATATTGTTAAACCCCGTCATGACAAACACACCTGCAAGAATAACCAGAAAAATATATCCCAAAATTTTGTTCATATGTAGATCCTCCTGTAACAAATTATATGTTCCTACTATGTAATGATTATTTTTGCTGCACATTGTAAAAAAAGAATCTATGTAAAAGCTCCCAAAGGTCACTCTGTTTTCAACCGTTCAGCCCAGTTCAATTTTCAGAATAGTACGCGTTCATATTATACGTATTATTTATCAGCAACTTACTTTTATAAAGTTAGTATATAATAATAATATAATTTCTTCAAGTAATTTTTCACTGTATGATGTATAATACATACAAAAGGTATGTTACAGTATATTTTGTAGTAACCCTCATTTACTTGGATGTCCTATATTCTTAAAGCGGCAGAAATCATGTCCTTTCATATACAACTTGAAAAAAATACTTATGAATCGAGGTGAACACGTTGAAGCTGAAAAAAGTAAAAGCACCAAGTCCCTGTATGATCACTCAAGCCATAGACATCATAGGCAAGAAGTGGGTACTGTTAATCATGTACCAACTGTTGTCCGGACCCAAGCGGTTTACGGAGCTTGAAGCAGAGATGGCGATCAGTGGACGACTTTTATCGGAGCGACTGAAGGAAATGGAGACGGAAGGTATCGTAACCCGGCACATGTTTCCCGAGATACCTCCCCGTGTAGAGTATGAATTGACACCGAAAGGCAGAGCCATTGAACCTGTCATTGATCAGATCTACAGTTGGTCATCGGACTGGTTGAAACAGCAGAAATCCGAGTAGTTGAATTGCTGCTCAATAATCTCTACTCAACACAAATACGCCTGAATCAGGCTGATCTGCGGATCATTCCCTGATTCAGGCGTATTTATATTACCTTCAACCTTTTAATGAGAGAGATGTTTTGAAGGCTGAAGCTGTACAGGCAGACCGGAATCTGCCGATGCCAGCGCCGCCGTCGTAATCTCCTGTGTACGGCAGGCATCCGCATAATCGGACAGAATTCGTGAACGGTCTCCCGTACGCAGGGCATGAATGAACGCTTCATTCTCACGCTCGTATGGATTATGTCCTGCCGGAATCTCCAGACCTGCCATCGCATGTGTTGCCGCACTTGGCAGAAGCAAACGTTCTGGCGTCCAATCCCACACACCTGCATCCGTGTAGAACTGGAGCCCAGCACCGCCCTCTCCGTCTGGCAACAGACATGTATTGGCGATACTGGCAATCGCTCCACTTTCCAGCTTGAGCGTCACATTCGCCACATCAGCAACGCTCACATGTTCATGCTTCTCATGCATGCTTCGCTGAGCTGCTACAGCATATACCTCCGTAACTTCTCCTGCACAATACCGAAGCAAGTCTACAATATGTGTAGTTTGCTCTACGAATTGTCCTCCTGAACCGTCCTGACGCCGCCACCAGGCGACCCCTGGCATTCCGCCCATCCAGCGGCCAAGAGCCATGCCGACCGTCTGTTCTTTCATTGCTTGCTGTAGTACTTGAGCAGCCTCCTGATAACGGAAATGGTAACCGACAGAGGTTAACAAACCGCTCTTCTGTACCTGATCCAACACCTGACGCGGAACATCCATTCCGGTGCTCAAAGGTTTCTCCACCAGGAATGGAATACCGCGACGGATTAATTCGGACTCAATCGATCCGTGGGACATCGGAGGCACACAGATATACACCGCATCCAGCTTCTCACCATCCAGCATATGTTCAAGTTCCCCGTAACCAACAGCATCATAAACGGAGGCCATAGCCTCTGCCTTTTCGAGCGATGTTCCACAGACACTCGCAACACGAACACCTTCCATCCGTGCGAGAATATCCGCGTGTACCTTACTGAACCAGCCTGTTCCAATGATTCCGATCTGTAATGTCATGGATGTAATCCCCTCTCTATGTTACACGCTTACATGTTCCATTCGACTCTCGATCTTGAAATCCTGCCTCAGATTTTGCCGGATGTTTCCAGCAACAGCTGATCCAGTTCCTGTGTATGTTTAACCTCTTCCTCTTCAGACCAGTTCAAACGACCTGCCATATACGAGATAACTGCTGCTTTATAGCGACGAACTTCGTCAATACGGAAGAATAAATCACCTGTTCTTCGTACCAAAAAGTCAGACGGGGTTACAGCCATCTCTTCATCAATCGCGTAACGCAGCATCAGCAATAGCTCCTGTGGCATGCCATGAAGCTCGGACTTGGTGCGTGGATCGGGCATTCGCTCATACAGTGCCTCCACATTGGAACCATACGTGCGAACCAGCCGCTCCGCAGCAGGTCGGGCAAGCCCGAGAGCAACACCGTCCTTGATCTTGCGCTCCGCATACGATACAAATCCAGCCGATCCCCCTACATCACCGCCGGAGATGGGCATCTTCTTCGTTACACAAGGGCCTATGGAATGCCCACTCTCCTGCTCCATCTGGCGTGCGACCAGATCAACAACCATCTCGGCCATTTTACGGTATCCGGTTAACTTGCCCCCGGCAATCGTAATAAGATTGGATTCGGATACCCAGACTTCATCTTTACGTGAAATTTCGGAAGGATTCTTGCCTTCCTCATGAATTAGTGGACGTACACCCGCCCATCCGGATTCCACGTCCTCGGTACCAATGTGTACATCTGGAAACATGCCATTAACTGCATTAATGACATAATCACGGTCGGAGTCGGAAATTTGGGGGTGTGCAGGATCGTCCTGATATACGGTGTCTGTCGTTCCTACATAGGTTTTGCCATCACGTGGGACAGCAAACACCATTCGACCATCTGGTGTATCAAAATAGACAGCCTGTCTTAATGGGAATCGTTCACCATCAAAGACCAAATGAATACCTTTGGTCATCTGCAGCGTTTTCCCCTTGCGCGAACCGTCCAATTCCCGCAGCCCATCCACCCATGGGCCGGAAGCGTTGATCACCTTGCTTGCTTTCAGCGTATAGGTCTGACCACCGATCTGATCCGTAGCTTCAATACCTGTAATCTTGCCATTCTCCTTCAGGAAACCTTTCGCCTTGACGTAGTTCACTGCCTGTGCCCCACGTTTGACAGCTTCTTTCATAACTTCTATGGTGAGCCTGGCATCATCAGTCCGGTACTCCACATAGAGTCCACCACCCAACAACCCCTGTTTGCGTAATAAAGGTTCACTGTCTGACACCGCTCCAGCATTCAACATTTGGCGCCGTTCACTGCGCTTCACCCCGGCGAGCCGGTCATACACCATCAGTCCAATGGATGTGCTGAAGCGGCCGAACGTGCCAGCCGTATAGATCGGTAACAACATCGGTTCCGGTGTGGTCACATGTGGCCCATTCTCATAAACTACAGCCCGCTCCCGTCCTACCTCAGCAACCATCTTCACTTCATATTGCTTCAAATAACGCAATCCGCCATGGACAAGCTTGGTCGAACGACTGGATGTACCTGCTGCAAAATCCTGCATTTCTACAAGCGCTGTCTTCAATCCACGGGAAGCCGCGTCCAATGCAATCCCTGCGCCTGTAATCCCGCCGCCAATAATTAATACGTCAAAATGTGCATTCGCCATATTTTGCAAATATTCGGTCCGGTGTGCTGACGAGAACGTCTCTGTCATTCTTGAACCTCCCATTTATCCCCTTAATATTTCCGTAAAAAACAAAAAAAGGACCACGTCATTCGCTCAGCAATTGCTGAGCGGCACGTGGTCCCTCCCGATCTCCAGACATCATTTTTTAACTTGTGCCTTTATCCTATCACAGATTTTTGACGGCGTGAAGTCCTGAAATGACACATTATTCAAAAAAAATTCAAAAAGTTGTTCTGCCAAAGGATGGAATTTCAAATGAATCCACTAACCTTGTTTTTTTCCTTATAGTGGGTATATATTTTGCCTCCTCCAGGAAGAATAACCCTGTAAATCATGCATCATTTTCCACCAGTAAATATCATTTATAACATATGTTTAGTTAAAAAGTACAAATACCCACACCAAGAAACATTCATTTCATTTCTTTTATTTAAAAGCCATTGCTGCATTCACTGCACGCTTCCAGCCTGCATATAGTTCTGTTCGTTGTTGCTCAGCCATAACAGGCTGGAAGACACGCTCCGTATTTTCATGATCGGTCAATTCATCCGCACTCGTCCAATATCCAACCGCCAACCCTGCCAGATAAGCCGCACCCAATGCAGTCGTTTCATTCACCGTTGGGCGTTCGACAGGAATGCCCAGAATATCACTCTGGAACTGCATGAGAAAATCATTGGCCGCCGCTCCTCCATCCACACGCAGAGCATGCACGGGAATACCCGAGTCGGATTCCATTGCCTCCAGTACATCTTTGGTCTGATACGCCAACGCCTCAAGCGTAGCACGGATAAAGTGTTCCTTTGTCGTGCCTCGTGTCAGGCCAAACACCGCACCCTTAACCTCACTATCCCAATACGGACTGCCCAGTCCCACAAATGCAGGTACCATATAAACACCGTCTGTCGAAGGCACACGTGAGGCGTAATCCTCGCTATCTTTTGAAGAGCGAAGCATCCTTAATCCGTCACGCAGCCACTGAACCGCTGAACCTGCAACAAAAATGCTGCCTTCGAGCGCATATTCAACCTTGCCATTCATCCCCCAGGCAATCGTTGTAATCAGTCCGTGATTGGATTGTACCGGGTTCTCTCCCGTGTTCATAAGCATGAAACAACCGGTACCATATGTATTTTTCATACTACCCTTGGTGTAACAGCCCTGACCAAACATCGCTGCCTGTTGATCTCCTGCCGCTCCCGCAATCGGAATCCGATGACCGAAGAAATGATAGTCTGTTGTGTGTGCATACACCTCGGATGAACCTCGCACTTCTGGTAGCATAGCCTTGGGAATGTCGAGGATATCCAACAATTCGTCATCCCATTGCAGATCATAGATGTTATAGAGCAGGGTACGTGAGGCATTGGATATATCCGTGACATGTGTACCCCCGCTCAGTTTCCAGATCAGCCAGCTATCAATCGTGCCAAACAGCAGTTCACCCTTCTCTGCCCGCTCTCGGGCACCAGCGACATGATCCAGAATCCATTTGACCTTCGTTCCCGAGAAGTAGGGATCGATCAATAATCCTGTTTTACGTCGGAAAAGGTCCCCGAGACCCTGCGTCTTCAATTCTTCACAGATATCTGCGGTCTGTCTCGATTGCCATACCACTGCATTATAGATGGGTCTGCCTGTTTCTTTGTCCCATACAACAACGGTCTCACGTTGATTGGTAATTCCAATCCCGGCAATCTGGACTGGTTTGATTCCGCTCTCTGCCAGACATGAAGCCATCACGGCAAGAATGGAACTCCAGATTTCGTTGGCATTCTGCTCTACCCAACCCGGCTTGGGGAAATATTGGGGGAATTCCTGTTGAGCAATGTGCACAATCTCCCCGCCGTGGTTAAATAGAATAGCTCGGGAGCTTGTTGTTCCCTGATCCAGAGCCAATATATATTTTTCCATACAGACAACCTCCAGTTGTGGGTTCTTTTTACGGTGTAAGCGATTTCCCGAAGTGTCGGATCAGATCTACGTTGGATGTGGTCACTGTCGTAGCCCCGACGCCAAGCGCAAGTTCAACCTCTTCCGGTGAACGGATCAATCCCCCTGCAATAATGGGTATCCCTGTACGCACAGATACTTCCGCAATAATATGCGGAATGACGCCAGGTAATACTTCAATATAATCAGGTTGGGTTTTGGCCAGCAACAGATAACTTTTCTCCAGTGCATGGGTATCCAGCAGAAAAATACGTTGAATCGCTGTAATGCCTTTCTGCTTCGCCTTTTGAATTACACTTGCCCTTGTAGAGATCAGTCCTGCCGGGCGAATGTGCTGACACAGATACTCTGCCGCATACTCATCATTCTTCAATCCTTGGACCAGATCTGCATGCAAAAGTATCTTTTTGTCATACCGCCGCGCCTCGTCCATTACACTCTGAAGCTGTGCAATATGCGTTTCCAGCATCACCCCATAGGTATAAGGGCCTTCAATCATCGCTTCAAACTGCTTCATGCTCTTTGCAGCCGGCAATATACGTTGTCCCTCAAATGGCACCTTGGTTCCTCCCGCATTCATCAGATGCCTATATTGTATAATCCGTACTGTACGAACGGCAAGCCTTCCGTGAATCAGGAAAATCTGAACGCTATGCTAGTATCCATACAAAAAAGCCGCTGCTGTACTTCTCCATAACGGAGAGTACTACAACGACTAATCCACTAATCGATTACGTCTATTAATAATGATTAACCCTGCGCATGCGGAAGCAGCGTCTCTGCCCCAGCCCAACCATCACTTTCTGCCAAATGACCGGAACGGTTCACTTTCGTTTGCAGATACTTCTCGTTAAAAGCAGAGCGATCTCCCCATAGTGGCACACGTCCACCCACATTTAATCCCGCTTCCTGCAAAGCAGCCAGCTTCCGTGGATTGTTGGTGATCAATGTAACCGGTGCGGAGCGAAGTGCACGCAGCACAGCAATCGCATCGTCATAATTACGAGCATCGTCCGTGAATCCGAGCTGTAAGTTCGCATCTACCGTATCCAGACCTTCTTCTTGCAAAATGTACGCCATGGCTTTGCTGAACAGACCAATGCCACGTCCTTCATGGTTGGCAAGGTAGAACAGTGCGCCCGCTCCGTGAGCGGCGATCATTTTCATGGATTGCTCCAATTGGAAGCCACAATCACAGCGTTTGCTGCCAAAGATGTCGCCTGTATGACAGATGCTATGCATCCGAATCAGCGCTTCTTGTGCGTCGGCAAAGTCACCGTACACCAGAACACTGGATTGTTGACGCTCTGCCAGTTCAGCCTCAGCAAGAGATTCGATTAACTCGCCGCTCTCCATCGCTTTGTCCGATTTCATCCAGCTGTACCACTGGAATGTCTTGGTCTCCCCATCGAGGTTAACCGGGAGTTTGATTGGTCCCACCAGGTATATGAACTCTTTTCCACTCGGAAAAGTCTGAATTTTGGGGGCAAGCAGTTGAATAATATGTGAATTGATCATTGTCGTTCCTCCTGTTTAGGCCAACTTGTATGTTGATTGATTCGCATCCAGCGTGAAATTGGATCACTTGGATGTTATATAGTACGTATCTATATTATTCTCATCATCATTAGTTACTTTATGTAAGTTAGTTTAGAATAAAAATTATAATGTGTCAAGTAACTTTTATTTTTAAAGTAACTACCCAATTTATGTTACGCAACGGACACAAATATGTGTTTCATTTCGGGAATATTGGGTATGAGTTTATAAACTGCTCATACACTAATGTTGTAGTCCAAAGCACTTCATGCCTCGAACTTAACGATGAGGGGGTAATACACATGATCCGCCGGAAAAGAACATGCTGGACAGCCATACTGATGGTCTGCGTCCTGCTCATAAGCGGATGCTCCATCTGGCCCGGACAGGACGATTCAGCGAACAACAAAAAGGTAGCGCTTACATTATGGTACTGGAATCGTTCCATCGATGATAAGTTGATTGCCAGGGCTAAGGAAAAGTTCCCCAATATCGAACTGACAGCTCAGAAAATCGGCGGTGATTTCAAAGCAAAACTCAAAACAACACTCGCTGCACGCTCAGGTGAACCAGACATTGTAGCATTGAACGACTGGATCATGGAGCTATTCCCCAGTGAGGACCGTTTCTATAATCTGTATGATCTCGGCGCAGGAGATATTGAAGACCAATATCTGCCGTGGAAATGGAAGCAAGGCGTTACGCCAAGTGGACAGATGATCGGGTTCCCGATGGATACCGGACCAACTGCCCTCTTCTACCGAGAAGATCTGTTCAAGGAGGCCGGATTGCCATCTGATCCCGAAGACGTTACACGCCAGATCAACAGCTGGGATGCATATGCTGCTGCCGGAGAACAGCTCAAGGAAAAATTCGGAGGCAAGGTTTTTCTAACCGACAATATTGCAACCGTTTACAATCAAGTCATATCGCAGTCTGCGGAGCGTTATTTCCGGCCGGACGGGTCCTTTATCGGCATGGATTCCCCTATTGTGGGCAAGAGCTGGGATACGGCCGTTGCTTTCAAAGAGAAGGGACTGCTAGCCAATGCAGATGGCTGGACTCCAAGCTGGAACGCCGCGATGAATAATGGCGAAATCGCCTCTTTCGTGGGCGCTGTCTGGATGAAACAAGTTCTTCAGGAAGCCGCTCCGGACACCTCCGGGAAATGGCGGGTCGCTCGGGCACCAGGGGGAGATGGCAACAACGGGGGATCATTCCTGTCCATCCTGAAGTCGAGTGAACATCCTCAGGAAGCCTTCGAACTGGTTCGCTGGCTGCAAAGTCCCGAAAATCAACTGGAGCAATATCAGACACTGAACCTGTTCCCTTCTGCACCAGGTGTGTTTGATGATCCTGCCATGAAAGAAAAAGAACCTTTCTTCGGTGGACAGGCGACAGGGCCTGTATTTGCCGAATCGGCACAGGATGTGCCGAATGCTTTCTTTGGCGAAAGATATCCATCCGTACACAACATTATCACTCGACGGCTGAATGATGTCGCGAAGCAAAATGCCGATCCACAGCAGGTCTGGACAGATACAGTACACCGCGTCGAGCGGGAATTGCAGCGTTAACCTGAAGAACGTGTGGTTTCGTTATCCGCAAAGGAGGAATTCATATGGCTGTAACTGAACCTCGTCTTACTCCCGATCCCGGAAATGCAAGACCTGATCTGGATCGGCAGAAGTCACTGTGGTCCAGGATGTGGGAGCATCGTGCACTTTATGTCGCGATATCGCCGTTTTATATTCTGTTTGCGGTATTTGGGCTGTTCCCAATCGGATTCTCACTCTATCTGGCTTTTCATAAATGGGATGGCATCGGTGTCATGACGTTTAACGGGTTCAACAACTTCAAATACATGCTGACCGATGCCGAGTTCTGGCAAGCCGTGGGCAACACGTTCATGATCTGGATCTATTCGACGATTCCGATGCTCTTCTTTGCCCTGATTATTGCCTTTTTGCTGCATGCACCATTTGTGAAGTTCCGTACATTATTTCGGGTCGGTTATTTCCTGCCAAACGTTACGTCCATCGTGGCGGTGGCCATCATCTTCGGTGCTTTATTTGCCAACAATTATGGCTTTCTCAATTATCTGTTGCAGTCGATCGGGCTACCGGTAGTGGAGTGGCTTAATGCACCATGGGGCATCAAAGTCGCAATCTCCTCCATGGTAGTCTGGCGCTGGACCGGATATAACGCCGTCATCTATCTGGCCGGACTTCAGAGTATTCCGCAGACATTATACGAAGCGGCCAAGATTGACGGTGCATCAGCGATACAGTCCTTTTTCCGAATTACAATTCCGATGTTGCGTCCAGTGATCCTCTTTACGGTCATTACATCAACGATCGGGGGTATGCAACTGTTCACCGAGCCTCAAGTATTGGTAGGTAATGATGGCGGCGCTGGTGCAGCAGGCATGACGATTGTACTCTACCTCTACCGTGAATCCTTCATTAACAATTACTTCGGATATGGTGCTGCCGTTGGTTGGGGCATGTTCCTCATTATCGCCCTGTTCTCGATTGTGAACTGGAAGCTTGTTCAAGGCAAATCATCCTGATGTGATAAGGGGGAGCTCACATGGCGACCAAACACCTCAAATCGCTGGTGTTGTATACCGGTCTTATCGGGGGCATGCTCATATCCATGTTCCCGTTCTATTGGCTGATTGTAATGTCTACCCGGACAACGTCCGATATCTACAAGTTTCCACCCCAGCTCTGGTTCGGGGGCGAATTGTGGAATAATATTACGCGGGTGTTACAGCAGATTGACTTCTGGGGAGCTTTTCTGAATACGTTGTTTGTGTCGGGCCTCGTGACCATACTTGTACTGTTTTTTGACTCACTGGCGGGGTTTGCGTTTGCGAAGTTTGAATTTCCCGGCAAAAAGTGGCTCTTCATCTTGCTGCTCGCAACCATGATGGTACCTTCCCAGCTGTCGCTGGTGCCTTCCTTCGTACTGATGGCAACGTTCGGTTGGGTCGGTTCCTTCAAAGCCCTTATTATTCCGGGCATGGTGAACGCCTTCGGCATCTTCTGGATTCGCCAATATGCCACAGAGTCGATTCCGAACGATCTGCTGGATGCAGGCCGCATCGACGGCTGTAATTTCTTCCGACTCTATTGGAACGTGGCGCTGCCAATTCTGCGACCTGCCTTTGCTTTCCTCGGCGCGTTCACCTTTATCGGGGTATGGAATGATTATCTGTGGCCTTTGATCGTCCTGACGGATGAACGCAAATATACGTTGCAGATTGCGTTGTCTCAATTAAACGGACTGTATAACACAGACTATGCCATGGTTATCGCGGGTACGTTGCTTGCCGTCATTCCGCTCATCGTTATGTTCCTGTTCATTAGCCGACAGTTTATCTCGGATATCGCGGCAGGAGCAGTGAAGGACTAAGATTGTGGCATTTTGATCCATCCCTCAAGTCTGATATTCTTATCTATAGATGAAATAACAGATGCCATATAAGTTGGATGAATAGCACCACGTGCGCGGAGGGGACAGAAAGGGCCTGAAGAAATGGAATTAAAAGCTTTCCAGAGGAAAGCTACTTCGAAAGCATATGCTTCGCATTTACGCGATCGGAAGGCTTTCTGTACCCGAAGTGTTAACGTGTAACAGCAATCATTCACTTATATATTCAAGAAAGAGGGATGACAAAATGGCTTCTTCACCCTATATGATCGGCGTAGATATCGGCACGACCTCCACCAAGGCCGTCTTGTTTGAACAGAACGGAACCATTGTGGCTCAAGGCAGCGCCGACTATCCGCTGCACACCCCCACACCTGCGATTGCGGAGCAGGATGCGGAAGATATTTTCAAAGCAGTCATCGATTCCGTTAAACAGGCCACTTCCAAAGCGGAGGTTAAACCAGAGGATATCCTGTTTGTATCCTTCAGTTCGGCCATGCACAGCATTCTGCCAGTCGATCAACACGGCAAACCGCTGATGCGGGCCATGACTTGGGCAGATAATCGCAGTGCCGAGTGGACGGAAGTACTCAAATCGGAGATGAATGGTCACGAAATCTATCTGAGAACAGGTACGCCGATTCATCCGATGTCCCCTATCACCAAGATCATGTGGCTCACCCGGGATCAGCCTGAATTGTTTAGACAGACGCACAAATTCATATCCATGAAAGAATATGTTTTCTATAAATTATTCTCTGAATACGTCATCGACCACTCGATGGCCTCAGCCACCGGACTCATGAATCTGGAAAAACTCGACTGGGATGCAGAAGCGCTGCATGTGGCGGGCATTACGCCGGAACACCTGTCCCGATTGGTCCCAACCACACATGTGCTGAAACATGGATTGCACCCGGAGTACGCCAAGGAGATGGGCATTGCGGTCACCACACCATTTGTCATCGGAGCAAGTGATGGTGTGCTCTCTAATCTGGGCGTGAACGCCATTGATCCGGGCGTTGTGGCCGTGACCATTGGTACCAGTGGAGCGATTCGTACAGTCGTAGACAAACCGGTCACCGATCCAAAAGGACGCTTCTTCTGTTATGCGCTCACGGAGGATGCCTGGGTCATTGGCGGACCGGTTAACAATGGCGGTGTTATTTTCCGTTGGATTCGGGACGAGTTTGCAGCTTCTGAGGTCGAGACCGCGAAACGACTTGGCATCGATCCGTATGAAGTGCTCACTCGTGTTGCTGAGAACGTACCTCCCGGTTCGGAAGGTCTCTTGTTCCATCCGTACATGACAGGTGAGCGGGCTCCGCTCTGGAATCCGAACGCACGCGGCTCGTTCTTCGGCCTGACGCTGCATCATAAGAAGGAACATATGATTCGCGCTGCACTTGAGGGTGTGTTGTTTAACCTGTACACGGTCATGCTGGCGATTGAAGAAAAGATCGGTCGGCCGAAAAAAATTCAGGCGACTGGCGGCTTCGCCCGCTCTGAATTGTGGCGCCAGATGATGGCCGATATTTTCGATCAGGATGTCATCATCCCCGAAAGTATTGAAAGCTCCTGTCTCGGCGCAGCCGTACTGGGCTTGTACGCTCTTGGCCGCATCGATTCCCTGAGCGCCGTCTCCGGCATGATCGGATCAACGCATCGGCACCAACCAGACCCGGACAGTGTTCGCGTGTACCGTGAACTGCTGCCGATCTTCATCCGCATCTCCCGTAAGTTTGAAGAGGAGTATGCGGATATCGCCGCTTTTCAGAATAAGACGATGCAAGGGTAGGGAAGGCGTGGGATGTTACACGTCGGAGGGTCAAAACGTTGAACATGGAATACGCTCGTAGACGTCTTATTTGAAGCTTTTAGCATGTTTTCAAAATTTAACGAACCTGAGACACCTTATATCGGATTACATGGGCAAAAACCTGCAAAATATCTGAACATGTAGCATATTAACGTGTCTGTAATTCGTTAGAAAATTATTTTCTCCAAATACCCTCCAATAGCGTGTGTACAGTTCGTTAGAATTAATACGAGATATCGTAAGTTAAAGAGACCCACCCCGCCATGGTTATGTCCATATGGGAATGGGCTTTTTTTCATGCACAGACTATATAAATTCTATTTAGATTGGATCAAATTTATCTCTCATCATACTTGGAGCTTCCCTTTATGTTCTATTAAAGTATCCAGGGGCCGCCACAGCAACCGTCCTAAAATAGAAAAATCTCTTTTCCAGTTCCTGATTCTCTGGCGTAAACTCGGTCAGAAACTCAACTGAATTCATCATTTCTTCGGTCATCACGCTAGGTCTCCACAAAGCCAATTGGATGTCTTTGAAAATAAAAGAAAATCCCAACTCCGCATCGATGTCTCGAGTATATGGTGTCTTGCTATCTATTAGCTTAACGAGATCATCAGCCTCCAATCCTACCCTAAAAAGAATGATTGAGCATGTTGGGTATAACAAAACCCCCACAGCATGAAAAAGCGGTGGAGTTAAGGTTTCCTATCTTTTATTGATTCAGATTTCTAACAACTATAGAACTGAAATCCTAGATTTTAATTACTGATTATACTTGCTGAACGCATTCTGATCGGCCTGTACATTCTCCAGATACACAATCTGGCCCGCATCATTTACACGAGCGATATCAATGCCTGCTTTGGCATATACCGTTCCGTCTGCCGCTTGTCCACACACTGCCCAGTTCGTTTGGTAGCTGCCGTCAGGTTGTTGCACCCACGCGTCCCACATATGTTTTACATCCTTATTGTATTCGTAGAAAGCCTTCATGAAACCATCGAATCCTGTTCGACTGGTGCCGTTAAGCACAATCTCTGCGTCAGGTGTAAACAGGGACAACAAATCCTGCATGGCGCGCTCGTCTGTGCGTGAAGCATCAAATAAACGGAAATAGTTGTTCAACAGTGTAGTGGTACTCATATATATTCCTCCTGAAATAAAAAGCCGTTTTCCAATCTTTCAGTTCGAATATTTTCGAACTATTGAAAAGAAATGTATCATACTTCTTATACTCCCCGCAAGGTATAGTTCGAAATTTTTCAAACATTGAAAGAGAAAGCCGAATATGCTAACGTCATAGATATGAGAACTCCAACGATACCTATGGCTTCGGAACTGAAGCTGACCACGGTCTGCAATGCATTGGGTGATCCGATCCGCATGAAAATTGCACACTGTCTGGCCAGTTCTGGCGAGAAAAACTGCTCCGCCTTCGAAGTAGACCATATTTCCAAATCCACGTTGTCCCATCACATCAAAATTTTACGTGAAGCTGGCGTGATCCAGCCGCGCATTGAAGGTAAACAGCACTTTTATTCCCTACGAAAGGAAGAATTAAACGTACGTTTTCCAGGCCTCGTCGACATGATTCTGAATACAACCGAGGAATACGTACATTAAAGTAAGCAGGTTTGGGATAAACAAATCACTTTCATGATGATCGCAATTCCCATAAAGGAGGCTGACCAATGGACAAAAAGGCGGCAAAGATACTGCTGAGCACGTTCTGGGGAGGTGGAGGCTGGAAAACAACCTCTCTACCCTTCTCTGGAGATGAATTTGAATATGCCAAAAGCAAAGGTGTTATGTTCGATCCACTCACGATCACGCATGACGAGATCGTCCAGCGTCTGTACGACATGCATCAGGATGACTCGTTTAAAGAACGGGTGATTTCGGCATTTTTACATAGTCTGTCCACCAAAAAAGTCTATCTGCGCAGTGCATTATCCAGCTGGGCTTTAACATCGAACATGCCTTTACACACCTATGCGGAACGCCCTGCCCTTCACCCTAACACCAGTGCCTGTGGAGATTGTAACTTCCTGCGTTTGCAGTCAGACAAGGAATATTCCAACGTCGACTTAAACGTCCTGAACTTTGAACGGATCAAGTGGGGCGGCGTGCGTCATGGCTGGCTTATCTATTGCCTGATGGATCTGGAATTACTGCTTCAGGACAACGATACAAACTACGAAGTAACCCCTGAAGACCAAGCCATCCTGGTCAACCTGCTTGAAGCAGCTCAGACAGAAGACCCCAAGGACAGTGCACGCTCCCTCGAGAAGAAGTGGAAGGATCTCTTCCCTTCCAACAAACAGGAGCGAGATGCCCTGCTGGAAATCTGGGCGGCAGCCGGCATACTGGTTCCTGGAGATAAACCGAGAAAACGCAAAGGTGGTTCCAGTGATTTTGTCTTTGCAGCAACCTGGCAAGGTGATGATGGATATCATACAGAAGCCGTAAAACATTATTTCGGCTCCTATCTTCCTCACATGCAATAAAACCTGAACTTTTGCTCACCTTTGCGTACGTCTGGTTACAATAATGACATCGACAGATTTCCTGTTTAACTCGTATAATAAGGGGAAATTGGTAGATGGGAGTGAAACAAGCGAGTTTATGGTATACATACTGGCTTTTATAGTGTCTTTTGCTGTCGTGGTTCTGCTTATTCCACCGCTTGGTCGATTGGCTCACCGGCTCGATTTTGTGGACAAGCCTCGGGAAGATGTGGAGCGTAAGCTACACAGGCAACCTATCCCGCTCACGGCGAGTTACGCGATATTTACTGGATTTTTCCTGACATACATTGCTCTGACGAAAGAAATCACATGGGAAACAGCGGCTCTTGTCGCTGGTGGTATGCTTCTGCTAACGATTGGTACCGTCGACGACTGGTACAAAACAAAAGGCAAAGATTTTCCTGCTCTGCCCAAAATGCTTGTACAGGTCTCCGCGGCAGTACTCGTATTTGCTTCTGGCATTGCGTTCACCGGATTCGTGAATCCCTTCAACGCGGAATATGTCATGCTTCCAATCTGGCTGCAATTCATTCTCACGATCCTATGGATCTTCGGGGTGACAACCGTCATTAACTTTTCGGACGGCATGGACGGACTGGCTGGCGGATTATCGGCCATCTCGGCGATTACCCTGTTCATCGTGGCGCTTGCCAAAGGTCAAAGTGATTCCGCACTCATGTCGATCATTCTGGTCGGTGTGACGATTGGTTATCTGAAGTACAACAAAGCTCCTGCCAAAGTGTTCATGGGTGATGCAGGCGCTACGTTCCTTGGCTTCATTCTGGCGGTTATCGCTCTGGATGGTGCATTCAAACAAGCAACCATGTTGTCCATCTTCATTCCGATTCTGGCGCTGGGTGTACCGATCTTCGACAACATCTTTGTCGTTATCAAACGTTTCATTCAAGGTAAAGCGATCTACCAGGCCGATGCAAGTCAAGCCCATTATCGGTTGCTGCGTGCCGGTTTGAATCAAAATCAGGTGGTGGGTGTGCTGTATCTAGTCAGCACATGTCTGTGTCTATCCTCCATTATTCTGATGTTAGTGGAGTTGTAAAACCAAAATAACGATGAAAATAATAGAAGCCACCTTCATTGTGAAGTGCTCCCTGTCAAGTAGACAGACTAAAAAAACAAAATCATTAGTATTCAATATCCCCTCGGTTATATTGAGGGGATTATTTTTCTTAATTAAACTGCTCGTCGATATTCGTTTGGGGATAAGCCGTTTAGTCGTTCCGTGTATCGAAAATTATTGTAATAATGGATATACGTTCTTACGCTACGAAGGAGACTGTCATACGTATCGTACTTCTCCAGATAAAAGCTTTCTGCTTTAAAGGTACCCCAGAATCGTTCAATGGGTTGGTTGTCCAAACACCGGCTTACACGAGACATACTTTTTGTAAACTTGTATCTCTTTTGAAGTTGTTTGTATTCCAGCGAAGTATATTGAAAGCCGCGATCACTGTGCAAGAGCGGCGTAGCATTCGGGTTTCTTTTATAAGCTTTCTTTACTGTGTTCATGACAAGCTCATTGTTATTGGAGTGGCTGAGCACCCATGAAACAATAGAGTTGTCATAACCGTCAATAATGGCACTCAGATAGGCCTTACGGCCATTTCCGTATTTTAACTCTGTTACATCGGTGCACCACTTTTGGTTGGCGACCTCCGCTTGGAATTTTCGGTTCATGACATTCTCAGCGATATGAAGGGTTGGAGCTTTCACGTAATTTGGCCGCTTTTTTGCGAATCACTGCCTTTAATTCAAGGGCTCGCATGATGCGGTAATACCGTTTACGGTTGTACCTTTTTTTAAGCTTACGATTCAACTGAGTACGCATTTGGCGATAACCGAGTATCCCGTTTCGTTTGTCATAGCGAAGTTTGACTTCCTTGGCTAGTGCAAGGTTTTCAAGTTCCCTGTCGGATGGCATCCATTTCAGCCACTTATAATAGGCAGATCGGGCGATTCCTGCTAGCTCACAGAGCTTGGTGACCGCATACCCTTTCTCGGCATGCAGCTCTGTAATCGCTTGATAGATGTCTGCATGTCGAACAAAGGTTAACGTGTATTTCTTCGCCGGATCTCTGCCAACTTTTTTGCGAGTGCATTCTCCATTTCTAAATGCTCATTTCGTGCCTCGAGTTCCTTGATCCGAAGCTTTAGCCGTTCCTGTTCGTCTAGCTCTTCTAGCGGCTTTTTACGACCTCGGAGGTCTTTTAAAGCTTCATGACCACTCGCTTGATATTTACGAACCCATGCGTACACTTGCTGGTAAGAGACACCGTACTTGTCGATGGCTTTCTGGTAATCTAAATCATGGGCGATGGCGAATTGTACAATTTCAATACGTTCCTCGTAAGTCGTTTTCCGTCCTTTATTCATATGAGGGGATCCAATCCTGTTCCGAGTTGGTTTCATTTTCACCCCTTCAGTATACTTGGAAATCCAGCTCTCTAACACAGATTTACTCGAAATATGGTACTTTTTCACCACCGCTCGTACAGAGTATTCGCCAGAGCGTACATCTTGAATGGCAGATAGCTTTAGCTCCTTGGAGTAAGATTTCCATCCCCTCGATTCTCTTAATCCTTCTTCTCCATCTACCTTGTATTTTCTTATCCAATCGGTAACCGTGTTTTTATGGACCCCCAGTTGCTTTGCCTCATGGTTGGGGTTGGATTCATGTTGCAGGCAACGCCTTACAACCTGAATCTTGATTTCATATGAAACCGGGCTTCTTTTGGACATTACAAAAACTCCCATCATGGTAGAAGTAGAGTTTTGTTTTTTCTACTGTCTCCTGTGATGGGAGCATATCATTGCGTTGAGGGTGGCTTTCTTATGATATTTTTTTGGATCGCTTGCCTTTTTTCGTTTCAGTTAAAGCGGAGTGATTCTAACTTACGATTTAACAGCCCCTGCCATAGCACCTCCAACAATGAAACGTTGCAAAGCAACATACAGGACAACCAGTGGCAAGGTAACAATCAGAATGCCACAGGCGAGCAGCGGCCAGTTGTTCATGTACTGTCCATAAAATGTAAAGAGTCCTTTGGTTACCGGCTGATAATTCGGATCAGATAAATAAATGGTCGGCCCGATAATATCGTTCCATACACCAATCGCGGTAAGAATAATACCTGTTGCCAGGATCGGTTTCATTAACGGAACAAGGATGGTGAACAGATACCTTGTATACCCGCACCCGTCCATGGCAGAGGCCTCATCCAGTTCACGCGATATTGATTTGATATAACCCACAAACATGAGAAAGGCAATGCCCGTACCTGTCGTCTTCAATAAGATGTACCCAATTTGGGTGTTGTAAAGACCCAGATTGTTGATCAGGGAAAACTGCGGAATGAGCGGGTTGGGAAGGTACATGGAAATCAGAAAGAAAATATAAATGAGTGTGCTGAATTTAACATATCTGCGTGCGAGCGGGAATGCAGCAAATATAGATAAAATCAACGTCAGCAGGGTGGACATCCCTGTATAGAGCACACTGTTCCACATATACTGAGAGAAGTTCCCTTTGTTCCATGCTTCGGAAAAGTTCTCAAGCCGGATCCCTTCGGTAAGAGCTACAGGATCGAGCAGATACTCTGTCTGTGTCTTCATGGATACATTGAACAGATAGAACAGAGGGAAAACGTACATCGCAAGCATGAGCAGAACGATGACATAGCTGACCATTCTGGACGTTTGGCTCTGTTTCATTACGCTTCCACCTCTCTTCTGCGAAGGTAAAATAAAGCGACCATCGATATGGTAAATACAAAGAGGAACTGAATCATCGCGACAGCAGAAGCCAAACCGTAATCAGCCGTTCCTGTGCCAAATGCTGTAGCATAAACATCAAACGCAAGCGTCGTTGTATTGAACTTGCCGCCTGTAAGTACATAGATAATATCAAAGGTTTGCAATGCCCCTATGATAGACAAGAGCATGTTAACCGTGAATGCAGGAGCAATCATGGGGAATGTAATGTTCGTAAATGCTTTCCACCCCGAAGCACCATCCATGTAACCCGCCTCATACAGATCGCTCGGAATGGACTGTAGACCTGCAAGAAAAATCGTCATGGAGTAACCCATGTACATCCAGATTTGAACAAAAATAATCAGTTCAAAGGCGATATTATAATCGCCAAAAAAGTTGGAACTGGTACCCAAGAAATTCAGAAAGGACTGGGCCGGTCCGCCCAGCGGATTTGCAACGAGTTGCCAAATGAGTCCAGACACAGTAACCCCCAGCACCACTGGCAAAAAGAATACCGCGCGATATAATTTATCGCCTCTAAGCTTTTTATTGATCAAAATCGCTATAAACAAACCCACTGCATTTTGTATGATCACAACAGCAAACGCAAAGTATAAGGATCGCCCAATAGCATCCATTCGGTCTCCAGCATTGGATGCACCAAAAAATGTTTTATAGTTTTCAAAGCCGATAAAGTTCCATTCCTGGCCCCGAACACCAGTAGCATCTGTAAACGAAAACAGTATCGTCACAAGTGATGGACCGAAGCCAAACACAACATAAAGTAACAACGGAATGCTCAAATACAGATAAGGAATCAGTCTTGCCTTACCTTTCCCAAACGGATACATCGTCCTCACACCTTTCATGGGGTAAAACCAAGACATAAGAAAACCGGAATAACAGCCTTGTCTGGCCTGAAGGCTCAGACCCGAGCGCTATTCCGGCGCATGCGGCCAACTTGTGCCATGAATATGAATGATTATGAATTACTTTGGAGCAGCAGCATCCCAGTCCGCTTGGGATTTACCCGCAAGCTCTTCCGGTGTTGCAATCGGTCCGGCTGGCTTGAGCATCTCTGCGTGAACGCTGGCCTCAGAAATGTACTGCCCTACATTTTGTCGGTTAATGAATAATTGATCCCAAGAAAGTTTAAAGTCCTCCAGGTAAGGCTGAATGCCTTGGATAAACTCACTTGTCATCTCCACATCAGGCTGTGTAGGCAGGAAGCCGGCTGCATTCACAAATTCCGTGTAGTTCTCTTTCTCCGATAACATATCAAGCCATTTCATTGCGTAATCCTTGTTCGGTGAGTTATCCACCACCATCCAGGTCATATCGTATTTACCCGCCAGATTTTTGTTCTTGGCTGCATCATTGCTACCTGGAATTGGGAAATATCCAAACTTCAGATCAGGGTTGGCCGTTTGAATTGTTGTTGCATCCCAAGTGCCGTCAGCAATCATAGCCACCTTGCCTGTAGCGAACAAACTGGGCAATGTTCCGTAGTCAATACCCATGAAACCAGGCATTGCATTGTTCATCAGATCCTGAGATTTCTGCAAGACTTCAAGTTGAACCGGATCAGTCAGCTTAGTTTCACCAGTCCATAGACCTTTGATATAAGCAAGCTGATCTTCATGAATAGAGGCCTGAAGCCCTTGCACCGCAAGACCTATTGGCCATACATCTTTACCCGCCAGACCCAGCGCTTCGACACCATTGTCTTTGAACACTTTGATAACATGTTGCAATTCATCCCAGGTTGTAGGGATTTCCAGATTATATTTTGCGAAGAGTTCCTTATTGTAGAACAGTCCTGTGAATGCCACCTTGCCCATGTTTACACCGTACACCTTATCGTTATATGTCATTGCGTTCTGTACATCCGATTCATTGTAGTTGTTGATAAAAGATTGATCGGACAGATCACTGATTAACCCGGCATCGATCCATTGCTTCCACATCGGATCAGCAGCACCACTGGACCATTCCTGCGGAGCGCCTACAAAGCTTGATTTGAGTGGAATGATATCCACATCCCCATTACTTCCGGCGTTCATCCGTGTTTGCATCAACTGATCGTAAGTCGCGTCTGCCGGAACGGTAGTATACTCCACCTTTACGTCCGGATATTTCGCTTCAAATTTCGTATTAAACGCTTTGATGTAGTTGTTAATATTCTCTTGCTGCCAGTGAATGATCTTCAAGGTAACTTTTTTGCTGCTGTCTGTAGCCTGAGTTCCTTCTGATTCCGAAGAGCTGTTACTACAAGCGGCGAGCACACATAATAAAGCGGTTACAAGTACAATGGCTAACGTCATTTTCCTCATTTTCGTTGTCCCCCAAATTTTTGAATTAAATCTACGAAAATAGTTTCGTTAATTCCACCCTTATTATGACTTCAGATCTTTATTTTGTAAATAGTCATTTTGTTTTTTTGATTTCCATGCTCCAAACCGCTTGATAAAAGCTTTATTTATTGCTGTATACGTTGAAATCAAGGTAAACTTTACGATAGTTACGAAAGTTACGAAACACAGCACATGACATAATTTCATATACAGCCCCAGATAACCCAGTATTCCTTTAAATGGACTCAAAATCTGTAAAAGAATTAAGATTACGAGCTAAATTTCGTCTTTATTTTCGCAACAAACATCCTTGATCACTTCAAACCGATGGATGCATATCATTTCAAGTGTGAAACCCTCTCTCTGCTGTTGACTCTCCGGTCTATGTAGCATAGAATACTTGCAAGAAAGCGAAAAAACCGATACAGCCCCAGTTTACGAAACCAGTTTAGGAATCCGAGGGATGTTTATGAATATCAAAACGATAGCGAGTTTAGCCGGCGTGTCTGTAGCCACGGTGTCCAAAATTATCAATAACTATCCAGATATTAGCGAGGAAACGCGCCAGCGTGTGCTTAAAATTATGGAAGAGACAGGCTATCGTCCATCTTCTTCAGCCAAAACACTGGCAACCAAAAAATCCAGCCTCGTTGGCGTTGTGTTTGCAGGGAAGCTAAACGTCGATTTCAGTCACCCTTTCTTCGTACAGGTTATCAATGCGTTTAAGAAACAAATTGGCTTGCTTGGATACGATCTACTCTTCTTCTCGAATGAGAAGTTTCTGGATCAGGGTGAGGACTACTTGGCGAGATCCAAGTATTTTCAAGTGGATGGCTGTATTATTATTGCGGGGGATGAGGTCGAGAGCAGCATATTCGACCTGGATGCCAGCCCGATTCCTTGTATCGGAATAGATATCGAGCTAACAGGACAAAGCTCCTGTTACATCATGTCCGATAACGATAAGATCTCAACCAAAGTTGTAGAACAATTTTATATGAACGGTTATCGAGATGTTGGTTTTATCGGGCTGGAGCGCGCCTCTCTTGTGATGCAACAGAGAGAGATGGCTTTCAAACGTTCACTAAATCAGTTTAGTCTTGATGAAAAGCCCGAGTGGGTTGTATACAGCAAAGATTATGCCGCAGCGGATGGATACGAAGCGGCCAAGAAAATGCTCGCCTGCAAGACTCTGCCACGTGCCGTGTTTGCAGCCACAGATCTACTTGCCTTTGGAGCTATTCGCGCCTTTAAGGAAGTGGGGTTACGCATTCCAGAAGATATAGCTGTGGCAGGTTGTGACGATATCGAAGCCTGCCGTTATACCGATCCACCGCTAACAACCGTCAAGCAGGATACGGACAAAATTGGACGTCTTGCTGCCATGATTCTGTTTGATCTGATGAACAAACAAATGGATAATCGTTGCATTAAAGTTGAGCCGGAACTGGTTGTGCGTCAATCCTGTGGCACAGCCATACTGCTGGCACAGGAAATCTGAGCGTTAAGTCCTTGGGACTGGCTGCTGCAGATCAATTCACATCATAGACATAGCGATTTTTAATACTATATAAATTGAACTAAACATTTACACGAGAACGTAGAGGACAGAAATAACCTGAAGAAGCGGAGCGTTCGCCTTTATCACCAGATTTTCTCCTTTGTAAAGCCGAATATAAAAAATCTGGGGATAACAGCGATCAGAAGGTTGTTCTGTCATCGGAGTGGCAAGTGTAAATATTCTTTAGTTCAATTTATATAGAGTCCACACCAGGAAGCGAAAAGGGGATGTCCCATAAGTCATGAATATGACAGGGGACATCCCTTGTTTGTGTTATTTTGTTTTTAATGAACTTGAGACACGCTATTCGCTTCCATTTGCCGAGAAGTTCCTGCTATCTGGAAGCGGCAGTAGGCAGCTTGCCCTTTACTGTCTGCAAGTCAGACCACCCCGGCCGATCAAGTTCGATGAGACGGCGGTATCGCTCTTCCCCAGCCAGCAATTGTTCGTGAGAACCCTGCATGGCAATCTTTCCATTTTCCATAAAAATAAGTTCATCCATCTGTTCCGCACCAATCAGGTGATGGGTGACCCAGATCATCGTTTTGCCTTGCAAGCTGTCCAGGATAGTCCGCATCAGTTCGCGTTCCGTCACCGGATCAAGCCCTACGGTTGGTTCATCCAATATAATAACAGGTGTCTCCCGAAGCAGTACCCGGGCCAGAGCGATCCGTTGCCTTTCCCCACCAGAGAAACGCAGCCCCGTCTCCAGCATCGGTGTATCATATCCCAGCGGCAAGGATTCGATCAGACCGGATAACCCTACTTGGGCGGCCACCTGACGAATCTCCTCATCTGTTGCATGTGGACGACCAATCCGCAAATTATTGGCTACCGTGGTGTCGAACAGGTGAGGACTCTGATTCAACACTGCGATGACATCAGTGACACTCTCACCCAGGATCTGCACAGGCATATTATTAATATGAACTTTCCCCGCAGACGGAAGTAATACCCCCTGAATCAGCTTCAACAATGTCGATTTGCCGCCGCCGCTTCGTCCAAGAATAGCCAATCGTTTGCCTTGTGGCAGATGAAGGGATACGTCCTGTACAGCGTAGGAATTATCTGCTGCATAACGGTAACTTACGCGATTAATCTCGATGTCTGCTCTGAGTTTGGGTGGAATGCGAAGACGAATTCGTCTGTCCGGGATAACATTCGCAGCTGGCAAGGACTCGGATGGCTGTCCAGCCATCACGTTGCCGTTATTTACTACAGAGATCAAGTCGCCCGTTCCATCCGCATCACCGGCTCCATTCTGCAACGGAAGATGCTCTTTCCCTTCGAGCTGTTTCAAGCGATCCAGCGATTCCCGGTACTGTGGAAGATGCTCCACAGCATCCCCTACAGGCAGAAGTGATTCCGTAAGTGGAAATAACACCAGTACAAAAGCAGCAATCATCACGGCAGGTAAGTGCCCGACAGAAGCGGCGTTCCCGGCCCATAACGTAACCGATAATACCATCAGGCCAATGACGCACTGGGCCATCAGATCACGCCAGCGTGTCCAGCGCCGCAACTTGCGACGAACCGCGTCGACCTGTTCTTCTGCCTCTTCCTGCTGCTGAACAAATTCGGCCGCTCGTCCACTTGCAAGCCAATCTCCCAGTCCAAGCACACCGTCAGTCAGACGGGTATACAACCTGCTGTTTTCCTTTTTTAGCCGTATACGCCATTTCCACGTCACTTTCAGCGAGATCGCAGGTAACACGGCAACGAGAAATAACATATACAAGCCCATCCACACCGCAAATCCCAGATCAACACTGCCAAAAGCAATCACAGCCCCACCGTACATCACGAGCGCCGTAACCGCAGGGAAGACTGTACGCAGATAAATATCCTGCAACCGCTCCACATCATCGGCCAGTGCTCCGAGTACATCTCCGGTCTGCATGCGAGACCGCAGGAACAGGGCCTGTGGCTCCAGAATGCGATATAACTTCACCCGTTGATCGGCCAACACCCGCAGTACGGCATCATGTCCTGCCAATCGCTCGATATATCGAAAGACAGCGCGGAATATCCCAAATGCACGTACACCAACAATAGGTACATACACCATCAGAATATTTTCAGGACGCAGCGCAGACTTGGAGATCAGAAATCCGGAGGTGAACAGCAGCAGTACCGCACACAAGGCAGCGCATGTGCCCAGCGCAATGACTGCGATGAATCTCCAGCGGTACTGTGCCACATACGGAGCGATCCAGCTATTTTTTTCTTTTCCGTTACGAACGGTCTCCATATGTTCATATCCGGACTTCATTTTATATCGCCTCCATCTGGGCCTGAATCATCTGATAATATACACCTTGCCTTGCGAGCAATTCCTGATGTGTTCCCGTCTCTGCCACCGTACCGCCGTCCATAACAATAATCCGATCCATATGTGGCATCCAATGCAGACGATGGGTAGCCAAAAATACAAGTTTTCCTTCAAACAGCGGCAGCATCGTCTGTTTCAGTTCATACTCTGTTTCCACATCCAGATGTGCTGTCGGTTCATCAAGCAACAGGATGTTTCGTTTACTAAGCAAAGCTCTTGCCAGCGCCACCCGTTGCTCCTGCCCACCACTGAGCTGTCTGCCACCAGCGCCAATGGGCTCATGCAGTCCACCGGATAATGAGGACAGTATCTTGGTTAATCCGGCAGCGCTAATGGCCTTCGCCACTTCCGCATCCGATGCCTCCGGCATATAGAAACGAACGTTATCGGCCAGGCTTCCACTGAAAATATACGGATGCTGCGGGATAGCTGCCGTCTGTCTTCGCCAGGATTCAAGCATATCCTGTGTCACAGGCTGTCCGTTGGCTAATACTTGGCCTGAAGTAGGCAGCTGAAATCCAGCCAATACGTCAATCAACGTCGATTTGCCTGCTCCGCTGGCGCCAATAATACCGATTTTGCCAAGACCCGTGATCTGAAATGTGACATCCTTTAGCGAATAAGGACCTTCATCATCATGCCGTACCTGTACATCCGTTAGAGCCAATCTGCTATTCTCATTCCAAGAGAACACTGAGGAAGAGGAAGAAACAAGCTCAGGAGTAGTAGAAACAGAAGCAGGATCAGGAGCACGATGCCCCGCAGCCGTTTTATCTTTCAACACGACGCGTATGGTCGAAGTAGCAGCTTTCCTTTTACCCAAAGATAATGATGGTGTAGATCCAGCCTCGTCCTCTGCCGTAACCGGATGTGCAACAACATTTGCATAGGCTTCTTTTTGTTTCTGTTCAGCAGCTTTCCCCCGTTCAATCACCTGGTTAATGGCTGCTCCTGCTTCCTTACCGTCCAATGTGGCATGATAATCAGCGCCGAGCATACGTACAGGCAGGAAATATTCGGGTGCCAGAATCAGTACCATCAACGCAGGGCCAAGCAGCATATGTCCCTCCGTCAGACGTAATCCCAGACCAACCGCCACGGAAGCAACGGACAACATCGTAAAGAAGTCGAGGGCAAACGAAGAAAGAAAGGCCATGCGCAGGGTAGACATCGTTGCCTTCCGGTACCGCTGACTGACCCGCAGAATGGACCCTTCATGTGTTTTGCTCTGTCCCAATGTCTTTAGCGTCTCCAGCCCACGCAGGGTATCAACAAAATGGTTAGCGAGTGCTTTGTAGGATCTGAATTGTCTGTCTATCTTACGCTGCGCTGCGAGGCCAATCAGAATCATGAACACGATCAGGATTGGTAGTGTCAGCATCAGAATAACCCCGGACATCAGATCCAGCTTGAATACATACAGCAAAACGACGATCGGTGTGAATCCTATGCCCAGCATGCGAGGAATGAATAGTTCGAGATACGTCTTGTATTGTGCTGTTCCCTCACGTGCCAGTGTAACCAGATGGCCTGTGCCTTCCGTCTTGGCATAACGCGGCCCAAGTCTGAACCACTGCTCCACCATCTGTCTGCGCAGATCAGTCCCTGTCTTCTCCGCATATCGTGAAGTCACGAGTTGTAACCAAAAGGATAGGGCGTAGCGGGCGGCAAAAGAAGCCAGGAACAGCAGCAGTACAGGATACTGCTCCGTTACGGATGAACCTTCAAACAATGCCGTGATGGCCTGTGCCAGCCATTTGGCTTGCATAATGATCGTCATCGCCTGTAGCATCACCAGCGCTGAGGCCAGCGCAAGTACCGGCCGGATGCCCGGCAGCTTCATCAGTCCCCGTCCCATATCAGTACTCCAGGTGGTGCTGCTCGTTCAGACGTTTGCGGAAGATATAATAACTCCAGATCTGATAGCCAAGAACAAACGGCAGCAATGTGCAAGCTACAATGGTCATTACTTTCAATGAATACGCACCCGATGCGGCATTGTATACAGTCAGGTCATACGCCGCCCCAAAGGAACTCACCATCACTCTTGGGAACAGTCCGATAAAGACCGAGGCAAAGGCAATTGCAATCACTGCTCCAGTCATACCAAAAGCCCAGCCTTCACGCTTCTGACGAACAAAGTATGCCGCAAGTGCAAGCGAAACTGCGCCAAGTACAACCATGATCCAAAGAGCCCAGCCGCGTACGGCGAACACATCCGTCATGAAATACGTCATTAACGCGTAAACGGCGAGCAGTGCAGCCAGCGGCAGCATCAATTTTTGCGCTGTCTTCAAGGCACGCTCTCTGAGATCACCTACTGTTCGTAGTGATGCAAACAGCAATCCATGAACCAGACACAGCAGGGTTACGCTCAAGCCACCAATCACGGTGTACGGATTAACAATATCGAGGAATCCAGCACGCAACTGCATCTCCCCATCAATGGGCAGACCTTTCATCAAAGTGGCAAAAACAACCCCGAACAGGAACGGTAAAAGCGCGCTGGAGACCACAATGATGATGTCCCATGTTTTGCGCCAACGCTGCTGTTTCATTTTACTGCGGAATTCGAAAGCCACTCCGCGGCCAATCAAGGCCAGCAACACCACCACAAGTGGCAGGTAAAAACCACTGAACAACGTGGCATACCAGTGTGGGAAGGCAGCAAACATTGCTCCCCCCGCCGTAATCAGCCATACTTCATTACCATCCCAGAACGGACCGATCGAGTTGATCAGAGTCCGACGTTCGCGGTCCGTTTTGGCAATAATACCTGTAGACATCCCCACACCAAAATCAAAACCTTCCAAAAAGAAGAAACCAACAAACAATACGGCAATCAGCAAAAACCACAACTCACTTAGTGACAACGGAATAACCTCCATCCACGCCGAACGGATCGGCCGATTCATCGTGATCTTCTGGTTTCTCGACCGCAAATGGTCCTGCTTTGATCTCACGTACGAACAGGTATACCATCACGATTCCGAGAACCGTATACGCAGCGGTAAAAGCGATGGTCGAGAACAGGATCATTCCTGCGGATACGTTCGGCGAGACCCCGGCTTCGGTTGTCATATAGCCAAATACTGTCCATGGCTGTCTTCCTACCTCGGTCATAATCCAACCTGACGTATTGGCGATAAACGGCAAAGATATGGCGAACACCATCAGACACATAAACCACTTTCCAGCGACCTCCAGCTTCTTACGCATGGCTAGGAACGTACCGTATAGCGCCAATGCAATCATTAAACCACCCGCTGCGATCATAATGCGGAAACTCCAGAATGTTGTCCGTACCGGCGGGATGTAGTCCCCCGGTCCATACGTCTGTTCATACTCAGCTTGAAGCTCCTTCATGCCTTTGACACTACCGGAGAACTTGCTGTAGGACAGATAACTGAGCAATCCAGGGATTTTGATCTCACCCGTACTCTCCTGTTTATCCGGATCGATAAAGGCAACCACCGTCCATGGTGCCGGATCTTCTGTCGTTGTCCATGTGCCCTCACTGGCTGCCATCTTCATCGGCTGTGTCTCCACCAAATATTGCGCCTGGAAGTGACCCGAGAATGCGACGCCGAATGAAGAAACAAGCGCGATAATGATCGCAATATTAAACGATTTGCGGAAGATCTCCACATCCTGCTTTTTCATCAATTTGTAGGCACTGATTCCGGTTACGACGAAGGCCCCTGTCATCAATGCCCCAAAGATTGTATGTGGGAACTCGACGAGAAGCTGACCATTCGTGATAAGTGCAAAGAAATCATTCATCTCGGCTCGGCCGTTGTTGATCTCAAACCCGACAGGATGCTGCATAAATGAATTGGCTGCCAGAATCCACAGCGCGGACAGGAATGTGCCGACAAACACCAGCCAGATGCAGGCCAGATGCACTTTTTTGGATAAACGATCCCATCCGAATATCCACAACCCAATAAATGTAGACTCCATAAAAAACGCGAGTAACGCTTCAACAGCCAGTGGCGCACCAAACACGTCCCCCACAAACCGCGAGTACTCGGACCAGTTCATGCCGAACTGGAATTCTTGCAGAATACCTGTGACAACCCCGACAGCAAAGTTAATCAGGAACAGTTTGCCCCAGAACTTGGCCATCGTTTTGTAGATCTCCTTACCCTTAACAACGTACAACGTCTCCATGATTGCAACCAACAGTACAAGACCGATGGATAGCGGGACAAAAAAGAAATGGAAAATCGTTGTAAGTGCATATTGGATACGCGATAACATAATCGGATCCATACCGTTACCCCTTCTTTCTGTTCACTTCGCAGTATGCGTATTTGGCATTGAAGCTGCACCTTCGCTGTCTGTCCGCCAAATACGTTGATGAACGTATTGTGCCAGATTACCTATTTTATACATGTGATAATTATCACAATCTTCGTCTCTAGAGCAAAAAAAAGTGATCCTGGTCACACAAAAGATAAAATTCAGCCTATTATCACAGCATGCCAACTGCATCTATTCATGGAAGATACTCATGTTTGGGACGGAATGCCCATATGTTAGTCTCAGGCATATCATGCGAAGTACCGTGAGAGCTTTACATATGAAGTGAAAGCATGAAGTACATGCAGAGTGAATGACGCACCATATTACAGTCAAGGTGAGGTGAACTATTCATGGAAAAACCTGCGCCATTACCAGGTGAAGACGCCGAAGCCAGCCTGGATAAGGCCAGTACAACACAGCCCCCTGTCCGATATGTTCTCTTCCCTCGCAAAGGAGGCTGGTCATCCTTTCCCTATCCCGATATTGCTGCACTGCTGTCGATTGAGGGAGAGGTCTACTATGTCAGCAGCCTGACGCAAACAGAAGATGTACCTCCGGTCATTACCGTCATCTCCCTCCCTGAGGCCGAGCAGCTATTGCTGGAACCTCGCACCGTAGCCGTAGTCGCCCATCCCTACTGGCTAATGGCTACGGCTTCGCTGGAGCCTGAGCTATGTATTGCCCTGCTCCCTGAGCCTGCTGGAAACGAAGCAGAATCTCCGCTATGGGAGAGCAGTATTTCCAAACTGGTCGGCATCGCCGATCTGGTAGGCACATCCTCCGAAACACGATATATGAAGCTGTTATTCCAAGGCGTACGTGCCATCTGGCTGGGCGGAGAGGACCCTGCACCTGCGGGGACGATGCAAAAGGATGATCTCGAAGTCCCCCTCCGGGACTACGAACTGCTCTTCCTGCATGCGCTGTGGCAGATCCTGTCAGGCACTCCGGATAGCGTCACCCTGCTTCAATGCAGTGTACGTGCCGACTTCTACCGACAGCTCCGAGCCAAAGCAGGTGCACATGAGACGATATCCTTTTTGCTGGCAGCCTATGAGTACTTGCTTGAAGATCCGCGGGCCGTCCATTCGTTGCAAGAGTCCTTCACCCATGCGGTCATGAATGGTCGCAGTGATTGTGTAATCTCCCATTATCGATTCCTGTCTGCCATTCATGCCCGGGCTGGACAGTTGGAGGACGCCCTGCGGGTGTACGGAATTAGTGCAGCAGATGAACAAGAACGGCATCATTATGAACAGTTATGTCGCTGGTTTGAGGCGGGAGAAGATCAACTTGTACGAGCGGAACTACTCCGTATGAACGATGATTACGGAAACGCCCTGCGTATCCTGGACGAACTTGGCGGAGAAACCGCGAGACATTGGAAATTCCGCATCTTCCAGGAGACTGGACGTGTGGAAGAGGCACTGGCTCTGGTGCATGCAGTCGATATTCAGGATGATGCCAGTCGCCGGGATTATCAGCAATTATCGGGAAGTGCGCTGGCACTACGAGGGGAACGGCACGGGGCCGTCCGACATTTCCTTGAGACAGCATTGGAGGATGAAGAAGCACTGGCCCGGATTGTGGAGCTGGAGCTGTTGGATCATGCTGTACAGCAATTGCTTGGGGAGGTGCCATGATGCTGGACCCGAAGAAGCGTAGACAACAGTTGAATGGGCCAATGGTGCACAGGGATATCCGAACCGAAACCACTTTCGCGCCAACCGAAACAGTGGATCGAACACATACAGATGCATTGGGAAATGGCGATCACACGCCGGATCGTGCAAAACCAACACAGGACATCCGAAGCCAAGTGCATCACTGGGGCGACACACAAGGTCAGGAAGAACAGAATGCTGCTATAACACAAGAGGAAACAAGTGTATTCAAAGAGCCCTTCTCCATTCGTCGGGTTCGCAAAAGCAAAGGCAACAAGCTCACCGCCATGCTCCAGGTTCGCAATGAACGTGGCCGATACCTTGAAGAAGTATTGCATGATCTGAGTGAGTTCGTGGATGAGATCGTGATTGTGGACGATGCCAGCACAGATGGCACCCCGGACATATGCAAAGCCTATCCAAAGGTGGTCCGTCTGGAGGTATTGGAGAAACCGTTATTCGCCGAGGAATGGCGACTTCGCAACACCTTATGGCAAGCGGCGGCGGGAACACGTCCCGACTGGTTGCTCTCGGTCGATGCGGATGAGTTGTACAGCTCAGAGGCGAAGAAAGCCATACGCACTCTGATTAATCAGGAGTATGCAGACTGGTTTGCATTCCGTTTCTACGATATGTGGGGCGGCCGGACCCACTACCGGGAAGATGATCTCTGGTCTCTGCACAAACGGCATACCGCTTCACTTGTACGGTATATGCCTGGATATCCTTATTTTTATCCACAACAGAATCATCATGTTCCCCGCCTTCCCTTGTCCTGCACGGTATTGCCTGGGGTCAGCACGGAATTGAAGGTTCAGCATCTCGGATGGGCAGGCAGTCTGGAGGACCGGGTTCGTAAATATTTGCGTTACAAACGCATTGATCCTGGCGGTGAGTGGGGTAATCTTGCACATTACGAGTCTATTCTCGATCCGGAACCTCGGCTGATTCCCTGGAAGGAGGGAACGTGAGATGGGCGTGGTGAGTATTCTGACGCATAGTTTCACCGACGGGTACAACCGGGAATTCGGTCGTGTATTTGGGGGTGGACTGGAGCGTTACATTCTGGATCTGTGCAGTGTCATCCGGGGACTCGGGCATATTCCCGAAGTTCATCAGCTCTCTTATTTTGAAGCATTCCAGACTCGGACGGAGCAGATTGACGTATTTGGTTATTCGTACGACATGGATAATGTACCGGAAGCCTTTGACCGGATGGCAGCCGCAGCGCGCGGCCCAGTGATCTATGCCAGCTGTCTGTGGCAACCCATCACCTACAAACCCGGTAGTCTTGGCATCTGTCACGGCATTAACTGGGATCGTCCCGGACTGCCACTGGAGACCAAACAACAAGTCGCGGAACATATTCAACTGGCTCTGGATGGACTCGTGCGCATTGTATCCGTGGATTCTCATTTCCAGACCTTTTGCCGGGCTGCGTGCACCTATACCGATCCAAGGCAGGTTGTCCTGATTCCCAATGCAGTGGATACGTCCTATTTCACACCAGCCCCACCAACACGGACCTTCGAGCAGAAACAGGAAGACGAATGGCTTGTCGCATGGAAGAATGATCTGGCGAGTCATGAAGAGAATGTTGGCGCAGTTATATCAGGGGTGCAAGCTGTAGAAGGTAAGGGTGGAATGAGTCGTGATGGGGCGAACAATGGTAAGGCTAACGGAGACGGAGGTAGGGATACAGATAGCGATCAAGAACGAAAGGAGAAAGGAATGGTAGATCTCCATTTGCAGTTATCGAAACGGGACGAAGCTGAAGCAGATGGCGAAACGTATAGGTTTGCTCATAACCACCGGAATTCAACGGATTGGGCTACGGAGATTCTAGTAGAAGCAGATGCTGAGCATCAGGTTAATGGTCCGATTCAGGGACAGGTTGAAAGGAAAACTGTAGATGCCCGGATGACCTCTCCCCGCCCAATTCGCATTATCTATCCGCGCCGCATCAGCATGGAACGAGGTATTATTCCAATGATGCTGGCGGCGGATAAACTACTTGGAGCCTTTCCGGATCTGGAGATTGAATTTGCCGGGGAACTGGTCGAAGGCAGCACGGTCGGGAGAGTCTTTCGTTACTGGCATCGTACTCATCCACATGCGGAGCGAATTAACCAGCGCACGTATGATTTCCGGGATATTCGGGAGGCCTACCATCAGGCAGATATCGCTGTGATTCCAACTGTGTTCTCGGAAGGCACCTCCTATGCCTGTCTGGAAGCGATGAGCTGTGGACTTCCGGTAATCGCCTCCAATGTTGGCGGATTGAATGATTTGATTCAGGATGGTTTTAATGGGCTGCTGGTACCTCCTGGTGAGCAGGAACTAACCGCTGCACTGGTACATCTTGTACAGGATCGGGCCGAGCGAGAACGACTGGGAATCTATGCGCGCGAGACTGCACTGTCGTATGATCTGGCCAGGTGGCGGAGCCGGTGGAGCACGGTGTTGGAATCTTTTTTGGCAGAGACAGGATTGAAGGAGGGAATTCGGGGATGATGGATACGCCCAAGGCAACGGAATTCATGGAATCAAGATACATTCGGCAAAGTGACCCTAAAACGGACACATTGGTCTTCCCCCTGCATCCGGCATGGTGGAGCCGTCCTTATGAATATGAATGGGCCCGGCGATTTGCACGTCCAGATGATGTCGTCCTTGATGCAGCCTGCGGCATCTCCCATCCATTCAAATTCTGGCTTGCCGAACACTGCCGCGAGGTTCACGCCTGCGACTGGGATGAACGTATTCTGTCTGAAGAGGCGATAAGACTGGATATCGTTTCTGATTTTGGGGAGCAAGCCGCCCAGGATCTGCCGGAATCAACTCTCGTCCGATTGCACCGTGCAAAGGCCAATCTGGCGCAGCTTCCGTACGAGTCGGGTAAGTTTGATCGGGTGTTCTGTATCTCTGTACTGGAACATCTGGATACGGGCACGATGCTGCGGGCGTTTCGGGAATTCGCCCGGGTGCTGAAACCAAACGGACAGTTGATCGCTACCTTCGATGTGCCCGAGATGCGGCCGGATCTGCTGGAGACAATCATGGCTGTCACCGGATTAACCATTGAAGATAAGCTGAATGTGAAAGAGCCAGACGATGCCATCTGGTCTGATATGTACGGCACCCCGATCCGCTGTTTTCGAGCGGTGATATGCAAAGGTTGAGACAAATTGGGTTACGTTGAGTTAAGTGCAGAGTGGAAAATTGAGGGCTTGAGAGTTCGACCCATTAGCAACGGAACAATACACGGTTCGGGCAATGCTCCGATGACCGGTAGCTCCGTTGCTTTTGCATTTTCAATCGGATGGGCAAGTGCGGGAATATGTGGGGATGTACAGGGGTTGGAGGTTGGGGACTGGGGACTAGTGATTAGTGATTAGTGATTAAAGATTAAAGATTAAAGATTAAAGATTAAAGATTAAAGATTAAAGATTAAAGATTAAAGATTAAAGGAAATTATAGGTGTACCAGTAACATGTTGCACTGGTTGGTGTACTCTTCGGCATAGGCTGCGCCAGGTGCTGTTAGGCGCAGCAGGGTGTGCAGGCCCGGCGGGATTGTCGTCGCCGGGCGACCTGTGGCGGCAGGTTGCCGCGCAGTGAGTTGGGCCGATTCGGCCCATTCACGCGCCAGGTTCTGCCGCCCGGCGAGCAGCGCGAGCGTGCCCGCGAGGAGCGCGTGAGCGGTGCGCTCCGAGGCGGGCACTTCGTCCGCGTGGGGCTGCTGCGCGCCGTCAGGCGTGCCGCATAGCGCAAGCAGCCCTTCGCGGACGCTCGCGGGTGCGCGCAGCAACCCGCAGCGTGCCGCAGGCGGAAGCGCTGCAAGCAACGCCAGCGCGCCGCGAGGCGGCAGGGCTTGCAGCAGGCGCAGCCATGCGGCCCAGGCGCCTACGCCGGCGAGCGCTTGCGCAGCCGCGAGCACGCCGCCCGGCGCGGGCGCGGCTGGGCCGCTGGGCGTTGAGGCGCGGAGCGGGCTGCCGCTGCTGCACGCCAAGGCGCTGATGCGGGCCAAGGCCCCGCGCAGCAGCAGCGCCTCAGCGGCGTGGGCCGCAGCGGGCAGCGCTGCCGCATGGCGAGCCGCCGCTCGGGCGTTGCGCCCGCCGGGCTGCTTGTGGCCCAGCGCCCACAGCGCCAGGGCCGCCTCTGGCCCGTGCTGCGCATGTGCCGCCCAGGGCTGCAAAGCCGCCCGAGCCGCGGCGTCCTCGCCCAGCTGGGCCAGTGCAAGCCCGGCGGCCAGCGGCTGTGCCCGCAGCGGGCCAGCAAGCGCCGCCGCATGACGCAGCAGCCAATCCGGCCGATGCGCGGCAAGCGCGGCCGGGATCAACGCTTGCCATGCCGCAGGCGGCAAGCTTACCCGAGCGGCTGCGCTGGCAATGGCATGTGGCCGCCCTGTGGCCGCGGCCAGCAACAACAGCCGCTGCCATGCAGGCAAGCTGCCGGGTTGCATGCCCAGCGCCGCCGTGTATGCGGCTTCTGCCTCTGCCCAGCGGCCAGCCCGCTCATATGCCATGCCTTCCAGCGTCAGGCTGCGGTAGGTTCCAGCACCAGAGACTGATGTATACCTGCCGGCTGTAGAAGCAGCTGATTTAGCCTGTTTTAACCAGTTCAAGGCCACATCTTCTCTCCCTTGATCCAGTTCTAGTACAGCACCAAGCTCCAACAAATCCGGGAAATCCTCATACACGGGTGCCCATGCTTCCACCACAGCAAGCGCCCTGTCCGGGCTGCCAATCTCTCGCCAGGCGTAAGCCGTTTTCAGCACCAGATCCGAGTGATATCCACACTCCGGTATAAGCTGTGCCAATAATGGCTGTAACAACCGGAGTGCTTCATCATACTTCGCTTGCTGAAACCATTCGGCGGCCAGAGCATATAACAACTCCGGTTGATCTCCCTCCTGATTCAACGCGGAACGAATCAACTGCATGTTCCGTGCGCCTTTATTTTTGTCGGTAATCACCTGCTCCAGATATCCGTAATGAATGACTTCAAGTCCAGAATGAAGCACACCTTGCGGAGCCAGAGCCATGATGGAAGAAGCAATCTCTTCATGAATTCTGCCCTGAAAGGCAATTCGGGGATCATTTCGGAACAATCGACATACTGCATCCGTCACACGCTCTTCACCGGACACCCCCAGCAGACTTGTGACCTGTATCCAGTATCCCCATACGTCGTCCCTGCTTGTCGCTAACAACTGCACGAGTTCTGCCTTCATCTGCGGAGTCTGTGCCCATACTTCATCCGCATCAAGCACCAGAATCCACGGTTTCGTAGCAGCGGCCAGTGACAGATTACGGGCTTCACTGAAATCTCCGTTCCATTCCGTACCAATTACAACGGCACCATGGAGACGCGCAATTTCAGTTGTATCGTCTACCGAGCCTGTGTCCACAACGATGATCTCATCCACAACATCCCTGACTGCATTCAAGCACCGCTGGAGTGACACCGCTTCATCCTTCACGATCATACACAAGCTAATCCCTATGCCCATATTCATCACCACCCCTCACCAACGGAGTTCAGCCCCATCCAATACCCATCTGCTTTCACCTTAACTCCCGGACCTGCCTGATCCCTCTCAGCTCTCAAACCCGTTCGCTCCCGGCAACTCCAGCCGAATATGCTGAACGACAGGCCAACAACGGTGCCGCTGTCCATCTGCATGCTGAGCGAGCACCTCCAGATGATGATCCGCAGCACTGACCAATCCTTTCACCAGCCAGCTTGTTCCCGTCAGGGTATCCGAAGCCCCAGGGAACGACTCCATTTCATTCACCTTCCCTTTTTCCTTTTTCCCTTCCATCTCTTTCTCCTTCTCTCCCACTCGAACGCTCTGTCCCACCGATAATCCTTCTCCCGCCAATTGCTGTCGACACATCTGAATCAGGCTATGCAGCTCTTTCCATCTCCCTGACTGTACACATCCTTCCATCATCAGTCCGAGCGCCTGCCAGCCATCATACTCTGCTCCTGCAACCGTTCCGTCCATACCTGAGTCCGTGTCCTTCTTCTTTGTCGCTCTCAGACCAGCAATTCGTCCTGTCTGCACATCAGGTTCTTCATTCGTTCCTTCACCCACCTGCGAACTAAGCTTCAACCACAAGGTTAATGGATCATCTCCGTTGACTTCCTTACCTTCTATCCACTCCAAACGTTCGAGCCATCGTGCAGACGAGATCGCGAGTAGCCCTTTTTTCCGTTGCACAGGTTCCAATTTCAGACGTGCCTTGTTCCATCTCCCCTGTTGGATTTGGAGCATCGCCTCCGCCACAGATAAACGCTCCCTCATCTCTGCGGAAGGTTGTGAAGATATACCCGATAACAATTGCAGAGCCGCATCATAACAACGAGATTGCTCCAGAATGCCCAATACTTTGTGTGTAGCCTCTTCCGAACTGAGTGCAAAGTGCTCCCTCACCAGCTCTGGAATCTGATGTTCCTGCCCGGAGACTCGCATAATTCGGAATATCCGATAGAGCGGAGGTAACAGACTCGATTTGGCACGCACCGCTTCCACATAAGCATTCACCGCACCCTCCAGATCTGCCCTTCCTTCCAGTAACCGCCCTAACGTATACCACGTCTGATAGGTGCCGATGCCTTCTTCCGTATGATATATGGGTGGAGGTGGTCCCATGCGAACAGCTTCACGGAGCGAATATTCTGCCTGATCTGCATCGCCCAATGCGTCTGCACACACCCCGCGATGGTGCATCAGATCCGTGTACTCTGGAAAGAGTTCAAGTGCAGCATCAATGCGATCTAATGCCTCCTGCCAGCGATTCAGATGCTGGAGACAACGAACTTCATATTTGAACAGCAAATGCGCGTAACTGGTCACCACAGGATCAATCCCCATCCGAGCCACACCAAACGTCTCCAATGCCCGCTCCGCTTCCCCCACACGCAGATACTCGACACCCAGATTATAGTGATGGAACGGCTGATCCGGTTCTTCCTCCACTGCCTGTTGCAGCAGGCGAACATTGCGGTTCACCTTATCTTTGCGCTCCACAATCGCCGTCTGATACCCATAATGATGGATGACCATGTCCGTCACATGAAATGCAGCCTCTGGATTCCCACGACAGATCGCCGCCGCAATCTGCTCATGAATTCGACCTTCGAACCGATGCTCCGGGGCATTACGGAAGAGACGCAAAACCGGATTCACGGTAACCCCCTGCTGACCCGTACCTGTATAGTTATGAATGTTTAAAAACAATCCGTCACATCCGCTGACCGCCGTCCAGCTCCTGATCTGCTCCCGCGCAGCCCTATCGAGCGCCTCGTCCGCATCAAGAAAGAGAATCCAGTCGCCGGAAGCGCGCTCCAGGCCAGCATTCCGTGCTGCGGCAAAATCTTCGCACCACTCAAATCGCACAACCAACGCGCCATATTGCTGCGCAATCTCCGCGCTGCGATCCGATGAACCGGTGTCCACCACAATAATTTCGTCCACCGCTCCCTGGACACTGGCAAGACAATGAGGCAGCCACTCTTCCTCATCCTTCACGATCATGCATAGGGAAATTCGTTCCGCTCGCAAGCTGATTCCTCCTTTCCTTTGCATGGAAAATCGTACGCCACGGGATGCCTTCGGTCGTTCGCAGCCTTTTTTCCAGTTCATTATGTTGTGCAGCGATTACCCCTGAAGACGGAGAACGAACCAATTCCTGCCGAATCGCCTCCATTGCCAATTGCATGTAACATACAGCTGCTCCAACTCGGGCCTGCCACATATCAGGCTCCCGCTCCAGAGCCTGCTCGAACAGAGAGAGCGCTTGATCATTGTGGCCTTTGGTATACAGCGTTTCACCCAGCCAGAATAACCCTTCGGCATCCAGCTCACTCTCGGTCATGCACTGAATCAGGATGTTCGCGGCTACCATGGTATACCCCTGACGATACAGCAGACTTGCAAACTTTCGCCTTCGAGTTAAAGTCGTTCCCCAATGATCACACATCATCATGGCTCGCAACTCATGCAGTTGCTCAGCAAGTGTGAGCTGTCCTGTCTTTACGGCTTGCTGCACAACCTTCTCTGCTACCATTTCTGCCTGCGGACCCCATTGAATAAGCTTCTGTTCTTGTGACGCAGGTTCCATGCTTCGCGGCTCTTTCGATAGCTGATCCAGCAGTCGATCCATGACCTTCCAAACGTTCTTTTCTTGTGGAAGCGTAGTTGTGAGGAACGCCTCGGATAATCTTAATCCGTTGGCCCAACAAGCCAGTGCCCAATCCATTCTGTGCTCAGCCAGCAGATTGACTTCATGCACACACCCCACGCTCCAGTGTTCTTCTGCCAGTTGCAGTGCTTCGGAAACCCTATTCGCACACAACATCCAATGTATTTGATCCGCTACATGGATACGAGCAGTACACGCATCTGCATCCAGCATTTTCAATGCCTGTTCATATGCTCCACAGCCTGTTAGAACATGAATCATTTGCACCAGATGATCCTCATTTTTCACTGCATATGATTGGGGCATTTCACCACAAATCAAATCACCGTGATCTGACTCTCCGATCTCTCTGCTTCTGGAAAGTAATGTTTCTGCTATGTTCTCATCCGTTTCACCGGATTGTTGCAGCACGTCTGCCAACCCGGCCCATGCCGGAGCATATGTGAACATGCTGTCCAATGCCAGCCCATACAGATGTGCGGATTCATTCAGGAATCCCCGTTTCTGTGCAAGTCTTGCCATGGCGGTATAGGCTCTGTAACTGTCAGAACCTGCTTCCGTTACATATAACGCGTCTAAAGCGCTACCGCCATCACTGTGTCCAACACGGTCTATTCCCTCCCGGCAGTTCGTTGCTCGGGCATACGATTGATATGCACGCTCCTCCAAACCTTGCTGCTCCAACGTCTCCCCATACAACAGATGCAGATCAGCATAGGATGGATAACGCTGTCTTTCCACAGCCAGAATTGCATGCGCCTCGTCGTAATGTTCCGATCCTACAAGGGTCTTTGCATAATCTCTAACCAGTGTAGAACGATATGGCGCGAGCGACTCTGTCAGGCGCAATGATTCACGGAACGCTTCAATTGCCTGTTCGACCTGACCAAGCTGGCAATACGTTACTCCCAGATTGTACAGGTGAAAAGGCTGTGCAGGCTCATCTGCGAGTTCCCGCTCAATCAGTTTCAAATTACGTCTTGGCTTATGCTCTTGCGCAATCGTTGAGGCCAGATATCCATCATGAACCAGACATAGTGGAGCAAGCGGTTCAGTCTCGATCAATTGGCTTTGTTCATCTGTATAGGTCTCGCTCTTATTCATATCAGCAGCCTCATCCAGGACAAGCTTGCTTGGCATACAACGAACCAACTGCTCATGGATGCGCCCCACATATCGATATCCCTGATGAGCACGGAACAGCCTCACTGGCTGAGAGATAACACTCTCTTCTACCCCTTCACCGTATCGATTTTCTATGGTAATACGTAATCTGGAAATACTTTTATGGACTTTAGGTAAATAATTCAGCAGTTCTTCCAATCCCTGCGTAACGTACTCATCCGCATCCAAACACAGGACCCATTCCGTGCTCGCCAGAGGCAGACTGATATTTCGTGCATGGGCAAAGTCATCTTCCCAACAGGCGTGCAACACCGTTGCTCCGTACGTTCTGGCGATCTCTGGTGTACGGTCAGATGAGCCAGTATCGGTGATAAAACATTCCGTACTGATATGCTTCAAGCTGTCGAGACAGCGGGGCAGGTGATGTTCTTCATTTTGCACAATCATATGAATTCCAAGTATACGGTTCTTCAGATCCAACCACCTCCAATACAAAAAAGTACATGAAGTCCACCAAAGGAACTCCATGTACCTATATGACAAATAAATGGGTTATGTGCCTTGTCCATTGAAGAACACATCAATCGTGCTTGGTGCGCCGATTAGGCTGGAGCGGTAGGAAAGACGCGTGTATTTGAGAAAACGCTGCGGTACCAATACATCGACTGACCCGGACAAAATGCCCGTTACCGTCGTTACATCCGTGTACCAGTTCGTTCCGTTGGCGCTAATCTCAACAAGAGCATCTACCCGGTTTACACCCGGCCCCCGGTTATATACAAAAAAAGAATACGTGCCAAATACACTGGTCGTAACCGCCGGGAGCGCTGTGAAGGTGTTGGCGGTCGGGGTGCTTATGAGTTGGGACTCCTGAAAACTCTTCTGTGAAATCGACGTCACACTGCTAAGTGTTCCTGCGGTAATTGTAGCACCCAGCACGCTGGTGATTGTACCATTTAGCAGGTTTGTCAACGTACCCGCAGTTACCGTTGCGCCAAGTACGCTTGTAATGGTTCCGTTCAATAAGTTTGTCAGTGTTCCTGCGGTAATCGTTGCTCCCAATACACTCGTGATCGTACCATTCAGCAAGTTCGTCAACGTTCCCGCTGTCACCGTGGCCCCGAGCACACTCGTGATTGTTCCGGCTGTAATGGTCGCTCCGAGTATACTTGTGATGGTACCCGCTGTAATCGTTGCTCCAAGCACACTAGTGATCGTTCCAGCGGTAATCGTTGCTCCCAATACACTTGTGATCGTACCATTCAGTAAGTTTGTGAGTGTTCCGGCGGTCACCGTGGCTCCGAGCACACTCGTGATTGTACCGTTCAACAAGTTTGTCAGCGTTCCTGCTGTTACAGTTGCCCCGAGTACACTAGTGATCGTTCCGGCGGTAATCGTTGCTCCCAATACACTTGTGATCGTACCATTCAACAAGTTTGTCAGCGTTCCTGCTGTTACAGTTGCCCCGAGTACACTTGTAATCGTTCCCGCCGTGATCGTTGCTCCCAATACACTCGTGATTGTACCATTTAGTAAATTAGTCAAGGTACCTGCTGTTACTGTGGCTCCGAGCACACTGTTGATCGTACCTGCTGTGATCGTCGCTCCAAGCACACTCGTGATCGTTCCGTTCAGAATGTTGGTAATGGTTCCGGCGTTAATTGTAACCGTGGTCAGACCTGAGATGTTACTGATGGTTCCGTCCAAAATAATGCCAACCACGTTCCCGCTCGTATCCGTTCTGACAGGCTGGGCTGTGCCTGTACTATCTTGACCAAAAATCAACGTTCTCAGATTATCCGGATTCGTATTAAACGTTGTAAAGTTAGGCATGTTCCTCGTCCTCCTCCCTGGTCAAATCTGTGAGATCATACTCCCTTACGGCATACGCTGTGCCTGAAAGTAAACATCGAGCCGGGTCGGCTGATCCGGTTCAACGGATCGAATGGCAAGCCGGGTATAATGCAAAAAACGCAAGGGTACCAGCGCTTTGGTCTGTCCTCCCGCGACCACCTCCTGGCTGTCCACAGCATAATCCACGGCATTGGGGCTGATCTGGATCTGTACAAGAGCCGGATGTTTTCCCCGATTCACAACGCCATAGGTATAAATGCTGAGTGATGAGGTGTCTTGTGCCGGGAGTGAATCCATGCTGCTACTGGTTTCGGCTCCAACATACGTATGCTCTGTAAAACAATGAATAGCACCAGGGAGTTTCGTACGTGAGGAAGCACCCCGCTTGAACCGGGGACGAGTAATCCGGGAACAAGGGGGTTTCAGCAATTTAGCGCGGCAGGAATGACGGGAGCGGCGGCGACTGACATATTTAGTTGGTTGCTTCGTTCTCTTCTTGCTTTGCTTCGCTGTTCGACTCATCTCGATTTCCCCTTAAAAAATGTGCTTACGCATCGTATGCCCGGATTGGTTATACGGGCACGGCAACCGCCGTTATTTCCAGATATACGGCTCAGTCCCCAATCCATTTTGCTTCTTTTCACATACACTGCAAGTACAATGAAATGAGAATCAATCGGAATGTTGCTCAAATGAGCTGGTCTATGGGAGGTGGATGAGATGACCAACTATAATGTATTCAACCAATCTAATCGTCCCCTGTTTACTCAACTGACCAATACCTTCTCAGCCCCGGGCATTGAAGCGTCACCAGACAGCGGTGCAGCTGCTGCAGGCAGTTTTTTTGCCCTGACGACCAACAATACCTTAATTCCTTCCAACCAGAGTCTTCTTCTACAGATCCTGAATGCGGCAGGCAGCGGCCGAACAATACGTATATCCAGCCTCACAGGAGGCACAACAGCGGCAGCTACTCTTGTTATCTATTCAGGAGGAACCGTGACTGCTGGTAGCACACCAGTGCCCGTCAATACGTTACTTGGAAATGCCAACGCCAGTGTAGTTACCACAAGACAAAATACAGGTACCCTGGGGGGAACCTTCACGAGCATTGCAAGTATTCCGCTCACCGCAGGGATGTATTCACTGGGTCTGAATGGCTCCATTGTTGTTCCGCCTGGACAATCACTATCCATTAGTTTAGGAACTGGCAGTCAGACTGCCGCGATTAATCTCTTCTGGTGGGAATTCTGAGCATGATCCTGATAAAAGGAGGTGCACACTGTGCCAAACAATAATGTATTTAATCCATTAAATCTGCCCATCTATACGTCCAACACCAACACGTATATTTCTCCTGGCATTGTTGCTCCTCCGGAGAATAATGCTGGCAGTACAGGCAATCTGTACAATGCAGGTTCCACCAACTCCACAACACTGGGATTGCTCGGAGGAACGGTTATCGCCACCGTACAATTGGCCAATCCAGCAGGGAGTGGGAAAACCCTATACGTATCACGGCTCTCTGGTGGAATTACGGTCTCACTCAATCTGTTATCTTCCTTCAGCGGTTCCATGAGTCTGACCGCGAATGGAACGCTGAGCTCTCCCAGCACACTAACATCGGTGAACAGCAATCTTTCCAGCAGCAATACCAGCGTAGCCATCGTACGATTCTCTGCTGCTGCGCCTTCAGGAACGACCCCATTGATGGCTATGCCCCTTCAAGCAGGGCCGTTTCTATCCAATGAATATGGCCGTTACGTGGTTCCTCCGGGTCAAGCCATTAACCTCTCTGTCAGCGGATCACTTTCGGTTGGTGGACTGATGGCCTCCACTGCTTATTTTGCTTGGTGGGAAGTATGATTCGTTCAACGATGTATTACAAAGGCAATGTGCGCAAACAGCCGCCTTCGGATGAGTACCGAAAGCGGCTGTTCTTTATATTGTAGATGGATGATTACATGTCCAGGCAAAGGCTATCAGGCCGATTCCTGTGGAATGATCTCTTTTGCTTCAGACACGAGAGGCTGCTTCCCTTCCCACAAGATACGCTGTAGCAGAATGCCGGCAAGACCAATTACCAGCGTAGCGAGACCGATATATTGAAAGGTGGGGCTCGGCCCCGCAACTCGAATGAGCGCTCCACCTGCAAGTGGAGCTACAACCAGTACAACACTGGACAGTGAATTTTGAATGCCAAAGACGCGCCCTACATAGGCAGGAGGGGTTTCCTTTTGCAGCAAATAATTCAGAGTTACCATAAAGAGTCCATTACCCAGCCCAATGCAGAGGCCCCAGATAATAACCCAAATTTCAGGTGTTTGTGGGCCGACCCACCCCAGCGCAGCAATTCCGGCACCCACGAACAGATATCCTCCACCCAGTCCCCAACCATACCCAATTCTCGGCAAGCGATTTAACAACAAAATGATGACAACTGCCCCTGCTCCTGCAGACGATCCCAACCAGCCGAGCAGTGATTCATTACCTGGCTTGATCTCCCGAAACAGGGTCGTAAACTGATAATCAATCATAAGAATGGCCATGAGTCCAAAACAGCCGAACAGAATCGTACTCAGCACGGTGCGACTGCTCTGAATAAAAAGCCAACCTTGCTTCCACTGGGAGAACAAAGATTCCGATCCCTCCTTCTCACTTGCAGCACTTCCGTCTGATTCAACGAACTCCGACTTCTCCACCAAACGCCGCAAGGGCCATAATACCGCACCCGACAACAGGCGGGTACAGGCATTAATGACAATACAGATTTGTGGTGAGAAAAAGGCCAAAATGACTGCACCCAGAAGTGGTCCCGCCACTTTCGAACACTGGCTCACAAAACCGTTTAGGGACGATGCCTGAAACAGATGCTCCTCTGCCACCACCTGGCGGGTTAACGCCTGCTGAGCCGGAACATGGAACACTCCCATCATGGCACGCAGGGCGAGCAGTGGAAGCAACCAAGCCGGGCTTGGTGCGAATAAAATAGCAACGGTTAATCCCACGGTTATCACGTCACACAGGATCATGATCTTTACTTTGTGCAGACGATCAGCCAGGGCACCTGCAAAGGAGCCCAGCAGTATGCCCGGGACAGCCATACATACAGGAATAAGTGCAATGATCAGTGGATCAGCACCCCAGCGGTAGGCCACCATCACCTGGATGGCAAGCGCATCGAGCCAATCTCCAAACGTAGCCAGCGAGTATGCGATAAACATGCGGACAAACCGGAGGTTGGTCCATAAGCTTTTGAAAGATTGCGCAGATGAGGCGGGTGATTCGATGGATTCATTGGATGTGGGTTCATTTGAAATGACGGTCATACATGTACTTCCTCCCTTGATTACAGCCAATTGTGGTCTGTATGTTCCTTGGCTGTAATCATAAAGGAGTTATATCAGAGGAAGATCAGAGGATGGGGATACAGGAGACAAAAATTGACGTACTTTATCTACAATTTGTGATCCATATGCGGGGACGCCGTAACTTTTACCGATCTCTGCATACACTTGACGATATTTGCTGCGAAGTCTGCCTTCAATTCGATGATGACCCAGGAATAGGAGAATCTGATATGCAGCATTCAGATATAGCGGTGCGTTCAGCGACATCTTCAATACATCCAGGCCATCATCCATTCTTAACTCTGCCTCACGAATCCGTCCCTGCCGAAGTAACCATAACCCCTCCATCACCTGAAAACGTCCGATCTCTCGCAGATAGGGTGCATCCTTCAATCCTGACCGCAGGACTGCCATCTGGGCCTCAACAGCTTCACCGCTGCCACCCCACAGTTCCACATATAACGCTGCAAGTGCTACAGGCAGTCTGAAATTCTTGAGTTCGTCTGTCTCTATTACACGATATGTTTCTTCCAGCTGCTCTTTCGCACGTTGATATTGGCCCACCTCTACATAGACTTCGATGATGTTCAGAATGCGGAGTTCGCGAAGCTGATCGACAGATAATGCCGATGAATTCAGCGCTTGTTCATACAACTGAATACTATCCGCTGGCTCGATCAGGGGGTGCACGAAAATCAGTAGCCAATATAGTCGCTCCTCAAAAGGAATTTCTTTCGTTGTAATCAGCCATTCCAGATCTCCCTGTATAAAACGGATATACAACTGATAATACGGGACAATCTGAATGCCAAGTGCTTCCTGTTGTTGAACCAGGGTCTGTATGGCGTTTCCCTGCCCAAACACATGATATTTACGAAGTAATCCGTGAATGACCTCCTGCATTTCTGGGTCCTGAGCAGAGGGGCTAGCGGGTAGAGCGGACTTATTCTCATGCACAGCAAGCCGATATCCGTAGCCCCGTACTGTATCCAGACGGATCTCATCCCAGCGCTTCAATTTCTTGCGCAGGCGATAGATATGATCGTCTACAGTGCGTTCAACCGGATATTCGAGCGGCCATACCCGATCCAGCAATTGGCTGCGAGTGAAGGCTTTTTCCTTGTTTTCATACAAAAAATGCAGCAGTGCAAATTCCTTGGCGAGCAGGCGAATGGACTCTGTACGCCGCGTGACCGTATATGTTCCTTCATCCAATTGCAAAGACATGCCTGGTTCCTCCTACTATGTATAATTCGCTAATCCGAAATCGTATAGATTCATTCCATTTTTTCACGTGTTCAACATAACATAAAAACCCTTTGCGAGAACGCAAAAGGTTTTTATAGTCTATCTTATAGATGGCTTAGATTGCAGATCACGCTACGTATATCTGTTCTTCCAACAAGTGTTACCTTGCCTTAACCCAGCACGACACGATCATCTGCCATTTTTTTACCGCTAATCCGTTCGAATTCACCAAGCAACTCAGGTACAGTCAACGTACGCTTGCGCTCTTCGCTGACATCCAGAATAATTCGGCCTTTGTCCATCATGATCAGACGGTTACCCAGACGAATAGCCTGCTCCATATTGTGCGTTACCATCAATGTAGTCAATCTCATCTCTCGCACAAGTGTCTCCGTTAGTTCCGTGATCAGTTCGGCACGTGAAGGGTCAAGGGCCGCCGTATGTTCATCCAATAGCAAAATTTGCGGCTGGGTAAACGTCGCCATCAGCAGACTGAGCGCCTGCCGCTCCCCGCCTGACAATAAACCGACTTTCGCGTTAGGCCGCTTTTCCAGTCCAATTCCCAGCTTCTCCAGTTGCGTGTTGAAAATCTCCCGTCTGGCACGGGTAACTCCGAAGCCCAGTCCGCGTCCTTTGCCACGTTTGTATGCCATCGCCATATTTTCTTCAATGGACATATGTGGTGCTGTTCCTGCCATCGGGTCCTGAAACACCCGGCCAATCCAGCTGCTGCGTTTATGCTCCGGCAGGTTTTTAATGGAGCGGTCATTGATCAGCACATCGCCCATATCCGGCTTCATCACACCCGAAATAATGTTCATCAGCGTGGATTTACCCGCTCCGTTACTGCCAATCACCGTCACAAAGTCTCCCGGATTCATTGTCAGATTCACACCAACCAGCGCGGTCTTCTCATCCGTTGTGCCTGGGTTAAACAGCTTGGTTACTTGCGTAATCTCCAGCATGATCACATACCTCCCTTCGCCTGTTGACCACCGGATCGCATCAACTCTTCCGTTCGTTTGCGAGCCAGACTACGCTGCTTCATGGAGCGCTGCATAGTAGGGAAGACCAATGCAATAATAACAATTACCGCGGTGATCAACTTCAGATCAGATGTATCAAACCATTCCACTTGAAGGGCAAGCGCGACCACAATCCGATAAATAATTGAACCAACGATCGCTGCAAGTGTAGCCCAGAATACCGTTCTTGCTCCAAGAATAGCTTCACCGATAATCACGGAAGCCAGTCCGATAACGATCATGCCAATGCCCATTGTAATGTCCGCAAAGCCTGATTGCTGTGCAATGAATGCACCAGACAGGGCAACCAATCCATTGGATAAGCTGACCCCTACAATCGTAGTCACATCCGTGTTTGCACCAAAACTGCGAATCATGCGTTTGTTATCACCTGTCGCACGAAGGGCCAGTCCAACATCTGTTTTCATGAACAGATCGAGCATGATTTTAAACACCAGTACCACGATGATAATTAACACCATGACATGCTCACCTGAGAATGGATTATCCATACCCATAATGGATTTATTCGGTGCACCAAGGATACGCATATTAATGGAGTAGAGCGCGATCATCATCAAAATCCCGGATAATAATCCGTTGATTTTGCCTTTGGTATGAAGCAGACCTGTACAAGCCCCAGCCACCATGCCGCCAGCCATTGCCGCCAAACAGGCGAGCCAAGGAGAGAAGTCATTGGAGATCATAACCGCCGCGATTGCGCCTCCTGTTGTAAAACTTCCGTCTACGGTAAGGTCAGGAAAATCGAGTATGCGGAACGTAATATATACACCAAGTGCCATCAGTGCATATAAAAGCCCCAGCTCGATCGCCCCTTCAATTGAATTCCAGCTTATACTCACACTACTTCCTCCCTGTCTATCGAAAAGAATGAGGCGAACCCGTTGCATGTTCGCCTCGCATCCATACTGCCGGATTGCATTCCAGTCAGATTATTGAATCAATCTCATAACTCATTATATTGATTCTATTGAATAATGTTGTTTTCCTGGTCTTTAACTTCCGCTTTCATCTCATCCGTAACCGTGATACCTTGGGCTTCAGCCGCTTTCAGGTTCAGGATCAGATCCAGTTTGTCCGGAACGGTGACTTTCATATCACCAGGTTTTGTACCATTTTTCAGAATGTCCGCGGCCATCTCACCAACCTGATATCCATGGTCATAATATTTGAAGCCAACGGTTGCGAAAGCTCCTTTTTCAACGGTATCCCGATCACTGGAGAAAAACGGAATTTTATTACTGTTTGCCGTTTGGATGATCGTATCAACCGCACTCACGACAGAGTTATCAAGCGTGATGTAGAAAGCGTCTACTTTGCCAACCAGAGAATCCGTAGCCTGTTTTACTTCCGATGTATTCGTAACTGGTGCTTTCACCAGCTTGATATTATGTGTTGCGAGCGCTTTTTCAGCGTTATCTGCCATAACCACCGCATTTGGTTCACCTTCGTTAATGACCAGACCTACCGTTTTCACATCCGGCAGATTTTTGGCGATAAAGTCAGCCAATTGTACGATAGCCTCCGGATTCGTGTCGGATGCACCTGTAACATTGCCGCCCGGCTTATCCATATCGGTCACCAGTTTGGCACCCAACGGGTCCGTTACCGCTGCGAACAGCAATGGCTTGTCCTTCACTTGTTGAGCCAGAGCCAGCGCAGATGGTGTTGCGATGCCGAGTACAAGATCATTTTTGGAATCACCCGAGATTTTCTGTGCAATGGACAGATTGTTCGTCGAATCACCTTGCGCATTATTGTAATCGATTTTGAGGTTCTTGTTCTCTTCAATGCCCGCTTCCTTCAGGGCTGCGATGAATCCTTCACGTGTAGCATCCAGAGATGGATGTTCAACAATCTGCGAGATGGCAATCTGATATGATTTTTCCTCGCTTCCTCCACCTGTTGTAGTCCCTGATCCTTCGGATTCCGAGCCTGTACCGCTGTTATTTCCACAACCTGCTGCAACGATCATTGAAGCAACCATCATCAGTGACATCCAAAATTTCTTTTTCATGTGTGAGAACCCCTCTCCATCTTATAAAATGTGGTTACCCTTATCGATCTGAATTCCATTGACACGATAGGGCGGGACAAAACGAACGCTTCAACGCATTGTTGCTTTGATCGACAAAAGCAGACAAATATAGACTTTTCTCATGCGACTGAAGTCCATGACCCGTGTTGGTGTTTTATTGTTCCCCTAATATTAAGGGGCGTCCCGATATCCGTCAATGGTTGAACCGCTTCCAATTTAGTTTCATCGTATGGTTGTGATAGAAAACATTACATAACGGCAAAAAAGCAACCCGCAAGTTATGCGAGTTGCCTAGTATATCTAGGTTATTTTTCTTGCTGGATTGCTTTCACTTCAGCAGAGGTTAGTCCCGTCGCTTTGACAATGGTCTCTTGATCAAGACCTAAATTGAGCATATTCAATGCGATTTTCCGCTTGCTCTCAGCTTCACCTTCTTCGATTCCTTTTTCTCGTGCGCCTTCCATCAAAGATACTTGATCCCGTAAAACCTTTTGACGTGCTTCATATTGTTGGCGAAACTCTTCATCCTCGCTCAGTTCCTTCAATAGATTCATGGCCTTCTTCAAAGCCGGTTCGGGTTCGTGCATCATTAACGCCTCCCATCTAATATTGAGTTATGTATAAAACATCTGGATGTGTTATTTCAAATTATATCACGCATCTCACCATAAACATAACGTGTTTACGTTATTTTCATTCAAAAAAAGAGACTATTTCGACGAATCGAAACAATCTCTTGTGTATAAACCAGTTAATTCCCCGACGCTTCGCGAATCTCATACTTGCACCTTTTGCCGCCATCGGCGTAACATTCAGTACGCTCTACCTCAGCTTGAAGCAGCGAGCGAAACAGTTCCAGTTCACAGCGGCAAGCCTGCTTGTAGACACTCGCGACTTGTACAATTGGGCAGTTCATTTCCGTAATGACGTAAGTTCCATCGTCTTCTCTGGACGCATCCGCCATATAACCGTTGGCATTCTGGATTCGCGCAAGTTCCTCCACCCGTCCGGCCAGATCCTGGCCCTCCATCTGTGGCAATCCGCTGCGAAGCAGCTTGTCCCGGCGACTCTCGAACAATGCATCCACCACACCGCTACCGGCAGAGTCAGACAATTCTTCAAGGAGTTCCAGTGTAAGGGACGAATAGGATTTTGGAAAAAAGCTGTCCCCGCGTACCGTCAGTTGGTACACCGAGGACGGACGTCCGGCCGTAGCCCGGGCCTCCCTAACCTCAATCCATCCGTCCTGCTCCAGTGCCGTCAGATGACGGCGAATGGCCATGCCGGTCAGACCCAGATCAGCTGTCATTTCCCTCGCGGTCAATGTGCCTTGCTGCTTCAGCATGAACAAAATCCGTTCACGCGTCGTTCGTTCCTCTTCGCGCTTCACGATCAGCACCTGCTCTCCTGCTTATGCGTGTACCGGTGCTGCCTCCCGGCAGGCATCCGAGCAAAAGCGGTTATGCGTCTCTTCGCAATCCTCACAGCTTACATGCTGCAGGTTGCAGGTTGGACAATTAATATATCGGTCATGTGTCGTTCCACAGTGATAACAGCTGGCAATGACAATATCCTCGTCTGTCCGGTTAATCGGTACAGAGATTCGCTCGTCAAACACGTAACATTTGCCATCAAACAGATGGCCTTGTACTTCCGGATCTTTACCGTACGTGACAATACCACCGTCCAGTTGAGCCACGTCCTGGAATCCTTCATTGATCATGAACCCAGTCAGCTTCTCGCAGCGAATGCCGCCCGTGCAATAGGTAATAATCGTTTTGTCCTTCATGTCACCCAGGTTCTCGCGGATCCACTCCGGAAACTCACGGAATGACTCCACATCTGGACGAATGGCCCCGCGGAAGTGACCAATTTCGTATTCATAATCATTGCGACCATCGATAACGATCACGTCATCACGTTGCAAATGTTCATGGAACTCTTTTGGTGAAAGGCGTTTGCCACTAATCACATTTGGATCAAGGTCTTCGTCCACGCGGAACGTAACCAGCTCTGCTTTGTGACGAACAAAGATTTTTTTGAACGCATGCTCCTCGACATCATCAATCTTGAACACCATGTCGCTGAACAGCGGATTAGCCAGCATATCTTTCATGTACTGTTCCGTCTGTTCTGGCGTTCCGGATACCGTACCGTTAATGCCTTCGGATGCGATCAGAATACGGCCTTTCACACCAAGGTCCTTACAGTATTGCAGATGCTCTTGTGTAAACGTCTCGGGGTCTTCAATCTTCACGAACTTATAATATAAAAGCACGCGGTACGCGCTGTTACACATGTATATCACCTGTTCCTATTCCATGTTGTTATTAGCCGGATCATCCGGCAAGACGACTACGTTGCACCCTTACTGTTAAAAAGAAAATAAACAGCCGCCCGAAACATCGTCTCGAACTGCTGCCTGACATTCGACTTTTATTCCTGCATTCTAGTTTATCGGAAGCGGAATAGCTTAGTCAATATAAATGTATAGAAAGGGATGAAAGATATGGAACATTTCAACCATAAATGATTTATCTCTGGAAAATCCAAAAAAATATTTCGAATTTGAACTAAAATCGTATTCATTTTTGCTTTCATATCCATTAAACTATGCTCATCATTATATGGCTTACCCACACCGACTAGCAAAGGAAGTGGATGGGAGAGCATACGGTGAACATATTAGGAGGAAAATGGGGATGAGAACGTGAGTTTAACACTGTTCAGAAAAGTAAGCATGATATGTCTGGTCGTTCTAATTGGACTGAGTGGGTTGGGAACCAACTCCTACCTTGTCCAAAAGGTCGATGCAGCAGGAGCAAAACCCTATATTGGTGAAATTCAGTTATTCCCTTACAATGGGGCTCCCTCCGGTTGGATGTATGCTGCCGGACAGAACATGTCGATCACTCAGAATACGGCCCTTTTCTCGTTGCTAGGCGTCAACTATGGCGGGGACGGCAAAAGCACATTTGCACTACCTGACCTTACAGATGCCGCACCCGAGGGAATGGGCTATTACATATCCATTAATGGAGAGAAGTTCCCTTCCCGTGAAAAGGGTATGTACGGTGCAGGAAATGCTGTGCTTGGTGAGGTTCGCTTGTTCCCGTATTACTTTACCCCCAGCGGCTGGTTGGCTGCCGATGGTCAATATCTCCCTATCTCTCAATACAACGATTTGTATCAGATGATTGGTACAACCTTCGGTGGAGACGGTCTGGAGACATTCCGGTTACCCACGTTACCCAAAATCAAGGGTGATATCATCCATTATGCCATATCTGTTGATCCGACTTACCATGCCGAGAATAGGGGAACTGACTACTATGAATATATAGGTGAAATCATTCCCTTATTGGTAAAGATCCCACTAGACAACTGGGCATTGGCGGATGGATCCTTACTTGCCACCACCAATAACCAACCCTTGTTTAGCCTAATAGGCAATAAATTTGGAGGCAATGGTTTAACCGACTTTAAATTGCCTCAATTAAATAGTGACCAGTCGCCATTGGTCTACTACGTTTCCAAGACAGGCGTATTCCCTTCGGTTAGCAATAATCCCCTGCCCAATGCAGTAGAGGATCGTTACACAACCAAGCAGAACACCCCGCTGACCATCAACTCTCCGGGTCTACTAGAAAATGATCGTGATTCTTCTGCTGCCGTACTGAGAAGTGCGCCCATGAACGGTACTCTGACCCTTAATGCTAACGGTTCGTTTGTATACACGCCGAATAACAATTATGTGGGTAATGACAGCTTTACTTATAGTGCCACCAATCAATGGGGTACGAGTAATCCTGCGTTAGTTACCATAACAGTTGAGCAGGACTTGGTGCCGATCGTCAGCGGGGTAACAGACGAGGGTATATATAAACAAACAGTCACGCCTACATTTAATAGCGGTACAGCACTCCTGAATGGTTCTGCATTCACTAGTGGCACTCCGGTTACAGAAGATGGAGATTACACATTGGTGGTAACCAACCACATTGGCAGTACAACAGTCCATTTTTCCATTGATACGGTCCCTCCTGTTGTAACGGGTGTCATCAATGATGGAATATACGATGCAAGCCCGACCGTCACCTTTAATGAGGGAACAGCCACCCTTGATGGTTCTCCATTCCTCAGCGGGGAGACGTTCAATGTTGAAGGTGGACATGTGCTGGTCGTTACCGATGCGGCAGGCAATACGACAACAATCCATTTCAGCTTTTATGCGCCACGGACTCTGACGTTTAACAGTAATGGCGGTTCTGAGGTAACTGAACAAACGGTGTCTTACGGTGACAAGGTTATTGTTCCAGCTGTTCCAACTAAAGCAGGATACACCTTTGCTGGATGGTTTACCGATTCAGATCTGAGTCAGGCTTTTGATTTCAGCAGTACAACTGTAACCACTACTCTCACTCTGTATGCGAAATGGACGGTCAATTCCTATACCATTACGTTCGATCCTAACGGTGGTACAGCCGTTGCAGATCACTCAGTCAATTACGGTCAGAAACTTTCAGCACCTGCTTCGCCAAGCCGTTCCGGCTATACGTTTGCAGGCTGGTATGCAGACCCCGAGTTGAAGACTCCATTCAACTTTGCTCAAACAGAGATCACAGCTGATCTGACCTTATATGCCAAATGGAGTGTTAATTCCACGCCACCAGGTGGTAGTGATGGTAACAGCAACGGCGGAGGCTCTGGTAACCAGAATAACAACGGGTCGAGCAGTACCCCTTCGCTGCCTAATACCATAACCAATCCGTCTACTAATGGACGTTTAACACTTGCTGCAGGGCAGGCTGGGCGAGTGAGTTTGGGTGATGGCATCACTGTAACCATCCCAGCTGGAGCAACTAATCAAGAAATGAAGATCACGATTGACCAGATTACAGATTCTTCGGACTTGCTAACTAATCAGACTAAACTAATCAGCCCGGTATATGAGTTACTTAAGAATGTTCAACAGAACTTCAATAAATACGTAACTTTGAATCTGACATTTGATACATCAAGCTTGCCAACCAATCACCAGGCTGGACTATTCTACTTTGATGAACAAAACAAGTTGTGGATCTCTGCGGGAGAAGCTTCAATTCATGACAATCAAGTCAATGTAGACGTAGACCATTTCACCAAATTTGCTGTTTTTGCGATTGAACAACCCAAGGCGCCAGCAGAGATTGCATTTAGCGATGTCAACGGGCACTGGGCGGAAGATTTCATTCAGGAAGCCGTCCGTGAAGGTATCGTGAGTGGATTTTCCGATGGGTCCTTCAAGCCTAATGCATCCATTACACGTGCAGAATTTACAGTGATGCTAATGAATACACTGAATACAGAATACACAGAAGCGGCAACATCTTTTACCGATCATGCAGAAATAGGAGCTTGGGCGCAGTCTGCTGTAGCTCGTGCCGTGCAAGCAGGGTTTATTCAGGGAGACACTGAGGGAGCTTTCCGCCCCAATGATGCTGTAACCCGTGCTGAGATGGCTGTCCTGGTAGCCGGTGCGCTTCAATTAAAAGCGATAACTGGCACAAGCTCAACCTTTGCAGACGACGCACAGATTCCGCTTTGGGCCAAAGCAGCTGTCGCTGGGATGCAAAAATCCGGGATGCTGCACGGTAAAGGGCTGAATACCTTTGCTCCAAGTGATAAAACCACGCGCGCAGAAGCCGTCAAACTACTGTTGAACGCAAAAAATTAGTGCATATATCTAAAAGCCTGTTCCTTCCGGGAACAGGCTTTTCTGATTGTTTTATTCCGAGATCGTAATGACTGAGGTTACAAAGTGATACGATTCATTCTCCAATACCGCCTGCGATAACAGGATTTTATTGCCTTTCGGACTCCAGGCGAGCGGGTCAGAAGCATTGTCCATATCCGCCGAGATCTGGAACTGTTCTGCCGACTCCGTGTTGGAGACAAACAGCCCTTTCTCATTATCATTCTCGGAATTGATGGTGTATGCAATCTTGGTATCATCACCCGACCAGCTTGTGCCGAAAATCTGTGTGCCTCTGGCGAGTGTGGCCTTCTCATTGCCTTCCAGATCGGTGAGCACCAGCGCACGTTTGGTATCCGCCGTTCTTTTCACAATCGCAAGCCTTGTTCCATCATTAGATGGGATGACCCACTCCACACTTTTCAGCACCTGTTTCACGTCACCCGTCTTCGCATCGTATGCATTCAACTGGCCATCTTCCCCTGTAATATAATAGAGCATACTGCCTGACACCTTGATACTCCGTACATTGAAATTACCTGTTTCCACCAGTACCTTTGTTGTACCGTCCACACTTGCCGAGATCAGATCACCCTTCATATTGGGGAAAACGACATGTTCATTATCCAGCCATGCACCCTCTTGGATGAAGCCATCCTCCTTACCAGCAGGGGTTGTCTCCCCGTTATGCAAGTTCAGAATGTAGCCTCTACCTGTACTTTCCTCCGGCTCCCGGTAGAACAGGTACTGCCCATCCGGTGACACCAGCGGTGCACCCAGACTGCTTTCACTTTCCTTGAGCGGCGTGTCTGTACCTTTAGTCAGATCATACATATATAAGTTATGCGGGTATCTTTCCTGGCCTTCAACGGTGATGGGTTTCAAGGACTTGTTCTCCTTGTCGGATACAATCCAGTCGTCACTTAGCCATGTAATCCCGCGCATATTCGGCAGCTTATCAATTTTCTCCAGCTTGAAGCTCTGGTACACGGACGTGTTGGTATTATCTTTTACTGTAATGTCGGTGCTCGTTTTCCCACCTTGTGCGTTGCCTCCCGGCTCCGTTGTCCCCCCGCATGCCGCTGTCGTTAACAGGGCAATGGCTCCAAATGTGCCCATAGCTGCTTGTTTCCAATTCATGATGGTCCCCCCTGGTTTCTCTTGCTATAGACCAAGCATACACATCGCATACTTCCAAAGTTATTCAGACTTGTTTCGAACTTGTAAACTTGAATCAGCCAAAGGGAACATGAGCTGGAACGTCACACCTTCCCCATCTTCTGGATCGCCCGGTAGCAGGGTGATTGTACCTCCCTGTTTTTCAACAAACTGCTTCACGAGAGATAGCCCCAGTCCGGTTCCACCTGTTTTTCTGGCTCTGTCTTTGTTCACGGTGTAAAAGGGTTCAAAAATCTTCTCCCGCGCCTCTGCCGGAATCGGAGTACCCGAGTTATAGATGCGAATGACCGCTTGACGCTCCTGCATCCGTAGTTCATTCTTCACCCGGATCACACCATCCGGAACGTTATATTTGATGGCATTATCCAGCATATTGATGAAAATATGCATAAGACTTTCCCGATCGCTGCGGATCACCGCCGGTTCAAGATCCAGTTCCATGTTCAGCGCAAACTTCTCCGCTTTCCCCCGCATCCGGCCACAGGCATCCTTCAGTAGAGCGCTGACCTCTACATCTTCGGCCTGGTTCTCGAAGTCATACTTCTCCAGGGCAGATAAATGTAAGACTTTCTCGACCATCTCGTACAGCCGCTCCGTTTCTTTGCCAATGTTACTCGTGGCATCATCAAGCAGTTGCGGATCATCCTTATACATGTCGAGCAGCTCCACATAAGCTTTGATCGATGTCAGCGGTGTCTTGAACTCATGGCTGATGTTACCGATATATTGTTTCTGCTGCTGTTCCAACGCCTGAAGTTTCTCAATCGCAAGTTGCAGCTTCTGCTGCTCCGCATGCATGGCTGTGATATTTTGCTGGATGGATGTACTCATATAATAAATGCCCTGTCCCAGCTCTCCCAGTTCATCCTTGCTTCTTACCGGAGACTCCATAATGTAGTTGCCTTCGCGAATGGAATCTGCGGACTTTTTCAGCCGGGTAATCGCAACGGCAAACCGATTGTAGAACAGATAACCTAATATGAAGCTCAGCGCCACAACCGCAATCCCTGCCCACATAAATAGTTGAAGGATACGGGCATAAAAATCTTGGTAACTCTGGACCGGATACTGTATCCACACGGCACCCATCTGTCCATCCGGACCGTCCAATGGTGCAGCGTAGAGCAGGGTGTCCCCTTGTTCATGATAGGCAATTTTATTTTGCAGTGCATAGTCTAGCGTTTCCTGAACAAGTTCACTCTCGCCGGAGGCGAAGGATGCTCCCACCTGCTGGCCTGTCATGTTATAGAGTGCTATAGGCAATCCGGTAGAGTTGGCCAGTTCCTGTGCCAGCCTGCGGCCATTTCGCTGTAAAAAAACGTCCTGATCGAGATGGACGGCCTCGGTGTAGTAGGACTGTCGCACATTCAGATTCACCAGCCTTGTCTGCTGTGATAAAATACCTTCAATCTGTGACTGCTGATTGCGTTCAATACCGCGCAGGACCAGTGAACTAAGTACAACCACCGTCAGGATAAGCAAGGCTGCCAGAAAAACACTGAACTTCAGCTTGATGCTGACTCTCATATGGCCCCGCCTGGTTCAGGTGCCGAGGCTTTGTAGCCAATCCCATATACCGTCTGCAATTTTTGCTGATCCGTATCTCCGATTTTTTTGCGCAAACGCTGGATGTGAATATCTACGGTTCGTGTACCACCCGCATACTCCATGCCCCACACCCGATCTAGCAGATCGTCTCGTGTGTACACACGCTCAGGATTGGACATGAGAATGGTCAGCAGGTCGAACTCTTTTGGTGTCAGATCCAGCTTCTCCTCATTCACGGTCACTGTGCGGTGAGCAACATGAATACGCAGTGTGCCATTCACGATGGCCTGATTCTTCGAATCGTCAGGTGGTGGACTGCTTTTCTCGACACGGCGCATCAGTGCTTTTACCCTTGCGAGCAATTCACGGATCTCGAATGGTTTGGTCATGTAATCATCGGCGCCCATTTCCAGGCCAACGATTTTGTCTACGATATCATTTTTGACCGTCAGCAAAATAATGCCGATATCCTCGCGGTCCTCCAGCCTGCGGCATACGCCGTATCCATCAAGCCTGGGCATCATGACGTCCAGAATCATGACCTGTGGGTGAAACGATGCGACCTTGACCAAGGCCTCTTCGCCGTCACTCGCTGTATCTACTTCATATCCTTCCCGCCGAAGCGCGTAAGCAATGGCACTGACGATACTTGATTCGTCATCTACCACGAGCACTTTTTTATTCATGGGATTCATCCTCTTTATCTATGTCATGAGTTGGTTTATGGGTCTATGTTAGCAAGGTCCGTGCGATTTAGCTATCGATGAGTTTGCAATTTGTATGAGAAGCTTGTATCCTCTCAGCTTGGACTTGGCTCTACTTTCTTTATACCCTAAAGGTAACAAAAAGAGCCAACCCGTGATTGGATCAGCCCTTGATCTATAGATTCCCGTTTCATGTTACTGTTTAGGCAATAACTTCTTAATTTCATCTTCGGAGAGTCCTGATGCTTTAACTATAGCAGAGAGATCTACACCAAGTGTAAGTAATTCACGGGCCATTTCTCTCTTGCCTTCCAACTTACCCTTGGCTGCACCTTCAGCTCGTGCGCCTTCAATCATTGATTTTTCGTCACTCAATGCTTTCATCCGAGCATCGTAGGCCATTCTGGTGGACGCATCCTGACTCAGAAATTCCAGCGTATCCATCGCCTTTTTCAACATCGGTTCATTCATGGCCAGCACCTCCCAGTTTGATGTATCTATTCCTTTCAGGAATAATAACCAATTCACGAGTCCGCCTTTTTCCATCGGAACAGAATACTCATCCAATTTGGTTAGTTCCATCACATGTATTTCGATATCATCCGTCAAACCAATACCTGTATGATCTTCTCGTAAATGAAAAACATTGTGATATCGCTCATTATCCAGACAGGAGTAGTTGAGTATATTAATAGTCACGCATTTTTTGAGTAGACTATAGTTTTCACCCTTTTTTATCTGATGAAAGTACATCTCACTCCAATAAAACAACGTCCTTTTCTCCATGTTATACGGGTTAAACAGCTGCATTTCAATGTTAATTAGTTTGCCTTCTATCGTCTTTGCTTTAATATCCAGAATGGATTGTTTATCCTCTGGACTATCCTTATCTGTATACGTGTTAACCACAGTGATCTCCGTAAGAGGAGATTCGCCGGTCTCTATAAACGTGCTGTTCAGAAAAGCTAACAAAACATCTTTGTTTTGCTCACTTCCAAAAATGCGTTTGAACACAAAATCTACTCGTGGATCGAGTAATTCCGTCACTCAGCATCAGCTCCATTCTCACCAGCATTATATCATAATTCCCATATAGCCTCAGCTTGATAATGTATCTGCACATATATTGCATTTACTCCTCAAAGGACAGGTTCAGCGGCTCGTCCGAGATCTCGTACTCTGTCTCCATATGTGTCAGCGGGGTGTTCAGATCAACCTCCTCGAAGCGGAAGCTGTCGACCCACACTTTTCCTTTACCGTTCAAAATAACCCCGAATGAAATGACCGCACTGCCCTCCGGCACATCAAGCACAATACTATACTGATTCCATGGCTGCGTACCCGTAATTGGCCGATCATGCATGTTATCAAATTGGAGCACATCATGCACGTTATTATCCACACGCATCCATAATCCGCAGAACGCATCCACATGCTCGGTCTTCACGAATCCCGATAACCTCATCCGCTTACCCACATACTTGTCCGCTCTGAACTGTTGCATCATTGTTGCAAACTCGTTAGGCTCCATCAGCGTAACGGCCTTCAAATATCCTGATGCTTTTCCCTGATGCACTTCGGCCGGATCAATGCCCATCTCATAATTCTGCGGGTGACTCCCGGTTAACATCCAACCTGTAATTGTTGACGTCTGATTCATCTGTAATTCTCCTCCTCTGGTTCTTCCTTCGAATAATTTCAGATCGAACAATTTGCGAAAACGTCCTGGTGGCATGCCATATAATTTGCGGAATGCTCGGGTGAAGGCTTCCTGACTCTCAAAACCACATGCCAGAGCGATGTCCAAAATGCCCGCATCCGTCGATCGGAGGGTCGTGGACGCCAGACTCATCCGGCGGTTGCGGATATAATCCACGACGGTCATGCCCACCTCATTACGGAAAATTCGATGGTAGTGATATGGCGACAACAATGCCTCGGATGCCACTTCTTCCAGCCCAATCTGCTCATGCAGATGAGTCTCAATATAAAACAAACTTTGCTGAATCATTGCACGGTAACGGCTCAACTGAGGTAAAGCCCCCTTCCATATCCTTACTATACGTGAATGGTGTAACCGCCGTTTTGATCATTTTTGCTATCTTCACTTCGGTTGGCCTCTATCCCGAACGCAAAAAAGAGCCAATCACGGATGGAATGCTTACCGTCATTGACTCTCCTTTTGTTTATCCGCACAACACTTCGTCAGACAGCCGGTACCGGCTGTGCACCAACCTCTTCGTCATCATGCTCCACCAGTTCATGTTGCTCCCAAGCTCTACTCTTCCAGCGGAAGTACATAATAACCGCGCGGGTCCACTCATCCGCCGCAATGGCAAGCCACACACCAGCGAGCCCCAGATGAAGCTTGAATATGAGCAGGTATCCCAGTGGCAGACTCATGCAGACCATGGAGATCAGACCCATGTATACCGGGAACTTTGCATCCCCTGCCGCACGCAGGGAACCAATGATCACAATATTGCAGGTACGCCCGGTTTCGAGCAAAAGACTGAGTAGAATCACTTGAGCCCCCAGCTTGATAATTTCCGGATTATCCGTAAATATGCTCATCAGCGGCACACGGAAAAAAATGATGATTACATCAATGATAACTGTGGCCAGAAGGGCCCATTTTACACTGTCAAAAACACGTTTGTACGCATCGTCTTTGCGCCGCGCACCCACAAGCCGACCTACAATGATCGATGTCCCCATACCAATCGCCATGCTGAATAAGTAGATATAGCTGGAGATATTACCCGCATACTGCTTGGTTGCCATAGCTTCTGCGCCCAGATAGGTCACATACAGTGTGAACACGAGCTGGCAGGAATGATATACCATGGATTCCATCGCAGACGGAATACCAATCCGCAGAATTTTGCCAATAAATTCCTTGGACAACTTAATGTAGTATTCAAAATCCACCCGTACCTCGCTCACACGATACAACAACCAGAAGAAGATCAGAAGGCAGATAAAACGGCTTCCCACCGTGGAGATCGCTGCCCCTTCCACCCCAAGCTTCGGCAGGCCGAAGTGTCCAAAGATCAATGCATAGTTACCAACAACGTGAATCACGTTCATGAATACAGCAACATACATCGTTTCTTTGGTGTAACCATGTGTACGGATCGTCGCTGCCAGCGCATTAATGAGTGCCTGGAGGAAGATCCCGCCACCAACGATATTTATATACGAACGGGCAAAATCGTAAATTTCGCCTTGAATATTCAGAAGTGTTAGCAATTGTCCTCCGAACAGAAGGAAGATTCCGCTCAGGACCAGACCTACGATAAGATTCAGTGTGATCGCATTACCTGTAACCTGCGCTGCTTCACTTAACTTTTTCGATCCGATATATTGTGCGACTACAATCGCAGCACCATGTCCAATGACTTCCAATACAAGGATAGCGATAGAAATAATCTGATTGGCTGCTCCAACGCCGGAGACCGCATTATCGGATACCGAGCTGAGCATGAGCGTATCCACGCTCCCCATCAACATAAATAAGAAGAGTTCCAGGAAAATAGGCCATGTCAGTCGAATCAGATTCAGATCCTTGGCATCAGAACGAAGGGACTCTTTGGTTGAAGATATTGCTGTCATTTTCTCACCTTTCCCATGTGGGCTTTAATTCTTAGGGTATGTTAGCACAGGTGGTTTGAAAATGCAGTAGTTTTGCGAAAATAGTTGAAAGTTTTTTGTAATTCCATAAATAGGTATTTTCACTGCTTTCATATAGCCCATCTTCCGTACGCTTACCAGAGGTTTTAAAAGACAAAAAAGGCCCCTCCCAACTCGCTTTTAAGCAAGTAATGGAAGGACCTTGGACCCTCAACCTTTTAACCTTTAACAGAACCCGCAGCAATGCCCTCCACAATTCGATTACTCAAGATGAGAAAAGCAATCAGGATTGGCATAATGCTAATCATCAGCGTCGCACCAATGGCTCCCCAATCCGTTGTATATTGACCGATAAAGTTCTGTACCCCAACGGTCAGGGTTTTGTACGAATCTGTACTGATGAACGTATTAACAAAAATGAATTCATTCCAGTTATAAATCATGTTGATGATCGCCGTTGTGGAAATGACCGAAGACGTCATCGGCAGCACAATACGAAAGAAAATCCGATGCACGGAGCAGCCATCCATCACTGCGGCTTCTTCCACTTCCCGGGGAAGCGCGTAGTAGAATCCAAGTAGAATCATAATGGTAATTGGCATATTAAAGGCAATATAAGACAGGATGACTGACAAAGGATGATCTGTGAGATGAAGCTTCAGGAACAAGCTGAACAGCGGGATCAACGTGGAGTGTACAGGGATCATCAGACCCACCATGAATAGTCCCAGTACCAGCGAACGACCCTTCCAGCGCATACGTGTAATGGCAAAGGTCACCAGACTAGCAAATAGCACGGTGACCACCACCGAGACCACCGTAATCCATACACTGTTGAAGAAGTACAAGCTGATATTTCCCTCTGTCCATACCTTGACATAGTTTTCCCAACGCGGAGTCGCAGGAAGGGAAAAAGGCGCCATGTCGAATACTTCCTGATTATTTTTAAGCGAGAATAACAGCAGCCATACCAAAGGTAAAATTTGCAGCAAAGCTACCAGGGACAAGAGGAAATACAGCAGAATATAGCCAAATCTCCTTAACCATGCCGAACCTCGGCTTGTCCCCGGGTAAGTTGGCAATCTAACGGTCGTATCCGTCTTCACCGGGATGGACCTCCTTTCATTTCACTAGGGCGTGTCTGGAAACTCCGAAGGTGGCAGATTTTGCCGAATTTTCGTTCCAAGCAAGGAAATTTTCCGCAGGCGTGCCGGGGCACGTCAAGGGAAAGTGACGCAGCAGGGGGCGAAAAGGCGGTAAAAGATGCACTTCAGCGAGTTTTCAGACACGAACTAGCGTCAGGAATACTGGATCGTATCTTTGGATGCTGTCGCTTTACGAAGCAGCCAGGTAACAAGCAGACAGATCAAGAGCAGGAAGAACCCTACAGCACTGCCGTAACCAAAGTCGAAGCTACGGAACGCCTGACGATACATATAGGAGGCCATCACTTCGCTGGAGCCATTTGGTCCGCCATCGGTCATCACGTAGATGAGGTCAAAATACTTGAGTGAGCCCACCACTGCCAGTACCACAGTCACCTTGATGACTTCTGTAATAAGGGGCAGCTTGATTCGAAAAGCGATCTGCCAAGGGCTTGCTCCATCAATCCGGGCTGCTTCCACCAGAGATTCCGGAATATTTTTGAGGGCCGCATAATAGATCAAAATATAGAAGCCTGCATACTGCCATAGAATCGGCACGAACAGTGCATACAACACCAGGGATGGCTCCGCCAGCCAGGCTGGCGGATTACTGAAGCCGATCGCTTCCAGAAAGGTGTTTAGCACACCATTGCTGGGATGATAGATCTTCAGCCATAACTGGGCGATCGCGACCGAAGACAGCAGCATCGGGATCAAATATATTTTACGGAACAGATTGGCCCCCTTGATCTTGCCTGACAGCACCAAAGCGATCATCAGATAACCGATCAGACTCAGCGCAGAGAACAAAGCAAGCAAAAAGGTATGATTCGCACTCTGCCAGAATGTTCCGTCTTGAAGAAGTCTGGCGTAATTATCCAATCCAATAAAGGTCATTGCACCGATCCCGTCCCATTGCATCAACCCATAATACCCGGTGAGCACGATCGGGATGTAGACCAAGACCAGCAGCAGAAGCAGTGCAGGAAGCACGTACAACGCAGCAACGAGACGGTTGGACATGACTTTGTCCATCACATTATCCTCCCTTCAAGCGTGTGTACGTCAATTGCCTTTATCAATTGCAGCCTGATGATTCTTCACAAAGTCCTCCGGTGTTACCGCTTTGCCAAACAATGCCTGAATCATGTCAAGATGGGCCTGAGCGGCTGCCGGTTTCATCTGTACGTCTGCAAAAAGCGTAAGGCTGCTGGCCTGATTCAATTCGTTGAGCAGGTCAATATAGAGCTGTGGCAACTGTACTGCCGCCGTATCCACTTTGGTTGCCGGGATGACGCCTGCTTCAGTTACCGAACTTTCACCCCATTTTTCCACAAAGTATTGCACAAACTTCTGCGCTTCTTCCTTCACCTTGGAGTTCTGGGCCACGAACAGCCCTACGCCTGGACCACCTACCCAGCTGTTAATATCGCTCTTGCCATCTTCCATTGTTGGGAATTTGAAAAATCCGATCTTGTCTTTGAATTCCTGCGGGATGTCCGGGTTAGTCGTGAAGTTTGGCAGTTCCCAGGTACCCATCAGATACATGGCAGCTTTTTCGTTCATGAATTCGGATTTACCCTCATCGTTGGACAACCCGTTGAAGCCTTTGTTGAAAGCATTCATATCCACCAGCTTTTGTACTTCAGCAGCAGCTTGAGTCAGCGCAGGGTCGTCAAACTTGCCAGAGCCATTGATGGCCTTTTCCAATGCATCTCCACCTAACCGATTCGCCAGATACATATACCAGAGTGAGCCAGTCCAGCGGTCTTTATTGCCCAGTGCGATCGGCACCTCACCGTTCTCTGTCAGTGTCTTCAGCACACTCAGGAATTCATCGTACGTTGCTGGCGGCTGCAAGTTATATTTTGCAAAAATGGCTTTGTTATAATAAATGGGGGAGATATTCAACTCGATTGGTAGCGCATATGTTTTGCCGTCTATGGCATAAGCTTCTGTTGTTCCAGCTATGAATTTCTCGCCCAGCGAGTCGCTCAGCAGATCATCGACCGGTGCAAACAGGTTCCCCTTCACATAAGGCTCCAGAAATCCGGCAGCCCAAGTTACACCAACATCGGGAAGTTCATTGGATGCCGACAGGATTTTCAATTTGTTCTTATATTGTTCATTCTCCAGCACTTCCTGCTTAATGGTTACATTCGGATGATCCGTTTGATACTGCTTGATGATATCGTTGACCAGTTTGTTTTGCTGTGCGGAGCTGCCTGCTGGCCAGAGGTGCATGAATTTGAGGGTTACTTTCCCATCTGTGCCGTTGCTGCCTGTTTCACCCTCTTCGTCCGAACTTGAACTGTTACATCCGGATAAAATTACGGCGAGAACCAGCGTCCATGACAGAAGAATGGCCATCGTCTTTTTTCTCATTATTCCAACCCCCTTGGTTTTTTCGGTTAATGTAACCGCTTTAACCAAATTGTAGCACGGGCCTATTGCCTCTATAAGACCAGAACAATTTGGAAAAACTCCACTTTTTTGAGGTTATTTGTTATCTCGCTCAGATAGGGAATGCCGATATTTGCTTGGACTTAGCCCCTCAAGGCTTTTAAATACCGTGATAAAATACTTATCCGTCTGATAACCCACCTGTTCCGCAATCTCCGAGATTGGCATCGTTGTCTGCACAAGCAACTCCTTCGCGCGTTGAATGCGTTTGCGGGTAAGGTATTCACTAAAATTGATGCCGATCTGTTCCTTAAACAATACGCTGAAGTAACTGGAGTTGAGATGGAGTAAATCAGCGATTTCACGCATGGTCACATGTTCACCCAGATGAGTATCCACATAGGTCAAAGCTTCACTGATCTGGCTATTGAGCCTCTGTTCTCCGCGCTCCTTAACATCCAGCAGCTTGGGGTCAACCATTTCTTGCATCGTTTGAATACGTCGCTGTTGTTCGCTGAACTTTAGGGCTTTTTCGACGGTCTGCAGCAACTGTTCCTTATCAATCGGTTTCAACATATACTCCACAACACCCAGCTTAATGGCCTGCTGGGCGTACTGAAAATCGGCATGCCCCGACATAATCAGGACAACAGGCTTGTTCGAAAAGTGCTGAATAGCTTCAATCAGAGACAAGCCAGAGAATTCCGGCATGCGAACATCCGTTATTAACAGATCTGCCGGTTTTTTCTTGAGCCATTCCACGGCCTCGACGCCACTTTCTGCAGTCTGAATGTGATTTCGTCCTGCCGACCATCCTTCCAGTGTTTTGCGAATACCCTCTCTTGTACGTGGCTCATCATCCACGATAAGAATTGTTTTGTCATGAATCATATGCACCCTCCGTTCCCATGGGAATCTCAAAGCAAATGACAGTTCCTTCCTCAACCTTACTTGTTATGGAAAGCTTACAACGTTCACCAAGTTGGCTGCCAAAGTAAAGCATCAGTCGCCGATGTACGTTGATTAGACCTACACCTGTCCCCTTCTTGGACACAGCCGGCCCGCCATGTAAAGTATGAATGACAGATTGAAGCCGTAATTCATCCATACCGGGACCATCATCCCGAACCTTAATGCGAACCAGATTTTTCTCGGTCAAAGCATCCACATGGATGCTTATTTTTCCCGGTCCCAGTTTACTTTCAATCCCATGAAGAATCGCATTTTCGACCAAGGGCTGTATAAGAAGTTTCGGTATTGCGACCTTACGCACCGTATCACTCAGCTGAATCTCCCATTGCATTCTCTCTCCCAACCGCATCTGCATAATTTGAAGATAACGCTCAGCGTGTTCCAGCTCGTCAGCAATCGTAACCCATTCATCCTGCTGCGAACTGGAGATGATGTAGCGAAATAATCGGGACATCGCCACAACCATACGTGCCATCTCCTCGTCTCCCTTCTCCTCAAGGGACCAATAGAAGGCTTCTAGGGTGTTGAATAGAAAATGGGGATTAATCTGAGACTGCAACGCCTTCAGCTCGGCCCGGGACTGCATGACTTCCTTCTCATGAACCACACGGGTCAATTCGTTCTGCCTGTAGACCATCTGGTTATACACGTCGTTGAGTTCGTTGATCTCCATCGTAGAGCTGACCATTAGATTAGGTCTCATTGCTCCTGGCTGTGCACTACGCATGGCCCGCATCAGGCGGATGAGCGGACGTGTAATCATCGTTGAAAGAAAGAAGGACATGATAAGGAATAGAACAACACCAATCATTCCCGAGACGAGCAGCGCCGTTCTCAGGATGGATACACCTTCCGTTGTCTCCCGCAGCGGGGTCAGGACAGCAAGTGTCCAGCCCGTTAACTCCGATTTTTGCCGGACGACGATATAGGATTCCTCCCCGTTCTGCACGACTGATCCGCTGTCCAATATGGCTTTGGGATCGAGATTAATCTCCAGATCAGAAGTCACCACTTCGCCTGCCCCATCCAAGAGCATGATAGAGTCCTGCGAACCATCTGCCCCATTCGAATCATTGAGTTGAAAAAAACTACGCTGCATCCGCACCACCACATAACCTCCGTGTTCGAAAGAATGATCCAGTAGGTTAATCCGCCGAATAGCCAGGAGCACACCCGGATCTTCAGGGTCAGCGCCTGCCCATACCAGTCTGCCTTTTCCTTCATCCGCCAGGTTGATCCAGTTGCGCTCCACTCTGAGATCGAGGGATCGGTCATCCATCGGAAAGATGCGGTTATAACCCGTAGTGTATATCTCCATACTCTGCGCGCCATTAATGAAAGACTGGTAACTGCCTGCAATCTGCAAGAGAGCTTGGCGCTGATTAAAGGTCGCCGGGTTGCCTTGTTTCTCATCGCTGAGCAGACGCTGCACGTATGAATCATCCGCCACCTGGGCGGTCAGCGAATTCACTTGTGCAATGAGTGCATCCAATCTGCCACTGGCTTGGACGGCGGTTTGGTGAATATGTTTCTCCGCATTGCTTTTCAGCAGGTCAGCTACCCGATCATAAGCCGATATACCTGCGAGCAGCAGAACAACAAGCATCACCATAACAAAACCAATGAAAATCTGATTCCGAAGTGAGTTAAAATGTCCTTTTTTCCCGTGCAACTTCCCCATTCTCCTCTCTTTTTGGCATGTAAAAGAACCCACCACCTTACGCCCGTGCTCTTGAAGACTGGGTACAAACGATGCCGGATTTATCTACGTATTCAGTTCTTCTCGTTAAAGCGCTTGCAGAAATGAATCTTACTCTTCTTCTCTCTTAGTCTTTGTTTACCGATTAAACTAACGACTAAAAAATAGCATAGTTTTACAGGTTAATCAATCCTCCCGAAGAGTTCCCAAACGTTAAATGACAAGGATCAAAAAAAGAGAGGGGACTTTTAAAGTCCACCTCTCTTTGTTCATATCTCTTCACACATATTCTTTTCTGTGACACATCTTCAGTTATTTTACAGACCCTTGTGTAACCCCGTTGATGATCCACTTCTGTGCAAACAGGTAGATGATAATCATCGGCAGCAACGCGAGCAGGTAGGATGCAAACGCAAGGTTAAATTCGGTATTGAACTGTCCTTGGAATACATACTGTACCAGCGGCAGCGTGTACTGTCCCGGATCACTGATAATAATGAGTGGCAGCAAGAAGTCATTGTACGTGGACAGGCAAGTCAGAATACCAACCGTGGCACTGATTGGCGCCATGAGCGGGAAAATGATTTTCCAGAACGTGCCCCAAGTTGTCGCCCCATCCACAAACGCCGCTTCCTCCAGCGCTACCGGAATGGACCGAATGTATCCAACATACACAAATACGTTGAATGCCAGACCATATACCGTGTGAAGCAGGATCAGACCTACCAGATTTGTCATCTCCAGCGATGCGGTCAGCTTAACAATCGGCAGCATGATGATTGGGAATGGAATGAACATCGCGCTGACGAAGTAATAATATAGTCCTTTGAAAAACTTGCGTTTCTCCATATTCCGTGCAATCGCATAGGCCACCATCGAGTTACTGAGCAACGTCAAGAGCACAGTTGATGCGGTAACGATTGCACTGTTACGGAACGATTGGAAGAAGTTTGTCATGTCGATGGCCCTCGCGAAATTCTCCCAGTGAAGTGTCGTCGGAATGGCAAAGACCGATTGGGCCATCTGTTCCGGATTTTTCAAAGCTATTGTAACGGTCATATACAATGGGAACAGGATAAACAGGGTACCCAGCACAACAAGCAGCATAACGAGCCAATTAATTCGTGTACGGCTTCTCATTACAGATCCATCTCCCTTCTTTGCAGGAACCGGATTTGCAGAATTGAAATCACCGCAATAACGATGAAGTAAATAACCGAGTTCGCAGATTGATATGCATATTCGCCGCCTTCAAATCCGCCGGTGTAGATCAAGTGGGAGATGGACTGCGTCGCCCGCCCGGGACCACCGTTGGTCAAGGCTACGATTTGGTCGAAGACCATAAGTGAATTTTTCATCGCCAGCACCATATTAATGGTGAAAAACGGGGCAATAAGCGGGAAAGTAATGCTCCAGAATTCACGCCATTTGCCTGCGCCGTCAAGGTTGGATGCCTCGTACAGTGTTGTTGGTATCGTTTGCAGACCAGCCAAATACAGAATCGTATTCAGGGCCACGGATTGCCATACTGCAACAATGACGATACCAATCCAAGCCAGACTCTCGCTACCGAGAATGTTGGTGGATAGCGCATTGATGCCCAGATTTTGTCCCCAGATCGGGAATACGTTGGAGAACAGGTAGTTAAATATGTAACCTACGATCAGTACACTCAGAATATTGGGCAGGAAGTAGATGCCGCGGAAAAAGTTACGGAACTTGATCTTGGCATTCAGCCCAAGTGCAATGAGCAGGCTCAGGATATTGGTCAGGATCGTCACCACGATCGCGAACTTGAACGTAAACCAGTAGGCGTTGCCTACATTGTCATCTTGGAACAGGTTGAAATAGTTTTTGAAGCCAACAAAATCATACTCTTTCCCGAATCCGTTGTAATTCGTAAATGAATAATAGATGCCCTGGAGGGCCGGCAGCGTCATAAATACAAAGAACAATACAACCGCCGGAACCGTCATCCAGTAATAGGGTGCGATACGCTTGTTCATACTCCATCCTCCTTCTGACAAGGCTTAGCGCCGATTAGCAACCTTGTCCCATTCTTTGTCGAGTGTATCTAGATAGTTGTCGATGTTTTGGTTCTGCAAAAAGGACTGTACGATGGAATTCAGCTGCACGGCAGCCGGGATATAGTGATCGGGAAAGTCAATAACTTTGCCCTGCTCGATATATGGCATCAATTCCTGTACGGCAGGATCATCCTGCTTCACGCCTTCTACCGCAGAGAACAGCGTCTGTTCGTCAATATATCTTCCGATATTTTCAGGCTCTAATAGAAACGCAATAAACGTCTCTGCCTGTTCGCGATTAGGCGTGTCCGCCGCAATGGTAAACAGGGAGTCGATCCCGTTCACCAGCTTGATCTTGCTTGCATCGTTGCCCGTAGGGAATGGGAAGAAACCAATGTCAACATTCGGGTTCGCTTTGCGAATCTCCGAGATGGCCCAGGTTCCCTGGATATACATGAAAGCTTCACCGTTAGCAAAAGCGCGGTTACCGTCCGAATAAGCTTTACCAAAGTTATCGCCGTGACCGTATTTCATGAGTTCCAGTTGCTTCTCAGCTACCTCGCGGTATTTCTCCTTAAACGTCACTTTGTTATCGCGCCGCTCTTGGTAGAAATCAATACCAACCAGATTGGAGGCTAGTGCATTGAACGGCAGGCTCGTCTGCCAGTCATCCTTGTATGTGAAGTAAAATGGAGTCTCACCTGCATCCTTAATCTTTTGGGCGGTTGCAATGAGTTCATCCCACGTCTTGGGCACGTCCAATCCCATTTCCTTAAACAGCGTTTTGTTGTACATGATGCCGTTTGCATTAGTCGCGTAAGGAATACCAGTCACTTCGTCCATGCCTGTGAGATCATTCAGCATTTGTATGTAGTTCGGATCAATCGTCTGGAGTAATGAGCTGTCCGTCAGATCGGTGAAAATATCACTCTGAGCCAGAATGGAATAGGTGTCGGTTGCACCCATGGCCATAATATCCGGTATATCATTTTTGACGACACGCGTCTTCAGTACTGTCTCCGCATCGGGCGGATTCACCTGGGTCACCTGGATATCGTCATGCTGCGCGTTGAACGTCTTGATCAATTCATCAAAGGTTGTTTTGGCTTCAGGCTTGTTCTGGAAAAATTCAATCTGCACTTTGCCATTCGCGCTATCTCCACTGGTACAGGAAGATAAAAGTACAGCCATCATTCCACACAGCAACATTGTCCCGAGAGCCTTGGTAAGCGTTGTTCTCATGTTGTACCTCCCTCAGCTTTATAAATTGAACTAATGTGATTTACACAGTGTCACTCCGATTGCAGTACCATCTTCCGATCGTTGTTATCCCCAGATTTTCCCTTTGATTCCTTTCCTCAAAGGGAAAATCCGATTTTAGCGTATGCTTTCGAAGCAGCTTTCTTTCAGAAAGCTTTTAGCTGCGCTTCTTCAGATTGGTTCTGCACTCTCCGTGTTCGTGTATATCTTAGTTTCACTTTATATACGTAGAAATTTACCCATTCAAATGGTAAAATAACCATTTGGTTAATCCTTCCAAACCGACTTCAATCTGAATGGATGATATAAGTCTTTGTTATTTCTAAAACGGTTTCGATCAAAATGAATCAAGGCAGTTCTTCCCATGACCTGAATCGGACATAACAAAAAGGACACTGGATGGTATCCAATGTCCCTCATTTATTAAGCTTATGTTCAGTCACTGTAACGCTTCTATCCAACCTATTACGAACGTTCTGCTTTCGGCAATGCATTACGTAAACGCTTGGCTCGATAACTCTGATATGCACGAATCAACATGCCAATGATGATCATGACCACACCGATGTTAATTGCGACATCAGCGAGATTCAAAATCCCGCGCCCTGACGGAAACACGAGGAAATCCGTTACCCGGGCATAGATAAATCGATCGATCGCATTTCCTAAAGCCCCACCGACCATAAAACCCGCGCCAGCTTGCATCCAGAAACCGCGAATCTCACCTTTACTCCGGTAATACAGCATACCCGCTATGAACAGAACAGCAATCACACCGAACAGACGCGCATTCCCCTGAAACATGCTACCAGCCATTCCACTGTTCTCGTAATGCTGTAACTGCATGCCAGAGTCACCCAGTCTCATCACGTCGCCAACTTCCATATACATTCTCACTGCAATTTTGGTTCCCTGATCCACCAAAGTCACCAGCAGTGCTACAAAATAAAACAGCATCGTGCTTCTCCTCCTGCCTACTGAGCGATAACTTATTTTAACTTTAAGAGTTTTGTATATTAGGTTCCCTTCACTTTAACACAGCCGATGTACGGTCTCCAAATAAGTCATCTTCAACCAAACTTATCACGTCGACTAACATCGTGCAGTCTGCATTCGGAAGGTACTGTACCAATCCATGTCGAATGTAGACATCAATCATATACGTAAAGGGGCTGCCTGTAATTTGAACCTGACCACGACAGAGAAATTAAAGGAGATGCAACAGGAAGAAAAGGACTTGGTATTTGGCACATTTGATTCTGAAACGGCGCTTAACCTTGGCCTGCATCTAGTTGAAGAAGCGAAGCGTCGTTCCCAAGCCGTGACCATCGACATTACCCTGAAGGGACATCGTCTCTTTTTGCACGCCATGGAAGGCACTCATCCCGACAACGAAGATTGGATTCGCCGCAAGAACAACGTGGTGAATCATTTCTCTTCCAGCTCTTGGCATACAGCTCTGAGGTTGAGAAGCGCAAACCAGACACTTGAGCAAGACCTCAATCTGCCTGCATCGGACTATGTACTGGCTGGTGGCGCTTTCCCGCTGATTCTGGAAAATGAGGGACAGGTCGGTACCATTACAGTATCGGGTCTGCCTGATGAGGAAGACCATGTTCTGGTTACGACTGGCATCCGTTCGTTTTTGTTGCGGCAAGATTAGATTAAATGGAGCAAAAAAAGCCCACCTGATTAATATAGATCAAGTGGGCTTTACTAGCTTAAGCGGTGCTCAGGACGGATTTTTACTTTTCATAATATGGTACACATTGCTAAAACTGCCGGAGAGAATGCCTGTAATCGGGAATATAGCCCAATTAATATCCCACCGTTGATATACAAAGCCTGTGAACAAGAAGATGGCTGTCGCCAGCGGCCATACAATCGCTTCCACGGCTCTCACAATTTTTACTTCTTGCTTCTTCTCTACCGTCAACTGGTGCTTCTCCAGCAAGTTCGTGTAAGCCCCCTGAATATTACCGTAATATACAAACAGGAATGCTCCTACCCCAGCCATAACCATAAAGGCAGATACACCATAAGAGGCGTAGTTATCATTGATAGAGGAGGCTGCGAAAATAAACACAGGAGACAGAATGCACAGGCAGACACCCGTAATGATGGCTATACGATAAGTCAGAGCGAAGCTCTCACGACTGTGCTGAATACTCATTTTAAGTGTATAAGGAAGCTGGAAACCCTTCTCCATATGACTGAAGCGTTCAAGCTTCATGCCACTGTGAATGAACATGCCTACCGCAATGGCAATCAGCACGAACATGCCGATCAGGCCCAGTACAGCCCCCGTTTCCACCGAACGGTTTGCAGCTGAAGTGGCATAGTTCTCAAATAAAGTATCCATGAAAATCAGAAACGCCACACCCGACGCGCACAATAAAACACCCAGCCCGATCCAAAATCCGGCATTTCTTTTTGCAGTGGTATATGCGTAGGCTTCTTCTTCCGTCAGCACAGGTACTGCCTCTTCCGCACTGACTGGTTGAATACCGAGTTCTGCAGTTAGCTCCTCGATATTACCGAATTCTGAGATCACAATACCGATGGCTTCATTCTCCGACTTGCCTTCCCGCTTCAACTCCAGGTACTTATCTTCCATCCCCGAAAGGAGCTCCTGCTTCAGATGCTCCACCTCGGGTGTCTTCGGCAGACCAGCAAACATGTTCTCCAGATACACCATAATTGTCTCCATGTTCCGTCACAACTCCCTGATAAATAGATTAACAACCTCCTGCGTAACCTTCCATTCCTCACACTTTTCTCTGTAATAGTCGAGGCCGGGCGGCGTAATCCGGTAATAGGTACGACGCTTTCCCAAACTATTCTCATCCAGGTAAAACGATTCAATATAACCGTTCTTCTCCAATCGGGTGAAGGCCGAGTATAATGTCGTCTCCTTCATGACGTACTTTTCCTCTGTCAGCTGCCTGATGTTCTTGGAAATCTCGTAGCCGTACGACTCCCCTTCGAGCAGCATGTAGAGGATCAGCGTATCATTGTAGCCACGTATAACGTCACTGCTGATCACAAAAGATACTCCTCCTCATTACTTCATCTGTCGTAGTAGTTAAAGTATAGCACAATTTACTACGACAGGTGAAGTAGTTATGCCAAAAATGGGCAATAAAAAATCCGTACCTGGGATAGGGCACGGATTTTCTTCTTGTTCCTGCAATTTAATTCTTGCGTTTATTGGATCGCTGAGAGAACATCCAGCAGCATGGATTTGAATTTTGGCCGATCAATGGCCTCACATACACGTACATTGGGCTCTTTGCCAAAACGTCCGTTGATATCGACCACGCTGTATCCACGTGTCAGTTCTCCTGCCGCTTCCACATCCACATAATATTGACCCGACTTGGTCATGATGGATTCATCCGCGGCTACAGCCATCAGCAACGTATCCGGATGAGTGGTGCCATTCAGCTTATGTACCGACTTGTTGAACTGCATGACCACTTTGTTAATTGCGGTGAAGAAGTCAGCACCGGATGTACCAAGAGCTGCAATCTCTGCATGATCGTCATCGTCCATCACTGAATATTGAGTACACATCTCCCAACCAACCATCGTGATCGGAATGCCCGCATGAAGTACAATTTTCGCTGCTTCCGGGTCCACGTAGAAGTTATACTCCGCCGCCGGTGTGATATTACCCAGTGCATTATTCGTTCCACCCATGATGTACAGGTGAGCAATTTCTGGAATAATCGTGGGGTCTTTCTGAATTGCCATCGCAATGTTAGTCAGTGGAGCAATAGCCAGAAGTTCAATTTCGCCCGGATGTGCATGCACCTTCTCAATGATAAAATCAACCGCATGCCCGCTCTCGGGACGCTGATCCGCCTTCGGGAAATGCGCGCCGCCCATGCCATCATCGCCATGTACGTCTTCCACTGTGCGGTGCTGAGCTTTACCGTAGGCCATTAGCGGACGCTCGCAACCTTTATACACAGGCACCTTGCCGCCATGTCCAGCAACCTGTACCGTGTACAGGGCATTTTCAACCTCCTGGTCGAATTGTACGTTACCGCCCGTAATCGTAATGCCCTCCACCTGAAAGTGATGCAATGCCGTCAGGATCGCAATCGTATCGTCTCCTGCTGTATCTGTATCGATGATGACTCTTCTCATGATGCCGCGCTCCTTCTTCCGTTTGATATTCATTTAGAACAAAATACAACATTACACTTAATAACTCTGCGAACAGAACAATCTTAAGATCGCTGTTACCCTCAGATTTTTTTATATACCTTCTTTCAAAGGTAAAAATCAGATGATAAAGGCGAACGCTTCGCTTCTCCAGATTTTTTCTGTCCTCTTCGTTTTCGTGTAAACACTATATTGATTCTAAATTATCGTTTATCTCTAGGCCTATTTTACATCAAAAATGTACCGATGACGATGGAAACGCCAATGATAATCGAACGCAGCAGCTGTGCTACTGCCATATTGCCTCGTGCGATTTCTTCGCATACTCGCATTTTAGGCGTAAGGAAATCAAATATAATATAGACCAGGCACAACACAATAATTCCAAGCGCCGACCACAGTAGCATATCCAGCCACGAATGAGTTGAGAAAGACACCATGCCTACGATAATACACAGTCCCAGCAATTTACTGCCCATATACATGCCTGCCGCTTCGTTACCTTTGGCAATTTCATCACTATCGTCATACCGGGTCAATTTGCTAAAAGCGAAATATCCACACACCAATACCACCAGCAGAATGCCTATACCCACCGCAACATTCAGCAAGTTCAATCCCAAGTTCTCCATTCCTTCTCCTCCTCATCATTCATCCGTTCACGAACTGTAGCCGCGCAATAATAGGCCATATCTCCAGTTACTTTCTCCCCGACCCGTGGCAGCAACCCAGCCAAACGTCCACCGATAACAAACACCCCTGTAAGCAGATAACCACTGTACGCTCCATCTTCTGTCTCGATCACGGCCTGTTCCATCGGAACCAGCTGCTGATAGATTTTGGGCTGGTTTTCGTAATAAGCTGTAATTTCTTCATCCTCGTCTGCTGCCCCAGATGCAAGATTGGATTCCAGCGCCTCGTTAAGAGGATGCTCCGTATCCTGCTTTCCAGGGGCATTGTCCGTTCCTCCATCCAGTAAAAGCGTTCCTCTACCTTCGCGCCCCCAATAGCTTTTGGCTACATATGGTATGACGTTCAGTTCGAAAGGCTCAGCAGAAAAATAGGTGGGCAGCAGATATCGGGAAATCACGTCCATCTCTGCTTCATCAAAGAGGGTAAACCCGCAATATTCCGGAGTTTGCTCGTTCCGCTCGTAGAGCGACCAGATTGCCGCCATGAAGCCTTTACTCTGCATCAGTACATGCTGAACCGGATTCATCAGGCCCAGTCGTCCATCACGTACAAGTTCAAGCAGTTCAGCACCAATCTCCACCCCTGTCGTCTCATCCCGATCATCAATCAGATACTCCAGTGGATAAAGGCGATACAGTAGGTTAATCTCCCGACCCTGATGGTAAAGCGCCTCCCCTGGAACAATCTCCAGTTCCTCAAGTGCAGCATAGAAGACTTCGTATCCAGCTTCCTGACAACGTTTCATCAGGTATTCCGTATTTGTTCGATCTTCGACATGTTCGCCAAAAGAAGTGAATGTCACCGGACCCTGTAATCCCTGCTCTGCATAGAATTCCAGCCATATCCTGAAACACTCCCGAATAAGTGTATCCATCTCGGCAGATGGTGCAGTTAGCGCAGCATCCTCAGCAAGACCGACCAGGATATTTTCCAATGCAGCAGCCTCCGGTATGCCCGTTGGAGTGTCCGTATTATTTTCAATACACTTCGGCCCAGCTTCTCCAATAATCCAGTCCTGACGGGTAATGCCTCCAGTTACCAACTCCATACGTGCTGCCGGAATAAGCCCCGGATGGATACCCAGCTGATGCTCCAAAAAAGAATCCGGCATATATTGCTGGATAAATCGCATCACTTTACAGTAAATGCCGTCTACCGCCTCGGCTGCGGTACGCAGCTCTTGTACCTCCGAGGGAGAATAAACCGTTAATGCAGGCACACAATATTGTTTCCCATACATTCGATGATATGGAATCTGTTGTTCCGTTTCACCCTGAAATACCTCTTCGTGACTTAACGGCAGTTGAACCACTTGCCTCATCCGGTTATCCTCCCGAGCTGCGGAAGAAGCTACCGAAGCCGCTTGATTTGGACTTGGGTTTGCTATAGGAGCTGTTACTGTCCTTGTTGCTTCGATACGACGACCCACCGTAGTAATAGTGCCCACTGCTGGAATCATATTCACATCCGGTATCATACTCCGGGTCACATTCATCATTGTTGCTGCCACAACCGGATAACACGGCAGGAACCGCCAGCATCAGGGAGAAAGCAACCAGCTTTGCTTTCGATCCGGGTTTGGATGCTTGCCCCCGCTCTTGGTCACTCATCACAGATCCACCTCTTTCATATAAAACAATACTTTCTTACGATCCGCATCTAGCACAGAATACAGGAACTCATACGTCTTGCCACCGCGAACCATGTAATGGTCCAGCAGTTGCTCGGCAAGCTCCATTGTATAAGTGGATGACGCTGTGAGTTCCAACTCCTGAAATGAACTTCCATTCCACAGCATATACTCTGCGCTATACATGGAAGACATTTTGCACATCGCCAGCGCAGCATCCGCAATGGCTGCACCGTACTCGTCCGGCATCTGTTGGTCATACGCCGTCACATATACTGCATGTTCCCGCCCATCTTGGCATTCATTGGACAGATGCGCCCAGAGTTTGTTTTTCACCAAGGTAGCATCCACCAGTTTGCGCATGAACAGTTCATCTCGTGTGACTGAAGTCTGTTCCAGCACCCCCGTCTCCGCCTGTCGATCATCCGACCAACTCCGATAAGTCAATGAATAATAGATACCGATAACCTCCCTTTTTGCGAGCTCTTAGGTGAGCCGTTTCAATTCATACAAACGTATTTAACGCATCAGAAGGAAAAAAGTTACACTATTCACCATGACATGTAATAAAGAACATGTTGGCTACCTTCGTTCTCCGATTAACGAAGCAGGAAATAACATACTGTTTTCTACTTTTGTTTTGGTACGCAATCCAGTTCAAAAAGGCCGGAGAAGACTCTCCGACCGCACTTGTTTAATCTTATGCTTATACTATTCTGACTTATAACTCAGCCCACTGGGCCAATACATCATTGTATTCATTGGACAATTGCTCACGTTCATTCCAGATTTGTTCCAGTTCAAGCGGATTGTTCTCCACCGTTTCCAGCTGTTGGTCCAGCACCTGAATCTGTGCCTCAAGACGAGCCAACGTCTGTTCCAGCTTCTCCGCAGACGGTTTGTTGCCATTGCCACTTCTATGATTCGATGCAGCTGTTGCCGAAGGGGTCAACGCCTTGCTTGATCCTGTGGAAACTTCATAATCACGACTTCCATCGGGAGCCGCAACAGTGGAACCGTTCATTGTCGAGTTTGTTTCTGGTTTCTTTCCTGATCTGGCAGTCCCGCCGGGCGCGGACGTTAACCCTGACTTCATCTCTGACTTGGCATTCCCACGAGAAGAAACGCCCACGCCTGCTGTAGCCTGAGTTGTCACCGCCGCACGAGCTTGCAAATCAAGCTTCTTCTCACGATACGCCTCATAGTCTCCCAGATAAGCGGTCATCTGTCCGTCCTCCAGTTCCCAGACACGGGAAGCGAGGCGATTGACGAAGTACCGATCATGTGAGATGGCAAGTACGGTCCCTTCAAAATCAACCAGCGACTCTTCCAGCGCTTCTCTCGATGCGATATCCAGATGGTTGGTTGGCTCATCGAGCAGCAGTACATTGGGTTTACGTTGCACCAGAAGAGCTAGCCGCAGACGCGTCCATTCCCCACCAGATAATTGCCCAACAGAGCGGAATACATCCGCTCCATAGAACAGATATCGGGCCAGAATCCCGCGAGCCTCGCCTTCCTCCACACCCGCTTCCAGACGGAAGTATTCAAGTACGTTCAGCTTTGGATTCGTGGGTTCCTCCTGTTGAGCCAGATATCCGACATCCACACGCGCCCCCCACTCCAGCTTGCCCGCATTGGGTTGCTCGTCACCAAGCAACAGCTTGAACAGGGTCGTCTTGCCAGAACCATTCCGGCCAATGAGTGCAATTTTATCCCCATATTCCAGCAGACCCGAGATTCCGCGCAGGATTTCACGCTCGCCATAGCTCTTCTCGACCTGTTCCAATATTGCTACCCGCTTTCCCGTTCGATCCGTAGGACGCACATCGAACTCGGCATTGCGGCGCTCCAGTACAGGACGCTTCACCTGTTCCATCCGCTCCAGCGCCTTGCGCATGGAAGCGGCCCGCCGGAAGAACTTTTCATTCCCACCAACCCGGCCCCACTCCTCTAACTGGCGGATCGTTTCCTTCATTTTCTTGATAACCTTCTGCTGCTCCTTGAACTCCTCGAATTGCTGCAACAGCCGTTGTTCCTTTACTTTCATATATTCCGTATAACCGCCAGCAGACGTTTCCGCTTCCCCATCCTCCAGCTCCAGTGTTCGATTCACGACCCGATCCAAAAAATAGCGATCATGCGAGATCAGGACAATGGTACCGAGATATTCACGTAAAAATCCTTCCAGCCACTCAACCCGCTCCAGATCAAGATGGTTTGTCGGCTCATCCAGCAATAACAGGTCGGGTCTTACAATTAGCTGTGAAGCCAGCACCACCCGAGTCTGCTCCCCACCGGACAGGGAACCAAAGCGCCAACCATAGTGTGCCTTGGCGATATCCAAACCGTCCGCCACCTGATCGATCCGGGCATCCATTTCGTATCCACCCTCACGCTCGAACTGGTCTTGCAGTGCCGCGTAGCGTTTCAACAGGCGCTCCAATTGATCAGGGTCTGCTGCACATGCCGGATCGGACATCTGCTGCTCCATTTCCTTCATTTGCGTGCGACATATCATAAGCTCCTTGAATCCAAGACTTAGTACATCCAGTACGGTATGGTCATCCAATCCTTCTGGAACCTGAGCCACATATCCCATTCGTGTATCTTTCTTGATCATCAATTGCCCTTCATCCGGCTTGTTCAGTCTTGCCATCAGGCGCATAAGTGTGGTCTTGCCGCTTCCGTTGCGGCCAATCAGGGCGACCTTGTCACCTTCCATAATTTCAAACGTAATGCCGTCCAGCACCAGATGTGCTCCGTGGTATTGAGTCAGTTGTTGCGCGCTAATCATCATCATAATAAGGTTCCTCCTATGGTATGGAAGATCCTGACCGCAACACAAAAAGAGCCGCAGGAGGTTAGCTCCACGGCCCTTCAGAATTCAAGCACTATCGCTTATCGTCCGAATGAGGTCAAGGCAGGCATCTTCTCGCAAATGTTAACTTCCGTATATTCAAAATTGGACAGACTTCTCCCGTTGGTCAGAAAAGTATGAACAATGCCAGCCATAGCAATCGGCAGCTGGCTAATACGGTTGTTAAGCATCTCGTGATTCACCTGTCTTCACCTCCCTTGTCATAATTAATGCCAATATATCACAGAAGGCTGTGTCCCTGCAACCAGCCCATCGCCCAATTCATCCTTACTCCACAGTAGCTACTGCTCTGATTAATCCCTGCCCCGTCGCCGAAGCATTACATCCCTGATCGCCACCGTAATAAGTGTTAACATTCCCGAGGTACCCAGTGATGCGCCGAGCAGGGCATATCCGATGCCGTTCCACCCGCCAATATCGATGCTGATCATGATTACAACGGCACCGCCAAGCAAGGCCACACATGGCAATATATATTGTACCCACGTCATTCGTCGTCCTTGCAACCGGTAGATAAGCCATTCAATCAGCAGCTGCACCGCCCACATTCCCAATGTCCACAAGATCAGTACTTCCATAAGGTTCCCCTCCTGTTGCTGGATGGATTAAGCCCTTTGTTACATACCTTACGTTACTTCAACCAATCCGAGAAAAAGTTCCGGTACCCTTCTTTCATCTTCGTGCGCGAAAAAGCACCAAACGCATACTCCCGGTTGTCTTCTGACACACTGCGCGGCGCAGCCGCAGCCATGTTCACCAGTTCAAACCAGTTATCCTCGTTGCCTGCAAAGGCATGCGTGGATCGAATGTGCCCGTAGCAGGCATGCTCCGGTTTCACAACCATTTTGCCCATCGCCATCGCTTCCGTCAGAGGCATCGCAAACGTATCAAAGGCCGAACAGTTCCAATACACCTTGGATGAGTTCATCAACGTAAATATCTCATCCTGCGTGAGCGCAAACTTAAGCTTCACGTTGGGAGGAATGTCGTACTTCTTCATGGTTTCCTTATAGCGTACACCGCCAAACACCATATATATTTCCTTGTCCGGGTTCTGCCGAGCATATTCCAAAACTAGATCCGGTCGACGGTTCGCTTCATCCCTACCGATCCAGAGCACCCGATTATGCACGACCTGGCTCGGGTCATAGTGCCGGTGCGCCAGCTCTTCACTAAAGCCAATCGGAATGACGTTCACGTCATGTACACCGAAATTGCGGCCCAGTTCTGTTTTCAAAAACTCGGTCTGTACAATTGCTTTATCCACCATCGTATAAAATGGCTTCATCATCTCATATCCCGTCAGCGCGGGATCGGGGAAACTGTGCGGGAACAATACACTCTTCGGTAAGAACATCTTCAAAAACGTAAACCCGGATACGGTGTAGATAACATGCTCTATATTTTGACTATGAATCTGATCCAGCACGATATCGTAGTTCACCAGGTCACCTTTCTCATGCTCATAACCCGGCAACCAGTCGTATCCGCTGACATGACGTTCCGGCGAGATGAACACAATATCCACGCCCAGCTCCAGACCAATCTGCTTCAGCCGATCCGCAAATACGCGTGGCCCCTGTGCTTCCGTGAATTGAATTTTACGCATAACAAGTCCGACTTTACGCAAGCTTCTCACCCCTCATTTCTATTCCTCACCCATGTGCTTCATGCACTGTTCCAGCGTCGCTGCCGTCTCATACCACTGGTTACGCAACTGTTTCTTCGGCCACACACATTCCTCACTTCTCAGGTCACCATCAATCAAACGCAGCATCCAGAGTGAGAATACAATAGCATAGGCATAGTACCATCCTGCAAAAGAAACCCGTTCAATCTGCATGCCCAGGCTCCCCAGTTTGTCCAAATAAACATCCATGACCCGCTCTCGCAATGCAGGCGTAACCGTTCTGGGAAACAGCGGATGCGAGAGATCAACTAGGTGAACTATATCCCACAGCGGTGTATTCAGATGGGCATGCTCCCAATCCAAGATGACCAGTCTGCCGTCCACCTCAGCCATGTTACCTGGATGCAGGTCTCCGTGACACAAAACGGTTGGTAGTTCTTCCTCTGCCGTGAGGATCAATCTAGTGATCTTGTCCCAAACGGATGCGGATAGCTGCATATCCAATCTGGATAACAGTTCATCGGTAGATTGCCTATGCATTTGCAACTCATCCAACATTGTGCGAATGGACGGTTTCTGCCCCACGCGAGGCAGTTCGCTCCAATTCGTAACAGGTAGCGCATGCCAAGCCGCCATCTGTACCGCTACACCGAGCATCGTCGCTTCTTGCGAATCATGCACCAGTTGCCCCAGATCCTCGTAGATCATCCAGCTCTTTGCTGGAGCAATGGTAAGATCCGACGCTGCAATGAGTTGCGGATAGATTGGAGGTAGACCAGACATCACACGCTCGTACATCCATCGTTCCCGTCCATGCTGCGCAGGATTCGTCAGTGGTTTGAAAATATAACTTTCACCGGAAGAAACAGTGAATCGCTCCACATATCTTCCGTTCATTCCTTTATACAATTGTTCGCGGCTTGTTATATATTGAACATTCAGCATTCCTTCGGGCGTCACCCAGCTGTATGCATCCAACTCTTCATTCACGCTACCCACCATCCATTTCGTTCTCGCTACCGCTCCGATTATGATTTCTATTCATCATACGTTGCCGCTCACAAGCCTGCAAGCTTTCGTCGTAAGCGCTTATTCAGTGTCTCAATTCAGAGTTTCAAAAGTGCCTGTTGCATTTTGGTTAGTAATCACTTACTATATAATCATGAAAAACAAATCTCATGTGGATAGCAAAAAGAAAGATATCCTACAAGCGGCGATGCGCTTGTTCGCAACCAAAGGCGTTGACGGCATATCCGTCAAAGAGATCGGTGATGCCGCCGGAGTAACCGACGCGGCGATCTACAAACATTTTAAAAACAAAGATGCCGTTGCCCTGGAAGCCTTCACCCAATACTGTGTCGACTATACTGCACTGATTGACGGGTATGTTCGCCGGGAAGGTCCCGTGTTGGAACGCTTCAAGCAACTGGTTACCGAGGTTCTCCATCTGCATGATGAAGATCCCTACGGACTGCTGTTGATTTCACAGAATCATGAAATATTCATTGAAGCTGGAAGCAGCGAGGATTACCGTCAGCCGTTGGATGCGTTAATGGATCTGATCGATCAGGGAATGATGAGGGGTGAACTGCCTCAGCAGGATTCACGGCTTACAGCCGTGCTGGTGATCGGTGCAATTACACGTATGGCGGTCTCCAGTATGCAAGGTGAACTACCGGAGCTGTTGGTACCTTATACGGGGGAAACGGTTCACAGACTTGCATCGATGTTAGGACAGGTACCCCAGGAGTAACAATGGAGATGGGATGAAGCTAGAAATGGATTAGCGGAGCGTAGGGAAAACGACGTGAGCAACTACATTGTTTCCGAAAGGAAACAACCTTCGTAAGTTTCCGCTTATTTCAGCTGAATCCCATCTTCGATGCTGATGATGCCGCTAGGCATGATTTGTAATCAAAAGCGGACTTTTGAACAACTTCTAAAAGAGAATCGTCAGCATACCATTAGGATATACGAATGGATTACCGGGTCACACGTGACCTTTTCTTTTTGCACATGAGGTTAGTGTTCATTAACTAAAATAGTCAGGACGTGTCATCTTCCATGAAAAAAATATTAATTATTCAAGGCAATCCCGTCTCCCCCAGTTACAACGGCGCACTAGCCGAAGCTTACCGTAAAGGTGCGGTGCAGGCGGGTGCCGACGTCCGCATGATCACCCTGAACGAGTTGGCGTTCAACATGAATCTGGAGGGAGGATATCGTAATAAACTTCCACTTGAACCAGATTTGCTGGAGGCCCAAGAAGCGATTAAGTGGGCTGAGCATCTTGTATGGGTATTCCCAATCTGGTGGGGAGGACCACCTGCCCTGCTAAAAGGTTTCGTTGACCGAATCTTTATGCCAGGTTACGCCTTCAAGTATCAGAAAGGAAAACCATTCCCGGATCAACTGCTCAAAGGCCGCACCGCCCGTATGATCACTACCATGGATGGCCCAAGCTGGTATTTCAAATGGTTCCAGGGTGAGCCCGCACATAAAATGATGAAGATCTCCACATTTGCACTGACTGGCATCAAACCTGTGCGGATAACACCTGTAGATCAAGTTGGTAAAAAGTCAGATGAACAGAGAAAGAATTGGCTTGATAAGATTGAGCAGCTTGGGCGGAAGATGGGGTAACTGGATAGTTTTTTGCAACGTTAATTTGGTTAAATAACAAGAAGGCGATACTTACCAAAGTAAGAATCGCCTTCTTGTTATTGTACTCTTCCTACTACTTAGTGCGGCACCTGTGCACTGAAATCATCTCGGCTGGAACGATCGGCATTGTAGAACACCACGTCTCCGTCCCTTAAAGTGAACGAGTTGCCGTAGCTATCTTCGACTTGACGCTGAAATCCTTCCAGCAACCATTGGTTCATCAGCGGTGCATGGATATATTGCAGATGCGGAGCCTTCAGATTCCCTTCCTGGATGGACTCCAAGTTAAAGTTGACCACGATATAACCATTTTTCAGGAAGATCGGTGACTTTGCATCCAAACCACCATGGGTACGCCCATACTCGGCCAGATTGGTTCCTGCTTGAACCACGTAAGGCTCGGCAGGTAGACTATACTCTCCATACCACTGCTGAATAGCTGCATTCGCACGAAGCACATCCGCACTTGCGTTCGTCGGAATATTCGTTTTGGGTCCGATAAACGTACGCAGTTGCTCTGGCATCAGCAATAGACTGTATCCGCCTACAGGGGTTTTCATCTTCGTAAATTTATCCCGATAATACTCCTGATACGTCCGTTCACTCATCATCCCTGGATGAATTTCGCCATAGCGATTATATTTGTAGGTCGCCGTATCTCGTAGCTGTTCCGAAGGTACTTGACGTAACCGATCATTGAGAATGACAAACCGCTTGACTTGATCCTTTGCTGAACCAATACGAATAAAACTTCGCTGGTTCGTCGAGTAATACAGATCTACCGGAACGCGTGTTTTCCCGTCTTTGCTGACAAAATCAAAGGTCGGAGTCAGGCGAATGCCGTCTCTGGGCCCGAACATATTGCCCTTGGTTTTGAAATCAAACTTAAAGTGATATCCCGTCTTCACAGCCACATTCTGATACCCTTGCAGCGGATGACTGCCTGGGCGAATCGGTACGGTGAACTGCGGTTTGTTCCCTCGCTTGTCACCGTCGATGCCCTGCGTTCCCGTCCAATAACTGATCCAGGTTGTGGCAATACTACCCTTAAACCGCCGGAAAACAAGCTCCCAGTTGTAGTCTGCAATGTCCGTGATTTCAAAGTCGTATAACCTCCCAATGACCTCCACGGACACTTCGTCGCTGGCCAGATGATAGGTTAGATCTGTATTGGCATCGGGTTGAGCATTGCTCCTGGACATCGATTCAAAGTCGGCAGGTGCATTCTCTGCAATATTGCGGAACTCCACCTGGTAATCTCCTTCGTCTACCCATACAGGCAGATAAAAGGTGGTATCGAGCACGTACACCGGAATATCAATCCACGTACTCCGCGGGTAAAACTGTGTCCGGTCGGCACTGTACACGTCAAACGGAAACCGCACCTGTTTGATTCGATAATATTTGGCATAATCCCGATCCCCATATCCCGGATACGAGTTGACATCCAAATGCTGTCCGCTCGTGGGGATACGGACTGTGAACGGCCGCTCCAAAATAAGGGCAGATCGCTCCATATTCGGTATCGTTTTCTGATTATAAGGTTGATCGTCTGAAACAAGGGAATAGTTCACGACTGGCGTATGAACAGTGACTGTGTTAATCCCGTAGATTTCGTACTCCAGTTCTTCTTCTTCGGCATCAATACTTCCATCGGCCAGAACATAACGGATCTGACCTGTGCTGGGTTGATCTTTCTTATTTGTCTTCTCGGTCGGAATGTAGTTGTACGGACTGTACAATACATCTTTCCCGATTTCCACCGGTGCAGGAATTTGACCAGGCTGTGGTCCTTCCCTGTCCGTACGCTGTTTATCCATGATGGTCTGGCCCTGGAACACTAGAAAATCATTTTCAACCTGCACATCAGGAACAGCAGCTTCCGCTACATCCTGCAGATTCTCCGAATCTGGAGACGGCCTGCTCGTTCCGCCATCCTTGCTTCGAGCAGGCCCTTGCTGCTTGTCAGGCGGTGGTGCCGGGTAGAAGTCTCCCGTTGTATCCGCCTGAAACTCGGGCGGGGTGTATCCAGAAGGAGTAATTGTAATCTGCTCCCCGTAAAAAGCATAGTTTTCTAATGTCGCTTCCTCGATGTTGTAGACACTAAGTTTGTTAATCGTCCAATACGCATACGGTCGGATCACAGTGTATGAGCTGGGCACCACTTCGGTATCCCTCATCGGTGTCCGAACGGTCTCAGATTCCTCATCCTCACCCGTTGTAGTCTCCTCTTCGGTCCAAGTTAAGGTCCATGTCTGTTCCACCTCGACGGTATATGTACACGTTCCTGTCATCTGTATGAATTTATTTTCGAACTGGTAATCTCGGCTAAAGACATTCCCGTACAGACTTTCCGATGTCGGAATGCCTTTCAGCACGTCGAACGGTTCACTACCTCGCTGATCAGCCTTAATTACAGCTGTCACAGCTGGGTCCATGTCCTCACCGTCCATCATCTGTCCAGGCTCCGGCGTGGTGCAGACGTTATCTGGTTCGTCCGGATCATCATCTGGAACTTTTAGTCTGTAGTAGTAATAGACATAATATGTTGGAAACTTGCCATCATATTTGAACCCTGCTGGGTCTCCAGCAGTTCGAGAACCGCCCGTCACTTTTGGCTTTTCCCGAGTACTCTTCTTGTGACCTTCATATGTATATTTTTCGCCTGGGGCTGTATGAGAGAACCTATAGTCTATACCCTTCTCTAACTTTATTTCCTTATCTCTAAACCCATCAACACCATCTAACGGATTACCTTTTGTATCAAAGTGCTGAATAATAGCCATGCCCTCAGCTGGTTCGAGTTCAATCTTGAAGAGAGTAGGGAAATAGTAACGCCAGCCTTCTACGTTTGGCGAGAAAACAGTACCATTTTTTCTTCTTTCTTCTTCCTTTCTGTTAACGGCTTCCACTTTTGCTTTCAAGATACCATCCAGTACGAATACTTCTTTAGATGCTTTGTTTGTTCCCTTTCCATTAACAGGTGTATCATCATAATTATCGTAGTCTCTACTTGATGTGGCATTCTGATAATATTGTTTTGGGTTTTCTCTTAATTCGCCTGTCCTAGATTTTTCAAAGGTTAAGTCACCAAGTTTTGTACCGTCAGCAGCTTTCCATTCATATTTGAATTGTTCGACCGTAATGTTTTTAACCTTTCTGTTCGATCCGAACGTAAATTCATAAGTTCCGCCATCTACCTTTGGAACCTTTGAGTCTGGATGATGACCAGCACCTGTCCATTGTCCTGCTGAATTACTCCAAACTTCGTAGTATACCATCCCTACAAAGTAATACAGATTTGGGTTATCCTTGTCCTGCAGGAGCCTATTTGAACTAATAGAGTGGACAGCTGCTTCGGCCTTTCCTGGGTGATACGTGAATATAACAAGCACAGAAGATAAAATAATTACTAGACTTAATAGGGAACTGATCGCCTTTTTCATCAAGACCATGACCCTTTATTTAAACGGATTAACGATCGCTACGGCATAATTGTCGAGATCGCCATCCCTAAGAAGAATATAATCAGCTTGAGTAATTTTAAAATTCATCCAGTCTGTGTAGTTTTGAATGTAGTTTCCATTCTGAAATTTATCTGACTGACTCACAACTGGATAGTAATTCAGCCCTGTTTTGTCACCATTGTCAATAAAAGCTACGTCGATGACTCCACGCGATTTTGCATGATTATTTTTGATCAAAAAGGCAATAGGGTTTCCTCTGTGATTACTACGAATCTGAACTTCATCATCTCCCGTGATTGCACTTTTGATTACTTCCATACTATATACCACCTGGCTATTTCCTAACTGGATAGGAAGGTCACTTTCTTTGATGATCTTTACGCCTGAATACTTCTCATCATTAATATTCTTGAACATAACATCACTTTTTGTATACGCCTTGAAATCACTCAACTTCGTAAGCTTGAACTGCTTGTCATCTGTACTCCGGAAGTCTTTGTTCCCGATCCAGACCCAACGGCCAATCTTGTCCCACTCTACCTTCTGGCCAAGACCTTCACTCACCAGACGCAGCGGAACGAAAGTCCGGTTTTGCTTCAGAATGATTTGCGTACCATAGTCCTTCTTCTGGCCATCGACGAGGGCTGAAGTTTGCCCGATCGTCATGTCCACTTTATGATCTTTGCTGATGATCCCGACCTTGGAAACTTTGCCAACCTTCGAGTATGCCACCTTTGCACCCAGGGCTTCTGATATAAATCGGATTGGAACCATAACGCTACCTTGGCCATCCTGGAATGGCTTCGCATCTGGAAATTTCATTTTAACGGTATTCAGCAATACCTCTACTTGCTTCGGAGTGCTTGCAGCTGCAACTACTTCGTTTCCCGAACCTATCATGCTTACAGTCAATGTACTTGCTAATACAGTTAATAAAAGTTTCTTCATTATCTAAATCCCTGCTTTCTATATGTACTCTTCTCACTTTAACTTCCCAGTAGCTTTTTCTTTGCATAGGTATAAAAAATCCTAAGTATCAAACAAAAATTAGAAATAGTAATAATATTTCACTATTAAATCCTCATGTAATATAGGTATAAGAATTCAAAATAATATTCTTCTCCATCACCCTGACACTCTTCCCAAAGAAAGTTATTCAGATTGAAGCAACCACTTTGGCCCACCCACATGTTCAACTTCATGAGTATTATAGTCAATTGCAATAGAAATTCTTTGATTAATATCGTTCTTCACATACCCATACAACACCACCTTCGAATTTATATAACCCGGAAAAACCTGAGAATCTGTAAATTTAACGGTAATATTATACTCACTTTTAAAATATTCAATTCCTATGGGAGTGGCCTTTCTAACAATATTATTATTTTTCACTTGATATGTAATTGCACATCCACTCACCAATAAGACTAAAGACGCAAATATTATCAATACAGTCTTCAGTTTAGCACTCATTTAATACTACCTTCTTTATTGGTCTATTATCTCTTTGTTCGGAACCTTAGATCCAGAAGGATAACCTTCACATGTCCACTTTCCTCTGAATCCCTCCAAACTTCGTAATAAACATCCCGACAAAGTAATACAGATCGGGAATACCCTTGTCTTGTAAGAACCTGTTTGAACTAATAGAGTGTACGGTTGCTTTTGCCTTACCTGGGTGAAGCGTGAGTATAACAAGCACCAGAGGACATTATACGTACCAGACTTATTAAGGAACTAATCGTTCGTTTCATCTTGATCAGCCCCTACTTGAATGGATTGACGATTGCTACAGCGTAATCTTCCAAGTCGCCATCTTCCAGTAGAATATAGTCGGGTTGTGTAATTTTAAAATTCATCCAGTCCTGATAATTTGAAATATATTCTCCATTTTGAAACTTATCAGACTCACTGATCACTGGATAATGGTTCATCCCCGTTTTATCGCCGTTATTTACAAAAGATACGTCGATAACGCCGCGACCCTTCACATGATTATTTTTCTTCAAAAAGACAATAGGATTACCTCTATGATTACTGCGAATCTGAACTAAATTTTCACCAGTTACTTTGCTTTTAATCATATCAATGCTATAGACTACTTGGCTGTCGCCCAACTGGATTGGAAGGTCACTTTCCTTGATGATCTTAACTCCTGAAAAGGTTTTATACTTTATGTTTTTGAAGTATACATCGCTTTTGGTATACGCCTTGAAATCATTTAGCTTCGTCAGTTTGAATTCCTTATCATCTGTACTCCGGAAGTCTTTGTTCCCGGTCCAGACCCAACGGCCAATCTTGTCCCACTCGACCTTCTGGCCAAGACCTTCACTCACCAGACGCAGGGGAACGAAAGTCCGGTTTTGCTTCACAGCTGCAAATGCTTTGTTTTCCGAACCTATCATGCTTACAGTCAATATACTCGCTATTACAGCCTAAAAACAGTTTCTTCATTATCTAAATCCCTCTGCTTCTGCTTTCCATATGTACTTCTTCTCACTTTCACTTCCCAGTATTTTTTTCTTTGCATAGGTCTAACAAATCCTAAATATCATACAAACTTGGAGAAATACGACCACCATTTGCATTATTCCAACGGCGGATTACGCTTTATTATGAAATCGTGCGGCCCCATTGCATTTCTTGGTTCAAATGTATTGATATTAATAGAGAGAGATACATGTATCTGTTGATCTTCTTTTACGTAACCATACAGAACAATATCCTCTGTAACAGGAGTATTTAATTCATACTTTGTGAAAATTATATTTGCACCATAATATTTCATAAAGTATGCTTGACCGATAGGTACTGCTCTTTCATATAATGCCTGTTTTTTTGTCTCTGATATCTTACTATATATAAAAAGTATACTAATAAGGACCAATAAAAAAATAAAAAACTTTCTGTATTTCAAAGAAACCACCTCAATTTATGGTAAAATAATACTATGTACAGTTTAGTTCATATGGTAAAATAATACTACTTTTATTCAGAATAAATATCAAAAAAGGTGTGTCCAAATGAGTAATTTTATTAGTGATGAAACCTACCACTCCATATCTCAGGAAGTTTATAAAAGTGATATCCCATCTGAGTCTTCACTTGAGAATAGCACTGACTGGAAAGTAATCAAACCTTCAGGTATGCTCAATGACGAGAAAAGTGGATTTCATGCTGAAGTTTTCTATAATAAAAAAACGGATCAAGTCATCATTGGTTACAGAGGAACTGAGCCACCTGACCGCCCCATTAAGAGCGTGATAACAGACTACGGAACGGACATTAAAGACGTAATTGGGGGACGTACCAAATACGCAGAACAACAGTGGACAAGTGTCCATAACAACCCGAATTTAAATGAGGCTGAAAAAAAACTTATATCTCCTCAAGTATATGGTCCTAACTCTCAGTATGAAAATAATCAATTCTATCAGGCAGATCAATTATACATATCCGTTAGAAAAGAATACCCACAAGCAGAAATTTCTACTACAGGACATTCACTGGGAGGAGCGCTTGCTCAATACGTCTCTGTTAGAAACAACCTGTCATCCACTACATACAACCCAGCTAGCATTCGAGCAGTTGTCTCCGATGATATCCTGAAGAAAATAGATGCCGGAGAATATGACAAAAAAAACACAGCTTATGTCAACCCAGGAGATGGTGTTGGAGCAGGTTTTTTCAATTCATCGACGCGGCATGCAGCCAATACAATCATGATTAATAAGACGTACGAGGAAGCAAATAATAGATATGTTCAAATCACTATACCTATAATATCCAAATCAAGCGGTACTTCTTCGGGTATTTCCACACCCTTTTGGAAGAATATCACTTTTGTATCTACTACACTCCCAATAGGTACTCAAGGCATGGGGGAAAAATTATTCAATTCTTTCGGTGGAGAAAAGGCCCACGGCCTGGAGAACTTCAAGTTTGACAAGAATGGCTTTATTACAAATACACTTTATACACGAGATGGTGAAGTAATTGGTGGAAATCCAAGATACACGGAATACATAAATACCCTGCTTGCCAATGAAAAAATGAAGGATACCGTAAATAAATTAATTGAAAAGTATGGTGCCAACCTAGGACCTCTTGGACAAATGGCTGCTGCCGGTGCCGGGGTTACCATCCAACTCTCACTAGAGAATCTTCAAAGAGCTGGACAAAAAATGCAGCAGCATGTAAATGAATTTCAATCTAGCCTCCCCACAGCAACCAATGCCATTCTCAGACTTATTGAGTCCAGTGATAGCCGCTCTCTTGAACCTATTGTCGATCGGTTAACAAGTGATTTGCACAAATTTAGCCGCTGGTATGAAGAAGAAGCACATGTCATTGCAGAGTATATTAATCAAAAAGCGGAAGATTTCAGACAAGCCGACGAGGGTTAAAAAGGAGCGACGAAGCATATGTCACGGAGCATTGTTGTAGAATTAGTTGATTTGATGAATGCCGAGAAGGAAATCAATGATTTAATGGATATGCTTGAAGCTAACAAACGTCATGTAAGATCCATTGATGAAAGTATTGGAGATTGGAAAGGTAAATCTGCAGAAGAATTGCGAAGAAAGATGGATCGTTTCCAGAACATTTTAGGAGAATGGATTGCAGATTTCAAGCAGCAACAGATTGAGCTTGTGAAGTATACATATCGTATGGAGCGTGCAGATCGGGGAAATTAGGATAATACTAAACTGATAAATAAGGATGTAAAAAAGAGGCTCCCTACCACCGATATGGTAAGGAGCCTCCTTCACTATAAAAAATTCATTTAAACGAAATACGACCCGAGGGATGCTCAGGCAAAATAGCTGTAACCAACTGCTGGACAGCCGGATGATCAGACTGCATTACCGAATCCCCGGCATCACCGCTATATACCAGCTTTCCCTGATCCATCACGGCAATGCGGTCACAGATCGTCATGGCAGCTCGAATGTCATGTGTGATAAAAAGGTAAGACAACCCGTAGGATGCTCTTAACTCTCCCAGTAAGGATAGGATTTGCGTCTGGTGCACCATATCCAGGCTGCTGATTGATTCGTCCAGTACGATTAACTTTGGCTTGAGCGCAATGGCTCGTGCGATGTTAACTCGCTGTAATTGCCCACCGCTGAACTGGTGCGGAAGCTTGCTCCCATCCTCAGGTGTAAGCCCAACCTGCTCAAGCAGTTGTCCAACCACACGAAGTTGTTCTTTTCCCGACAATCGCTCATAATTATCCAGTGGCTCACCGATGATCTGCGCGGCAGTCATGAGTGGATTCACAGCCGAATAACAGTCCTGGAACACAACCTGCAGATCACGCCGTAATCCCTTAAGCACGGGTTTGCTGGATCGATAAATATCCTGACCTTGAAATAAAACCTGACCCTGGCTGGGCTTCTCCAGACCAAGAATGATTTTGCCCAAGGTACTTTTACCAGCCCCGCTCGTACCCAGCAGTCCCAGACACACACCCTTTTCAATCGTAAGCGAGATGTCTGCCAGCACAGGAGGACGCGCTCCTGAACGATCCAGCCAATTACGTTTGCCATAGCTATGGCTTATTTCACGTACCTGAAGCATCAGGTCATCCTCCTCTCTTGTACTTGGCAGAAGCAATCTCCGAAGAGGCCGAATCTACACATCACCATGCCCATTCCACCCCTACGACTACCCACTCAAAATACAGTTCATACCCGCTCTACGCATACACTCACGGAACGATTCATCTCATCAGTCATTCGCTATCGTCCTAAAGACATACTTGGCCTGGCATTTAACAACATCCGGGTATACTCATGCTGCGGGTGGTCGAACAGTTGGTAAACATCCGCCTGCTCCACAATTCGTCCCTTCTGCATGACCGCGACTTCATCCGCCATTTGCGAGATCACACCCAGATCGTGAGAGATGAGCAGGATGGATGTTCCGTATTCGGTACGTAACCGATCCAATTCCTGAAGCACCTTGAACTGATTCACGACATCCAGTGCCGTCGTTGGTTCATCAGCAATAACCAAGGCGGGTCGCAGGCACATCGATATGGCGATCATCACCCGCTGCAACATGCCGCCACTCAGTTGGAATGGATATCGCTTCATCAGTTTAGCTGGTTCGGGCAAGTTCATATCTGCCAAGGCAGCAATAGTCCGCTCTCGGGCTGCTACTTTGGACATTCCTGAATGCGTACGCAAAGTTTCAATGAACTGAGATCCAATCGTATATACGGGTGTAAAAGCATTCATCGGATTCTGCATAATAAATCCGATGTCCTTGCCCCGGATGCGCCGCATCTCCTCGCCTGACAACGAGCCAAGCTCCCGTCCATTCAGACGGATGCTGCCCGACACTTCCATCCTGCGCGGATCAAGCAGATGGAGCAACGCGTTACACGTAACGGTCTTGCCGCTGCCACTCTCACCGACGAGACCGAAGACACGACCTTTTTTTAATTCGAAATCAATAGGCTCCAGTAACGGGACTGAACCCTCCGCTGTTCTAAGATTCACTTGCAGACCACGAACTTCGAGTACTTTCGCTGCATCATCCATCGTTACGTTCACCTCCATATGCCTTTGGTTCCGAACCACTACCTTTTTGCTATACCATAACGCTCGGATAACGCTTCTCCCAAAATGTTGAACGTAATGACGACGAGCAGAATCAATGCCCCTGGATAGATCATCAACTCCGGATGACTGCGAATGTAACCCGTCCCTTCATGAATCATGGCGCCCCATTCTGCATTCGGGGGTTGAATACCGAGTCCCAGGAAGGACAGAGCAGATATATCCATAATCGCCCACCCCATCTCCAGCGTACCCATCACAACGATCGGACGCTGCACGTTGGGGATGATATGTTTCCGAATAATCGTCCAAGAAGAGGAGCCGCTAATCCGCGCCGCTGCGATGAAGTTCCGTTCTTTCAGACTAACGACCATGTTCCGGCAGATACGTGCATAATACACCCACTGTACCATCATGAGTGCTAGAAGCACCTGCATCAGACCTGGACCAAAGATCCCTACAATACCGAGCACCAGCACCAGATTCGGAAACGCCATAATGCCTTCACACAAGCGCATCAACAGACTGTCCACCCAACCACCAAGGTAACCGGAGATTGAACCTACAATGACACCAATGAGCAAAGATGATAGGAAGATCAGGGTAGCAAATCCGAGCGACACCCGCGCTCCATACATCAGCCTGGTGAGATTGTCGCGTCCCAGATGATCCGTTCCGAGCCAATGCTCAAGCGATGGACTCGCCAGCTTCTGCAACAGATTCACCTTCACCGGGTCATGAGGAGCAATCCATGGGGCTAATAACGCGATCACGAAGAAAAGCAATATGATCACCGAGCAGATCTGGATGGCTCTCTGTCCTTTAAATACCGCACGCCATTTGTTTATCAATGTTCTGCCCGTCCTTTCGCTGAAATCCGTGGGTCCATAACGAGCTGCACCAGATCAACGAGCAGATTGCATACGATGAACAGGCAGGCCGCCAGGAAGACATAACATTGAATAACGGGAATATCCCGGTTAAATATCGCATCGACAAAATAACGTCCGAACCCCGGCCAGGAAAACACCTGCTCTACAATAATGGTGCCTGTGAGCAGCTTGCCCATACTCATCCCCATCCCCGTAATAAGGGGCGATATGGCGATTTTCAGGACATGCTTGAGCATAATCACTCGTTCGCGAATCCCGCGTGTTCTTGCGTACTGTACATATGTCTCCTGCAATTGCTCCAGTACACTGGAACGTAACAATCGGGTGTAGACCGCAATCAGGATCATGGAGAGTGTAATCGTAGGCAGAACCAGATTCTCCCACGATCCACGTCCCTCCACAGGCAGCCAGTCCAGCTTCACCGAGAAAAAGAAGATCAGCAGGTAACCGAGCCAGAATTGCGGAATCGACGCTCCAAAATAGGAAATCGCACGGCTGACCATGTCAATCCAGCTATTCTTATACACCGCCGCCAGTATTCCCAAAGGTATACTCACCAAAATTGATAACAGCATACTCCAGAAGGCTAGTTCAGCCGTAGCGGGAATCCTTAGTTTCACTTCATCCCATACGGGTTTGTTGGTGAGATACGAAGTTCCGAAGTCGAGCTTGGCAATCTTCTGAATCGTATGCACATATTGGGTTAATAAAGGCTGATCCAGACCGAACTCATGCCGTTTTTGCGCAAGCAACTCAGGTGTTGGATAGATATGAGCAGCTGTCAGATAAGCCTCGGCTGGATCAACCGGTGAAATATGAATAAGCGCAAAGGTAACAAGTGTAGCGATAAAAACGATAGGAATGATCGCGATCATTCGTTTACCAATATAACCGATCACCAAACATTCCTCCCTTTATCAAGCTACATGACCTTTCCAAGGCCTTACCACTCCGAAATTAAAGTCATTACGACTTATTGATTGCCTAATTCAATACCCACAAACGGATTTTCATCACGGTTCGCCGGGAAAATAAAGTTGGAAATTTTCTTCTGATAAACAGCCATTTTCTTAATATAAGAGATCGGTACGATCGCCGATTGCTCCTGAAGTGTTTTCAGGATGGAGCCATATAACTCCTGGCGCTTCGTCTCGTCTGTAGATGACAGGGCTGCATGCACCTGATCGTCCAGTTCCTTTTTCATCGGCAACGCACTCAGGGTCTCGGAAATCCCGAATCCAGGGCTTGCCACAACATTAATGAAGGAATGTGGATCATACGGCGCGCCATAGTTGTACCAGAAATACAGGTCGAAATCATTGGCTTTTAGACGTTTGATCTGAACCGTAAGTTCCAGCCCAGTGAGTTTTACCTTAACCCCAAGCTCACTCCATTCTGCCTGAATGGTCTCAGCCATCGCTTTCTGAATCGGGTCCGTCTTGTCAAAAATCATCTCGAAATCAAGCTGCTGACCATCTTTCTCACGAACCGTACCACCAGCCGGTAACTTCCAACCCGCTTCATCCAGTAAAGCTTTGGATTTCTCCACGTCATACGTGATCGGTTCCAAGTCTACATTGGTATACGGATAGTTTTTGGACAATACGGTATCGGCTGGTTCTTCCAAACCGGAAGTCACGCCTTCCACCATCGCCTTTTTGTTAAACCCTTGCTGGAGCGCCATCCGCACTCTGACATCGGACAGCTTTGGATTGGAAGAGTTCAGCAGCAAGCTGCGAGTGCCTACCGGATCAGACAGTTGGGTTACATACTCATCGTTGTCACGAAGTTGTTGGAATGCATCCAGACTGATCATACCTTCACCATAGATCAAGTCGAGATCGCCTTTTTCAAAAGCAAGGACACGGGTCTCCCCATCAGGAATGATCTTAACCGTAATCTGATCTACCTTCGGTGCTGTTCCCCAATAATTCGGGTTACGTTTAAAGACGGCATATTCGTCCTGCTTGTATTCAGCCAGCATCCACGGGCCCGTTCCAACCGGCTCTTTGATGCCTTGGGATGTATCTCCGTCATCCGGGAATCCGGCTTCACCCAGGAAGCGGAAAGGACGAACCACCGACAAGTCCTGAAGAACAGGATAATACGGCTCTGTGAGTGTCATGCGGAAAGTCTGATCGTCCACAACCTCCGTCTTGTCGAGCACACCTACAATGCCCAGCCAGCTATGTGTGTCTTTATTTTTCATTACAGCGTCAAAATTCTTTTTCACAATCTCAGCATTAAATGGCGTACCATCTGAGAATTTCACACCTTGGCGAAGCTTGAATGTATATACTTTGCCGTCATCGGAGATGGTCCATGATTCTGCCAGCGCAGGTTCCAGTTTTCCGTCCATCTGGTAACTGATCAGCGGCTCATAGAGCATGGATTGGGCAAATAATTGCGAAGGATTGTACGTGTGCGGATTCATTGTACCGATATCACGTGGCCATGACATCGTAATCGACTTCGTAGATGTTTGATCCGAAGCAGCAGATGAGGATTCATCTCCACTTCCTGTATTGCTACAACCCACAATAACGAATAACAACAAGAGCATAGTTGCCAGTGTAAGGGCTGAAGATTTGCGATGTTGTACAGACATGGATGTTGAACCCCTTTTCTCTATTTTATGATAATGATTATCATATTCATCCATTAAGAATAGGCAGGAGACCTCCTTTTGTCAACAAAATTCGACATGGTATGTGTTGTTATTAAAATAGCCAAAAAAGCCCTTCCTATAGGAGGAAGAGCCTCTCGACCTGCATATGAATCGCAACTGCAAAAATAAGTTCCACAATAATCTGTTATTCCTTGCTCACAGCATGGAAATCACGATAGTACATATGCAGATATACTACTGAATTCCATCTTCATACGCCTTCTTGTTTCTCGTTTAAACTTATACAGTGATGCCCTCATAGAACCGACGAATTACCTGCTCCGCTGGCTTGCCGTACACTCCATATCCGTCATCGGTCAGCGCATCCTTCTCCGCGTGTAGATGTGCGCTCCAATCCCACAGACCGAATCCGCGTACCCAGTCACGCTGACTGACATGCCGGAACATGGCTTCATAGAAATGCTCCTGTTCCTCCGCGCTGACTTCACCTTCCAGCCCCCAATCGTTTGGTACGTGGGCTGATCCGCTGCGGCTGGGACAACCAGCTTCCGCGAAGAAAAAGGGTTTGCCATAAGGAGCAATCGCCTGTTCAATACGATCCAGCTGTGCCTCCCAGTCTCCGATGGGGTAATACCCACTGGAAGAGATCACGTCCACTGCATCCCACCATTTCACATGATCTTCCTGATATTTGTCCGTGTTGTATGACACCAGTCCCGTGTACACTTCACGCACACCTTTGATCACCTCGCGCCACTCTTCATCCCGACGCTCGGATTGCACCATCTCACAGCCTACAATGAACATCTCACACTTTTCCTGCTCTGCAATCGCTGCATAATGCTTCTGAAATTCTGTGTAGCTGCGGAACCAATCCTTCCACTTTGGCTCACACGGCACATCGATATCAAAAAAGTTAATGTGTGCACGCCACGTGCCATCGGTGCAGTTGACGGTTGGTTTCAGAATGACACGCAGCCCAAGTGTACGGGCATAACGAATCATGTCGACCAGTTCATCATCCTCGACCAGATGTTCACCCCGATACTTCACTTCTACCGCCTGCGGATGACCCTGATGTGCGGCCAGTGCAAAAATAACATGTGAACTGCCTGTACGTTCGGCCATCAGACGCAAAGACTCTTTGGCTTCCGGCTTGCGGAAGTCGCCCCTGCCACTCATCCAGCCAAATGTAAATCCTTTGATGTAATCCATATATGTTTGCACTGTAAAGCCCCTTTCACCGTTCCTGTCACTCCGAGTGCAGTACCATCTTCCGATCGCCGTTATCCCCAGATTTTCTGATTCCCTTTAAAAAGGGTAAAATCCGTTGATAAATGCGAACACTCCGTTTCTTCAGATTGGTTCTACACTCTCCGTTAGTGTGTGAATTAACTTTTTTAGGTTTTACTACAATTACAGCTTGCCTTCCTCGCGGTCACCTGCAATAACCTCGTCCGTCTCGATCACATAGTTCACGATCTCTTCGATGGTCGTATACGCCACACCCACATACGTGTCGGCAGCCCCGTAATAGATGGCGATACGTCCGGTATCAGCATCATGCAGTGTTGCGCATGGGAAGATGACGTTATCAACGAAACCTTGTTCTTCATACCATTTTTCCGGTGTCAGCACAAAGTTGGAGGAACGATATTTGACTTTGGACGGCTCATCCAGATCCAGAATGACCGCACCCATGCTATATACCAATCCGTTACAGGTTCCCGTGACGCCGTGGTAGAACATCAGCCAACCTTCGGACGTTTCGATCGGAGCAGGCCCGCCACCAATTTTAACCGATTGCCACCAGCCTTGGCCGCCTTTGCTCATCACATGACGGTGCTTGCCCCAATACACAAGATCCGGGCTTTCGCTCAGGAAAATGTCTCCGAATGGCGTATGTCCACTGTCACTTGGTCTGGACAACATTACATAGTTGTCGTTGATTTTGCGTGGAAACAACACGCCATTACGGTTGAACGGCAGCATTGGATTTTCGAGGCGGACAAATGTTTTGAAGTCATCTGTTTTGGCCAGGCCCAGTGCTGCGCCGTAGAAGTCTGTACACCAGATGATGTAATACGTATCCTCGACTTTGACCAAACGTGGATCGTACGCATAGTTCGGCATAAATGGATCGCCATTCTCATCCACAAATGCAATGCGTTCCTCTTCAATTGTCCACTCCAGACCATCTTCGCTTGCGCCCATGTGAAGGTGTGGACGTCCATTAACAGTTTCAGCACGGAATACCCCAATGAATTTTCCTTCATACGGTACAACAGCACTGTTGAAAATGCGGGCAATGCCTTTGACCGGGTTACGCGGAACCACCGGATTCGCCGAGTGTCTCCATACCGGGCCTTCCGTTCCCTCCGGTTTTTCCTCCCAAGGCATATTCGGTAAAGCGTCCCCAACAATGTGTACGTTTTTCGTTTCAGCAACTGACATTTTCATTTCTCCCTTCGGATTTTATTTAACTGAGCCTTGCGCGAAGCCATTATAGATGTACTTCTGTAACAACAGGAAGATGATCATGGTTGGAATAATGGCGATCATGATGCCGGCGCTGATCACTTCCCACTGCGATCCGAACGGTCCCTTGAATTTGAACAAGGCGGTGGATATGACCTGTAGATCGGTCTTTGGCATGTACAGGAACGGTGTGTAGAAGTCGTTATAGATGTTCACACCCTTCACGATAATGACCGTTACAATGGCCGGTTTCAGCAGTGGCAGAATGATTTTCCAGTAGATCGTGAAGTACGACGCGCCATCCAGCATGGCGGATTCATCCAGTGCACTTGAGATGGAGCCCAGGAACTGCAGGAAAATATAAACCGCGATGATATCTGTACCCAGATACATCACGATGGCCGCCCAGCGTGTGTTAAACAGGTCGAGCGCGTTGATGATCTGGAATGTAGCGACCTGTGTTGTAACACTTGGAATCAGCGTAGCGAGCAGGAATGCCGCGACCATGATTTTCTTGCCTTTGAATTTGAAACGATCCAACACATACGCGATCATGGAACCCGTTAAGGTTGCACCTATAATGGAGATGATCAGGATAATGATCGTATTTTTGAAACCGACCAACATGTTGCCATCCACAAAAGCCTTCGTATAGTTCGCAAAGTTCAGCCAGTTGGCTGGCGGGGCAAGCGGACTGCTGGTAGCGTATTCCGCATTGGTTTTGAGAGATGCAAACAGGATGAACACGATGGGTAACAGCGCGATAAACGCCGCAAGCACCAGGGAAGCATATTTAACCACGCTCGCAAGGGTGTATTTGAGTTGTGTCACGTTTATTCCTCCCCTTTCATGGTGACGCGCTGCACAAGCGTAACGAGAATAACGATCATGAGCAGCACCACAGCCATGGCGGATGCCAGTCCCAGCTTGCCGTATTTAAACGCCAAGTGAACCGTTTGGATTACAAATGTCATACTGCCGTTGGAACCATCGGTCATGATATATGGAATATCGAACGCACTAATTGCGCCGCTAATCGCCAAGATCAGGTTGAGCTGCAGGATGCGTGTAATGCTTGGCAGGATGATGTGGCGGAATTGCTGCCAGCGATTGGCACCATCAATATCGGATGCTTCATACACATCCTTTGGAATGGAGGAGATTGCACCCAGGAAAATGATAAAGTTGAAGCCCATGTATCTCCATACCGAGGCACCTGCGAGTGACACGTTAATAATATTGGGATTACCGAGCCAGAGCTGTGTGTATTGTCCCAGCCCGACAGCATGCATGAGCATATCGAGTGTACCGTCCGGTTTGAAGAAAAAGAGGAAAATAAAACCGATGGCTACCCCATTCAGCAAATAAGGGAAAAACAGTATGCCTTTGAAGAAGTTTTTGCCTCGAACTTTGAAACTCAGAATGGTGGCAAAGTAAAGCGCCAAGCCCATCTGTAAGAACGTAGCCACGAAGTAGTACAAGCTGACAATAAATACTTTGAAGTATTCGGGATCACTGAAGATACGCGTATAGTTCTCAAAGCCAACATAATCAAACCTTTTGCTGTATCCGTTCCAATCGGTGAAACTGTATTTGAACATGTTGATGACCGGTAAGTATGCAAATGTAAACAGCAACGCCAGCGGAATAATTGAGAAGGCACAGATGATAAATATGCGTTGCGCTGAGTAGCCCCAATTCGAAAGTTTTAAGTACTTCATGCTCTCCACACCTCCAAGCGGTTTTCCCGCCTATATATCGAAAGACTCCCGTCCAATGGAATTCCGGAGGAATAACTGCCGGGGAAAGAGCATGGGTATCATGCTTTCAAATACCACATACTCCATGCTCCATTCATATATGGATTCCTATATCCCCGCAGTCCATTCATCACCTGATCCACTTACGTTAATCCAATTATTTTGTGAGTTCTGCTCTTGCTTTGACCCACTTGTCGTTCAGATCTTTCATGATGTCGTCATACGATTCCTTGCGGTTCCCAATACCTGCTTCGATAATGCGTTTCTTGAAGTCAGGCTGCCAGAGACCGATTTCGCCTTCGTTATCAATCTTGTCGACCAGACCTTCCTGACCTTCTTTGGCAGGCGTGAGTGTGGAGAATTTCACATCTTTATATTGATCCAAAATCGGTGGTAATTCAGCATTCTTGGCTGCATCCATACCGCCGCCCTGTTCAACTGCGTAGTTCGATTTCGCCAGGAACCAGTCAATCCAAGCTTTGGCAGCAGGTTTGTTCTCGCTGTTTACGTTCATGCCGATGTTATAGTCGGCGGAGAGCGGAACCACAACCTCACTAGCATTGGTTGGGAAAGGTAAGAATCCAATGTCGTCCGGGGTATCCGTCATGCCTTGGATCTGTGTGATGGCCCAAGAGCCCAGTGCCATTGTGGCAATTTTGCCTTTGGCAAGATCTGCTTTGGAGCTTTCCCAGTCGGTTGTTGTTGGATCTTTCTCGATTAGACCGTTCTTGGCTGCATCATAGAGCACTTTATATAGTTCATAGTGCGGCTGACCAGGCACAAAGTTCTCATCTGTGTTCGGTTGATCCACGTTAACGTAATCCACACTGCCTGCAACGGTTGGCAGATCCGATTCCCATTGCGTGAGAGCCCAGCCGGATGCATAGTTGGTGTAGAGCGGAACCGCATCTGTATTGTCTTTGACCAGTTGAAGCGCAGCCTGGAATTGCTCCGGTGTTTTGGGAACTTCCATAATGCCTGCGTCTTTGAAGACCTGTTTGTTATAAATGATCCCGGAGAACGTGATCACGGTAGGGATACCGTAGACCTGACCATCCACCATGCGTTCTTCAATGGCGGTGTATTTGTCTTTCAATTCATCGTACGTGCCGAGCGGCTCGAAAAAGTCTGGGATATCTGCGATCGGAACACTGGTCGGGATCATCAGTACATCACCATAATCCTTGGTGCTCATACGGATCTTCACTTGTCCTTCGTAGTCGGCCAGTGCCTGGAAATTTACTTTCACATCGGGATATTCCTTGTTGAACTCAGCAGCGTAGTCTTTGAACACGGTATCCACAATATCTGTCCGTTGCGTCAGAACGGTTATTTCACCTTTGATATCTGCCGGATCTGTACTGATCTCCTCCCCTGCCTGCGAAGATCCACCTCCGGATGAACATGCAGCAAGTAGTGAAGTGATGAGCAGCATCGTCAGCAACATCATCCAACCTTTGTTTTTTCTCAATTGTTTCGGCTCCTCTCTTAAATAAATTAAGTTATCGTTAAGGTTACAAAATGAATTCTATTATGGTAACGCTTACCTGTCAATTAAATTATTTATAACTTAACAATAAAAATTGCGATGCATGTCGTTGACATCTGTTTTTCAGGGCACTAATATTATTTAATAAAGTTACCGTTAACTTAATTTAATTAGATTGATGCACTATTTTGAAGGAGCGCTCACTTATGAATACAAAAACAATCGAACTTCAATCTGAAATTAAGGCGCATTGGGAGAAGCAGATTTTACCCTTCTGGTCCAACCTTAAAGATACAACCCACGGTGGGTTCTATGGCTGGGTGGGCAATGATCTTCAGGTTAATCAACAGGCACCCAAAGGCGGGATCGCCACAGCACGACAACTCTGGTCTTTTGCAGCAGCGTATCGGGTTACCGGAAACGAGAGATGGCGTGAGCATGCTGAACATGCATACCGTTTTCTCGCCGATCATGTGATGGATACCGAATATGGCGGCATGTACTGGATGGTAGATTACACAGGGGAAGCGCTGGATACGAGCAAACATGTGTATACGCAATCATTCGGCGTCTATTCACTCAGTGAGTACTATCGTGCTACCGGGGATGCTTCTGCATTAGAACTTGCGAAAACGCTTTTTGCTCTAATCGAGGACAAAGGTCTGGATGCCGAACTACCTGCGTATAAGGAACAATTTGATCGCACATGGAAGGAACAGCCCAATGAAATGCTGAGCGAAAATGGGGTTATTGCGGACTACACAATGAATACGCATATCCATGTGCTGGAGGCCTACACCACGCTCTATCGCGTGTGGCCGGATCAACAAGTGAAGGCGGCGCTGGAACGCCTGCTCGGAATTTTGTATGAACGCGTGTATGACCAAGACACCAAGTTTCTCGGGGTATTTTTCAACAAACATTGGGAATCCATCATTGACCTGCGCTCGTTCGGACATGACATTGAAGCCAGCTGGCTGATTGACGAAGCACTGAAAGTTCTAGGGATGGAACAACATCCGGAGTATGCGGCAATGGTAACGGATATCGCCTATAACATCTCCAATGTAGCCGTGAATGAAGATGGTTCCCTGTTAAATGAACAAGAAGGTGAACATATCGATGAGAAGCGAATTTGGTGGGTTCAAGCCGAGGCGATGGTCGGTTTCTATAACGCGTATCAGCGTACAGGTGATCCAATGTTTCTGGAGAGAGTGGAGCGCTTGTGGACCTATACAAAAGAAAACATCATTGATCAGCGCGCTGGTGGGGAATGGTACTGGTCGGTTGATGGGAACGGCACACCGGATCAGAGCGAAATTGCCGGACCGTGGAAATGCCCGTATCACAATAGCAGATTCTGTATTGAACTAATCGAGAGGATGGGATCAGAATGATACACCCGAAATACAAGGAGTTACTGGAGAAACAGGAGCAGCTGCTTACTCGCCCTAATGAGATCAATTCTTCCTTCTACAACGGCGTATATGACCGGTACCAATATCCGGTAATCACTCGCCATCACGTACCACTGCATTGGAGATTCGATCTGGATGAGACGACGAACCCGCATTTCATGGAGCGCCTGGGCATTAACGCTACACTGAACCCAGGAGCCATCTATTTCAATGGCAAATACGTCATGGTTATTCGTACCGAAGGATTGGATCGCAAATCAATCTTTGCGCTCGCCGAGAGCGATAATGGTATCGACGGATTCCGTTTCACGGGTAAACCATTGGTCTGGGAAGATATCGATGCGGATGAAACCAATCAGTATGATATGCGCCTCGTTCAACATGAAGATCGCTGGATCTATGGCATCTATTGCTCGGAACGCAAAGACCCTGATGCTCCTGCATTTGATACATCCAGCGCAGTTGCACAGGCAGGACTGGTTCGTACACGGGATCTTATAAGCTGGGAACGGTTGCCCAACATCACAACGAATTCCCCTCAACAGCGCAATGTCGTTTTGCACCCGGAATTCGTGGATGGAAAGTATGCCTTCTACACCCGTCCACAGGACGGTTTCATCTCAACAGGCAGTGGCGGCGGAATCGCCTTTGGTCTGTGTGAGGATATCTTGAACCCTGTCATTCATGAAGAGACCATTATCGACGAACGGCAATATCATACGGTATATGAGGTCAAAAACGGTCAAGGCCCCGCTCCGCTCAAGACGGATCGTGGCTGGATTCACATTGCTCATGGAGTTCGGAACACCGCAGCAGGCCTGCGTTACGTGTTATACACCTTCGCTACGGATCTGAATGATCCGGCGCGTATTATTGCCAAGCCGGGCGGCCACTTCATTGCTCCTTATGACGATGAGCGGGTAGGCGATGTGTCCAATGTTATTTTCTGCAACGGTGCTGTGGTCAATGAGAAGGAAGAAGTCTTTATCTATTACGCTTCCAGCGATACCCGCTGTCATGTGGCAACAACGACTCTGGAGAAACTGGTCGATTATACGTTCAATACACCGGCTGATCCGTATCGTTCCCTGGACTGTGCCAGCCAGCGGGGTCAGCTGATTGAACAGAATGAGAAGCTTTTACAGAAACAATTAACGTAACATCGGTAGAGCGTCCTCTCAGAGAAACCTGCAATGTGCTGAAAATTAGCGAAACAACAGCCAGAATGGCTTTATTCCAAGTGGGTAACGATGTATACTGATATGGATTGTTATTATGTTGGAGGAAAGCGCTCATCATAATGACAGCACATTGTGCCTATACCGGCTTGAAGGAGGCGACCATACTGAAGAACAATATCACCATGCGGGATATCGCCGACAGGCTCGGGGTCAGCAGTGTGACCGTCTCGAAAGCATTGAATGATAAAGATGGCGTGAGTGGCGAATTAAAGGAAAAAATTAAAGTGCTTGCTGTTGAAATGGGCTATCGGTATAATGCTGCTGCCCGTTCCATGAAGGAAGGCTTAACCCATAATATTGGCGTAATTATCCCGGAGCGTTTTACCGGGCCTACGCAGTCGTTCTATGTACGTGTGTTCCAACGCATCACCAAACATCTGGAGGAACAGGGCTACTACGGTATTCTGCACATTCTGAATGTGGAGGATGAGGAAGAATTAACGCTACCCAAGCTATACAGCGATAACAAAGTCGATGGTTTCATTGTGCTCGGACAGATCAGCAAAGAGTATATTGAACTGGTGCGATCGATGGAGGTTCCCAAAATGTTTCTCGACTTCTACGATGAACATTCGGACATCGATTCCGTCGTTACCGATAACTTTTACGCTGCCTATGAGCTGACGAACTATTTGGTTCAGCAAGGCCACCGGAACATTGCTTATGTAGGGAACCTGTATTCCACGAGCAGCATCCAGGACCGATTCCTCGGGTACTACAAATCCTTGCTGGAACATCGGTTGCCAATGAATCCGGATCTGGTTCTGAATGATCGGGATGAACGGGGTACGTTTATTGAGATTGATCTGCCGGAACAGCTGCCAACCGCTTTTGTATGCAACTGTGATCAGGTCGCTCATCTGCTCGTTCAGAAGCTGACTTCCATGGATATTCAGGTGCCTGGCCAATGCTCTGTTGTTGGTTTTGATAATGATATCTATGCGATGCTCTCCGATCCCAAGCTCACAACTGTTGAAGTGGATGTGGAACAGATGGCACGCACGGCAGTTCAGTCCATGCTCAAAAAGGTCGACAACCCAAACCGCAGTTTCGGCCGTGTACACGTGAAAGGCAACATCATCTATCGTGACTCGGTGAGTGCTGTGCCTGCCTCATCAGATACCATGAATATGTGAATTAAAAAATGAAATATAGGAACACAGATGACTGGCCTTTATCTTACGGGCCAGTCTTTTCTGATACATCGGAGCTTAACGACGACGATGATCTGTTGAATTTTTCAAAAATGTAGTCGTTCTCCAAATCGAGAGGATGAGGATCAACTCATACACATTGGTTAAAGTACCGGTTTCCACTGGCAGGGAGATTAACTGCCCTGCAAACAATAATGCAGTCCCAACAAACAGCCATACCCATTTATGTTTGAAAAGAACGACCAGGCTAACAAATAACAGAACAATCCCCACGATGATCACCATCATCGGCGGACCTCCATGACCTTCTGCCATATATCTCAGTACTCCATACTCTTCTATAACCTTGAGATTTTTAACCTCGGATAAAGTAAAACCTACAATCTGGTAGATAACCAAACCTAAAGTTATCAGCCATGCCACCACACTCGTTATACTTCTATTGGCAAACCTGGCACCTGAGCTGCGCAAGATATGGTAGCCAACAAGAATAAGGGTAGGGGTAGCAAAGGCATGTAGCCAAAATCGAAGGCTACTGAGGACCATTAACACTTCCCCATCCCCTATCAAATTACCTACAGCAATAATTCCATTGTCATATGCCAAGCTGAACGCTACGAATAGCTGAAAACTGGAATACGCGAGCCATTGCTTCCTCTGGGTTAAATCGACGCCCATCCGAACAACAAGTATCAAATAAACAAGCGTAAGTGCGGAATATATCCATACATCCAAGCTGCTTCACCATCCTTATTGTCAATTCTAATAAATTATATTTACCGGTAAGTAAAATTACAAGGCGTACTTGTATAAATGGTTAATTTGTCATAAATTACTCACAAAGGTAATGAAGATAAATAAAGATTTACAACGATCACCGGGGAGACCAACACATGCTGTAGCTGGAGATGATCCACCCTAACAAGGAGTCACTTTTCAAGCGGCCCGCCAAACTGTATATGGAGCTAAATTATATAAAAAGAGCACCCCCGGCTATCGTAGCTGCAGGAGCACTCTTTTCCTTATTTGAAGAACGTAAAAGCAACAGGTTACTCTGATATCAATAACTTGTCTTCAACCAATTGTCCTTGGACCAGGTCAATTTACCCGAACCCGCGCCATTGGAAGCCGTGAGGCGTGCATTCAACGTAGATGGATCATCCGTGGTATAGCTGTAAGGAAGTGTCGAGAAGCCGTTCCAGGAGAACGATTTCACCACGGCCGGGATTGGTGCCAGTGGACTGCCAGACGTATCACTGCTGCCACGGAATGAGCTTCCATCCAAAGAATACATAGTATCGGTCACTCTGATTTTGCCGGTATAGGTTGGATCTGCCGGATCGGTCTGATTGTTGCGAACAGGATACAGCACGTCCTTGATGACTGATTTCTCAACTAATACGGCTCCGCTCTCTGTCGAGATTGCCCCATTGCCAATGATATCGAACTTATAACCTTTGGACGCAATCGCTGTTGCCATCCCCGTTGTAATTTTGGCTTTAGCGGCACGTGCCCCTGTCGAATCCATCACGATGTTGTATGCATGTGCGTTGCCTCCACGCAGGCGTGGCATCCGATCCTGAATATCTTTGTACACGTTATGGTGCAGGGTCATGGACAGGTTGGCGTTAGCTGATTCCAGGCTGGTCGAACCGACCAGATGTCCTTTCTTTTGCGGTCCAGAGATGGCGATAATATCGGCTTTGCTGAGACCTACAGCACTGCTGCGAAGGTAGTTGTACATGGGATAGGAAGCCTTGTTTGCTTCCAATTCGTTAATCTGCTGGGTAACCCAGCTGTTCGAGCTGCCGTCATCCCCTTTGAAGAGGGACCAGGAGATGGTCACGCCGCTGGTTCCTTTTTTCGAATCGACGAGTCCGTCATAGGCTTTATTAAATGTGCAGTGATCAATCCATACGTTGCTGTTCTCCTCCAGGGTGATGTAATCCCAATCGTTCTTGTCGTAATCACCTTTGGTGGATTCATCCCATTCCCATAACTCATCAAATTCCAGGTTGCGGATGATGACGTTGGAGCTTCGTTTCACGCTGATCGCAGCGTGTTTGATTTTGGAGCCGTTGGCGGAGAAAATCGTGAGTCCATTGAAACCGTCAATCGTGAGCTTGCTGACACCGGTCTGTTTTAATACGGGATGCGTCTGCGCATCATTATGCTTGGCAAAAGGAGAAGTCTGCGCTGCGCTCGGAATTTCATTCCATCCCAGATTCAGATCGTTCATGATCTCGACAACTTTGACACCGGAGTTCTTTTTCAACGCCAATGCCAGATCGGTCGCATTATACACTTTCTTATACGTAGCTGTGTTGGATTCGCTAATGATCCCGCCACCCGCATTCCCTTGGGAGAAGCCTGTAAGATTGTAGTCTGCGTTACCCGCTGCCTGCACACTTGCTGGTCCGGACAATAAAGTTAACACCAACGTTAGAGCCAAGGCTGTGCTGCATAAACTTCGAAATTTGATTTTCATCGATTCCATTCCTCCCAATATATGATGATAACATTCGTCCATCGCTGCCATGCCGTGTTACGAAGGACATGTTCTCAATGTAAGTGTTGAAAGCGATTACAACAATAATCCCTATCTCACATATAGGTGGGAATGCTGATGTAGCTAGAGATTGTACTGGAAGCAACCTTGAATCGTACGGAGTTAACTTGGGGAGTAAGGTTTCAGGGATATATCGTGGCAACAAGACAATTCCAGATGGGATGAAATTAAAAAAGCAGGACTGCATCTGCCGCAGACCTGCTCGATTTTACTTTTTGATGGAACGTGTCCAGAAGCCGCCATGGAACTGTTTGGGCTCCACGGTAATAACAAATGCTTTAGGGTCCAGATCGAGAATCGTCTGGTAGAGCAGTTTCTGGTTTTTACGTTTTGCCAGAATCTCCATCACAAGCCGATCTCCATCACGTCCACTGCCCACCCATGCAGTAACACCATATCCTTTATCTCGCAGGGCATTCGCGACGTTGTTGCCCATCTGGTTACAGATGACTTTAACGGTAATGTAACCGAGGGCAATCTTCTCTTCAATCCAGGCCCCGAGTAATACACCGAGTCCATAACCCACCGCGTACACGATCAGGGCCGAAGGCTGAGTCAGGTATTGGAGCACCAGATTCAGACCGAGTACATAGATCACAATCTCACCCATGCTGATCAGTGCGGCGATGTATTTCTGGCCTTTGAGTGTCAGAATCATCCGGAGTGTATAAGCGGATACGTACACAATCTGGATCAAAAAGATAAATACCAATATTTTAAACAATCACAATCCCTCTTTCCTGGCCCTCCCAACGGAATTGGCCCTTTGCTGCATATACTCGACGATTTCGTTTCATCTATGCTTCCTGTATGTTCGCTCTATCTCCATCATTGGACGTTATGCCCTCATTCTAAACGGTTGAATGTAAATCCGTAGGCATTTTCTGCTCTCTGGCATGTCGGAACTGCAATTATAGAACCGTTTGTACCGATTATCAACCCGGCGGAGGTCCCAGGGTCGAAAATCGGTACCTGTGAATATGCTGTATCATCATAAAGCCAAGCACGCTGGCACAGGATATCAGGTCAAAACGAGGATGGATGGGTCAAAACAAAAAGGGGGTACCGTCATGCAGCTATGGCAGGAGATGGAGCGGGAAGGCATGGAGGAACTCATTTTTTGCCATGATGCAGTTAGTGGATTGAGGGCGGTCATTGCCATTCATAACACGGTCCTTGGGCCTGCGCTCGGAGGATGCCGCTACTGGACGTATGCATCCGAGGAAGAAGCTGTTCGGGATGCTGTGAAGCTTGCTAAAGGCATGACGTACAAAAATGCAATCTCCGGACTGCCGTATGGTGGCGGGAAAGTGGTCATATGGGATGTACCTTTTGCCAAGAATGCGAAACCGGATGAGGATGGTTGCGGGTCTCAAAGTGGTAAGCAGGTCGTTGGAAATCTAGGGGTAGAGCAGCAAAAGGGCGCTGCCGCTGAACGGAAAGTCGCCGCTGATGAGATGACACATTCACAAGATAAAAGTCTGGATACGGATGTATCCAAGCGGGCGCAGCGCTTTCGTGCATTGGGTCGTTGTCTGGAGCGGCTGAACGGGCGATACGTGACCGGTCTTGATCTGGGTACCACGGCGACAGACATGGACCAGATCCGACTGGAGACCGCACATGTGACGGACACCACGGGTTCGCTTGGGGCGCAGGATGACTTCACTGCCGAGATGACCGCCTATGGCGTACACATCGGCATTGTGACCTCGCTGCGCCAGCAAGGCATTGCATCTTTGCAGGGCATTCCCGTTGCCGTCCAGGGACTGGGCAAGGTCGGGTATGCCCTGTGCCGTTACCTGCATGCAGCCGGGGCACGGCTCAATGTGGCAGACGTTGTACCGGAGCGTGTACAACGTGCCCTTGGGCAGTTCAGCGGCGCCATCTCGGCCGATCCGGCCCATGTCCACGCCGCTGACTGCAAGGTCTTCGCCCCCTGTGCCCTAGGGGGCGTACTGACCCCGGCAACGGTGGAGAAGCTGCGCTGCTCCATCGTTGCCGGGGCGGCCAACAACCAGCTGAGTGAACGACAGCTGGTTGCAGGCCGCATGCAGGCGCGCGGCATCCTGTATGCGCCTGATTATGTGCTCAACGCAGGCGGAATCATCTCCACCGCCTACGAGCTGGAAGGCGCCGGGCCTGACCTGATCCGCCAAAAGGTGGCGGGGATTGCAGGCACGCTGAGCAAGGTATACGCAGAAGCTGCGCAATCTGCAATCTCCACAGCCGATGCAGCCGATCGGCTAGCGGAATCCATCCTCCGAGCAGGCCATACGAGATAGGGTGCCCCCTCCTGGGGAGCCTACACTGCTTCACTCCATTTAGCTATGATGAAGTTTCTTTGGGGTAGCATCACCTAACAAAAAGAGCTAACCCTGACATCAGCGTCTAGGTTAGCTCCTTTAAGCTCTTCTTAGTTCTTCTTAGTTCTTCTTAGCACTCATAACTCTTCTAAGCTCTTATCACTTCGTCCTTCTCATCTCTAATCCCTTATCGCTTTGGTTCTTAGCTCTTCGTTCTTCGATGTTTAATTCATGCTTCTATGGTGTACTGTACTCTAATCTATTACTTCTCTAGAACGTTGACCCTTTGGCTCATTTTTTCCAATCGCTCTCTGTACGGATTACATGGAGTTTTCTTGTAAACCGTCCCTCTCAACGTAATCCACCCTCTTTTTATTTCCTTCTTTTACTCTTTTATTCTTCAGCTCTGCTGCAACTTCAAACTGCAACCGACCTCTTCTTCGCTGTCTTCTTCTCCCGATACAGCAGCGTCCACAGCAATACATTCGCTACAATCAGTAGCGCGCCATAGATCCACACTCCCCCCGATACCGAGCGGAAAAAGACATGGACTCCCCATAACATGGCAAGTACAGGAAGGGCGGCGAATACATACCAACCATCACTTTGCTGCGCCATACTGAAGGATTGGGAGAACGGCGGCTTACGCAGCAACAACTTGCCTGCCAGTGGGACAAGCGCCGTAGCCGTCAACATAATAATTGCAATATCCGGCAGTATCCGTAATCCAAATGTCAAGGTGAACAGAATGGCATTTGCCAGAAATATAGGCAGGAACATGTTGCATAAGAATGCCTTCAGAGCGCCTTTATATAACGCGCTATCATTCGCCATCGGTGCAGCGCGAAAGGTCCAGAACGCCTTATATTGTCCCGAAAATTTCAGCATGACCACCACCGTTACAACCAGCATCAGCACAATGTAAAAGGTGTATACAAACGAACTTTGCCTAAACTCCGCCCAGGTAGAAGATTGTAATTCGGTAAACCAAAATACATAAGGTAAAACAAATGATAAACCAAGCGATGGATACACCTTCAGCTTGAATTCCCGTTCATTACGCATCATGCTGGCTGACAGACGGAAGCAAGCCTGCTCCTCTCTGGAACGACTGACCACCTTGGAGATCAACCGATCCCATCTTCCACGTCTGCGTCCGGAGGACTGACCCGAATGTGCCATTTTTTCCAAATACAATTCAAAAGCAGGCATAAGCTTCACATATACGATCATACTCACTACAGGAACCAAGACTGCAAGTGCTGTGAACGTATATATCCACACATTCCCACCGCCCGCGAATAACCATTCATAGGCAGCCGCATACCATAACGGAGGCAGCAGCAACTGCCACCAAGCCGGTGTAAATACCATACCAAAGTCAATAATGCTGAACGAACGAATCACCAGCTGATAACCGATTGCAATCCCCACGGAAAGCAGAATCTGTACCATGTTAATCATATCCTTCAGCTTCTCACCATCCAGAAACTTCATCATGAACAGGTAGATCAGAGACGTTGTCACCAAAATCAGCATATTGATCAGAATCAGTTCCACAAGGAAAATCAGAAAGAATCCGATTCCATGCGTCACCAACGCGGCAATTAGCGGTATACCGGTTAATGAACCCGTCAGCAATAGCAGATAAACGCCTGCATGGATGGCTCGGGCCATACCCACCGTTCGCCCATTAACAGGCTTAGTCATAATAATATTACGATCCCGAATGTCCAGCAGTACGGAGGAAAAATCCGAGATCATGGACGTCATGATCATAAACATTAAGATGCCAAACACAAGACCCATCTGAAGCATGAAATGCCCCGTATCCCAGACGATGAAGGGAACCATCATCAGTCCCATTAATCCATACAACCACAGGGATCGAAGAAACTGATTACCTTCCTTGCGCTCCTTTTTCCCTGAATTGTTGGACAAAATGGTAGGTACTCTGCGTTGATCCATCTGGAATTTCACTCGCAAGATCAGGCGAAGCACATCATAATCCGCCCCTGTTCTGGCGATGAGCGGACGAAAGCGATCCAGAATCTTGAGTGTGCGGAAGTCGGAGGATTCCTCCATATCAGTACACCTCCTGCACAATGGATACAAAACGCTCAGCAATGGCTTTGTGCTCATTAAAGCCCGTTAATTGATTGAATACTTCCTCCAGCGTACCTTCCATGGATTGCTGTTGAAGCTGCTTGAACGTACCGTCTGCCACTACGCGTCCTTCAGCGATCAGTACAATTCGACTGCTGATCTTCTCCACCACATCCATAATGTGTGACGAATAGAAGATCGTTGTGCCTTTGGCTGACAATTGTGACAAAATCTCTTTGACCACCATCACACTATTGGCATCCAATCCGCTGAGTGGTTCATCCAGGAACAACAGATCCGGGTCATGCAGCAGCGCAGAAATTAACAGCACTTTCTGACGCATACCTTTGGAAAAGGAGGCAATGCGGGAATGATATGATTTTTCCAGTCCAAAACAATCCATCAATAACTTGGCTTTGTAATCTGCATCTTCATAGGACATGCCGTATAACTCCCCCGTGAATGTCAGATACTCCGCAGGCGTTAATTGTTCGTACAATTCCGCGACCTCCGGAACATAACCGATTCTGCGCTTATACTCTACATCCCCATCCGCAATATCTTTACCAAAGATTCGCACCGTGCCTACATATCCTTCAACCAGCCCGAGTAAAATCTTAACCGTTGTACTTTTGCCAGCCCCATTCGGACCAATATATCCAATCATCTCACCGCGATTCACTTCCAGATCGATGCCGTTCAGCACATAACGTCCGTTATATCTCATACGTAAGCTTTCAATGGACAGCACTTGTTGTTCACTCACTTCGTTATCCAGCTCCTGTCTCTATCTTTTTCTACAATTCTACTAGTTTACCACAGTTTGGTATGGTAATGAGCGGATAAAGCTCACGATGTAAGCCAACATCTGGATATTCCATTGAATAAGAGCATCACGTAACAAGCGTGAACACATCACAAAGCCCCTGTCCCACCTTATGGTAAGAGACAAGGGCTTCCACTTTATGTTGAACCTTATTTTATAATATTTAAAACATCTTACTGCACCTTAACAATCTGAAAATGTTGATTCGTGCCGCCATTATCCGTCCACTGGATGGCCGCAGCCCCATCTGCCAAGGATTGACTGGAGATGTCCAAGACCTTGCCTGTACTGCGGTTCTTCAGTTTATAATAACCACCACCTACATGGACGAGCTGCCATTGCTGGCTGGCCCAGCCACCATCATTCCACTGTTCAATGACAGCCCCATCCGTCGTGGCACCATTCTCCACACCGATCAGCTTGCCACTGGAACGGTTGATGATTTTGACATAACCGCCACCTGCATCGGTAATCTGCCACTGTTGACTTGTCATCCCCCCATCTGCTCGCTGCTCCAGATCCGCACCGTTGGCGGAAGAACCCCCAATGACATTTAGCAATTTGTTGCTTTTACGGCTAATCAGCTGATATGAAGCATTCGGGTCCCATACATCCGGTGTACTCACTCCGGTCACGGTCCCTGTTGCTGTATCTATCGTAATACTGCTGGCCCAGTTCATCGCCAGACTGGTTGCGCTCGGGAATGAAAGTGGCAGCCAGACATACTTGGAATCCTGGACAGGTCCGCTCCATGCACCAGCCCAGCGATCACCCATGTAGAGATAGGATGTGGTCTGTGAACCTTCTACTGGAACAACATAGGTGGATTGAGAACCATACGTTGTGCTGTCTCCAAAATTGCTAAGACCGCTCCATGTACCTGTAATGCTGGAGGCTGTCGCATATTTGGCCTGATTTGGATTCCAGCCAGTCGCACCCGAGGTGATCAGGAAGTAGACGCCGTCTTTTTTGAATAGGGCAGGTGCTTCACGATATTGTCCGGGCCATAGTGTTGTGACAAGGGATTCCACACCCAGGAAATCCGGGGTCAGCTTATATATATTAAGATCTGCATTCACCCGGGTCGCAGAGATCAGATAAGCGGTTCCGTTATCGTTGTACACCGTCATATCTCTGGAATCATACCCAAGTGGACGATAACTGCCCACATAGGTATAGTTGCCATCAACCGTATTCGAAGTAGCTACCGCCACTCGGGCCTCGCCATAATCCAGACCATTCTCCTTGTGCATCCACAGCACATATTTGCCAGTCGAACTGTTATAGATGACTTTTGGGCGTTCAATGTTGGAGATATTTAGCTCGGCTGCCGAGCTGCTGGTGAGCACATCATTGCGATACTCCCAGTTCTTCAGATCCGATGAACGATACACGGATACGGCCTTGAACGTTCCATTCGTATTACGGTTCTCTCCAAACCAGTAATAATACCCGTTTGCCTTGATCATCCCGCCCCCATGAGCATGAACGACATTGCCATTAGTATCCTTGAACTGTACCCCGTTCGTTACACTGAGCGGAGCAGCTAAAGCATTCGGTCCGGGTGCGAGCAGCATACCTATTGATTGCAGCGCCAAAACCAAAGCAAGCAGATAACTTAAGCGGCAGGTAAAGCGACGTGAATGTGTATTCTTTTTCAACCATCCATCGTTCATAGCCATATCGTAATGCACCTCCATGTTTTTTTGTGGAGCGCTTACATAAAAGAAAATCGATATGTCTCATCTGCCTCCGATCGATGATGCATTTCAGCATTAGAATTCCTGGCAATACTGGCTGGGCGTTCACCTCCCTGATTCCGATTGTATCCGCCACGTTCCTGCTCGAATAGTGAACAATCCGGCGGAAGATGTACAATTTTATACTCCGATCTCTCGATCAACAACAAAAAGACGCTTCCCCCGAAGCGTCCTCTGCTATACCTGCCCTGCCCCTCCATGATGTAACGATCTCTAGGTGTGTGCGGCTGTTCATAGGCAGGTTTTTATATGATGTTTTATCGGCGTATACTCGCCCTTATTGCTTAATCTTCGTCGTCAAAATCCTGGTCAAACGATAACACTTTACCTGTGTTGGCATCGATATCTACATCTGCTTCACCTTGAGCAGTTCTCAGTTCGATCTCATACACATAGCGACCATCATCATGATCCAGCTCGACTTTGGTTACTTTACCACCCGTAACTTGTTTCAACGCAATGTTTGAAGCCTGGGATGCCGTCAATTTGACCTGCTTGGAAGTAGAGTTATTAGATGTGTTGCCTGTTGCAGTACCTTTATAATCGTCGTCATCATCGTAGTCATCATCATTCACAACCGCAAGGATTTTGCCTGTATAAGCATCCAGACGAACAACAACATCATTGGTTCCTTTTCTGTCGATCTCAACTTCATAGAACGTTTGGCCGTTTCTACGCTCCAGATCCACGTCATCCACTTTACCATCGGCTGCTTTTAACGCCAACGCTTTCGCTTGTGATGCATTCAGCATTTTACCTGTGCTGTTCTGATTCTGTGTTGCAGATTGTGTTGTTGACGTTGGTGTAGTTTGCACCGATTGTCCGTTCACATTCCCGCTAGCCGCTACGGCTGATCCACCAAGTAATACTGCTGCTGACAAGCTACCAATCCAAAGTTTATGTTTGTTCATCATCATCATTCATCTCCTCGTTGTTGTTGTTTCGTTCTCGTCTACATTTATAGAATAACCTGCAGGAATGAGAGATCAGCGAGAGTTAGATTAGAATTTGATGAGAAAATGAAGAGAATGCTCAATTAATGAGTGTTCATTATGTATGTAATCTAAAAGAAATGAAAAAGATGACCCCTAAATTAGGAATCATCTATCCAACAAGGTGTAACTCTATATTCAATGAATTCCTGTACAAATGTTAATCATCGTCCTCATCCCAAGTCACCGAACGAATTGCTCCTGAGATGGCATTCACCTGTACAATAGCCTCACGGCCATCCTCCAAATCAATTTCAACCAGATAATATGGATTCCCGCTGTTGGTTCCACGCAGTTCGATGTCGTCTACTTCCCCCGGGACCTCCGCAAGTGCCTTCTGCTTGGCTTGTTTCTCGCTCAGAAACTGAGGTTTGGGATCATCCTTGGTTGGTTCAGTTGTCGGGGCTGCTATTGTTTTGGAAGCTATCGTCTCTCCCGTGTATGGATCAATGGTGAGTTCTTCACGGCTGTTATCCTTTGCCTTCACTACCGCGGTGTATACCGGACTGCCTTGCTGCTCCACAAGTTCAAGCGAGACCAATTGGTTATCTGTCTGTTGTTTTAACAACGCCGTCTTGATCTGCTCGCGGCTCCATAACGTCTTCTCTTCCGCTTGCGGGTTCGACTCCAGCCGTTTAATGGAATTCACAGCAGCTGTAACGGCATCCACTTGCACATCATATAGGCCAGTCTCCGAACGGAGCTGCATGATATACGTCCCGTCCTTCAACGTGGAATTCACAATCTCCCCTGGATATTGATCCAGTACGGACTGGGCTGCCGCATCTGCCGTAAGTACCGCACCCGTCGATTGCCACGGCTTCCACCACACAACAGCAGCCACAATCAGCACAACGAGAAGCCCTGCACCCCACCAAAGTGATCTTCGCGATTTTGCCCACCCACTGTTCGTCTGTTCATGCCGTTTCATCTCCGGTGGTCGCTGCTCATGCTCTGTCATCACGTTTCCCCCTTATAACTCTCCCAATAGCCCAAGTTCATCTGTTATATATTCGGTCTGAGTTTAGTTTCCAATGGCTACTACATAAAATGAACTAATCTTTTACACAGTAACGGAGAGGACAGAAAAAACCTGAAAAAGCGAAGCGTTCGCCTACAAGCTTTCTGCAAGAAAGCTACATCGGAAGCATACGCTATCCCCGGATTTTCCCCTTGAGAAAAGGGAATCGAAAAATCTGGGGATAACAGCGATTGGAAGGTTGTTCTGTCATCGTAGTGTCAGTGTGAACAATCTTTAGTTCAGTTTATATAGTATATAAGAGAAGAATGAGAATTTCATGAGAGCGGCCCGTTCTGAACCGATAAAGGCAAAATAATCGAAGCCTCGGTGCCTTCACCCTCGGTGCTGGTCAGTTCGATCCGTGCTCCAACTGCTCCTGCAAGCTCTTTGGCAAGCGACAATCCCAGACCTGAACCGCTTGCGCCTAAACTGCGTGTTCTGGCCGGATCAACCCGGTAGAATCGGTCAAATACCTTCTCCAGCTCGTCCTCCCGCATACCAATCCCTCTATCTAGAATCCGAATTCGGCACTCTTGCCCCTTGGCTTCCAGCCTGACTTCAATTGCATCTTCACTATACTTCCGGGCATTATCCAGCAAAATAAACAACAGCTGCTTCAGCTTGCTCTCATCGCTGATCGCCCAGATTGAACCTGGATCTTCACACCGGACTTCACGGTGATAGGCTTCGCGAAACGCACGTGTGGAGTCTGTCGCCAGTCTCGTGATATCCACACGCTCCAACTGTACGTTCCACTGCTCTGGCTGCTTCGCAAGCAGTAGCAGTTGCTCGGTCATCTCCCGCATACGAACCGATTCGGACAGAATCGCTTCCACCGCTTCATCAAATACCTCAGGCCGCTCTTTTCCTCGCCGCTGTAGCAGACTGGCATAACTTTCAATAATGGTCAGCGGTGTTTTGAGCTCATGAGATGCATCGGATACAAATCGTTCCTGTCGTTCAAAGTTGGATTCGAGCAGGTCCATCATCCGGTTAAACGTCTGTCCCATCGTTTTCAGTTCATCCTTCGACCCTTCCTCCAGTGGAAGACGCTTGAATTGGCCGCTGGACTGAATGTCACTCATCGTGCGTGTCATCTGCTGAATCGGTCTGGTCATCCGATTTGCCAGAATCCGGCTGGAGATAATGGCTGGGATCAGAGCAATAATCGTGACTGCCACAAGCACAGTCCGAAGTACAGACAGACGATTCTCCGTCTCTGCAATGCTCTCGGTGACTTGTACATTCACCACCTCGCCATCAGGCCAGATGACCGGGACTGATACCCACACATAACCAATCTGTTCGACTTGGGTATACTCCAATTTCTTCTCACTTTCGTACTTATAAGGTAGCTTGCTCAGCTGCTCGGAAGCTGCTGTTGTTGTCACCGGGGAACTGGTGCCGTCTTCATTAACAATCCGAAGCATGCCGTTCACAGGCGCGTAGGCCCGCAACAAGTCGTCCGGCGGAATGGAACCGGCAGACTGACGTACTCCTTTGACAATAGACTCCGCTTCCGCTTCCACCCGATTAACCTCGTTATCAATCGACATCCGTTCAAACACGATGTAGACCGACAGGTTCACCGCGATTAACAGCACAGCAAATAATACAGACGAATATCCGTAGATTTTACTGCGCAGGCTCATAACTGTTCCTTCAGGACGTATCCAACGCCCCGTACGGTATGTATTAAGGGCGGTGTGAATCCGTTATCCACCTTTTTGCGCACATAACGGATGTACACATCCACCACATTGGTATCTCCATAATAATCGTATCCCCACACGGCCTGCACAATCTGGTCACGACTGAGCACCTGACGTTGATTCTGAAGCAGATACACCAGCAGATCGAACTCACGTGGAGTAAGCTCAATGGCCACACCATCTCGGGATACCTCTCGCGTTCCTTCATTCAGTTTCAACCCGGCAGCCGTCAACCAGCCCGCCTCAGCTTCATCCTGATGCCCAGGAGAGTCATTCCCCGTATCAGCAGGTGTAGACGAAGAAGCGGAAGAAACAACAGACGCCACTGCACTAAGCCGCAATGCGGCCCGAACTCGGGCAAGCAGCTCTTCAATCTGGAACGGCTTGGTGATGTAGTCATTGGCTCCGAGATCCAGGCCAGATACTTTGTCTTCTACCGAATCTTTGGCAGTGAGCATAATGATCGGTACCGTAGCATCTTTGGCCCGTACTCGCCGCAACACTTCAATTCCACTCAGACCAGGCAACATCACATCCAGCAGAATCAGATCCCACTGTCCTTCTGCATACTTCTCCAGTCCTTCTGTTCCACTACCAGCCTTGCCTACCTGATACCCCTCATACTGTAGTTCCAGTTCAAGCAGACGTGCTATTTTGGGCTCATCCTCTATGACCAGCACGGCTTCGTTCATGCAGCGCTCCCCCTCATCCCCATCATTTCATTCTCCCGTTATCTTACAATAACATCTACAATTTGCCCAAGGCATCTTCAACCGGATGCTCCCCGGCAATCAGATCAAAGGCCATCCGGTACGTCTTCTCTTCCTGCAAAGAAGCCACGATGACACGGGCCACATCTTCACGCGGGATGCTTCCCGGCTCCAGATCGGTTCCAACTGCAATCTTGCCTGTGCCCGGTTCATTCTTGAGACCACCTGGACGTATAATCGTGTAATTGAGATCACTTGCAAACAACACACGATCCGCATAATGTTTCGCCACGTAATAAGGCTTAATGGACTCTGACCATTTCTCCCGTTGATCTGCGCCATACGCACTGACCAGAATATATCTGGAGATTCCTTGCTGCTCTGCGGCTTCCATCGTTTTCACCGCACCGTCGAGATCAATCAGCAGTGTTTTGTCCTGACCGGTAGATCCGCCAGAACCCGCCGTAAACACAATGGCATTATTGTCCTTCATTGCCTCAGCCAAGTCCTCCACACTACCCTCCAGATCACCGATCACCACATCTGCACCGAGTTCCTTCAGTGCGTCTGCCTGCTCCGGTTTGCGGATCATAGCCGTTACTTTATGTTTGCCTTCCTGTGCCAGCTGCTCCACCACAAACTTTCCAATTTGTCCATTTGCTCCTATAACTAAAACGTTCATATGTCATTTCTCCTCTCAGTTGAACGGATGGCTTGTTGTTGCTCCCCGTTCCTTTTATTTAAAGATGCTCATCCTATAATTTAAACGAAAGCCGGCGCTTCTAAGCGCCGGCTTCATGTCCATGCCTGTTCAGTACCTCTAAGAAATGTGAAGTCTTCCGTTGTCCCATTAATATGCCATATCCCCTAGGTACTTTATACGCGACCTCACATTTGACCACTTCTGCCGCACCTTTTTTCCATCTGAATATCTGTTATCCTTTGTAATCGTGACAACCAAAAAGGACGCCCAAAGGGCGCCCTTGAATGGCATTAAGATTAGTAAGCCAGTGCAAACAAACCGTGAATATGAGCCAGGTAACGGATGTTACTTGCTTCTTTCATCATGGTTGCAGGCAGACCTTTCAGACGAGTCTGGTTGCCACCGATCATGCCGACAGCATCTTTACGACCCAGACTTCCCAGCGTACCGGAGAATACTGGTGTGAAGGATTCCATTGCGCCACCTTTGAACATAACGCCCAAGTTGTGACCAATAGTCTCACCCATTTGCCAAGCCAATTGTGCTGTTGGAGGGTAAGGGCGAGCGCCTTCGCTAGGGAAGACTACTGCGCTGTCACCAGCAACAAACACGTCTTTGTGAGAAGTAGATTGCAGAACTTCCGTAACTTTCGCACGGCCACGATCCACTTCAATTCCGCTGTTAGCAACAACCGCGTTGCCTTGTACGCCACCTGTCCATACGAGTGTGTTCGTAGGGATGGAGCTGCCGTCTTTCAGCAGAACTTCGTTTTCTTTCATCTCGGTAATCGCTACGCCAACGATGAAGTTAACGCCACGTTTCTCAAGACTTGATTTAGCACGTTCAACCAGCTCTGGCGGGAATCCTGCCAGGATGGAAGGACCTGCTTCAACTGTGTACAGGGATACTTCTTTGAAGTCGATGCCTTTTTCTTGACATACAGCAGGAAGCAGGTCAGCGAATTCGCCAACAAGCTCAATACCTGTCAAGCCGCCGCCACCAATAACAAACGTAGCGTCTGCTTTGTTGCCGGACTGTTTGTAAGCATCAAGACGTGCTTCAACGTGTGCACGAATACGGTTTGCATCGCTAACCGATTTGAGCGTGAAGCTGTACTCTTGCAATCCCGGAATTCCGAAGAATGCCGTTTCGCTGCCCAAGGCAACGACAAGTGCATCGTAAGAGTATGTGGAGCCGCTGGTCATCAGAACTTTTTTCTCGTCCGGCTTGATTGTATCCACCGTATCGATTTTCAAGTTCACGTTTTTGCCACGCAGCAATTTTTCGAGTGGAAGAGCAACTGCTTGTTCAGCAATGCTTCCCGCTGCAAGACGGTGCAGTTCCGTGATAATTTGGTGTGTAGGGTAACGGTTCACGACAGTAATTGTCGCTTCTTCTGGAGACAAGTATTGACGCGCAGTCAATGCAGTCAACAGACCGCCGTATCCTCCACCCAAGATCAAAATTTGCTTCGACATATCCATCCTCCGTTCTTCTAAGTCTTAACGTTTCGGTTGTTGACGCTCGTTCAAGATGCTCAAGAAAGATTGAGCAAAACGAAGCGATTGTTGTACGTTTGGATCTTTAAGCATTTTCAGCATAGCGAACAAGCCAACTGAAGTTTGCTCTGTTTGCGCACGGTCATTGGCTTCGATGGCAGCAGAAGCTACACCTTTAGCTTTGTCTACAACAGGCTTAGCGAACTCGCCCATTGCGCTCATTGTGTCGCTGATCAGAACTTTGTCTGTTGCTACACTTTGTGCAAAGTCATAAGCTTTTGTCATAGCAGTAACCATTTCAGCCAATTTAGGCAGGTTCTCCACCAGAACGGTTAAAGACTCCTGTACCTCAGGCTTCATCAGTTGATCCAGAACGTCCAAGGACTGGCGCTCGGAAACGTTGGCACCTTCTGTAACTGGCACCTCTTGTTGAGTAGGCGATTGTGACATAAGAGAAAGTCCTCCTTTACTTTGGGATAGAAGTCCGCGACTTTCATGATGCCTGTCAAGCAGAGCCGAACCACAAAATACATCGAATACATCTAAATGTACCAAATTTCACACAATAGGATGAGCGTAGCTCATGGCCACTCCCATATCATGCATTGTATCTTGGATCTATTGCGGACAACATGTGTTGACGCACAAAACGACAAGCAGGCCGAAACCGAACTCTATACCCTTATATTACACCTCTTACACATGAACATGAAAAAGAAATTTTTTACACTTGTGAAGATATTGTGAACATTGTAGCAAAATCGATTTTTTTGTCAACCCATGAAGGCAGGCTAACGCCGCCGATCCTCCTGTCCATGATCCGTATTCCTACCACATGTGGTATTAAGACAAGATCACATATGACCAGATGTGCGATATGTACACAAGGAAGGATTCGTTTATCCAAAATTTCAGGAATTGTTTTCCAATATCAAGATAATCATGCAACGAAATTGGTCACTGTCGTTATTATGCAGCGTTGGGCTCAGCCTTATTCCATCATTGAGACATCTTTTCTATTTCAAGTATGAACCTCTTGCGTCACGAATGCAAAAAAGACAAAAAGAAGGCCTGACGGATCGCCCTGCCTCCTGATATTTGTTTTCACTGTATGTCCAATCTGATTGTTACAATTAGGTCACACCATAACTATTTCTGGGGAATGCTGTTCCATTCCTTCAAGCAACGCTTTTATTACAACAACGGCGGCTCGCTCCAATTCCTCCAATTCCAGAAGTATCGAGATAGCCTGATCGGCATGAAGCTTCTCATTAGGCAGTCCTCCATCTGGAAAAGGAAATAATTCTGTGAGTGTATTTAACTTTTGGGACATGTTTCGATATAACTCTTCTGCCTGAAGACAGAATGGAATCAAGTTGGAATAACAGGCAGTCGAAGCCCACTTTAGAGAAATTTCTCTGAAAAACTCACTTGCATAACGTCTTGCATCCCACAAAACCGCAATGTTATAGGCGTGACCGTTCGGTTCTACCCGTCTGTATTTTAAGGCTTCTCTCCAGACTGCATAGGCAGCCACACCACTGACTGTGTTCGGCAAGGTATACGGGTCCTCTCCACGATAATGAGCCAACGCAGCTGTCAGTGCCGCGTTCAAGTTCATTTCTCGTATCATGCCATCTGATTCGGCTGCCAGTACAAATACTTCCTGATTCACACCCCGGCCTACATGATCATAGGGAATTGTTCCTGATTTAATGAAATCAGTACCGTATAGGGTCCGGGCTGCATCATCATAGCCATAGATCAACCCGAATTCGGGAATATTCAGGTCCCACACGACGGCCGGAATTCCCCGATGAATGGCGTAACGTATCAGGGAGAGGGCCTGGACAAGTCTTGGATTAAGCAACCTTTTCCCTTTCGCTTTCTCCTCTAGCATCGAAGGATCGACCAGATTGGCATTGAGTCCCGCTTCGCTCGCCAAAGCCTCAACCGCATGGGAACGATAACCCATATGTTGCAATCCTCTTGTAAGCACCTCTTTGAAGTTATAGGCAGTAGGTCCAGCAATATGTATGTCCTGAGGCAGGATGGTCAAACGAAAAGAAAGTCCACTCATCCCCATAACCATGGGGAGAGACGGAGATGGACCGATATAACCTAACATCTCGTGAATGGATGCTGCTGCCGAGTTCCAGGTTTGGGGAGCCCGAAACGAAAGGGGTTCCTCCAGAGTCACTCGATTTTGCCCGAGTGTATTCCACTCTGCCAGCATTTCTTCTACAGATAAATGAATATGAAGCTGAGACACTTTTTTACGTGAACGGGACAGAATTTGATACACATTGGCACTTGTCAGATTGAACTTGCAGGCTATTTCTTGCGGTGACAGCTGCTCCATCCAATATGATGTGAAGACCTGTTGTTCTCTTTCATTCAGGCAACCCAACAGCCTGTGGAGATTGTTCCTCATTTCCTGCTGAGCAACAGCTTGATACGGATCATAGCCTGTATCCTGCGATCTCCGATCTGTGTCATTCAAAAGATGATTCAGCGTCATGTCGAGCGAGTCTTGATCGCTCCATGAGGCATCATCGGCTCCAAATCCAAATGCAAAGAACGAAGAAAAATGTTCTTCCCGCTGCTGCTTTTGGCGCTGCATATGTGAGTATGCCTGATTACGCACAATGCGCTGCATCCAGGCCATAAAACGCTCAGCATTCTGAAGCTGTCCCATATGAATGAACGCACGAATAAGCCCATCTTGTAAAATGTCTTCTGCGAGATAAGAATCATACGTGAGTGCTCGCACATAACGAAACAATTGCCCACGGTAACGGTGAATCAACTCTCCAAAGGCCTCTGTATTCCCCGTTTGGGCTCGTTGGATAAGCGCGATATCGGGCTCCTTTTGCCCATCCTCTAATGTCTCATCTAACCCTGGCCTGATATGGCGATTGTTAGTTAATCCATCCATGTATATCTCCCTTTCTTATAACGTCTACACTTTCATTACTCCATCTTCAAAATAGAAGCTTCGATCATGGCTTCCGTCTCCGCGATTGCCACCATGATTGTCGCAGCAGCCTCCCAGTTCCGAGAGACAAGACGGGATTGGCATTCCCCGAATTGGCGGGATTGTGCATATTTCAAAGCAGAAAGGTCAGGATGGATTGTGTTAAAAAACAAACCATAATCATGGGCACGACGTGCGCCTACTGGCAGAGCAAAATACACATAATGAGCCCACTCATTATCATCGATTGCTCCAGTACGAACCTGTTCCGCCTTATGCAGAATGGCTGAAGCTCCGGTTCGTCTTTCCTGTGCAGCAATATCATGGGTCTGTTCTGTAAGGGTTGATTTGAACCAAGTGAAAGCCCGGTGGTTAATCTCCTCCCCATCAGGATTTTCAATGCGTTCAGGACCCCACCATCGTCGATACACACCGCTACTCCATGGGAATTCAGACTTCCATGCTTCCTCAAGTTTATCCAGTGTCAGGAAGACATTCGGAAATCCAGCCGGGTCATGCAGCCATATTTCATCGCCACTCATATTGAGCGCCACTATATAATGATCGCAACCACCCAGGTTGGGAGAGTTGGGATTGTAGACGAGTTTGCCCATATCCAGCGGCCCCATCATCACAGGGCCCTGCTTCAAAGCCTCTCTTAGCTCATCTACAGGCATCTCTGTACCCCGTGCTTGCACACTTTCGCGCACACTAAATCCCAGAATGCTCATCGCCTTGCTGATGGCCAGATCAGGACTGGAGGTACAGTTATCAAAAAAAAGCATATCTTCCTGCGTTCGAAAGGCCCCTAGTGAAAAGCCACCGATGGTTTCAAGCAGACCGGGATCTATCTTTTCTCCAATGGACGACAGCAGCATTGAAGCTGAATTGGCGTAACAATACGCACCATTTCCAATATAATTGCTCATATCATAACATCCTCTCATTCCTTTAATGAAGCACGCAATTATGCAATGCCTATACTTATACTGACTCTTCGTACAGATCATTTGTGACAGAATATCCAGAAGTAATTTCTGACCGCCATGAAATAGTGAACGTTTAGAATGCGGACATCCCGGTTAATAAGGACTACACCAGAAACGAAGGAGATGTTCGATATGAGTAATTCAACTGGCGATAAAATCAAAGCAGGCGTAAACAAAGCCAAAGGCGAAGTGAAGGATCAGATCGGTAATGCAACCAACAACAGATCCCTTCAGGCTGAGGGTAAAAAAGACAAAGCCAAAGGTGCTGTACAGGATAAAATTGCCGACATTAAAAGAGATCACTAGATCCTTTTGATGCAAACCTCAGAAAGCACGAAGATTTCGTGCAATAGATCGTTTTAAAATAGCCTGACCGTCCGTGTTCGGAAGTTATCCGAATGTGAGACGGAGGCGCAAAAAAGCCAAGGAAGGTGTTACTCAATACACCCTTCCCTGGCTTTTTTTGCGCTTTTTATACTGCTGGAACTGCGTATCTTGCCATATCGATAATGAAACTGCGCGTTTCCCTTGTTGTATGGTATTCACGGCTGAACTGTCTGACCCATTCGGGATGTTCCCGATACCAACGGAAGGTTTTTTCCAATCCCTTTTCCAACGTGGTTTGCGGTAACCATCCCAATTCCGCTCGCAATCTGCCTGAATGTACGACCAGACTCGACCCTCTGGACTGGGTTGGTTCTTGCTCCCGGATCTCTACAGTAGCTACGGATCGATCCATTGGTTTCAGTATCTCCCCTATTTCCTGCATGGTTGTTCCAAGCCCTGTTGATATGTTGTAGACCTGTCCGTCTTTGCCTTTCAGCATGATCTGTTCAATGGCCCGGAGGGCATCATCTACATACAAGAAATCACGCACTGCCGATCCCTGAATATCCAGAGGCAGTCCGTCCAACATCCGACCAAAATTTCGGGGAATAATACGGTCTGGCAACTGCCATGGACCATAGAGGTTGGTCAAACGAAAGAGTTTGACTGGAAGCTGGTAACATTGAGCATAGGAGTGAGCCAGCATTTCACACGCGACTTTGGACGCGGAATAAGGAGAGACGGGTGCATACGGATCTGATTCGTGATAGACTCTGCCCCAATCGCCGCCATACACTTCAACGGATGAAGCCAGCAAGACTGGAATGTGATGTTCCGTAGCATATTGCAGGACAGACTGTGTGCTAAGTGTATTATTGCGGAAAACTTCCCCTGGCTGATGATACGAATAATCCACGTGTGGCATGGCCGCCAGATGAATTATGTAATCTGTTCCTGGAGGTAGATGAATCCGGTCCGCTGCAAGGTCACAACAGATGAACGGCATCTCGTGCAGAGGAGAGATATGAACCAGCCTCTGACAGTAATCATCCCGATCCAGAAGGGTAATTCGATGCCCTTTTTGCGCCAAATACTGTGAAAGATTAAATCCCACAAATCCAGAAGCCCCTGTAATCACAATGTTCACACACGATTCCCCCTTGCGATTTATACAACGAGTGCATTGAAGAGAGTTTATGTACTGAGTATAACCTTAAAATGATACATTTTGTATCATTTTACAATTGTTTTTTGTTCGTCCTTGAGGTTATCGGGTAATTTATAGTGAGGTGATGTGAGATGAATGAACGGAAAAAGGACATAGAGACGTTATTCCTTCCGGATGACGGTGTAATTCCCAATCATCCGACCCTGCCTGTGCTTTTGTATAAAAACGTATGGGCTGAAGAGGCCCTTCACGCAGAATCGTTGCTGAACCGTAACGGATGGGGAAATAGCTGGTTGAATGGTGTGTTCAATTATCATCATTATCATAGTAATGCTCATGAGGCTCTTGCTGTGGTGAGTGGATTCGTGAAACTGATTTTAGGCGGAGAAAACGGTCAGAAAGTTTACCTTCAAACAGGCGACGTTGTCGTTCTTCCTGCTGGAACAGGGCATAAACGTCTGGAGTCCAGCACTGATTTTCGTATTGCCGGAGCTTATCCGGGCGGCATGAGTTACAACACACGCACAGGTGAGGAAGACGATCATGCCAAGGCTCTTCAGGAAATCCGAGAGGTTCCGATCCCGGATACCGATCCGGTCTATGGGCAGCACGGACCGTTACTAGAAATCTGGAATGGGAAGAAATCATAATAGATATGGAGATAATCAAGAAGCATGTTATTGGACAATCCACTAGCGAAGCTGGTTCGGTACTTACCGAGAAAAAATAGACTGTTCCCCGGACAAGTAGAAGTTACTCACCGGTGGAACAGTCTATTTAAGTGTTAAATCTGAACAGCTGGTAACGGAGACACTTCGTGATCATATTCCTGTCTGTGCAAGGAACTGCTCAAATCTTCCGTCTTATTCCAAACTTTGCGATCTCGTCGCTTGTTTTTCTATCTGTGCGTTTCAGCCTCAGCGCTCGGTAAGCCGAATACTGTAATACCTCATTGCAAGTGGCTTTCCATCCATTTCAAGTTGGCCTTGCAGCACCAGTTGCCGTAGACGGTACTCCACGAACGCATCACTTATATGCTGGCTACTTGTACCAATCACTTCACCCACAATACGAGCTGCTCGGATATACTTGCCTAGCTCCCAGTTCGGTGTCAGCTCCCTCACCTTCTGCATAATGTACTCGTCCAACGCATCTTCAGTTAAGCTCCGAATCACGCCATTCTCCATCATACGTAATAGCCCAGGCTGTACCGAAAGTTCCAGCCAATCCTGCTCCAGTTGGCGGCGCTCTTGCTTGGACAGTGGCTCTTGCTCAGAGCAAACGTGCCACATCGCCAGAAGCTTTTGCGGAAGAATCTCGCCTGTGTGGAGCACATCGTATTGAACGTCAGGTCTATCAAATAATTGCTTATATAAGTCACTCGTCTCGATAAGATATATGGGGCTCTCGCTGTTCCGCAATAGATACAGGGCGTAGAGCAGTCCCGTCTTCTCCCGTGCATTATTCGCATACCAGATAATGATCGACGTCTTGGAATCAAAGGACTGTATTGTGGCGTTGAGCTCAAATAATGATTCCAGTTCATGCATGCCATATGCCTCACGGTCATTGAGACACATTCGTTCGGTCAGCCAGAGATGCCTGCGTTGCAAGTCTGCACGCCGGGTCAGATCACCCAACGGACCTACCGCATAATTATCATCTATAGAGAAAAAACTCCGCTTTTCCTGATCAGGCAATGTACTCATTCCCATTTTCAGACTACTTAGAGGTGATTCTCCAAACGTAATATGAATTTCATTTGGCTTGTCGACCTCGGCGAGAGCTTGTTGTTCCAGACGACCCAGATCAAAAGGGGTATCCATATTCCGAAACAGTGACTGTACCGCTTCCGCAAAATCCACCTTTTCGCCTTGCTCTTCCTGCCGCTTGACCACATGTCCTGACTTCATATAGAGCACACGCAGTATTGAACGAAGTTCATCTTCACTCATACGATTTATCGTTCGGCTGAATACATAGATATTATCATTCATGCTGGGTCCTCCTTCGAGCTAATGAGATTACTGACATCCTATATCTGCTCACTGATAATTCTTTTAAGAGGAAATCGATTTTCCAGTTGGTTGATTCAGATCATGCAGATCTTCTCCATCTGACGATGACCGGGTAAAGTGTCGCTCCAGTTTGCGGCTTGCCCACAGGGATACCGCAATAAACAGCACTACGCCTACCCAGCGTACAGGGTGCTCCAGAAATTGTTCCACATTGGAACCGATATACGTAACTGAGAAGATCATTATCGCTTTGCCACAACCCACCGCAAGCAGGAAGGATAACAATCGCATTCGCGCGATACCTGCCGCCACATTAATAATGACAAACGGACCTACCGGGAAGATACTCAGCAGAAAAACATAACTGAATGCATTCCTTCGAATCCATACCATGCTGCGTTGCACACGAGGTTTGCGTGCCCATCGTTCCACAAAAGCGGATTTCCCAATCTCCCGTACGATCAGGAACGTAACGGTACAACCGAGCACCATGCCAATCCATGAATATATAAATCCTGCCCACAGACCATATACTGCACCGTTCACACCTACGATTAATAGCGTCGGAAGTGGCGGTACAAATGATTTCATAAACGTAAGCAAAATTCCCGGCAACGGGCCCAGGGAGCGAAACTTCTCCAGCCAGAAACGAATATTTTCTTCCGTAATATATGACATAATGTCCAATGCTGCCGGGGTCATCTGCATCCATCCAATCTATACATTCTAAGTTCTCAGGCTTGATGTTCACTATACATTTCATCATTCTTATGGATGATGAGGCTTCTTTAGCAACTCCCTCCCAGTATAACGTACATCTTCGATGAACACCGATGTCAATTTGAAGAAATTATTGCACGGCAAACTTACTTACTTCCCACCCCAATCAAAATTAAATCAAAAAAGCACACCTCGACCTCTGTGGTCTTGGTGTGCTCTTTATATCAAAACCCCGATTCCATCTTCGGGGGTATTTATCCTTCTTCCAGCTGCGCTTCCTGCATGGCCAGTTCAATCAACTCTGCCTGATGGGCAGCATTCCATTCGGGAATACCGGAACGCATGAACTCTTCGGCATCCATCGCTGCTTTGGACTGGTTGCACAGATTACAGGCGCAGACACAGTTGAGCGGAGTGGTATGTCCACCTTTGGCACGCGGCAGCAGATGGTCAATCGTATCTCCGTACGATCCACAGAAGTAACAGGTGTAGTGATCCCGGGTCAGAATATACCGTTTGAAATCCTTGTTGCTGAACAATCGGCGAATCGTGTACCGATTGACCACCACAGCGGCTTTTTCCTTCACCAGCGTGACCGCAAGCTCCATGTCCACTTCCTGATGCCAGCGTCTGCCTTTGTCCGTCTTGCCTCTCATCCGTACCATGCCTTGCCGGTTGGTCCGGAGCGAAGCCGGATCTTCCGGGTCGATGGCTACCGGGGCCGACGGCGTCTGGCGGCGGGGACGGCCATCCGTGCCAGCCCCGTGGCTTCGGCTGGCATGCGCGGGTCGCTGCCCAGATACACCGCGGGCAGCGTCTTCGCCGTTCGCCTTGGGCGCACGCTCCTTGCGCGCCTGGCGCGGCTTGGACCCTGGCGAGCCAGGCTGGCGCACGGGCGCAGGAGGCCCTGCCTCCGCAGCAGCCCCCGGCGCTTGCCCGGGCTCGCGCCCGGTGGCGGCAGGCTGTGCCTCCGCCGCCGTAGGTGCAGCGACCGTGGTGGCATCGCCACGGTCGCTCAGTGCCGGCGCATGGGCCTCAGCAGCTACGCTGCGGGCCTGCCCTGCGCCGGGCGCGAGCGCGGCAGCACGCTTGCGGCGCCGCTTGCGCTTGTGTTTGGCTGCGGTCGGTTGATCCGCAGCCATGGGCTCTGCTGCCGGGCCTTGCGGCGCAGCTGGCAGTAGAGCCTGGTGGGCCGCCGCAGCTTGCTCGGCGGCCTGCACTGCAGCGGCTGCTCGCGCGCCAGCCCGCTGTGCACTGCCCTTCTCATTCGCAGCAGCATGCCCCTGCGAATGCCCTTCTTCCCCACGCCAGTGCTCGCCTGGCTGTGGCTCATCTCCTACCTCACCTGCCAAAGCATCCTGCTCCAGACTCGTCTCTCTCAGCTCATTGCCCGTCATGCCCTCTGATCGCTTGCTCTTTCTCCGTCTTCTCCTCTTCTTCCGAATACCCGAAGAAGAGGGGGAGGAAGTCACCAAGTCAGCACGTTCATCGTCATTCGAAGATGACGAGCCTGCTGACGGTTGAGACACCAGAATTCTGTCAGACTCAGACACCGTAGCAGATCCCTGCTCCATACCGTGGGAGGTACGACCTGCCTCATTTTTCGCAGATGCAGAGGGTCTGGCAGTAACAGCACGTGTCTCCAAGCCATCCCGTTGACGCTCGATCCGTTCATTCGTTCGTCCGCTCACGCTTGAACCTGACTCGTGGTCAGCCTGTCCATCAAGCTGGCGACAGCTGCGGCAGGCTCCACGCCTGGCTCCGGGACCTGCCCGCTTTCCGGTTCTGCGCCGGAATTCGGACATCGGCCGCTGTTGTCCGCAATACATACACGTTTTGCTCAGTCGCGCTTCTTGTTCCGTCTTTCCTTGCCGGAAAGGGGCTGGACCCGTCTCCATGTTGTCACCTCGGTTCCGTATGAATCCGGTTTCTTTCTATTGTATCACATCTGCTCGTGAACACCCTCATGGCCATAGGCCTGATAATCTTTCGAGTTGTACTCCTGTGTCTGTTCACTGCATTCGTGAAGAATGTGTTCCACATATTCCAATATATCCTGCATCGGTCTCCCGCATTTTTCGCATGTTGTCATTATATTCACCTTAATCCTGTTATCCATAATGTATTATCGTTCCGCCTTATGATTACCCCTTATACATGAAAAAGAAACACTCGTTCCCCACATCTAGCATATCTACTAGAGTAAAAGGCTGGGCAAAACCCAGCCCCTCCTCATCAAACCGTACGTGAGGTTTTCCCTCATACGGCTTTCCGATGTTCATCTTTCATGGGCATGCAGCATATTTGCTTTGGCCTCATGACTTAGTTTCCCCTATAAGAGTTGTTGAGTGTTTTCTAGCGTGTCGTTAGCCATTTTGGCATTCACGAACTCGTACCTCTTGGTGAAACGTGAACAAAGTAGGGCTCCTTCCCTCCCGCAGGTTGTGTTGTCCTGCGTTCCCAGGTAGTATGAGCCCCTCGGACTCCCTTCCTGCTGGTCACTCACTTCACCTTCTGGCTTATAGAGTACCACTTTACGGATTCCTAAAAAAAAATCCGTGCAGGGGAGGGTCTCCCCAGTTCACTGCATCCTCTTTCAGACCATGCCGCTCCCCTTACGCCGGAGGATTCTTCGCTGTCGCTCCAAGTTCAAAACAGCTTCCCTGGCCTTCGTCCATCTACACGAGACTCGGCTTCCTCTTTTCCCTCTTGCAAGGCCTTTTTGACGACGCGGCAGGATTCACTTGATGTTACGGCCTGGACTGTCGCTCGCCCTGTCTCTGACAGGTACTTTCGTCGATACGCTTTTACGCACAGATTTCTCCATACGCAAGTATCCTAGCTACACGGGGCTTGGCCTCTCCCGCGACCGGATTTTCACCGGCTAGAAGATGCGTGCTTAGCTGGGCACGCTATAGACGAAAAAACCGCTCCCCGCTCTCCCCTAAGGTCGACCAAGAAACGGTTTATTATTCCTGTGTTGGAAATACATCTTATCAAACGTCCAGTTGGCCTGAGTTCTGTTGTGGGACCAGACGTGGTTTGGGTTTTGGCAGATTGCCAAAGATGACCCATGCATATGGAACAAACCTTGCCGTCAATCCAACGACAATCCACGAAGCGATCAGAGCTACACCGAATCCTCCGGCATACCACAGATGCACTAACCAGGAAACACCAGTTTGCGGTGGAAATTCACGATACACCAGCAGGAAGAAGGGATGGATCAGGTAGATCCCGAACGACAGGGCTCCAAGCCGGTTTAGCGGCTTCACGATCAGTGATGGTCCTTTGCGATAGAGCAGATAAGCGACCTGGATAAGTACCAGCGCACAAGCAAAGGTATGCACATTCCAGAAGAATTCATACCACAGTGTGTTGTACGTTGCGATCTTCAGACGCAGCAGATAATAGATATACACATGGCCAAGTCCGGCAATGATCCATACCGCCCAGAGCAGAATCCATGAAGCTACGCGTCCTTTGGTGGCATTGGCCCGACTGATGACAAACCATTGCTTGATTTTAGGGAAATACACCCCGATAAAAGCACCCAGCATGAAATAAGAGAAGTACGAGAACGCCCAGCTTCCCTTGTTGGGTACCTGGAATCCATATTTATTACTTACGATGAATGCCCATTGAATCAATAGTCCAATCGGAACAGACCATTTCACCACAGAAGGATATTTCTTAAGCAACCATAACACCAATGGGAATAACAGATAAAATTGCATGTTAATAAACACAAAGTACAGATGGGTATAGGCCTTGCCCGTAAACAATTTCGTGATAAAACTTACTGCCGATTCGCCGAAAGGTCGGCCCTGATAATGTGTGAAATGCAGCAATACAAAATACATTAATGAAAACAGGAAGTATGGAAGCAAAATATACACAAATCTTTTCTTGTAGAAGTTACTCACGAGTTTCTTATCCAGCGGACGGGAGTAATAGTTATAGAACAGTACAAAACTGCTCATAAAAATAAAGGTTGGCGTACCATATTTCATAAAGATATTAATAAAGTTGTACAGCCAGTAGTAGCCTGAACCCGTCATGTCCACCGTCGCATAGGACGTGGAATGCACGCACAGTACGCCGATAATTGCCATGGCACGCACCAGATTCAGTTCTGGAATTCGCTCTCTTTTCAGTGTTTCACTCATGTTTACGTTTCTCCTTAATGTGTTCGTCAATATGTCAGATATGACTTAATACAATAAAGCTCTCTATCTATTAAAAGCCATAATGCTTAAGATGGATAGTCCATTTTCTTAACAATTCCTAAATTTTCAACACATTTCACACTATTTTCATGTCTATATATGTAAAAAAGACCGCGAGTACGCGGTCTGTGGAACATCCTGCTCTCAACCAAATGAATATTGGATCAACCGGATGAGAATGGTAAATTTGGGTTTGGGCATGATCACGCCCTGACTGAGTCTACTTCCCACGACTCGCCAGAATCTGTTTATACACGTCAATCGCTGCCTGTCTCGATGCCTTCAGATCAACAATGGCATCCTTGCGCGGCTGATGGATGTCCTTGCTATGCAGATCCTTCAATTCAGGCAACCACTTGCGAATATAATCACCTTGCGGATCATACTTCTCGGATTGCGTTACTGGATTGTTCACGCGAAAATACGGAGCCGCATTCTCCCCAAGCGAGGCACACCATAACCAGTTACCACGGTTTTGAATGTTATCATAGTCACGCAGCTTGCGCCTGAAATAAGCTTCGCCCAAGGTGAATGGGCATTGCAGGTTTTTGGTGAGAAACATCGCCGTGAGAATCCGCAGCCGGTTTGGCATATGTCCGGTTTCATTCAGTTCCGTCATCGCTGCATCAATAATCGGAATGCCTGTCTCCGCCTTGCACCACCGTTCAAAGTGATCATCATGGAGAGCCGAGAGATCGTACACCTTTTCATATGTAAAATAGTGACTCTCATAGACCGCTCGATACAGATAGAAGTCGCGGAAGCACAACTGCCTGATCCATTCCCCAGCCTCAGCCGTGCGACTCGCCGCATCATACATTTTGCGAATGGATACAGCCCCCACAGCTACGTAAGAACTGAGATGACTTGGCTCGTACGCCTCATATTCATCCCGATGATCCCCATATTCAGCAATTCGATCCGACAAAAATTGATCCAACAGCAGATGTGGGTCTTCGTCATTCGAAAGACTGCCCTCCAGCAACTCTGGAGGTACCTGCATTGCATCCGGCCATTCAATCTGACGATCGCTCACCTTCAACGCTGCAACCGTTGTTGCCGAAGGAGGGTTGGGATGTTCATTCATGAATTCCACCCACCGCCGATGAAAAGCCGCAAATACTTTATAAGGCTCCGACTTGCCTGTAAAATTGGAAAATCCATTCAGATCCATCAGCAGATGATCCGTCAGTTGTGTGAACGAAACCTCGTGCGCCTCACTAACTTTGCGTATGGCCCTATCCCGCTCGATTGCATATGGCGTCATGTCCCGATGGACCACAATCTCGTTAATCTCACCTTCGAATTCGTTCAGGATGAAATCAACCACTTCAGCCGGTTTGCCATAAGCAACATGCAGTTTTCGTTTGGCTTCAAGATACTGTCTGCCTAATTCCGCTGCGTGCTGCCTGAAATTCACACCGCTGTGTTCCTTCTCTCGGCCTTGCCGCAGGAGGAATGAATCATAGATGAGAACATGCACACTCTCTTCCTGGTGTTCCCGCAAATAATCGAATGCGGCCAAATCATCCGTACGCAAATCTTTGCGGTGTATGAATAGCTTCATGCTCACCCTCCTGTCTGAACTTACATTACATACGTTTATTTATCCGTCAGGTTCTGATATAACCTGCTTGTTTCGGGCTCCGGCTGATATCCCAGATCCTCATTTAATGTCAATGTAAATGAACGATATAAACGAAGTATGCCTTGCTGATCATCCATGGATGCATACACTTCCATCATGAGTCGGCAGATCTCTTCCGAATAAGGCTCCCGTTCCTGCAATATCGTTAATTGCTCAATCGCTTCCTTGCCACGACCATGCTCCATATCCCATCTCGCGATATCCATAACCAGCGCTGTATACTTGCGTCTGAGTTCCCTTGCTTTGGCCTGTGCCCAATGATAATCATGCTCTTCCAGATAATCGCCACGATAAAGCGGAATCATATGTCTCAAGTCTTCAACATTGTCTGATGTGATGACGTTGTAGACCATGGCTTTTTCAAATTGATCCACATCACTTACCAGATTGCCTGATAACAGACGATAGCGGTTCATATTGTACTCAAGCTTGCCTGTCATGTTCCATTCCTTAAGCAGCTTTCGAATCTGGTACACGGAAGTATGTAGATGGGTTAATCCCTTTTCCTGGGAAACATCACCCCATAGCTTATCCAGCAGAATCTCCTTGCTTACCCATTCTTCCCTGTGATGAAACAAAAAAGCAAACAATTCCTGTGATTTGGTTGTACGCCACTTATGTTTCTTGGCTCCCTGATCCAAGCTTCTGTAGATATCCAGATGTTTGAACGTTAGCAGCCCCGGAACTTCAGTATCCAACTCCACAGATACAGGTTCCGATTCCTGTACCTCGGCGGTGGCTGCAACTTGGGAATTATGCGACATTATGCCCGCTACTCGATCAATGGTTTTGGCCAATCGGGCGGAACTTACCGGTTTCAGTACATAATCCAGTGCATGCAACTCAAATGCTTCCACTGCATGGTCCGCATAAGCCGTAACAAAGATAATACGAATACTCTGATCCAATTGCTGTATATATTCAGCCGCTTCCAGGCCATTCATCTCGGGCATTCCAATGTCCAAAAATACAACATCTACACGTTCCTTTGCCAGAAAATGCAGACCATCACGAGCTGTTGAAAAACATTGCACGGGTGTAATTCGTCCGTCCGTTCGTAGTAGTCGCTCCAGATGAAGCTGCGCTGGCTTCTCATCATCGATCACAATGGCTCTCACCGTTCTTTCAGCCTCCTGCCATGAAAGATTCAATAGGAATACCGATTTTATCGGCACCCCCTAGTCTGTTAACCATAATTGCTTCACTCGGCACACTAATTGGAATAATCCACCTTTTGCACAGGGATACGGAATCGGATCTGCGTGCCTTTACCCACATGGCTATGAATCTCCAGTCCCTGACCATAGAGAGACATCAGGCGACGGTTTATATTTTGCAGCCCGACACCTCCCGGACCTTCGGTGCGCCCAGACTTGACCTGAGCCATACGCTCAGGAGGGATACCTACACCATCATCCTGGACCTGGACGACTACATGCTCGCTCTCTTTGAAAATCCTAAGATGAACAGTCCCGCCGGCTGCCCGCTCCATCACGCCGTGGCGAATGGCATTCTCCACAAGGGGCTGAATACTGAGAGGTGGCAGATACAGATGCACGTCCGATTCCACCTCATACTCAACCACCAGCCTTTCCTCAAATCTCGCCTGTTCCAGATGCACATAAGACTCCACCAATTCCAGCTCTTTGGTCAAAGGAACAAGCTGCTCCCTGTTCTGGAAGTCAAAACTTCCGCGCAGGTAATGACTCAATTCAATCAGCAGATCGGTTGCTTTGTCCGGATTCACTGCACAGGTCGCGATAATGACATTGAGTGCATTATATAGAAAGTGTGGCTTGATCTGGGCCTGCAAAAAGGCCATTTCGGTCCGAATAGCCTCCTGCACAGAACTCCGCATCTCAATTAACGTCCGAACCCGGGCACGCAATTCACCGGCATCCACCGGTTTGCTCAGGAAGTCATTGGCTCCCGCCTGGAATCCGTGTTTGATATCCTCAGGCAACCCACGGGCGGTCAGCATCAGAATCGGTAACTCCGACAAGGAACTGTGCTCGCGCAGTTTGCGACATAACTCAAGCCCGGACATCTTAGGCATCATCCAGTCCGTAATAACAAGATCAATGGACGGGAACTCCTCACGGAGTTTTAATGCAGTGGACCCGCTGTCCGCTGCAATCACGCGATATCGTTCTGTCGACAATAGGTTGAGCAATACCTGTCGATTCACAGGGTCATCGTCTACAATCAGAATCGTATGCTCCGCTTCGGGAAGATCATCCGGCTCATCTGACTCTCTTGTCACAAGCTCCTTCGCCCCTGCCCCCTGTGCAGCAACATATCGGGCGGCAACTGGTTTCGAATGAGATTGCAACATAGGCAGCTTCATAACAGGCAGGGTGAAATGAAAGGTCGAACCTTGCCCCGGCGCCGATTCAACCCAGATCTCACCACCGCCAAGCTCAACGAGTTTTCGCGTAATACTCAGACCCAGTCCGGTTCCATTACTTAATCGCTCAATCGTGCCGTTACTCTGCTCATACGCCTGGAAGATATCCTCCTGTTTGTCCAAGGCAATGCCTACCCCTGTATCCGCGACCGATACCTTCACCCAATCCCCCTCCGCACTGGCGTACAATCGAATCTCACCCTGCTCAGTGTACTTATAGGCGTTACCCAGCAAGTTATACAGAACTTGCCTTAGGCGATCTTCGTCTGCCTCAACAAGTGGCAAAGACTGGGGCCATTGCTGAATCAATATAACCGGCTTGTCCTCAAACGTGAAACCCGAGACTTCAACCACAGTACGAGCAACGGATTCCAGATCAACAGGTACCCGTTTCAACTCGATCTCACTATTTTTTAATTTGGAAAAATCCAAAATATCGTTAACCAGCAGTGAAAGGCGTTTGCCGGTTGAAGTAATCATGGAGAGATTTTTGGCTTGCTTGGGCGTGACTGCTCCGGCCGCCCCTTCCAGCATGGATTGCGCAATATTAATGATGCCATGCAGGGGAGTTCGCAGCTCATGAGACGTATTCGCCATGAACTCGTCCTTCAGGCTGTCGATGGCCAGCAAACGCTCTGACAGGGCTTCCACGTCTCGGAATGATTGTGCGAAGCGGAGTGCGGTCACTATCATCTGGGCAAATACAAATAATAAAAGTTCAATCAGCGCAAAGAACGCTGTGTCTAGGGTAGTGAACGCACCAAGCGTATACAACACAACAACCATGAGTATGCTCATCATACTCACCAATGCAAAGTGGCTGTCATTCGGCCGGCCTTTCAACCAATAGAACATGGCTCGCAGCGTATACAACATGACAACAAGCGAGATCAGTAACATGGGAAGCTCAAGAGACGAGAAAAGCGTCGGAGGAAGCGTAATACCCACAATGGTCTGAGTAATGATTAGCACTACAGCCAGACGAACAAACCACTGATGAACTGCTCCTGGCACACGGGCATCCATATATCGAAGCAAAAAGTAATAGGCAAAGGCTGAACTAAGGAGCTGAATCCGAAGTATCTCATTATTGGTCAGGAACGGTACAAACGTACCCAGTAACTTCTCCCCATGTGTCAGAGCGTACACCGCACCAGAAAGGCTGAATAATCCGAGAAAACGAAGCTCCTTCTCCGTACGTCGTAATCTGAACAGAAGTAGAAAAAAGGCGGCTGGCAAGATAAAACCGAATAAGGCCATCAGATCCCTGAGCCAATCTTGTTGCTGACTTTTCAGAATACTATGCTCGTCTCCAAACAAAATGGGCGCTACTATGCCCCCGGAAGAATAACTATAGTTCGATACTTGAATGATAATATCAGCCGTATTGCCCTCAATGGACGTGAATCCTGTAAAGGGCAGATTTAATTGTATATCTGTCGCCTTGGTCTTTCCTGGCAGACCTTTGCCGCCAATCTCTTTACCATCGATAAATACCCGGTGGGCCATGCGTATATTCTGTGTGCGTATACCATAATCATTTTTCATCGTCCGGGGTGTAAGCTGGACTTGCAAATGATAGGTTCCATACCCATGCGCCTGCCCCAAAGATTTGTTCCATCGGGCAGGAACTTGAGTGCCAGACGAAGCCGGCAAAAGCTTGCGACCGGATACACTTGCTTCAATATCTGCCGGACTCAGCAACTGCCCAGGGTAGAAATCCCAGACACCCTTTAGAGACGCTGCCCCCTTGCGATCAAAGTCCCATTCGGTCAGGTCAATTCTTCCATCCGCAGCCTGGGGGTTACTCCGCTCACTAATTAACGTCTGGGCGATCCAGCCCAGCGGAACAATGACAATGCATATGAAACTTATGGTCAGCATAATCCAGTGTTTTCTCATCTATGTATTCCTTCCATCCACAATGGCGAGAGACGTCTAATTCTGTCGATTTATCACTATAATTCATGTTACACGTTTCTGGTGCTCACGGAAATAGTTTCCGTATCATAATAGGTCAAATTCGTTATAATTTGAAGGATTTCTATCTGTTTCCGCCAGCTCTTGGTACACCAAGGAACCCCAGGCCGAATTTCACCGGAATGAACGGGCGAAATGGCCTGGGGTTGATTGAATGAAGATTTATTTAACAACTTGGGCAAGCTTCTGAACGATTCCGGCCCATCCCTGTTCCATACGTTCGCGTACGATAGCGTGGGCCTGTCCAAACTCGGTCAGTTTATCCGCATCCCAACCGCTGTGAATCAGTGTGAAATCCGTACCTTCGGGCTGTTCATTCAGTTGGAACGTCAACGTCCAGTCCTTACCCCAGCGGAATGACAGCTTGTGCAGCGGATGAACTTCCGTCACCTGACATGGTGATTGGCCGAAGGGGCCTGCTTCCAATATAAACTCGTGACCTTCCACGGGTTCCAGATTGCCTGGCATGAACCAGGTTTTCAGTCCCTGCTCGGTCGAGACCATTTCCCACACCTTCTCTACAGGTGCATGAAGTACCAGTTCCTGCCGGATATCTGGCAGTGCGCTTGATGAATTTGATGATGAATCCATTCGAATCACCTCCTTATACATTTCATTTCGTATGACTACCCGAATAGAAGTTGACCTCCGCTTTATCCCCACCCTATAATTGGAACATATTCCATAAAAGGTGCGTGAATCCTATGATAGTCTGCTCTGAAAAATCCATTTCCAACCGTTGCCGGAAGGGATAATCTTAACGAGTTCCCTTTCACGTTTGCAATTTAATTCATTTACATGTGGGGGACACCTATACTATGTCATTCAGTTATTACGGTCCATTATGCACCGCCGTTTATGATCTTACGAAACCTGTGGGACACTCCTTGGGAGGAGACATTGAATTCTATCGCCATTATCTTCAGCGCTGCAAAGGACGTATCCTTGAAGCCATGTCGGGATCAGGCCGAGTGCTCATTCCTTTGCTTGAAGCAGGCTTGAAGGTGGATGGAATTGATTATTCAATGGATATGATCAATTCATGCCGTTCTCGTTGTATGGAGCGGGCATTACCCATGCCTGAGCTGTTCGTTGCCGATCTGGAGAAGCTTGATCTTCCATATCGATACGAGGCAATTATCATTCCCGGTGGTTCTCTGCTCCTCATCCAAGACAGACAGGCGTCGATTAACGTATTACGTAATCTATTTCAGCATTTAGAACCTGGCGGCAAGCTCGTGTTTGATCTGTTTCTGCCCGATGTGACACAACCCTCTTCCGTAGAAACATCAACCGTTTCATTACCCGATGGTGATACGATTACTGTAGAAGTGAAAACCATTGAAGTGAACCTTCTGCACCAATATAAAGTAAGTCTGATTCGCTACGAACAATGGCGTCAGGGTGCTCTTGTTGCTACGGAGCTGCAACAACTTACCCTACGTTGGTACGGCATAGAAGAGTTACGCCTAATTCTCGAACACATTGGTTTCTCTGACATTAAAGTGTACGCCGACTTTAACCCGGACCAACCACCCACGCAGTCGAATCAAAAATTCGTCTATGAAGCAACTCGAAGAGCGTAGCCATCCGTAATTGGATGGATATGCTGATGCTTCTCATTATACAGATAAGGCCACAGCATAAGGTTTAACCCATGCTGTGGCCTTTTTTACTATATAAAATTTGCACTAACATTTACACGAAAACGAAGAGGACAGAAATAACTTGAAGAAGTGAAGCTACAAGCTTTCTGCAAGAAAGCTACATCGAAAGCATACGCTTCGCCTTTATCCTCAGATTTTCACCTTTGAAAAAGTGAATCAAAAAATCTGGGGATAACAGCGATCGAAAAGTTATTCTGTCATCGGAGTGGCAAGTGTAAATACAATTTAGAGCAAATTAGTATCCACGAGAATATTGCTCCGCAATGGCGGCTTGCTCCTTACTGACACCCAGTTCCAGAGCGGCATGGTTCGCCCAGTACGGATCACGCAGCATACCTCTACCAACCGCGACCAGATCCGCATCGCCGTTGCCAATCACCGCCTGAGCCAATGCTGCATCCTCCAGCATACCCACTGCGATTACAGGAACGTTCAGTTCTTCACGGAAGCGACGGGCAAATGGTACCTGATACCCCGGATAGTTCCCCGGTTTCCGCTGTCCCGCAGGACCTTCTCCACCTGAACTGATATGGAACATGTCCACGCCTGCATCTTGGTAGGCACGAGCGATATTGATGGTGTGGTCGATATCGTATCCACCATCCGCGTATTCTACGGCCGAAATCCGCAAAATCAGTGGCATATCTGCTGGCATTTCTTTTTTCACTGCCCGAATGACTTCTACGCCAAAACGGGACAGATCCTGCCCATATACATCCTCACGATGGTTCATCAGCGGGGAATGGAACTGGTGGATCAGGTATCCATGTGCACCGTGCAGCTCAATGGTATCTACTCCAGCCTGTACTGCGCGGCGAACACCGTCTGCGAACTTCTGCACCATGGCTTCTACCTCTTCCGTACTTAACGCACGAGGCTCCTTGTACTTTTCTCCCGGGAATGTAACTACCGATGGGGCAACCGGCTGCGGAGCATCCTCTGCTTTTCGTCCCGCATGTGCGATCTGAATAGCTACTTTGGAGCCGTAGGCATGGATTCCGTCTACAAGTTTGGTGAAGGCAGGCACATGCTCATCTGACCATATACCCAAGTCATTATCGGTAATACGTCCATCCGGATCTACATCGGTCATCTCAATTACAATCAGTCCTGTTCCTCCAACCGCACGGCTCACATAGTGAACCTGATGCCAATCGTTCGGAATGCCGTCCTTCGCCGTCACGGAATATTGGCACATCGGTGCCATGACGACACGGTTATTTAATTGCAGACTCTTGAATTGATAAGGGGAAAATAATTGTTCAGTCATTGATGTTACATCTCCTGTTCCATGATCATGATATATATGAAGCCTTACTTATTTGTCTAAGTCCGAAAACAGTTTTCCGTTCTTGCCGTAATTGTCCTTCTCCAAATCCTCAATGAAGATAAAGACTTTACTCGGATCAACATCCAGTGTCTCACAAGCCACCTGAGTCATACGTTCAATCAACTGACGTTTCTGCTCAACCGACTTGCCTTCCAGTACCTTAACCGTGATAAATGGCATGTCTAGAACTCATCCTTTCTTCATCATTTATTATGAACCTCAGTTATAGAAATACAAGTACGTACATTTTTGTGACCTAGTACCCTTTTTGATACCTAGAAATCCTCATATTTCGGATCTGCCCCATTCTGGAAATGACTGCAAAACATGATATGATAACCGTAGAGGACCACAATAATTACTATACCCATTTTACATAAGTTGTGACTAACGGTTACACGATAACGGAGAGGGCAGAAATAACCTGTAGAAGCGGAGCTAAAAGCTTTCTGAAAGAAAGCTACTTCGAAAGCATACACTTCGCCTAAAAGTTTTCTGAAAGAAAGCTGCATCGAAAGCATATGCTATCCTCAGATTTTCACCTTTGTAAAAGTGGATCAAAAAATCTGGGGATAACAGCGATCAGAAGGTTATTCTGTCATCGGAGTGGATCAGTGTAAAACAAGTAGCTCAACTTATATACTACTCAAGCTAGGGAGCGATAATAGATGAAAGATATTTTAATTCAAAGACTGAGTACTTATGTTCAGATGGATACCCAATCCGATGAAAATAGCGAGACATGCCCTTCCACACCCGGCCAACTGGCCTTGGGCAAACTGCTCGTTGAAGAGTGTACTTCCATTGGTCTGCAAGATGTGACGATGGATGAGAACGGTTATGTCATGGCTACATTGCCATCCAATACCGACAAGGATGTTCCTGTAATTGGTTTCCTGGCTCACCTCGATACAGCGACCGACTTTACTGGCAAAAATGTCAAACCACAGGTTATCGATAACTATGATGGTGCTGACATTGTGCTGAACTCGGAACTGGATGTCGTACTGTCCAACAAGGATTTCCCGGAACTACACGAGTATAAAGGCCACACCCTGATCACAACCGATGGTACAACGTTGCTTGGTGCAGATAATAAGGCAGGCATTGCCGAGATCATGACGGCGATGGCCTATCTGATTGAACACCCGGAAGTGAAACACGGTAAGATTCGGGTTGCTTTTACCCCGGATGAAGAGATTGGCCGTGGACCGCACAAGTTCGATGTAGCTGCTTTTGGAGCCAAATATGCGTACACAGTTGATGGCGGACCGCTTGGTGAGCTGGAATACGAGAGCTTTAACGCAGCTGCCGCCAAAATTACCGTACGAGGCACCAATGTGCATCCCGGAACAGCGAAGGATAAGATGGTGAACTCTCTGAAAATTGCAATGGAATTGAATCGACGCCTGCCTGTGGAGGAAGCTCCTGAATTCACAGACGGTTATGATGGTTTCTATCATCTGTTGTCTCTGGAGGGTGACGTTGAGCTGACGAAAATGAGCTACATCATCCGTGATTTCGACCGGGAGAAGTTTGAAGAGCGCAAAACAAATCTGCTCCATATCGCAAACGAACTGAAGACCAAGTATGGAGAGAAAAGCATCACAGTTGAATTGAATGACCAGTACTATAACATGCGTGAGAAAATTGAACCCGTACGCCAGATCGTCGACATTGCCCATGAAGCCATGACCCGACTGGACATCGAACCTGTTATTCGCCCCATCCGGGGAGGAACAGACGGTTCCCAGCTATCCTATATGGGCATGCCAACACCAAATATCTTCACTGGTGGTGAGAACTACCACGGCAAATTCGAGTATGTATCGGTAGACAATATGGTGAAAGCAACCCGTGTCATTGTAGAGATCGCTCAATTGTTCGAACAACACGGAGATATCTAATCCACTTGAAGTGCAGAGCAAAAAGAGCACCCCTTGGTATATTCGGGAGGGTGCTCTTTGTTGTGCCGTATTGTATTTTATTGTGTCGCGTTATGTCGCTTAGATATGCAGGCTTGGTCTTTATTTTAAAATCCCATCACTCATATATATTGCCTCCTGCGATGACACGCAACTGTTCCAGATCACAGATCACTAGCTTCCGCTGCACTTTGCGAATAATATCTCGATTACACAGATCTTGAACAACTCTATTAAGATGTCTATAGCTGGTGCCCAGCATATCGGCCAGTTCGGTGAGCTTGGAGGTCTGGATCTCTTCCGAAGAAGACTCGTCCTGGCCCATGGTGGACAACAGATAGCTGGCAAATCGGCTCTCGACCGGATATAACATATTCAGACTCGACAGGTTGGAAAAGGTATACAATTTGTGCGTAACTTGACTCAGCATAAAGTGGAGAAACTTAGGGTTCTCTGCATACGTATTCTGGAGAGCGCGATAGCTGATACCCAGCAGCAGGCTTTTGCTCACAGACTCTACCGTATTCATAGCCTCCTTGCCATTTACCAGTTCCAAATCTCCCACAAGCGCAAGGGGTGTACTGAAACGAAGTAACAGAGACTTGCCGTTAGGCAGGGTGGTATAGATCTTGAGCTTGCCCTGCACGAGAAAATATAACCGCTCAGGTCGTTCACCTTTGGCACATATCATCTCGCCCTTTGCAGCCTCAAGTAGTCGCAACTCAGCGAGCGCAGGCTCGTCCAGCACCTGATCCAACCCATTCTCACGGGCGAGTTGCCGCACAAGTCCAAAGTCCATAATTTCTTTCATTCCGACTTCCCCTCCGTTGTCGAATATAACGCATGCAAAAGGACATATGTCCCATAATTGATGTACATTCGTACAAATATCTTGATATAAAAATAGTTACAGCTAACACTTATATCCAGTAAATCATTTCAAATGGGAAATATTTTAAAATTTAATCATAAAATGTTCATTCTTTCATGCAAAATGCCGTTCACGAATAGCCATTTCCGTCCGATGAAAGATAGAGCATTCCATAGATCGTTAAAAATAATACATTCAAATATTGAAAGGATGGTCCTCTTCCATGAACGTTGTAGATGCCCTGCTTAAAGTAATGCCTTATATCAGCCTGATCCTTAGAGAACCAGCTAGTTTAACTGTATATGATCACGAAAAGGTGTTAGAGGTTATTACCACTGACAAGTTTGACCTTGGTTTTGAAAAAGGAATGCCACTCTTGGAGTCGTATCAAAACTTTTCCATCTTAAAAAACGGAAGAGAAGCTACCCTCGCTACTCTCTCCAAGGACGTTTATGGTATCGAACTGGATATTTTGAACATTCCGATCTTTGATGATCACCAGAAAGTTGTTGCTGTTTTCTGTGTATCTTACGACCAATCTAACCAGAACCAACTTGAGGATATTATACAAGAAAATCAAACCATCAATGGTAACCTCGTTGATATGGTGCAGCATGTCGCTGCTCATGCCGAAGAATTGCAAGCAACCAGTGAGCAGATCTTGCAGAACACAAGACTTGCTGTTCAGAACTCTTCCCAAATCAACAAAGTAGCCGGGTTCATTCGTGAAATCTCTGAGCAAACCAACTTGCTTGGCCTGAATGCAGCTATTGAAGCCGCTCGTGTTGGTGAAGCTGGTGCTGGTTTCGGTGTGGTTGCTTCCGAAGTACGCAAACTCTCTGTGGATGCCAAACAAGCTACAAGTGATATCGATACCAGTCTGAGAGATGTACAACAGGTCATCAAACAGATGGAAGTTGAAGTCTCCCAGATTGCAGCCTCTTCACAGGAACAAGCAACGCTTGTATCCTCCTTTACGGATGTGATTGAGCAGCTTAATGAAACAGGGGAGCGAATGAAAGTTCTGTCCGAACAACTGATCAGCTATTCGGTTAAAAAGTAATGCAACAAACAGGACTCGGGTTGCCCATGATGGATAATCCAAGTCCTGTTGTTTGTTGTGCCCATTTTATATAACCAACTACTTCAGATAAAATCTTAATTGGCTACATGTTTTGATTTATCTCCAATAACTTCTTCTTCCGACTGCCAGCATTCCACTTCACCCGGAATATGAATCCGGTCCCGCGTAAAGACGGGATCACGTCCTTCAGCCTTTTGTTTCTTGTAGTCCTTCAACGCTTCGAAAGTCACCTTGGACAGCATCAGAATTGCAATCAGGTTCACCACCACCATGAGCCCCATGAACAGATCAGCCAAATCCCATACCAGCTGCACTTTGGCTACCGCACCAAACACCACCATCGCGATAACGCAAATGCGGTATACCCACAGCCAAACTTTGTTGGATTTGATAAACTCAATGTTGGTTTCTCCATAGTAATAATTTCCGATTAGTGTACTGAAGGCAAACAGGAACACCATTACCGCCAGGAATCCCGATGCCCATGAACCAATATGTACACTTAAAGCAGCCTGAGTTAATTCAATGCCACCCAGATCGGAACCTTTGTATACCCCGGATAGCAAAATAATCATGGCTGTACTTGTACATATCACTAACGTATCTGTCAGCACGCCAAACGCCTGAATAAGTCCCTGTTTCACCGGATGTGTTGTATCCGCCGTTGCAGCAGCATTTGGGGCACTACCCATTCCCGCCTCATTCGAGAACAATCCGCGTTTCACACCGTTCATCAGTGCAGCGCCCAACGTTCCGCCAGCAACCTGTTCGATGCCGAAGGCATTTTTGACAATCAACGCAATCATGGCCGGAAGCTGGGTTATGTTCGCCAGCACCACAAAAGCCGCCACCCCAATGTACAATACGGCCAGTACAACAACGATGTATTCCGATGCTTTTGCAATCCGCTTGACACCGCCCATGATAATTCCTGCAAATATCACAGCCATAATGATACCCACCGTTAACCGATCCGTGCCAAATGAGTTCTCAAATGCAACGGTAATCGTGTTAGACTGCACCGCATTGAAAACCAAACCGAATGAAAGCGTGATGAGAATGGCAAATAAAATCCCCATCCAGCGTTTGCCCAACCCACGTTCCATATAATATGCCGGACCCCCGCGGAATCCGCCCTTATCCTTCACTTTATAGATCTGAGCCAACGTACTCTCCACAAAACTGGAGGCTGACCCGATAATTGCAATGATCCACATCCAGAATATAGCCCCAGGTCCACCCAGTGCGATAGCCAGTGCAATACCGGTAATATTCCCCGTACCCACACGGGCCGCCATACTAATACAGAATGCCTGAAAAGGTGAAATTTTGCCTGGTTCCTTGCTTTTCCGCTCTAGAAGCACCTTCACCATGTCTCCAATCATGCGGAATTGCATGAATCGGGTCTTGGTGGTGAAATATATACCACATACTACCAATAGTATAATTAACACTTTGGACCATAGAAAATCATTGAAAATGACGACAATATCTTGTATTGTTTGCTCCATCGGTATGCCCCTTTTATGGTGTATTTCAAACACAGAGATGGTCACGTGAAAAGTTTGTACCATTCTGCACAACACTAGCCCCAGACTTCAGGATGTTACTTATACTACAAGGGCATCTACGGAAATCGACAAATACCTACATGCAATTCCTACATTTATTTTAAAAATGGGCTTTGTCGCCCAATCATTGTCATTTAACCTGACATATCAGGTTCTATGCAAGAAGGAAAGGAACGATTACACTGGAACGAGAGTTCATGGCGGAGTTAACCACCTTTACCATAGATTTATCAATCACACCATTCGCAGAGAAAGGGAATGACTGACATGCGTTATTTTATCGTGGATGATGATCCTGGCGTTCGTTCCATGTTGATGGATATTATTGAGGATGAAGGCCTTGGCGATATTGCCGGGGAAGCTGAGGACGGAGCACATATTCACGCGGAAGTGTTGGAAATGCATAAGGTGGATATCCTGCTGATTGATCTGCTGATGCCACAACGAGACGGGATCCAGACTGTGCGGGCGCTTGAAGGAAGGTTCGAGGGCAAGATCGTCATGATCTCCCAGATCGAGTCGAAAAATATGATCGGAGAAGCCTATTCACTAGGCATTGAATATTATATTACGAAGCCGATTAACCGGTTAGAGATTCTATCTGTTCTGCGGCTGGTGAACGAAAGGCTTCGGATGCAGCAATCCATCGCAGATATTCAGCGGACATTGCAGGGATTGTCCGGTTTGAATTCTATCGAACGTGCTGCGGCTCCTGTTCCGGACAAAACAATTACGACTGCAGGACATTTCCTGCTGTCCGAGATGGGCATGATCGGCGAAGCAGGCAGCAGAGATCTGCTGGACATGCTGGAATATCTGGAGCAGGTAGAGACAGATGAGCATAAGCTGTCCCCCTATACGTTCCCATCCCTCAAAGACATCTTCCAGAATGTAGCGATACGTAAACTGGGAGAAGACGCCTCTCTCGCAGAGGTGAACAAGGAGATCAAGGCATCGGAACAACGTGTTCGCAGGGCCATCTTCCAGACTCTGAGCCATGTGGTTTCTCTGGGATTAACAGACTATACACATCCCAAGTTCGAGAACTATGCATCCAAATTTTTCGATTTCACTGAAATTCGCAAGAAAATGCTGGAGCTGCAAAACAATGTGGAGCCTTCCTTGTCCCAAACACGCATTAATACAAAAAAGTTCGTACAGGTCCTATATTTGGAAGCCAAACGATTACTGCATTAAACAGATGCATGATGGATACGATGCTAAAACAAACGGGCATGAATATTACGCCGGTAGGATACCGCCTCTTCAAATGAGGATATCCATTTCGGCTATATTCATGCCCGTCTGTACGATCAAGCGTTACAATCTATGTGATTTGTTCCGTGTATAAAATTAAAATCGCTTTGGGTTCAGGCCCGTGAATGGTTTCGGCTAATTCGGTTATACTCATTAATCAATTCGTCCAATGCCATAGACTGCCGAATCACATCGGGATGCCCAAGACCACCCTTGTTATGCTCTACCAGCATATGAAGGTTATGTCTGGCCTTCTCTATTTTATTTTTCAAATCCAAACTCATAACCATGACCCCTGATACCTCCTTATTCTGTGAACCATTTTAGTTTTTCCTGTCAATCTATAGTTGGATTAACATATGGCATAGGAGACAAGGATGTTTTGTATTCTTCTCCAAATTTTGATAAAGATTATTTTATCACACAAGAGCTTATCCGAAAATGGCTGATATGACGCAATTTTAGTGGTATTATCGTGGGTTGGATTCTAGCGTCTGGCCTCACCATTCACCGCCAGAATGGATTGTGTCGTAAATGTGTATATTGAAAAAACAAAAAGTACATTGGTTCAAAAGGTAATAAAATCCCTTTCCATAACGGGGTCATTCAGGTACAATAGGGCGATGTGTGTGTCCGGACCCGGCGGATACAAATGATGTAATTTAGAGGACGGCCAACGACGGCCATTGATCCTGATTTGATATTATTGGAGGCTTAATCATCACCATGCAGACCGATTCACAGACTAAAGTCAAAATTGTTAACGCCGATCCCAGCGCAATGGGATTATTTGGGTTGGCTATCGTAACCCTGGTCGCTTCTTCCCAAAAGCTTGGCATTACAGAAGGACTTAGCTACGCTATTCCTTGGGCGATCTTCCTGGGTGCCTTTGCCCAGCTATTCGCATGTATTCAAGATTCCAAACGCAACAATACCTTTGGCACAACGGCTTTTGGCGCGTACGCATTCTTCTGGTTTGCTATGGCTGCCAACTGGATGATCAAAATGGGCGTATTTGGCTCAACGCTTGCTGAACAGGCCGATGGCAAGCAGCTCGGATTTGCTTTTGCCGGATACCTCGTATTCACCCTGTTCATGACGATTGGTGCTATCGAAGCGAATAAAGTATTGCTTATCATCTTCATTCTCATTGACTTCCTGTTCCTTGGCTTGACCTTTGACGCTTTCGGCGTAGCTCCTCACATTTTCCACACCATTGCAGCATACGCTGAACTGGCGATCGGAATTGTGTCCCTGTATGGTACAGGTGCTTCGGTACTGAACGCTCACTTCGGTTATGCGTTCTTGCCGATCGGCAAACCGTCCGGCATTTTCAAGCCCAAGGCTTAATATACAGCAGTAAACCGCCAGCGCGCCGGTCCGCGCCTGGCGGTTTTTTATGCAGTCCAATTTCAAGTCACAGCAGCCATACTGTAAGGAGGAAAAAGCATGAGAGAGATACCGAAACCCACGGAGATGGATCAGGTGGAGAAAAAATATGTACGCGAAACACGTTGTTTCAAGACGGCACGGGTATTCCCAACCGATGTCAACAATCATAATACGTTATTCGGCGGCAAGCTGATGTCCTACATCGATGATATTGCATCCATTGCCGCTTCCAAGCTATGCCGGGTCAATACTGTAACGGCTTCAACCGACTCTGTCGATTTCCTGTACCCGATTAATCCAACGGATTCGGTTACACTTGAATCGTTCGCGTCCTGGACAGGACGAAGTTCCATGGAGATTTTTGTGAAAGTGATTCGAGAGGATCTGAAGACCGGAGAGAAGAAAATTGCGGCGACTGCATTTCTGACCTTTGTGGCCCTGGACGAAAATAATCGCAAACTGATCGTACCCCGCATTATCCCGGAGACGGAAGAAGAGAAGAAACTATACGAGACCGCTCCGGATCGGGCGGCCATGCGGAAACAACGGCGGGAAGAGAGCAAGAAATTCGCTGACTTCCTGACCGTTACTTATCCTTGGGAATAAAAACACGCTAAACAATAACAAGATTGAACACCAGCATTACATTATCTGGTCGATGCCGGATAGATGGACACCGCTCTGTTATCCGGCAGTTCACCACCCATGGAGACACACCACTGCTGATAGATGCGATACGCTGCACCACTCTCCAGCAATCCCTGACAAGTGTATATGCCCTCTTCGATGGAATTGACACGCCCCGCCGCGTACAAGCGGAAACCTCCATTTAACAAGACCTGATTCACAAAAGCAATATGACCATCACCGCTTAACACACTTTCCGCCACTTCAAGCTGCTTCGCAGCCGTCCAGACCAGTTCCGGCACGGGCATATCCAGTTCATAGGCTGCTGGATCAACCAATTCCAACTTCATATCGCTGTCTTCCACGGCGTATACGCGGGTTGGGCGATCAATATACAGATCCTCTGAACCTTCCATCCCCTGTACAACATAAGCACGACGATAGTTAAACCGGGTGAGCAACTTCGCAATCCGATCCAGAAAGGTATTATGAAACACACCAAACACCAAATACGGTGAATGGTTATAATCAATCAGTTTCTCTGCTGTGTTAAACACAGTTCGAAAACCCAACTCTTCCCGTAACGGACGAAGCTTGCGAAGAGGTGCGCACCAATCCTCGGAGGACACGTACATGACACCCGAACGCAATGCAGCGCTCCGGGCATCTTCCCGATCCATCTTGTGTGTATCAATTCCCACTTCCTTCAAAAGCACGGACAACGTGACGCCCCACTTGGGTGGTAAAGGATCACTCCCGTGCAAAGTCACCGGCAACCCGGCCGCCGCGAGTACAAACGCAACCGGAAACGTGGCCATGAACGACTTTGTCCGTCCATCATAAGGACCCGCACAGTCCAATCCATCCTGAAATATGGAGAAACGTTCCGCACTGTTACGACAAGCATGAACAAAAGCTTCCAGTTCCTCGACGTTTTCCATTTTCATACGTTCAGCCATTAGAAACGCAGCCGTCTGGGCAGGGGAAACCTCCTGTTTCAGGATTTTCTCTGCAACGGTCAGTGCTTCTGTATAATTCAGATCACGCGAGCCTCGTTTCCCACGTCCGACCTCTCGGAGTATCTGAGACATATCCATGGAGAATCCTCCTTCCAATTAAGACTGGAGCAGTTGATGGGCCTTCACAATTGCTGTAGCTACATCGACCATCCGTTTGCGTTCATCCATCGCTTTCTTGCGTAACAGGTCATAGGCTTCGGCCTCTGAAATCTGCTTCAGATCACTAAGGATAGCCTTCGCCATATCAATCCACTTCCGATCCTCCAGCCTGGATTGCAATTGCTTCCGTTCCTGCTCCCACTGTTTGCGTTCCATGTAACGTCGGGCTGCAAAGTGAAGAGTCCAGTGAATCTCGGGCCCAGTCATGGATGGCGTAAGTATTCCATCAAATGAGATTTCGACCTCGCAGGACTCTGCGGAGGAAGAGGCTGTATCTGGCGCGCACCACCAAAGCAGCGGTGAATCCGACTTCCCCTTTCCCAGGCAGTTCACCCAGTACTCCACATCATCCAGCGACAGATGCAAAATGGACGCTTCGGCCGCACGAGCTAGCTTCACCGCTTCCGCTTCACTACCCGCCACCTGTACATGGTACCCGTTTGCTCCCAGCAGCCTCTCCGGTGTCAGAGGGATTGCATCGGATGAGGTAGCTATCGTTGGTTGAACACGGATGACCAATAAAGATCGCATGATGGATCAATCCCTCCCCTATTGCTATAATCAGAGTCCACATCATTTAAGACGTTAATACATGAAAGCAATAAACATGTTACATTACCTAACAAAAATTAAGTAGTGACGATTATGCGTCTTATTTTTAACATTAGAATGATCTTTTCATGCCTCATCATGTTGCAATAAAAAAGGGTGAAACACTATACATGGCACCTTTTCTACAGTATTTATCGTATCCAGCGTGCTAACGTTATCTAAAATCCTTCAAACTAAGAAGATATACTCGTAAAACTTCGTCGTCCATTCGATATTCCAATAAACTCATGTAAACATAATTAACTTTAAATTTCAAATACTTTTTTATGTTAACTATATTGACATGAATAGATCGATCTTTTATAGTTAAGCCATAACAACTCCATATTTGAATCGATCACAGTTACAACGGCGTAGCTGGTTGAAACGGCAATGAAGCCTGTTTTGCAATCTCGGAGCAAGGGATGCGTATGTATATGCGCAGTCCTCCGAGGCATAACAGGCTTTTTCGATTTTAGAGACAAGGTTTTGAGGCAGTTTGCAGAATGGACCTAAGGGGGCTAATCATAATGAGTACAACGAAAAAACTGGTGCTGGTCGGCAATGGCATGGCGGGAATCCGCACAATCGAACATATCCTTAAGCTTGCTCCACACGCTTATGAAATTACAGTCTTCGGCGCAGAGCCGCATCCCAACTACAACCGGATCATGTTATCTTCCGTACTGGCTGGCGGAACATCCATCGAAGATATCGTAATCAATGAGTGGAGCTGGTACGAAGATAACGGCATTCGGGTGTACCCGGGTGACCCGGTCGTTCAGATCGATACCAAGCACAAGGAAGTTGTATCTCAAAATGGTGTACGCGCAGCCTATGATGAGCTGATTATGGCAACCGGTTCACAAGCGTTCATCCTCCCTCTTCCCGGAGCTAACAAGGAAGGCGTGATCGGTTTCCGCGATATTAAAGACTGCGAGACCATGATGGCAGCATCACAAAAGTATCGCAAAGCTGCCGTCATTGGAGGTGGATTGCTAGGACTGGAAGCAGCGCGGGGGCTGCTCAATCTGGGCATGGACGTCACAGTCATCCATATTAACGGTCATTTGATGGACCGGAATCTGGATCTCCCTGCAGGTCTGATGCTCCAGCGGGAGCTTGAAGAACAGGGCATGAAGTTCCTTTTGAACAAACATACCGAAGAAATCACAGGCAAACAACGAGTAAAAGCCATTCGTTTTACTGATCAAACGGTACTTGAAGCGGATCTGGTTGTCATGGCTGTCGGGATTCGTCCGCAGATTGAACTGGCTCGCAATACCGGCCTCGATGTAAATCGTGGAGTCATTGTAGATGATTATATGCATACCAGCATCCCTGGCATCTCTGCCGTTGGCGAATGTGCAGAACATCGCGGTATTGCCTACGGACTGGTTGCTCCATTATATGAACAAGGTATGGTGCTCGCAAAACGCCTGGCTGGCGCTGCAACCGAGGGATATGAAGGTTCAGTCACTTCTACCAAGCTGAAAGTATCCGGTGTGGACGTATTCTCTGCCGGACAATTCAAAGACGCTGCGGACACTCGCAGCATTCGTATTCAGGATGACGTCGATGGTGTGTACAAAAAGATGGTGATCAAAGACGGACAGCTGATCGGAGCTGTATTGTTCGGGGATACCACGGATGGCGCATCGCTGTTTTCCCTCATTAAGAGTGGTGAGAACATCAGTGGTCGGGAGAAAGAAATTTTGCTCGGTGTACCTTCCGGTGGTTCAGGCTCGGGTCCATCTGTCGCAGAACGAATGGCGAGTATGCCGGATGACGAGATCGTCTGTGGTTGTAACGGTGTGACCAAAGCTTCCATTGGAGACGCCGTTCTGAATAAAGGCTGTAATACACTCGGTGCAATCAAATCCTGTACCAAAGCTTCCGCTTCTTGCGGTGGGTGCAAACCTATTATCGAAAACCTGCTCACATATTATGCCGGTGATAATGTAGGTGAACAGACCAAAGAAGGCATCTGTGGCTGTACATCCTATGATCGGGATGAGATTGTTGCACAGATCAAGGAGATGGGACTCAAAAGCGTCAAGGAAGTCATGAATGTTCTCGGTTGGAATGAACCGGAAGGTTGCTCCAAGTGCCGTCCTTCCCTAAACTATTATCTCGGTATGATCTGGCCGGCTGAATACACAGACGAGCGTGTATCCAAATTCACCAATGAACGCTATCATGCCAACATCCAGAAGGACGGTACCTACTCCGTTATTCCACGGATCTATGGTGGTGTTACTTCTCCAGCGGAATTGATCAAAATTGCGACTGTTGCAGAGAAATACGATGTGCCTTTGGTGAAATTCACGGGTGGACAACGACTCGATCTGCTCGGTGTTCAGAAGGAGAACCTGCCGAAGATCTGGGAAGAGCTTGATATGCCTTCCGGTTTCGGTTATGGCAAGGCGCTGCGTACGGTGAAGACTTGTGTAGGTAATACGTTCTGCCGATTCGGCACACAGGATTCCATTGAGATGGGTATTCGTCTGGAGAAAAAACTCGACAAGATGGTGGCTCCAGCCAAAGTAAAACTCGCTGTCTCTGGATGTCCGCGGAACTGTGCTGAAGCGACCATCAAGGATCTGGGTGTTGTCGCCATTGATGGCGCTTGGGAGATTCACGTTGGTGGTAACGCCGGAGTTAAAGTTCGTGCAGCCGAGTTGCTCTGTACGGTAAAGACCGATGCGGAAGTGGAAGAGTGGACTTACTCTTACCTGCAATATTATAGAGAGAACGCAAAATGGAATGAGAGAACAGCGGCATGGATTGAACGGGTTGGTCTGGATCATGTGAAGGAAGCATTGGCGGATCGGGATGTACGTCTCGCTCTGGTTGAACGTCTGGAAGTTACACTGGGTCACACGGTTGATCCTTGGAAAGAAATCATTGAAGATGAGAAATTGCGTAAAAACTTCACCCCACTGTCCGGTGCCGAGCCGGTAACCCACTAGAAGAGGAGGAACAGCGATGAACAAATTCCGGATTGGACACCTTGCGGATATTGATGAAAAGGGAGCACGGACATTCCTGATACAGGACACCGAAATTGCCGTCTTCAAACTGAGCGACGGAAGTCTGCACGCCGTCGAGAATCGCTGCCCTCACAAGGGCGGCAAGCTGTCGGAAGGCATGGTATGCGGGACAACCGTTCATTGTCCTTTACATGACTGGAAGATTGATCTGCGTAACGGTAAGGTACACGAGCCGGATGAAGGCTGCTTGAATACCTACAAAACAGAAGTAGACGGCAACAGCGGAGAAATTTACATCACGATTGCGGGCTAAATGCTAGAGATACCCTGACATCAAGGAGGCGTGCGCTATGGATTTTGTTAAACCTGCAGAAGTGCTGCAATCGATGGTCGAAGCTGGTGAAAGCAAGGCCAGAATGAACCGGGTACAGATGCTGATCCGCGGCTTTCTGGCGGGGGCTATCCTTGCCTTTGCAACCACATTGGCATATACCGCTGTATCTCAAACTTCCGTTGGTTTGGCAGGTGCACTGATATTCCCGGCTGGATTCGCCATTATTATTCTGCTGGGTCTTGAATTGGTGACAGGAAACTTTGCGGTGCTTCCACTCGCAGTGATGAAACGTAAAATTACATGGATGGAGATGCTCCGAAATTATTTTGGGGTGATCACAGGACATCTAATCGGATGTGCATTCTATGCTCTCTTATACGGCCTGACCATTACCAAGATGGGTACGGATATGAGCAACCCTCTAATTCAAACGCTGATCCAGACCAGTGAAGCCAAGACACTGGGGTATCAGCACTTGGGTGGAGCAGGCATTGTACTGGTGATCATCAAGGCCATTCTATGTAACTGGATGGTCACACTCGGGGCAGTGATGGCGATGACATCCACTTCTACTCTGGGTAAAATCGTAGCGATGTGGCTGCCCATTACCATATTTTTCGCTCAGGGATTTGAGCACGCTGTGGTAAATATGTTCGTCATTCCAGCAGGCATGATGCTCGGGGCACAGGTCAGTATCGCTGACTGGTGGCTGTGGAATCAGATTCCGGTATTGGTTGGCAATCTCATAGGCGGAGCCGTATTTACTGGACTCGGTCTATATGCTGCACACCACTGGGGAAATCCGGTGAAGCTATCGACCAAACTGGCAACCATTCAGGGTGGTCGTTCAGGATTGGCAAGTTCCGATGCTGCACCGAAATTGGGGACACGATCATGAGCCGGGGCCTGGTTAGTATTGTTGGCGCTGGTCCTGGAGATCCGGATCTGATTACAGTAAAAGCCCTGAAACGTATTCAGTCTGCAGATGTCATTATGTATGATCGGCTTGTGAATGATCAATTGCTCGCCGAAGCTCGTGAAGGAGCACTCCGCATCTACTGCGGCAAGGCCCCAGGCCTTCATTCCATGAGTCAGGAGATGATTGGACGGATGCTTGCTGCACATGCGGCGGAAGGCAAACAAGTCGTAAGACTCAAGGGTGGCGATCCGTTCATCTTTGGCCGTGGTGGTGAAGAAGCGCTTGTGCTGGCGGAAGCAGGGATTGCATTTGAGATCATTCCTGGCATCACTTCGGCTGTAGGTACATCCGCTTCATCCCTTATTCCGTTAACTCATCGCGGGATTGCTTCATCCTTCGCATGTGTCACCGGAACCGGCAGTGATGGAAGTGTATCTTCGGTCCGCTGGGATCTGCTCGCCCATAGTGTGGATACACTGGTCATCTACATGGGCATTAGCCAACTGCCCCAGATTCAACATGAATTGCTTCACCATGGCAAAAGTGGACACACCCCTGCGGCTTTAATCGAACGGGGAACCACCTCGGAGGAACGGATTATTACCGGCACACTTGCCGAACTCCATTCCCTCGCCAAGTCGCATCAAGTGAATAATCCGGCATTAATCATGATCGGCGAGTCCGTCCTGATCCGCGAACAACTGCTTCAGATGCAACAGGCCGCGAACGCCTCCATGACCGGATAATCGAATTGGATTCCTTCATCTATATCAATTGAACTAAACATTTACACAAAACGGAGAGGACAGAAAGGACCTGAAGAAGCGGAGCGTTCGCCTTTATCCCCGGATTTACCCTTTATAAAAGGAATCAAAAAAATCTGGGGATAACAGCGATCGGAAGGTTGTTCTGTCATCGAAGTGTGCAGTGTAAATATTCTTTAGTTCAATTGATATAGAACAAAACTCCCATTCGACCTTTAATCCAATAGCATACGCTCATGAATAGTCCGGCCCTTCTGCCCTGGTTCAATCAGCAGACGGGTCGGTTTGATGTTAATCAGCGCCGTAAGCTGCTCTCCCATATAATGCGCTGAATACTTGAATCCAATCTCTGCCCAATGCATGATCACGCCTACCGTAGCAGATACCAGATAACTTAACATGATGTCGTAATTAATCGTCCACTCACTATCCTCGGTCACCAATACAAAATCTTCGGTTAGATACGTTCTAAACATATTGCACAGCCGGGAGCTCATATCTGAATGCATTGTTATTAATGCACGAAAGATATCCTGATGGGCTTCAATATATTCGAATACAGGCATCGTGGATGGCAGCAATGCAGTCATGTCCACTTCTTTGAGCTGTGCGTATGGTTCTGCATAAGCTCGACCCACTCCCTGCATGAAATCATCCAGAATGAACTGCAACAACTCCGGTTTGCCGGGAAAATGTAAATAGAAGGTTCCACGGTTGTAATCCGCCCGCTCCGTAATGTCCCGAATGGTTAAAGCATCTGCTCCCTTCTCCAATATCAAAGAAACCGCCGCAGCGATGATCGCATCCTGTGTTCTTCGTGCTCTCCGGTCCTGAGGATGTTCAATGATCAACATTTTCGCCTCCTTTGTTCATTATTGTAATATAAATGAACACCGCTTACACCTCTGTCCGATAGCTGACATATGCGATGTCAATGATTATTGTCACATTGCTATGTATATCTTAACATTGAGACAGGAAAGATAGACGACAGGTTGAAAATTTTTTTGAGAAATACCTGCCAATAATGAATAAGGAGCGAATAGTTCATGAGTACATCTTATACACATACAGCCGTTATTACAGGAGCAGCCGGAGGCATTGGTAAAGAATTGGCACGTCGCCTTGCTGAGCGCAAAATCAACTTGGTTCTGGTCGACCTGAATGAAGAAGCTATTCAACAGACAATTACTGATCTGAACCTCGACAAAGAGCACGTCATCGCCGTAAAAGCGAACGTATCCCAGGAAGCAGACGTGAAAAACTATGTGCAAAAAGCATTGGATGCTTTTGGCCGAATCGATTATTTTGCCAACAATGCCGGAATTGAAGGTCCTACAGGGCTGATTGAAGACCTGAGTGTTGAAGCACTGGATACGGTATATAACGTCAACATTCGTGGGGTATTCCTGGGTCTGCAAAATGTCATTCCAGTGATGAAAAAACAAAAATCCGGTGCGATTCTCAATACCTCTTCCCTCGCGGGTCTGATGGGTGCACCTGCTGTATCTCCATATATTATGTCCAAACATGCCGTAGTTGGTCTCACGCGTACCGCTGCAAATGAACTGGCACCTTATAATATTCGGGTTAACGCTGTATTGCCAGGCACAATCAACACACGTATGATGCGCCAGATCGAAGCAAATTCCGGTAACGTGGAAGATTATCAATCAGCAACCGTGTCCAGCATTCCAATGGGCCGTTACGGTGAACCGGAAGAAGTTGCTGCTGTGATGAACTTCCTGTTGTCCGAAGAAGCATCCTATGTAACAGCTTCCCTCTACACTGTAGATGGCGGCATGATGGGTCAATAAGAAGCTGCAAACGGTAGGATTGATAAAGATTGGGTCGATAGAACTTCAAGTCCATCCTTAGCAAAGTTATACCGACAGGTATTCCCGGAGGGATGCCTGGTCGCTACAATCTAAAAAAGGCCTCAACACCACAGTATTGTGGAGTTGAGGTCTTTTTGACAGTACAACACTTGCCATGCAGAAGGCTGCATCTGTGAGATTTCACTTTTGGAACAGCCATTTAATCCCTCGTTGCACTCTGTCATACTCTAATGAACCTAGGACACCTTATTTCGGCTAAAATCGCTTATTTCCCAAACTAAAGAATCTCAGACACGCTAATTCCGCAGAAACGCTGCCATTGCACCGAAAAGTCCTGAAATCCAGAGAATAACGCGTCTCAGATTCGTTACATTCTCAAACGAGCGAGAAATACCCGAATAGCGCGTGTGAGATTCGTTAGATTTTGCCTACACTTAACTTAATCGACGTACCCCGCGTGACCCTTGTCCATCAAGTAGTCCATCTCCGCATCCAGTATGCTTTCCACGGTCAACTCATCCAGCTTCACATCTTTGCGACTAAGGATGTAGTCAGCCAGATCATCACCGTCAATATCCACATCATTGCCTTTGGAATTCTCATGCGCCTTGTTGATGTACGCTTGCTCATGCTTCAGCACAAGAGCAATATTCGCCTGGCTTGCCTTCGTTTTATCTGCAATATACTGCATCATTTCTTGTTCATTAATTGCGTTTGCTTCTGCCACGTTCAGTTCATCTCCTTGATTCATACATACTGTTGCCATTGTAGCATAGGTTAACCCAATACAGGCAGAACTTATGCCTGACTTTATGCTGACCAACGATTATAGAGCGGGAGCAAAGGAGCGCATCTCTCCGACCCTACGACAACCGCACGTAAAATGTAGCGCCTTCTCCGACCACACTTCGAGCGTACAACTCTCCTTTGTGCTGATCCACAATGGAACGAGCAATCGCCAGCCCCAGACCATGCCCACCATGTTTGCGTGCTCTTGACGAATCCGTACGATAGAATCGATCAAAGATCCGATCCAGATGTTCGGGTGCAATGCCTTCACCTGTATTGGACACGGCCAGCATGACATCATTATTCTGTTTCTGAAGGGTGACGTTTACGGCGCCTTTTGGACCGGAATACTTCACCGCATTATCGAGCAGGATCAGAATGACCTGTTTGATCTGCTCACTGTTCCCATGAACCGTAAGATTCGGCTCAATGTTGTAGTCAAGGGAGATGTTTTTCTCAAATATAACGGCTTCCATTGGCAAAATAATACTCTCTACCGCATCGCTCATATTAAACTTCGCATGAATCATCGTCGAGCGTGAGTCGTCCATCTGTGTCAGATAAAGCAGATCATTCGTAAGTCCGGTCATGCGTTCGGTTTCCGATTTGATATAGTGAAGCCACTTCGCCTGATTCGCTATGGTATCCTCCTGATTTGCAAGCAGCACGTCGGCATTGGTATTGATGATCGCCAGAGGGGTCTTCAACTCATGTGAAGCATCACCGATGAATTGTTTTTGTTTCTCAAATGCTTCTCTAACCGGTGCAATGGAGCGATTCGCAAAATAACGGCTCAGGAAGTAAATCCCAATCAACATGATTAATCCAACAACAGCAAATGTATAGATCAGATTGGTCAGAATGCCCTGTTGTGCCGTCACATCAATGAATACGATCATATGACCATCACCGCTCGGATCAACTACATAGGCCCAGTTCGTTCCATCCAGTGCAAATTGTCCAGTCTGCCGTTCCGAATCACCAACTTTATTCTGGTCAACCTTTTGCAACGCCTCGGTGTAGAACGTATCATCCATATCAAATCGGGAATGTGTATCCGTAATCTTCCACTGATCATCCGTCTTAATCATGAACGAAACGGAACGTGCCGGAGGTGAGTTGGGATCACCTCCCGGACCTCCATTATCACCACCCATGCCATTGGAGGGAAACGAATCTGAACCGGAACTTGAACCTGAGCCTGTATTACCACCTGTACCGGAACCCTGCCCTTCCCCGCGCGGCATTTTGGATGAATTATAAGGACTATGATAGAAATCAGACACCTTGTACAACTCCATATTTGTCTCACGTTGCACATTCTGATACGTAATTGTATAGATCGTCGCAAATGCCACCAGCATCATAATAGATATGGACACCAGATTCACGATCAGGAATCGATTTCGGAGTTTCTTGAACATCAGGACGTCACCTCAAGTACATACCCCACACCCCGAATTGTGTTAATGCGAACAGCAGAGTTCAGGAAGGTTAATTTTTTGCGTAAAAAAGATATATATACCTCCACATTGTTATACTCCACTTCCGAATCGAATCCCCATAACTTCTCAATAATCTGCTCTTTGGAGGTAATCGCCTGTTTACGGGCAATTAACAGCTCCAGCAGTTCATTCTCCTTCAGATTCAGCTTAATCTCCTTACCCTGAACACTCAGCTTCAATTGGGTTGTATTCAGCTCAATGTCGCCAAACTTCAGCCCATCCTCGGGAACCACTTCGCCTTTCCGCCGTAAGGCTGCTCGAATCCGGGCCAGCAATTCCTCTGTGGCAAAAGGCTTGGCGATATAATCATCGGCACCATAATCGAGCCCTGTGACTTTATCTGATAGTTCACCCTTGGCAGTGAGCAGAATGACAGGCGTATGATTCCCTTCACTGCGGAGTTTCTTCATGACGGTGATCCCGTCCATCTCCGGCATCATGATGTCGAGTAGTAACAGGTCGTATATACCGCTCTGCGCATAATCGAGTCCTGATCTGCCGTCGTGGACCATGTCCACGGAGTAGTTGTTTTTTTTCAAAATCTGCGATACAGCCTCTGCCAAATGAACCTCATCTTCCGCAATTAATATTCTCATCATCTATTCATTCCTCTGCTTGAATTATTCGTCTTCATGAACCCTTTATGGTATCACCTATTCTATCAATTAAACCTTGAATCAATCTTAATATTTTTTTGGGCAGCAACTATATAAACTGAACAAAAGAATATTTACACTTGCCACTACGATGACAGAATAACCTTCCAATCGCTGTTATCCCCAGATTTTTTGATTCCCTTTTGAGAGGTGAAAATCCAGGGATAAAGGCGAACGCTCCGCTTTTTCAGGTTATTTCTGTCCTCTCCGTTCTCGTGTAAATGTTTAGTTCAATTTTTATATTATAGGAAGGTAAAAAAATGTTAACGCAATGTAAAACCATTTAAGATTCATTCAAGGTTGGGGCTCTAAGATACAGACATGGAAGCAATACACGATGGAACAAAACATACAACCCACAGACGAAAGGACTGAGTCCCACATGGCTATCGAAGTATTCAACCGATATGAGAGCAAGTACCTTCTGACGGATGAGCAGTACGCACATTTCTACAATGACCTGCTGAAATACATGGAGCTGGATGCCTACAACAAGAAACATGAGTATTACTCCATCAGCAACTTGTACTTCGACACTCCACAAGATTCGCTGATCCGCGCCAGTCTCTCCAAACCAAAATACAAGGAGAAGCTGAGACTGCGGGCTTATGGAATACCTGAAGAGAATGCCAAAGTGTATCTGGAGATCAAAAAGAAAGTCTTTGGCCTGGTGAACAAACGCAGAACAGCCTTGAAGCTGGATGAAGCTTACGAATTCGTCCGTTCGGGACAGGCGCCGGAGCTGGCGGATTACATGAATAAACAGGTTGTCGAAGAGATCAAATATTTCCTTCGGGTATACGATCTGGAACCGAAAGTATATCTGGCGTATGAGCGCAAAGCGCTCTTCGACAAGAACAGCCGCGATCTCCGCATTACCTTTGACACCAACATCCGCAGCCGCAGATACGATCTGAAGCTGGAACAGGGAGATTACGGTGAGCCGCTGGTGAAGGACGGTCGATGGCTGATGGAAGTGAAAGCCGAGAAAACCGTTCCGATGTGGCTGTCACAACTGCTGTCCGAACATGGACTGTACCGTACCGGATTCTCTAAATACGGCAACGAGTTCAGACATCTCGCGAGAACAACCAACCTGAATTACCAGACAGAGCGGATTCTTGTACCAGGTACCGATTTCAACCCATCCATAGAACAAGATAAAACGATTATAGAAAGAGAGCGTGTCCTATATGCTTGATTCACTATTCAGTTCAGCCCTAACCGATACCAACCTGACGTTTAACAACGCAGTCATCACCATTGGTCTTGCCATCATTCTGGGATTGGTCATCAGCCTTACCTACATGAAAACTAACCAAAACACATACTCTCAGAGCTTCACCTTAACGATGGTTGTTCTGCCCGTCATTGTCGCCATCATCATCCTGCTCATCGGCAGCAACATCGCACGAGCATTCAGCTTGGCAGGTGCCTTCTCGATCATCCGATTCCGAAGTGCCCCTGGTGATCCAAAGGACATTGCTTATGTATTGTTCACGATGGCTTCCGGTCTTGCCTGCGGTGTAGGCGCTTTTGGATACGCGGTGCTGTTCACCATTATCCTGTGTGTACTGATGTTTGTCCTGAGTCGCTTCAACTTTGGTGGCAAGAAAAGTCAGCTGAAAACGCTGAAAGTTACCATCCCTGAAAACTTGAGTTATGAAGAAGCTCTTAATGAAGTGTTCCATAAATTCAACGTACCTTTTGATCTGAAAAAAATCAGAACCACTGAACTCGGCAGTCTGTATGAGCTGGTCTACAGTGTAACCATTCACGAAAGTGTTAGCCAAAAGGAATTCCTCGATGCGATCCGCACACGGAACGGCAACCTGGATATCTCATTAACCATGAGTCCAACAACGGAATATTAATATTTAATTCGAAGGGAACGATCTAATATGAAGAAAAACATGATAACAGGTAGCAAACTTTGGTCCATCGCCATGATTACCAGCCTACTCGCCGCATGTAGTTCACCAGCAACCACAAGCACAACGGCCAATGCCGCAACGTCAACGACAGGAACAACCAAAACGGTATCTGTCAGCGAGCAAACTTCTGTAAAATACGCGGATCTGGTCTCTCTGGATGCGGACGATACCAATATTAGCTGGAGTGAGGCAGATTCCACAGCGATTAAACTGAACGGAACAACTGCAACCGTGACCGGTTCGGGCGCTAAAGCAGCGAATGGCTCAGTAACCATCTCGGAAGCAGGCACTTATGTACTTAGCGGTGAGCTAACGGATGGCCAGATCGTGGTTAACGTTGCCGATAAGGATACTGTGCATCTCGTATTAAACGGAGCAACCATTCATGATAACGACAGCGCCGCGATCTACATTCAGAAGGCTGGTAAAGCGGTGATTACACTCGAAAAAGGAACCAAGAATACCGTTTCCGATGGTAAAACGTATGTGTACGCCGACGCTACGACAGACGAGCCGGATGCTGCGATCTTCAGTAAAGCGGATCTTACATTCAATGGTGCAGGTCAATTGACCGTCACAGGTAACTATAATGAAGGTATTACGAGCAAGGATGATCTGAAGATCATTAGTGGTAGCATCAGCGTCAAAGCAGCCGATGACGGGATCAAAGGTAAAGATATGGTCGCCATTCAAGCGGGTACAATTACCATCGAAGCCGAAGGCGACGGCATTAAATCAACCAATGACACAGATACCACCAAAGGTTACGTTGCTATCGCAGGAGGTACCTTCGATATCCAAAGTGGCAACGATGGTATTCAAGCCGAAACCGCACTTGTTGCGGATGGCGGCACATACAACATTGTAACGGGCGGCGGTAGCGCCAATGCACCAGCCAAAGTAGAAGAAGGTCCGTTTGGCGGCGGTGGCGGTGGATGGGGTGGCGGCACACCTCCAACAGATATGGGCACACCACCAGATGGCGAACCTCCTGCGGATATGCCAGAGATGCCTAATAACAGCGGTACGAATGCAGGTACTTCTACGAACGGCGCTGCACCGTCCAATTCAACGAATCCAGCACCATCCAACTCTGCCAACACAACAACAACAACAACAACGGATAACAATGCCGATGCGGACACTGCAACTACAGCAACCGAGTCCACAAGCGCCAAAGCACTCAAAGCAGGTACAGACCTCACGGTTAATGGCGGTACGTATACCATTGATTCCATGGATGATTCCCTGCACAGCAACAATAACGTGACAGTTAACGACGGAACATTCAACATCGAATCCGGTGATGACGGCATTCATGCCGATCAGGCCCTGACGATTAACGGCGGAACCATTACGATTGTGAAGAGCTACGAAGGGCTTGAAGGGGCAATCATCACCCTGAACGATGGGGATGTAGATGTAACGGCATCCGATGATGGTGTCAATGCTGCAGGTGGCGAGACGGAAACAGCTGCGAATACAGCAACCGATGCAACAACGACATCGAACATCTCTGTAACCGAAACGACAGGTACAACCTCGACTACCGATCAGGCATCCCAAGGTACAGCTACTACTCAGCAAGGACGTGGACCGGGCGGTATGGGCGGTGCGGCAGCGAGCAATAACGAGTTCCACATTAACGGCGGCTCCCTCACTGTGAACGCAGGTGGTGACGGACTGGATTCCAATGGTTCCATTAACATGACTGGTGGTACGGTTATTGTGAACGGACCAACGGATAACGGCAACGGAGCATTGGATTATGACGGTACATTTGAAATCAGCGGTGGATACCTCGTGGCTGCCGGAAGCTCTGGTATGGCACAAGGAACATCCGATACGTCTACGCAAAATACCATTGTGATGACATTCCCTGCAACGCAAAAAGCTGGAACACTTGTACATGTACAAGATAGCGAAGGCAACAACATTCTGACATTCGCTCCGGCAAAAGATTATCAAACCGTGGTTGTCAGCTCCCCGGATCTTGCGAAAGATGGTTCATACGTGATCTACTCCGGTGGTACGTCTACAGGTAAAGCGGTAGATGGACTCTACACAGACGGTACGTATAGCGGTGGAACTCAAGTGGTTGCCTTCCAATCGACAAGCAATGTAACTTGGGTCAATGAATCTGGTGTAACCACTGCCAATTCAGGTATGGGTGGTCCAGGAGGAGGCCGTGGTCAAGGCGGATTTGGAGGCGGCAGAAACAGATCCCAATCCGGTACAGATACAGATACAAGTCAATAATCTTCATAAAATCATAAAGGATTTTACTCTACATCCATTATGAAAATAGGTACTAAAAAATCCACAAGTAGATGTCTCATACACATCACTTGTGGATTTCATTTGTTTCAAGAAAAAACATTATAAATTTATAATCCAAACTGAAAAAAATGGTATAATTGAAAACATAAGAAAAAAATTAAGGGACCAGATCCATTCTGCTTTCTCTCAAAGAAAATCGCAGAATATTTCAAGTCCCGTGTCTAGTTTAGCTATATATATCTTATTATATGCCATTTTCTCAAATATGCAACATCCAATTTAAAATAAATAGGAGTGTGTTTAATGTATAAAATTAACTCTATACAAGGTTATAGTCCGACACTCTTGCCTCATCAAGCTTATTTCATACATAGGTGGGGAGAACTATTTGAGAAAAGTCCTCTTCATTACAGAAAATTATCGTATCCTTGTGTACGGGCAGTTTTAAAAGAAGCTGTTCAAATCGTTGAGAATTATAAAACAGAGGTTTTATATGAGCACAATGTATTTGAAATTTTTTCTGAAGTTACTTCTACTTTGAGAAGGAATAAAATATTTGAAAGTCGATACAAAGAAGACTGGAGCCTTGTTATAGGCAGGTTAGAGCTGTTCTTGACTGAAAAAGAATCTTTCCTACAACATGTAAATCGGCTAGATAAACATCGCATGTTAGAACTTCCACTTACTCTGATTAAAGGTCTATTAAATAAACTTGAAAATACAAACATTCCTAAATTGTATGTAGAGTTACTGTCCCAAGATCTGTCCAAGCCCTCGTTATCTTTTGAGCAAATCGATAATTATTTAGAGTTGTTAATGAGTGAACTTATATTTGAAGGCCACCATAAGCAGTACTTATATAGGTGGGGACAAGGCGTACTTGTCAGTGATGGAGAAATAAGCTTCCTGAAAAAATTAGAACGGATTTCTGAATTAGGTATCAAGAATAGAAGGAATTTCGAATGTTTTATCCCCCTTCGACTGCCAGACGGTTACAATAGTCTAATCGGAACGGATGGACCATTAACTTTTTTTGATGATCCTGATCGCGCCAGACTGATGATGGACGAGGTTTACGATGTGCACCAAGTTCATGAAGCCCCTATCATTGAATTTTTTAAAAAGGATACTCATATTGCACGCATAAAGTTAAGTGCAACAGATGAAGTTGCCGCAATAAATACAGCCAGAGAAGAACTTAGTTCTATAACAAGGTTATTTACGCTTGAAAACCGTCACAAACTTTATAATCCTGGGAATTTTACCCAGGCATTAGTATTTGATGTTAGCAGTAAAAAACTTAACACTGATCCTATTATAGAAGTTGCCCAGCACGGACTTCAGGTAACTCGAAACGATACATATATCAAAATTAACATGAGTTCAAAATCAACTGGAAAATATAAAGGACTGGATCAACTATTACAGTGGTGCCGTGTGATTCAGGATTCACCCAAAGAAACCGGATTAGTAGCTATGTGGAGTTTAATGGAATATCTCTTCATAACTGAACCTACGAATAAAAGGAAAGGCATTATTGAGTATGCTACTCCATATTTATCACAGTTTTATTTAAAAAGCCTCGTATTCAGGTCCAGAGAACTCGTTAAGCAAAACCAGGCAGGAAATACAATTTTAAAACAATTCGTTCAAGAAAAACTCGGAGCTGATTCAATTGATAAAAAAAGTAAAGAGATCAAGCTTCATTACCTACTCCAGTTTATTGCAGAATATAAAAGCGAAGCTATTTCCGCGTTTCCTGAAGATTCTTTGAGCCAACGATATATCGGACTTCTAAACAAGTATATGCAGTTAAGAGGAAGAAAAATTTGGTTTCATGAATATTTAAATGAATTGGAAAAGCAGATTGAATGTGATTTATCTCGTGCATATAGATTGAGGAATATTTTAACACACCAAGCATATGTGGATAATTTTTTTTTCGAAGAGATCTATGAAAGAATTTCTTTTTATTTAAAGCTAATTTTGGATGACATATTATACTCCATGTCATTACAACCAGATAATTCATTGCACCAATTGGTTAAGATTAAAAAAGAAAGCTATAAAGATTATAAAAAATTAATTACCGGTATAGATAAAGTTACATCCTATAAAGACCTGCTTAGAACAAAATCTTTACTCATATAGTGAGGCTACTATCAAAAAAGATGAGACTTATCCAACGATTTCAACGAGGGCACTGAAAAACTACCTCTATTTCGAAAACACCTAAACTTTAGGGCGCCGGCCAAATTATGACTCCTGAACGCGAAACGAGCCTTAGAAGCAATTCTAGAGGCTCGTTTTTTTGACGTTTTTTTATAAGAGACTTTTCCAGTGGCCTCCGATTCAACAGGACTCATCTTTTGTTTCTACTACCCTACTCAAAACGTGTAGACATACACCTTGGTGCGCAGGGCATCCCGGCATGTAATGGTGCGTAGCGGTTCTTTTCCTGGCAGCGCAAAACAGATGCTAATCACCTTGGCACCCGGTGGAAGCTCTCGATTGAACTTGTCCAGAAGCCGGGTCATGGCTCCCGGGAACAGATAACAAATCACACAATCTGCATGTTCATAGGAACTGGTGTAGATGTCTCCGCGCATGAAGCGCAACCTGCCCTTGAGAGAGTGCTTGTTTCCCTTGGCTCGACGTAAGCGAACACTGAGATAGGCAATTATTTGGGAAGACCATAAGGGGATGATCGAATTCTCAATCCCGGTCAGCCTTTTACCAGGGCAGTGTCTTACAACATCCAATCCCAATGCGCCCCATCCAGAGCCCGCTTCGAGCACATCCCCGTACCCTGGAATCCGGTTTACCTCCTGAATGACCACCTGTCTGACACGACTGGATGTGGGCATCGGGGAAATCCCGTTTTTCCAACTCACGAGTACGATGGATATGACACCGATCAATGTCACCACGGCAATCAGCCATGGAATCAGGTAAATGATGAACATGAACTCATCCCTTTGTTATCACTCATTCATTCCGGCACATGAGGCTTCATATATACACCTTTTTTATAAACGGACTTGATGGTAAAGTGTACACCCAGCTTACGATTCGTCCGATAGATTAGCGAGTTAATCTCGTCGATCCCTACCGCTTCGCTCTCCAGCATACTACGCTCCGGCCACACCTGTGCCACAATCTGTTCCCTTGTCACAAAGTGGTCCAGTTGACTATACAGCAGCTTGAACAGCTGATACTCCTTCTTGGACAGCGGAATCTCCACTTCGCCGATCTGTACGGTTTGCAGGTGATCCAGTAAACGTACGCCCTCACCCAGCAGATCCGACACACGATATTCCCTCGTCTCTCCAAGATCGCCTTCCGTGCGAAGCTGGATCAAGCCGTTCACCAACGTCAGGCTGTCTCCTTCACCAAACGGATATTTCTCATAGGGAACGAGGCGCTGCCCGTTCAGTTCGGTTCCATTTTTGCTATCCAGATCCTCGATCCATAACTGTTGCTGTACATCATAATGAATGCGGCAATGCCGCTTCGATATCATCTGATTATAAACAGACAAGTCCAATTCACTTCCGCCTGTGTAACGTCCCACCGTAATGGAGCGCCCCTGGCTTACATAAGCGAATGAGCCGTCACTTTCCTGTCCTGGCGTACGAATGACGATTTTTGCCGTCTCCCGCATGTTATTCTCCCACCTTCAATGATCACTCACTCGATCTCTATAAACATTTCATAACAATAATGATAAATTCATCAGATTTGTTCCATTGTTTGCACCGCTATAGTTCAATATAGTGGTATACAGGAACGATTTTTGTTCGGTTCTACTCACTCTACTATACCAGACGTTGTGCTTTTTTTCTCATGACGGCCGGATGTCTACTTTAGCTCATTCAACAAGAGAGGTACCTTCCTATGAACAAAAAAAATGTTTTCATATACGTATTGCTCGCCTTTGCCCTGTCCATGACATTAACCGTGCTCTCCCGTATGAATGATGATCGCGGAGAATCACTGAAAGGCACATCAGCTGCCGAAACCTCATGGTTACAAATGAAGATCCAACCCTAAGTCTACTCTATTATAACGTGATCTCCGCGCAAAACGTTTCACGAATGTCATATTAGGCTAAGCCATAGACTCACATCAATAAGGCCCCAGATTGCTGGTCACAGCAGCCCGGAGCCTCATTTTGGATTGAAAAATAAAGCCGAAAGTATAGATGATTGCATGATTTCAATCATAAACTGCCCGTACGTAAAACGGGTAATATGATAAACTGATTTTACAGAAATCTGTAAAGTCAGTTTTTTTGAGGAGGAGCTATATAGATGTTAATTAAAGCATTTAAGGAATGGTCGGACCAAAATGAAGGTCAGATTGAAATACTTGCTCCTACTGGGAAAACGACTGTTATGAATAAATTCAAACCAAGTGCATCCGAAGATAAAATTAAAGAGCTTTCCGAGTATTTTTCTACTCCATTACCTCCAGATTACATAAGCTTTTTACGATTATGTAATGGAGCCTCCTTGTTCGAAGACCCCGAATATGGCGGGGAGAGCTTCTTATACTCAGCCCAAGATGTTATACATTACAATGAAGCATCAGATAATAAGATTGTGGTCGCCAATATTCTTGATGATCGAATCCTAATAGATTTAGAGCTTTGGAGTTCAGGTAATGAGCAATATCTGTTGCTTTGTGAGAGTTTATATTCTGTTGAACATACGGGATCTTTTTACAGTAACTTTGAGACATGGTTAGAACGTTTTATAATCTCTCAAGGATCGAAGTTCTGGTATTGGAAAACAAAGCGTAGTTTTGAAGAATAAAAGATATGATCAGCAGTCTGACCCGTAATTATAGCTTAATTTGCGGAGGTGTGAGTATGCTCGATGAAAGAGAGCTTCAAATTAAAGAGAGAATACAAGAAAGATACGATATTACGGAGCAAATATATTCAGCTTGGTTTACTGAAAATTCTGCGGTGCTTTTACCGAGTAATAGATTCTATCAAAAGGAAAACATAGAAAAGTACAGGGCAATTTCATATCTGCTAGACAGAGGATATATTGTTGCACAACCCGTAGAGAATGATCCGGAGACAGTTGCAGTAACTATAACCCCTGACGGGATAGACTTCTATGAGCAAGGATATCTTAATGGAAAAGCAAACGGCTTTCAAGTCGTCGAAGAGATAAAGAACAAGGAATAAAGAATTGTGAAGGAACTCTGGATATGAAACACATCCGGAGTCCTTCCATGTTAGTTCAAACAAGAACATACACCAGCAAGAACGTCCGTTCAAACCGCCCACACACATCATGGACTGGAATTAGAATCATTACATCAATCTACTTCTTCCTCCGGCACAGTCGGCTCGTCGTCAGGCTTCGCTGTCACTCTGGACTGTACTTCCTCCATCCGGCTGGACACCTTCTGATACAGGTAAGAGATCCCAAGCAATAGTACGCCAAAGCTGAAATAGGCAAAGATTTTGCTGCCCGAGGTGAGCATCCCCACATCATAGAACACCATCTTACCCGTGGCGAACAACGTGAGTCCCAGGCCGAGACGCCGAATCATGACATATTTTCTACGGAATCCATAGGCAATATAGAGAATCGCGAGCAGCAGATAGATCAGGCTGAACATCAGCCCCACATCACCCCACTGGAACTGAATCGTCAGGAATACGGTGATGACACCGAGCAGATACACCCCTGCGATAACCGGGTACCATTCAATGCTCTTGAACTGCCCGCGGATGCCTGCAATTAGCAGATCCCTTCCTGCAAAGAATACCCCTACGTTAAAGATAATTAACACCAGCAAACCAACAATCTCCGCCGCCGTATGCTGTTGAACTTCCGGCTGAAGCGCTGGCATGGTTAAGGTTACGGCCAGTGCAATACAGCAGCCAATAGCATGCAAGAAGGTGGTATACACCTGCACGTATTGATCACGCAACAACTTCACTTTGCTCAAACCATAGGCCAATGCAATCGTGAGAGCTGCGAACATGAGTAACTTGTAGAACATGTATAACAGGAACGTCCCATCCACAGCTCTGGTATACAATTCATTCGATTCATACAGCACGTATAACCACAGATTGGCAAGTGTCACATACTTGAATCCGTTTAGGAAGCCCTGCTCCAGTTGGCTGTATTTGAATCTCTCTCTGGAAGATGAGCTGCTGTGAACTGCCCAGGCATAATACAGTGTAATCAGCAAGGTTCCCAGCGTGATGCTGGAGTATTTTAACATAAAGTAAGAACGTTCCCCGATGAAGAGTAGCGTCAGCAGATCATAGTAAACAAAAGTGGTTAAACATAGCAGCACGATGCCCCATCCGGCACGTTCCACCGACTTGAGTCGTTTCAGATGTCCAAGCGTAACCAACAGAACTCCTTCGATTAACCAACCCATCGATAACCACTTGGCCCCGAACTGGAACGGAATAATCAGAATGGCAAAGGTCAGGGAAGTGACATAGAAGAGCAGAATGGTCTGTTTCTCCTGAGCCATATTACGCTGAACGAATCGTGCGAGGCCCAGATATACCAGACAGAAGATCAAAGCCAACAAGCCCTGAGCATCATTCCAATTCGCCACATCAAATAACACGTATAACATCAGACAGCTGATGCTCGTATTCATGGCGAGCAGAGCGAAATCCCACCAGGTTAACTTCATCCGGTGTTTGAACGGATATGCCAGTGTAATGCCCAGATATAATGCAAACGTCACAATGGAATACAACATGCCAATCTTCTCACTTGGCGACAGCCACAAGAGGATGAGCATGGACGGTGTGTTGAACAGAAAACTGATATAGTGCACAACCGGCCACCGTTTGCCAAACGAAATGAACACAATAATACCGTTTAAGAGCAGCAGATAGATCATGGCTACATAGACAGCAGGGCCCTCAAGCCCGAACGAGAACATATACGAGAATAACGGAAGATATCCGCCTACCAGACCCAATGAACAGATGGTCTTCGACTGATACCTCAGGGACAACAATACGGAGATTGCCGATACCAATACAGACAGGGCAAGTCCCGTATATAACCCGATAATATGCAGTAAAAAGTAACTATAGAAGACGGAGCCGAACAACACGGAGATCCCGCCGCCGAGCAGCCCCATCGCAAACGTCTGCTTTTTGCGTCGGAACAGCAACTCTCCTCCAGCCAGCATCAGAGCACCAAGCAGGAAAAAGGCTCCGCTCTTCATCTCGTCATTAAACCAGGTTGAGTACGAGTATTGGAACGCTGCTCCAACCCCCAGAATGAGGAGCAGGATGGCTACTTTGTTGATCCAGCTAAGTCCAATCTTCATCTCCATGCGATTCTGCTTGATCCGGCGCTGAATGGTCTCTTCGCTCAATCCCTCCTCCGCCATCTGCTCATATCCACGCTCCATGTGCCCACGTAGAGCCTCTTCTCTCTCCCGTACGGCCCGCTTGTGCGATTCAATGCGCTCATTCACCTCTGCGGCAAGGTAAGAAATCCTTTCCTTCACCTCGTGGGAATCCTCTTGCAACTCCTGTGTTGCCTGGTTGTATAGCGCGTTCAGATTGGATTTGGTTCGATGTTCATGGAATGCAATTCGATCATGATGTACCGCTGTTTTCCCTTGAAAATAGGTCTCCATCTTCTCCCGGGATACCCGGATCAGATTCAGCTTCTCATCCAGCATCTGTTCAGATAACGCCATGCGAAGACGTGCATTCTCTTCTTCCATCTTGCGCGAGCGATGTTCAAGCTGTCGCAGCTTGAGCTTGTGTGCTTCATACTGTTCCTGTAACTGTTCATTCTTAACAATCAGGTCATCGGACTGGTACTCCTGGAGCAAGGCGTGATACTCCTTCGCCAGTTGTTTCTGCTGCTCCTGAACCTGCCCAAGCCGTTCCTTAAACTCCTTCATGAGCTTCCTCCGTTGGTCGATGTTTAATCTTTTCCCTATATTTTACTATATGTATGCCATAAAAAGAGGTTTAAACATTAGATATATCTGTGCAATATTTCATCCGTAGGATCTCAAACGCAAAAAAGCCGGGAAGCAGCCGCTTCTCCCGACTTACATTCATATGAGCTTTGCACAAGAATGGATGCTTATGCCGCATCACTCGTCTCTGATTGGTCCGCTGACTCGGGCTCAATTATCTCGGTCGCATCAGGGTCCAGCCAACTGGCGATCATGCCACGCACATACTGCAGATCGTCCTCCGACAGATCGTAGTACCATGTGCCACTGTGCGTTGCACCCTCACCCTTCAGCATGTAATTGCTGATCGTTGGTATGCTATCTTTCATATATAAGGACTCGGCAAATTTCACGATAAAGTCCGAGGTCATGTTAGTTGTAAAATTCGATCCGGCAATCTGGATTACATCCGGGATCTTGGTCAGATTTTTGACTTCCAGCGCACGATTCATGAAGGCACTTAAAAAAATCCGGTGACGCATCGTCCGATTGAAATCGGAATCTTCCCGGTAACGCACATATCCAAGCGCTTCTTCGCCGCTATAGATCGGTTTATTCGCTTCGACAAACAGCTTTTCATGCGCTTTTGATTTGTTCTCAATATTTTTCTTGATCGGCAGTTCCACACCACCCACCGCATCAACAATATCCTTGAGCCCGTTAAAATTAATCGCGGCATAGAAATCCACTTTGTTCCCCAGCAAATTCTCCACCGTGTCCATCGCCATCTTGGCTTCACCGTGGGCATACGCTGAGTTGATCTTCGACTTCACATCCCGGCCGACAATCTCGGTATAGGAATCACGTGGAATGGACAGCAGCAGCACTTTATTATCTTCGGGACGCACGACGGAATAGATGATGGTATCCGAACGGCTTGGTTCGTTATCCCGTTGGTCAATCCCTAGCAGCAACAGCGAGAATGGGTCCGTATGTTCCACGACAGGGGCATCCTTATCGCCCGCTGGTACAAAGGAGTCATCCAAGGCTTCCTTCACCGTAGCTGAAGCGAACATATTAAAGGCAAACACGACGAGTTGCTTTTGATAGATAAATCCGAGTCCTCCCAACACAAGCAGCACACTTAGGGTGATGATTAATGGCTTCTTCCATTTCTTCTTTGGTTTCTTCGGCTTCCGTCTTGTTAAATGTGCGGCACTGTTTTCCATCATATCTCCTTTAATAACGGGTTCTTAGAATCATTTAACTATATTAATAACACGTTTTCAATAGATTACGTTATAATCTGCTATACATAAACAAGCATAAAGGGAGCGATGAATGATGGAATATCGACGTTTAGGCAATAGTGGTTTGCGTGTGTCGGCACTGGGGCTTGGCACCAATGCGTTTGGCAAACGCGCGGATGAAGTAGCTTCTACCCGCATTATTCATGCAGCGATGGATCAGGGCATCAACTTTATCGATACCGCCAATATCTACGCAGGCACGGAATCGGAACGCATCATCGGACAGGCTCTCACAGGTCGACGGGAAAACGCGGTGCTTGCTACCAAGGCCGGATTACCCCGGCATGATGGTCCTCATGGGCGGGGTTCCTCCCGCTACCATCTGCAACAAGAGCTGGAACATAGCCTGCGGCGCCTGCAAACGGATTATGTGGATCTGTACCAGATCCATACCTTTGATCCGCATACACCGCTGGATGAGACACTGCGCACACTGGACGATATGGTCACTTCCGGCAAAGTCCGTTACATCGGAGCCTCCAACTATGCAGCCTGGGAGCTGATGAAAGCTTTAGGCATCAGTGAACAGAAAGATTATGTGCGCTACATCTCCACCCAAACCAGCTACTCTCTGGCTGACCGTACACCCGAGCTTGAACTGGTACCGTTGTGTCTCGATCAGGGTGTAGGCATTATTCCGTACTTCCCGTTGGCAGGTGGTATTCTCACGGGTAAATATAACGGACAGACCCGTGTGCCTTCTGGTTCCAGAGCAGACACCGATCCGTCCTTCAACCGTTTCCTGCTGGAGCATAATATCCAACTGAGTGATCAAGTGAGTGCTAAAGCGGCCTCATATGGTTGCTCCCCTAGTGTGCTGTCACTCGCATGGTTGCTGACACGTCCGGCTGTATCCACAGTGATTGTTGGCGCTACACACACCGATCAGTTGGAACATAATCTGGCTAGTCTGGACATGTCAATGCCTGATGAGCTGTTGGCCGATCTGGACCAGATCAGTGACTCTTTCCGTCGCCGCGAGCCGTTTGCGTCCTATCGAATCGATTGAGCAACCGAAACAGACCTCCCGACAAGATGAAGTCAGGAGGTCTATTTGTATTTTGCAGCGGTGCTATAATTATTAATAATTAGAAAATTTCCCAGTTCCACTACATTCTGTAGTTTAATAAATTAAAAAAAGATATATTACGGATCAACTCTCTGTTTTTTGGCGAAGAAACTCCTGCATGATCTCCATATACTCTTCCTTACGATGATCCAAAGTTTCGAAGAATGCCTTGTCCGACTCCTCGACCAGATGAATTCCCTCCACAGCCAATCGGGTTCCTTCTTCCGTTGTTGTGATAATGTTGGCACGCGTATCTGTCTGATGACGGGCGCGGGTAATTAATCCCCTTTTTTCAAGCGCACGTAGAACCTGAGAAGTTACGTTAACATCCACCTTGGCAAAATGAGCAATTTGAACCTGAGTAACTCCTTTGCCTTCCTCATCGTGTTCATTGAGCCACAAACAGGCGTGCAATAATACAAATTGAGGTTGTGTCAGTTCGAGGGGCTCCAGCACCCTGCGTACTTCCTTTTGCCACATGGATGTAACCTGCCATAACAGATATCCCGGGCTTTCTTGTGCGTTTTTATACCTTGAGCTTGTCATCTCATACCTCCATGATGTGCGACCTTATGCAACAGAATATGTACCCGTCAGTTAATGAAGTAAATCCATTATTCATATAACGATGATGGAAACATATCCGTTGCAATTCTGTGTGTTCTTTCTCAAAAAAATAATTAGCGGGCAGGAATAAACTGCTTCACCCATTGTCCGAATCCTTGCGGATTGCGGCTCTGTATAAGAATGGTTCCTTCTCCGCGGAACCGACATACCAGTCCTTCTCCACTTGTAACACTGGATAACCAGCCCTGTGAAGCTTTCTCAATACGGTAATCTACATAATGAGGCCATGCCACCAAATGGGCGTTATCCACGATCATTTCTTCACCTGCTGCCAGATTAATCGCATGGATGGCACCATAGGAAGACAGAAATACAGTTCCACGTCCGCTGATCTCAATAATGAAGAAACCTTCTCCCGAAAAGAGACCTTTCTTCAGGTTTTGCATTTTGGTATTCACCTGAATGCCCTCGGTTCCTGCCAGAAATCCGTCTTTCTGCACATAGAGTGAATAGGAACCGTCCAATTCAACAGCTTCTACATCGCCCATGCTTGAAGGTGAGAGCAGAATCTCTGCCGACCCACCCGCAGCCGTCAGTTCCTGAAAGAAAAACTTCTCCCCGCTCAACATCCGACCGAACCCGGCAAACATCCCGCCTTCTGCTGAACCCTTCAGTTCAACCGTAGGCGTCATGGATACCATCGCACCACTCTCAGCCTTGAACCGCTCTCCCCGCTGCAAATGTACCTTGAGCATCGCAAAAGCACCATCATATAAAATCTCATAGTTCATGGTTGCACCAGCTCCCTATTGTCAGAGTTAAAATCATTGAGTCCATTATCTTCCAGAACTGCTGATTTGTCTCCGTATTCCTTCATAATATGTTGATCTCCCCAATTACAGAGCGCATTGAGAATCGGTTCAAGACTTCTCCCGTAATCACTCAATTCGTATTCTACTTTGGGAGGGACCTGATTATATACGATACGGTTTACGATTCCGTCGTTTTCAAGCTCTCTGAGTTGCTGTGTTAACATTTTCTGTGTGATTGCGGGCATAATACGTTTGAGATCACTGGTTCGTCTTTTCCCATGTGTCAGATGACAGAGAATGACGCATTTCCACTTGCCACCGATCACCTCTAGGGTAGCTTCAACCGAGATGTTATATTTTTTTCTAACCATTACTTGCTTCCTCCCTGATGAATTGAATTACCTCCGTCACATGCTGTATAGGCACCAAAAAGTACGTAGGGTACTAAAAAGTACGTACTATTCAATCTATACCGAATAACTCATAATAGCATTTGCCGGTACGTAAATCTACATTCTGGGGAGTTGAGCAAGAAATGTTACAAGATTCAAAACGCAGCACGTGGGCACTGCTAGCACTGGCCATTAGTGCATTCGCAATCGGTACCACAGAGTTTATCAGCGTTGGGCTACTGCCCCTTATTGCAGATGACCTGGGCATTTCCGTAACTACAGCGGGACTGACCGTTACTTTATATGCATTAGGCGTTACCTTTGGGGCTCCTGTTCTGACCTCACTGACGTCTACCATATCACGCAAAACGCTATTGCTTGCCATCATGATTGTCTTCATTGCGGGTAACACAATGGCTGCACTATCGACGGGCATTACCATGTTACTCATTGCACGAGTAGTGTCCGCTCTGGCACACGGGGTGTTCATGTCCATCGGCTCCACGATTGCAGCCGATTTGGTGCCTGCCACCCGTAGGGCGAGTGCTATTGCCATCATGTTCTCCGGTCTTACCATTGCCACAGTAACCGGTGTACCTCTCGGTACACTCATCGGCCAACATTGGGGCTGGCGCGCTGCCTTTATCCTGATTGTTGTGGTTGGCATCGTTGCGATGATCGGGAACCTGATACTCGTGCCATCCACGTTGAAGCGAGGAACACGGACGGCATTTCGGGATCAGCTGAAGCTCGTTACAGGTGGACGCTTGCTGCTTGCTTTTGCCATCACTGCTGTTGGGTACGGAGGAACATTTGTTGTGTTTACGTATCTGTCCCCGTTGTTGCATGATATTAGCGGATATTCCGAGAAAACAGTAGCGTTCATTCTGTTGTTGTACGGAATCGCCATTGCTGTTGGCAACATCATCGGCGGCAGAGCAGCCAATCGCAACCCGCTCAAGGCGCTCTTCTACATGTTCATCATTCAGACCATCATTCTCGGCGTGATGTACTTCACCGTCCCATTCAAGTTGGCAGCACTGCTCACCATTATGGGTATGGGTCTGCTCGCCTTCATGAATGTGCCTGGTCTTCAGATGTACGTTGTAACCTTGGCTGAACGATATGCACCACAGGCCAAGGATGTAGCCTCAGCCTTTAACATCGCCGCATTTAATGCAGGGATCGCTATAGGTGCCTATTTGGGTGGAGTGATCAATGATTCCATCGGTTTGATTCACACGACATGGGTCGGTGCCTTGATGGTTCTCGTAGCTGTAATCCTGACCGCTTGGGCTAAAATGCTGGAAAGCAAGGATCAACATGCATCAGTCGAAATGGAGAAAGCTTCGTTCTAATTTCCATTCCGACCATAGGTCTCACTCTTATATATATCAGTTCCAGCCTTCGAGGGGAACCGGTTTCATATGGTATTTTATTATACTATAATACGTTGAACCCAATTTGATCTACTATGATTTAATTTTGTATGATAAAACAACAAAAATTCAGCTTAATATGACTGATTTTTACACACTTTAAGGAGGAAATCTCATGACAACAGCTCAAACCGCACAACATTTACAATCCACAGTAACTCTGCATAACGGTGTTTCTATGCCTTGGTTCGGACTTGGTGTATTTAAGGTAGAAGAAGGATCTGAACTGATTGAAGCTGTGAAAAATGCGATTAAACATGGCTACCGAAGCATTGATACTGCTGCAATATACGGCAATGAAGCCGGTGTTGGTCAAGCGATTGCAGAAGCTTTGCAAGAAAACAACCTGAAACGCGAAGAACTGTTTGTTACATCTAAAGTATGGAATGCAGACCTTGGATATGAAGAGACTCTTGCGGCTTTTGATACCACATTGAACAAACTGGGACTGGAATACCTGGACCTGTATCTGATTCACTGGCCTAAGGCAGGCAAATACAAAGCAGCCTGGAAAGCAATCGAGGAACTGTACGCAGCTGGCCGCATTAAGGCCATCGGTGTAAGCAACTTCCAGATTCATCATCTCGAAGACTTGATGCAGGATGCCAAAGTAAAACCGATGATTAATCAGGTGGAATACCACCCTCGACTGACTCAGGTTGAGCTTAAGGCTTTCTGTGAAAAGCATGGTATCCAGCTTGAAGCTTGGTCCCCTCTGATGCAAGGTCAGCTGTTGGACAATCCAGTGCTCACGGCGATCGCTTCAGCCAAAGGCAAATCGGTTGCACAAGTCATCCTGCGTTGGGATCTGCAAAATGGGGTCATTACCATTCCGAAGTCCACCAAGGAACACCGGATTATTGAGAATTCCTCCATCTTCGACTTTGAACTTTCAAATGAAGAGATGGATCAGATCAGTGCTCTGAACGAAGATGTACGCGTTGGACCTGATCCGGACAACTTCGATTTCTAATGAACAGCCTTTTTGGAGCCTGCTTTGTTTGACATAACATAACGAAAAAACACCGGGCCAGTATCCGGTGTTTTTCGTTATATTCTCTTCCCTATAGCCAAGCCTCGCTAACACTGCACGTTTCAATTCAAAATGTTGTAACCCATTTTTTAACTATTGAACCTGCCACAATGCAGGGACATTGGATGGTTCCCACCCAGACAAGGAAGTGTGGGACTGCAAACATTTATACGTCTTGCCGCTATAGGTGACCAGCTGTCCTACAGTGTAGGCTGTATTCGCCTGCCAGGCGGAAACACCCGGATTTGTCGTTCCTGCTGTTGTTTTCACGGTCACCGCATTGCTTGCAGCAGAACCATTACCCGCCGCATCCTTCGCTTTTACCGTAAATGTATATGAGGTATCCGCAGCAAGCCCGCTGATGGTTGCTGTCGTTCCGGTCACGGATGTCGCCAGAGCCGCTCCATTGTACACATCATAACCCGTTACACCCACGTTATCCGTGGATGCCGCCCAGCTCAGCGTTATGCTGGATGTTGTTTGTACCGTTGATACCAGGTTGGTTGGTGCAGTTGGCGCTTGCGTATCACCTCCCGGCTGAGTCGTAGTGCTCACGGTTACAACATTACTGGCTGCAGACAGATTGCCCGCCGCATCCTTTGCTTTGATCGTGAAAGTATAGGAAGTGCCTGCAGTAAGTCCACTGATCGTTGCTGTTGTTCCGGTGACGGATGTTGCAAGATTATTGCCATGATAGACGTTATAACCGGTAACCCCTACATTATCCGTTGAAGCATTCCAAGCCAGTGTCACTGAGTTGGCCGTCACACCTGTCGAGCGGGCATTACCGGGTACACTTGGCGCCGTCGTATCTGCTGGAGGCACTGTACCTCCGGTAGGCAGATCGGCTTTCAGTTTATTTTGGAGTGTTTTGTTCCGGTCACCGCTAAGCTCCCAGAACATTGCTCCGCCGAGTCCCTTGCTCTTGATATAAGCGGTTTTATATCCAATAGACTCCGCATCGTCATAGCTGATAAAACGCTTGTTGGTTGCATTATAGAGATATGGCACCTTTGCCGTGTCATTCCAGTAACGCGTGTACCCGTTTTTGTTAATGTAGTTGGTCTCCAGATCATAAAAATCAAAGGAGCCTGCTTCCCATGTTCCAACGGAAGAACCTCCCGCGCAGGTCTGATACTGGCCATTACTCGCCTGTGCGCATCCATCCCAGCCACGGCCATAGAACGGAACACCAAGCACAAGTTTAGCGGCTGGTACGCCTGCATTCAAATGTCCTTGTGCTCCGGCAGCCACATTAAATGTATTGGCATCTGGCACCCCAGCAGCCGAAGCCGCAGGGTCATAGTTCAACGGCGCGTTATGCGCGCTGACTTTTTGCCAAGCCCCGTTAAAATCGTATGTCATAATATTAATCCAGTCGACGATGGCAGCTATATTGGCAAGCTCAGTATTCGCAGCATAGGTCGTCGATGCACCGCTTGCAATTGTAAGCAGATACTTCTTGCCGTCCACAGCTCCGGCAGCATCCAGCTTCTCACGGATTTTGCTCAGAAGCAGTGTGTAATTTTGCTTATCCTCAGGACGTTTGCTGTTACCATCAAGCCCCCCTGATACCGGGTACTCCCAGTCCAGATCTACCCCGTCAAAATTGTATTTCCGCAGGAAATCGACGGCAGAGTTTGCAAATACCTCTCGCGTTGCAGCAGTCGCAGCTACATCGGAGAAGCGGTTGGACCATGTCCATCCTCCCACGGAGATGATTGTCTTCAGACTAGGATTGATCTGTTTCAGCTTGTTAAGCTGATTGATATTGCCTGCAATGGGCTGATCCCACGTATCCCCTGCAAATGTCTTGCCTGTATCAATCCATGGATCGCCAAGCACGATCGTGCCATTCGGTACATTGATTGTCTGGCTCTTCTCATTCTGACACGTCCAGGTCACCGGATTAGGGCCCGAAGGGTCCGGATTTCCATGAATGCCGTTCCAGCAAATATCGGCAAACGCATAGTTGATATGCGTGACTTTGGTTGGGTCGATATCCGTTACATTATAGTTTCTCCCATACGCAGCCCATGACGGGTAGTAACCAACAATTTTATAAGAATCTGCAGCTGCTGCCGTAGCGGGTTGGAGCACAAAAGAAGGAATAATGACGGATAAGAGCAGGGATAGACCCAGGAGAAACTTTGCGGATTTCTTGAAAGCAGTGTGTTTATTTAAATGTATCATCTAATACACAACCTCCTTTGTCGTTTGCGTGCTAAAACCATTCAGGAATGAACGATGTGCGCTCGAAAAATGGTTATTCGTATATGCATCCCAGTTGATTGACCAGGTCATAATCCCTTTTATCCCCGCATAGCCCGCAGGCTGGAGCAAAGTATAGGAACCACCGTATGACACACCTTTGATCAAATAATTCAATGCCTTTTGCAGATCGGCTGACGTTGTATAACCACCTCCGGCAGCCTGTTGGGAAGCCGGTACACCGATTGCAATCTGATCCGGTCGCAAGGGACTAAAGAAAGGCCCTGTGCTGCCGCCTACATGAAAGCCTTGAAGCAGCATCTCCGCCATGGCCACATGGAAATCAGCTGTCCCTTGGTCGTAAGAGCGTCCATCCAGCCCCACCATGGAGCCCGTGTTATAGTGCTGCACATGAAGCAGGGTCAGCTCATTACGCAAGGCATGGATGACTGGCAAGTATGCTCCCCAAGGACCGCCGTAACTCAGATATCCACCCTGTACATAGGCCGTCTCCGGCGCAGCCGTCAGGATGAAATTGGCGCCGAAGTGTGACTTAACCGCTTTCACGCCTTGGATGAGGTTAACAATTTTCGGTATAGTTGGACTACGGAAATCGGTATCCCCTGCATTCAGAGACAGGGAGCTTCCTTCCAGATCGATATCTAGACCATTGAAACCATACGTGGAAATGATTGATTTTAACGAATCTTCGAACTGCTGTCTCTTGGTCGCGTCGGTGAGCTCAATGGTACCGTTGGCTCCCCCCATGGAAAGCAGTACTTTTTTTCCCTGGCTTTGCAGATAGGCAATATCGGATTTGAATTCGGCTACCGTCGCATTGTATGGAGTAAAAGCAAGCGTTCCGCTGCCATGTGAAATCGGTTCGGCAAAGGAGACATTAATGACGTCATAGGCTGTTGATACGTTACGAAGTCTGATATTCGTTGAACCATTGTCGAAGTTATGCCAGTAGCCGATCAGCCATTTGCTGCCGGTTGGCCCCGGATTGGAAGATCCATTGGAAGTTGTCACACTGAGGGAGGTGCTCGCAGCAGATATATTGCCTGCGGCGTCTTTGGCTTTTACCGTAAAAGCATAAGTCGTGCTGGCTGTCAGTCCAGTGACTACAGCTGTTGTAGTTAAAGTACTTGTCACAAGAACGCCGTTCCGGTACACCTCATATCCCGCTACGCCCACATTATCCGTGGATGCATTCCAGGAAAGACTCACGGAGTTGTCCGTGATGGAGGATGAAGTCAGACCCACAGGAACAGAAGGTGGTGCCGTATCTGGCGTTGGCGTTTCCCCTCCCGAACCTTCCCCGACGTATTTCCACAACGCGGGCACAACAGAGGGCTCCCATCCGGTCAACGCCGTGTGGGCCTGAATACACTCATAATCTTTATTTTGATATGTTACGAGGTCTCCTTTCTTGTATGCAGTGCCTGCCTGCCACTGGGTGGCGGCATCGACTCTCGGTGCAAACCACGAAATAAGAAGAAGAAATGTCAAAGCAAATGTAATGACCGGGCGGAATCGAACAGCTTGATTCAAGCAAAATCCCTCCTGTACTAAGGATACGTTCACCTTGCAAACAAAAGCTTCAATAGTCCACCTGCATCTGATCTGTGATCGATTAGAGCCAACCTCATTCAGCCATCTGATGTTACGTGTCACTTCACTCCCTTCCCTTACCAAAATGGACCTTCCCTCTCGTGTTCTTTTTTTTGCAGACACCATCCAAATTTTACAGGGAATTTACAGATCCTCACCCTGTATTTAATCAGTAAAATGCAAAAGAGATAAGGGATAAAATAGTTCTATTGGGGGCGAAAAATGTAATATAGCGCACAAAAAAGGTTTTCTTTCAACTCCTTAGGAGACTTGAAAGAAAACCTGTGTTAGATATTGCGCAGAGAAGAGGGCGTATCTTACTGCCGCTGCTCCCCTCTCCCTTCCAAAGGCTGCCATCCATCCACGCCGGACAGAATCAGAGGTACAGTGTACTCGGCCGCTTCCTGTTCGGTCAGTATTTTGGCCCAAGGCACACGATCAGCAGCATATCCGGCACCAGGCCCGGCACTGTTATATTCCGCATACTGAACGGTCTGCTCTGCATCTGTCTTGTTCCAGTTGTGCCATCCCTCCCGCTTCACATGAGCGCCGATCCAGCAGTTCAGAAAACAGACTTTGGCATGATGACGCCACGGTCTGCCCAGATACACCGACTGCGGCGGAGCATTGCTGGTCAGATCACAGTCCAGAAACACATAGCCGTAACGCACATCCTCCGGCGTAGAGGCTGCGGTAATCCAGCCGTTCACTTGTCCATCCGCAGCCTCCGCTTCAGTCAGACGATTCTTCGTAAAGATCTCGCAGCCCTTAAACACCACCGTAGCCGAACCAAAAATAAAATCGATATCACCTTCGATGTAACAGTCCTCGAAATACTGCCGCAGTTTGCGCCGCTCGGCACCATCGCGTGGCCCGCCAAAATAACTGCGATCCATGGGCTGCTCCGGCAGCGGGCCGGTGAAGATCGTATCCTGGTGACCGATCAAACGACAGCGGCGAAAGACCGCCCGGTCTCCATCCACATAGACGGCCAGCGCCTGACCAACCTGCTTGCCCGGCCCGGCAGCATTTACGAAGGAAATTCCCTCTGCCGTGAAATCATCAGCACCAATGAAAGCCGTATAGGAATGAAACGTATGATATGGCGACCCGTCCGGGAACTTCTTGAGTGCATGATCATCATACGTAATGATCGTCTGCTCCGCCCCCTCACCAATCAGGTGGATGCCCAGCTTCTCCATATGCAACTTCTCATGATACACACCAGCCTTCACTCGAATTGGAACGGTTCCGATGCCATTCTCCGGCAGTGCATCAACTGCAGCCTGAATCGTCACATAATCGCCTGTCCCGTCTGAAGCAACCGTCAGACAGGGAGCCGATGATTCCAATGCTGTATTTGGCAATCTCTGCTGCGTCATGGCAATCGCTCCATTTCCAGCGCTGCCAGCAGAAGCGGAGCCACCCCCATAAAGGAATCGCTTACAACCGCTTCGCTTACATAGTAGTTGTACGATCCATCCCGATCCAGGCTTAGTCCTGCGCCATGACAGATCCCGTTTAACCGAACGCCGTCAGCCGTTTCCTCCACCAATCTGGACGAGAGTCCCTGCCATCCTTTCTCCGCTGCAGCTCTGAAATGCGGCTCCAGATAACGCAACCGCACACCCTTCGCAAGTGCATATACAAACATGCTTGACCCGGATGCTTCCAGATAGTTGCCTTTGCGGAAGCCCTGATCCAGCACCTGGAACCATAACCCGCTCTCCTGCTCCTGCACGCGTACCAAAGCATGACACATCCGTTCGAAGATGCCGATGATGGTGCCGCGCTTTGGATGATTCACGGGGAAATGCTCCACGCTGTCTACAATCGCCATGGCATACCAGCCCATCGCCCGGCTCCAGAAGTGTGGCGAGCACCCTGTCGATGAATCTGCCCAGACCTGTTCCTTCGATTCATCCCAGCCATGATAGAGCAGCCCAGTCCGCGGATCACGGGTCTGGCGTTCGATCAGCAGAATCTGATGTGCCACTTCATCCCATAACTCGGGACGATGAAATGTCTTCGCATACTCGGACAAAAAGGGAGCGGACATATACAGGCCGTCCAGCCACATCTGGAATGGATAGATTTTTTTGTGCCAGAAACCGCCCTCCGACGTGCGGGGTTGCCCTGCGAGCTGTGCTGCCAGGAGATGCGCCGCTTCGGCGTAACGCTGATCTTCAGCACCATCCAGTAATGCAAACAGGTTTTTCCCCTGATTAATCTGATCCAGATTATATTCTTCCAAAGTATAGGTGCCAATAGAGCCATCCGGCTGGATATACAGGTCCATATGTTTTTTCATAAAATCAACATACTCTTGTTTGCCATAATACTGTCCGGTTCGTGCCATCGCCATCAAGGTCATGCCTTCCACGTATGCCCATCGTCCCGAAGGGAACGCATGATAACCGTCCCCGTCACATTGCTGGATGATCGTTGCTGCAATTCGCTCAGACCAGGATAACTGTGTCTGTACCTGCATAAGCAATTCCTCCTTGAATGTTGTACTCACCTAATACATGTATGACTAACGGCTGTTGAATTGCGAAGGTTCAGCTTAGGCTGAATGACTACCGGAACGTCGACCTGTTCATCACGGATTAACGATACAATCAACTCTGCTGCCTGCACGGCCAGTTCATCCAGAGACGGGCCAATCGTTGTCAAGGCTACTTCGGCATACTGCATATCCGGCAGATCATCATACCCAATTAACGAGATATCGCGTGGAACACTGTAACCTGCCTCAAGCAAAGCCCGGAGTGCCCCTCGGGTGACCAGATTGTTCAGTCCAATAAAAGCTGTTGGCGACTCCGGCCCAAACGCATGATTACGTATGGCAAAATACCCGTCCTCCCAAGAGGAATACGCAGGCAGCACATGATCTTCGTTAAAAGCCAGACCCGTACGCTGCAACGCTTCCCGGTATCCCTCCAGCTTGACGTGCTGGGAGTTGCCGATGAATCCGATTCGGCTGTGGCCCAGCGATTTTAGATGCTCCACTGCTTTGAACAGCCCTTCTTTGCGATCAATCTTGATATAAGGAGAGTTCGGCGCTTCATCTGTACCCAGCACAAAACATGGCATGTTGAGTGTTGCGAACTTTTTCCAGAACATCTCCCGATTGTCCAGTGCATAGTCCCACAGAATACATCCGTCCACACGCAGCTGGCTGAAGACATCCACGCCATCATCCGCCACAACCAGGATCATCTGATATCCCCGCTTCTTTAGCTCGGTGTGCAGGCGGCCGGAGATGTTCGAGAATAACGGATTGCTCAGCTCATCCAGTACAAAACCGATGATGTTGCTTCTGCCGGTGGAGAGCTGCCGGGCCAACATATTTTTCCGATATTGATGTTTCTCCGCGACCGCAAGCACCTTCTGCTTTGTTGTCGGTTTGATTCGGGGATCATCATTCAGCGCCTTCGATACTGTGCTATAGCTCACCCCCGCCAGTTTGGCTATATCTTTAATGGTTATCAAAATCAATCAACACCTCTCATACGCCTAAAACCCTAATTTCCTATTTCTGTGCAGATTTATAACGATCATATTGTGCCTGTCTGCCCGCAATAACCTGCTCTATATTCATCTTCTTCAACGTCTCAATATAACTGTCAAACTGGTCCAGACTGGCGTCACCGCTAATAAACTTAAAGTTCATCTCTTCCACATATGTGGTGATGTCAGGCATCGCCATGCTTTCCACGCTCGCTTCATCCGGCAGGGCATAGACAAACGGGAACGGTTCGCGCACATACGGCTCCAGTTCTTTATCCATCTTCGCATGCCAAGGTGCTACGACGGAATCGGCAGAATCAGTGGATTGGATGTTCGGCAGATTCACCGGGCCAATGCCAAGCTTCTGAATGTATTCATTGTCCTTGCCTTTGTCCGTGAATGTCTTCACGCCATTCTCTTCCGTATACGTGTCATCCTTAATGCCCCACGTATAATACGTCTGTGCTTCCTCACTTACGGCATAGTCCAGGAAGCGGAAAGCAAGTTCCGGATTTTTACTATCACGTGTAATGCCAAAGATGCCACTCACTGGTGTACGTCCTACATAGAACTGATCCCCATGCGGTCCTTTCAGTGGTAAAATGCCTTTGATGATTGGCTCTTCTGGATTGTAATCCTTGAACAACGGACTGTAGACCATTGACATATACCAGCTAAAATTAAACGTTGCTCCCGTCACATCCTGAGAGATGCGCGACGTGACCTGATCACTCGTAGTACTTGCATAATCCACCCCAAGCAGACCTTCCTTGTACAGTCCGTTCAGATAGGTCAAGTACTCCTTGTAGGCAGGCTCATAATAGCTGAAATGTACTTTTCCCTGATCGTCTGCATAAAACTGGTTGGACAGATCAAGTCCAAACGCGGGGCCAAAGGCCATGGACACAAATTTGGCTTCCATGGACAGCGGAATCTCATCGGCTTTTCCGTTGCCGTTCGGGTCATCTGTCTTGAATTTGCGCAGCATCGCCGTGAATTCATCCAGCGTGGTCGGCTCGCTTAATCCCAGCTTATCAAGCCAGCGCACATTGACCATAAATACCGGCATGTAGTTGCGGGTTAACGTCTGCTGCGGGATATAATACATTTTACCATCTGGCGTTGTTAAACTGGCTTTAACCGAAGGTGACTTTTCATATATTTTTTTGAGATTCACGCCGTACTTCTCCACCAGATCATTAATCGGAATGAATAGACCACTGTTAATGTACTTCATCAGCTGATCCTGATCCGGCAGGTACACGATATCGGGCAAGCCGGTACCAGCAGCCAGTCTCGGATTTACGGCATCCGCATAGTTCTGCGGCGGAATCAGATCCCAATCCACCGTCACACCGGCGTTGCTCTCAATTTTCTTCACGATGGCTGCGGTGGACAAGTCCACATTGGTCGTCCAAGCGTTGGTGCCGAGAATAGACAACTTGGCATCCGGCTGATCCGTCACCGGCCCTGCTCCGGTATAATTGAAGGCTGGCTCCGAACTGGACGGGGTGCTCCCCGCATCGGTTCCCGCCCCTGTTCCGCCGCTACATCCCGCCAGGCTGATCGCCAGTATCGCTGCGATTACACTTTTTCTTCCTGCCCCTTTAAATCTCATCCATCATTCCTCCTTGGTATGAACCATTTTGAACTCCCTTGAATGACATAACACTTAAGTAAGTAAAGCTATCCTTTCACGGCTCCGAGGGTGATCCCCTTAACGAAGTACCGTTGGATAAACGGGTAGATCGTAACAATAGGCAGAATGCTGACCACAATGGATACATAACGAACCTGAAGGGAGGAGACCGCCAGCGCACCAGATGTCATCGTACCGCCCATCTTCTGCATCACTTCCGGCGAAGCCATGATCAGCACTCTTCGCAGGAACATCTGTAAGGGCTGCATATCCTGTTTGCCCAGATATAATAAGGCCGTGAAAAAGTTGTTCCAGTGGAATACCGCATAGTACAGCGTGAGCACAGCCAGTGTTGGCTTAATGATCGGAACCGCCAGACGATACAGCATCGTCATCTCGTTGGCCCCGTCTATACTGGCACTTTCGAAAATTTCATTCGGAATGCCTTCGAACGCCGAGCGGCAGATCATGACGTTAAACGTAATCACCAGCACAGGCAGCACCATAACCCATCGGGTGTTGTACAGCCCAAGCGAGGTAATCAGCATGTAGACCGGAATGAGTCCACCCGAGAAATACATGGTGAAGGCGATGAAGAAATTCAGCTTGCGACGTAAGAAAAACTGCTGTCTGGATAATGGAAACGCGGCAAGACATGTTGCCACAATGTTCAACAGTGTGCCTACCACGGTGTACCAGAGGGTGTTGTAGAACGAAACCCACAACTCCTTGTATTGCAGTACCATTTGGTAACCTGACAGGGTAAATCCAACGGGCCACAATACAACTTTTTGTTTGTCGATGGCATCCACCGAGCTGAATGAAATGCTAATGACGTACAGAAAGGGATACAACGTGACAACAACCGCCAGTATGGTCAGCAGGTAGACACATCCGTAGAACAAACGGTCACTTTTCGATTTTTGCATACAGGTCTCCTTTGGTCCGGGGTATAGTCTTACCAGAGTGACATCTTGGTCAGGCGGCGGGTCATGGAATTGGCAGCAAAAACAAGGATAAAGGTGATGATGGAGTTGAACAGGCCGACCGCTGTGGCGAAGCCGTAATTCTGGCCCTCAATCCCCATCCGGTATACATAGGTGGACAAAACATCAGCCGTTTCGTAGGTGGCTCCGTTGTAGAGCAGATATACTTTCTCGAAACCTACACTCATAATGCCGCCAAGCGACAGAAGCAGAAGAATGACGATGGTTGGTTTGATACTGGGTAGGGTCAGGTGCCATAGCTCCTGGAATTTGTTGACGCCATCAATTTTGCCGGAATCATACATCTCGGGGTCGATCCCCATAATGGCTGCAATGTAGATGATGGAGCTGAAGCCAAAACTTTGCCAGATGTCGGAACTCGTGAAGATGGTACGGAACCAGCTCGCATCCATCATGAAGTTCACTTTTTCCATGCCAAGACTCGCGATGAGGGTGTTCACAATACCGTCTGTTGGTGACAGGAAGTTAATAATCATGCCAGCTACAACAACAGTGGAGATGAAGTGAGGAAGGTACGTAACGGTCTGGGCAAATCGCTTGAATGTCCGGTTCTTGATCTCCACGATGCAGACAGCGAATAAAATCGGAATGGAGAAACCAAACAGGAGCGGCAGGAAGGCGAGCAAAAATGTGTTACGCAGCAGTCGCCAGAAGTAAATGGAATTCACAAACTGTTCGAACCAGCGCAGTCCCACCCACTCCCCGCTGAGCATGCCCTGCCCTGGCAAGAAATTACGAAATGCCAATAATACGCCAGGCATCGGAAGGTACATGAAGATGAGGTAATACAGAAAGATAGGCGAAAACATCAGTAGCAAATATTTATCCCGTCTGATCAGGCTGAACAGCGTGGACATGCGTTTTTTCAACGTGAGACACTCCCCTTCGCTACATAATTACAACGTTTGAATTTTTGAATAAAAAAAGAACTGTCATTTCTCTGACGCATTTGTTATTCATCTCATTCACATTGTGTAACAACCTATATAATTCTGCTTATTAACGAGATAATGACTTGAAATAGTCCTCCTACACCGTATTTCTTTCTTTTAAATACTTGCCATAACCATAATTACAACGTTGTAATTTAAATCTAAATGTATACGCTTACATAAACTTTTTCCCATCTTAGCAAAGTCTTCAATGTTTGGCAACAACAAAAATCAGTGTCATGTTAAAACGTACTAAATACAGTCTCGCATACGCGAGACTGCCCATAGAAATCTACACATGATTCCGATATTCCATCGGTGTCATCACATACACTCGCTGAAAGGCTCTGTAAAACTGACTGACGCTGGAAAATCCAAGTTCATAACTGATTGTGGTCACTGAATCCGTTGTAAGGCGGAGCCTCCTGGACGCTTCTTCTACGCGCAAATTCAGCAAATATTGATACGGTGTTGTTCCCGTATGAGCCTTGAAAGAACGCATAAAATGATACCGGCTCTGATGCGCGACCATCGCCATCGAATCAATATCCATTGGACCTGTGTAGGCACTGTGAATGTAATCCAGCACTCGTTGGAGATGAGGGTCAATGAATGTACCGGGATTTACAGTCCTTTTTCCATTTTCCTGCCCCGTCAACATACGTCTTAGATACGTCTCAACCGCCATTTCTGTTTCCTGCACTTGCAGCATTTCGGGCACATCATCTAACAAAATGGAATTCCAGCCACGAAACAGACTGCTGATCTCAGCAGGATCAAAAGTCTGGGTAGGTCGAAACTCAGCTCGCCCCCCTCTTGACTCCACACCTTCGAAACTGCCTAATGGCGGTTTACGGAACTTAATCACAATGACAGCCGAATCCGACCCTATCTCAAAATAATGCTCAGTCTGGGGATGAGCAATAATCCCTATGCCTGCTTTTAGCGGGTATACATGCCGTTCCTGTACCAGATGACATTGGCCTCTGACCGGCAGCGTTAGCTGATACCAGTCGTCATGTACATGCGGCTCATTTGTGAACCCTCCGGTAGCTTTCCATAATTCCAACCCATTTAGCGTCATGTTTAATTCCATCGTTTGCTCACCTGCTGACATTATAGCAAATCGTGCTCACTTTCCAAGCACTTTTCACAAAGACATGATCTGCCCCCATCTTTTATCATTGAAAAAAATAATTCGAGGTGATCTCCCATGGCTCAGGCCACTTTAAGCAAAATGCAAATCAACTCCTCCGCCAATTGGGCACTTGCCGGAGTCAGCTTCGCCCATCTGCTGAATGATGCGATGCAGACGGTGGTTCCGTCTGCTTTCCCACTATTCCAGCAGACCATGCAGCTCAGTTTCGCCCAGATGGGATGGATTGCCTTCACCCTGAATATTACCGCATCCGTCCTTCAGCCACTGGTCGGTTATATGTCAGACCGTAAGCCCATGCCGATCCTGCTTCCCGGAGGCATGTTATTCTCCCTGATTGGTGTTCTCGGCTTAGCCTTGTCTTCCGAGTTATGGATGCTGCTTGTTTCGGCAGCATTGATTGGCATAGGCTCATCCATCCTCCACCCCGAATCCTCACGCGTGGCTCATATGGCAGCCGGCCGTGGACGCGGAATGGCGCAGTCGATCTTCCAGGTGGGAGGCAACACAGGACAGGCTATTGCTCCATTACTGGTCGCCTTCATCCTGCTGCCACATGGACAGCGAAGTTTTCTATGGCTAATGGGCTTTGCCCTGATCGGCATCTTCATTCAGTCTATGGTCAGTCGTTGGTACAGAGACAAGCTTGCCGAGACTCACATTCGTCAGCAACGCCCTCTAAAATCAAGTGGCGCAGAGCCAGCAGCTCGACCTGTGAGCAGGGGATTCATCGCTTTTACAATGGGAATTCTCATCCTGCTACTGTTCTCCAAATTCGTATATATTGCAGGCATGACCGGGTACTACGCCTTCTATTATGCCGATGCATATGACTTGCCGCTCTCCCAGGCACAGATCTGTCTATTTGTTCTGCAATTTGCAGGCATGGTCGGAACCTTGCTCGGTGGCCCACTCGCTGATCGCTATGGACGCAAACCGATGATCTGGTTCTCCATTGCAGGTACTGCACCGTTTTCACTGCTGCTACCTTATGCAGGACCCGTCCTGTCCATGGTGTTGTGTGGAATGATTGGACTCATCCTGATGTCCGGCTTCAGCGTCATCATTGTTTATGCACAGGAATTGCTTCCTCGTCATATTGGAACGGTATCCGGATTGTTTTTTGGCCTGTCGTTCGGAATGGCTGGACTGGGCTCGGTTGTGTTAGGTTCCTTAATTGACGTGACCAGCATTTCGTTTGTTATCAAGTTATGTTCGTTTTTGCCACTGCTTGGTGTGTGTGCTGTATTTCTGCGCAAGGATCAACCAAGAACAGCGTGATGACCGTTGAAACCTCTTTCGTTTTGTGACTACAATACACCTAGGACAATTGAGGATATCAGAAGGAAGGAATAACGCATGATTATTGATATACAGCATGTCACTTGGAAAAGGGGACCACTTACCCTGCTGAACAATGTAAGTTGGCAGGTTAATGACGGTGAGCACTGGGCGTTACTTGGCCTGAATGGCTCCGGCAAAACAACACTCCTGAACATGATCACCGGGTATCTCTGGCCGACCGAAGGCAGGATATCCGTGTTAGGCCATGAATATGGTGATGTGGATCTGAGACAGCTTCGCAAATCCATCGGCTGGGTCAGTTCATCTCTGCAAGAGAAATTGCATGGCACAGACCGCACGCAGTATGTTGTGATCAGCGGCAAACATGCCACCATTGGCTTGTATGACAAGTTATCAGATGATGATCTGGATCAGGCACAGGAATTGATGCAAACGCTGGGCTGTCAGCACCTGTGGGATCGCGAATATCGCACCTGTTCTCAAGGGGAGAAACAGAAACTTCTCATTGCCCGAGCACTGATGGCCAATCCGCGCGTACTTATTCTGGACGAGCCTTGCAATGGACTGGATCTGTTCTCAAGAGAACGACTGCTGGAGAGTATTCGTGAATTGTCCCAGCGACCGGATACCCCTTCGCTCATCTATGTCACCCATCATACCGAGGAAATATTGCCTGTATTCAGTCACAGCCTTTTACTGCGCCGGGGCGAAGTCGTCCGTAGTGGATTAACTGGCGATCTGATGAATACGGAAGTGCTGAGCAACTTTTTCGAGGCATCTGTGGAAGTCGATCGACATGGGGAACGTGTCTATGTCAGAGCAGCGGCGGATTCATAATTGCGGGGTTATACACAGCAAATGTAACATAGGTGAAGAAACTTACCAGTAAAAGCCCGATATCTTATCCACATGTGGATAGATTTCGGGCTTTTTACTCCTATATCTAGTGTTATCCACCGTTTTCTGTGTAGAACTTTCTAATTTATGAGTATAACTTAGTTATGCCCTTCTATTTATCTATACACTTTATCACTGTCTACTTCCGGGCACTTAAAAACAGAAACAATGGAATACGCTGCCTGCGTAGATAGGTTTCCTCGTTTACAAAATAGGCACGCTGTGGTGCTGACTCGCGCAAATGTTCTACATGGAATCCTGCCCGCTGCAATGCCATATAGTATGATTCAATGGACCGATGCATCTTTTTCACAGAACCGCCCAGCCACTGCTGCTCCCGATATCCTTCTACAAAATACTGATCAACCACCCAATCCGTTCGTGTGCCGGAGGGTTGCAGTGTAGACGTGATCACAGGATGTTCTACCGAGAATACAAATGTCCCGTTCTCTTTCAACGTATTGTATATGTTGTGGAACAGGCTCTCCACATCTTCAATATAGTGAACAGCCAGTCTCGATATAACCAGATCGTACACGCCGGCCGGGTAGGTCCAATCTTCCATGAACGCTTGCTCAATCCGGGCATTTAATCCTTTTACTGATGTGTTAGCTGCCTGAATCATATTCACAGAACCTTCAATTCCCGTATATGTTGTACCTTCGCGCTCCCTACTCAGCAATTCTGCGGCGAACCTTGCATCTCCACAACCAAGGTCCAGAATATTCTTGCCAGCAACATCTCCGATTAACTCCAGCATCACAGGCTTCTCCAATGTATCATTGGCGTTCTCCTGCCACTTGCGACGTTCCATATACTTCTCAAAGTTCGCCTCATCATCGTAAAAGTCCGATCCTCTGTCCTTCATTCCGTGACCCTCCATTTCGGATAAGCATGCTCCCTATTTACAGCCTGTAAGAGTATACAGAATATGGATGGGTCTGGCTATAACAAAAAGGCTGTTTACTGATATTGACCAGCAAATAGCCTTTCTTCCTTACACTAACCTATTTTTCGCCGCTTAGCCAAAACGTTCTGTTTTGTACCATTTGCTTTCGCGCTTGCGAATCTTGTCCATGATCAAGGAGTAGAATGCCTTAATCGAGATCAGGATGAACAGCTGCGCATACGTGAAGTAGGACACGCAGGCATAGATGAAATTACGGGTATTGCTCTGTCCAATATCTGCGGCAAGTGCCAGATTGATCTGTAACACGTAAATAAAGTACATGAGCGCCCAACCAATGACCAGGAACACATACGCATCGCCGGCAAACTGGAACGGTGAACTTACATCTGGTTTAAATATGGCAATGACCTGATAGACCAGATTCACGAGAAATATAATATCCGATACAATGATCGCAAGCATAAACCAGAAATAACTGACGGCATAATAGATGACCAGCAACTTATTACGCCAACTGGAACGGTTAAACAGGTTATGGATATTATCCAGTACCACCTGGTAGTTCCCCTTGGCCCAGCGTTCGCGCTGCTTCATATATACACTCAGCTGTTCCGGCTCCTGCTGATAGGCTTCGGCTTGCGGCGCAAGCGCCACAAACTGTCCGCGATTCAAAATCTCGAATGACAAAGCCGTATCTTCTGTAATGGCTGTCACATCCCAGCCACCAATGTCCCGGATCAACTCGGTTTTGATAATGTAATTCGTGCCCGGGATGGAACCCAGCTGGAACAATTCCCACAGACCCGTGTGATACACACGTTGCGAAGTAATGATCTCCAGATTGATGCATTTGGAGAGGAAATTCTGTCCTCTGTTGCGTGCTTTGTTTCTGCCAAAAACCACGCCATATTGTTCAGGGTTCTCAAGCGATTTTTGCGTCAAAAACATTAATGCATTCCGTTCAGGTGCCGCATCTGCATCGAAGATACAGATCCAATCACCCGTGGCTATGTCCAGTCCGTCATTTAATGCCCCGGACTTGCCACCTGTTCCTTTTCGCTCCATTACCGTTACATTGCGATGCACATAACTGGTCTGACTGAGGAATGATCTCAGCTTCTCTGCAGTATCATCTGTACAGTTATCCGCGATCACGATGACCTGAACTTTATCCTCCGGATAATTCAGGCGCAGGATATGCTCTACCGTCGCAACAATGACCAGACCCTCGTTATGTGCAGGTACCATGACCGTGACTGTTGGATAATGATCCATATCTTCAGGGATCTGAATGCCTTTTTTGTCCTGTTTATTAATAAAACGAATGGCCCCAGCCATGATAACAATGGACTCGAATACGGCAATCCAGATGCTGAATATCGATAACAGCAGAATAAAATCAGTCAATTAATTTCCTCCGATCGTACTTGCGATTGACTTTTGACCGAAAACGAAGGGTAGCAATCGTTAGTAAAACGGTACATACGGCAAACATACAACTGACAGCGATACAGACAGGGATGAACCAGGACATATAATCCACAGCAAATCTCTCCTTCCTGTTCGTTAGATATATTCACCAATGAGATCCGTCTCTGTGTTCCGTTCCAGCGCCGCAATAACTGCATCGATATCCTTATACTTACTGAATTGTTCCTTATGGAATACCAGCGCACCAGTACGAATAACCGTCTGCAATTCATTTCCCCTTTTATCGATGATCTGCAGATCCATCATGGCTTTTTTGATCCGTTGTTTCAGAATGGGCATATACTCCGCGTTGGTCATCGGGCAGATAATGACAAACCTTCCCCGATCCACAAAAAATTTATAATCCTCAAACCGAATCTGCTTCTGTATGGTAGTGGATAGTTCAAGAAGGAACTGTGCATAGCGCACGGAACCGAGTGATTCCAATACCAACGGCAAAAACTCGATCTTGAACATCGCCATGCTGAATCCATATTGCTCCGAATAACGTCTGGCCAGATTACTTTGCTTAACAAGTGTATCCGCAAGGGCACCCTTATTACCCAGGGAGGTGTCCAGATCAATCTCCGGATTACGCCCCTTAAGCTCCTGCAGACGCTCTATGACACGCGCTCTACGCACAAGACTTGCCTTGATAAAGGCAGCCACAACCGCATTAGCCGGAATGAGCAACCACCATGAGAACGTAAGCACATTAACATCCGCGTAAGTAACAAGCCATACAAAATAAGCGACCAGATATATAAATCCGAGGACGACAGACACTCCGACAGGTATCACAAAACCCAGAATCAGCGCTCCAAGCGACAAGATGCTAAACACAAAATCCTGTGTGGTATAGCTCTGATTCATATAAATTTTAAGATAGACAGCGAGCTGCTGAATCACGGCTAATCCGATCAAACTGGCATATCCCCATGCAATACGACGGATGGGTGCTTTATTCCTCATCATAGGTTTATTCTCTCCAGTAGATTACTTCTTAAGTGAATTTTGTAATGCAGTCTCTCCAAGCAGAGGAAAAAGATTATCAAACAGATGTGTGTTACCGTCAAATACATATCCACCTGGATAACGAGAGTCCTGACCACGCAACGTAGTCATATGGTTATACAACTGTTTGGCCCATTTTGGATCACCTGAACGAACAGCGAGTAAGATGGCGAGGCCATATACCGAGGAAGATTCATAAGAGACGGCAGGTGTACGTGATTCTCGCTTATACTGTCCGGGCAGCTGATGCCGGGTGTTGAACTCCTTTTTCAAAAAAGAAATGAGCTTGTCCGGTTTACGGTCAGTTACCGTTAGATGATTCGCCACGATCAACTGGTCGATCAGATTCACCGTATCATCATACGTATATTTTTTATGGACCACATCGAAGGTCTTCGGATAGAACAATCCATCGTCAGGCATCTTCTTCAGCAAAGCTTCGTAATTAGCATAGGTTCCCGGTTCCACCATCTGGTGTTTTTCCATCAACTGAAGAGACGGGAGATCAACATAAACCAGGCTTAATGTATCTGTGGAATGACCACTCGCAAAATCGTGAAAATCCACATAATATCCTTTATTCCGAACCGATTGCAAAAGTGTACGGGATATTTCCGAAGCCGTTTCCAGCTTGGCTTCTCTTCCTTGTTTCCATTGATCTGCTGCCTTTAATAAAGCACCGACAATTCGAAAATCATCGCCAAGCGCGTTGGTAGTCACTTGGGATTCACCTTTGGCATCCAGCTTCCAGGCAATATATTTTTGCGGCATGAGGAAATAGGTGGTCAGCAGTTCATAGCTTTCCTCGAATAAGGTCTGATCATTCTTGGCTACAGCATATTGCATCCAAAGACCAAGTGATTCAGATAAAGCCTCTCTGCCTGCTACGATGTCCGCTCTCTCTGAGGTAGCATCTTGCAGATAAGTCGCAATTGTACCATTGGGATTAGTCATATGATCTTGAACAAAGGATACCGTAGGGGATGATTCATTCATCACGAACCGCTCCTTCACAAAAATAATTAACGCTGCCGTGATACCGACTGCCAATATGATCCACCACGTTAGCCTTTTCCGGTTCACCCGTTTCATGGCTCCCTCCTGCACTGATGCTTCTCTGGCATAATGGCTCTTCTCCTTTAGATAGGTTCGGCTAGAGTCTGGGATGGAGGGGTCAAGGATTGTTCCTCTGTTCATTCCGAAATATCCATGTAGGATCGTCGTCCACCCTTTTTGACAAATTTCCAGTCCACCTCGATATTATGGCGCATTCGACGGAGAAGCATGACAGCGGTCTCGATCTCTTCCTCCGTCAGACCATCCAGAGTCACCTGATCTGAATGTACGCCCTCTTTACGAATGAATTCCCATGCTTCAAGCCCAGCTTTGGTGGGATACAACACCTTATTCTTTTTATTACCCATTGCTGGCTGTTTAATAATAAATCCATCGGATTCGAGTTTGCTAATCGCTCTGGCCGCCGTTGTGCGATCTACTTTAATTAGTTCGGCAAGCTGATTCGGAATAATGCCCGGATTCTCACAGATTCGATACAGATATAGATATTGTCCACGGGACAGGTTCAGATGCTGAAACTCGACATTACTGATTGAATCCAGACAGCGGGCAATCATACCAATTTCACGCAGCACTTCTTTTTTCTCAGTCAACACACTCACGCCCCTATATAATTGTTGCATTCGCAACATAATTGATGGTATAACTACTGTTGAAAAGAACGAGATTCGTTCCACATTCCTGTTATGTACCAGTTTATCACGTCAGGATAACATTACGATCACCCAAAGGAGAAACATTCATGAATACAACGATTGTTGAAGTTAATAATCAGGAATTGCTCGATGCCTGCTTCGCCATTCGCACCGCTATTTTTGTTGAAGAACAAGGCGTACCCGCAGCGGATGAATTCGATGCTTATGATACATTAGACGCGGAGGCGCGCCACATTCTGCTCTACGTAGACGGAGTACCTGCTGCTTCCTCCAGACTGCGCATTGTGGAACAGGTCGCCAAATTGGAACGGATCTGTGTCATGCTCGATTACCGTAAACACGGCCTGGGCCGTGTGCTGATCGACAAGCTGGAGCAGATGGCTGTTGCTGATGGTCTGGAGAAAGCCAAGCTGCACGCACAGGTACAAGCTTCCGGGTTCTACGAACGTCTCGGATATGCACCTGCGTCGGAAGTATTTATGGAAGACGGCATTCCCCATCTGCTGATGACCAAAAAACTGAAATAATGACACTCCAAAAAACGCCTCCGTTATCACTTCTCAGTGATATACAGAGGCGTTTTGTATTCAGGCAACGCATTCGCGACCCAACAACGGTAAATGGCACGTATAGGCACCCATTAGAGCAACCAAGTATCCTAACTTTACTTGCCAGCTCCGCGTTGTATCTTATCCCAATGCCAGACGGTCTGGCTCAGATTCGGCAACGTTGTTCTTCATTTGTTTACTCCGCAACTGTCCGCAGGCAGCATCGATATCGGTACCATGTTCCATACGTACAGTGGAGTTGATGTTGTTCTTTTTGAGCGTATCATAGAAGCCCAGAATCGACTCTTCTGTACTCCGTTGATACTGACTGTGCTCATCCACCGGATTGTATGGGATCAGATTCACACTGACCATACTTCTGCGACTGGATAACAGTTCAGCGAGCTCCGCGGCATGCTCACGTTGATCGTTAACATCACGTAGCAGGATGTACTCAAACATGATGCGTTTGTTCGTTGTAGCCAGATAATAATCCACGGCATCCATCAATTGCTCAATCGGGAAAGCCCGGTTGATCTTCATGATGTGTGTGCGCAGTTCATTATTAGGTGCATGCAGAGAGATCGCCAGATTAACCTGCAGACTGCTGTCTGCAAATTCCTTGATCTTGTCCGGAAGGCCACTCGTGGACACAGTAATCCGTTTGGCGGCAAGTGCCAGTCCTTTGCGATCCTTAATGACTTCGATGAAATCACTCATGTGCTGGAAGTTGTCGAATGGTTCACCTATCCCCATCACAACCACGTTGGTTACCCGCTCGTCTTGACCTGCTGCATCCAGATGTCGCTGCACATGCATAATCTGTTCCACAATCTCTCCAGCGGTCAGGTCTCGGCTCTTCTTGATCAGGCCGCTCGCACAGAAGCTACAGCCGATATTACAGCCCACTTGTGTGGTCACACAGACGGTAAGTCCGTATTTTTGCCGCATCAATACCGTCTCAATCAGGTTGCCATCCTGCATCCGAAGCAGAAATTTCACGGTACCATCTGCCGATTCCTGCTTCACATGTTCGCTCAGCGAGTTCATTGTGAAATGCTCGGAGAGTACATCCAGACATTCCTGACGGACATCGGACATCGCGGGGAAATCGTGTACACGCTCTTGATATAACCATTCCCAGATCCGGGATGCACGGGATTTTTTCTGCCCATGCTCCGGCAGCCAGGAACGTAATTGCTCTAATGTTAATCCATATATGGATGATTTGTTCATTGTATAATCCTCTTTTCGCAAAAAAGCATATGGCTTATCGGTCCTACCCAAAAAACCTCTACTCCGTATTGTCCCAAAATTGACGAGGGAAAACAAGGGCTTTTGCAATTCTTCCAAGAGGTTTTATCCATGGTAAATCTGCACAACAGACAACATTTATACCTATCTGGTCTTCAATTTAGAAGTGAATGATACCGGATGTGTGCAGGAGAACCAGCAGAACCAGGATCGGTGCCACGTAACGCAGCATGAACAACCACACCCGGAACCATCCGGAACGCAGGCCGGAAGCTTCCGCAGCCGTTTTCCAGAAGTATCCGGCAAAAATCGTTACAAGCAGTCCACCGACAGGAAGCAGAATGTTAGACGCTATAAAGTCCATCCAGTCGAACACACTCTTCGATCCAATGGTCCATTCAGGCAATAAGCCGATCGACAGTACCGAAGGAAGTCCCACGAGAAAGACTGCCAGTGATATCACCCATACTGCCCGATTCCGACTCCAGGACAGACGTTCCATGAAATACTTCACCGGTACTTCCAGCAAGGATACTCCCGACGTCAATGCGGCAATAGCCAGCAGGATGAAGAACAGTCCTCCAAACAGGAAACCAAGTGGCATGGCCGAGAAGGCTGCCGGTAGCGCTATAAAAATGAGTGACGGCCCCTGATCGGGTGCGATACCAAATGAGAATGTCGTTGGGAAGATGATCAGGCCGGCAATGAACGCATAGAGCAGGTCACCCACACCAACAGCGATTGTGGCCGCTCCGAGCGATTGATTTTTGTCCACATACGAACCATAGGTTATTAGAATACCCATACCGAGTGACAGCGAGAAGAAGGCATGTCCGAGCGCCACCAATGCTGATTCCGTTGTAAGTTGTGAGAAATCAGGATTCAGGAAAAAGGAAACCCCTGCTCCTGCACCAGGTAACGTTACGGCCCGGATCATCAAGACAATAAGCAACACCAGCATGGCGGGAATTAACACTTTGTTAAACTTCTCAATCCCGTTGGATACCCCTTTGGCTACAATCCAGCCTACAATAAGTACCGAGACCAGTTGCCACACGATTGGCATATAACCGCCTACGAAGGAATTGAATTGTCCCGCATAATCCGGATTGTTAAACAATGTTCCACTGAAGGACGTAATCGCATATTGCAAGGTCCAGCCTGCAATAATGACATAAAAAGAAAGGATGATAAAAGGTGTTAGTACTTGCAGCAAACCGGCTGCGAGCCAGCCTTTATGTCCGCCTGCTTTGATAAAAGCAGTTGCAGCACTTCCTCTGCCGCTACGACCAATCGCAAGTTCTGCGAGCAGCACCGGCAGACCAATCAGCAGCAAACAAACGATGAAGAGCAGGAAAAACGCAGCTCCTCCGTTCTCCCCCGTAATGTACGGGAATTTCCACATGTTACCCAGACCAACCGAACTACCAATGGCTGCCAGAATGAATCCGGCGCGAGAGAAGCGCTCACCTTTGCCAGTGTTGTCTTGATCAAGATTAGGCTTACTAAAATTCATCGTATCTACTCCATCACTTTAAAGTTTTCCCGTAATTATATACTACTCACCTTGTCAGGTCATTCGAAATTCGAAATTTGTCGAAATGTTATTTTTTTACATATAAAACGCACGGAAATCTTCATCTCATAAGTTCCTTAAACACAGTATGTGATAAAGTCCGTTAGTCCAACCGTATGAAGTTTCAACAAATCCGTATTCCCAACTGTTCAAAGCTCAATAGAATAAAAAAGAGGTGTCCCCTCAGCCACTTGGATGACTGCGGAGCACCTCTCTTTTTGAATTACACTTTAATTTGAAGTAACTCGTACTTGATAACGCCCATCGGAGCATTGACATGAATGACGCTGCCCACTTCTTTGCCCATTATCTCTTTGCCCAGCGGGCTCTCGTACGAAATTTTATTATTCGCAACATCGGCCTCGGCAGGACCAACCACTTTATATTCAATCTTCTCGGCGAACTCAATGTCATTAAGTAACACCGTCGATCCAATGCTCACTTTGTTGGAGTCTATATTGTCTGAAGAGATGACTCTTGCTTTTGTCAACATCTTCTCCAGAATCAAAATCCGTGTCTCCATAAAGGCCTGATCATCTTTGGCTGAATGATACTCACTATTTTCCTTCAGGTCACCGTAACTGATCGCGAGTTTAAGACGAGCTGCCAGTTCCTTACGCTTCACCGTCTTCAAATCCTTCAGTTCGTCCTCCAGCTTTTCCAAGCCTTCCTGTGTCAAAATCACTTCATCATTAGCCATTTTTCCATCTCCTAATCCTGCTATCTATCTATATTCTAACCTATATCCACTCCAAAGGGTTAGCATACCCCGGAAAAAGAAATAGCTCATCCATATATTGTATTTCAATGACATCAGAACCATGTCCATCTCTTGAGATGAATTTCAAGGCTTTGTTCAATTGTACCGCTACAATCTGCTCAACTGATGATGTTATTTTCATCCGTTCACTTTTACAATGAACTCAGGGCAGCAGACGTTTTATAAAAATTTGGGCTGCAGCCCACTATATGACGTGAGGTGATCTGAATGATTGAACCATTGAATACAGCTGAAATACAGGCCTATCTGAAACGGATCGGCATAGATGTTATAAAGGAACCTACACTGGAGTTCTTATTTGAACTCCAGCGAGCACATGTCCAATATTTATCCTGGCAAACGGTCGATATTTTTGCAGGTCGTCCTACGGGAATCGGTCTTCAAGATTCAATTCAGCTTATATTACAGGGACGCAGCGGATACTGCTTTCATCTAAATGGTGCATTTAGTGTTCTTCTCCGCTCGCTGGGTTATACGGTTGATTGGCATCGCGGGGGAGTACAGCCTCATGGGGAACAACCCCGTGTGAACTCATTCCATCTCGGTCTGTCTGTCCTTCTGCCGGATGCTGACCCGACAGTTGAGCGCTGGATTGTAGATGTAGGTCTGGGCGGAATGCCCTTTGAACCTCTGCCACTTCGTTATGGAACCTATGGTTTAGCTCCGTTCACGTACCAATTGATGCCATCATCTGTTGCTGCTGGAGGATGGCGGCTTGAGTACGAGCCGAATGGGCCAAGTGAAGGAGTCGACTATGCTCCCGAGGTAGTCCACGATCTGGGGGAGTTCTTTCCCAAACATGAATTCTACAGTCGGGCGTCCGAATCACCTTGGCATAACGCATTTTTGCTTCGTCAGCGTAATGAGAACCGCAGTAATGAACTACGTGGATGTATGCTTCGAACACATGATGATATCGAAGGAATCCGGAAAACGGAGATCCGGAATTATACCGAGTGGCGTAACGTATTAACTGAAATATTCCATGAACCCTTGGTGAGTTACAGCGAACTGGAATGCCAAGATATGTGGGAGCGAGTGCAGGCTGCACATATGGAATGGAAACAAGCGCAAGAAGCATGATGATTTGAGAGGAAGAGTTGAGGGTCCGTTCCATATAAAGGAAAGTTACTGAACTGCGCCGAATACGTACTCAGGTGATAAATGATGATAACTATTCGTGTACTCCAAGTTCCAGAAGTATTGCCCGAGGCGTACTGGAACCACTTTTTGTCGCAAGTTTCTGCCGAGCGACGTGCCCAGGCTTCGCGTTTTGTGCGTCAGGCTGACGCGTATCGCTCCGTGCTGGGCGAGATATTAACTCGTGTGACTTTGAGCAAGTTAACTGGACTGAGACCTGCTGATCTTTCTTTTACCCGTAATTCCTACGGCAAACCTTCGCTCAGTCACCATTCGGATGTACCATTCAACGTCTCCCATTCTGGTGATTGGATTGCTCTGATCTCCGGCGGTACAGATGAACTGGGCGTGGATGTGGAAAAAATAGCTCCAATTGACATGCAGATTGCAGAGCGTTTCTTCTCTCCTAAGGAGAGCCAGTTCTTGGCCGCTGAGCCTGACGATCGGCGGCTGGAGACCTTCTACCGTCTATGGACGCTGAAGGAAAGTTATATCAAGGCAGTGGGTATGGGGTTATCCATGCCACTGGACTCCTTCGCCATCCTACCTGATGAGCGGGAAGATTGGCATTGCAAACAGGCTTTGGCGCATCACTTCTATAGTCAGCGTTTGGATGATCAGCATATGCTTGCAGCATGTTCGGCTGGGGGAGAACTGCCGAGCAAGCCGGAAATCGTAACCTTGGAGGATCTCACGACTTTCATACTCTAAGGAATCCTCCACACGCTATTTCCTCTTATATGCTCTATATCACGTTGATATTGCTGAATTCTGTACCAATAAGAGGTGTGAGGTTCGTTAGAATTGCTAATCTGTACCTGCAGATCAGCAAACGATTAACTACTTAACTGATCAAGAAAAAGAGCGAGTCAATCCGGCGACAAATTTGCCCTTGTCCGGTATGACTCGCTCTTAATTTTATGGAAACTACTTTCAGGTAGCACCGTCTACTTGGCTTTCGTTGCTTCGTTCACAAACACAATCCTATCCTTCTTGCTTTGCCACCGATTCTGAACCCACCGCGGACGAACGTTTCAACTTGACAAATAATCCTCCAGCCGACGTCTTTCGTATCGTGGCTGCCGCATCGGCATCGCGGATTTTCAGTGCAAACCATAGCCCGATGAGCAGAAATGCTGCTGCCCCCAGCAAAGCCAAACGGTACGCCAGCATATTCGGCTCCATCGTGCCTGTCGCAGTCACTGTTGTTGTACCCGCTCCTGCCAGCACAGCAGAGAGCAAAGCCATGCCGATGGCTGATCCCAGACGGTTTTGAACCGTGAACCAGGTGGAAGCTCGTCCCATGGATGCAGGAGGAATCTGGGCGAAGGCAGCAATCTGTACAGCACCTACCGTCTGTCCCAAGAATATTCCTACGCCGAATAATAATGAACGGATGAACCATGGGTTCGTATCCACTGTGATCTGACTAAGTGTAATGAAGATAACAGCTGTACAGATCAAACCCATTGAGATCAGCTTTCGTGGGCCCAGCCGTGGATAAGTCCACGGGACAAGCTGAGAGGCAATCATCAGTCCCAACGCTTCCGGGAATGTAGTTAGCCCGGTTTCCAGCGCAGAAGCCTGTAGTACATTTTGATACATTAACGGAAATACATACAGCATACCCAACAGCCCGGCTGCCCCACATACGGATACCAGGCCTGTATAACGGAACAGTCGGTGCTTCAGCAAATGCAGATCAAGCAACGGCTGCTTTGCGCGTAGCTCCACCACGACGAGCAACACCAGAAGCAGAATTCCCGCCACGCCCGCTCCCATAATAAGCGGTGACGTCCAGCCCCGCAGCGCTCCCTGACTGAGCGCATACATCGTCAGTGCGAGTCCCGGCGCAGATAAAAACCACCCCGGTAGATCCAGTGGACCAGCTCCCTGTTCTCTGTGCTCCTTCAGATACAGCATGCCAAAGATCACCGCCGGAATACCGACAGGCAGATTCACATAGAAAATCCATCGCCACGACAGCTGATCCACAATCAATCCGCTCACAATCGGCCCGAGTGCTGGCGCGAGTGCAATGGGCAGTACCAACATCCGAGATACCTTGGCCCGTTCCTGCGGAGGAAAGGTCCGAAATAACATCGCCATCCCTACAGGTGTAAGCAGACCACCCCCTGCTCCCTGCAAAATACGGAAAAATGTCAATGTGCCTAGATTATCAGCCGTTGCACAAAGCGCAGAGGACACTGTAAACAGGGTCAGCGCTGACAGGAAAACCCGTTTCGTGCCCCATCGATCACCAAGCCATCCGGCGACAGGCAGAAATACAGCCAAACTCACCAAATACCCCACATTCAAGGTACCCGCAGCAGCCGGAGGAACCCCCAGTTCTTCACTAATGGTTCGTAGCGCCACGTTTAAGACCGTTGCATCCATGGCAACCATAAACATCGCCAGAACATACACAATGCTCACAATTGCCTTTGGATTCAGACGAAACCTCATCTTCCAACCTCATGAATCATGCCCGGCATCCCCGTTTCATCACAGAGACTCAGCGGCTTCAGGTCAGTCCATTGCTCCGCAATGTAATCCAGACATACACGTCGTTTGGCCTTCCCCAGCATCTGGGTCCAACCTGCCGGTACCGGAATGGATGCAGGCCACAGCGAATACTGTCCTTCATCATTCATTAACACCAGATAATTGCTGTCTTCATATTCAAAAGGGTTGCTCATCAGCTTATCCTCCTATTTGTGTTGAATGTTACGCTTTTTGTTCAGCATCTCCAGCCGGACGGATAGGGTACGGCAGATCTCCTCCAATGGACCTGGCTGACAAAGGTCTTTGTGACGACAGGCAATATCATGACGTTCCAATTGTCCTCCGATGTATGCATTCCACATCTCCGGTTCGATCGGATCGAACCAGTCGGGAATTATGGTGGACCGGAAGAAGATCAGGTCACCTTCGAATCGGGATAGCGTATATGCCCCCAAGATCCGGACGGAATTTTCATAGGTTTTCCGCAGCTTCATGATTGTCTCTTCATCCAAACTTGCCAGTGCACTTCCTTCACTACGAAGGATGCGCATTGCTGTCCCCATATCCAGCGGCCCATCCCCAATACTGTCCGGATCATATCCGCCGAGTGCAAGCAATGCCGTTAACGCTTCTTCCTCATCCGGTTCCCCGCGAATAGGCAAATAATGACTCGGATATGCATCCAGCATGGCGAGAAACTCTACTTCTTCTCCTTCGGACTGAAGCTGCACGGCCATAGCCTGAGCGACATTGCCACCCAGTGACCAGCCGAGCAAACGATACGGACCCTCGGGCTGTACAGACCGGATGTGACAGATATAATCCGCCGTCATATCCTCCAGTGTCGGTGGAAGCACTTCATACTCGGCAATCCCCCTTGCCTGCAATCCGTACAGCGGATACTCCATGCCTAGGTGTTTCATCAACCCGGCATAACACCAACTAAGTCCTCCGGCTGGATGGACACAGAATACTGGCAGATGCTGCCCATGCGTCCGGAGCGGCAGCAACACTTGCAGCGAGCTTTTCCCGGAATCTGCACCCATCTCCAATCGCTCAGCCAGTCCAGCTACTGTGGCCGTTTCGAACAAAATGCCGATGCCCGGCTCCTTGCCCATCGCTTCGCGAATTCGACTCATCAGGCGCACCGCAAGCAGCGAATGACCTCCCAGTTCGAAGAAACTGTCATCAATACTCACACTCGGAAACCCTAATACTTCGGCAAACAGATCACAGAGAATCTGCTCCTGCGGATTGCGCGGTGCTCGGCCATCAACCGATAATTGCATCTCTGGTGCAGGCAACACCTTGCGATCCAGCTTGCCATTCGGCGTAAGTGGCAGGATCTCCATCACAACCACCGCAGATGGGACCATATAATCGGGAAGGCTCGCTCCCGCATGTCGGCGTAACGCAGCCGTTTCCAGTTCTGCTTCACTGTCCGGTGCAGGAACAATATAAGCGACAAGACGTTTATCTCCCGGCTGGTCTTCACGAACGATAACAGCCGCCTGAGCCACGCCCGGATGTTTTGCCAGTACAGCCTCAATCTCACCAAGCTCAATGCGGAACCCGCGGATTTTCACCTGCTGGTCGGCTCGTCCCAGATAATCAAGCGAACCATCGTGCAGGCGCTTTGCCAAGTCTCCCGTACGGTACATACGTGTACCCGGTGCACCATATGGATCGGCGACGAATCGCTCTGCCGTGAGATCTGGCCTTCCCCAATAGCCACGAGCCAGACCCGCTCCCGCCACATACATCTCTCCAGTTACACCTGTTGGCACAGGCTTCAGATGATCATCCAGCACATAGACGCGCAAATCTGGAATAGCGCATCCAATCCAGCTGCTTGCGCCCTCCGCAGCGCTGCCTGCGTGAAGTTCTTTGTAGCTGACATGGACCGTTGTTTCCGTAATACCATACATATTGATGAGCCTTGGAGCGTCATCCACATGGCGTTCATACCAGTCGTCCAACCGTCCCAGCTCCAGTGCCTCGCCTCCAAAGACCACATAGCGGAGTGCAAGCTGCTGTCCGAAGACCGGATTTTCCCTGTCAGCCTGCATCAGTTGGTAGAACGCAGATGGCGTCTGGTTCAAAACGGTTACTTTTTGCTCGGCGAGAAGTCGCAGGAATGCTCCAGGTGATCGGCTAATCTCATGGGGAACAATAACCAAGCTTCCTCCATACAGCAGGGGGCCCCAGATCTCCCACACGGAGAAGTCAAACGCATAGGAATGGAACAACGTCCACACATCGCTCTCGTCAAAATGGAACCAATGCTGCGTTGCATCCAATAACCGGATGACATTTGCGTGCGGAATCACGACACCTTTGGGTTTCCCTGTTGAACCCGAGGTATAGATCATATAAGCCGGACGTAGCGGAGTTACCCGTCCATTCCGTTCATGGTCTGCCGGGTTACGCTCATTCATGAGTTCCAATCGCCGCAAGGTATGCAGATCGTCCATGTTAATACATTCAATGTTCGCCATTTGCGGCAGCAGGGCATATACCTCTGTACTTGTAATCATCACTTTCGGTGATGCGTCCGTCAGCATATGTGTTAAACGGTCTGCCGGATAGTTCGGGTCCAGTGGCAGATAGGCGGCACCCGTTTTGAGCACGGCAAGAATGGCTACGACCATCTCTACCGAACGAGGTAAGGCTAGGGCCACCATCTGTTCCGGCCCAGCACCTCCTGCGATCAATAGTCTCGCCAGTCGATTAGCCCGTGCATTCAGCTCCCTGTAAGTCACACGGATATCCTCGCAATGGAGGGCTACCGAACTGGCGTGAGCGGCTGCCTGTACTTCAAAACGCTCGGCTATGGTCAACTGTGGACCTTCATCTTGTGTAGCAGTCCACTCCTTTTCAAACTGAGCATGTTCTAATGGTGTAACCAGGTCAAATCTGCTGATGCGTTCATCCATCTGCTGTACAGCATCCTCAAGCACCTGCATCAACCGAACGACCAGTTCTCCGGCGGTCGATTCACGGTAGAGGTCTGCACTATACTCCAGTACACCTTCAATTCCGGCTGGAAGTCCGTTCTGCTCCCGTTTCTCCGTCAGTTCAAGCGTAAGGTCGAATTTGGATGAACCCACACCGTGAATGCAAGTCTCTGCTTCAACACCCGGCAGCTCAAGACGAATATCCGGCGTATTTTGCAGCACCAGCATCACCTGAAAGAGCGGATGTTTAGAACGAGATCGGGGCGGATTCAGCACTTCGACCAGCCGTTCAAACGGTAAATCCTGATGTTCATAAGCAGCAAGATCGGCTTCCCGCACGCGGGCCAACAGCTCTCGGAAGGTCGGATCGCCCGAAGTGTCCGTACGCAGGACCAGCGTATTGATGAACATCCCCACGACATCATCCAGCGCATCGTCACTCCGTCCGGCAATCGGTGTACCTATCGCAATATCCATGCCTGCACCCATTCGAGTAAGCAGCACAGATAACGCCGAATGCAGAAGCATAAACAGACTTACTTTATGCTCACGGGCGACTGTCGCAAGCTGCTCATGCAGACGTTGACTGATCGCAAATGGCACCGTCCCTCCTCGGTAACTGGACACCACTGGTCGGGTATAGTCTGCCGGGAACGTGACTTGTTCTGGCAAGCCTGCTAGCTGGTCAGTCCAGAACGCTAACTGCCTCGCGATCAGACTGTCGTGCCGCTTCTCATCCCCAAGCAGGCTCTCCTGCCACACCGCATAATCAGCATACTGAATGCGTAGCGGCTCCCAAGCCGGAGCAGATCCACGCAGACGAGCAGTATAAGCCTCCGACAAGTCCCGGATAAGCCGTGATAAGGACCAACCATCCCCTGCAATGTGGTGAATCAGCACCAGCAATGTATGTTCGTCCGCATCCGTATGGAACAATCCCGCACGTATGCCGGGTTCGGTACTAAGTTCGAAGCTGTAACGCGACGCTTCTGCCAGCAGCTCGGGCAGCTTCTCAGCCGAAGCCCGGGTGAGTTTCACATTCACTGTTACATCTGCTGCATGGAGGATATGCTGGCTCGCCGAACCCAGATCTGGCGGATACAATGTGCGAAGTGTCTCGTGACGGGCAACAATATCCTGCAGGGCGTTTCGGAGAGCGTCCACATCCAGCTTCCCGGTCAACCGGGCAACCAACGGAATATTATAGGTGGGATTAGCCCCCTCCAGGCAATAGAGGAACCATAACCGTCGCTGGGCAAAGGAAAGCGGAATCTCACCCACACGCCGCACAGGCTGAATAACGGGTCTGACGGACTTCGCCTGATCCAGCTTTCTGGCAAGCCCTGCCGCTGTCGGTGATTCAAACACACTGCCGATGTTCAGTTCTGCCCCGAATACATCACGTACTCTGGCTATAATTCGCCCAGCCAGCAGGGAATGTCCACCCAGTTCGAAGAAATCATCATCAATGCCTACCCGAGCTACACCCAGGATCTCGGCAAACAGGCTGCAAAGGATCTCCTCCTGGGGTGTACGTGCCTCCCTCCCGTTTGCATTAGATGTCAATGCAGGCACAGGAAGACGTTTGCGATCGATTTTTTTGTTCGGTGTCAGCGGCATCTCTGGAAGCAGCATGAAGGCAGAGGGCACCATGTAATCCGGTAACGCATCAGCTAAATGTGCTCTGATATCAGCCAGATCGATGTCAGCTTGATGATCTTCCGCATCAGCCACGATATATGCCGCTAACCGTTGGTTCCCAGGTTGGTCTTCACGTGCCATGACCGTAACCTGTGTTACACCCGGATATCTGGAGATTACCGACTCAATCTCCCCCAGTTCAATCCGGAAGCCCCTGATTTTGATCTGATGATCTGCCCGTCCCAAATAATCGATGGAACCGTCCGGCAACCATTTGGCCAGGTCTCCTGTCCGGTACATTCGACTGCCCGGCTGTCCGAAAGGACTCGCGACAAAACGTTCTGCGGTCAGATCGGGTCTGCCCAAATATCCCCGTGCAAGTCCCTCTCCTGCGATATACAATTCCCCTGCTACACCTGGAGGTACAGGCTGCATACTCTGATCCAGCACATAGAGCTGTGTGTTACGTACCGGACCACCAATGGATGGTTTGCCTGAATGTTCTTTCCCCAGCGATGCAGCTGTAGAATAGATGGTTGTCTCCGTGGGCCCGTACTGATTATTGACCTGACAGCCCAACGCCTCCAGCGAAAGCTTCAGTTCCTCGGATAAAGCCTCTCCTCCGGTAATCACCGTTAGCCCATCGAATCTTCCCGGGCAGCTCGTCACCAGAGACTGCCATAACGTTGGCGTAGCCTGCATGATCGTCGTCTCTTGTTCTCTCATCTTCCCGGCCAGTGCTACCGGATCAAGAATCGTTTCCTTTTGCGCGATATCCAGTCTGGCCCCAGTCGTCAGTGGCAGGAAGATTTCCAGTACGGAGATGTCAAAAGCAATCGTGGTCACCGACAGCCAGCGATCCTGCGGACCAACCTGTAGTCTCGTCTTCATATCTTCAAGCAAATTGGTTAATCCCAGATGAGTTACAGCTACACCCTTGGGCTTACCGGTAGAACCGGAAGTATAGATCAGATACGCAGGGTTGAGCAGAGAAGCTATACCTGGCAGATCATCACCTTCGGGATTGCTTCCCGACTGGCAACTCACTGCCTGTATCATGTCCGGTTCATCCATAACCAGAATCGGTACACTGGACATTTGCGGAATGTGTGAGAAGTTGTTCATTACCGTCACCACACAAGCAGGCTTGGCATCCTCCAGCATATAGATCAGGCGCTCTTCGGGATAATCCGGGTCAAGTGGCAGATAGGCTGCTCCTGTTTTGTGAACAGCTACAATCGCGATAACCACTTCCAGTGAACGAGGCATCGCTATGCCAACCACCTGCTCCGGTCCTGCTCCGTAAGTCTGTATCAGTTCATGTGCCAGTTGATTCGCAAGTTCGTTCAGCTCTGCGTAGGTCAGCGATGTCCCTTCGAATGTCACTGCCGTTGCAAGAGGTGTGCGCGGAACCTGCTGTTCAAATAGTGCTGCTGAATTCCACTCAGCGATGGCATGATGCGTCTGATTCCATCCTTCCAGCACTTGTTCGCGTTCGGGAGGGAGCAGGATGTTCATCTGTCCAACCGATATGTCTTCTGTCCCTTCTGACATCAGGGATTGCAGGATTTGTACATAGCGAAGCTGATGATCACGCAATTCCGAGTCCACATAGATTGAAGGGTTGGCATCAAAAGCTATACTCATTCCATGACCATGACCCTGGTCCACAATATGAATTGACAGATCATCCACTGGACCCGTGGACAGATTATGGATCATGCCACGTGAGCCAGCAAAATTCAACTCGTGATGGAAAGGCATCACATTGATCATCGGTCCAAACAGACGCCGATTCTCTCCCAAGAGCTTGAGATCACGCCTTAGATCCTGATGCCGATATCGCTGGTGTTTGCGTACGGCCCGAATCTCCTTCACAATCTGTCCCATCAAATCAGACAGATTCATCTGCGAGTCCAGGTACAGGCGGAGCGGAAGCACATTCATGACCATGCCTGGAACACGCAGCGATGCTGAACCCAATCGGCACATCACGGGCAAGGCCAGAACAACATCAGTTGACCCTGTCATTCGGTGTACATAGATAGCTGTTGCTGCAACACAGAGATCCGGCCAAGTCGCACCGAACCTTCCCGCTGCTGCTTGCATTTGCTCCCGCTGTGACGGTGTGAGCACCATACTCTGCCGCAGGAACTCGGTTGATGTACGCGGAGCACGTTCACCCAGACTGACCACATCCGGAGCATCCGCGAATCGGTCGACCCAGAACTGTTGATCCTGCTCTCGGTAGGTGGAGGATGAATAGGCTTCATCTTCTTCGAGAACGGAAGTCAGTGATCCAAAGGCTGCCGTACCCTGTGCCTGTGCTGCGCCCTCTCCCTGAAGGCTTGCAGAGTACAAGCTGGCAATCCTGCGTGTGATCAGGGATACGCCGTACCCATCAATCGCAATATGGTGAATGCGTTGGTACCAGTAATACCGATCCTCACTCACCCGGAAGAGAGCTTCTGTAAATAGTGGACCAATTGCCAGATCAACAGGCCGTGCCAGTTCCTGCTTCATCCAGTCGAGCGCAGCCGTATGAGGATCAGCCTGATCACGCACATCCATGACATGGAATGTCCAATCATTCATGTTGGTGCGCAGAGATTGCCACGGGCCTTGCTCATTTTCGCCATATACCATATTCAGCGATTCGGCCTCCATCACGGTCTGGCGTACACTTTCTTCAAATCGTCCCGTATGGATCTGACCGTCAATAACCACATACTCGGCCGTGTTGTACATCGGGTTGTCCGGATTCAACTGTTGAGCATACCAGATGCCGGACTGTGCAGAAGATAAAGGCCAAGCTGTGTTCCAACTATGCGACATCTGTACCGCCCCGCTCAAAAGTAGTCTCCGTTCGGCAGTACTTTCGTTTGAGCATTATCCAGGAGCCCTGCCCATGCTGCCAATGTAGGCTGTTCCGCCAGATCAACAAAGGTAACCTCTGTGCCTTCCGCGCGAAAACGCTCCGCCAGACTCATCATGCGAATGGAATCCATTCCCCAGTTCTGAATCAGATCATCATGCTCCCCAATTGAATCGGGCTGCTCCTGCAACAGTTCGGCAATCTGAGCCCGCAATGCTGCCATCCTTGCATGATCAACGTCTTCTCGTTCTTCCACGACATGCCCAATCTCCGCGGTGGATGCCGTTTGTAGCTGCACCTCGGATGTAACTGTACCTCCAGTTCTGGTTGTGGCTGACGCATTCAGCAACGCAATCGAACGTGCGGTCGTGAGTGTTACCGCACACCGTTCTGCCGCGTACGTCAGCGCCATGCGATGTTTTTCCTCCGAAAAATCAGCAACCGCATCGGCAACCAGAAACGCCTGAATGTCTCGCATAAATGCCTCACTTGACGTCATCAGACATCCGATATGCGCATATATGCCGCAGACAATCAATTGATCCCGGCCCTGCCGCTCCATGAGTTCAAGCAGTTCCGTCTTCTGGAAGGCGCTGTAGCGCCATTTGGTCATGAAGATGTCCTGTGGAGCGGGTGCGAGCGATTCAACAATTTCTTTTTGCACAGGCCCGCCATCGATCCCCGCTCCCCAGAAGTCCAGCTGTAACCCGCGCTGCTCCGGTGTCTGTCCACCCGGTTGTGCCGAGTAGACCACGGGAATCCCAAGCTCATGACACGTTGAACGAAGTTGTGCAATATGATCAATCAGTTCGACCACCGGGGATGCTCCCGCCGTAAATGCATTCATAAAATAGTTCTGCATATCGTGGATTAAGAGTACTGCACGCTTCGCATCCGGTGTCCAGGCTACCTTGTTGACCGGAAGCTCCGACGCTACAGGCATTGCATATGGTTGAATCACTGGAAGTGCCATGAATATCCCTCTTTTCAGCTATATTTATCGAAAATTCTTATTTAGATACAGGTTGCTCGGTGGTCAACATCTCCCGTAGTGCTTTTTTGCTGACCTTGCCCACTTGTGTCTTCGGAAAAGCATCCACCAACTCAATCCGGTCCGGGATTTTATAACTGGCCAGGCCCCGATTGCGTAGAAAAGACTTAATCTCGGCCACCACCAGAGCTTCGCTGCTTGGCACGATAAAGGCGCAAGAGCGCTCGCCCAGATAATCATCGGGCATGGAAACCAAGGCTGCATCATACACACCTGGATGGGCCAGCAGATGATTTTCCACTTCCTCGGCAGCCACCTTATCCCCGCCACGGTTAATCTGATCCTTCGCCCGCCCCTCGACAACGAGATATCCGTCAGCCGTCAGACTCGCAATATCGCCTGTGCGATAGAAACCATCCGTAGTAAACGATCTGGCGTTATGCTCCTCGGCTTTGTAATAACCACGAATGGTATAAGGCCCGCGTGTCAGCAGGTGTCCGGCTTGTCCCTGCTCCACCTCAACATCTTCGTCATCCACAATCCGCACCTCGTCATAGGGAGACATTGGTTTCCCTTGTGTATGGGTAATGACATGCTCCGAATCGTCGAGACGTGTGTAGTTCACCAGCCCTTCGGCCATGCCAAAAACCTGCTGTAATGTACAGCCAAGAACCGGTTTGACACGTGCCGCCACCTCTGCACTGAATTTGGCGCCTCCCACTTGAAGCACCTGGAGCGACGGAAGCTTGGTTCCTCGGGCAGCTGCTGCATTAAGCCAGACAAGAGCCAGCGGCGGCACCAAAGCCGTGATCGTTACCTGATGGCGCATAATCAGTGGAAAGGCTTCATCCGGGCTTGATCCCCGTGACAACACAATTGTGCCACCTGCGTACAACGTGCCCAGAATGCCGGGTGAGCTCATTGGATAGTTATGTGCTACAGGTAGTGCAGCCAGATAGACACTTTCGGGGCTGAGACCACATACCTCAACGCTTCTTCGCAAGCTGTAAATGTAGTCATCATGAGTACGTGGGATCATCTTGGACAACCCGGTACTTCCGCCCGACAACTGTAGAAAAGCAACATCTGAAGACGTCGGTTCATTCGGTAGCGTGATAGGTTCTGCATAGACATCTTCTAACGCTGTAAAGGGCCCGGCTTCTCCCGCCACAAAAACATGCCGAAGTCCCGGCATCTCTGCCTGTACCTCCTCTGCTAACGTGCGGTAGTCAAATCCTCCATCCTGATCCGGGATCAGGTATGCTACGGCCTCGGAAAAACGAGCGAAATATGTGATTTCACTCTTTCGATGCAAAGGAAGAGCAAATACAGGCAACGCACCGATGCGGAACAGAGCAAAACACGCTTCAACAAACGCCGTAATATTGGGCAGCTGAATAATAACCCGGTCATGCTGCCGTATGCCTTTGGCATATAAACCGGAAGCCAATCGATCCACCCGGTCATCCAGTTCTGCATAAGTGAATTGATCTTCACCACTAATAACGGCTACCCGATTGCCATATAGATCAGCACGCTGGCGAAGCATTTCTCCAAACGTAATCCCTTCCCAGCAACCCTCCTGCCGATAACGCTCTGCAACTTCCTCAGGCCAAGCCTGATATCCTGACAACATTACTCATTCCTCCTTCCGACTGGACACGGTTGAATCCAAACCCATCGCAAGCAGCATCGTTCTGAACTTGGCAGCAGTCTCTGCCAGCTCAGCTTCTGCCGTAGAACCTGCTACAATGCCTGCTCCCGCGAACAGTTTCACAGCTGTGCCTTCCACTTCAGCACATCGGATCGTTACGGCCCACTCGCCGTCGCCCTCCCTGTCGCACCAGCCCACCATTCCCGTAAATAATCCCCGGTTGAACGGCTCCTGTTGTTTAATCGCTGCCCGCGCAGCCTGTACAGGTGTTCCACAGATGGCGGGTGTGGGATGAAGAGCCAAAGCCAGCTCCAGTGACGTTGTGGCCGCGTCCACTAGCTCCCCGTGGATTTCAGTGGATAAATGCCACATTGTGCGCGTCTGAATCAGCGAAGGTTCTGCTGGAACGGATAGTTGGCGGCATAATGGGCGCAGTGCCTCCGCAACTGCCTCAATGACTACGGCATGTTCATGCCGATCCTTGGCTGAAGCCAGCAGTGCCTCTGCACGGCGGCGATCTTCCGCTGGATCTTCACTCCGGGCAGCAGAGCCTGCCAGTGGGTTAGCGCGTACTTTTAACCCTTTGCGTGTAACTAATAGTTCCGGGCTTGCCCCGATGAAGGTGCGACTCGTTTTATTTTCAAATTGTTTATCTATTTTTGAATGTTGTTTGTTCGTTGTTAGAGTACTTTTAGGCTGATTTATGTTCCTCATTGGTACAGCAAATGTATATCCATGCGTGTTGTCCCTGAACAGATTACGCAGCAATTGATGCGTATCTACGATGGCCTGTGAAGTCACCTCAAGCGTACGGGATAACACGACTTTGTGGAGATCACCCTGGTTCAGATCAACCAATACGTTGTCTACACTTTGCTCATATACTGTCCCTGCTGGTGCCTCAACGACCTCACAACCTACGGCTGCTGGCAGCTTCTGAATTAATGCTCGTGATTCCGAGGGTAGCGGTTCAGCCCACTGCACCGTCTCTGGTACATATAACTCAGCAGCAGTGTCCAGCGGATCAAACGGGATGGCGCCAACCACCATCGGATTCGATTGCCCAGCTTGTTGGGCCTTGTCCATAAGCTGCTGAATACCATGTATGAAAAGATGTATCTCTTCCTTACGTTTATGTTCAATCACATCAGCAGAATCGCTGGAATCTGATTGAATTGCGTGCTCCGCATGTAGCGGAGACCAACGAATCCGTTCTCCTTGCGCGAGCAAGGTATGTTGCGGTGAAGACCAGAAAAAGGACGTCCCCTCCCGATATTGTTCCAGGAGGTGTATGGCGGAAGTTGCAGTAACCGTACCCGCTTTTGACATGATTCATCATCTCCTTATCTCTTGATTCAGGCACCAAGCGTGGTGCCTCCATCCACACACAGATCATGCATTGTTATATGTCTGGCTTGATCCGATACCAGGTAGACCACCGCGTCCGCGATGTCCTCTGGCAATGCCATTCTCTTCAGCGGTATGCCCAGGCGGAAGGTTTGCTGTGAGCCTGCAATGACTGCCTCTGCGCCCTGCTCATCTTGCCACATGGCTCGCTGCATTGGCGTATCTGTTGAGCCTGGAGAGACAATGTTGCAACGAATATGCCGATCCGCGTATTCCAGAGCTAGACATTTAGTGAAGATGGTCGAGGCTGCTTTGGAAGCCGCGTAAGCAGACATGTGCATTCGCGGAACACCCGCAGCATTTGAACCAACGGTAACCACCGCACCCGTTTGACGTTCAGCCATATTTCTCACTACCGCACGCGACATGTAAAATACACCGTGTGTATTCACGTCAAACGTCCTCGTCCATTCTTCATCTGTCAGCTCACTAACTGCCCCTGTGTGCAGTACACCAGCGGCATTCACAAGAATGCCAATGGGGCCAACGGTTTCTTCGATCCTTTGAACGGTATCCTCAACCGCTTGACGATCGGATATATCAGCAACGTGGGCTGTTGCCTGATGGCCCTGACTGCGCAGATCGGTGACCAGCTGATTCAGCGCATCTTCCTGTCGATCCACCAGAGCAATGATAGCGCCATTGTGTGCAAGCAATCTCGCCACCGCTTCACCGATCCCTTGCGCAGCACCGGTGACCACGGCCACTTTTCCATCGATTCCTGTGTAACTCACCTCGTGTACCTCCCTTACTGCCTTATAGCTGTGTTCTCCCCTGTTGGAGCGATGTGTTAGCTTGGTTCTATCCAGTTGAGTGTGATCATCCGTAAATCCGAAACATAGCTGTACCTTGGCTCCTACCGCTCACTGATCCCTGATTCATATGACTGTCACCTGCAAAACGTCCCTCATTTCATACCTTCTATGACTCCGGACTACAGGCAAAACGCATCGTGCGACTAATCAGAAAAGGCAATACCGAGACATGGTTCTCTTCTTCGAACTCGGTATAGGTGATGTCCAGCCCTAGCTGCTTTAATGCGGACAAACGTTCCGTCAGACTTGATGCTTTATCATTGTTACGAGCCGGGTGGGTCTTCTCCTGTTCTCCCATACCCATCCACACCTTGACGTTCACTGGATGCTGCTCCAGCCTTGCGACGAATTCCTGTTCCTCCGCCTGCATGACCTTCTGGTTCCAGTGCAATGAGGGACTTCCCGCAATGTAATATCGAAAAGCTTCCGGCTTCGTGAACAACGCATGGATCACGAATAACCCACCGAGCGAGTGACCAAATATACCCTGTCTGGCCCGATCAATCCGAAATTGCTGCTCTATATCCGGCTTCAGTTCTTCTTCAATAAATCGCAAGAACTCATCGGCACCTCCTTGTTCTGGCAAAGGTGTACCGTCGGATTTTGCAGTATATTCCGTTGTGGCCTTTGGAGTAAAGTCATAGTAACGATGAGGGGAAAAGGGGCCCGCGATCGGGTACCCAATGCCTACGACAATGGCCGGGACTGCTCCTGTCTTCTCCGGTCTGCGTCCCTGCACACGAACAGCTTCCACCATCGTGCCGAATACCGAATTGGCATCCAGCAGGTAAATCACCGGGTAACCGGACGGGGGCGGAGGTTCAGCAGGCTTGAATACCATGATCTGATAATCATGATGGCCTGAACGTGATTTCATGGTCCATTGTTCGGCATGTGGAACTTGAACGGTACTGCGTGCGATATGCTCAAGGTTGCCAGGAGCGGTTGGGTTGGGCTGAAACGTCATTACGGATGGGTCCTCCTCGTTATTCTGCTTATATAAGTTGAATACTGAACTACACATACACTACGCCGTCAGAATAACCTTTCGATCGCTGTTATCTCCAGATTTCCTTTATCCCCCTTTACAAGGGAGAAATCCGGAGATAAAGGCGCACGCTTCGCTTCTTCAGGTTTTTTCTGACTTCTCCGTTTCTGTGTAGTTCATAAACTCAACTTATATTGGTTATGGTTAATTAAATATATTGATCTGTATATGAGATTGATTCTCATTACCAATTATAAAAGAGTCAATCCGGCTGTCCCATGGACGATATCCAGAAATCATTTTGATTATCTCCATATTTCCATATTTATGTCATATAATGTTCACGTTTCTATCGTAAAAAAAGCTCCCTCACGGTGTCCGGAAACGCTGGACTAACATCCGGTTCCCGGCACTCCATAGGGAGCTGCACTATTCCAATTATTGTGTTAACGCTTTGAGCGTATCATCAATGACATGACCGTATGCGATCAGTCCACCACCCAACCACGGAGCTGGCTCGACAGCGTACACATGCCCTGCTTTCACCGCCGGCATACTGTTCCATACGTTGGTTGCCGTCATTTCCTTCATGCTGCCTGGACCCTGTTCCACGGTGAAAATAAAGTCAGCATCAATCTCGGGTAATACCTCGGTGGATACAATGGCGCTGTTCTCCGACTCGACCAATTTAGGCTTACCTAGTCCCAGTTGTTCATATACGACGTAACCGCTGAAATAGTTACCACCCATCATACTAATGCCACGTGGAGCAAAACGGATAATGGCTGCTTTTTTGCCTTCGGCTACTTTCGCCAATTCCGCTTTGGCTGACTCAACCTTAGCATGGTAGGTTTCAATGGCTTTTTCGGCTTCAGCCGTTTTGCCCAACAGATCACCAATGATCTGCAAGGACTTCTCTACATCACCCGAAGCGTTCGTAAATACGTAAGTCGGTGCGATCTTGGAATAACTCTCGTATACCCCATTCTCGGCATATTGGGCCGTATGCAAAATAATAAAATCAGGATTATACGACATCAACGCTTCCGGCGAAGGCAAACCACTGGAGAAATCAAGTGTAGGCACATCATTGAGCTGATCCTGGAGATAGACATGTCCTTTTGTACCACTTGCCCATTGGGCTACCGGCTTTACACCAAGGGTTAACAGGGAGTCTTCCAGATATGGTGCAAACACCCGCTCTGTCTTGGCTGGAATAATTACATCATGTCCCAAGTCATCTTTTACGGTACGTTCACCCGTCGTTTCTTCCGCTTGCTCTTCCTGCACAGCCGTCTCGGTTGAAGCCGGGGTTGAAGTTTCAGTTGCGGGTTGCTCCTCCTGGGCTGCTCCTGTATTCTCGGATGCTGCACCACAGGCAGACAACAGCCCTGTAATTAACATCAGCAGGATCAGGGCTAAGAGCCGTGCACTGTGGAATTTGCTACCAACGGAACGTTGTCCGATGTTTTTGATATAGTGAAACATGTGTGAGATCCCCCTTGATAAACATTCTCATTTAGATACAAGGATTATATGTCACGTCGCCTGGGAATCACCATGGACGTTATCCAGATATATATTTGGACAATATCCCGTGAAGATCAGTAGAGCTTCATCCAGCATACGCATCACGCCTACAGCCGAATAATCAAACCAAGGGTCACCTGTGATCAGATGGACCTGGTACTGACGAATGGCCTTGAGCTGACGCCATGTAACGGAATGCTGCAAGCTCAGCCAATACGCCCGTGAAGCTGCTTCGGGACACACCATAACGAGAATGCGATCAGGGTTCATTTCAGCGAGCTGCTCCAGCGTTAACGGATTATTGGCACTAAGATCAGAGAATGTGTCCAGTTGCAGCGCTCCATACAGCACTTCTTCAATACCCGGATTGCTATAAAGGTAGAGATTCTGCCCGTAGATCCGCACAACGATCACTTTCTCCCGGCCCACTTCCCGTTGTACCGATTCCCGTGCCTTCTCTGCTCGCTGGTTGTACATGTGTATCCATTGCTCCGCCTGTTCCTCCCGCTCCAGGAATGATCCAATCATGCGTAGCTGTGTTCGCCAATCTGAATGATGTTTGGGGACAAAACAACAAGGTGCAATCTCGGCCAATTGGGCCTGATCCTGTTCACTAATCTGATCTGTACCTACGATGGCATCAGGGCGAATATGAACCAATCGTTCCACATTAGCCTCAAACCGCCAGCTCGTGTACGGGTCCGTTAATTTCAGATGGGACTGAATCTCTGTACGATGTGCATTATAATAATACGCGGTCCATTTGGGATCGATAGGTGCAGCCACGGGGATGACATTGAGTGCCAGAAGTTGTCCAATCACACTGGAGGAGCAGCTGGCTATCCGTTTTCTGGCATTTTTCGCATAATCCGAAGGAGATACGCCAACTTCCTTTTTAAATTTGCGGCTAAAATAGTACTCGTCACTATACCCCACTCTCAGGGCAATATCGCGAAGTTTGTATCTGGATTCCTTCAGGTATCGCTTGGCGCGGTTAATGCGCAGATCCGTCAGATACTCCATTGCACTCTGTCCGTACGTTTTCTTGAACAGATCTACGAAATATTTTGGACTGATCCCCGCTTCCGAGGCGAGGTCTGCAATCGATAGAGGCTGATCGTAATGTTTGTCCATGTATGTTTTAACGTTGGCAAGATCCGTCTTGGGACTGCGGCCGGTAACGGGCTGGTGCGCAGCAATCTGCGAATCATTTTCCAGTAACATGAGGCCACTCCTTTCGATCTGCTTGATCGGTTTAATATGTAGCTACAGGTAAAGAGAACTATCCGGAAACTTATGCAATTTTTAAACGAAAATGATAATCATTATCAATAAAATACCATAACCATTTCCAGACCGTCAATTCAAATATGGTAAAATGTACACACCTCAAGCCTCGATATTCCCTCTACTACTGTTCACAAAGTTGCTTATAAACTACCTCCATATATACCAAAAAAGCCAACGACGTGAGTATCACGCGTTAGCTTTAATGAAGTTCATATTCTGATTATGACGTTAAAAGCAGGACTAATCCCGGCTCCGCAATTTTCCAAGCAGACGGATGATCTCAATGTACAACCATACCAGTGTAACCATCAATCCAAATGCACCGTACCACTCCATGTACTTGGGTGCACCACGTTCAGCGCCACCTTCGATGAAGTCGAAATCAAGGCCCAGATTGAGTGCAGCCACAATGACGATAACCACTGAAATACCAATGCCGATCAAGCTGTTATCATGCAGATAAGGAATTGAAACTCCGAAGAAACTAAGTACAAAACTCAGCAGATACATGATCATGATGCCGCCAGTTGCAGCCACGACCCCAAGCTTGAAGTTCTCCGTAGCTTTGATCAATCTGGTTTTGTATGCCACCAGCAGAGCGATGAATACAGCCATGGTCAACAGAGCCGCCTGCAAGGTAATTCCGTTATACAGGGACTCATAGGTTGCAGAAAGTGCTCCCAGGAACAGTCCTTCTGCCACGGCATAGACAGGTACGAGATAAGGTGCCGCTACTGGTTTGAACGAAATGACAAGCGCCAGAATGAAACCAACGATTAACCCGCCATAAGCAAGCGGCATCACTTGTTGTCCGTTAAAGAACATCATCCATGTTGCAAACGCACTGCCCAGCAGGATCACAAGCGTAATAAATGCTTTGTTCACCGTGCCGTTGATTGTCATGTAATTCTGATACCGATCTTCTCCATATCCTCTGTTTTCAAACGTGCTGTCTTTAAGTGTAGGGTTACCGCTACGACCGATCAACACAATCACCTCTTCATATGTATTTGGTATATCTGTGATACTAAGCTTTGGCTTACTACGTTTCAAATTCTACAAGCTACTCCCTCGAAAAGATCGGGATGGCACCAGAAGGAATCGGATGCAATCCTTCGATTACATCTTTACCCCTGGCGCCACACTTAGGACATATGTCCCAGACATTGCATGTTCATGTGCTTTTTAAGCGTCTTATTTGTACAACACTTTATCTACATTGTATTTCGCACGCATCGTGTTGATGATATACGTCTCGTAAATTTCACGATCTACTGGATCTTCAACCAGGCATACTTCAATCTTCGTTACTTCCTCGCGGTGATTCTTGATTGGTGATACGGTGTCTTCAAAATGCTTTTTGATGCGGGGTCTTAATTTTCGTGCTTTACCGACAAATAACAACTCTCCAGCGGCATTGTAAAACATGAAAATCCCGCCTAGTTCCCGGGTAATCAGGTGAAAATCAGTAAATCCATAAATGTGGCTAAGCTGTGGATCAACCTGCTTTGTGATGGTTACATCCGGTGTTGGCACAGTAATATTAATCAATAGGCTCACTTCCTCATTATCTATAGGTTTAGATCTTATCACATATTATAAAGGGACACCATTTCATTCTATATGAAGTACAATTCACGCAATTTTCGCTATTACGACAAATATTTCAAAAAAAAGGTTAACTTCCCTGATTCAAAGTGGTACTATAGGGGTATGAGGAAGAAATTGGGCACTGAGACATACGTCTTTATATCTACCTCCGTCTATTGTACCCTATGATTGAATATCTTTTTCATGCTGAATTCTGTTATGTGATCACGACAAGAGTACAGTTAGCAAGAACCCTAGCTTATAGATTGTAGATTCATCATCTAATCGACCCTTGCAGCAAGCAAACCTAGAAAGACCTAGATTCATGATTCACTGTAGATTTTAAGTATCACCTAGACAGCCTGCAATTATAGTCGTACTGAAGTTAATAGACACACGTAGAAGGTCAGATAGCTATCGATCCTAGAGAGACTAGTCATGCAATGCAACTGTAGAAATTATAGCAGCAGTACTATAGAAAATGGATCAAGTTTCACCACCAGGCCCGGCATACTGCCAGGGCTTTTTTGCGTTTGTGCGAACAACCAACCACGCTCTCAGGGAAACAGAGGTATCGTGGTTCTTTCTGCTGGGTTTATAATATGGCAAGATACCAGTAGAGGGAGTGATGGGATGTATTCCGATCTGCAACTGACGGAGGACCGCCCTGTATATATACAAGTCAAAGATTATATGAAGCGATTGATGCTCAAAGGCGGCCTGCAAGCCAAACAAAAACTGCCCTCGACCCGTGAACTCAGTACACTCATGAAGGTTAGTCGCAGCACGGTCCTGCTCGCTTATGCCGAGCTTGAAGATGAAGGCCTGATCTATGCAGTCAAAGGCAAGGGCAATTACGTCAGTGCCTCCATCGAAACACCTGAGGCAGCGGCAAGCTGGGAACTGGACTGGACGACAGAGGTAAGCGAGTATGCAATTCAGGCAGAGCAGTACGATCTGATGAAGCATGGCTCCGGAGCAGAGCGCGGCGAGATATCGTTTACCAGCATAGCGCCGGATGAAAAGCTGTTTGATCTGCACAACGTGAAACGGGCTTTTCTGGATCGCATGTCACTTGAAGGCGAAGTACTGCTGAATTACGGATATGCGCAAGGATACAGACCGCTGATGAACTATTTACTACGCTATATGGAGAACAAAGGTGTTGACCTCCGTGGCAAGGACATCCTGATCACCAACGGATTCACGGAAGGTTTCGATCTGGTGCTTGGGGCGTTGCGCAAAAAAAGCAGAAAAGCGCTCTGCGAGAATCCAACGCACCACACGGCGATAAAAAATCTAAAATTGCACCAGTTTCAACTGAGCGGTGTGAATATGGAGCCAGATGGCCTGGACTTGAAGCAACTGGAACATGAACTTGAGGCAAGTCCATATGATCTGGCGTATCTCGTGCCCTCCTATCACAATCCAACCGGGATTGTGACGTCCCCTGCGAAACGGGTAGAGATCATCCGGTTGATGAACAAGTATCAAGTACCCATCATTGAGGATGGATTCAACGAAGAATTGCGCTATTCCGGTTCGCATGTCTCTCCCCTGATCGCCAGCATGGGCAAAGGCAATGGACTGGTGTATCTGGGCAGCTTCTCCAAAGTCCTGTTCCCAGGTCTGCGGGTAGGTTGGATTATTGCGGATGCGGCGCTGATTGATTATCTGGAGAGTATGAAACGGGCACGCAGCATCCATACCTCCACGCTGGACCAATCATTATTGTATCAATATCTGAGCAACGGTAATTTTGAGAAATATTTGAAGCGAGCCCGCACGGAGTATAAGCGCAAATATGAATTGGTTGTGCGTTGCCTGAAGCAGCATCTGCCCATGTGTCGGATTTCCGGTGCGGGTGGTCTGCATCTGTTCGTGCAGTTCCCGTCCGAATACAGAACCCGTGAATTGCTGGCGGCCTGTAAAGTGAAAGGTGTGACGTTCACACCAGGGGATACCTTTTATCTGGAACCCGGTCAGGGTGTAAACACGATGCGTCTGGGTTTCTCCAGAGTCAGCGATGAGAATATACGTAAAGGCATTCGCATCATTGGCGAGACAGCAGCTCAAATGAGATGAGGAGGATTTCACATGAAAGTTGGCGTGATTATGGGCGGTACATCTTCAGAGCGGGATATTTCCCTGCTCACCGGACAGGAGATGATTGCAAACCTGAATAGAGACAAATACGAGGTTGTGCCCATTGAGCTGAATACCAAGCGCGATCTAATCGACAAGTCAGCGGGGATCGATGTGGCACTGCTTGCCCTGCATGGCAAATACGGCGAAGACGGTACGGTCCAAGGCACGTTGGAATCTCTGGGTATTCCCTACACAGGTTGTGGTGTCCTGGCAAGCAGTGTATGCATGGATAAAGACATGTCCAAACAACTCATGCAGCATGCAGGTGTGCTTACCGGAGAATGGCTACGAGTAGGTCATATCGAGGAACTGTCCTCTATTGCTGTTCAACAACTAACGTACCCTGTGGTGGTCAAACCCAATTCAGGCGGTTCCAGCATCGGTACCCAAGTGGTGAAGGAAGCTTCCGCCTTGCCCGCTGCTGTAGAGGCTGCCCTCGCCTGGGATGATACGGTTATGATTGAACAGTATATCGAAGGTGAGGAGATTACCTGTGCCATTCTGGATGGTAAGATGCTGCCGGTGATCTCCATTCGTTCGAACGCCGAGTTTTTCGATTATTCTTCTAAATATGATGACCACGGAGCAGATGAGCAGGTTGTGCAATTGCCTGCGGATCTTCACCATCGTGTGGAAGCCGCGGCCTTGGCCTGTTATCAGGTGCTCAAATGCAGCGTCTACGCGCGCGTGGATATGATGATTCGGGAAGGCATGCCGTATGTGCTTGAAGTGAACACGCTGCCGGGTCTTACCCGTAACAGTCTCCTGCCCAAAAGCGCAGCCGCTGCAGGCATTTCTTTTGCAGAGCTACTGGATACCATTATTGAACTTTCATTGAAGGAAAGACCCAAGGAGGATACAACATTATGAGCCTGGATGTGACGATTAGACATAGCTCCACTACCGATCTGCAAGATATGCTCATTCTAATGGACCAACTCGGTTACCCAACCACATACGCGGAGATGGAGGAGCGTTATGCCCATATCTCTGCGGACCCAAACTTTACCACACTGGTTGCTGAAGCACGCGGACGTGTAGTTGGACTAATCGGATTACAGACGTCTTATCTGTATGAAAAGAACGGAAGACACTGCCGTATCATGGCATTGGTTGTACACGACCAGTTCAGGGGCTCAGGCATCGGCCGTCAGCTCATTCTTGAAGCCGAACAATGGGCAGCCACGCATAACGTGGATTCCTTGTCTCTGAACAGTGGCAATCGCCCAGAACGTGAAGCTGCACATGAATTCTATCGTCAGATGGGCTTTACAGCCGGGAGTACCGGGTTTAGCAAAAAGCCGCAGATTCTTCAGCACAATTAACCTGCGGATGATACGTTATCTCGATTACATGAAAAAGAACGCCCCCGGCAAAATGGCCAGAAAAGGGCGTTCTTTGATATATCTATGTCGGGTCATTGTACTTTACTTGTTACTTCAAGCAATTAAGGACGGTCAATGTAAATCCAACCTGTTTCTTGTTCCTTATCTACAGTAGCTCCAAGGGATTCAGCCACAAAGCGCAGCGGCACATACGTCTTGCCGTCCTTGCCAACATAGGCGGATTCCACCATAGTTACTTCTTTACCAGCAACGGTTGCCTTCTTGGAACCTACAGTCAGGACAATCTCATCACCAGTGATGTCATCAATGACAACGATTTGGTTTGAGCCTTTGGTCCATTTCACTTCCGCATCCAATTCCTCAGACACGTAGCGAAGCGGAACAAATGTTGTATTCTTAACGGTGATCGCTCCAGCGTATTCATCATCCGGGAAGAGCACTACACTTTTACTCGTGATCCCAGCTTCATCTTTCAGCAATTGATATGCCAGTGAACTGGAATCAAAATTGCGCAGCATCTGACCAGGCGTAATATCATCCTTCATCAGATCCATAACGCCGCCGGATACATCCACTTCATCAACTGCAACTGTGCCACCGATATTCCACTGTTCACTGTCTCCACTTACGGTTACGGAGTTCAGCGGCAGATCTTCGGAAGCAGGCAGCGCCACTTTCAGTTCAAAGTTTTGCTTGCGAATATCCAGCTTGCTGTCGAGATAAAAGTCCAATTTCAGTTTGGTTTCTGTGCCAAATACCGTTTTGAATTCAGGAGTCTCATTCAACAGGTTGTTCAGCTCCTGATCATAATTGACCAGCATACTGTCCAGTCCTACTTTGATGATTGCGTACAGTGACGCAACGGCTTCATCTTTCGATTCAGGAACGATCGAATTCAGCGTGTCGTCTCCCCCACCTTCTACCTCATTCACTGCTTCCAGTACAGGGTAGAACACATCGTACAGATCTCCAATCAGGTCTTTCAGTCCTTGCTCATCCTTCGAAATACTCGTCAGGAACGGTTTAACCATAGCAAGCATCTCTTCACCACTAACTTCCAGATGCAGCTTGGAGAGGCTAAGTGCTTCGCCATTCACGGATTCCTGTACCGGTGTTACGGAGATGTTCTTCGGATTGGACAGATGCTTCAGGACAAAAGAGAACAGTTTCGGGGAAAGTTCCTCGAGTTGTTTCTCCAGAGCCTTCGTATCTACCATCGGAAGCGCCTGTGCATCTTGGAACGTATCCAGAGACATGTACAGCGGTTTCTGGGCTCCGTCCAGATCAATGACCAATTGGGACTCATTCATGGACAGGTGGAAAGGTAACTTCGTTCCCTCCATGCTCAGTGTACCTTTGATCGATGCTGTCTTCGCATCTTTCATTTTGGCTTGATCAATATCCAGGGATATGGAGTTAATAAGTTCGATCATTTCAAGGTCTTTCTCTGTAGCAAATTCCTTAGCCGGTTCTATGTTTATATTCATGGATTGTCTGGATTCACCGGACTTGATACTCGCGCCATTGGCCATTGCTTTGCCAACGTCTACTCCACCCACAGCCTGACATCCTGTAAGAACAACCATTAAAAGTACTAGTGGCACTGCCATCCATTGGACTAACTTCCGATTCTTAATATGAACTCCTCCTTAGAAAAATATGGTTCATTTCTATTATGAAGGTATAGGTAATTCTTGTAAACGGATACGCAAAAAAATAAACCAAAAGGCCGGAGCATGTCCGACCTCTGGTCTATCTATATTTCAGCATATCGTATGTTTCGATAAAACATCCTGCTTCATTGTGCAATGCTGGGAGTTATTCTTGCTCCTGATCTTCTGCGAGTTTCTCATCCGTTTCTTCATCTTCCGCAGTTGCGGGAGTCTCGAATTGATCCGGCTCGTCCTCTTGAATCGCTTTGTTCTCTTCGTTCTGATCCTGTGTCATATCGCATTCCCTCTCTTCTACCGGATTGTCATGTCATCAAGGCCTGAGCCTTGTGTCTATCAATAACCCGAATAGGAGCAGTTCAAACCTGTCTCAACGTCGGCCAACCATTTTCCATCATAATTTCAGTGCTCATTTAGAAAACATAAAAGATGATCCCATTTCCACTTGCAGCCGTTGCCTGAAATAAGGCCTGGATATCATCCACGGTCTGAACGATCTCCTGAAATGTCTCTTCCGCATCCCAATCTTCCATAACAGGGTAGACGCCTTCAGCGATCATCCGGTCCAGACTATACCGTTGCTTCAATTCCTCCGGTGTGAGCTGCTCCAATGCCATGTAGGCTTCCAGCACCTGCTCGTTACTAAGCAAAAACAGATCCATGTCCGAATAGTTTCCCAAGTATTGCTCACCTGCGAGAGGTACCACATATCCCAGGGGCGGCTCCCCTTCTAACAAGTTACCGTTCAGCGTGAATTGGATCATCTGCCACGTTTTATCAATATCCAGATCCACTGCACAATCATGCACACTGATCTCACCTGACTTGATGGATTCAACTAGCTCCTTTGTTACCACAAGATATCTGCCGGACATTCCCATACCGCTACCCCTCCTGTGTAATTGGTTCTGTTGTTCCCCATTAACCGTGCTTGTTGGTTCAGAATCGGGGTAATCCCTATCAAGGAGGGTGTATACATGAAAAAATTTGATTATAGTCTCAATTATGATGAGTTGGATCTGCGCAAACATCCTGAGCTGTACACCGTAAGCCGGGGTGAGCAGGGTGTTCTCATGGTTGAGCCATATAAAGGCGAGATTCTGCCACACTGGCGATTCAAAACACCCGAGATTGCAAAAGAGTCATCGGAGAAGATCTATGAGTTATTTTTGGAGTATAAGAAAAAGGGTGATTTCGTGGGTATGGATATGGCTCGTAAATTTCTCCAGATGGGTTATACACGGGCCAGACGGTATACAAATCACAAAGGAGGACGCAAATACTCGAAGGAGGATGGCTCGATCCTGCCCTATCAGAATGATAAGGTGAAGGCAGAAGCCGCCGCTATATTCAAAGCGAAATGGGAGGTTGCGAAGACGGATCCAGACTATGTAAAGATGAAGAAGGAGCATCGGGAAAAGTACGAGTCTGATGAAGCGTAGGATCAATGGTGAAAAGATTGACTTATGGAAACATTTGTCTCAGAATCGATCTTGTTACTGTACATTTTCAACCATTATATTGGAGAAGAGAGGCGCATCCGATTATGACAGATTCGTTCATCCACTTAAACACAGGCCAGAATATCAGTATCAACGAATGTGCTCAACTTCAGGTAACCATTCAATGTACATCATCTCCTTCTCCCTTGGATGTTAGCTGCTTTATGGTGAACGAAGAGGGAAAGGTCCCATCTGACGACTATTTTGTATTTTATAATCAGAAGGCCGATCCCCATCAAAGTGTGCTTCTGCAACAGGCAGAGGAACTGAAATCCTCTTTTGTACTGGATACGAATCAATTACGGCAGGCCCCTGTGGAAAAATGTGTGTTTACGGCTACCCTGGATGCGGGAGGGACTTTCGCCGATGTTCAGGCATGTCAGGCGATTGTACAAGCTGGTTCCCAGCAGATCACCTATGAGATCACGCAGGTCACTGCGGAAACAGCTCTTATTTTTATTGAAATCTATAAGTATCGTGACGGGTTCAAAGTTCGTGCGATTGGACGAGGTTTCTTTGGTGGATTGCAGCCGCTGGCAGAGTCATTTGGTGTTGAAATTGAGAGTAACGACACCTCGGAAGCCGAACAGGTTCTTCTCACGGCACAAGCTGAAGTGGCAGCCGCCTCTCCAGAAGTCTTGGTACCTGATGCTGCACCAAACACGAATCATGCGCCGCTTAACCTGACCAAGATCGATCTCCTCAAGCGTAAAGTAACCCTGTCTCTGCAAAAGAAAAAGATCGAACCTATACAGGCACGTGTTGCCGTTGTATTTGATGCATCAGGCTCCATGTACCATCTGTATCGCAAAGGCATCGTGCAAGAAGCCTTCGAGCGTATTCTGGCGATTGCATCCGCTTTTGATGATAACGGAGAGTTGGACGTCTGGTTCTTCGCCAAAGACTTCTTGCGTGCACCTAGCGTCACCGCCAGGGATTTCGAGAATTATATTGAACGCACATATACGTTGGGTAGCAAAGGCGGTACCAACAATGAACCTCCTGTGATGCAGGATGTCATTCGCAAATATACGATCGAGGAACCCGATGTGAAGATTCCAACGTATATTATCTTTTTTAGCGATGGTGGAGTCAGTCAAAAAGGGAAAATCATGCGGCTTATTACCGAAAGCTCAACCAAAAACCTGTTCTGGCAATTCGTTGGCCTGGGACAAGCCAATTACGGTATTCTGGAGAAACTCGATGACATGACTGGACGTTTCATCGATAATGCTGACTTTTTTGCTCTCGACGATATCTCCAAGATCAGCGATGAAGAATTGTACGATCGTCTCCTCACTGAATTTCCAGGCTGGATAAAGGAAGCTCGGGCCAAAGGCATTTTGGCCTAAAGCTTTTACCCTATACCATTAATCAGGCTTGTACTTTTTCTGGTTTACCACCCTTGGATCGTGGACGGAGCATACTTCCTACAATTCGCAACATCAATTTGCGTGGTACGAGTCGGGTGAACTGCGCTGTCCAGTAATTACCGGCCCCCGGCACAGCATAAGGTTTGCCTGACTCCAGCGCTCTCATGGCCACCGCCACGACATGCTCAGGGGTATCACGTTTACCCACCGAGGCTTCTTCAGCGCCCACTACATCAAAGAACGAAGTCTCGGTTGAACCTGGGCATAGTGCCAAAAACTGAACGCCACGCTTTCTGTTTTCTTCGTATAATGCCTCTGTAAAAGAAAGTACAAATGCCTTCGTTGCTCCATACACAGCCATATACGGATCAGGTTGAAAGGCAGCCGTCGACGACACATTAATGACAGCACCATTTCGCTTCTGTAACATGCCTGGCAAGAAAAGATGCGTCATGTTTGTCAAAGCGAGCACGTTCAACATAATCTCCTCCTGCTGGCGGGAACCATCCACCTGTTCAAATAATCCATGAGTAGCAAATCCCGCATTGTTGATCAGCATATCGATGTGTATTCCCCGATTCTGACATTCCTCATATACCCTCTGAGGTGCCTCAACTTCGGAAAGATCCGATACGATTACCTCAGCCCTTACTTGATATGTACGTTCTATGCGTTCTGCCAGTTGATTCAGTTTGGATTCTGTTCTGGCCACCAGCACAATATTTTTACCCTTGGAAGCCATTTCGAGTGCAAAAACTTCCCCAATACCTGAAGAAGCACCTGTAATAAGTACCCATTGACGCTGTTCCTTTATCATCTCTCATCCATCCTCTATGCATATTTTGAACCTTTGTTTTCACTAGGAAACATTGTTTCTTTATAGAATCATCGTAACCAAAATCCATGACGCTGTCAAATACATTTGTTAAATTTGAATCTAGAACGTGGTGCTTACTTATTAAATTCGGATTAAATTGACGTCATCCGGCGTAAAACAGTAGAATGACCATAAGAAAAGGAAACGTAGTTTCTGTTCAACAACAATACGGTTACGAGGATGAAATCAATGAAGGATCTTAATTCGGGTTCCACAGAATCTGCACATACGGTAACAACCTTTCAGGAAGCCAGACTCCAGCACTCGGATAATCTGCGGCAAAATATTGTGCATGCTGCTGCTGCTTTACTGCAAGAACATGGACCAGAAGCTGTCACGGTACGCCGTGTAGCTGAACGCATGGAGTGCTCCACCAAAATCATATATAATCTCTTCGGCAAAAAAGAAGGATTAGCCAAACATCTGTATCTAGAGGGATGCTCCCTCATGGCCCAGCGTTTTGAAGCTATGCCCCGGCAGACATCGTTCGAACAATATTTCCGTGATCTGGCCCACGTCTATTGGGACTTCGGCATTTCTCAATCCAGCTTCTATCAGCTGATGTTTGGAGGATCTTTTTCCGAATTCAAACCAGATGGAGAGACCTTACAGGGAACAGCAACTGCACTGAAACAAGTGTCTGCCTTGGTTGAGGTAGCGATTGAACAGGGAATGCTTCAGGTGCAAGATCCCCTGCTTGCGGTTCGGATGATCTGGGCTCCCTTACACGGTGTTATTCATCTGTATTTGGGAGGCCATATTGAGAGCGAAGAAGCTGCCAAAACCCTCTATGATCATACGTTGTCGATGGTGATACACTCCCTCGTGAGTACATCTGCGAATGGATAAGCATTAAATCTGTGGTGATTTAGATACTTTTAGAAGATAAACGAAAAAGGAGCAGCCCCATTGGCGTAATACGCCTAGGGCATGCTCCTTTATTTGGTTGACTCATCTAGTTCCGTAACGGTTTCAGTCGATTAACGTGCCTCTTCGTTCTCAGCTTCCCAACGTGCAATTTCTTTACGCACGATAGGAGCGACTTCTTTACCAAGCAGTTCGATCGCTCTCATGACCTCGTTGTGCGGCATGGTGCCGAGGGGAGTGTGTAACATGAAGCGTGTAATCCCAACTTCTTTGCGTAGGTAAATAATTTTCTGAGCTACGGTATCCACATCACCTACATACAATGCACCTTCCAGGCTGCGCGCCGCATCAAATGTCGCACGGCTGTAGTGTCCCCATCCACGTTCACGGCCCAGTATGTTCATGACCGCTTGTGCTGGCGGGAAGAATTTCTCCACGGCTTCGTCTGTTGTATCGGCAATGAAGCCGTGAGAGTGAGAAGCAACCGTCAGCTTGGAAGCATCATGTCCCGCATGTGCAGCTGCTTTCTTGTACAGTTCCACCAGTGGTGCGAATTGTACCGGACGACCACCGATAATGGCAAGCACCAATGGCAAACCGAGCAATCCTGCACGAACTACGGATTCCTGATTACCACCACTGCCAATCCATACCGGAAGCTTTTCCTGTACAGGGCGCGGGTAAATGCCCAGATTGTTAAAGGAAGGGCGGTGTTTGCCTTCCCAAGTTACTTTTTCCGAATCACGCAGTTTGAGAAGCAAATCCAGTTTCTCGTCGAATAACTCATCGTAGTCGTTCAGATCATAGCCGAACAGTGGGAACGATTCGATAAATGATCCCCGCCCTGCCATAATCTCTGCACGCCCGTTCGAAATGCCGTCCAGTGTAGCAAAATCCTGATATACCCGTACCGGATCATGCGATGACAGCACCGTTACGGCACTCGTCAGGCGAATATTCTTCGTCTGTGAAGCTGCGGCTGCCAGAATGACAGCTGGTGATGAAGCCGCATAGTCAGCACGATGATGTTCTCCCACGCCATATACATCCAGACCCACCTGATCTGCCAAAACAATCTCTTCAACAACATCGCGAATGCGCTGCGCATGACTGATAAGTTCTCCTGTTTTTACATCCGGGTTCGTCTCCACAAATGTACTAATTCCGATTTCCATTGTCTGTTCCTCCCTGGTATGAAGCGATCCGTTGTCCATCTAACCTATTGTAAGTAGATCACCTTTTGTTATGTATCTTAATATTGAACTATTTTGGTGAAAAACACAAGTACCCTCTGTTTCCAGAGGGCACTTTTATGATTATTTTCTATAAATTATGGCTTATCTATACTTAGTTCCATCAGGTTGGCATTAATTACAACACCAGTCTGTTTCATAAAATTGAATCCCAGAATTCCGTCAATCTCTAAACCATAATCCATATTTCCTATTTCAATCTGAAAATTATTAATCGTTGTTCCATCTACAGTGATAGAATCGAGTGACTTGGTATAAACATACTCTATACCGCCTACACCTCTTATAATATCAACGAGATCATCCTCTTCAGGAACCATTCCTACTTCCCGAACTGCATCCGCATTCAACAATGTACTAGCTGATCCGGTATCCAAAAGGACTTTTTCTAATTGTAGTACTTCTCCTCTAAATTCAAGTTTTATGCTTATGAAGGGTAGACCATAAACCTCTGAAATTTTCATCGAGGACCTCTCATGCCAACATATCGTTCTCTTGCCACAACTTCTGGACGTGAAGTGTGAAAAAAGCAGTATTCCCGTTTGGGATCTTCCTGATGCAATTCACCATAACGTTTTAGTGCCTTTGTAGAATCATCAAATGAATCAATCACTGCCATCTCTTCGATATAACGCTGGCCTTCTCTAGAATGCGCCTTGGTTGCCTCAAAAACGACCCACTCATTAGGGAATCGCTCCTGAACTTCCTTCCATTGCATAGTGACACCTCCAGACCATTAGATAGAGATATTATATCATGTGGAAACAGTATTCCACGGGCTGACATTCTAAAATACATAGATTTTTAGAGCATTGCCTGTAAGTCTATTATTTCTTCCTCCCAATGTACAGCAGATGCGACGAGATTCCCAATATGGAAGGGTCTTTGGCGGCTTCAATCATATATTGCATGAGTTCATCATACTCGCCACGCTCTTTCCAGTATTGCTGCTGCCCGTCCGTGAGCATCGCTCTAAGGCTGGATGAACCAATCAAATCCACGGTTTCAAATCCATGTTGCTCCATGAAGGGTGTAACGCCCTGAATATTAAAATAGTATGCTCCCGTAAATCGTCCTTGATCCTGATGATCGAATATACCCTTTTCCACAAAAGAACGGATGGCTGCCATATTATCATTCGGTTTCCAATGCTGCGGGGATTGCAGCGAATTGATACTCATGCGCATTCGGCTCTGCATGGCTACAAACACCACGCCCCCTCGCTTGGTCACACGGTACAACTCCCGTACAGCAGCCGTGCGCTCTTCGTCTGTCTGCAGATGATATAACGGCCCCAGCATGAGGGACGCATCGTACGTCTCATCAGCCATACCGGAGAGTGAAGTCGCATCGAGAACATGGAACCCATCGAATTGCTGTGATAAACCAAACTCCTCAGCCTTTTGCCTCGCAGTATCCACGGAGGAAGGTGTCAGATCCGATAAAGTGACCTGGTACCCCAGCTTCGCAAGCTCCATGGCATACTTTCCTGGTCCTGCGCCATTATCCAGAATACAACCAGCAGTGGGGAGATGTTCCCTGATGTAATGCATGTTAATGATGAATTCAATTGGTTCCCGCTCCAGTCTGCCCCACTCATCAAACCCAGAATAATATTCAATAATATGATCTCTCTTCATCACTCTGACACCTGCCTTTTCTTATATATAGACCACCTAACCATGTTCAAAATTAAATTCCAACCAGTATATATCTACTAAATATTTCCTGTCAAACAAAAAACGTTCAATTCCCGTTGATGCGGAACTGAACGTTTCTCGAACTTATATCTTTTTCACAAACTCAGACTTCAACTTCATCGCACCCAAGCTGTCGATCTTGCAATCAATATCATGATCCCCATCAATTAGGCGGATATTCTTCACTTTCGTGCCTTGTTTGACCACGAGTGAGCTACCTTTTACCTTCAGATCTTTAATGACGGTAACAGTATCGCCATCACTTAGCACATTTCCGTTGGCATCACGGATTACTTTTGTATCCTCTGCATTCTCATTGTCTGCTTCCAAAGACCATTCATGCGCACATTCCGGGCAAACCAACAGGTTACCATCCTCGTACGTGTACTCAGAATTACATTTCGGGCAGTTGGGCAAATTAGACATATGTATTAAACTCTCCATTCTACGATTGGCTTTCCCGCAAGTATACGGGATTTCGAAGGTATATTCCATACGCTTGCTCACTGCATGGATGAATTTAAACCAAATTTAAGGTTCATGCATCCCTCACTTTAAGGGTAACTACTTATGATGTAACTAATAGATACACACTACACATACATGAATTTTAATGTCTCTATGAATGTTATTATATTTAATACCAAAGGAGTTCGTGCTTATGTCCTCATATGTTTTCCCTGTGCAAACGGCTTTTTTTATCTTTGTCGTTGCAGCCATGTTCTTGCTGGTGCCATGGTTGATCTATGGTTATCGTAAAGACGGTTTCTTCAGCTGGTCACGGTTTGGCATCAGCTTTTCGTTTATCTTTTATATTCTGGCCGCCTATTGCCTCGTCATTCTTCCGTTTCCGACTACGCGAGATACCTGTGCGCAGCAAGCCGCTGACACGATCTACTACAATCTGGTTCCATTCACTTTTGTCAAAGACATCATGAAAGAAACACCCATTGTATGGACCCAGCCTTCCAGCTATCTCAGCATGATTCAGGGCAGAGCCTTTCTGCAAGTTCTATTTAACGTCCTGCTTCTCATGCCGCTGGGTGTATATATCCGTTATTTTTTTCAAAAGAGATCATTCTGGAAGTACGCCCTGCTTGGTGGATTCGGGCTTTCCTTATTCTTCGAGATCACTCAAATCACCGGATTCTACGGGTATTATAATTGTCCTTATCGCCTCTTCGATGTAGATGATCTGTTATTGAATACTTCGGGAGCGGTCATTGGATTCTTCACAGCGCCCATCCTGCTTGCTTTATTCCCATCACGTGAAAGCATTCAGGCGAAGAGTGAACAGATCGTGGAGCAAAACCGAGTGTATACTATGCCTCAATTGCTCGCGTTAATTATTGATGGAATCATTGTTGTCTTCCTTTCGATTCTAATATCAATCTTCACAGCATCTGATGTGATCAGTGATGCACTAAATACATCCATTGCTATGGTCATTGTGTTGTTCTTCATCCCTTGGGTACGAAATGGGGTAACTCCTGGTTCAATGATCTTGCGATTCCGCTATGTGGATCGTCAGACCGGCACACCCACCAGTGAATCGTTATTCAAAAGATTTGCCGCAATCTATGTTCCATGGCTGCTCGTTACGATCATTCGCTTGGTCAACAATTATGCTTTTTCAGGTCATCAGGATGTTATGCTTCAGTCTTATCAAATGTGGATCTCCTTGGGAACATTCGGCATCTATATGTTAGTCTACGCCGTACTCTTTGTTCATGTCTTGATCGTGCTCTTCTCCCGTGGAAAACGTTCCTTCTACTTCGATGAGGTGTCCCGCACACGTGCCTCTCGTAAATAATGTTGGAGTATATCAATGCATAATGTACCTCTAATTAGTGCTTGCGTTCTGCTTATTATTCAGCCGGATTACAAAAAGAGGACGTTCATCTCATAATGAACGTCCTCTTTTGATCGGGCTCACAGCAGTTATTCAGAGTATCCATTCAGTTAATGGGCCTGGATTATAACCCTAAAAGCTCTCGCTTGGCTGCATCCGGATCATGTACGACCTCAATCTCATGGTTGAAGATTAGTGTCGCACGATCCTGCTCATATACAGGCCAGTTCACACCTGCAACTTCAGGTTGGCCATTCTTGGCAAAGGAAATCCAGGCATCCTGTACCTTGAGGGCAAGTGCCGCCGCAGCTTCATCCGGCTCCGCATTCATGAATTTGAGGACATGCAGTGTATTAAACACAAAGAACATTTCGATGCTGTGAATCGCTCTTTTTAACAGGGGATGTTCCGGCATCACCCAATCAAATCGATACATCCACACCGGGGCATATTTCTGTTGTGCCGCAGCATATTGCAGCGCTGACCGCCAGAAGTACATATCCGTCATGACTTGGGCTTGTCCATCTGCCGTTTTTGGATAACTATCCGCGATGGCTACCCGGTTCTCCAGATCTGGCGTCATAAAGTCTACGCCCTGAACCATATCGATCTCTTTTGAATAAGGTACATGTGGCTGAATGAACAGTGCACCCTCGTGTAATGTCGTACCAATCAGCACCGGAATATCCTGCGCTGAGCCTTCGCTCACTGCCTGAAGTGGCATCTGTGGTAGTGTATGCCCATCCAATACAGGTTGGAACAATAATGCCATACCTGCCCCGCTCTGCTGTTTGACCGTTTCACCGGCTGCAATAATCTGCTCTACAGGAATTGTATTTAACTTCTGCAGGTTGTCCCGGTCCACCCCAAGAATCTTCAGCATCCCTTCCCGCAACGCTGAAGCTTGCTCTGCCGGCATGAACTGAGAAGCACCGCTCTCCATAATGACACGTTGGAACAGTCCTTTGGCCGCTGGCATCGCCATCAGTGCTGCAATGCTCATGCTGCCTGCTGATTCGCCGAACACCGTAACTTGATCCGGGTTACCACCAAAAGCAGAGATATTATCCTTCACCCATTGTAATGCCGCAACCTGATCCAGCAGACCTGCATTGGATACATATGCATCACCTAATGGAGCCATATGCAGGAAACCCAAAGGTCCTAATCGGTAGTTAATCGTCACAACGATGACATCCCCCCGCACCGCTAACTGTGTACCATCATACATCGACTGGCTACCCGAACCTGTTACAAAGGAGCCTCCGTGAATCCATAGCATGACCGGCAGTGGTGTTGCTCCTTTTTCCTTAGGTGCCCAGATGTTCAGATATAAACTATCTTCTGACTCATTCGGAATTTCTGTCAGGCCTTCTGGTTGATGATGTCGTGGTTGTATATTCTCAGGTCCAAATTGAGTGGCCTGTCTGATTCCATCCCATGACTCGGGCTGTACCGGAGCTTTAAAACGCAGCTCACCTACCGGAGGTTTCGCATAGGGAATGCCTTTCCATACACTTGCATCATGCAAAAGTTCGCCTTGAACGGTACCATATGTCGTTTGAACCTGAAGTTCTCTCATGCCACTTCTACTTCCTCTCCATAAATAGGTTAAATTAACGAGTATGTGCATATTATGTGTACTTATTTGAGTATAGTTTGTAGTCATACCCATTTACAACTTTACCCAACTCTAGCCTCCCCTGCTACGTTTCACGTGGAACTTTATGGGGTGGATGATCTAATACATACCTTTAAGATGGACACCAAAAAGGCCACCCTTTGAGCAATATCATCAAGTCTAACTTATCTTAATGACATCGATCCTTAGCATGACCCTTTCCTTTTCACCACCCAAACAACTACCCTTTTACAGGATAACGCACCGTAAACTCGGCACCCTCAATCCATTTGCTCGTAACAAAGTTCCGCCCCTTTACAACCACTCGATCCTTATAAATCTCCACATGAAGCCCTTCGCTGCCCTCCAGATGTTCATCCTGATCCGTCCATAAATAACCTACAGACGACGCATTGAACATGGTTGGCATGTGGCCTGCACCATCGTACATCGTATGCTGTGCCTCCAGTTGCCAATGGGTGTGACCCGAGAAGAGGATCGCTTGCGGGTATTTGGTCAGAACGGCCTTGAGTTCCTTATCCTGATTCACACCATACCAGCCTTGTTCTTTCAGCGATCCTGCTACCGTATCCATAAGTGGCTGGTGCAAGAACAGGAAGATGGGATGATCTGGCGTCGCATGCTCAGACAATTTCGCATCCAGCCACTCCAATTGTTCAGCCGACATATCACAATCCTTCGGATGAGGTTGCTCGGTGCCCAGGAATATATAATGATACCCATCAATCCAGTGATCGTGGTATGCGCCCTTCATACCTGTTGTCCCTTCAAAATCACTTAATCGACGCTGCCATATCCCTGCGACTGTAATGGGGTCCACTCCTGAAGAGATCCGTCCCCCATCCTGACCCTCCTGCTCCGAAGGTGCAGCAGACAACGTATAGGTTCCGCCGGATAGTTTCTCAATTAGTGCAGCTGATTCAGCAGCGGTTTGTTTAGTGACCAGCTCCATATCTGCTTCCTGCTCCAACAACTCTGCTACTTCATCCTCTTTCATCTCAAGCAAAACGATCGGCGGATCTTGCCATACCACGGCTCCAATATCATGGTTACCTACCGTGTACCGGATGTCCGGCAAACTCTCCGCATGCTGCTTCCATATGCGTTGCAACTCACGATATTCGCTCGGCAGCCCCCGATCCGTCACATCGCCCACATGCATAATCCCGCTGCTCCCCTGACTGAATGTAGCTATGTCGGCTAACGCTTGCTCCAGATGCCGGTTATGAATATGGTCTGCCTCATCCCGCACATGTGTGTCTGTAATGACCTGAAAGCTGGCAAAAGGTTGCTCAGAGGTATGTTTATTTTCCATCAAGAATCACTCCATTTCAGTCCAATAATGCCAATCAGAATAAAACCGATCCATACCATCGACGTGAGCCGCAGACGTTCACCGAAATAGTAATGCCCTACGACGCCAATGAGGGTAATGCCCACGCCAGACCAGATCGCATAAGCTACAGCCAGCGGCATATACTTCACTGCAAAGTTGAGAAAGGTAAAGCTTGCGCCATAACAGACAAACATCAACACCGAAGGCCATAACCGCGAGAATCCATCCGATACTTTCAGCAAAATGGTAGCGCTCAGCTCCAGCCCAATGGCCAGTGCCAGTAGTACCCAGCCCAAGTAGGCGTGACTGTTCGTCATCGATTCAGCCCACCATTCAGCAATTCATGGAAGGATTGAATCGTTCTATCCGCCAAGCGGATTTTCCCCGGTTCTCCAATCCCAATCCTATACCCCGCACCAGCGGTTCGTGCCATCTCCATGTCTCCGTCCGTATCTCCAATAACCACAGTATGCTGCACGGATACACCCAACCGTTCACAGGCAAGTAGAAGCATATCGGGAAAAGGCTTGCCCCGCTCCACCAGATCCGTACCAATCACCACGTCAAAAAAGGAATCTAATCCCATCCACTGCAAATGTTTAATTGCACTTGGTGTATCATCTGCCGTCACTACACCCATAACCACGCCTTCGCTACGGCACTGTTCAAGGAATTCACGAACGCCCGGTAACGGATGTGCTGGACGATGCTGCTCCATCTCTTCCTCCGCCCGCGCCAAACACTCCCGAACCATGATCTTAGCTTCCGCCCAGCTGAGACCCGCACGATATCCATGCCATGTTAACACGGCATACACTTCATCCATCGTGCCCATCGCAAGTGGCCCTCGCACGTCATACCCATTCATCCGGCCTTGGTCATCGTGGAATGTACCCCAGATCTGTGGGAATTCATCTGTGTCGATATGGAGTCCTCTAGTCGCCAACTGATCTCTGAAGTCGTTCAAAACATAATCGGTCCAGAATCCCCACATGCCCGTAAAATCAAGTAATGTTCCGTCCTTGTCGAACAAAACGGCTTCAATCGGATTTGGTAATCTGTCCACATATATTTCATCTTGCATTGGTTAAACTCCTTGTCTGCGATCTTGTATAAACGGAAAGGACGGTACAGCATGTACCGCCCTTATCGCGTGAGTCAATTGCCTGTATACGTTTCTTATTTCGTTACACGATCTAATTCCTTCTGCGCCTTCTCTTTCGCTTCCTTCAGCGCTTGTTCCGCTGGCATATTATTGATCTGCACCTGATCAGCTGCATCTTTCAATGCATCATTGATCTTGCCACCCGTTGGATCCTGGAATGGAGCCGAAGCGTGAGCTGCCTGTTGCAGTGGTACGGTGATCTGTGGATTTTCCTCACTGAATTTCATGAACTCTGGATCTTGTTGTGCAGATTGACGAACTGCAATATATCCGGTGTTCATGGACCATGAAGCTGTGTTCGAAGTTTCAGAGAAATACGTAAGCCATTTGTATGCTGCCTGTTGTTGTTCAGGCGTTGCAGCTGACGGAATACCTGCCGAAATGGCACTTGCTACCGGTTTTCCTTCACCAATACCTTCCCAACCTGGTTGTTGCATCGCAGCGACTACGCTAAAGTCCAAGTCACCTTGGTCACCACTAGATCCCGTGTAACCCGCTGCTTTATTCTTCATGACATCATCAATCGTTTTGTACCAGTACTCCCAGCCCTGACCCCCATAATGAATGCCCATAATCTTGTCTTCGTTGATCCATTTACGGAACAAGTCCCATGTCTCGATCCATTCCGGGGAGTCGATCATGACGGTTTTGCCATCGTCGCTAAGAATCTGTCCGCCCTTACCCAGCACGGCATCAATCATATTGTCTCTACCCCACATCGGTTCCCAACCGTAGAAGGTAGTCTTGCCATTCTCTTGCTTGCTCATCTTCGCTGCTGCATCAGCCATCTTCTCCCATGTCGTCAGACTCGCTGGGTCGATTCCGTTCTCCTTGAACGTATCCATGCGGTAATACATGATCTGAGTTGTACCGTACATTGGCAAAAAGTATTGTTTTCCATCCACCTGTCCCTGGTTCAGGAATGTCTGAATGAAATCGTCTTTCTTAAAATTCGGATCAGCGGCAATCATCTCATCCATGGGCGCATAATATCCTTTACGTGCCCAGTCTATATTGGAGCTGAGTACAGCGGCTGGAACCTTCTTGGAAGCAATTGCTGCTTGCAGCTTCTGTTCCGTTTCCGTGTAATCTGCTTGTACAATTCCTTTTACAACGACTTCGTTCTGGGAGGCGTTGAACGCATCAATCGTCTTTTTCATGTTATCGCCCAGATTACCACCCAGACCATACCAGAATTCAATCTCCACCGGATCTTTCGCCTGAACTTCGGTTCCACTGGCGGCAGCCGTCGTGCCTGATTCTGCGGGTGCTTGTGTTCCGCAAGCGGTCAGCAGTGCAAAGCTGGTCGCAAGTACCAGCGACATGCCACCCTTCCAGTTCAACCTCAATCTCTTTTTCCATGTCATGCTTGCCTGACTCCAATTCATTGTTGTTCCTCCCGTTTTAGGTGAATGGTAGTGCATATCAGTTCTTGTTCACACCAGCCGTAATATTCACGCTCTGCATGATCGTCTTCTGGGTGAACAGGAAGAGAATAAGTAGAGGTGCGATGGTGAAGGCACTCGCAGCCATAATCTGTGGCCAGGCCAGGCCATATGCTCCGCCTTCTACAAAGAAGCTGCGCAGACCCGCCGATACCAGCTGTAAATCAGGGTCTTTGGTGATGAGCATAGGCCAGAAATAGTTGTTGTATTGTTCAATGAACGTAATCAGCACCATCACGGCGAAGCTTGAGCGAACAAGCGGTGTGATAATCGTCCAGAGAATCCGGAAATGAGAGGCACCGTCCAGCTGTCCGGCTTCCACCAATTCATGAGATACCTGCATGAACGCCTGCCGGATCAGGAAGATCGAGAACACGCTGACACAGTTGGATACAATCAAGCCGGTGTAGGAATCCAGCAGGTTAAGTTCGCTAAGTACCAGGTAACTAGGCAGATACACGGCCGTACTCGGTATCATATAACCCACCAGAATCAGGGATGTCAGCACACCTTTGAGACGGAATTTCATATGTGTCAGGGCGTACGCCATCATACTGGAGTTGACGATCTGAAATAGACAGATGGCTAACGCCACCCCGGTACTGTTCAGAATGTAACGGGCAAATGGTGCCGCATTCCAGGCATCCACATAGTTGCTCCACAGGAACGTCTCCGGCCAGAAGGTCGGCGGAAACTGCCAGATCTCATCATTGGTTTTGAATCCGCTAATGACCATCCAATAGAAGGGAAAGGCTGTACCCAGTGCGATAATGGCTAACAGAAGGTAGCGGATTAATTTACTTATTTTAAAATTCGGCTGTGACACGTTCTGCAACTCCTTGCGCTTCATCCGTTTAGACTTTTTGTTGGGCAATGTCATTGTCATTAGTAGTGCACCAGACGTCTGCCAAGCAGGAAAGATACTCCCGACAGCAACACGCAGATCAGAATAATCACAACGGCGATGGACGAAGCTTCACCTACATTAAAGGATTCGAATGCAGACTGGTAATACATGTACAGCAACGTTCTCGTTGATCCCGCCGGTCCACCCTGCGTCATGACGTTGATCTGGTCATAGGCTTGCAAGGACTGGATTGTAAGAATAATCGAGAGAAAAAATGTCGTTGGTGAGATCAGCGGCAATGTGATACTTCTGAACTTGTCCCAACCGTTGGCTCCATCGATTGAAGCTGCTTCGAGCAGATCGGAAGGCAGATTTCGTAGCGCAACGAGATAAAATACCATCGCCCACCCAATCGACTTCCAGAGCGTGACGATCAGAACAGCAACCAATGCCCAGTCCGCGTCACGCAACCAGCCGATCGGAGATACGCCTACCCAGCCCAGCATCAGATTAGCGAGTCCCACTTCGGGCTCAAAGATCCAGGACCACGCAATGGACACCGCAACTGTCGGGGTGACCCAAGGTGAGAACAGTAATGTCCGGAAGATGCCGGATGATTTGATTTTGCTATTCATGAGCATCGCAAGTGCCAATCCGCCCACAATGGTTGGGATTACACTGCCCAGTCCGAATAACAAGGTTACTTTCAGTGATCGATAGAATTCAGAGTTTGTCAGCAGATAACTGTAATTGTCCAAACCAACAAACAACTTGTCCGGGCTCATAAAGTCCCAATCGGTGAAACTGAGATAAACGATATATCCCAGAGGTCCCAGCCAGAAGATCAGCAATGGGATTAGAGCTGGCAGCGTGAATAGTACCGCCTCAGACTCCCTCCATAGTTTTAAACGCAAATCCCCCACTCCTTAATGTCCAATTTTTCTTTAATGATTGGGAATTTTTGAGTATAATCAGCTTTATATTTATTCTGTACAAAATTGATTGTACACTCGTATTGAAAATTCTAATTCCGGCTTATGTTAAAATTGGAGCAAGTCATGTAAAATATGAGGCAGCTAGTGGGAACGCTATCATAAACCAGAGGTGACATTGTGGGAAAAGAAACCGCCGGGAACCCGAATCATTCTTCGTTACCTGATCGGCATGCGCTGAGGGAGAGAGTTATTGAGGCCATCGCCAATACGATGGATCTATATGGGGTTAATCACACGTTTGGCAAATTGTACGGCATCATGTATTTTGAGGATCGTCCGATGACACTTGAAGAGATGAAGAATTCAATGAATATGAGTAAAAGCAACATGAGCTATGCGGTTCGTTCGCTTACAGAATCACAGATGATCTATAAACTGGAGGAAAAGAAGGAGCGCCAGGATCAATATCTGGCTGAGACCGACTTCTATCGTACGTTCCAGAATTTCTTCGGGGCCAAGCTCCAACGGGAAGTAGATGTCATGTTAGAAGGCATTCGTGAGGTCATTCCTGACCTGTCGGCAATGATCCTTTCGGAACATACCTCTTCCAAAGACCGAGATGATGCACTGCGTGATCTGCACAAACTCCAACATGCGGAGCAATACTACGTCTGGTTACAAGGATTTGTGGATCAGTTGCGGGATGGTAAGTTTTACGAGAATGCTGCACACACGCCCGATAAAGAGTAGTACAACTGCGTAACAGAATAACTAATGGGTAACCCAAAGCGCTAACAAACCTAGACGATTTGACGTACCAATGTTAAGTCACACTAAAGCGCAAAAAGGAGCTGTTCCTAGCCAATGTATGGCTTTTGGAACAGCTCTTTTTTTATTCTATCTATTGTATCGTCATATCCTATCCGTCATTAGGGGTTCTCTTTTCCATATGCTACTGCGTTAATGACCCCTTTTTTCTTTTAAACATATTACTTTTGCGCTGCGGCTTCGATATCTGCATATGCCCAGTGTGTTGCTGGTACATCACTGAACGTTGGCGTAGCTGCGCCAGTGAGTGGTGTGCGGTTGAACAATACATTCAACACTTTCACGGCTTCCGCACGTGTCAGCTTGCTATCCGGTTTGAATGTGCCATCGTTGTAACCAACCATCAGGCCAGCGGATTGCACGTATGCAATCGCATCTGCTGCCCACAGGTCTGCGGATACGTCTGTGAAGGAAACTGCTGGACCATTCACGGTTGTTGCACTCGCTTGTTGCTGCATCCAGCGATACGCAATCGTTGCCATCTGTGCACGGGTAATCGAGCCTTCCGGTGCAAATTGGGTGTTACTCATGCCGTTCATGATACCAGCGGATTGTGCTTTTTGAATCTCACTTGTTGCCCAGTGTGTCGCAGATACATCCTTGTAGCTCTCGCTATTCGCGGAACCTGCTGCCGGTTCAGTTGGAAGATTGCGAGCCAGCATAGCTGCCATCTGTGCACGTGTTACGAATGCATCTGGACGGAAATCTGCACCAAAACCTTGGATATACGGTTGATGTGTACTTTGTGAAGCTTTCAGTCCATCCACAACAACGAGGGTGAACGTACTGAATTTTGTTACAGTAAACTCAATGCCTTCGCTGTTATCCGCCAGTTTCACCAATTTGCCTTGAATCAATTCTTTTGTGCCGTCACTATGTTCGATATAGATCGCCAGGTTGTCCAATGCTTGCTGACGAGCAGCCGGATCGGTTGGCAGACTGTAACGCAATGGCAATGTCAACGTCACTTCGCGACTCTGCATGTTTGTATCAATTTCGACTGGACGAGCCAGTACACGCACATTCGTATTCGGAGCAACTTGTTGAATCAACTGCTCTTTTTTCGCACGTTCTTCGACTTCTTTGCGCTCCGATTCCTTTTTCAAAGGTACAACGCGGAAGTATAAGTCTTGATCGAATCCAGAAATGGAATTCGTCGGAACGGAAATCACTACATTTTCAGTGGAGATTTCAAGCTTAAGCGAACCATCATTCAGTTCTTTTACCACTGCTTTAGGCAGTTCAATACGTGTCTCGGACACGGCATCTTTGGTATCTGGGATGACAATGCGTGCTGTGTTCATGTTCAATTGCTTCGCTTTTTCTACCGATTCCTTGGCAATCGCTTCGGTCATTTTCACTAGATCTTTGATCGTGCCGTTGGTTTCGGTTGTACGGGTGATCGGTGTTTTGGTCAGATTAGTGCCGTTAGTTCCGTTAACGTCAACCACGATCTGTTCTTGTTTCGTTGTTGGTGCAGGTGTAGACGTTACAGGTGAAGATCCTCCTCCACTTCCACCGCCAGTTGATGGTGTTGGTGTTGGATTAATAATAATGACCTGATCGAAGAAACGATCAAATGCTATCTGCACTTCGCTAATACTGCTGTATCCGTTAGCAGGCTTACGGTCCAGCATCCATTTAGCCAGTTTTCCCATTCGATTCTCATCTTCTACTAGATCCTTCATAGCATTCAACTTAAGCAGGAATGGTTCGAAAGGCTCCATCATCTCAGTAGATTGCTGGAAACTGTATAGCATCAGCATGGCTTTCTTCATCTCGCTAACGTCTATAGTTTCATTAATGTAGGAATAATTCATGACTAACATTAATGAAGCACCGTAAACCTGTTCAATTGAAAGATCCGAACCCTGAAACAGACGTTTTGCGGTATAAGCAAGCAACTCTTTATCCACATTGGATGCATTTAAATATTTTTGACCTAACTCTTTAAACATTTCCATCCCTGGATATTCAAAGTACTCTGTTGACTCAACAAAAAGGGAATAGAACTCATTCAAATGCTGTTGGAAAAGAATCCTGTCTGTTTGTTTGATCGTTTGGATGCCTTTATATCCAATTTCCACAGCATATTCAACTTGTTTCTTAAGATTATAGGCATAGTCACTCGGTAAAAAGGTCATTACCACATTAGCTATGGCTTTCTTCTCCTCAGGTTGGAGAGTGTCAAAGCCAGCCGGAAGATCCAACCATTCCGGTTGAGTAATTGCTCCCAGGATAGCATCAGTATTCTTCGTAGCTCTCGCTTCGTTGATTACCTTCAAAGGATCTGCTGGATTAAAGAACTGATCAAACGTTTTTTGGATGTTTTTATAGTTTTCATAACCACCAACTGGACGCTTATCAATCATCCATTGGGCAAGTTTTCTATATGTCGCATAATCTATGCTATCCACTTTGTCCATGTTAAGCGGAAACTCTACCATATATTTGATAGTACTAGGGAGATTGTTATACTGTGTTGATTCCTTCTGTACTAAACGAAGACGTACCAAAGCATTATACATCTTGGTTTGAGTAGTTACATCATTGATTGCATTATAAGTAGATAACGACGTAGAAAGTTGATCTCTGTTCTGATATGAAGGAATCTCATCACGCATTGAGTAAAATTTCATGCGGTATGCAAAAATTTGTTTATCTACAACAGACAAATTTTCATACATTCTCCCTACTTTATATAGTGATTGAATACTTGGGTCGAGGTTTATGCTAAAAACTTCAGGTAAATTTAATAATTTTGAAAAATAAGCATTGATATTCTCCTCAACATCAGTCAGTTCAGGTTTATTAAAGAGGTTTCGTGGTTCTACAGCCATATCAAGTACATATTGCACTTGTTCTTTACTCACATATCCTTTTGCCCCATTCATTAAAGTGACAAATACAGCTACAGATTCTTTCTCATCGTTGCTCCAATCACTGAAATCTATAGGCAGTTCGAGTCCCAATGCGGAACCTTGGATTGCGGCAAGCACACCTTCTACATCTTCATTACTCTTAGCTAGATTCAATAGCTCAAGTGAGTCTGTTTCTATATTCTGAGTAAAGACCAAGATCTTATAGAGGCTTGCAGTATTACTTCCGTTTGCCTTAACACGAACCCATACCGTTGTATTCCCTTCAAATTGGGGTGGGTTCGTGGAGCTGTAATCAAACCAATTTTCGCCATTGTTCTGAGTGTATTCCATAGTCTCATCGGCATCAACAATGACATTTGCATTGTCATCTACACTTACTGCTGGTGCTACCGGTATTGGCTGAATTGGTGGGAATGGTGGGAATGTCGGTAGTGGTGGAATCATCGGGAAGAAGAAGTTATTGAAAGCTATTTGTATCTCACTGTAATTGGTGTAACCCCCATTTGGCTTTCTATCCAACATCCACTTTGACAACCGTTCCATTTCCGCAACATTAGAAGAAATAATCTGCATTTTATGGAAATCAAGAGGGAATATCCCTATGAGGCTCTCCTTAGGAGTTCCCTTATATTGCTCCGCTTTTTGTTGAATTTTATATAGCCCTGTTAAAGCTTCATTCATTTCGTTAGTCGTTGATGCTTTGGTAAAATAGAAACTTTGACTAAGCATCATATTGAGATTCATCACAGACTGTTCTAGTGATAAATCATTTCCAATTCTATCTAGATTAACTGAATATGATAATATGTTTTTATCCAGATCGGGCCCCAATAGATACTGATATAGTTGTGGCTGAATCGCACTTAAATATTCTGGGCTGAAAACATTGTTCGCACTAGCTAGTTTCTCAAAATAAGAGGTTAGCTTAGCTTGCATAACAGGCAATTGATGTTCACGCATAACTAATAGACCTTGGAATGCTAGATCAACCATAAATTGAATTTGATCCGTGTTCAGATACTTACCATCTGGTAGATGGGAATGTCCCACTAACGATATGATTGCATTCTGTTCATCAGAAGGGAGGGATTCAAATGCTGGAACCATGGTGATGAAGCTCGTATTTTGAAGTAGTTCACTTATTCTTGAGGCATCAAAATTCCCCCCAATAACATTGTTGAATTCGCTTAGCAACGTATTAGATGTAAATGTTATGGATTGCATCTGGTATGCAATTTCCATATTATTTCTATCCTGAACGATTACATTAAAATAGTACGTTTCTCCTTCGACTAAATCCGTAATCACTTTGGTGAATGTACCTGTTTCGGAATCGCTACCACCAACCCAATTACCATACGCGTATTGTGGAAATCCGCTGATTTCCTCCATATCTTTGATATTAGGTGCCTGGGAGACGAATACTTGATAATTCAGATCAGGTGAAGACGTTGTAACGGACTCGGCATACTCCCAACTTAGTTCAACCGAGTCATCACCAATGTTCTTTACTGTAATTAGACCATCTTTCCCCGGTACCGGATACGATACTTCTGCGCTAACCTTTCCTACTGGTGCCAACCATGGTGCTACCAATAGCAAAATGAGCAATATCTTCACTATTTTTCTGTACTGCATATTTCTTATCCCCCTAATCTCGCTTTCAAAAGATAGGCCTATTGTAGTACACAACTCTGAACGGATTCTGAACATTGAAGCAAATAAAAGGTCTTATTTCCATTATATATATTAAAAATGGGGTTTATTTCATTTTTTTCGTCATAATTCAACATTTTTTCGTTAAATATGTCATCTAAGACCTACTATCAAACTATCGCGCATGTATGCTGATCTCTCCCGATCAGCGAGTGCTCGTCCATGGAGACAAGGCCTATGTTGAACCGGATTAGATATCGCTTGGCGAACCTGCTCTTCGGGTTAGAATTGCGCTTGTCCACAGTCCAAATGGTGAAGTGATCGAATTCCTGGAAGAGGTTGATTTTGACCGATAATCCTCACCATCATCTATATGAAGTACACAAATAGCCTGTTGCCTCGTCATCCGTGGCAGCAGGCTGTTTCATGATTGGATTTGCTTGGCAAGCATCAGCACACGCGCCTACTCTTGCTCTGCATTCCCCAGCGTATACTCGCTTAGCTTTCCTTCATAGACCAATTGCAATCGTTCACTCTGGCGAAAATCATCCGGTGTCACCAGCGCCGGCAGCTTATTCCACAATTTGATTCCCGAACGCTGTAGAATCTCGGCTACAAATTGGGAGCAGAAGTAGGAGTTGCTGAACTCCACAGGTTCCTTGAGTGTAATGCCAATCACGCCGAGCAGATTGTACATATATTTCTGGCGGCTGCGGATGAAGATGTGCAGCACACGTTTCATCTTTTCCACTTCACGATCCGTCACCTGAAGCTCATAAATCACACATGTGGTATTGGGATACTTGCTGTATGTACCTGTCTGAATATCTTCCTTCACAAACCCGCCATTCAGCGGATTACTCGGATGTTTGCGGCCGAAGCTGTACAGCTCGGTTAACTCCCGGTCAAATGAGATCGATGCGTGATTATATGGCGCTCGGGTATAGCTCTGAATAACCTTGGTAAACAGCGTTCCTGTATTCGTAAGCAGGATATAGATGGAGCGTTCATCTGTCATAGCAAAATTTCCCCTTATCAAGTTGGTACTATTCCTTCATAATAACATAGGTACCCTATAATGGAATCTTACTTTGAATAAGCAGGTGATCGGTACGTGAGCAGTTCACTCTTTACACTAACATTAATCTTCACAGCTTTACTTGTGATACATATCGTATACAAAATTATTGCAAAGCTTCAGCCAAGCAAAGACTATTCAGGCATCGGCCAAAAAATCAAAACCTGGTGGGGCATGTTCGTAATCTTCTGCCTCGCAACCCTCTTCAACCCCATTGTATCGCTGATTTCCCTCATGGTGCTCGCATTCTTCTCACTCAAAGAATACTTCTCCATGATTCGCAGTACACGCAAAGCCGACCGCAGGCTGTTCCTATGGGCGTATCTGGCGATTCCGGTTCAGTTCTACTGGATCTACATTGGATGGTATGGCATGTTTATCGTGTTTATTCCACTATATGTGTTCCTGGTGCTGCCCCTGCCGCGTCTGATCAACAAAGGTACGGTCGGGTTCCTGCGCAGTGTCAGCTCCACACAATGGGGACTTATGCTGATGGTGTTCGGACTGAGCCACCTGGCCTATTTTCCTTTTGCCACACCGGAGTATGGGTCCAAGCTGGTATTGTTCTTGGTCGTGTTAACACAGCTTAATGATGTGGTGCACTATCTGGTCTCTCTCTATCTGGGCAAACGAAAAGTGGTGCCTACCGCCAATCCTTTTGTCACCTGGGAAGGGTTCGCGTGTGCGTTTATTGTAACGACAGCAACGTCGTATTTTATCCATCCCTACCTGACGCCATTTGATTGGAAATTCTCGCTGTTCATCGGGGTCTTGATCAGTCTGGCCGGATTCTTTGGCAGTCTGACGGTGTCTGTACTGAAGCGCGACCTATTAATTGGGGATGACAACAAGTTCGATTCGCTCAAAAAAAGCTACCTGAGCCGGGTCGACAGCTTGACCTATACCTCGCCGGTTATGTTCCACGTGGTCCGTTATTTCTTTGACTTTATGTAGCAACAGAACGGATAGATCGGCGAGCTTGTAATTATGTATGTCAAAAAAAGCAGCCCAAGTGGCTGCTTTTCCTGTTCAACAGGCTCTAGACGGAGCCTTCATGATGTGCCTGCTACTTCAACGTAATTTCCTTTTCGGACATGATTTCGTTCCCCTCATCATTTGTGAAGACAAATGTGGCTTTGCCCCGCTCGCCCTTCATCTCATCCGAATAGATAAAGCCGGAGAATTGTCCATTGCCGCTAAAGTAAAACCCCTCTTCACCATTTCCACCATGTTCAATGGCTTCCTGTAGCGAATTCACAATCGTAACCGTGTTAGACGTCCATCGCATCTCCGTTAGTGTATAGCCCTTCGGAACCTGCTTGATTCCAAAATCAAAGCTGTTACCCTCGCTCGGTTTCTCCGACTGGTCAATGACGATATCAATCTGCTCAGACGGTTCAGTGGATTCCGATTGAGCCGTAGGCTTGCCGTCATCACCACTGGCACTGCCTTGGCTATTGTTATTCTTCGCATCCGCATTCGGAACAGAGTTTTCTCCAGCTTCCTCTACGGGTTGCTTCGATTGCGGATAAGCGTGCTCCTGAACCGATTCTCCACTAGTGCCGCAGGCACTGACAAATAGCGAAATACAGAGCACAGACATGCAAAGTGCAGATTTTTTTATATTTATTCTCATCATCTACTTCTCCCTTCATCCATCTACAGCACATATATCTATATCAGTTGAACTATTCATTTACACGATAACGGAGAGGACAGAAAAAACCTGAAAAAGCGAAGCGTTCGCCTACAAGCTTTCTGTAAGAAAGCTGCATCGGAAGCATACGCTATCCCCGGATTTTCCCCTTCAGAAAAGGGAATCAAAAAAATCTGGGGATAACAGCGATTGGAAGGTTAGTCTGTCATCGTAGTGTCAGTGTAAATATTCTTTAGTTCAACTTATATAGCACACCACTTATTAATCACTACACCATATCGTCCCACATGAAGCTCCATTATATGTAAATGATTAATAAATTCAGTATGTAACTGCACCTCGATGAGTAAAAAAAGAACTCTGTTCATGACGTCATGCACTGTTTAATTTATCGATCAAACCCAGGCAAGACCAACACTTGTCCAATCTGGATGGCGTTATGCTCGATTTTGTTCACTTTCTTGATTGCTTCTATATACACACGAGTGTCCATCTGCTGAGGTTTATATGCCAATGAAATGCCCCACAGTGTATCTCCCTGAGATACCACGATCTGGTCACCCGATAATAATTGCTCATCCCCTGCAAATGCAGTGAATACAGCACTACACCCTATGATTATAATTAGAGTTATAGTGACGATCTTCATTAGCCAGGTTGGCGTCTTCACACGCTGCATGAATTGATCTTTAACATACACGGTGCGAGACTCGGACGTTTTGGTATAAACGGATTCATAAATACTTTTGTACGTAGAATATCTCATTCCAGTCGACCTCCAGACTTTCATTCCGCTAATCTTTAATTTCATGTTTACCTATGTATTTTTCCTATAACAATGAATGATCAATAATTTACTCTTTTACTGTATAGGTATCTTTGCCTAAGTATCCCTACCCTGATAGGTCTATACTACCAGTTCACTCTAAACAAATTCTGAACAACCGAATTTCAATGTTATATCCGATTTAATCTATCCAATATTCGTGCCTGATTTTCGGCGATGCTTGCTGAAACGTTTTTCTATAATAGGTTATAGATAAAGATTCTAATGAGTAAGGACGTGCCCCCATGATTTCTGCTGATCTAAAGGAACAATATTACGAGGCGCTTGTGGCCAAGGATTCGGAATACGAGGGTTTATTCTATGTTGGGGTCCGAACCACGGGTGTGTTCTGTCGTCCCACATGCCCGGCGCGAAAGCCAAAATTCGAAAACTGCGAATTTTATGAGACGGCTCAGCAGGCACTTCTGGCCTCTTATCGCCCTTGCCAGCGCTGTCGCCCGCTCTCTCACCCCAACCAAGTATCCGATGTCGTTCGCATATTAGTGGAAGCTGTGGAGAAAAATCCGGAGAAACGCTGGAAAGGACAGGATTTCAAGGCCCTCTCCATCGATGAATCCACGGCGCGCCGTCAGTTCAAGAAGCGGTTCGGCATGACCTTTGTCGAATATGCTCGCGCCCGACGCATGGGTCTTGCCCTGAAGAATATTCGCTCCGGCCGCACCGTGATTGATAGCCAATTATCTACCGGATATGAATCAAGCAGCGGCTTCCGCGATGCCTTTTCACGGATCATGGGTGCCGCCCCTACACAAGTCGATGAAGGACATATCCTAAAAGCGTCCTGGATTGACACCCGCCTCGGCCCGATGATGGCTATTGCTGATGAGGAGTCGCTATATTTACTGGAATTTGTGGACCGCAGAGGTCTGGAACGCGAAGTTGAGCGTCTGCGCAAACGAACCAAATCAGCTATTGTACCCGGCACTACGGCTCCCATACAGTCCATTGAGCGTGAACTAAAAGAGTACTTTCAGGGAAAAAGGACAGCATTCGACACACCGTTGTTCTGTTTAGGAACACCATTTCAAAAGCGTGTGTGGGACGAGTTGCTGGCCATTCCGGCTGGTGAAACGAGGTCATATCAGGAGATTGCAAATGCACTGGGAAAACCGACTGCTTGCCGAGCTGTGGCACAGGCAAATGGGGCCAATCAGCTTGCGATTGTGATTCCATGCCACCGTGTAATCAATGCTAGTGGTGAGCTGGGCGGATATGGCGGGGGATTAACTCGCAAAAACTGGCTTTTGACTCACGAGAAACAGGGGCAGGAACAGGATCGCTGCGAATAACGGAATGAAGTAATGAAGTACGCATCAAATGTCCAAAGGAATGCATGATATAACAAAGGAGAGTCAACATAATATGAGTACCTTAGAAGAAAAAGCAGCGTTGTTCCAACAATACCATGTGAAAGGAAAACCACTTGTTCTGATCAATGTGTGGGATGCCGGAAGCGCACAAACCATCCAATCCACTGGAGCAACGGCTATTGCTACCGGAAGCTGGTCCGTTGCTGCGGCCCACGGTGAACACGATGGTGAAGCCATGCCATTCCATCTGGTGCTTGCCAATCTTGCACGGATTACAGCGAGCGTGGACCTGCCTGTAACAATCGATATAGAGGGAGGGTATGGGAGGTCTGTGTCAGAAGTGAAGCAAAATATCCTGCAAGTCATCGATCATGGTGCTGTAGGAATCAACATTGAAGATCAACTTCCCGCTGGCTTGGGATTGTACACTGTGGTGGAGCAATGCCCGAGATTGTCCACCGCCCGGGAAGCTGCGGAGCAGGCAGGCATCCCGTTGTTCATTAACGCCCGCACAGATATTTTTCTGCAACATGCACCTGAACACCATAACCACTCTCTCCTGGAGGAAGCACTTATACGTTCGAGCCATTATGCAGATGCAGGAGCCAATGGTCTGTTTGTACCCGGTTTGCAGGATCACCAACTGATCCAGGAATTGTGCGAGCGTTCACCGCTGCCAATTAACGTTATGGTTACGTCTCCTGAGCCTTCACCAAAACAACTTGCCACACTGGGTGTAGCACGCGTAAGCTATGGACCTTATCCTTATCTGCAAGCTATGGAACACCTGAAAGAACTGGGGAGAAACATTTTATCGGGAAATTAACAGGAGGGCATGTTATAATCACCTCTATTGAACATTTACAGGAGGCAATTATGCTTAACGTGGAACAAAAGCTAGAAGTACTACAATCGTATCCCCAACTGCAACGCAAAGATGTTTCTCTCGGTCGTGTTAATTTCCACTACGAGGAAAGCGCGTATGATAAAAAGATTGTTGCTCTCCATATTCACCCTAACGGTAACGGTTATATCTATGCAGGGCTACTGCCTAACTATGAGACCGATGCTAAAGGATTCGTCAATATTCGTGATTACTCCGAAGCAGATCTGCGCACATTGTTAGATGAAACGATCCAAGCGATGTCTCACAATCCCAACGCAGTTGAATTTAAAGAACCAGAACAAGTAAAAGCTGCTGCTCCTGTATTGTCTGCAACCTCTACGGGTGGCGGAACGTGGATCGATGAAGATGGACATACGCTGACTTTAAAATACGAAGATGACATGTGGTATGTGTATTCCGGTGTTAATCTGGATATGGCTTTTGAAACGCGTAGCGAAGCCGGCGAGTACCTAAAAGACGAAGGATTCAAACCGCAGGCTCAGGCTTAAGGGATACACCTCCATTTGGAATTACACACACAGATTGTTGAATAGGTATATTCGGTGATCTAGGATGATACAAAAAACACGAGGCGTGTTCGCACTCGTGTTTTTTGGTTTACAGGAAATTTCGCATAGATTTATTGCCCCGGTTCCTTTATATAACTGTTTCCTGTCAGTCTTTTTTGGATTTCATGGTAAGCGGCGCATTCTTCATCATCGGGTAGGTAGAGAGAAGTAGCGCACCACCAATGAATCCCAGAACGGTGAACAATGTCATGCGATTGATCCTAGCAATCCACAACATAAACTCACCAAGATCGCCCAATGTAATTATCAGCGTAATGACCAAGCCAACCCCGAAAAACATAATGAAGAAGTTACGCATCCCTAAGCGCATCCAACAAACCGTTGGGAAGACAGAGATTCCCAGTACGAGAAAGCCGCACATCAGATCGATCCACAGGTAGGATAAGAAATGATATTTGCTTGAATACAACATGCCTGGTTGATAAAGGGTTACGTCAACAATTCCTTTTTCCTGAAGCAGGTGTAAGAGGAAGTACGCCACATGCAGAATGATCATGGTGCCCGCAACCATCCATACCGAATTCATATAGAAGGATTTCATGAATTGAATTCGTGTACTGCCCATTCCAATCGCAACCGGAAACAGTGTAATCATTCCCCCGATTGCAAACGTACATATCCCTCCGTACATGGGACCAAACAGTTGCGTAGCATACGAGACATCAAATATGAAGCCAATGGCCAAATATACAACGGCGAGCATTAGAGCGATGGATGAAAATATGCCCAGATACAAACGCATATCATCACGAATCAGTCGGTTCGTACCTTTTACTGCGTTCATGGTTTAACCCCCTCTTGATTACGGGTCCTGTTAACCAAATAATCTTGTAATGTCGCTTTCTCAATGGAAAGTCCCTGCGAATGAGCGATATCCTTCCACATTTTCGAGTAGGGCTCATCAATCATCACTTTCACAGTTGATCCCATCTGGGAAGACTCTATAACTTTAACACCTGCTGTAACTCGGTTAATATCATCAATTACCCCTGTTAGAAGAACTCCTTTTTCGCGCATCTCTTCCATCGGTTGATTTAACAACACCTCTCCGGCTTGCAAAACGATAAGGGACTCACATAAAGGCTGAATCTCCTCAATATGATGGCTGGATATCAGAATCAGACGCGGGTTATCTTCATAACTTTCCAGTAGCGCATTATAGAAGAATTTACGCTTTTCAGCATCGAGCCCATTGGTGGGTTCATCCAGAATGGTTATCTTAGCATTACTGGCAAGACCTAATATAATCTGGGTGGCAGTCTTCATGCCTTTCGAAAATTTAATGATCTTTTTCTTCTCCGGTAGTTCGAACACATCGATTAAACGTTCCGCCAACTCCTGATTCCACTGCGGATGAAAATATTGCCCCATTTGAACCAGGTCACTAACCGTCCAGTTTTTGCCCAAGGGATGATTCTCCTGGATGTAGCACAGATGCTCTTGGGCAGCCAGATTATTATAGGGGTCTTGACCCATGATCTGAACGGTTCCACTGTCCGGGCGGTTATGCCCTGCAAGTAAACTCATCAGTGTTGTTTTACCAGCTCCATTTCTTCCCCAGATTGCACTAATGATTGGCTCACTCTCATGTAGCGTAACCTGGTTCAGAACGGGCGTCTTCTGGTAGCTGTAGTTGACCTGCTCCATATGAATCATAACTCACTCTCCTTATCCTTCTTGCCGCGAATCAGATCAATGATCATGTCTTCATTCATGTGAATCCGTCTGGCTTCTTCAAGTAAAGGCTTGATGTATTCTTCATAAAAATCTTGCTTCCGTTCAACGAGCAATGCTTCTCTTGCTCCCTTTGCAACAAACATTCCAACACCTCGCTGTTTGTATATAATCCCCTTGTCCACGAGTTCCTGCAGTCCTTTGCGAGCTGTAGCCGGATTGATATTGTAGAAGCGTGACAGTTCATTGGTTGAGGGAACCTGTTCTTCCACCTTCAATCTACCCTCCACAATATCGTCCATAATCATTGTGGCAATCTGATGAAAAATAGGCTGAGATTCATCCAAAGTCGATTTCATGTGCTTCCAACTTTCATACGTATTCATTAGTCAGTTAGTCGGTTAGTTACTCATGTAACTAACTATAGTATACAAAGACGCAAATGTAAATAGGCGAACTTAATTCATTGCCTTTCCTACCTTGGCTCTGTTGTATTGATTAATAAGACCGTCCAGGACTACGGATTGCTGGATCACTTCCGGATGAAGCAGACTGCCGTATTCCATATGCATGCGATATAACAACTGTCTGGCATCTTCGATCCGTGATATCAAATCCAGCCGATCCATAGTATCCCTCCTTTTTGTCATATTTTAGTGTATTATGCCAATCATAAGCGCATGTGAGATACGACATACTTATTCTTCCACTTTGATACACAAAAAAGAACACCTCTGAAATAAATTCAGAAGTGTTCTTTTCATTTTTATTACGTTCCAAATCCGTGATCAGCGGGTCTCATAATTTCGGGGTTCGGGATTTCATTGCCTGGGACAGGTTCCGTAGCAGGGACTACGATGAATACAACGATACTACAGGTAGCTATCAGCAAAGCCAACTTTCTCTTCATTGAGTTTCTGCACCTCACTAATTATCATTTTGTATTGCTTTTTCGCCGTCTCAGATGCAAATTCCCGATATTGCTCAAACAGTCCGACACCTCTAAGCATACCTCGTCCACTGCTAATTTCAATAGAAAATTTTAAACTATCCAGCACAAATTCTATACCTAAATGAAACTCGTCTTTCTTTAAATAATATGCACCCAAATCTGCTAAAAGTCGTAAATATCGATCATCCGTAACCTGTCTGCTCACTTTGCCAATTCGGTTGCTCTGTTCCTGATAAGTGAAGTACGATTCATACTGTTTGAGAACATGATCAATATCCTTATCATAACGATTAGCCGCTGTTACAATATCACACAGCGCTGGGAATATCTCATTTTCCTTCGTCGAGATATACGCCAGATAATCAGGTAACACCTCAAACTGTCCACCCATTAAATGATATATATATCGATTCGCTTCAGCCCATTCCTGAAACTGATTCATAACAACGATTTCATCTTTATCCGGGTTCCTCACCCAGCGATTATCCGAATATAAAGAAACATAGTTAAGTGCTGCGGTGTAGTCTTTCAAATGATAACAGGCACTTCCTGCAGCTAGATCGGAGTACAGAATATAGAAGACAATTGGTCTTTTGGTCTCTTCTTGTTTCCTTCGGCCATTCATCTCATAATGGATGGACGCTTTTATTTTCAATTTTTCAGATAACTCCTGAACCTTGTTCCATCTATGCAACGCTCCAAATGCATTAATTAGTTCATTAAGCGCATCCAATTGATAGCGCTCATCCAGCCGATCCACATAGTATTCGAACCGGGCTGCAATAATCAGATTCCGCTGCTGATCATTGGTCAGTCCCAACCGGAACAGTCGATACTGACAGAGTGCAAGCCGCTCGGAATGTTGCATTTTCTCGCTTTCAGCAATGTTCTCATATAGAAGGATGGCTGGTTTGAATTTACCCGCTTGGTAGAATTCTTCAGCCACCTCAAATAACAAAGGAATATAGGATAGATTATCCATCATTAGACGAATAACCTCTTCAATACAGTCCAACTTGTCCAACTCGGCACAGCGATGAAGGAAGGGTCCCAGTCTTCGCCAGTCCGGGGTCGCGTGTACAAAACACTCATCTATGTATAACTCATAGAAGTAACCTTCTTCCAGTCTCATGGCGGAAGTAATGCGATCCAACTGCTGCATGGCAATTGGCCGATTTTTATTCAAAATATTGCTGAGCGTACCCGAATTAATCCCTGACGTTTCCGAAAAATGACTAATGGACATCTGTTCACGCTTCAGATAACTTTCCAAGTGATCGCGTATCGTGGTTGTCGACTCCAAACGAACACCACCCTCCAAAATAAAAAACATAAACGGGATTATCGGTATGCAAAAGTAATTATATGTAATTAGAAAGTATCGGTCAATATAATAATTTCAACTAATTTGTATTAAAACCATTTTAATCCTTTTTTTAAAACGGACAATCCTATCCTTATTTTATATCGGAAAGGCGCCTGACATCAAACCTGAAAATAGACAAAAAACACGAGCCATCCACGGGCTCGTGTCCTCAACTGACTCAACAGTCAGTATACTCACTATAACTTGGATTTAAGGCAGTATATTACCTGCCGCACGGTAAATTTCATACCACTCTGGACGAGTGAGATGAACATCTCCTGCTTTTACACAGTCTTGCAGACGTTCAATATTCATCGTGCCTGTCACGGGTTGCATCTGTGCAGGATGACGAAGCAACCATGCGATTGCAATCGTTGTATTGCTCACGTCATACTTCGCAGCAATCTCGTCGATCTTTGCATTCAATTCCGGGAACTTGTCGCTACCCAGGAATACACCTTCGAAGAATCCGTACTGGAACGGAGACCAAGGTTGAATGGTGATATCATGCAGACGACAATAATCCAGGATACTGCCGTCACGGTTAACCGCAGCGTCGTTCTCCATGTTCACGTTGATGCCACTGTCAATCATCGTGGTATTGGTAATACTCATCTGCAACTGATTGGCTACCAGTGGCTGTTTCACATATTTTTTCAACAATTCGATCTGGTTCGGATTCTGGTTGGATACCCCGAAGTGACGCACTTTACCTTCGCGCTCCAGTTGATCAAAGGCTTCCGCCACTTCCTCTGGCTCAACCAATGCATCTGGACGGTGCAGCAGCAGAACGTCAAGATATTCCGTTTTCAGACGTTGCAGGATGCCATCGACTGAATTCAGGATGTGCTCTTTGGAGAAATCAAACATACCTTTACGGATACCGCATTTGGATTGAAGAATCATATTTTCACGAACTTGGGGATTCATCTGTACCGCTTCGGCGAAGATCTCCTCACATGTTCCTGTACCATAAATGTCGGCATGGTCAAAGAAATTCGCACCAACCTCCATTGCAGAACGAACAAAATGTTCGGCTTCCTTACCGTCTAGTGAATTAATCCGCATGCAGCCCACCGCGACTACAGGTACTTCTAGTGCACTGCTGCCCAATTTAATCGTTCTCAAGATGTTTTCCCTCCATATTCGAATGTTATCGTGTATCTTACCTTTGATTGTGACATATATCTGCAATCGGTTTCAATAGCTTTATCCTACATTCATATGGAGAAATGATAGGTTCTTCATTCCAGCCTATAGATCCAAAAGAATAAGTTATACTTCTTCCGGTATGATAACCTCAATATGCCTTGGCAGGACACGGATATGAATCGGCAGGGCAGGACCTTCTTCCCCATCTACATTGGTGCGAATGGCTTCGTCTGAGCGAACATGAACTTCTTTGGCTGTAAAATAGTCCACGTCCTTATGGTCTTTCAGACTACCAAATAACAGGGAAGTGCCCAGGGTCAGACTGTTGAACACACTGATATTACGAACAACAAAACAATGTATCAGACCATCGTCCACCTCTGCATCCGGAGACAACTTCTCGAACCCTCCGACCGAGTTGGTCAGCGCCGCCAGAAAAAGTGGTGATTCCCCCTCCCAGATCTGTCCGTCATATTCGATGGTTAGATGATTGGCTGGTGTATTCACCAGGTCTTTCAAACCTTCTTTGAGATATGCGAATGATCCCAACTTCGACTTCTCTTCCGAGGATACGGAGAACAAAGCTTCTGCCAAAGAACCTGCAGCCACAACGTTGGCAAACAGGCGATCATTGATTTTCCCCAGATCCACGATATGGGTCTGATTCGAACGTAACTGCCTAATGGCTTCTTCCGGGTCAAGCGAGATATTCAGCGCACGCGCAAAATCATTCACCGTACCTAGCGGTATAACGCCTAATCGAGGACGATGATCCTGATCCATCATGCCGTTAATCGTCTCATGCAGTGTACCGTCGCCTCCGATGGAGATGACCAGATCACAGCCGTCTTTGCAGGCGCTCAGACAGTAGTTGGTGGCATCACCTTCCCCGGCCGTCTCATTAACAACCACCTCATACTGCTGTGACTCCAGAATTTCTCTGACTTGAGACACATACTGCTCGGCCTCTTCCTTACCTGACGATGGATTACTAATGATCATGGCTTGGCGCATACTCACATCTTCCCCTCCAAAATGGCATCTTTACTTCATCTTTACCCGTTTCAAGGGTGGGTTGAATAGGTTCTGCGGGAGATGTTCTATTTTTTTTGATAAACATGTCTCTGAAGAGTGCAGAGCAGGGTTTGTTTCATATAGAATAGAAGTAGAGAAATACCCATTACGAAATTCCTTGTTCCTTTTTCCCGTTGACGGGTTAATAACTATAGATGTGCTTTGAGCCGAACCTGTATATGTTAAACTTTTCAATTCACACTGAACACTCCCGTGGGCAGAACAACCTTCCGGTCGCTGTTATCGTGTAACTACTATACTTAACTAACTCAATCTGTTCGGATTATTTTATAATTCTAAAAATCGGAGGGACTGCATGCAATGAGAAGAATGACGCTACTATTTCTAGTATTCATCCTGAGTCTCGGGGCATCGGGGCAAGCCATGGCTTACACCACTACAGACTTGGGCGAGGGAATCATTGAAGATCCTGCTTTGGAGGACGGACTGAAGTTAATCCTCAACAAACCTCTGGATGTGCCCTTAACTTCAACGGATCTGGAGCAGCTTGAAGTGGTGGATCTGAGCAATGCAGGTATTCACAGCCTGTCCGGTCTCGAATATGCAACCAATCTGACTCACCTCCGATTATATGGGAATGAGATTGAGGATCTCACACCGCTGAAGCACCTAACCAAGCTTCGCGAGATCGATGTTCGCAATAATTACATTACATCCATAGACGCACTTACTGAATTGAAAGACTTGGGACGGCTGTATATCAGCAATAATTCCATTTCTTCCATAGAGGTTGTACGTGGGTTCAACCGATTACATACGTTCCACGCCAGCGGTAACCAGATTGCCAGTCTTGCCGGCCTCTCGGATGCGGATGCACTGAAGTGGCTTGAGATTTCGAACAATACCATTAGCGATCTGACACCGCTCATGGGTAAAACCCGGCTCCAACAACTCAACATAGCAAACAACCAGGTTCAGACGCTGGACGTACTGGCTGAATTGCCAAATACACTGCGGAATCTGAATGTGGCAGGTAATCAAATCACGGATCTGACACCACTGGAGCATATGACACGCCTTCGGACACTTGATATCTCTGGTAACCAAGTACAGCATCTCAAGGGGCTTGAGGAACTGACTGGGCTGACGGAGCTGAATGCAGAATCCAATCAGATCTATGATCTGGAACCTTTACGGCAGCTTTCCAGCCTGGACGTATTAAAATTATCCAACAACCGGGTGTGGGATCTGACACCGATTGCAGGTTTTACGTTTACCCGTGATCAGTCCGCGACAAATGTTATACAGGATATCTCGGCGTCTACCTCGTTATCCTCGGGTATTCAGACGTCTGTCTCAGAGGTTGAGCCTGCCGGACTCACGGTGCAGAACAATTATCTGGATGTTGTGAGTGGCAGTCATACGATGCAGCTTCTGAACCGGATGAATGTGCGGGAGCAGAAACGAACGCCGCAGGGCAGCTTCCAGCGTCTGATTGAAGGGTCTACCACCGCCTATGTTGGGGATCGTGCTTATGCACTGGATGCTGCACCTTTTATCGATGAAGGCCGGACCTATGTGCCTCTGCGTTTTGTCTCCGAGCAGTTAAATGCCCGTGTGAACTGGAATAGCGGTACGCGGGAAGCTGTGATCACACAGCATGATAAGACCATCCGTTGGAGCGTGGGTAACAAACAAGTTGTCGTGAATGACATACTTGTGATCAATGATGCTCCTCTTCTGATGAAAAATGGTAAAGCTTTTGTACCGGTACGCTTCATTTCGGAGCAATTCAATACGACGGTTGCATATATCGGAAGTAGCAAAACGATTCTGATTTTTGAAAATAAACAGCTTGGTGAGAGTGTACAGCCTTAAGAAAAACACAGCGAAAGTCCCCGTCTGAACGATAGCGGGGATTTTGTTGTGCCATGACAGTTGTATTATGACATTGGATAATGGTATATGGACATCGCCGATCACAAACAAATACAGCATACGATCTGTCTATGCGAATACGAACTCGTGATACTCCATCTTTGATTAGGGTAAATTTCACACGGTTTAGCATATCTTCTTTTGCCGTGGGAGTTGTTATACTAATCGTAATATATATGACAACTGAGGTTCAAGCGAGGAGGAAATTCACATGACATTTACGCTCACTGGTTATTCCACAACCCAAGACAACTCGTGGAGAGAGCTATCTTTTGTGCCGACTAATGAAAGCGCTAACTTAAAACTGACGGGTGAACAGCACCAACTTGTGGAAGGGTTTGGCGGATGTTTCAACGAGCTTGGTTATATGGCTCTGTCCCATTTGAATGAGGAGCAGCGCCATGAGGTATTTCACTCCCTCTTCCATCCAGAGGGTGAGCACAAGTTTAATATCTGTCGTCTGCCCATCGGCGCAAGTGATTATGCAGAGCAGTGGTACAGCCACAACGAGGTGGACGGTGACGTGTCCATGGAACATTTTTCGATCAATCGTGATTTCAAATACCTGATTCCTTACATCAAGGAAGCTCTGACTTATAACCCGAACCTGCAATTCTTCGCCTCGCCATGGAGTCCACCAACGTGGATGAAGTCGCCCAAAGCCTATAACTATGGGACACTGCGCTGGGAGAAAGATATTCTGGAGGCCTACGCCCTGTATTTTGTAAAATTTGTACAGGCCTACCGTGAAGCAGGCATTACGATCCATCAGGTGCATGTGCAGAACGAAGTGATTGCAGATCAGAAATTTCCTTCTTGCATGTGGACAGGCGAGCAGCTTCGTGAGTTTATCTCTGATTATCTGGGCCCGGCTTTTGACAAACACGGTCTGGATACGGAAATCTGGCTGGGAACGATCAACGCCCCTGATCCATGGGAGGAATTGATCAAGAAAAAAACAAATGACTTCGATGAGTACGCCGGGCTTGTCCTGAGTGACCCGAAGGCCTATTCCTATATCAAAGGTGTTGGGTATCAATGGGCTGGCAAAAATGCCATTCAACGTACCTCGGCCAGTTATCCAGAGCTGCGTTATATGCAGACCGAGAACGAATGCGGCGATGGCAACAACTCATGGAACTACGCCAAATATGTATATAATCTCTACCAGCATTACTTCAGCAACGGAGTGAACGCGTACATCTACTGGAACATGGTTCTGGAACCCAAAGGCCGCAGCACATGGGGCTGGGAACAGAATTCCATGATCACCGTAGATCCGGACAATAAGGAGGTTACTCGTAACCCGGAGTATTATGTGATGAAACACTTCGCACATCATATTGTTCCTGGTGCTCGAAGAGTCGGCCTGTCTGGCGCATGGAGCGGTAAATCCGTCGCTTTCCGCAACCCGGATAACAGTCTCGTCATTGTCATCAACAATCCATTCCAGAACCGTCGTGACCTGTATCTAACCCTTGAAGAAGGACAGACCCTACACATGGAGCTGGAAGCCGATTCATTCAACAGCATGATTATCCAACCGCAATAACTAATTCAACACATCGTTAAAAGTGCGGACATCAATAGCGTCAGGCTCAGGAATCCCCCGGGCTGGCGCTATTTTTCATGGGCCATTCAATGACTATTGTCACCATGATTACTCCTGTAAAACACAAGCCGAAGACAACTTAAAGATATGACGTTTCACCTTTTATATTTACAAATCTATAAATCTAGATATAATGTAATCCAGAGAACTTACTCTCATGTCCATCACATTATTGGAGGAAAGGCAGTCCCATTTTAGGATATTATATCTACTTTTCTGTATATTTAAATCAATTGGAGGTACGCTTTACATGAAATCACAACAGGTCAACCCGTTCCTAATCCTGATGCTGGCGCTCGGTGTATTCGGAATTATTACAACAGAAATGGGAATTGTGGGGGTACTGCCTCAGGTTGCGAATAAATTCAACATTACGGCTGCACAGGCAGGTTGGCTGGTCAGTATATTTGCGCTGGTCGTAGCCATTGCAGGCCCTTTTCTCACCTTGCTGGCTTCCGGGATAAATCGCAAAATCATCCTTTTAACCGCTGTGCTGATGTTTGCCATTTCAAACGTCGTTTATGCCTACGCCACAACATTTGATACCATGCTGATCTTCCGTATCATTCCCGCGTTATTCCATCCCGTCTTCTTTTCCGTAGCCCTGGTCACCAGTGCCCAACTTGTTCCGGCAGAGAAAAGCAGCCAAGCCGTCGCCAAAGTATTCACCGGAGTTACCGCGGGCTTTGCTTTTGGCGTGCCACTGACATCGTATCTTGCTGAACGGCTATCCCTGGAAATCGCCTTTCTGTTTGGAGCGATGGTCAGTGTGGTCGCTTTGATCGGAATTTGGATCTGGTTACCCTCGATGCCCGTGAAGGAAAAGATGTCCTATGGTAAGCAGCTCGGTATTCTGCGCAAACCTGGATTATGGCTGAATGTTGCCGCAGTCATTTTTATATTCGCCGCCATGTTCTCCGTGTACAGCTATTTCGCCGAGTATCTTGGACAGGTCACTCAAATGAGCGGATCATGGATCAGCGTCATGCTTACCGTCTTTGGTGTCGTCATGATCATCGGAAATTTGGGGTTTGGACAGTTTCTGCGTAAGAGCGTGGTCCGAACCGTTCTCATGTTCCCGCTGCTGTATGTAGCCGCTTACGCACTCGTCTATTGGGCTGGTCCACACTTCATGTGGATGATTATTGTAGTCATCCTCTGGGCATCCGTGCATTCAGGAGGATTGATTGTAAGCCAAACCTGGTTAACCGCTGAAGCGCAGGACGCGCCTGAATTCGGCAACAGCTTGTATGTATCCTTTTCCAACCTTGGTATTACCTTGGGTACTGCCATCGGCGGATGGTTCATCGCAAACCTGGGAATACATCAACTGATCTGGAGCGGAATGATATTTGCGCTGATCGCTTTTGTCTTGATTTGGATTAAAATTAAATGTTTCCCTGCACCATAAATTGCCGAACACTGTTGAGAGAAAGCACTAACACAAATAGCGCCATATTCCCATGCTTAACATGTAGAACAGGCGCTATTTGGTGTTATATGATTACCGGATTTATAAAGGATGCTCCGACTCGTCAAAACGCACGCTTAAGGATTGTTCGCCAGGTAATTTCTCAGCCATTGCATAGCCGGACGTTCTGTACCGTTGCTATTGACCAAGTGAGAGCCAGCCTGCCAGGTTTGATTCTGGTTGTAACCCCACAACGTCACACCTTTAACAGCAGAGTGTTTCCACAGCACAGGGAATTTCTGCTGATAACGTTGCAATTGTGTATTATCGTCACCTGTCATATCCAGCTCGGATACATAGATTGGTAGCCCTGTAGCCGCAAGCTTATTCAGTACCGTGTTCATTGTGTTCACAGAAACGTTGTCCATATTGAAATAATGCGCCTGGATTCCAATACCATCAACTAGACCTCTGTTTTTCAAAAGGTTGATAATCTGGATATATTGGTCCGCTTTAGCAGGATCACCGATAATACCATATTCATTAATTAACAATTTGGAGTTAGGGAAGGCTTGTCTCGCCTGTTGGAATGACCAGATAACCCAATCCCAACCCGTTGCCCCATCTCCACCAATGGCATTGCGATAGGATGGTTTCGCATGCAGAGGTTCATTCACCACATCAACGAAGGCAGACTTCGAATACCGTTGTCCTGCGGCTTTAATCCATTGTGTCACTTCAGCCTTCTGATCTGCGGCTGAGAGACTGTTAATCCAATTTGGCTGTTGATTTCCCCATACGAGCGTATGGAACTTGAACGGAAATCCGTTGTTGTTAGCATAGTTGTAGGCCATGTCCGCCTGGCCCCAATTCATTACGTTGCGTGTGCCTTCAATAGCATCCCACTTGGTTGAGTTCTCCGGAGTTACCTGATTCCAATATGGACTAAAATTCGAAGGAACCTGGTTGGCAATAATATTGCCCAGAAATTTGCTACCTTTCGCCAGACCAGCGCTCACACTACCAACCGCAACAGAAGCAGCGAGAATCCCTACCAATGCCAGTGAGCCGACTGTTTTAAACCACTTAGACTTAATCAATGATTTTCCTCCTTAGTATTCATTTTTTTGTTAAGCGCTTACAAAAACCATTTTACTGGATAATTTTGGTTTTTAACACCTGTCAAATTATAGTATTTTATTGTGAAGAAAATAGAATTAAGTGCTTTTTCTGAAGCTATTTATAGATTCCCTCTCTTAGATCCAACATAACTCTTACATTGGAGTTCAAAAAGTTTGGTTTTCAGTACCGAGAAGATGGAATGAAGTTAGAAATGGAGTAGCGGAGCGTAGGGAAAACTACGTGAGCAACGGACATTTCGGCTGAATTTCAACTTCGATGCTGATGATGCCGCTAGGCATGATTCGTAATCAAAAGCGGACTTTTTGAACAACCTCTTACATTGGAGTTTACATTCACCGCATGTTTATCTAGTATGAAATGATACATATCTTTACACACACTAGATAACAAGGGAGATTACAACATGCGCAAAATTTCAACGAAGCGTTTCGCCGGATGGCCTTTATCTTTCCTCTTATGTGCCTCCATTTTGTTCGCCCCTTTTGCTTCCACTCCGGTTCAGGCTGCTGAGGCAGACAAGGAAACCAAGATCACGTTGCTCGGTACATCGGATATTCATGGTCGATTCATGCCGTGGGACTATGCTCTGGACGGTCCAAACCCAACCGGAAGCATGACACAGCTATACACCATTGTGAAAAAAGTCCGTGCAGAGAATCCCAATACGATTCTGCTGGACGCAGGCGACATGATTCAGGATAACTCGGCTGAGTTGTTCAATGATCAACCTCAATCTCCCATGATGGTTGCAATGAACGAAATGAAATATGACGCATGGGTTATGGGTAACCATGAATTTAACTTTGGGCTGGACGTACTGGAGAAGATCTCTTCCCAATTCAATGGACAGCCTCTCGTGGGTAATATTTTCAAAGAAAACGGCGACCGCTACATGCCTGCCTATACGATTATCGAGAAAGACGGAATTAAAGTGGGTGTTATCGGAATGAACACACCTATGATTACCGAGTTTGAAAAAGGGACGGATCACCTGGACGGCATCATCGTCAAAGATCCTGTGGAAGAGACCAAAAAGGCCATTGCTGAGCTGAAAGGCAAAGTCGATGTCATGGTTGGACTCATGCATATGGGATTGGATAACGAGAACGGAAATCCGGGCACCGGAGTGACGGATATCGCCAACGCCAACCCGGAGCTGGCTGCCATTTTTGCCGGTCACATGCATACCTTGATTGAATCCCAAACGGTTAACGGTGTATTGATCTCCGAACCGAATAAATATGGCTCACATATCTCTCGAATTGACCTTACATTTGAAAAAGACGGCGACAAAGTTATGCTGAAAAGCAAGGAAGCTCAAGCTCTCGCTGTAAAAGCAGCAGACGGAACGTATGAAGTCTCCGATCCTGCGCTGGAAGAGACTTTGCACCCGTTCCACGAGTTCGCTCGTGCCGATGCCAACATTGAAGTGGCTGAACTGAAAGGAACAAACCTGGTCCCTGCTGATGAGATTAAGGGTATCCCTGCGGTGCAGATACAGGAAACACCTTTGTCTGATTTTTTCACCGAAGTGATGTTGCATTACAGTGATGCCGATGTGGTCGCGCACCAGATTGATAACGACAAGGCCAAGCTGGATGTAGGCCCGATCAAGAAAAAGGATATTGCTTTCAACTACCAATACACCTTTGGTGAAGTGACCGTATATGAAGTAACCGGACGCGATCTGATGGATTATATGGAGTGGTCTGCGGGATACTTCAACTCCACTCGCCCGGGTGATGTGACCATCAGCTTTGATCCGAAACGTCGTGCTTCCAAATACAGCACCGATGATTTCTTCGGCGGCGTAACGTATGAGATTGACCTGACTAAACCATACGGTAGTCGGATTACAAATCTGAAGTACAGCGATGGGTCAGTGGTCAAAGAAGACGATACGTTGAAACTTGGCATGAACGCCTATCGAATGGAAGCCCTGATTGCGAAAGGCGGCGCCATGGAAGGGCGCAAGTTCAAGCAACTCTGGTCCTCCAAGGACGCCTCGGCATTTGGTGAGATTCAAGGCACGATTCGCAACCTGTCCATCGCCTATCTGAAAGATGTCATGAAAGGTGTCTACGAACCGAAGATTCAACGCAACTGGAAAATCACTGGCGTAGACCTGACTGCACCGGAACGTGCAGATGTGGTGGAGTTAATTAACGATGGCATCATGTCTGTGCCAACAACGGAAGATGGCAAGTACACCAACATTGCCTCCATTAACATTTTGGATGCGGTGACTCAAGAAGAGATTGATACACTATCTGCCAAAGCAGGTGTGAGTACAGCACAATTCGCAGGCGTGAAAACCAAGGGAGCATTCTATCAACAGCTGAACAAAGCTCGCAAAGCGGCAGGCAATGGCGAGGGAGCAACTACTCCTACACCTGAGAAGCCAACAACGCCAACGAAACCAAAACCAACACCGACTCCAGGCACATCGAAACCTAGTAAACCATCAACACCAAGCACTGGTAAACCGGATACCGTCAACAAAGGTAAACAAGCCAAGGTTACTGCGGCTTACCTGAACGTACGCGCTGGCGCTTCATCCAAAGCGAAGGTCGTTGCTGCCGTACCGAAAGGCACCCTGCTTGAGGTGATCAGTACAGACAAGTATGGCTGGGTAAAAGTGAAGCTGGATGGACGTGTAGCATTTGTATACGGAAAATACGTGAGTATTTTGAAATAAGTAAAATCGTTACGCACTACGCTTAACGAAAAAGAAAAAGGGCGATTCTCCCATGGAACTCATGGTAGGGATCGCCCTTTGTTATGTTAACGAACCGTTATGAGTATTGCTGCAACTGCTTTGCGAGATTACATGCCATAACGGGTGAACGAATTATATATACCTTCGATACTCAACCTCTCTTCACATCCCAGTTCGCAAGCATGCCTCTCGCCATCTCCATGTCGGACTCCTTTCCTGTAATCAGTGCAAACTTGGCAACAATCGCAGGATAGGCTGCCCACTGCTCCCGAATATGCTCCAGCATCTGGGGCCATGTTCTTCCCCCTGCCTTCTCATAACGACTCAAAAGCTCACGCAGCCCATCCTCCTGAAAGAGTGCGTAGTAGATGACAAAGTCCTTACCCGGATCTGCAATCTCCGCTTCCGTCCAATCAATAAGTCCAGTTACTCGCTGGGCATCATCGACAATAATATGCGGCGGATGCAGATCACCATGGATGAACGCCGAGTGCTGAGGCCAATAACTACCTACAGAAAGCCATACCGTCCAGCGTTCAACTAACTCGGTTGGCACCGTAAAATTCTGCTTAACCTCCTCTATATTGGCTGCAAATTCTTTGCGAGCTTCCATAGGTGTCTTGATCCGCACTCCACCTTTCTTCGCCTTGTCGGGATCGATGTTATGCAGCGTGGCGAGAGTCGTAGCCAGTGAATCCAGGAATGTATCCGATAAGCTCTCCTGAGGAAATCGCCATACATACCCTCCCCCTGCGGGGTCCACAACTGCGATCGGATCACCATCAAGTAAAGGATAAGCTATCAACTCTGGCGTGAAGATCCTCCAATCCGGTACTTGTGCGGGTATATTTCCTCGGACCACATCCAGCACCTTGCGCTCATTCTCGGCTCGCTCCCACACGTCTTCGCGTCGCGGCTGGCGAAGAACCCATCTGCGGCCTTCTTCATCCGTGGCGAATGCTACTCGAAAATCCATACCCGACTCGTTGATTTCCAAGGATTCCTCAACGATAAGAAGCCCGTTCTGTTTTGCTAAAGATAATAGTTCCTTTTGAATTGCCAAATTTTCATTCAAGTTTGGTTTTGTCATATCAGGTACTCCCCTTTTCCTGGATAAAATAAAAAACACAGACATGTTCGCCTGTGCAGGTCATTTCGGATGTTGGCATACCTTAATGCTCACAAAAAAATAGTAGTACATCAAAGAACCACTTCAAAAAGTGATCCTTTCATGACGACTAGCGGCATACGTGTAAAATGGCAAACCGATCCCGATGAACTGCACACAGGCAGAAAACAGCAAGCGTAAACAGACGTTTTTCGCCACACTATCTCAATCGGGAAAAATTTTGCACACGTATCCCTCCGTTCAGTAAGTTAACTATATGCTAACATATTCCAATTTCTAGCACCAGACTGAATCGACTGATTTTCGTTTTTTTATTGATATACAGGAACTTCGTCGCCTCAGGTAACGTCCATAGGTATAGATGTATTAAAAAGGATGAGAGGTGAGTAACCCAATGTCCATTGTACGAAGATTATCCTTATTACCAGTCATCTTGCTTCTGCTAACGCTCGGATGCGCAGAGAAGTCCGAGGAACAAGGGAAAGAGAAGCCACATGTGCGAGGAATTATTACGGATTTTGAGGAAGAAAGAGGTCAGGTACTCATCGAGAATAAAGAAGATGGCGGTGTTGATTCTGGACCGATTTGGGTCTCACTCAGCAAGGACGCCGAACTCATCATCGAAGAAGAGATTGTCACCGTCTCTTTGGATGAGACACTCGTTGGTCGAAGTGCAGAAGTGTGGATCAATGGAGTTATTGCTCAATCTTACCCTCCCCAAACCAAGGCTGTGAAGATGGTCATTCATTAACACCAAGCATATACGCCGATACATTTCGTTTCACGTGGAACGTTATGATACACATACGAACATAACGGGTGGTTGCTACTAAAATCGGAAATGATGAAAACAATTTACACACTTGAAGCATTTACTCCGTTAGCCTGCCTGCATATAGAGTATAATGAAGAGGTATACGATAAATGTACGGTGCAATGCTTGTATGTAGAGTATTCAAAACTAACGCAAAAGAGGTAAACGATGAGCGAGCAACAATTTAAAGATTATGGACTTGGTGAAGAGATCGTAAAGGCACTGGATAGTCTGGGCTATGAGACACCAACCGAGGTACAGACTAAAGTTATTCCGGTAGCACTGGAGAATCAGGATCTTGTGGTCAAATCACAGACCGGTAGTGGTAAAACCGCTGCCTACGGCATTCCGCTCTGCGAGTTGGTGGATTGGAATGAGAATAAGCCACAGGCTTTGATTCTTACCCCAACCCGGGAACTGGCTTTGCAGGTTAACGAAGATATTACGAATATCGGCCGCTTTAAGCGTATTAAAGCAACCGCACTATACGGACAGTCCCCTTTTCATATCCAAAAAGCGGAGTTAAAACAAAGAACCCACGTGGCTGTTGGTACACCAGGCCGGGTACTGGATCATATCGAACGTGGCACGCTGCCACTCGAACGGATCGCGTATCTCGTTATTGACGAGGCGGATGAGATGTTGAATATGGGCTTTATTGAGACGGTACAGTCCATCATTCAGAAACTGCCGCAGGAGCGAGTAACGATGTTGTTCTCCGCTACGTTCCCTGAAGATGTAGCCAAGCTGTCACGCAAATACATGAACAACCCGGTGGAGATCGAGATCAAGGCAAGTGGACTGACAACAGCCACCATCGAACATGCCGTGATTAACGTACCCGAAGTGAACAAAACCGCGCTACTTCAGGACTTGTTCATTGTGGAAAATCCGGATAGCTGCATCGTGTTCTGCCGTACGCAGGAGAATGTGGATAAACTGTTCCGGGTCATGGCTGACCTTGACTACCCGGCAGATCGTATCCATGGTGGTATGGAGCAGGATGAGCGGATCGAAGTGATGAACGCATTCCGACGGGGACAATTCCGCTATCTGATCGCGACAGATGTAGCCGCACGTGGTATCGATATCACGAATATTACTCATGTCATCAACTACGATATTCCTTTGGAAAAAGAGGGATATGTTCACCGTACAGGCCGTACGGGGCGCGCAGGCAAAACGGGTAAAGCCATTACGTTGATTACACCGAAAGATGGCAGACGTCTGGCGGAGATTGAATCCTATATTGGATTCGAAATCCCTGTCGTGAAGGCTCCTTCCGAGGAAGCTGTAGATCGCCGTAGAGAAGATTTTGAGAAACGATTGAAGATCGTTCCTGAACGTAAAAAGGACAAGCGTGAACAGCTGAACCAACAGATCATGAAGCTGAACTTCAACGGAGGCAAGAAGAAGAAACTTCGTGCTGTTGACTTTGTAGGTACCATTGCCAAGCTCGAAGGGGTAACCGCAGACGACATCGGGATCATTACCATTCAGGACAATGTAACGGATGTGGAGATCCTGAACGGCAAAGGCCCACTCGTACTGGAGCTTATGCAAAACACAACGATCAAAAAGATGCAGCTCAAGGTTCGCAAAGGCCATAAATAGCAGGATCACATCGAAAATTCGATTCAATGGTAGTTGGACCGTGCAGCTACCATTCAAAGAGAACTACGCAAACGCAACAAAAAGATAGAAAAATCATATCAGGCAACAGATCTACCTCATCCGGTTACAAAACAAGGGATAACAGGCCAATAGCAGGTCGTTATCCCTTGTTTGCTCTTTACGTTGAGAATCATTATCCCTGATCCTGTCAGTTCAAGTGATACATTATATGGAGCAGCGTTACATGGAGCCCATCACACTGCAAGCTCTGGCGGATCAACAGCCACGAACAACGTTGGAACAGGGCATTCGCACCTAGCGCACCTAACTTAGCGTCTGCACCCGTCATACCATAATCAAGCACATTCATTGAGCTGACTATGCTGAATACACCCTTCCTCCAGAAGAACATCTTAGCATTCCCCTCGATTACAAAGTGATTCATAAATCCGTTCTTCCCCAATCCTTGTATACACTTCACATGTTATAGATGTGATCCCCCACTGGCATCGAGACATTGTCCGGTAACCCAGCGGCTGTCTGCTGACGCAAGAAATGCAGCTACATCTGCGACATCCTCCGGCTCTCCCCATCGATTAAGAACAGACAAACCTGCTGCATATGCCTGTCCTTGCGGGTTCGTGAGTGTGCCTGCATTCATCTCGGTATTAATAATGCCCGGCTGGATCGCGTTGACCGTAATCTGGCGACTTCCCAGCTCTTTCGCCAGTAACTTGGTGAAGGTATCCACCGCCCCCTTCGTCATGCTATAGGCGAACACGCCCGGGGAAGCCACTCGTGTAACAAAAGAAGAAATATTAATGATTCGCCCGCCATCCCGCAGACGCGGAACGGCCTGCTGGCTTACAAACAGGGGGGCTTTGACATTTATGTTCATCACTTCGTCGAAGGAAGCTTCTGTCGTCTCCTCCAGACCAAGAATCTGCCCGATGCCTGCATTATTTACCAAAATATCCAGCCTGCCATCTCGTCCATGCTTCCGAACAGCATCATCGACCTGTGCAAATAATGCATGAATTCCATCCAGCGTGCGCAAATCCGCTCCAATGGATTGCGCCTGTCCACCATGATCTGTAATATGCCGCACAACCTGCTCCGCTTCGTCTTGTCGTGTCCCGAAGTGTACAAGCACATATGCACCCTCCTGTGCCAGACGCATTGCAATACTGAGACCGATGCCTCTGCTTGCTCCTGTTACCAAGGCCATCTGCCCTTCAAGTCTTCTGCATATCTCGTTCATAACGTCATCCCCCTACTGAATAAGTAGCACCCGTCACGGGCACATGACAGTTATATCACGAGACGACATACACAATGTTGCTCTCCTATTCGGCACGGACACTCCGTTCAGCGATAACGATCATATCCGTATACCCTCCGAGTGGGGCCGAAGCTCCAGCAGGTTCGTTGGCTGGACAACTCCTAATGACACCAGGCAGTTTCATTTTCATTCTGCATTCGTGCCCTCGCTCTTGCTGCTCTTGTCCTCTACCTGCTGCTAATTTCATCTCTCATTGAAATGTTCACTTGCCAAATATTGTAAATCAACTACAATAAAAATGAAAGCGCTATTATATTTCTATTCTCTGTGGAGGTGTATGTAATGGGTAACAGGAAAGCGGTCTGGATTCTGGTCTTTGCACTCACGTTCACCCTGTTTGGACTTCATCCTGAACGAACAAGCGCAGCAAGTGTCACGATAACGAACGGTACCGATTGGATCGACACTGCAGGCAATCCCATCCATGCGAACAGCGGCAACATTCTGCAGGTAGGCTCGACGTATTATCTGTACGGTGAACATGCAGTGGGCGGCAGATTCGACAGTGTGAACGTCTACACCTCCACCGATCTGAAGAACTGGACTTTCAGCAATACCATCCTGACGAAAGATTCCGCAACCGAGCTAGCCTCCAGCAAAATTGAACGTCCCAAAGTCATCTATAACGCCTCCACCAATCAGTATGTGCTCTGGGCACACTATGAGAACGGTACAGACTACAACCTCGGACGTGTAGCGGTCGCAACAAGCAATACCCCGAATGGCAAATTCACCTATGAGGGCAGCTTCCGCCCACTGAATTATGAGTCCCGTGACATGACCGTCTTTGTTGATACAGATGGCACAGGTTATCTGGTTACGGCTTCACGCAAAAATGGCGGTGCCAATGATACGATGGCTATTTTCAAAATGAATGCAAGTTACACCGGAATACAGTCCTTCGAGGGCTGGTTGTTCGAGAACGCCTACCGTGAAGCACCTGCCGTTGTGAAAAAAGGAAACCGTTACTATCTCTTCACCTCTCAAGCCGCTGGCTGGTATCCGAATCAGGGCGCTTATGCTACAGCAACTTCCATGACGGGTCCATGGACTGCGCTTACGCCATATGGCAATCCATCTGCCTTCGGTTCGCAGATTCACGATATTGCCGCGATTACAGGCAGCAACACCACATCTTACATCTACATGGGGGATCGCTGGAATCCGATGAACCTCGGAGAGCACAAACATATCTGGCTGCCGCTAACCTTGAATGATTCGAACGGAACAGCATCACTGGAGTGGTATACAACATGGAATATCGATGCAGTAACGGGTGCGGTAACACCGCCTGCTCTCGTCAATCATGCACAAGGCAAAACAGCTACCGCCATCTCCACAGCCTCCGGATCGTCTGCATCCAACGTCAATGATGGCAACTACCAGACTTCATGGGTGGCTTCCTCCAATAGCTGGCCTGCCTGGTGGCAGGTGGACTTCGGCGCACCAAAGACGATCACCGAGATCGACACGTCCTGGTTTATGTATAAAGGCTCCGAAGGGTATTACAAATACAAAATCGAGATTAGCAACGATGGTGTCAATTACTCTACCTTGGATCGCACCAACAATCTGACCTATGGTTTTACAACAGATGCTGTGCATTTCACAGCTCGTTATGTACGGATCAATATGGTGAACGCCGTCTTGTGGAATAATCCGGGGAACTGGTATACCCCGACTCTGCACGAGGTCAAAATGTGGGGTCCTGCAACACCGGAAGCCACAGGTTATAGCCGGTTCAGTTCGCACAACGTTCCGGATCAATACATCCGTCACGCCAACTACATCGCACGCATTGATGCCAACGTCTCCCCTGCTCTGGATTCCCAGTTCCGCGTTGTACCGGGGCTGGCAAGTTCCACAGGCATATCCCTGGAGTCCATCAACTTCCCAGGCTACTTCCTGAAGCGTAATGCCAGCAATAAAATTGTACTTGAAGCTTACGCCGACACCTCCGCCTATAAGGGAGATGCTACGTTCCTGAGCAGCCCTGGTTGGGCTGACAGCACCAAAGTATCCCTACAATCGTACAGTCAGCCCGGATATTACATCCGGCATTATGATTACGTATTACAGCTCGATGCCATCTACGCATCCAGCAGCTCGACTGTGAAAAATGATGCCACATTTGGTCGAACTAATTTTTAAGAAAATAAATTCGAGTTGAGATACAGCTACAATTTATATATTTCATCCGTAGTGATACCATCGGCTACCCATGTTCCAGATCGTTCATAACTCCTTGCTCGATCTGATATACCTTAACGCGTATCTATTTTTAACACCAGATCGTCTCCATGTACCGGGACTATTAATAGAGTAGGAGACTGCCCATTAGTTGGACAGTCGACCTCTCACACCACCGTACGTACCGTTCGGTATACGGCGGTTCAACCGTTTAAGTGCAGTTGCCGTAAGCGCTCGTATTGTGCAGGGAAGTCATAATTCCCTGCCTGTGCGAGCCTTTCGTTTGTTACAGAGCGATTCAACACCGCGCTTCCAGCAATTCGCCAGTAGCCCAGCCTTGTATTTCCCCATTGGTACGCCTGCCATTCCGGTATCCCTAGCTTTCGTAGGTTATCTACCTTCGTTCTCGGTTTCTTCCACTGCTTCCAGATGTACATCCGCATTCGTCTTCTCAGCCATTCATTCCAGCTTTGCAGGATTCGCTTCATGTCCGCTACGTAAAAGTAACCAACCCATCCTCGAATGTAGACCTTCACGCTTTCCATGACTTGCCTTGCATTTCTGCCTTGGCTTCGGCCTGTTAGTTCCTTCAACTTCTTCTTCGCTTTGGCCAGAGACTCTCGGTGTACGCGTATGTATACACCGTTTTTATTCTTGCCCAGAGCGAATCCTAGAAATTTGAAGTGCTTCTGCGACAGGACGCTCACGACCTTGCTTTTCCGCATGTTCATTTGGAGCTTGAGCCTCTGCTCCAGCACCGTTCGGCCAGATTCCAGCAGTCTTTTCGCTGCCCGCTTACTCTTCGCCAAGATCACGATGTCGTCCGCGTACCGAATCACCTTCACGCCTCGCTTTTCCATCTCCTGATCGAACTCGTTCAGATAGATATTCGCTAGTAAAGGCGACAAGGGACCACCTTGTGGTGAGCCTTCTTCCGTTCTGCGCCGCACGCCGCTCTCCATGACTCCGCTTTTCAGATATTTCTTGATCAGGTCGATGACGCGCCTGTCCTGAATCTGTTTTCGCAGTATGTTCAGCAGAAGTTCATGATTTAGGGTGTCGAAGTATTGAGACAGATCAATTTCGGCTGCATGACCGTATCCTTGTTCTGCGCAAGTTTTGACTTTGCGAATCGCTTGCTGCGCACTTCTCCCCGGACGGTAACCATAGCTTCCTTCCGAAAAGAGTGGCTCGAACACAGGTTGCAGCGTTTGAGCGATCGCTTGTTGGACGACCCGATCGATTACCGTCGGGATGCCTAGCTTTCGAACGCCGCTTCCATCTGGTTTGGGGATTTCTTTTCGCCTTACCGGGCTTGGTCGATATGTACCCTCCCGAATACGCTGTAAAAGTTCGTCTCTGTTTTCTCGTAGCCACGGAAGCGCCGCTTCGACCGTCATTCCATCGATTCCTGGTGCTCCGTGGTTACGTTTGACCCGCTGATATGCCCGGTTCAGATTTTCTCTGTCCAGTATGACCTCCAGCAGGTCCTCTGCACCGTCTCTTTCTCTACTTTCCCGAGTATCGATACTCCGCACTCCTGCATACCCTTCGCGTTCCACGCGTTCTCTTTGCCGGTAGCCCTTCCGGTATTCTGCTTTCATTGCATCGACTCTCCTTTCAGTTTGTACTTGAGACATACGATTGTTCGGTCCTTCCCGAAAAAAAAAAAAACCTTACGGTACTATGACCTCTGCTGACTTCTCACCACAAGCTTTACTCCGTTTTTCGGATTTTTTTTTTTCCTACTTGACGTCAGTGAGACCTCCCCGGGTAAGAGCGATAACCTTCCCCTCATCCATCTGCCACATTTACATGCCGGAATTCGGGCAGTATTGGACTTCGCTTTGGCTTGCAAGCTCGTCCGTTCCACCATGCCTTGTATGTGATTTCTGTTCGTCAGACCGAGGGTTTGCCTCCGGCTTCCTTCAGATTCCGCCTCGCGACGGACACCCTTGCCCTTGGCTAACAGTTCCTACTGCCAAGCCTGTAGCGGACTTTCACCGCCAAGTTATCGCCCATGCCGGGCGCACAAGCAGAAAAGCCTACTCCAACGGGAGTAGGCTTTTCTGTGCTATCGAATGTGATTACGGGGCCGGAACATATTTCATTAAGAACCCCTTACCGTTATTATCCATGTCTCCGTCTTTTACATCTGAATAGCTCACATAAATGTTGTCGTTGCTGTCTATGACAAGATCGATATTCCTAGGCACATCTGTAGAGAAGCCGAGATTGCCGACGGGAACCCAACCGTTGTCATATTTCATCACGCTCATCCGATCCCCGCGTGTACCATCTTGATAAGCCACATAAAGAGTTCCCTGACTGTCAAAATCGAAGCTTGCTCCACTAGTCTGACCTACCGTGAAGTCTGAATTGGCGACAGTTTCCCAAGCGGAGTTAATATATCTCATCACGGTCAATTTTGAATCACTCCTGTAAACCACATAAGGTATATTATTTGGATCGAATGCAAATGATATTGCACCTTCCAGATCCTCCGGAAGATTCGGGTTTCCGAATTTCGAATCTCCAACAGTCTCCCAAGCGCCATTTACGTATTTCTCAAATAGGGTACCACGAGTATAGTTCGTATCCATGACTGTATACGTTTGAAGTACATATGGGATGTTTTTTTGGTCCAATTGGAAATCTAGTGTATGAACATTCTTTCCATTTAATCCATCACCGTCGCTTACACTCACCCAATTGTTCCCTTCATATTTTATCACCTTGGGTGCATCCTGATTGTCGTCATGAAGAACATACGCTACATAAGGATTATCATTGCTGTCGAAAGAAATAGATACTCTTTTCACATAATCGATATCTGTATTGCCTACGAACTCCCAAGCGGTACCGTTATACTTACTCACTGTTAATACATCACTAATAGAAACAACGTAAACATTATCCTGGCTGTCTATGGCGATTTCACTTCCACGGTACTTCTCATCTCCAACGCTCTTCCAGCTGCCTCCCTCGTATTTTATAACCGATGTAAAGCTTATTGCATAAGGAGTTCCGTGACTGTCGACTGCGAATTTTAATTCCATCATTCGTTCGATCGCATCGCCTACGTTGTGCCACGGCGATATCGTCCACTTCGCGAACAGAGTGATATCTGCCTTCACCTCTGTCGTGAAGTCGTAGGCGGTCGTTCCCTCAAGGTCGCTGTACCAGCCTTCGAACGTATATCCATCCCACATCGGGGCGTTAGGTACCACAGCCTTGTCGCCAGAATTCACCGTCTGGCTCTCTACGGAAGATCCGCCGTTACTGTTGAAGGTTACCGTGTAACCGTTCGATGTCCATTTCGCATACAACGTAAGGTTAGCCGTCACAGATGTTGAGAAGCTGTAGGCTTCACTCAGACCACTGTCACTATACCAGCCGCCGAACGTATACCCGTTCTTCGTTGGAGCATCCGGTGCCGCAGCTTTGCCGCCGTATTCGACCGTCTGGGCCTCTACTACCGTTCCACCGTTACTGTCGAAGCTGACTGTATAAGTGGTTGTCCATTTCGCGTACAGCGTGAGATTCGCTGTCACCGGCGTTGTGAAGCTGTACGCTTCACTCAGACCGATATCGCTGTACCAGCCACCAAACACATAGCCTGCCTTCGTCGGGTCGGCAGGGGCAGAAGCGGTGTCGCCGTCATCCACCGAAAGACTCGTTACAGTTGATCCACCGTTGCTATTGAAGCTCACCGTATAGCTGTTCTTCGTCCACTTCGCGTACAGCGTAAGGTCGCTCGTCACCCCAGCAGTGAAGCCGTAAGCCGTCGTCAGGACGCTATCGCTGTACCAACCGCCGAACGTATATCCTGTGCGTGTTGGGGCAGTTGGGGCCGTAGCCACAGCGTTTTCGTTCACTGTCTGATTTGCCACATTCGACCCGCCGTTACTCTGGAAGCTCACCGTATAAGTTTTTTTCTGCTCAACCGTCCACTTCGCATACAAGGTAATATTTGCGTTCACCACAGCTGTGGTGAAGTCATAAGCGGTCGTCAAGCCGCTGTCACTGTACCAGCCGCTGAATACATAGCCTTCAAGCTCCGGTGTGCCAGGTGCCACCGCCTTGGCGCCTTCGTTCACCCTCTGATCGGTAACCTCCGACCCACCGTTACTATCGAAGCTCACCGTGTAGCTTAGCATCCACTTCGCATACAACGTAAGATTGTCCGTCACCGGTGACGTGAATTCGTAGGCAGCCGTCAATGCACTGTCGCTGTACCAGCCGCCGAATACATAGCCGTCCTTCGCCGGCTCGATCGGCTCAACGGCCAGGTCGCCATATCCCACCGTCTGATCAGCCACTTCTTCTGACCCACCGTTGCTATTGAAGCTTACCGTGTATTCGTTCAGCGTCCATTGTGCAGTGAACTTGACATTCTCCGCAGGCATCGTAGTCGGAGGAACCGGCAACCATCCAGCGAAGATATGCCCTTGCCATGTCGGATCACCCAGGTGTAACCCCGTCGTAGCTCCGAACGGTACGTCCACGACCTTTGTCACCGTGCCAGAGCCATTGTAATCAATCGTCATGCTGTAAGCGTCACGCTTGTAATACAACTTCAGCACCGTTGTGCCGTCACCTGCTATTTGTTCTGCCAGCACCGTTCCCGGAATACTTTGATCAAGCGTAAAGCCCGCATAAGACTTCGGCGTTACATCCGTCAGATTCGCCTCGGCGCCGGTGGTGCCACGATACGATTCTGTATCGGCCACCGTATAGGTGTTGCTTGCCACATTCTGCTTCAAGTACACCACTTTATAAGGCGTGTCTTCTTTTGGGTTCCACGTTGCGGTATACGTAGTGCTTGCAGTCGGCATCGTGCTCGGCACCTCCGGTGACCAACCGGCAAACGTATAGCCCGGTCTTGTCGGTACAGGGATGCGAGCCGCGATGTTCTTGCCGAATTGCTCCGTGACCGTACTTCCGGGAGCCCCGGCATAGCCTAAGTCAAAGGTCATGGTTCGATTCGTCGGATAATAATCAATCTGAACGACCGTAGAGCCGTCGCCCTTGATATACACTCCGCCTACCGTACCGTTCGTATAGCCTTGGTCCTTGAAGCGGTCAGAGGTGATCCGAATCTCCGTACCGGTTGTTCCAGTCAATTGTTCCGTATACGCAGGAAGCAGCGATGCCTTTGTATTCGGGTCGATCAAATAATGCTCTACCGTATACGGCGTATTTGCATTTGCAGTCCAGTGCGCGTACAGAACACGATCCTCCGCTGGCATCCGGCTCGGAATTGTCACCTTCGTTCCGCCGGTAGCTGCTGTATACCAGCCGTCAAAGGTGTATCCCGGATAGACCGGGGTGGTCACGTTGAGCGCCGCATTATAAGCGGCAACAACAACCTGGGTCACTCCGCCGTTCTCCGGGTCAAGTTGGAAGGTATAGTCGCCTTCTCTGGCAAGCCAAGTCAACGGAATCGTGCGCTTGAGCGGATCAGATGTGAACGTCAACGGCGCATTTTTCCAGGTGATCACCAAGTTGCCCGTACTCACCGGAACGCTCGTGTTCACCACTTCGATCTTCTGGGTACTCGAGTTATACTTGAAATTCGCATTGTCTACTTGAATATCGAACTTCGACGGATTGTACGCCGGATCTTTCGAATTATGATACGACTGGTTACCCGTAACGCCGGTCATCAAGTCGAATGTCTTCATCGTAAGCAACGACTCCGGAACAGCGATGGATTTCGCGGCGCCTGCCAAGGTAAATCCGAGTTTATCATCCTGCGGATAGGCGAAGTCGTATACATTCTTATGTTCCCCTACCGTATAAAGCGGCCATGTGTCCTCATACACCGGTGCACTGGCCGAGACAGCCCCGTCGCCCAATTGGGCTCCTACCTCTACCTCCAAATAGATGCCAAGCTCGATGTACAGGGCTCCGGAAGAGCTGGTGGACTTCAACCCGTTCGCATTTTTCAACTGGTAGTAGAAGTATCCCCACAAGTTCACATAAGCGCCAGGCTCCACAGAAAGTCCGATGCTGTTCAGATCGACACTTCCAAGCCCTGCTTTCACCTCCATATGAACCCCGGCCCGCAAGCCGATCGTCCCCATGACATAGAAGGTAAACTGGTATTCGCCGTCACCCGGCAAGCTTACAGTGTTGCTGGTGCCTGTGAAGGCAAACACACGCAGATTAACCGAGTAACGCTTGGCTGTCTTGTAGTTGAAATCAGCTCCTATCGAGAGATTAACATTGGCGCTGACAACGAAATCTGCTACAAATTTGACTTCAACGGTACCCATAGCCACGCGCACGCTTTTTGCGACGATTTGCTTCTTGATTAACGGAATCCAATCCGTCTCGTTCTCCATCATCTCTTTGTACTGGGCTCTTAGCGCCGCCGCGTCGACTCCGGTATCTTGCACACCCTCGAGCAACGCTCGAACTTCTGTCGCGATGTCCCGCACCTGACCCAGCTTGCCAGCTTTTTTCTGCCCCAGCCAATCATTCAGCGCATCGTTTAACTTATCGTGTTTGACGGTAGCAATCTCCGCCGTGATATTGATCCCGGTATACGTGTAGGCATCCAGATTTGCGGTGATCACATAATCATCAATGCTGTACCAGTAAGGAATCCCCCACTTGGTCAGCCAATGCCCTTGCAGATCCCCGTTGATTGCGAGATCCAGGCTCATTTCCTGAAGGAAGGTACCGGTCATATGAATGACAAGGTCGCTCTCGTCATTGATCTTCACAACAATATCGGCGCCCACTTGCAGCGAAGCACTTACGCCAGAGGTTCGGCCGTTAATATTTTTCAGATTGGTGCCGAGCGAAGCGTCGACGGTCAGATTCTTCACACTTACCTTGCCCAAGCTGCTTGAGGACGCCAGGAAGGACTGGGCCTTGATCTCCTTGATCTCCTTCGTCTCCATGGCTAGATCGGATAGATAATCTGCGGCTTGATCGACGAATCCGCTGGCGATCGCTTGCTGCTCGATTTGCTCTTCAAGCTGCGCGATCTGCTCTTCTGACAGCAGATCCTCACCGTTAATCGCTTGCTGCTGATAGATGTTGAAGACATTCTCGATATCTTCTAAGGTGGCATCCGTATAGGTAATGACATCCATCTCCGCCGCAGGCGTAACCGAGGTAATGCGCCCATAGCTAATTACCTCGGAATGTTCCTGGGCGAAATCCCCTTCATAGAAACCGATAAAGTCGCCCACATCAACCGTGGTCAGCTCATCCAGACCGAAGGGCTCATATACGCTGTTGCTGTAGTTCATCACGGTGTGCTCAACCGTGATGGAATGGTTGCCAGGTTCTCCATCCGTGTCCGCCTTTACACTCACCGGCAGCACATCCGGCTTGAATAACACTTGCTCCGCATCCGCGTGATCATAAGTGTAGTTGCTGCCTTCTATCGCCGTGATGCGGACATAAGCGATATCGCCAGCGTCGATCCCATCCGTTTCTACCGTTCGCAGGTCGGGACGGACTCCTTCGTAGATGGCGACGGTATCGCCAACTTGAATAGCGGTACTTCCGTTGTAAGTGAACGTTCCACCGCCTGCATTCGCCTCAGCGAGCGCATTATCGCTGCCACCCACTTTTGTGGTGACTACCGGAATCGCGGGCGAATCCACATCCGCGCCATTCAGCATCATCTTCGAGACATCCGCGAAGCGCAGATAAACCATGTCCGAACTCAATGGAATATTCATAACTTCTTGTTTGGCGACACTAAAAACATAAATGCTCGTCGTTGCGTCTTGACCCTGGAAGGACAGGTTGTCGTCCGTCAACGTAAGTTGATAGGTGTTGCCTTCTACGAACTTACCGTTTTTCGCTGCGGACGCTACCGTAAATGCACCGTTCCCACCGGTGACGGTAATACCCTCGAAGTCAGGGTTCGCCATGTCCTCGAACGTCATCCCTGCTTGTACATCAGATGCCGTCAGGCTACCTGTCGCATCTTTTACAACGATGGTGAAGTCCGGCGCGACATTCAGCACCGAGTAGCTGGGAATGCTCTGTACGGCATTACTCACGTTATCCACATACTTCGCATACAACTTCGTATCGGTGGTAACGGTACTGCCATTCGCAAAGATGAGCGAAAAATCGCTATCTCTAAACCACCCTTGGAAAATTTCCCCTTCCTTTGTTGGGGCAGGCAGGTTATTGAGCACTTCTCCTTGCCGCACCGTCTGCGCCTTGACTGCTGTGCCTCCGTTGCTCTCGAACGTAAGCGTATACGTAGCGGAATCGGTACCCGTGCCGGGGCTACCTCCGTTTCCTCCAGGCGTTCCGCCACCGCTATTACCGCCGGGTGTTGTCGGTGTTGGTGTTGGTGTTGGTGTTGGTGTTGGTGTTGGTGTTGGTGTTGGTGTTGGTGTCACTGGGGCTTGATTCTGATTTTTCCACGCCTCCACAACTGCGTTGTTACGCATGAAGAGAACCGCCGCTTCCGCGCGAGTTGCTTGGGCATTCGGATTAAAATGTCCATTCCCGTCTCCGGTGAACACGCCGGCTTGCCACAGTTTGACTACTGCGTCAACCGCCCAAGGCGATACATCGGCGAGATCACCCGGCTCCGTCGTTACGGGATTAGCGGTTTGATAGGAAATCTGTTCGCTTTCAAAATACCGCAACGTCATCGTTGCCATTTGCTCTCTGGATACGATGGCATCCGGGGAATATTTCCGATCACCCGTACCGTCGGTAATCCCCTTCTTAACCGCCCATTCGACATAAGGCGCATACCAAATGCCAGCCTTCACATCGGCAAAACTTGAGGTGGAATATTCCCCTACATCCACGCCTGCCATGCGTCCGAGTGCCGTCACATACATAGCACGCGTCATTGTGCCCTTGGGCAAGAAGGTGTTCGTGTCTGTTCCGCTGAATATGCCCTTCTCCTGCACATGAACGACTGCATCATAGAACCAGTCCGTCGGACTCACATCTTGGAACCCACTGGGTTTGTTCACTGTTGTCTGCTGCATCGGTAGTTCTGCCGCTGCTGCCGACTGCGCCGGAAATACGGGCACGGCAGTCACCACCAGGCTTAAGACCAGCATCCACACCAGCATCCGCCAGCTCGACTTCCACCCCTGTCTTGTCGCTTTCTTCATGTTCATTCATCCCTTCTATGTATAGATCAAACTAAAGTAACGACTTTTTAGAACCTTACAAAGAGCAGATTCATAATGATTAAAGACACTTTCGTTAAGCAAAAATTCAATGCTCTCTTCTCGCTAACAAACGCAACGTGATGGATGCGAAGTCGTTGAATATCAACTGCAGTGGAAACAAGCAGTCACGCGGAATCACTTGTTTCCTCCGAGCCTATGTGCTCGGCATGCGAGGATAAAGCGGGCGATCGCTTGGGCTGTTGCGTTGTTTGCGGCTAATTCGGGATCTGATACATTACACACTAGTCCAAAGCTGCTTCCAATTAGCAAATTCTATCGATATTTTCTCCTCCAATTCTATCATCCTAGATGGGCTGCTAGTGAATTATAAAGAAAACTTTAAGTAAGTAGCAGTTCATGAAACCAGCCTTCATGTAAGCACTGTCGCACTTGGCTTGAAAATCCGTCATATAAAAAAAGGATTGGGCAATAGGAGACCCTTCTTACCCAACCTCGGTATGCTAGTCTTTAATCTATTCCAGATGATTTGCATCTAAACGATCTCACACTCCAAAATCGACTATAGCGAACTGTTCTCCCCCCAGCGCAGTCTTTGAGAAAGCGAAAAAATACTTCTATGCTTCTTGGATTTTAATGAGATAAAAGGCTCCTGCTGATTCTTCGCCACATTGTGGGCGATATGCCGGAAGCGCAGCCCGCTTTCGAACTCGGGATTAAGCGCAATCGGGATGCCCTTATGTACGGAACGTATAATTTCTACATCGGCATGGATCACGCCAATCACACCGATATTGAGAATACCGATGATATCCTCCATCTTTACCGTTGCCGAGCTTTCCTGTTCGTCGGCCATATTAATGATGAGCTGTGGAGGAGCCGGAATCCTATCTTCTAATAATCCGATTACGCGATCCGCGTCCTGAAGCGACGTACGATGCGGCGTAGTTACGACAATAGCTTCATCTGCTGCTAAAGCTGCATTCCAGAATCCATTTTCAATGCCTGCTGGCGAATCAATCAGCACATAATCATAACCCCGGGCTACTTGCTGCACAACCTCGCGAAAAATTTGCGGATCATCGTGATGCACCGCGTCGTTACTACAGGAGATAAAGGCCAAGGTGCTGATTCGCTTGTCTTTGACGATCACTTGATGTAAAGCACAACAGTCGGTCAGGAAATCGGAAATATGATAGATCACCCTATTGCTCAAACCAAGCGGAATATCCAGATTTCTCAATCCAAAATCAGCGTCGATCAGGCAAACTCTGTTCCCCGATAAGGCAAGGGCAGTCCCCAGATTAGCCGTAATTGTTGTCTTGCCAACTCCACCTTTACCTGATGTGATACATATAACTCGTGCCATTGGAGTCACTTCCTTCTTAAAGTACTACTGTGGGACATCATGACAACTATTTCTTCACGTGTAATTGTTATATCGGGCACTGTGATTTTATCATGGTGGATTAGCCTATTTGAGAAACCTAAAGAAAACTTTAAAATCGTGCTTGTAACGCACATCATTTTGAAGAGGATGGAAAAGCGCAGACTTGTTGTTGAGGAATTCAATATCTTGAGTAGGTTACAAAGCTAGTGGAAAGAACACAGAAATGGGAAAATAGCGTAAGTACTACCCCCAACGCCATTTTCCCACTTATAATAGGTTACCACCCTTACTGCTATATTCATGCTTGTGACGTACTGTCAGCAACCAACATATAGCCGCTTCCCCGAACCGTAATGATTATCTCAGGATCAGCGGGGTCATACTCGATTTTTTTGCGTAAATTACTGATGTGTACAGCCACTGTTCTCGTATCCTCCAGACTTTCCATTCCCCATATGATTTGAAACAACGTATCGACACTGACGACACGATTCACGTTTTGTGCCATATAGGACAGCAGACTGAACTCTTTCTTCGATAAATAGATAGGTTTACTCCCCGTGTTGACGGACTGACTATAGAAATCCAGTGTCAGACCCGGTAACTCCAGTAGTTGTTCCCTTTTGCCCGTCGACACTCTGCGAAGGTGAGCCTTAATCTTGGCCATGAGCACTCCAGGACTGAATGGCTTGGTCACATAATCGTCGCCACCATAGGATAATGCGCTAATTTTCACTTCATCTTCCTCCTGGCTGCTCAGAAAAATGATCGGCGCACTGGTGAAGTTACGCGCATTCCTGCACCAATCAATGCCGTTTTCATTAGCCAGCAATATATCCAGTACAATCAAATCCGGCTCGAACGATGCAAGCAGCTTCATGGCTTCTGTCCCGCTATGGCTGTAAGTGGAGATAAACCCCTCCCGTTCGCAATACACTTGAACAATCTCGCATATATGAGGATCATCATCGACGATCATTATTTTGTGAGTGTCCATCCCATCATCCCCTTCCTTCATTGCCGATACAAGGAAGCGTTACATAGAAAGTCGCCCCCATCTTACCGTCGCTCTCCGCTCGAACTGTCCCTCCTTGTGCGAGTACGATTTCCCTGCAAATCGCTAGCCCTAGCCCACTGCCTTCTATTCCATTCCCCAAGCCCGGCCGATCGTATCTGTAATTACGTTCGAAGATTTGCTCAAGCTGATCCGGAGGAATCCCCATGCCAGAATCCTGTATGCTAATAACTGCATGGGGAGCATGATTCAATTCGTCTACAGCTAGCGCAATACGTAACAGTCCTCCCCTGGAGGTGAACTTCATAGCGTTCGACACTAGATTAAACAAGGCTTGCTCTACTCTTTTAGTATCCATTTCAACAATAGGCAAGTTAAATTGTTGATCCTCTGCATCTCCGATATCCAGTATGAAATCTAATCCTGCGTCACGCACAACCAGCTCATATTGTTCAAAAAAATCACGCAAGAAGGGAATGATCTGAATCGGCTCCATTCGGTACGAGACCTGTCCGGTCTCCAAATGCGACAAGAAAGACAACTCCTCGATCATACGGTTAATCCTTATCGTGTTCTCCCGGATGTACTTCAGATATTGTTCATTACGTTCCGGCTTGACCCTGTCCTGTATAGCTTCTACATACCCAAGCATGCTGGACAGCGGCATACGCAGATCATGTGTAATATAGGCAAGAAGCTTCTTCCTCCCTTGCTCGGAGTGAAGCAAGCGATCATACGAAGTTCGGAGATCATTATGAGCTGCAGATAAAGCCTGTGTTCTCTCCTCTACGGTCCGTTCCAAATTCATATTCATTTCTATAAGCTTGTCGTTAGCATCCTGCAACTCACTTGAGATTCTCTCCTCATTAGATGCAGTCCTCGTAAATCTCGAAGACAGCAAAATCATCTGTGCGATCGTAAATATTAATAAACCAAGCGGGGATGTATTTCCGATCAGCGACCAACCGCTGTAATATAAAAAATCGTTGACAACCGTGACCAAAGTAACCACCGACACCAGCAGGAAGTTCAGTGCTCCCTCCATGCGTTGCGCAGCCGCATGAACCAGCCCAACCATCAGATAAACCATATGTAGAACAACCATCACACCTATAATTAGCAATAATTGGGTATAGACCAGTGCCGGGGTTACCACAACAAGGATACAGAATGCGCCGGTTACGATCCGGCTGCCAAGGCGAAACCATTGCTTTACATAATTCGGAAAAATACAATCAAAATACATGGTGATAATATAACCACTAACGATAAGAATCAGATACTCGATCTTGAACTGCAATTCCCAAGGGAATTGAGGAAACCATAGGGTAATAATGAGCTCGCCGTTTAGCAAGGATCGAATACCAACCAGCACGGTGAATAGCCCAAAATACAACGGGGCCTTGTCCTTGCGTCGCAGTACGAACAAGAGCAGATTATATACGCCAATCACGAGTAGCCCTGCCGTGATGAACATTTCTGCCGCTACTTGCTGGTTTGCCCTGTCCGTTAATACGTCACTTCCACCCAACTCTATATACATGGTGATACCGCCGCGCTTGTGATTGAAGTTGGCTACTTGCATAACCAGTTCTACCGTGTCGTTTTCAGGCTGAAAAGACACCAGCTTTGTTTCCAGATGCGGGGTCATGCTGCTTTTGTCCTTACCAACATTACCAACTTCTTCCAACAATTCGCCATTGACCCATAACTTATACGCATTAAAAATGCTAGGTAGCCGCAGAGCAAGATGCTCGTTTCGATCCTGCTCGCTTAGTTTAATGACCAGTCGAAAGGTTGCATAACCTGTCCCACCCAGCTTCTCTCCCTCTAACCGGTAGCCTGACCAAGAGCTCGGGATATTGATCCAGTGGTCCTGACTTTCCATTAATGAACGCCCCCGTATGTCTTCGGGAGACAGCAACTCTTTCCAGTAGAAAGCCCACTCCCCTGTTAACTTTTGCGGATGCGTACGGACATCAACCCGTGTTAAATCTAGAATACCTTCTTCACTTTGAAACTTGGGAGAGTTCGGCTCAGAGAGGACGACATAGCCCGCAATCAAACCAACAACAATGACAGCAACGATATAAAACCAAACCGTACGAGAACCGATTCGGAGAATCCCCCTCATAATGAACCCAACCCCATTCTACAAGAGCACATTGAAGTAATTGATCTTCCAAATAATATCATTAATATAGGAGAATGTACCCTGCAAATTTCTAGGAGGAGTCCAGAACAAAGCATCACAGTGAAGCCCTTTTGACGACACGTGCTAGCTAGGCGGGTCACCAAAAAAAGTACACACTTTGAAGTGCGTACTTTTTTATGAAGGAGCTTATTCGTAATGGATCTTTCGAGCACAACCTCCATGTCCCAGAATCACAGACACTTCATGAACTATAAAGAACTATTAATGATGTCCGCGAATGCGTCCCTATTGTACGTATCATCCTGAATGCGCCATTCTCCCTGATCCTGCAAAAAGGTGATATCGCCCGATAGCGGAATGGACTTGAACTCCTTGCCGTTCTCGTCTGTAAATTTCAGATCAAGCGTGTATTCCACCAGAATCCAGTCGCTCTTGTTATCTTTGATCTTGGTTTGTATATTTTCAGGATGCAGTTTCGCTTGTTCGATGTGTGCAACCTGAAGAGGCAAGACAATATATCGATTAGCCATGTAAGCCTCATAATTCCTGGAGGTCAGGAATGGCTTCATCGTGCCTCCTTTGGCCAATAACCCTTCCATCTCTAACGTATCCTCATAATCCTTGCCATCCACAGTGAGTTCTGTTGTCTTATACTCCAGTGACATTTCGAGCGCTTGTTGCTGCTCCTCCGCTGTTGCCTTCTGATCACTCACATCATTCGGCTGTTCCGTTACTGGTGGAGTGACGGGTTCAGTGCTTTCCGCTGGTTCAGATGGTGCTGTACATCCCATTAACATGGCGGCGGAAAGAAATAATGTCCCCATCACAGATGCCAACTTGCGCATGGTTAATCCCTCCCTTTCTCGTCAGTATTACTCTCAATTATCCCTTCAATAGGATATAATGTCCAGTTATTGGGCGCATCTGAACAGACACCCAGTGAATTACATCCAATGGGTGTCATCTTCATCATAGATTGTGTTATAGTCATCGGGAAGTGGACCAACTCTCGAAGGATAGCGCCTGCGGGTCCAATAACTGCGTGTTTCCTTCAACAATGAAGGTTTGAAAGCTATGTCAACTTATCAAGTCGTTCCTGTGATCTATGATTCCAAGGAACAGATTGAAGCAATTATTTTACTCGAACAACAATGTAAACAGCTTGATACCATTCATCTGAAAGCAGACCTTGACCATATCAGCAAAAAAGACGGAGACCACGCACTCCTCTGTTATCGCCACGGTGATTTGGCAGGACTCCTCAGTTGGTATCCATCCGACGGCGTAACCGGGAATATTAATGCCATCGTACATCCACAGTATCGTCGCCAAGGTGTGTTCAGCAGCCTACTGGACCGAGCCATCTTAGACATGAAACCACAAGGGATCAACCAACTCAGTTATCGCGTTCCTCAGGGCTTATCTTCGGGTGTTCATACTGCCCAATCCCTCGGAGCGATCTATGATCGTGCGGAGTACTCGATGCAACTTGCGAATGAGGTCCTTTCGGTTGTGGAGCCGCATGAAGTAACGTTGTCCGTGGCAGAAGCCGAGGATATGGAATTTATGGTCACTTGCTCCTCTCAAGCCTTTGGAGATTCGGAGGACTGGACACGCGAGTACTTTATGCAAACAAATGAACCCAGCCGAGTCACCTATATTGCATGGCAGAATCAACTGCCTGTTGGGCTGGTACGAGTCAACTCCATTAATGCAACAACTGCATTTATTCATAACTTCTGTATCTTGCCTGCTAATCAGGGACAGAAACTGGGGCGCACTGCGCTTAGCATCCTGGTTGATCTCCTAAGGAAACAAAGTTACACAAATATCCGCTTATCCGTTGTTACCGAGAACAAACGTGCTTTGAATCTGTACCGCAGTGTTGGTTTTGAAGTGAATTCTGAGTATCACTATTTCAACGGTAGTTTATAAAAGGCAAAGGAGAGAGAGATCGTTTTCCTCATTGGGAGATGGTCTCTCTTTTTATATATTGGAGAATTGAAAAATCAATTTATAACCATCGAACGTTTGCCCGTACATCTCCCGATAGTTACCTTTGGTATAATTATTCACTGTTTTCCGCCAGAAAGATTGGCCAATCTTATTGTTCTCCGATGGATTGGTGAACAACTCCCAGTTTCCTCTAAACATGCCGAAGATCGTTGATGCCGCGTGTTCAGCAACACCTACACCTCGAAATGGCTGCATCAGAAAGAAATCATGTACAAAGAAATTCGTGCCTTGTGAACAATATGGCGGAGTAGCTATGAACGCAAAACCTGCCGGTATGCCATCCACAATCATGAGGAACGGATAAAGACACTCCGGTTTTTCCCACCAAATATTCTGCACATTATACTGATCCTGTAACGTTTTGTAATCAGGACTTGGCTCAAAAATGCCATGTTCGTTCGGGGTATGCTCTCCACCCAGACCATAATGTCCGGATAGATCATGAAGGTATAGCGGGTACATATTTTTAATCACATACGCCTCGTCTTTATTCGTTAATTTCACTTCTATATTCATATTCACCAACCTTACCAGATGATTTAAGGAGTTAATTCATGAACTCTCACCGCATAACCTTGTACCGTCAAATGAATTGTACGCGTAATTAACAACCTCGAATATGTAAAAAACCATTAATAACCATTTTTTATCCTTACAGGAAAAAGCCACATTCGATTGCTCGAACATGGCTTCTATCGTTTCATCCCTTTTTGCAATACACAATTTTCTTGATGCTATCGATGGATAAACAGTATTGGTCCGCAAGCTGATCGATGGTTGTTCCCGCAGAAAAAAGCTGGCGGATCTTGTCGTTTCGCTCCCGGACAATCCTTCTGCCACCCGAATTCTCGCCCCACTTCTTGTGGGCATCCTTGGGCCTCGGAATATAGATCAAGCCACCAGAGATATGAAGCTGTATTTCTTTGAGTAATTCTTCCGGGAAGATTGTATCCGCATTAATATATTTCACGTTGCTCCACTCCTTAAAAGTTAAAATCTTTAAGGCAGCAGAGTCATACGATGAACGCATTGGATATTCGATATAATGGTAAGGCGGAAGTGGATTTCAGGCTCTATGCAAACAACCGCCGTTGTTCATCACATGGACTCTGCATAGAGCGGGTCGTGAAACTTCTTATGAATCGAATCATGGTAGCCCCCCATTCAGTGAATCAAAATCAAGTTACTTTAGATGGTACTCCTATATCTTCCATACCAGAACCTTATATCCTTCTACTCGTCGATATATTGGCTTAAACTCCGTTCCAGCATCCCTCTAACCTGCTGCTGCAGTTCGAGCGGAGACACCACCTTCACTTCCGGCCCATAGGAGAGTAATTTTCGCGCTGTAAAAGAAAACTCCTCAGGCGGAACCAGTCCGCGCCACTCATGGCCTTCAACCAACTTGAACAACACATCTGACGCAGCAATCCTTGCTCCAAATTCCGTGAATTGCAGCACCACTTCTACGCTTGCTCTATCTTCTTTGGCATCTAGCCATGCCTTCAGACTCGGAACAGATTCATCCACCGATTCCATAACAGCCAACTGCTGCATGCGATCCACCCGATACAATAATACGCGGTCCCTACTTCGGGCTGGCATGTACCAATTTCCCTGCTCATAGTAGATGCCATAGGGAAAGACTTGGACTTTTTTACGCCCACTGCGGGCATGATACATAAATTCAATTTCTCTCTTTTCCACCGCTGCACTCAATATCTCTGTTGTTAAAGGCTCGGAATGCCCACCAGGATGCTGAACAAAGGTGATATGCTCTCTCATTTGCATAATCAGATCCTGTACATCCTCAGGCAAAGTAGAGAAATACTGTTCAGCCAGATGTTCACGCATGGATCCATAAGGAAAATCCGGTACTTGCTGTAGATATTCCAGCATCATGAACAGCCCTAATGCCTCCTGCTGTGTCAGTTGAAGAGGTGGCAAAATCCGATTGGGCAACACCCGATATCCTCCGTTCACGCCAACTTCTGTGTACAAAGGAAAACCCAGCGCCTGCAATGCATCCAGATCTCGCTGGATCGTACGAACCGAAACGTCGAACCGTTCTGCCAGTTCCCGGGCAGTGAACTTCTGTCTTGAATCCATCAGGCGCATGATCGCAAGTTTCCGATGATTCATGTATTCAACACCCTAACTACGTCAACTTTTGTCATAGTTAAAGTGTATCATACATTTTAGAAGGGAGCGATGAACATGTCTGATAACAAAACCATTTTGTACATTGCTATGAGTTTGGATGGATATATCGCAAGACTGGACGGTTCGGTCGATTGGTTATTTGATGTGGAGGGTGATGGTGGAGACAACGGGTATGCTGCCTTTTATGAAACGATCGGTAGCGTTGTTATGGGACGTTATACGTATGAAGAGGTGCTCACACTGTCCGAAGAATTCCCCTATGCGGATCGGCCAACATATGTGCTTTCTCGCTCGGAACAGCCGCCCGCTCCGCATGTACAGTTTACAACCGAGACGGTAGATACGCTCATTCCCCGATTAAAGCAGACTTCTGATGGAGACGTGTGGATTGTAGGTGGCGGAATACTGGTTCAAGCTGTGTTAGCAAAAAAATTACTGGATGAGATTGAAGTCGCTATCATTCCCAAAATCCTTGGTGAAGGCATCCCCTTATTCCCGACAGGCACTGTGCCCAGTCAATTCAAAATGGTCCGGACCCAGACACTGGGACAGATCATTTCGATTCGTTATGAGGTACAGAACAGCGGCACAGTGGATACACCTTCGAATGTCTAGATAAGTAGAAAAGGAAAAAGACCATTCTTATGATGAAGGGACCTCATCAAGTTAGACACCATCTAACCATTGGGGTACATTTCATGAAAGAGTGGTCTTTCCATTTCCGTATTTCAAGCTATCCTAACATGCCTTGTATATATTCCGCTAACACCTCTGCCGTCCTACGGTGAGATAACTCGCCTGGATGGGTGCGCGCCCCTACCGTCTCTTCGGTTGTATCAGGAAGCTGGATGATTGAGACCTTACGATCTCCTGTCCCCTTTGTATACGCATCAACCGCGCGGTAGATGGCAGGCATCATGGGAAAACCAAGCATGCCATAAGCCCATACGAGATGTGCATCCGGATTGTTTTTTCGAAGTTTGAACAGGAACTGTTCCACCGCTTTCTCAAAAGCAGCCAGATCTTCTTCATGATACGTACCATCTTCGTTCAAACGCTGCTTGTACACCTTGCCCGTGTCGGGGTCTTTCCACTCCGGTGACTGAAATGCACCCCCATCATTACTGCCCAGGTTCACGACCACCACATCCGGCCGCCACGAACCAAAATCATGCTGATCTCCTGCACCGAGCGCTTCGTTACGCTCACCAGTAAGCAAGCCGCAGACCTGTTCGTAATACTCGGGGATGTTCCCCTTTGGATTGTTATCCCAACTTGTCAGCACACCCCAGCCACTTTGCGAGATGACCCGGTATTCTGCATTCAATGCCTCTGCTGTCATGAACGTATAATTATGTATGGCGCTAAACCACATCGGAATCCAATCTTCCTCCGCTTTCGCTCCAATCGCACCTTCTCCAGATGTAATACTGTCACCAATGAACTCGATCTTGTACGGTTTTTCCTGCACAGGCAGGAACGCTCCATCCGATTTCACCGCATGAATCTGCAAGGCACAACCCGGGTCACCACTCATCGCTTGAACATCTTTGACGATCCGTACATTCTTCACCACATCTGCGTTCATGCCTCGGAATACACAGACCCAGTACCTTCCCGCCGTTAACATCTGTCTGCTCACCGGAACACCGTTGATCAGAATGCTGATCCATGACTCATACATGTCATACTGTGACTCTACCTCAACCCATAGTTCGGAGCCCCGTACATTGAGTTCAACTGCACTCCCCGTCCAAAATAACGTCAAAGGCGCCAGCTCTCCAGTTGTTCTGCCATGCACTTTGAGATAAGGCAGTTCCGTTAACTCATAGATCTTTAACCCGGTATTCGCTTGTACACTCATCCTTTATTCCCCCTCAACGATTCATAAAAGTAATTATTAAGCGCTTTCCTATGTATCGATAACATGTTCGTCGTGATGCATCCATCTTATTATGTATTACGCACAGAACCAAAAATCCCCTGCAAGCAAGCCATGTTCAAGTCCATCATATCAGATGTGCTGGAACCATCGTTCGCCCATAGGGGATTTTTTCAGTTCTTTTTGTTCAAGTATCGTTATAAAACCTTACCCAGAAACGCCTTGGTCCGCTCATGTCGGGTATTCTGAAAGATCTCTTCAGGCGTGCCTTCTTCTACAATATATCCGCCATCCATAAAGATCACCCGATCCGCTACCTCACGGGCAAAGCCCATCTCATGTGTAACAACAATCATCGTAATTCCCTCATGAGCGAGGTCTTTCATGACTTGCAGCACTTCTCCAACCATCTCCGGGTCCAGTGCAGACGTAGGTTCGTCGAACAACATCACACTTGGGTTCATGGCGAGTGCACGCGCGATGGCTACACGCTGTTGTTGCCCACCTGACAACTGCTCGGGATAAGCATCCCTCTTCTGAGACAGCCCAACCTTGCCGAGCAGTTCCATTGATTTTTTCTCATTCTCGGCTTTGCTCAGTTTCTTGATATGCTTCGGCGCGAGCATGATATTCTCCAGCACGGTCAGATGCGGGAAGAGGTTGAACTGTTGAAACACCATGCCCACATTGGTTCGTAACTGATCGATATCCGTCTTGGGTGAAGTGACCTCAATACCACCAATCGTCACCTTGCCAGACGTCACACCCTCCAGCAGATTGAGACAGCGCAAAAACGTACTTTTACCAGACCCGGAAGGCCCGATGACGCATACAACTTCTTTCTCCCGAATCGTTGTGGAGATGTCCTTCAACACCTCATTGGCACCAAACTGCTTTTTCAGGTTCTGTACGGTAATCATCGGATCGCATACCTCCTCTCAATGAACCGGGAAGCCCGGGACAATAGCACAATAATGATCAGATAGAATATGCCCACTACACCCCAGATTTCGAATGCCCGGAAGTTGGAGGAAATAATAATCTCCCCGCTCTGCGTTAATTCTGCGATACCGATCGCCGACAACAGCGATGTATCCTTAATCGTAATAATGAACTGGTTCACAAAGGTAGGGATCATGCGCCGGGTTGCTTGAGGCAACACGACCAGTCGCATCGTCTGGAAACGAGTTAAACCCAGGGATCGCGCCGCCTCATGCTGCCCGTTGCTAATGGAATTAATCCCTGCCCGGAAGATCTCCGAGATGTAGGCTCCGGCATTCAGACTAATCGCAATGATCCCTGCGGTCATCGCCGGAATGCGCATATCCAGGAACACAGGCAGACCGAAGTAGATGAAATATACCTGCACCAGAAGGGGTGTGCCACGGATGATATCCACGTAAAGTGTAGCTACCAGCCGCAGCAATCGATTCAAAGAAGTGCTCATCAGACCTGAGATCAATCCGATCACCATCGCAATGATGAGCGAGATCACGACTAGTTTCAACGTAACTACTGTACCCTCTAACAGAAGAGGCAGTGCGTCTATTATGACTTGTAAGGAGGAGTCCATCCGTACCACATTCCCTTCTATTTAGCCGTTGTTCCCAGATAGTTGCCAACAATCTCGTCGTACTTTCCGTTTTCCTGCAATTTCTTCAGTCCATCATTAATCTTCTTCTGCAACTCCGCATCGCCTTTGGCAACAGCAATGCCGTAGAAGTCACCGTTCAATCGGTCTCCAACGATTTTGAGTTTGGCGTTTGGATCGATGGCGATCTTATAGGAGATGACAGGGAAATCCTCCAGTGTAGCATCTGCGTTTTTGTTCGCGACTTCCTGATACATCGATGGGCTGTCATCAAAATATTTCACGGTTGCCCCATAGGTTTTCGCATATTCATCTGCGAGATTGGCACCTGAGGTTCCTTTTTTAATCGCAATAATTTTTCCTTTTAAATCTTCAGGACTTTGGATGTCCGCGTTATCTTCATGTACGATTAGGGACAGACCGGCCTGATAATACGGGTCCGAGAAGTCCACGACTTTTTTACGTTCGTCCGTAATACTAATGCCTGCAATGGCTCCGTCCAACTGATTCGCCGTAATAGCCGGAATGATGCCTTTGAAGTCCATCGGTTTGATCTCTACCTCAAAGCCCTCTTCTTCCGCAATCGCGTTCATGAGGTCAATATCGATCCCTACATATTTGCCGTCCTTCTGGAACTCAAAAGGGGGATACGTTGCATCGGTACCAAATGTGTATTTCTCAACAGCTGAACCATTTGCCGATTGTGCATTGCTCTCTTCACCGGACTTTGCTGCACCGCAGGCACTAAGTGTTAGAGCAAGAACGGACGCCATTACAATGGATGCTACCTTTTTCATAGAAAAACCCCTTTTCCGAATTAGATTGGGATCGACCGAATCGACCGTTTGTATTTATGTACGTATTGTAGTTCGCTCCCTACGCCAACTTACATGATCCTACATAAAATAATTACAACTCATGAAAATTAAATTAACATGTAATGTTTTATAATAGATAAACGCGCACAAATCGTTAATAAAAGATCCGATTTTAATTATTTATGTAAGGTTATATGACAATTAAGAAAGTGATAAACAAAAAAAGCCGAGAATCCGTGAAGGTGTTACCTTCGGGAATCCGGCTTTTGGATAAGAGAAAGAATATCTCAGTTACTATTTAGTTATTCAGTTATTCAGTTATTCATCTTTTCAATTGTCTCCATATAGAACACATGCAGGAACTTTTTGATATTAACCTTGCCTTTGTCTCCTGCCTGATCTTCTTCCATCGCTCTCATCTTCATTCGAACATCCTGGAAGTCGAAGTAGAGGGGAGCATAATGTTCGAACTTGTGGTTGCTATAATCGGTGAGTCCAATCGAGGCCATGTTGGTTAGTGCGGCAATTACGGTTCTGCGAATGCGTTGTTCCATCGCCTTGCTCTCTTTCTCCACGTCTTTGGGCGTAGACTTGTACGTCTTGGCCACCGCTTCATACGACTCCTTCAGCGGCGGCCACTCCGCGACCTGCTTCTGGTCAATTGCATACTCCATAAGGGCCACAATATCCTTGCTGCCACTTTCTCCGATAATCCCCAGATCCATCAGAATGCTTCTTGCCGCATCTCGCACCGTACGACCTTGGGCAGGGGCAGGCGCTTCCACCAGATTCAATCGGGCCATCGACTGTTTAATCTCCAGCACGTAACGTTCATACTTCCACTGTTCATTCACTTTGCTGAGCACATGCTCCACTTCCACCCGATTAATCGGTTTATGAATGAAGAATTCAATTCCGTTTTGGTAGGCAGCCCCTACCATCTCTTTATTCTCCACCTGAGAGATCATAATGAATTTCCCGGTATAACCGCCGTGCTTCAGCTTCGCTACCGTCTCAATTCCGTCCTGATCCGGCATCAGCAGATCAATCAGCACCACATCGGGACGCAGATCCATGATCATTCGAGCTCCTTCTATACCGCCCTCTGCCATGCCTGCAAGCTCGCCGATTCCACAGGATTCAATGATATCATGCAGCATACTCCGGCTCACCACATCATCATCCACGATCATGATAGAAAGTGTCATCGACATCGGCCCCCTTGATTAGATTCATTTTGGGAATAGCTATAGCGAATGTTGTCCCTGTCTCTCCTGGAGGCGCCGACTCAACCTTAATTTGTCCCGCCAACGACTGAACGATATCACGTACATGGGACAGGCCAATGCCCGTCGCGGCAATGCCGACTTCATTAAACTTTGTTGTATAGCCCGGTTCGAAGATAACATCCCGTTTGGCTTCAGGTACGCCTTTTCCAGTATCCATCACGACGAAATGCACGTCATCTTCCTGCTCATACACACGAACTCGGACCGTCCCTTCATGCTCAATCGCTTCTACCGCATTGGCAATCAGGTTATTCATAACCGTGAGAAGAGGAATGTAATACGGAGACTCACAATCATACTGTTGCTCGATGTCGATCTCAACCTGCTTATGCAGCATTTCGCTATATTTCCGGTTTGCTTTGCTGGCAAAGTTCAGCACTTCGGACAAGCTCATGTTGACCGCTTTTTCGTTATCATACAGCTTCAGCAGACCCGCGAGAATGCGTTGTGAATCCTTCTTCACTTCATGAATCTGCTGAGCGATGCCCAGCGTGCGCTGACTGTATTGGTTCATGTCCTGCTCCCGGAGATCGCGATATAGATCATAGCTGTCCGCCGTAATACCTTCGATCGTATTCATCGCTTTCTTCAGGTAAAAGACCTCGCCATACAGACCCGAGTTCACACTCAACATCTGCTCCATCCGCTTCTCCTGTTCTGCATGTAAAAGCCGCATCTGCCTCACCGCAATGCTGTTATAGAGCCCAATCACAAAGTAACTTCGCAAACCGCCTACCACAAGCAGATACAACCATTCCTTCATATAAAAGATATTGGTCCCGCTTAACATTCCGCGAAGAAGAAGCTCAACAAGATTAGAGGAGAAATCGATACATGTGATTAACCCGCCGAGCAGAAGAGGCTGCATCTCATGGAATCGATGCTTGAACTTGCTAAGCCCATAAGCAAAGACCACATAATACACGCCTGCCCCCAGGTTGTCCCGCATGCTTTCCAGTATGGAGACGGTCTGTACATGATTGATGAGATCTGCCGACTGAAACAGGAAACTTGCGATGCCTGTCAGGATTCCTGTCTTCACATAAGATAGGTGTGGCATGATCATCAGCAGAAATAAAAGGATGCTAACCCCCAGCCCGATACGGAAGTAATCTTCCCGGAACGGATTTATCTTGAATTGTGCCCCTACCGCTGTGGCAAAGGCAATGGCCGTCATCTGTACATTCTCATTTTTGACCCAATTGCGCATCGATCTCTTCACCCACTCTAACAACATTTAGCGCTCAATGCCGGAACCCGCGCTTCTAATGTTAAATATACTAACATATGAAAGAAGCATTAGAAATAATTAAAATTAGGGAATGTACACGCAAGCAAAACAAAAAGGCCGGAAGTCTTCACTTCTGCGGCCTTTTCCTTATATCTCATCCGGAATATCAAATGATACCATCGTTCCCTCGCCCGGCTCACTTACGATTGATAATCCCTGACCATACCGTTGCAGCAGCCTGCGGTTTGTATTTGCAATGCCTATCCCGCCTTTTCCGCCCAGCGTAGCATGCAGTAGCTCAGCAACCTTCTCGGGTTCCATGCCTTTGCCATTATCCTTCACCTCAATACGGGTATAACCCTCATGGCGAGTGATGGACAGGCATAACGTACCGCCTACATTTCGACTTAATAGACCGTGTCTGACGGCATTTTCAATCAAGGGCTGAATCGATAGCGGCGGGAGAAGTAACGAAAGGTCTGGCTCTACGTTTAATACCACCGACAAGCGATCTTCGAATCTTGTTTTTTCAATAAAAAGATAGGCTTCCACGAGTTCCAGCTCGTGTGATAATTTCACCAGTTCCCCTGTATTGAGATAGTTGAAGCTGATCCGTAAATAGGATGAAAAAGCTTCACCAAGCTTCCGCATATGCTCTGTATCAATATCACTTAAAACCATAAGTGAATTCAGCGTATTGAACAGAAAATGGGGCTGAATCTGAGCCTGTAAATACGCGGCCTCCATGCGCAGGCGCTCTTGGATAGACTGATTTAGCATGGTCAATGCACGTATCCGATATTTCAGTTCCACCGCATCCACAGGCTTCGTGACATAATCATTGGCCCCCGATGCAAACCCCGTGTAGATATCTGGCGGCTGACTTCGTGCCGTCAACAGCAGCACAGGAAGCTCCGACATCGAGAATTGTGCCCTCACCTTCTGGGTTAACTCATATCCGGACATATTGGGCATCATCACATCTGTAATGAGCAGATCCCATTGACGTGTGCCGAGCAATTCCATCGCTTCCTGACCCGAACCTGCTGTAGTTATATCATATGGTTCCGTCGAAAGAATGCTGACTAACACATCCAGATTCACCGGATCATCATCCACAGCCAGAATGGTAGCTCTCCCCTCTTTTAACAACGGAGCCATCTCTGCTGTCGCCAAGGCTTCCGCGTCCCCCATACCTGGGCGGGGTAACAGAAATCCGCTAGGTGCATCTTCCATCATCTCGGCGGCCTGTTCCCATATCAGGGGAAGTTGTGACTGAGCCTGATCGGCGGCTTCATCCGCGAGTGGCAGATCGAAGCTGAATACCGAGCCCTTTCCGAGTTCCGAGCGAACCGTAAGTGCCCCGCCGTGCAGTTCTACGAGCTCTTTGCAGATGTTCAGTCCAAGCCCGATGCCTTGTCCATCACTGATTCCATACGACCCTTGTTCATACGGAAGGAAAATGCGCATCCGTGTATCCTCATCCATGCCAATGCCTGTATCGGCCACATGAATCAGAGCATGTCCTTCACGAATTTCGGCACTTACGGATATCGTTCCTTCCTCCGTATGTTTAAGCGCGTTATGCAGCAGATTATACAAAATCTGAACGAGCCTTTCTTCATCAGCCATGACCAGTGGGAACGATTCCGTAATCTCCATATTAAGGCGGACTGGTTTTCGTTCTGCCATGAATTGCAGCATGGCGATAACGCCAGGCACAACCGACTGTATGGAAAGAGGCCCCTGACGTAACACAATGCGGTGCTCCTTCAGCCGGACTACATCCAGTAGATCACCAAGGAGATGTGACATCCGTCGACCGATCGTAATCAGCAACTCCATATCCTCCAGGCTTCGTTCATCCAACCGGCTTTTCTCTCGGGTAATCACGTTGTGAGCGATGTTAATGATCCCGTGCAGCGGGGTCCGCAGTTCATGTGATGTATTCGCCAAGAATTGATCTTTAATTTTGTCACCCTTCTGCAGTTCTGTATTCAGCTTCATATTCTCTTTGGCATTCCTGAAGTATTTCTTGAACCAATAGGCGGAGAAGCCGGTAATGGCAAAGATAATGTCAATAGGATAATAGACTGTTGTCACATCTCTGGCTGTCTCGGCCACACTCCACAACAGGTTGGATGTAATACCTCCTGCAGTAAGCAGCAGAAAAACAATATCCCGGTCCGACTGTTTCCTGAAGATCATCGTTCCGACGATATATAGGAACCAGATCAGAGATACAAGAAAGAATAGGTTAATAACGTTGTAATGGATCATGGCATATGTAATATGAATGGGCACCACCACAATCACGGCCGTATAGATCAAGGTCATGACAACATGCCACTTTAGCCATGCCTTTCGTACATGAACCACCGTTAATCTCTGGAATAACAGAAGGATACAAGCATTTTGCAGCAACAATGAGATCAATCGAATTTTAATGCCCCAGGTATAATTAATTGGAAGCCATAACATCAATATATTGTCATGACCCATCGTAACCGTGATGCCCACAGATAAAGTTAATAGGGCTCCAACCAGCAAGGAACGTTCCTGTCGATTAAATGCGTAAAGAATACAGGCATACAAGCCGTGGAGGAGCATAACCAGAAAGGTGAGCATCTGAAAACCAATGGAATACCAACGCGAAAAATCAACGGCTGCCTGTGAACCAAAGCGAACAGGTTTGCTAATTCCGCCCATATACGGGCTGTCGTAATTGGCTACACGGACCAATAGTTCAATGGAGGTTGTTCCTTCCTGATCATAGGTCGCTGTATACGAAGTACTTCGGGGTATATATGTACTGCTATCCGCGGAGACCTCACCCATCCCCCCGTCGTTGTATCCATTCATCTCAACCTCGGATGAACTTTGAATCCCTTTGAACCAAAAGGTTACCGGCGTCTGAAGTGGATCTGTCAAAATGCGCAATCGATACGTTCCGTATCCGAACGAATTCTCTTGTTCCTGACTCTGTCCAATCCTCCAGTCTCCTGGGACCTGAACACTCTTCGCACCGCCATTCCTCTTCGCAATATCTTGTTGGGTTAGTAACTCATCCGGGTAAAGTTCCCATTCCCCATTCAAGTACATGACAGGGGACTGATCCAGATCCACATCTCTCAGATCAAGCACCCCGTTAACGGCGCGATGCTCATCTACTGTGTGGAATAACTCTGACCATACCGAGCGCATGCCAATTAACACTCCAAAAATAATTAGCATGATGATCAAATATTTGTAACGGTCCCTACGTTTCGTTTGAAGTAATTTCATTAATTATCTTCTCATGACTTTGGTTAAACCGAGCTTCCAGTCCTGATACCATTCGGTAATGTCCTCACTGATCGGTATCTCCAAATCTTGCTCCATTCTGGTGGTTAAGAGACGATACTGCTCCTCCACACCGAGATCGTTGTGTATTTCATCATATAACTTCATTAGCATAAAATAACTTTCTTCTTCATCCGGAAGCATATGCTGGATACGTTGTGTACTCTCGATCACTTTCTCCGCCAGCCCATGCTGCTGGTAGTACAGACTTAGTTGTCTCATATGATACAACCAAAGATAGCGTAATCTTTCCCGCTCAGGTTCAGCCCACATGTATTCATAATTGCCAAGATAGGTACCCTTATATAGATGAAGCGCTTGCTCATAGGCATGAACGGTACTTGCGTCTACGACTTTCCATTGCCTGATTTCCCGTTCCCACTGCTCACTATCCAACTGAGCCTCACCCAATTCGAGTCGATAACCTGCCTCCAGGTGTCCACTCTGAATCGTGATCATATCCATATTGCAAGTTTTCAGGGTTTGGCGGACATGATAAATCGCAGTGTAGAGTTGGTGTGCCGTCTTCTCCTCTTCCATTCCCGGCCACAGAAGCTCCAGCAGAACACTGCGATGGACGACCTGGTTCCGGTGGTGAAGCAAGTATGCAAACAGCTCCTGCGCCTTGCTTGTACGCCATTTGGCAACCTGGATATCCTTTCCTGGAAGCTTAAACTGAATCTGATTAAAACAGCAAATTAAAGGTACGTTTGTATCCTTTGACCGCTGCTCGCGTTTTACGCTCAGTTTCTCTCTTACGCGGCTTACCGTCTGCTTCAATCGATCCTTTTGGATGGGCTTCATCACATAATCCAAAGCCTGTAGTTCGAAAGCATGCACCGCATATTGATCGTAACTGGTCACAAATATAATTTCGGTGCCCGGTGTTGCCGCCTGAATCTGTCTTCCGAGATCCATACCATCCATCTCCGGCATATGAATATCCAGAAATACAACATCGGGACGGTGCTCCACAATACCCGCCACAGCCTCTGTTGGATTCATATATGTAGCAATAATTTCAATGCCGCTTACTTCTTTTTCTAGTGATTTTTGAAGGCCTATCAACGCTAGACGTTCGTCGTCAACCAATATCACTTTCACAGGAGCTTCCTCCTCAACCCCAATGTCTTAAAGTACATTTCTATGATTATAACATGGAAGTTGCAGTCCTTTCGTTTAGATCTGGCAGAATCACCTCTCTCCTCAACGTGAATTAACTCACCAAGCAAGCGAGAAGCACTTCATTTCAAAACAACGTTAAAGAGGCTGTCCCCGGTATACCTACCGAAAACAGCTTATGGCCTGCATGTAATGAATGTACCCTGTATTTATATTACTCCCCGGATCTCATCCAATGAATACACCTTTTCCCGCTGCATCCATTGTTCAAGTCCTTCCACCAACTCAGCTCCTGCACGCAAATGAACAAAATTATACGTCCCTACCTGGACGGCCGATGCTCCAACCATAATGAATTCCACAATATCCTCCACCGAACAAATACCTCCCATGCCAATCACCGGAATCGACACCGCCTGTGCCACCTGATGCACTATGCGCAGGGCGATCGGCTTGATGGCTGGTCCGGAAAGACCGGCATACGTATTCGCAAAAACGCTGCGACGGCGACGAATATCAATTTTCATCGCCGAAAAGGTATTGACCAGCGAGACGCCGTCCGCGCCTTCCTCCTCACACATGTATGCCATCTGCGTAATATTCTCTGCATTGGGAGACAGCTTGACGACCAGCGGAAGTGTCGTCACATTCCGTACCTGCCTCACGACCTCCCGAGCTGTCTCCGTCTGAATGCCGAATTGCATCCCGCCCTGCTTCACATTGGGACAGGAGATATTCAATTCGATCATATCCACGCCCCGGCAATGCATGGTACGCCGCTTCTGTGCATTTTCCGTAATTAAAGCGATAGCCTGAACGTATTCCTCCAGATTGGCACCACCCACATTGGCGATCACCGCCGTATCCCACTTTATCATCTCATCCAGTTCCTCCTGCAAAAAGGCGGCAATCCCCGGATTCTCCAGCCCTACACTATTGAGCATCCCGGATGCTGTCTCATCGATCCGTGAGCCTGTATTTCCAGCCCTCGGATGCAGAGTGAGCCCTTTGCCAGCGATGCCGCCCAATACCGCAGGATCGTAATATTCCGCATATTCACGTCCGAATCCGAACGTGCCTGAAGCCATGATGATCGGATTTTTCATAGACACACCAGCAATGTTACACGCCATGGAGAGCATCAAATTTCAACTCCTCCACCGGGAATACAGGACCTTCCTTGCACACTCTGCGATTGCCTGCATGGGTACGTATTGTGCAACCCAGACAGGCGCCAATGCCACAGGCCATATGCCGCTCTGTGGAAATATATAAACGAGCAGACGTGCACGCCGTTTTCAGCGCAAGAGCTTGCAGCATTGGAGTCGGACCGCAGGCAAATATAGTAGTGTAACCTGCCGGATCAACCTGCTCCACAATACTTCCGCCTACCTTGACCTGCACAGATGGAGCCACGGCCTCGAATGCCTCAACCCCGAAGGCTTGCTGGGCAAATCCCAGATACACATGTGATTTCTGGTAATGCTTGGCTGCCAGAAGCAATGGAGCTGTGCCCATTCCACCGCCAATGAGCGCCAGACTTCCCTCAATCTGCGGAAAACCATTGCCGAAAGGCCCCTCCAGTTGAAGCTCCTGACCCGGCTGTAGCAGGGATAACTGACGTGTGCCTTCTCCAACAACACGATATAAAAAGGTGATTCCACCGTCTCCGATATCATAGATGCTAATCGGTCTGGGCAACAGGGGGTAATTCCTCCCGCTACGGAGCATGTAGAACTGCCCCATATGACCTTTGTAATTGCCCTCAATCTTCATCACATATATGCCCGGAACCAATTCTTCATTCGATATGATCATAGCCATATACCCCCTCCACTAACCACTCACTATAACGTAAAAGAAACCACTTTTTCGTGATTATTTTCACATATTTTCAGTGAAGTTCCAGACCACTTGCACGGGTATCCAGTAGATCATTTTCGTTTTGCAAAATTTAATTGTATACTATGTTCAGAAGATAAAATACTCAATCCGGTTTATAAGAGAGGATGACCCGACATGTCGGACGCAAATCATTTATTTGGACAAGCCTTGGTAAAATCACTGGTTGGGGAACGTGGACATATTCGTATTGCATCAGCTTTACCAGATATCGATGTCACACTTGCTGCTCGTACGCACGATGCCATGCCATATACGATCTATCAGTTGGTGAAGCACATGCATTACTGGCAGCAATTCATGCTCGATCACTTGGAAGGACGCAAACCACAGCTCCCTGCTAATGTGAGTGAAAGCTGGCCTGAGGAGAAGGGTCCACAGGACGAAACCACGTGGAAGGCAGATATTCAGGCATTCTTGGATGGTGTTGATCAAGCCGTAGCCATTGCAGAGTCTGCACAATTAGATGATCCACTGCTCTATTTCCCGGGTGAAACCAAGGCAGGACTTCTGCGCAATATCGCATCCCATAACTCGTACCATCTGGGTGAGATTGTTCTGCTGCGCCGCTTCTACGGCGCATGGCCGCCTCCAGGTGGCGGATATCCGGCGTAAGCCATATTTACAACAGATCTATTGGACGAATATACAGACACATCTAAGCTGTGAAAGGACAATTGTTCCTTTTACAGCTTCTTGTGGTTATAGGCAAGTAATATCCATTGAAGTGCAAATTTTAACACTCATATCCTGCTCCAGGCTCATATATTACTTCAAAGTACGTATATGACTTTGAGGTGCGTACTTCTCATCCTTCTTTTTCTGACCCACAATATGAACAGAAGAAGAGAGGAGCATGTCCATTGAAACCCGAACAATCCGTTACCCGTTACACCGCACTTGTCATTGGTGCTGGAGGCGTTATTGGAAGAAACCTTATCGATTATCTGATGACACTTCCGCAATGGAATGTCATTGGTGTATCTCGCCGCGGAGGGGAAGATGCCCCTGGGTTGCGTTATATATCAGCTGATTTACTGAACGAAACAGACACACAAGACAAACTGAGTCATTTAACGACCGTTACGCATATTTTCTACGCCGCGTATCAGGATCGTCCAACTTGGGCCGAATTGGTACAGCCCAACCTGGCCATGCTCGTCAATGTCGTGAATACCATCGAACCGATCGCTTCAAATCTCCAACATATTAGCCTAATGCAAGGATATAAAGTGTACGGTGCACATCTGGGCCCATTCAAAACACCTGCCAAAGAAACGGACGCATATCACATGCCTCCTGAATTCAATGTCGATCAGCAACAGTTTCTCGAGGATCGGCAACCCGGAAGCAGCTGGACCTGGTCAGCCCTGCGCCCTTCCGTGGTATGTGGATTCGCTCTGGGTAATCCAATGAACCTTGCCATGGTTATTGGCGTGTATGCGTCTATCTCCAAGGAGCTTAACTTGCCATTACGATTCCCCGGGAAAGCAGGAGCGTATCATTCGCTTCTTGAAATGACTGATGCAACATTGCTGGCTCAGGCAACCGTATGGGCAGCAACCGAACCTCGCTGTGCCAATCAGGCATTTAATATCACTAATGGTGATCTGTTTCGCTGGAATGAACTATGGCCCAAAATCGCTGCATTTTTCGAATTGGAAACCGCACCTCCACTGCCCCTTTCACTTGCAACAGTGATGGCAGATAAGGAGAATCTTTGGAATTCCATGATTGAAAAGTATGGTTTAGTAAACACCCCTTATGACGATGTCTCTTCCTGGGCATTTGGTGACTTTGTCTTCTCGTGGGATTACGATTTCTTCGCAGATGGTTCCAAAGCTCGCCGCTTCGGATTCCATGATTTCATTGACACGGAGACTATGTTTATGGATATCTTCAGAAATCTGCGTGATCGCAAGATCCTTCCGTAAAGTAGATAAAATGCGTAATAAGCCGATTCCTGAATTGCAGAATCGGCTTATACAAGTCCTCAACGGTCAGTAGTAGTTGGCGGCTTAAACAGAATTTTTCCTCGATCACCATAAACATTCTCCACGTGTATATCGCCCCACCTACACATCAGATGAAGAATCTCTTTAAGGCTCCATCCATACGCTGTTAACTCATATTCCACTTTAGGTGGGACCTGGTGGTGGGAAATACGGACAATAACCCCCGCCTCCGTCAATTCACCAAGTTGCTGAGTCAGCACTTTCTGGGTGATCGCAGGGATCAGTTTCATCAGCTCACCATTACGTTTCTTGCCAAAGGTAAGATGGAATAGAATAACAGGCTTCCACTTTCCCCCGATTACTTCAAGAAAAGCTTCCACTGCGGTGTTATATACTTTGAGCGGTTCCTCCATATCACCTTCTGTCTCCCTTCCACACAACAGTTTATAGAATCTATGTCGAGTTTTTAGACTTCTGGAGTCATCAGCCCTTGGATAAACGTCTCAAAGTTCGGTGCCAGCGGAATGATCTCTTTGGGATGCTCCCTCTTCACATAAACGACCTCAGGTTCTCCGTCATTACCGAATGAACGATAATCGAGCATGACAACCCCTGACTCCGAAGGAGATACCGCGATGACCACACCAATCTCCGGATAACCTTCACGTTCAATCAAAGTCCAGCTGCCTTGTGCACCAGCTAACGTGCGAGGCTTCTCACGGCCAATGCCCAATATACCTTCAATTTCAACATAATCCGTAGCTCCCGTATCTGTATTCGCTACAGGGAAATAACGATTGTACGGAATGCCACCGTTATGTAGCTTCATCATCTCAATGTAGGAGGCAGGGAGTCGGAACACCAATTGCTCCTCCACAGACTCAATGAGACCATCACTCGGCGGATTGGACACATAGTGCTCCAGTGCCTGCTCACTATCGTTCCAGAATTCGCCGGAAGCCGGTCTGGGAACTGCTTCAAAGGTCGCTACAACGTCAACGGGTACTCGGAATTCTTCAACAGCCTCTGGATCCGTTTCAACTTCAGGTTCAGATTCGGACGGCTCCTCCATTTTGCTTCGAATCCATCCCAGAAACTCCAGTGTATCTTCATCTTCAGGATCCAATTCATCCGCTCTTTCGAACGCCTGCAGCGCATGAGCATATTGCTCCAGATAATAATAAGCCAGTCCAATCCGATAATGCCAGAGTGGGTCACCTGTGCCCTCTTTAGCAACCGTCAGGAATTGTTCAACCGCCTCTTCATACTGTTCCAAGTTATTCAGCGCTCGTCCCAGATGGTTAACCAGCTCATAATCTCTTTCTTCCACAGGAATGGCTTGAATTGCATCTACAATTTCCTGAAATTCATCTTCTTCATGCCATTCTTGCAATTGAACCAACAGATCGTCTCTCATTCCTTTGCCCTCCCCGTTCATTCTCTCATCATTACGTATTGAAAATTATACCACTATCCGGATCACCATCTCCAGCAAAGCAAGATCCTTAGGGATATCATCAATCGATATCTTTTCATTTCGGATGACAAAGCTAAAAGAGGTAACCTGAACCCGGTTAAGAAAACCAGGCAGGCTACCTCCTTATATTCCTTCCACTACATTGCATTCTTCAATCAATTCAGCAACTCAACACAATCGTAGACCCAACCTGCACTTAACCAGTTACCCAAGTCACTGGAACCGCTGATCGGCGTAATCGTGATGGTATTGGAACCATTCACGAAGTAGGATGCTGGAACATTCCAGCTAAAGGTTGTGTTGTTCCCACGATACGTACCAATGGTGAAGCTGCGAGATTTGGGCTGTGAAGATGCAGCAGGATTGGTTAAAGCATGTCCATTAACCGTTACACTAGGTCTGCCATTATTGTAGGCAGCGGTAATCCCGATGTTGAGCGTATGAGAAGATGCCGCTTGAGATGCATTCAAATTAAACGTTATTGTGGTTGGAGAATTCTGACCACGGAACTGGATTGCCGGGAATCGATTGGTCGCGCTACCGGTAGCATAGGTGACAGGTCCCCAGCTTGGGTTGCGACTATCGGATGGGTGACGAATCGGAATCGTCTGTCCATTCAGGAGCTCCCGTGGTGTACCATCCCAGTTGCCGATTCGCCAGATGTTAGAGGCTTTACTTGGATCATTGTTGATCGTACGTGTATTCAGTGTCGTCGTTTGTCCTGCCGTGACATTAACCGTTTCCGTATATACGGCCAGTTCTCCCTTATAAGCTGTCATAGTGTACGTGCCCGGGATCATGCTGTATTTGGCGGCCGCCCCACTTGAAGACGTCCCCACCCAATACTGGGCATTGCTATTGGCGAACCCAATTGTGTAAGCATACCCTGTATCCATCCCGGAGAGACCATTGAGTACCACGTTCCCCCGACTGGATACCCAACCCTGCAGATTCAGACCAGACATCCAGCTGAAGTCGGGTACACTTGGCGTACCTCCGGTTGTAAAGATCAAAGCATACGGTCCATGCAGACCCAGGCGCCAATTCTCCGTCTGTGCATGTCCCGAGTTCATATAGTTATATACTTCTGTCTCTGTTCCACTTTGGAACTGGATGTCACGGAAGAATGGTCCACCGGAGCTTTTCTCCCGATTCCCGTAGGCCATAAATACACCGACGCCATTACCCGTAACTCCACGAACCGATAAGTCTTTGGCCTGATCATTACCATAATATTTGGAGGCCGACTGACCATTTGCAAACCCGAACACATCCTGGCTTTCAATCGCTCCAGTGTTACCCCGGTTGTTTGAATTTGCCGGAACACCTGTCAACACACTACCATTACCACGGAAAATGTACCGCAGCTCCCCGATCGAAGGTTGAGCCGTGATATGCGTTGCCATGTATATGATATTCTCGCCACCACGCGAAGCATAATAGTGAGTCAGTGTGCTCGTGGATACCGTGATTAACACGGTTGATCCAGAAGGAGAGGTATTCCAAGTCACATTGGCGGAGGAACCCAAACCTGAACCAATGTGCGATCCTCTATTGCTGTTCAGCTCCGTACCGTTCATTTTGGCTGAGATAATATCCCCATTGGTTTTGTTCACCACATAGACTAACCCTGAACCGGTGTTCACCTCAATTCTGGAGCCGTTATCCGTAACATTAATGGTTGCTGCGTGTCCGGTAGATGCAGGGTATACAACAGCTGTTGCGATCATAACGACAATTAAAAACAAACCAAGCGCCTTTCTCACTATACTTTTGGTCATGAGTAAATCCCTCCCTGGATTCCATTTAATAAAGCGCTTACATTATAATGTATAATAACTGACACTTCCGTCTCGTATCGATATGTCTGCTATGCGGGCATGTCCATAATCACTGAAATGTTATGTCTGCGTTCGTATAAAATAAAATCATCACTTCATGTAAACCTGATCTCTCCACCCCCTTTTTAAATCACTCTTCAAACTACAAGTATTCTTACAATTCCAATAAAATAATACCATTATATTACATATACTTGCAATGAAAACGACTCGTATATCTGATAGCAATTTCTGAAAATAAAAAACGCAGCTTCAAAAAGCTGCGCCCGCAGATACCAAGCTAGAGACAGTATCATCTCTTCCGAATAGGTATCCATATCTCACTTCTATATTGCTCTACAGTAACATCCTTGTGCTCATTCCATAACATTTCCGGACCCTCACTCAGCTCATAGTCCGATGAAGGAAACCACTCCGCGTAGATCCGGCCCCACACCTCCTGAAGCGTGCCTGGAAACGGGCCAACGACAGTAAATACAGCCCACGTTGAAGCAGGAACCTCGAGCTGTTCCAGTCCTTCAGGCGTATCTTTTGTCGTAGCTGCGCCAATGTAATGATCCAGTTCTCCTTGTTCTGCCATCCGCCCCTCACTGAAATGGGCTGAAGCACTGATTAAGCCCAGAGGCTGGACGTTCGATGCCCCCTTGATGGTATCGATCAATTCCGGTGTAAGGCTCTGATACATCGCCGCGATCTCCGGATTAACTCCGTGAAATACAATTGGCACCCTTTTACGAATACCCACGATTCGAAACGCCTCTTTATCTTCAATACGGTAGTTCATTTCGCTTCCTCCTTGAATGGTCAGTTGAAATGTCATCCGTGGGAAGGCTTTAAGGGAAGGGCCATGGTTTCGTGCTTCGGAGGGCGTAGTGCCATGCATGCTTTGAAATGCCCTAGTGAAAGAATCCGGCGATGTATACCCGTACTTTAGCGCAATATCAATGATTTTGCTGTCACTTTGACTTAGCTCCATGGCAGCAAGCGTCAAGCGGCGACGCCGAATATATTCCGAGAGCGTTACACCACTAAGAAAAGAGAACATGCGTGTAAAATGATACTCCGAGCAGCAGGCAATCCGGGAAATCTCCTTCATGTCCACGCCATCCATCAGATGCTCCTCAATATAATTCAAGGCTTCATTTAACCGCCTCAGCGTATCCATATCATCCCTCCCACGTTAATTTAAGCTTAGCAAAGTCATTCTCTTTGCATCCGACATTACCTGCACCATTCTGTAGGCTCTTTGCATCTAAACAGAAAAAAGAGCAGCATCAGCTACTCTTTTCTAACTTTGATATTCACATATCACCAGTAGTCAAGTCAAACAGGTCAAACCAGATACTCCTCCATAATCTGCTCGATATCATACGGAGTAACGCCTTGATCCACCGAATAGATCGTATCTGCCTGATCCATTGTATCCACCAGCTCTCCTCTAGCTTTGGCATGGAGCATGAACAAGTCATGCAGATCGGGTTTGCGTAAATTTGTTAGTGCTTTACCCATCAGGACCATGCCTTTTTGATTGCCTTCCACATTATTGTAGTAATCGGGATGGCTTGTCAGCGCCAGGTCTGTCCAGATGACGGTGCGTTCGACCATGTCCATAATGACAGGGATCGCAATCTGCGTATCAGCAGTAATATCGATTTTGTTCGCTACGGTGGACGGTTCGAAAATCTCTCCAGACCCTGGCTTCTTCCGCATCATCCAGCCTACAAAACATTCCGGCAGATCACAATACGGATGACTGGTGAACGAAAGCAGGGTTGCCACCACATATCGTCCACCATAGGCCACGATGGATGGAATATGCAGATCAATGAACTCACTTGCTCCGTTAGGTGCTGTCACGATATCTCCGCTATGAACAGCCTTATAGTTAGAGGATCGCAGATTCGTATAGGAAATATGCTCCACATAGTTCCAGTCCTTATCGTACATCACCGCAGACAAGTCAATGTCCACGCGCCCTGTAGACTTTCCATCCACGTCCCCCTCTTTCCACCAGTTGAAGAATCGAATGGTATCACCCTCTGCCATCGGCACACGGCTTCCACGAACGATGGTACGTAGAGCCTTGCTTGCCGATCTCTGAGAAAAGGGTACCAGATAATCATGAAGCTGTGGATCGACATAGGTCTTTCCAAGCGTGGGAAGGACAGCGAAGCGCTCTACCAGCGCCCGTTCGCATAACTGCACGACCTCCTGACACGTGGCTTCATCGATGTCTGGCAGCTCATTCGGAACAGCAAAAGCTTTGGCTACATTGCCTTTTGGGAAGAAGACACGCAGATCCTGCGGTTCATTACGCTGTGTAAAATGCTGTCTCACTTGCAACAAGACCGGGGTAGATACTTGCTCCAATACCTCCCCGAATGCCAGCAGTACATACGCTTCATCTTCGGTCATCCGCAGCAAGTGATCCAGTCTTCTCGCGAATTCACCTGGACGCTGTGACAACAGATCAATCAGACTCCAGACATTCCGATATTGGAAGGCAAGCTCCACACTTCCGTTGAAGGTCGAATACGGTTTATTATTACGCAAAATATCAAAGGCTTCCTCGCATCGTGGATACCGAAGCTTATATTCCGAAGGATGCAGAATTTCACCGAGGCGAATCCAGCGATTTTTATATCGCAGCATATCCTCCGTGATGGAGCCGCATTGCTCCAGCAATCCGAGCAAAAGGCGTCTTTCACGGCGTTTGAATTTTCGGAAGGGAGAAGCCATTGCGAGGCTGACATCACCATCGGACCAAGCAACAGCTAGACGGAGGACATCACTTGCCGTTTTGAAATACGGACCGATCCGGTCGATGTTCGCTTTTTCATGCTTCAACAGCGAGGCAACCACAAAGCCCACATTTTCTTTGAACGGAATCTCAGCGGGTAATAGCGCATTCACGTCTTCCGGGTCTGCATGCTCCAATACCGTGTCGATATCGGCCTTGTCAGTTTCCGAGATGGAACCTTTTGCTTCAATGATCTGACGGATGAGTTTCTGGAATGCTTGCTGGTTTCCCAAACCAATGACTTTCAAGTCCGTCTTCTCCAGCAAAGGCATTCTCTCCACACATTGTTGATCGGGATAGACCACATTCAGGTTGGTCAGATAATGAATAATTGCATTAAGGTATAACTCCGCTTCATCCGCATGCATCACCTGCATCGGGAATCCTGCATACATCGGTTTGTATTTCACATGTGCGCCGACCATGACTCTCAGATCAGCCTCAAGTTGAATATATACTGCTTCAAATTGTTCCTTGGACAGCTGCCGCATCGCCTGCATTAGCTCATCCGAGAAGGTGTATCCGAGTGCTTCAATATTTTTGAGGGCAGTCGCCAGATGTGTCTTCGGCAACTGTTGTTCCCCTTCGTTTGATTCGATAATGAGTTTGTTCGCTCTGCGCAAATAGATCGTATTGTTCATGATAAAAGAGTCCAGGAAAGCCACATCCCTATATAACGTGAAAGGTTAGGGTTAGAAGGAAGGAATATGATAGCCTGGACGCCTCCTCTCTGAAATAAAATCTTCAGGAGAGCTGCGACCCTATGATCTCCAATGATTGTAGAAGGAAGGATCGCAATAGCCTGAAGGCCAGCGGTTCGAAGTTTGTCACCCGAACCTCTGGTGAACCCATCATCTCATATTCCACGATCTGCCAACAGGGCGAAAGTATTACGACATGAATTTAAGAATTTAATGAAAATAAAAAAAAGCCTTTGCCGACCCCCAATGTCAGCAAAGGCTTTTCATTTTAGATTGTGTTTATTGATCAATCAAGTTGGTTACTTTCAACATTCTTGCAATCAATGCAGTGACCTCAGCACGAGTCATCGTGGTCTTTGGACTCAGAACCTCTGGCCCGTTACCTTGGATGATTCCGGCTGCAATCAACTGGGCTACATCTTCTTTTGCCCAATTCGATACATCCGCTGCATCACTGTAACGTTCCAGTTCAGAGTTCATCTGATCTGGATTGATCACTGCTTCCGGTTCGATTAGACGGTAGGCACGAGCAACCATCGCAAATCCTTGCTCGCGTGTGATCTCCTGATTACCGTAGAAGTTCCCATTATCGTAACCGCGAACGATACCGAATTCATTCGCAAGGGCTACCGCGGAGCGGAACCATGCGGAATCGTTAACGTCAGGGAATAGATTCTGTGGTGCATCCTGACGCATTAAGCCCAGTCCAAGTACAACAATCTCGGCAAACTCGGAACGAGTAACCTGACGGTTCGGTGAGAATGTGTTATCTCCGTTACCTTGCAGATCTAATCTCGCAGCGATGTTGTTCACATCCGTTTTGCCCCAATGGGATCTGGCATCTTCAAAATCCTGCGGGTTCCAGATAACCGAGTAGCTTCCGCTGCTACGCAAGTCATTAATGAGTGCATAGTAACGACTATCGATCTTCGTGACAACCGTTGGTACATGGAAAATGCTACCGTCCGGATTAATGATTACGCCTGTGGTAATCCGGTTCAGGTCGATACCTTCCGGAAGTGCAATATACTTCGGTGCATAACCGTTCAGCTGGCCGGATCGCACGGTCTGTCCATCTTTCGTAAACGTCAGATCCAGATCAACCGGTGTGACAAGTAACTCGTATCCTTGGGATGCGGCTCTTGTCTCGGCACTGTCAATCAAAGCATCCGAGGAACGTGCGATATTAACATGGACATCAATATCATTCAATGCTGAATTACCAAGCTGTTTGGACACACCATTCACTTCCATTTTACCGCCAGGTACCGGATAGATCGCCAGCGGATTGCTAATGTTCAGTTTGGAACCTTGATCCACCAATTGTTTCAGTGTTTCGAGGGTTAAACCGTCCACCTTCATATCCCCATCATTTGGTGAATGAATGGCGAACTGCTGGCCTGTGCCTTGTGACATGGCAACATTCAGCTTGGCTGGATCAACTTGAACCAATGTTTCTTTGTTGTCAGATGGTTTGGATGTAGCAAATGGTTGATGGCTACCATCCCGAGTTGTTTCCAGATTATCCTTCACGGGTGCCGGAGTTGGTGTTGGTACTGGCGCAGGGGCAGGTGTGCTTCCACCGTTACCTCCCGTATTTCCACCGCCATTGTTCCCGCCACCGTTATTGCCTCCACCATTGTTACCATTGTCACTGGATGCTCTGGTGATAACCGTAGTGTACTCCGTCTGCAAGCCATTCGTATCTGTAACTCTAATGACAATTGTGTTTGAACCTACCTTAAGTGCAAGATCATCACTACTATTGCCACTCTCCACTTCCTTCCAGATTCCATCATGCAAAATCTCAATTTTGTCTGCAGAATCAGGAGCAGTCGGGTAAATACGTAGATTGTACACATCATTGGTTACCGTTGCTGCGTAGTTGAATTGGTTTGGATCAAATGCTTGGTTCAACGCAATATTTTTCCCAAATGAATCGGTCAGACTGAGCTGTGTCAGTGCTTCTTTTACAATAGTAAATGTTTTCGTTTTTGTAACGGAACGTCCTCCGTCCACTGCTGTTACCTCAACGGTATAAGTGCCGGGTGCCAGATCTTCATCCAGATGATAGGACCAGTTTGGGTCCCCAGCATTCCAGATCAAACTTCCTGCAACATCAACTACATTTCCATCCGCATCTTTCAACACTGCACTCAGCATATCTGTATCCGTATGGACCGCACCCGAAACCGCTGGCTTCTTATCTGAAGTACTCCCTGCTGGTTCAGTAATCTTCAGCGCGCTCGCGAATGGGTCTTCCAAATCGAATTGGAAATCATGAACCAATGTCCCTTCTGCTCCCTCGCCTTTTAGATAGCCAGATGTTCCATTGTAAGCAACGTTAACCTTCTCATCACTTGATAATTTAACCGATTCGGGCAAGGTCAAAATCAATTTTGTAGGATCAGATCCATCGATGACAGCTCCGACAACTTCTACGGTTTGCCCACCTATCGTAACTGTAAATGCACTACTTAGATCCACTTCAGAAACTACTTCGATACTTTTATCAAAATGTATGGATATCGTGCTTTCGCCCTCGATGAAGCTGCCGCTGTCCGCTTTGGGTTGATTCTTGACCAATCCATCGATTGCGTTATCCAATACACTTAACAGGTCATTTACCTGAGTCTGTGTTACCAAAGGATTGCTCAAAAGTGTCTGTGCCTCTTGGACTTTGGTTTGCAATGCATTCCATGAATCAGTCGTGTAATCACCATTCGATAAAGCTAAGGCTTCTTTCACTTTTTTCGCTAATGGCATTGTATTGACTGCATGAATAGCCTGATCGAATTCATCAACCTTGAGTCCGGTTAACGCGTCTCTCAACGTGCCACTACCGTCATAGTTAATTGTAATTTCTTCTCCCGATTCAAGCTGAGCTTCCGTCAGAGGAATGGAAATCGTAGATCCATTAGCTATAAATTGACTCAGATTATCATACACGGTACCTCCAATTGTGACGGTGAAGCCCTTCAAATCATCCGATTTCACGTCACGATTGAAGGTTAGATTCAAAGTTCCATCGTCATTGACTTGCGATGTTAGCAAGTGAGCATCTTTAGGTTCCGGATAAGCAGCTGCAAACGTGAAGTAAGAACCGTCCGCAAAGTTGGAACTGTTTAATGTAACCTTTCCATCCGTTACTGGATAAAAGGTATCATTGTTGTCAAAAGAGTCATCTTGGCTAAGAATGATGTAGCTTGGTTTTAAGCCTTCAGCATCATCCACTTGAAGTGTGATATCTTGATCATTCCAGTTTGTTTTGTCCACCTGATATGAACGATCCATGATCTTTACACGAAAGCCATCTTTCACGATGGGTGCACTTACATAAGATACGGTATCGTTCGCGCTCTTGTCTGCAAACATAAAGAAGGAGTTGTTATCCATCGTATTCTCATTGTCGACATTATCTGAATGAATCGTATCTCCAAGAGCAATGGCTACATTTGAGCCGACTCCTTGTGACTTGGATTGTTTCTGGTTCTGGGCACCTAAGTCATCACGGCCAATCCCGGTAATGCGATTCTTGTAATCTGCCTGGTTCGACGAATTCCAGAAAACAGTACCTTCTACTCCGTTCCAATCACTGGCAACATAGTTGTCTGCCAGAGTGATTCCGTATTTTAACCCCAAGTAACTGTACACTTTAGCTCTTTCAACGTCCTGTAACTCGCGATTATATAATATCGTTTCCGATATTAGTCCATTAAACCTTCGATTATGCCCTGCTCCGAAGTAGTAACCCGTAGCACTCGAGGCACTATTAAAGTTCGCTGTTCCTGCAGTTGTTTTATCGATTAACTTCGTATGATTTAAATACATCCCAAAGTAATTCTCAGTGCGAAGTACATTGAAAATATCTGCTTTCCCTAACTGATACGGGTTACCTGCATTATCTCGAATCAATTCGTCGTTCCCTGCATTGCCAAATGAAGATCTGATTACACTTGTACTGTACGTGTCGGTACTTCCTTGGCCGCCAAAATGCCATGGGAAACCACTCGCAGCAGCTCCTTGAATGGAAAATGCCTCACGAGCGACATCCGTTGTATGGAAAGGCTCCCTGACATAGTATCCTTTGTTACCATCAATTAATATACCGCTGTTAAAGTTAATGGCACCTGTAACTAAGGTATTAGGATTTACGATACTCCATACATTATCATGTTCTACATTGGGGTCCAGATCTACCAGATCGGTCAAAGAAGTGATTTTACTGCCGTCAGCTGCCAGATTCATACTTCGCTCAACATCAATCCATGATATGAGTCCGTCGCTTACACCACCCGGATATCCCCCTGCGGTAATCGCGGTACTGTTGGATGCAGGATTTTCAGTATCTGCATGAGCTTCTATGGCTGGAAACAAAATTGGTGTAGGCAATATACTCGCAACCATCACCAAAGAAAGAACCCTTGACCATACTCTTGTCATTTTGCTGTTGTGCAAATTCTTATTGTTCTTCAAACACTTGTCACACCTTTCGATTATATCTAATTTTGTAAATTCTCTTCTCATAATCCCTTTCAGGATGTCTGATTTACTAGATTGTGTTAATTTCGAAATGCTTCACCGCTTATTTTACACGGAGCCTCTTACCAAACTCTTACCAAGGTCGATAGTGAATACTAATCGGTAGAACGAAACAAATAGAGTTCAGTAACTCCAACGTCAGTTCAAAAAATAAAAAGCCTTCGCCGACCCCCAATGTCAGCAAAGGCTTTTCGTTTTAAATTGTGTTTATTGATCAATTAAGTTTGTTACTTTCAACATTCTTGCAATCAATGCAGTGACCTCGGCACGAGTCATCGTGTTCTTTGGACTCAGCACCTCCGGCCCGTTACCTTGGATGATTCCGGCTGCAATCAACTGGGCTACATCTTCTTTTGCCCAATTCGATACATCCGCTGCATCACTGTAACGTTCCAGTTCAGAGTTCATCTGATCTGGGCTAACTGCCGCTTCCGGTTCAATCAGACGGTAGGCACGAGCAACCATCGCAAATCCTTGCTCACGTGTGATTTCCTGATTACCGTAGAAGTTCCCATTATCGTAACCGCGAACGATACCGAATTCATTCGCAAGGGCTACCGCGGAGCGGAACCATGCGGAATCGTTAACGTCAGGGAATAGATTCTGTGGTGCATCCTGACGCATTAAGCCCAGTCCAAGTACAACAATCTCGGCAAACTCGGAACGAGTAACCTGAAGGTTCGGTGAGAATGTGTTATCTCCGTTACCTTGCAGATCTAATCTCGCAGCGATGTTGTTCACATCCGTTTTGCCCCAATGGGATCTGGCATCTTCAAAATCCTGCGGGTTCCAGATAACCGAGTAGCTTCCGCTGCTACGCAAGTCATTAATGAGTGCATAGTAACGACTATCGATCTTCGTGACAACCGTTGGTACATGGAAAATGCTACCGTCCGGATTAATGATTACGCCTGTGGTAATCCGGTTCGGGTCGATACCTTCCGGAAGTGCAATATACTTCGGTGCATAACCGTTCAGATGGCCGGATCGCACGGTCTGTCCATCTTTCGTAAACGTCAGATCCAGATCAACTGGTGTGACAAGTAGCTCGTATCCTTGGGATGCGGCTCTTGTCTCGGCGCTGTCAATCAAAGCATCCGAGGAACGTGCGATATCAACATGGACATCAATATCATTCAACGCTGCATTACCAAGCTGTCTGGACACACTATTCACGTCCATTTTACCGCCAGGTACCGGATAGATCGCCAGCGGATTGCTAATGTTCAGTTTGGAACCTTGATCCACCAATTGTTTTAGAGTATCGAGGGTCAAACCGTCCACCTTCATATGCCCATCATTCGGTGAATGAATCGCGAACTGTTGCCCTGTGCCTTGTGACATGGCAACATTCAGCTTGGCTGGATCAACTTGAACCAACGTTTCTTTGTTGTCAGATGGTTTGGATGTAGCAAATGGTTGATGGCTACCATCCCGAGTTGTTTCCAGATTATCCTTCACGGGTGCCGGAGTTGGCGTTGGTACTGGCGCAGGTGTAGGTACTGGTGTGCTTCCACCGTTACCTCCTGTATTTCCGCCCCCATTGTTGCCTCCACCGTTATTGCCTCCACCATTGTTACCATTGTCACTGGATGCTCTGGTCACGTTGATTTTATACGCCGTAACATGGCCAAGTGAATCCGTTACTCTAACAACGATCTTATTTCCACCAACTTGGAGCGGTAGATTCTCACTTGCACTACCACTTGTAACCTCGTTCCACTCTCCATCTCCAACAGCTATTTCAATCTTCGCAAGTGGATCAAGTGCCGTTGGCGTGAGCTGAAATTGATATACGCTATTCGGCACAGAGATGGTGTACGTGTCTTTAGCCGGATCAAAAGCCGGAGACAAGCTTCCCACGGAAGGGACCAGTGTTTGCAACGTAGATGTATCCGTACCAATCACTTTGGTAAGTCCTGTTCTAGCGTTAGTCAGATCTTGAAGTGCCTTATCTACCTGCGCTTGATTCGCTGTCAGATCATTCAACACTCGCTCTGCTTCATTCATCGCATCTTTGAGTGCTTCCCAGCTCTCTACCGTATATTCCGTTTCGGTTAGATTTTCACCCTTGATTCTATCATGTTCATTTTTCAGCACTGACGTGTCGACACCAGTACCAGGCTTTTTGGTAAGCCCCTTCCGGGCATCCACCAAATCCTGATAAGCCTTTTCCACGTGTTCCGGTGTTGCATTCTCGTCGTCGAACACGGATTCAGCAACTCCTAACGCATCTTGCAGCGTTTGCCATGTTTCTGGTGTGTACTCCTCTTCGTCCAGTTCGCCTGATTCGATTTTACCGTTAATCTCATCGGCTTTAGCTTTCAACTTCGCCTTATCAATAGCAACAACATAATTTTTCGAATTCGACTCTTCTGAATCTGAATAGGCTGGATTGTTCGTCTTCGCTGTTACTGTCACTTTGTAGGTGCCAACTTCTAGCGATGGTACCAATTGCGACAGGTTAAGCGCCATTCCGGTTACTTCCACCGTCCGCTTCGTGCCGTCTTCCAGTTCGATTGTTACTTCATATTTATCCGCATGCGCAACTGCTTCCCATGTCAACTCATCGTCGGTCAGTGTGACGTCTGGTACCGTCAAAGGAGTAGCAGTAGTTGCAATGGTAAAGTACGAGTTCGGACCAAAATTTGATGTATTAAGGGTTACTTGGCCGTTCTCAATCAAATGTAATGTGTTTGGATTACCAAATTGAGCATCATTGCTGATCACAACATATTGAGGCAAAGCCGGGTTAGCTCCCGCTTCGTCTACCTGAAGTGTAATCTGTGATTCAGTCCAGTTTGCTTTCTGTACCTTGTAGACACGCTCCATCCCAAGCAGTTTTTTCCCATCTTTCGTAATTGGTGTTTTGAATTCAGTACTTGCTCCATTGTCACCAAACGTAAAGAAAGAAGAATCATTTGAGAATTCATTTTCATTTGCAGAATTGGTGTCCTCGACACTGTTGCCTAATGCAATCGTCATTATGGAACCCAGTTCCTGCGCTTTGGCTTGTTTTTGCATCAATCCGCTCAGGTCATCTCGACCGATGCTTGTAACGCGATGGGTATAGACTGCGTTCTCCTGGGCATCCCAGATCGTAGCCATGTTTGAATCGACATATGAATTTGCTGTCGTCTGATCCAACGTGTAGCCATATTTGATAGCCAAATATGTGCTGACTTTTTGGCGTTCTGCGTCCGTCAGAGCATGATCATATACGATAATTTCTTCAATTGTACCCTGCCAATGTTCAATGCCCGTTGCTGCTGGGATCAGCTTGCCGACTACTGCTCCGCCAGAGTTACCAGTATCCCATAGCTTCACATTATCTTTTCCCCAGTCATTTAGTTGCTGTACCTGCTTCATTTTACTGTACAATCTAGCTATGTTAAATTCAGTGTCTCCGCCTGTCCAAGTAACAAATTGCTCGTTCGGGAATGTCGTGCCCAAGAATCCTTCAGGGGTGTATAATGTTTGGTTCCTGTCACTGTTAAATGTCGTCAAGCCACCTCTTGTAGCATTTTGAAGCATCCCCATACCCGTATAACCAATCGTTTGGACTCCCCATGAAATGATATAATTGAGGCCTCCCGTTTTATTGGTTTTGCTAACGGTTATGATCGATCTGGGGCTCTTCCCTTGAGGAAGCTTACTTACATCCAGATTCATAAAACTACTCGTGCCGTTATATTCCAATACCGGATTGAAATTGATATTATGATTTTTATCATCCCAATAGGTCGGTTGATTCGCGACCACGTCTTGCGTTGCGTTATTTATTTTACTGCCTTGATCTTCCCACATACTCACCTTTTCGCCGCTGGCAACTCCGTTTACCCGCTCTGGTCGTAGCCATAGTGAAGGGGATCCAACTCCGCCCGGACCAACAGGAGTCTCGTTAGTCGCCTCCGCTTGAGCCAAACTCATGGGTAACGTTCCAATCGCCAGAATAAAGGAAAGAACTAACATGGACATTCTTTGCCATGGTTTCTTCCGAATTTTTGCTGTGTACATAGGTTCCTCCTACTTAATATGTTATTTTTGGACTGCTTACTGACTCAAAACATAATGTTGACCCTCATCTTGCTTATTCTACACATAGCCTCTTACCAAACTCTTACCAAACCTTTCGCTAGCAAATACGACAAAAAAACAGCCTTGCAAACGAAGCTGCAAGGCTGTATATTTCCAATTAACTATTTGATTGTTTCCATTGCTGGTACCACAACTCAACTTCCAAGCCAGGACGTATGCCCGCCTCTTGTTCTAACGTAGTGACCAACTGATTATATTGTGCGATTACAGGATCTTTATTGCCTAATCGATCATAGGTCTTCATTAAGGCCAATCCGACTTGCTCCAATGATGGCTCGAATTGCTGTACCCGGTGATATAGCGTAAGTGCTTCCGTATTCTGTCCCATTTCAATATAGTATTGTGCAAGTTCCATGGCATGATTACGCCAGAGTGCATGCAAGCGCTGACGCTCCAGCTCAGCCCATATGTAATCGTCCTCACCATAATATTTGCCTTCATATTGATCTGAGGTCTGTCGATGTTCAGCTATTGTAGACGAAGATAATAGAGGCAATCGGTTAAGACGGCTCTCCCATTCTTCCGCGTCAATCCTGAATTCACCCGTTTCCAATAGATAACCAAACTGTTGATAGCGAATGGACATCTTATCCTCACCCATGAGTTCGTTCATCATGCTGCGTAAGCGATGGATTCCACTGTGCAGATTGGATATACCTCTCCGCTCTTCCAACTCTGGCCACAACAGCTCAAGTAACGTATCCCGTTTAATCGGTTTGTTCCGATGGTGGAGCAGATAAGCGAATAACTCTCTAATCTTGGTTGTTCTAAACTTCATATGTTTTGGCGGCTCATTGGGGTGCACTTGGACTTGGAGCATCCCCAGACAACGGATCAACATGGATGGCCCTTCTGCTATATTCAGACTTGCTGACACCGTTCGGCGTTGATACATCTTCATCGTTTTTTCCAAACGGTCACGCGTTACAGGCTTCATAATATAATCCAGCACTTCAAGCCCATAGGCGGTCAGTGCATGTTCGTTATATGCGGTTGTGAAAATAACTTCTGTTCCAGGAGAAACCTCATGGATACGTTCGGTCGCCTCGATCCCGTTCATCCCCGGCATCTGAACGTCCATGAAGACGATTTCCGGCAGATGAATTTCGATCTGATCTATGGCTTCCTGTGCCGTCAGAAAAGAGCCGATAACTTCGCAATCCTCTCTCTCTTGCAACAGTTTGTTCAACCTGCTCAGAGCGAGATATTCATCATCTACCAAAATCACTCTCATATGCACAACTCCTCTGGCTCACTGATCACCCTTTAATCTATAATTTTACCATAAATTCTGACGTGGGACCGCTATCATTTAAATATAGAATCTATGTTCCGGTATTCAAAAAAATGTTCATCTTTGGCAGAGGACATGCAGGAATTTGAAGTAAACTGTCGAAAACTAAAGTCTGCCATGAAACCAATAACCTATAAAAAGATACCCCGATATGTAGTGCTGTCGATTCTATTCCTGACTATTTTACTTGGCTTTCGCTGGATATGGTCCGAGTCTTTCACTATACCCGCACATCCTGAACCCGCTAAAGGCGTGTTGGACCTTCGAGGCTGGGACCTCGCCAACGCTTCACCCATATCCCTGGATGGAGAATGGGAATTTTACCCCCAGGCGTTAATCTCTAATCGTGACATAAAAATAGTGGACAACCCATCCACACGGATTCAAGTTCCCGGTGACTGGCGGAATGCATTACCACAATCGTCATCGTCATTCGGATATGGAACGTATCATCTTCGCATAGTTTTAGATCCATCTGTGAAAGAAGTCTCTCTCTGGGGTCAGAAAATCCAGACCTCATCGATTATCGAGATGAACGGGACCATTGTTGCCGAATTCGGCCAACCTGCCACTCATGCCGAAGCCTATCGACCAGAAAGGACTGCATTTACGACTTCCTATGTGCTTAACGGTTCTACCGAACTCAATCTTTTGGTGCAGACCGCCAATTTTGACGATCCTTATAGCGGAGGGATCACGCGCTCTCTCTATTTTGGTTCTCCAGAAGCCATTGGAAGTGAACGAGGATTGTCTATCGATCTGCAAAAGATCACGTTCGCCATACTGATTTTGCACAGCCTATACGCTTTTGTCATGTTTCTGTTTATCCGGAAGGAACGAGCTCTGCTGACGTTCTCGATGCTAACATTGGTAGCTGCCCTAACGGTCGCCTCCGACCATGACAATCTGTTATTGAGTTGGATGCCACTCAACTTCACTTGGATCGTTAAGGCCAAGGCATTGTCCTATCCGTTGTTCGCATTCTTCCTTATACAGATGGCTAGAAGCTTCTCCCATAATCTACAAGGGCGTACACTGTTCCGTATCTATGCCAGCGTGCTTGGCGCTTACTGTTTATTTCTGCTAGTCGCACCAGTGACCCTGATCTATCATGTACTTGAGATTGGGCTTTCTGATTTCCTCTATCTGTTTGCCATCGGCTGGTCTGTGTACCTATTCTTCCGAATGGCAGCAGAGAAACGAAGGGACGCCAGCTTTTTGCTCTTTGCGGCAACTAGCAGCCTATCAAGCGTGTTATGGGGAATTGTGAACTCGCGTAGCGAGATCACCAACGTGTATTATCCGATTGATGTTATCGCGGCCATATTCGGCTTCTCCGCCTACTGGTTCAGAAAATACTTCCGCAATTCAAGTGAGATTGAGCAGTTGTACGAACAGCTCAAAGAGGAGGATCGGCAGAAGGATCAGTTTCTTGTGAATACGGCTCATGAATTGCGTACACCGCTGCACGGGATCATCAATATCGCCGAGAGCATCGCGGTCCGTGAACGGCGTAAATCAGGTGGGCAGCAGGCAGAAGACATGAAGCTGTTAGTCACCATCGGCCGACGCATGTCCCAACTGGTCGATGACCTCCTAGATGTCATTCGTTTAAAGGAAAAACGCATTACGCTCCAGAAGAAACCTTTATCTCTTGCATCTGTCATTCCAGGCGTGATCGGTATGTTCCGATTCATGGCAGAGGGAAGGCCTGTCCACATGAAGGTAGATATTCCTGAATCACTGCCTTTAATTCAAGCCGATGAGAGAAGACTTGTTCAGGTGCTCTACAACCTGTTGCATAATGCACTCAAATTCACCGATGAGGGTACGATTACCGTATCTGTTCGGGAACATGGAGAGCACGTCTTGATTCAAGTTTCAGATACAGGTGTTGGTATAAGTGAAGAGATACAACAGCGAATATTCGAGGCGTATGAACAGGGGACCCCAGAGGCTCGTTTAAGCGGAGGAATCGGCCTCGGTCTCAATATCAGCAGGCAGCTCACCGAACTCCATGGCGGTCAGCTCACTGTGCAATCCGTACCTGGGCAAGGATCGACCTTCCAGATCTCACTTCCACGGGAAGATACCGAAGCGCTCTCTGACCAGACTGAGCAGCGATGGGACGCTCACAGCTTTGATGAAGTTGCGATTGCAGAACCGCAGCAGCAAGCCATATCTCACGATAAGACTACCGCCCGTATTCTTGCCGTCGATGATGATCCTGTAAACCTGCGAGTCCTGATCTCCATGCTTGCGAATGAACCATACCACATTCAACCAGCAGCTTCCGCACTTGAAGCACTAGAGTTGCTGGATAAGGAACCGTGGGACTTACTGATTGCTGATGTCATGATGCCCCATATGTCCGGTTATGAATTGACCGAGAACGTACGCAAGCGTTATTCGGTATCCGAGCTTCCCATCCTGTTGCTGACGGCCCGTAACGAACCAGCGGATGTATACGCCGGATTCATGGCCGGTGCTACGGACTATGTCACCAAGCCCGTGGATGCCGTTGAATTAAGGCATCGCATCGGGTCTCTGATTGTACTGAAACAATCCATTGATGAGCGACTGCGCATGGAGGCTGCTTACTTACAAGCACAGATTCAGCCCCATTTTCTTTTTAATACGCTCAATTCAATCATGGTTCTTAGTGAGATGGATACGGAGCGAATGCAGAAACTGGGTGACGCTTTTATCGAGTACCTTCAGACCAGCTTTCATTTTGTCAATTCGGAGAAAATGGTTGAGGTCACTCATGAGCTGGATCTCTCCCGCGCCTATCTCTACATTGAGAAAGAACGTTTCATGGACCGGCTAAATGTTATCTGGGATATTCCAGAGGATCTTGATCTATCCCTGCCTCCACTCACCATTCAACCGCTCATTGAGAATGCTGTTCGACATGGTATTCTCAGTAAAGTTGAGGGTGGAACCGTGCATATCCGAATCATCAACCAAACAGCGTCCACCCTGATCGAAATCGAGGATGACGGTGTGGGGATGCAGCCCGAGCAGATTGAACGGGCACTAGCATGGCCCAAGAAAGGTGCCGGCGGAACTGGAGGCATTGGATTAACCAATACACATCGCCGGTTGACCCAGATGTACGGACAAGGTTTGACCATCGTCAGCTCGCCGGGCCAAGGTACGAAAGTTTCCTTTGTCATCCCTTTGGACCGCAGCATGAGAGGCTGAGAGATAAGATCGTTCTATAACTCTACAGCGGCATATTATTCGATCCATATCCGTTTGCTCTGTTTAAGGTCTACGGGGAACGCGATGATAACGGACATGTTCAAGTTCAAGTTCAAGCTCACGTTCAGGTTCTGACATACCAAATAAACCAAAAGAGAGCTAAGCACAGGGTTCGTCCCGGCTTAGCTCTCTTTTCTTTGACTTCATTATGATCTAACACGATAAGCTAAACGTTATACGTGCAGCACATGTTTTTCATCCGATAACCCCAGCGCCTTGGCTGTTGAAGAATGAACCTCTTTGAGAAGATCCAGGTTCTCCACAAGGGATATGCCATAGGAAGGAATCATTTCCTTGATCTTTGGCTCCCATGCCTCCATATGCTGCGGGAAGCACCGCTGAAGAATCTCAAGCATGACCTGAACTGCAGTGGATGCACCCGGTGACGCACCTAACAAAGCCGCAATCGTTCCATCTGCAGACGTGACCACTTCCGTACCAAATTGCAACGTTCCCTTGCCACCTTGGACGGTATCCTTGATCACCTGCACACGCTGCCCCGCCAGAACCATATCCCAATCCTCGCTCTTGGCACCCGGGACAAAGTCACGCAATTCTGCCATCCGTTGTTCTTTGGATAACATCAGTTGTTGGATCAGGTATTTGGTCAAAGAGATTTCTTTAACACCAGCTGCGAGCATCGTAAGCAGATTATGCATCTTAACAGACGTGATTAAGTCGGCATTGGAACCCGTCTTCAGGAACTTCGGCGAGAACCCGGCAAACGGTCCAAATAACAGCGACTTCTTATTGTCGATAAAACGGGTATCCAGATGCGGAACCGACATCGGCGGAGCTCCTACCGAAGCCTTGCCATATACTTTGGCATGATGCTGTTCCACGACTTTTTGATTTTTGCACACCATAAAGATCCCACTGACCGGGAATCCGCCGATATGTTTACCTTCCGGAATGCCCGTCTTCTGGAGCAAATGCAGACTTCCGCCGCCCGCGCCGATGAAGACAAATTTCGCCTTATGGCGTTCGACTGCACCACTCTTCAGGTTTTTCACGGATAATTCCCATTGTCCATCGCTGGTGCGTTTCATATTCTTCACGCTATGTTGGTAGTGGATGCCCACGTGTTGTTCCTTCAAATGTTTGATCAGCATACGCGTTAAAGCACCAAAGTTAACGTCCGTACCGGAGTCAATTTTGGTCGCTGCAACAGGTTCATTACTGGTACGATCTTTCATCATCAGCGGCATCCATTTCGCCAGCTCTTTCTTGTCATCCGAGAATTCCATGCCTGCGAACAACGGGTGATTCGACAAGGAGTCATAACGTCTTTTCAAAAACTGGACATTGCTCTCTCCATGTACATAACTCAAATGAGGAATCGGCATAATGAAGTCCCGCGGATTACGAATCAGACGGCTATTGACGAGATAGGACCAAAATTGCTTTGAGATCTGAAATTGTTCATTCACTTTAATCGCTTTGCTAATATCTACGGTTCCGTCTGGTCGTTCAACGGTATAGTTAAGTTCGCACAATGCAGCATGCCCGGTTCCGGCATTATTCCATTCGTTGGAGCTTTCCTCTCCTGCAGTGGCTAGCTTTTCGAAAACCTTAATATTCCAGTCTGGTGCCAATTCTTTTAGCAAAGTTCCCAAAGTTGCACTCATAATTCCGGCACCAATCAAGATAACATCTGTACTCGTTTGTCCCTGGCTCATGTCTACCGTCCTTATATCCTATATTTGCCAAAAGGATGTAAGCGTTATCGATTTGGCATTTGCAGCAAGCCCATTCTTGAACGGGATCGCACCTTCTCTGAATGATTATAACCTTGATCTAGTGTATCAATAATATAGAGCAATTTAAATATGCAATTTCAAGATATTTGCTATTCCATCAGTATACGCTAGTTTACATCGGAACGTTAGCCCGGTTATAGGCCTGAAAGATATATTTGTTCAAAACAAAGAAAGGAGCTCGGTTTTTGTGGGACTTGGGTGATCAAATGGATGCGCCAAAAGCCGCTCTCGAATCTCTTCGGAAGGCGGCTTCATATATAAATTAACCTATTAACACCCCCGGCGTTTCCGGGAGTACTCAAAAGATCGAAATTAGTTCTTTCGTATACGGATGGCGTTCTTCAGCGAACAACGCATCTGCGCCAAAGCGGTCAACGATCTGACCTTCCCGCATAACGATGATACGCTGGCTCATGCGATGTACCGCGGCCAAGTCATGCGAGATGAACACGTATGATAGACCAAGCGATGTCCGTAAATCGGTGAGCAACTGCAAAACTGCTCCTTGCGAGATCACGTCCAGGCTGGCCGTCGGTTCATCCAGAACAACAACGTCTGGTTCAATGCCAATGGCACGCGCAATCGTGACGCGCTGACGCTGTCCACCACTTAGCTCATGTGGATATCGTCCAGCCATATTGCTTGGTAGCTCGACTGCTTCAAGTAGCTTTTGGACATAAGCCTCCTTCGATGTGTAGGTAAAGTGGGACAGCTCGGCGTTCCGTCCAAGTTGTTCGTACGGATCAATCAGTGAATCAGCAATCTTGAGCTTTGGATTCAGTGCTGCCATTGGATTCTGGAAAACAATCTGAATCTTCCGGCGATGTGGCCGCAACCGTCGGCCGCTAAGCCGCGCAATATCCTGTCCGCCCAGTGTAATCGAGCCTGTATCTGCATCTTCAATCCTCAACAGACAGCGGGCGAGTGTACTCTTGCCGCACCCGCTCTCCCCAACCAGGCCAAGGCATTGGCCGTGGTTCAGAGTGAAGGATATATCATTCACAGCCGGTCGGTCTGCACCTGCATACGTTCGGCTGAGATGTTCCACGTGAAGCACAGGATTGCCAAGGGTGCTGAGCGATGAAGCATTGCCTGTACCCGTGGTATCTATATCCACATCTGTAACTGCATGATCTGTTTCTGTAGTATTTATGACTGCATTGTCTATGTCTACATGGTTTACATCTTTTGCAAAATCGTGGCTTCGCACACCAGATTCTTCTTTGAACTGCACAAGTCCACGGCGTTCATCATTTGTGGTCATCTTCATTCCGTTCCTGCCTCCTTCAATCCCGACTTCAGTGACCGACTCAGGACGGGAGCCGCCTCAATCAACTGGCGGGTATATTCATGCTGGGGATGGTCAAGAATGCGATGTTTCCCACCAGATTCCACGATCTGCCCTTCCTTCATCACAGCCAAGCGGTTGGCATAGCGGCGTACATGGCGCCAGTCGTGTGTGATAAACAGAATGGCACAGCCTGTCTCCGCTTGCTTGTGTGCCAGCAACTCCAACACGCGATGCCCAGACACACTGTCCAGTGCCGTTGTTGCTTCGTCAGCAATCAACAGGCGAGGGGACAGCATCAGCGATGTGGCAATTGAGGCCCGCTGAAGCTGTCCACCGCTCAATTGGAACGGATAGCGGCGCAGCAATTCAGCACCAAGGCCAACCGATTCCAGCGCTTCCTCGGCTCGTTTCTTGCGGATGGCAGAAGACTTTTCCCCATGTACCTTCTGGTATTCATCAAAGTGCCCACCAATACTGCGAAAGGGCGTAAATGCTCCCTGATAGTCTTGAAAAATATATGAGATGCGGCTTCCCCGCAGGGCGCGCATCTCCTTTGGCTTCCGTTCGAGCAGGTTGCTGCCTTCGAACATGACTCGTCCCGACGCATGCAGGTTGGGCGGTAGCAGACGACCAATCGCTTGCGAGAGCAAGCTTTTGCCGCTACCACTCTGTCCAACCAATGCCATGAACTCACCTTCGCGAACAGCCAGAGAGACTTGATCTACAATCGTACGATCCCGACTGGAGATGCTTAATTCCTCAATGGAGAGAATCATGGCTGCACCTCTTTCTTCACGTCAAACCGGTCTCTTAGATAGTCACCCAGCATGTTGGCAAGCAGCACTACCGAGACAATGGCAAGGCCCGGATAGATCATCAGCTCCGGCCGAGACTGGAAGTAAGGCCGTGAGTCGTTCAGCATCGCACCCCATTCAGGTGTTGGCGGCTGTGCGCCAAGGCCAATGTAGGACAATGATGAGATGAGCAGGATAATTTTTCCAAGATCAAGACTGGCCAGCACGAGCACATGGCCTGCGATATGCGGAAGCAGATGTTTTCTCATGATACGACCGTCCGACAATCCGTTGGTACGGGCAATTCGAATGTAATCCTTTTGTGACTCCGATAAAACCGTACTTCGAACTAGACGGGCATAGCTGACCCACTTTACGATCACAATCGCCAATACCAGATTACCGATTCCCGCGCCAAGCAAGCCACTTAGCACAATCGCCACGATGGTATCAGGGAAAGCAAGAAAGGCATCAGCAATCCGCATAAACAACTTATCGACCCAGCCACGTTTGTAACCCGCGATCAAACCAAACGGAATGCCAATCAGCAATGCAGCACCGAGTGCCAGCAGACTATAACCCAGTGTTTGGCCGCCGCCAAGCAACAGACGTGTCAGTACATCGCGGCCCAGATGGTCGGTGCCAAACGGATGGAGAGCACTTGCACCCTGCAATCGTCCGCGCAGATCGGTTAAGGTATGATCATGTTTCAGAACTAAAAAGGCATATACGGAGGCCGCGATGACCAGCAGGGCAAATAGCAAACCAACGATCGCCTGCCAGTTATGTTTTTTAGATTTTGTAGGTGGAATGGGCAGGGGTATGGTTTTCATCGGTGGGCCTCCTTTTCCTTCAGTTTCATTTCGGGATTCAAATAACGGTACGACAGATCAACCGCCGTATTCACGAGGAATACCACGATGGCCATGATCAGAATGTAACCCTGAATCAGTGGATAATCACGCTGGCGGATGGCGTCAACGACAAGCTTACCGATGCCCGGATAAGCGAACAACACTTCAATCACAACAACTCCGCCAATCAGGCTACCGAGACTGACGCCGAATACTGTAATGACAGGCGGCAGACTGTGCCGGAAGGCGTGAAGCATGAAGATCCGGCCTTCGGATAACCCTCTTGCCCTGGCGGACCGAACGAACTCCTGGCTAAGAGAATCCAATAGGCTGGAACGCAAAAGACGCACATAAACGCTGGAGATGGCAAGTCCCAGCGTCAGAGATGGCAGAATAAGTGATGTGAATCCATCCCGACCCATGGTCGGCAGATTGCCAAAGCGTACGCCGAACATGTCGATTAGGATCAGACCCAGCCAGAAGCTTGGCACCGCCGCACCCACAATGGAGAGCATCCGGCTGCCCCGGTCAATCCAACTGCCACGATGGAGTGCTGACAGCGAGCCGAGCGGGATCGCTATCACGAGCATGACCAGCAGTGCGCCAATCGTGAGTTCAGCCGTAGCTGGCAACGCACGCATCAGTGTCTGCATGACGGGCTGGCCTGTCGAGTACGATACGCCGAAGTCGAGTCGAACGAAATCGAGTAACCAGTTGCCAAACTGGACAGGAAGCGAATCATTGAAGCCCATTTCCTCGCGTACAGCTTCGACCTGCTCCTGACTAACAGATAGTTCGTCCACATTCAGGATCGTCAGCACGGGATCACCCGGAGCCAGACGAATGAACAGGAAGCTCACAAACATAATGAACAACAGAAAGATAAATACCTCAAGGAACTTCCGAAGCAAAATGCGAAACATTACATCACATCCAGCTTATTGGTAATCATGTAATATTCACTGCGAGTGGTAACCCAGTTCTTGATCTTCTTACCGTTGTAGGCAACGATCGTACCTGGATGAAGCACGAATGAGTTCAGCACGTTGTCATGTACGTAGTTGGCTGCCTTCTCGGCAAGTTCTGCGCGCTTCTCCGGTGCAACTGTGAGATTCAGTTCGTCGATGATCTTGGTCAGCTCTGGATCTTCCGATCCGCTGAAATTAAGGGCACCCTTCGGATGGTACGTCGCATTAAGGTAATAGCCTGCATCCCCACGAGGAGCCGTCAAATTACTGTACGTTGCAATATCCCAGTCACGGTTAGATGCCATATAATCTTCTGGCGTGTCAATCTGGCGAATCTGCACGTCGATACCGATCTTCTTCGCATCAGATTGGAATACTTGAGCAATCAGTGGCAGATCGGCACGAGCCGAATATGTCAGCAGCGTCAACTGCAACGGTTTGCCGTCCTTAGTCATCACGCCGTTTTGCTGCGTGTACCCTGCTTCGTTGAGATAGTTTACAGCGACATCAGCTCCGGATTCCGTTGCTGTATCCGTATAGGTTGGCGCAAATGGTAGCGATGGCAGGAACGGTCCGATAGCAGCTTCACCGTAGCCGAGCAGGATCGTGTCCACGATACCCTGACGGTCAATCAGCGCATCCAGCGCACGACGAACATTAAGGTCCTTCATACTCTCCCGCTGCATGTTCATCGTTAGCTGATGCACGCGGAATGTCGATGTGGACTCAACCTTCATGCCGTCCAGCGCTTTGAGCGATTCGAGGCTTTCGACTTCCGGACGGTATACGATATCTACCTGCCCAGATTTGAGCGCTAGTGTGCGGGCATTGGCATCTTCATTGAATGAGAACGTGATGGAATCCAGAGGCGATGCTCCGTCCCAGTATTCATCATAGCGATCCAGATCCAGCTTGCTGCCTGGGGTAAAAGAGGCCAATTTGAACGGGCCCGTACCAATGGGCTTGTTCACAACATCCGGCTCACTCACGTCGATAATCGCCGTGTTCGGGTTCACCAGCTCGGAAGCGAACTCCGGGAACGGCTGAGTTGTGGTAATCTCCAGCTTGTCACCCTCGGCTTCAATCGTATCGATCTTGAGTGCGTTCTGGATGGCTACATTCTCTTCCAGTGCCCGCTCAAGGGATGCCTTAACGGATTCACCCGTCATTGGCTTGCCGTTCTGGAAGGTCACATCATCTCGCAGGTCGATCGTCCAATGCTGCCCGTCTTCGCTCTCCCAGCTCTCAGCGAGCCATGGAGCAACCGTCAAGTTCTCTTCATCGAGACGAACCAGCGTTTCCGTAATGCCCGCGCGCAGCGGCACATAGCTGGAATCCACATGCGGATCTAGCGAGCTGGTGGAGAAGTTATATAGGAAGTGAACATTTTTATTATCGGTGGATGGTTGCGCAGCGGGACTGGACTCAGATGATCCGCAGGCGCTCAACAGTCCAGCGCTCAAGGCCAAGGAGACCAGCGCTAGCAGTGGCGTCTTTTTATTCAAGGTAATGCCCCTCTCTCTTAATCGTAATCATTATTATCTAAACAATGAGTATTATCATATCGTAATGATTACGTTTTGACAAGAGTTATATTGGTGTTAGAACGAGAAAAAATCCGACTCTCGAATGAGAGCGGATTCTTCATGTTTTTTGTTACATATGAGGGCTTATCTTGTTAACGATTTGCTTTCTAGCTCAATATTGTTAGAAAGGCTCTACTGCAGTATACTTCGGCACTCTTCTTTTATATTCATCTACCTCTTCAAATGAAATCATACTTAAGCGTTCAGGTACTTTCGTTCGAGAAATGTGGACTCCTTGAAGACAAGAATTACACCATATGTCTAAAAAACCCACTCTTGAACGTGTGTCTCCCACATACTGATAATTAACTTTAGTCTCTTGGCAGTTAGGACATTTAATAGTAGATATATTTTGATAGTTCTCAATGATCTCTGTATTTACCTTGATCCAATCTTTAAATTTAGAGTTCGTCATAGTTATCTTTCCCTTCGTTGATAATACTCCCACCAAGAGCTCTCTGAACCATAGGCTCCTTTCTCATACTCAAGCAATGTTTCCGGATCTTGAGGCTTACCAAAGACCTTAGTCTGATATATGTGAATTCTCTCATGCCCTAGAGTCTTAACTAGATTCTCTTTACTACTAAATGCATCCGGATAGAGAACTATCCTGTTACCTTTCGGATCAGCCCATCCGTATAAATCCTTCCCTACTAGTTCAGCATCCCGGACTATTTCTATCTTTACCCCTTTGAGTCCTATTCCTGCATCTCCTGCTACCTTATCAACATGTCTTAATTGCATAGGCTCAGATAAGTCCTTGAAGGCTCCCGTATTGGAAGTTCTACGATATAAGTCATTGCCATTGTTATTGCTTATACCTGCCTTTTGTTCAGCTTTCTTTATATTATTCTGAATCTTAGATGCCAAGCCAGTTGACGAAGTTTTAAACGGTCCCGAACGTCCCGGCATACTCCCACGAACCATCTGAATCGCCATGAATATTTGACTAAATTTCAGAGAGGTCACCATCATCTGAGCATACTTATCTGATACAGGCTCTCCCGTCGTAGGATGAATGCCCATCTCAAACGCCTTGATCTGTAACGCAAAAATATCTTCCCCAGGCGGTTCAACGTTCACAGCTTGCATGCGATTAAAGTCCAGATTTCCCTGATCCCTCTGATAAGCCTGAAGAGCAGCCTGATCCGCAACACCATTCTCGTTGACAGGCATCCATACCAATTTACCGAACATATTGATTTGTGCCATCCGATAGCCCTTATCGCCCGAATTTGAACCACCTGTTGATTTGGTCATCATAGCTGCGGTACCGACAGCTCCAATTGCACCACCCAGACTTACCTTCTGAGCATCTGCATCTTGGAAACGCGTGGCGATATCCTTCAATTCCTTCGATGTGTTCACCATACTCTCCAGCGCTTTATCCAGTATAGGTCGTGACTGCTCGAACTCATAGTAAAATCGCTCCTGCGTCGCACCCATCCACATCATCTGAACGAACATGATCTGTCTCGTCAGATCACTTCGTATACTCTCCAACTGTTGTCTGGCTTGATCCACCTGATTTGATACGTGATGTAGTTGTTCAGGGGTAACTTTGATTGTACTCATACATTTCTCCGCTCATTCGAAATAGGATTATGCTATGTTAGCAGAAGTGTAATATGTAAACTATCCGGCTAACATCCTGATTTCACCATGCTAAAAACACAAGTTGTGCTCCTCATCGGTGCTATGGTCCTATATGCATATACCCACTTCAAGGCATATCCTACCAGTTTCAGTAAATACCTTTCCTACTTCATTTCATCCAACATCACCCGATATCGTCCAATCTGCTCTGCTGTCGCCTCTTCCCGCAATGATTCCAACAATGCCATGCACCTTATAACATACCGATCCATCCCTAGCTTATGCGCTAACCTGATTGCCTGCAAAATGAACTCCACGGCCCCCTGTGGTCTTCCCATCCACTGTTCATACAAAGCCCGCTGATAACAGTAATGATACATATCATCGTTGTTTAAAGAATTCATTTCTCTGCCAACACCCTGTATCTGATCCTCGAACACATGTAAAACCCGATCAATCTGCCATCTATGCCGCACTGCTGCTTCCATAATCACTTTCAGACCCACCAACCATTCCTCCGGATGCTCAAGCAAAAAGTTCACAAACTCCTCCAGCAGTTGCACCTGCCCGGCTTCAATCTCAAGAGCATACCGATTCACCTGTGCCTTATGCCTGAACTCCTGTGCCACCTGCATACCTATCTCATCCAGATCCTCCAACCATCCCAGTTCTGCATATTGATCGATACATGCCCTCGCCTGATCAACCTGTCCCATCTTCTGGTGAGCCATTCCCCGCATCAAATGACTGAACCCATAATAGTAGACCAAGGGCCGCTCGATGTGTATATGTGGTGCAGGCACTCCCTTTGACCGATACTCCTGCCGCTCTTCATGGATCGACTGCACACATTGATATAACATGTCCGCCCTCTCCATCACCTTGTTCCAATTTTCAAAAGCCACAGCCATGTCCAACATTTCAACAATAATGTCCGGTTTGAGTGATTTTAGGATAGATTTTCGCAAAAGGAGATCCTCCTTAATTATCCATTTTCTTATAATTGTATAGATAAATCAAAAGAAGATCAATATAAATTGTACTTATAAGTACTTTTATTCAACAAAACAGTTTGCACATATTAGTCTGTAAGGATTCTATAACCTCTTCTAACCTTAAGTGGAGGTGATCAAATGAGTTTACCAGAGGACGTAGGAAATCGAATACGTGAGTTAAGGAAGGCAAAAGGCTGGACACAGGAACAACTGGCGGAAGCAGCAGGTCTTCATTATAGCTATATTGGTGGGGTTGAACGTGGAGATCGAAATATTTCATTGGAGACTTTGGAAAAAATAATAATAGGATTGCAAATTCCTGCTAATGAACTTTTCCAATTTAATAATAATTCAGAACGACATATTGCCATTGATGAACACATGACCTTGATTAACAGTAGAAGTACAGCGGAAATAAAAATACTTACAAAGATAAATACCGAGGTAATTCAGGCTATTAAAAATAATAATCGATAAGTCAAATGTTGAAAATGTCCATATATTAATTACTCAACAATGTTATAGTTTCATAGCGAGATTAAATTTTTTATAAATTATTCTCATCTTCCATATTTTAGAGCTAACGAATGACTACAAGGGTTTCTACAAAGGTTTACTTGAAAAGAAGGCGCTCGTAAGATTTACGAACGCCTTCAATTTAATTTAGTTTTATTTTCATTTCTTGAAATTTATCAATTAACTCTTTATTTAAACTTATTCTCTTGGTTGTCTCCGTATCATTAATATCTTCGACAACCTTATCAATAACAGTTGTAAGTTCTTTAAAGACATCCAGCAAATTACCATTGTATAGAATTTTGTTGATATCCTCACAATATCTATTTATTTTCTTTGAATTGAAATTTGGAACTTTTTCCTCGTTCGAATAGATTTTAAGTAACATTAATATATGATACTTAAATTTTCGATATTTCGAATCCAGGTTTTTATTTCTAAAATAAAATTCCAGCTTATATAAAGCAAATGAACTAGTATAATAAGGTAAAAGTTCGTGATCTTCTAAAAATGCTGTACCTTGTAGTTCTTCTAGCAATTTACCATAAAATCTACTAGCTAGATGCGGCTTATCTAAAAACATTGATGCAAAACTTCTGACTTGGGAGGATATAGTTATAATTCTCACCCTCTCAATGCCCGGATCAGAATCATATTGCTTTGATCTTCTTTCATAATATAAGCGTTTTTTGGGATCATCTATAGAATTATAAAATAGCTCAAGATTTTTTTGAAAATCACTTAATGCCATTAATTCTTCTTTTTTGACTTCCGTTTGGCTATTATTTGCTACAATTATATCATTTACTACTTCATCGTTTTCTGGAACAATTATTTTTATCGGCAAAGAAACATCTAAATTTAAAAATTCACGATTATTGTAAATTACATGAGAAGTTTGGCATCCGTTAACAATTTGATAGTCTTCCAAAGAAAAGTCATTTCTAGCCACAGTCAAGGTCTTTGTCACTATTGTAATACCATTATTAAGAACAGCTAATCTACCTGATTTACTGGAACGTAATGTTTTCTCAATGCTCAAATTAACATCATTTTCGCCTTGGAAATCTCTTACGTTATCATAAAAAATTCCTCTCTTTATATTACCCAGATCATCTACGATTATTTTTAAGTATTCTTTTAATTCCAATGTACCAATATACGATTCTTGAACTCCCTCAATATCAGGTATCAACACCTTATTTTGAAACTTGATGGTTGCATTTACTTTTTCTTGTGTCTCTCTATAATATTTTTGAATTTCTTTTGCTCCTAATGGAGTAAAGTTTATCTCTTTAAATAAACTTAAATTTTCTACTTCCTCTTGCACTTTTGAAATTCTTGACAATAAGTTTTGATCATCTAACCACTTTCCAGTTGTAACATAAAACATTTTGCATGTTATTTTTTTCACTTTTGCTGCTATACTGATAATTTTTTCTACCAATTTTGCTTTTTTTTGTATAAACTCATTTCGAACTAATCCTGGATTCTCAGAGAAAAAGTCGATCACTCCATCACCAAAGGTTCTCATTTCTCCTCCATCAAAAGAAGAGGAGGTCTTTGATTGTACTAAAATGATATTAACTTCAGATATTAAACCTGAACGTTCTAATATGTCATCAATTTCTTCTACTGTATTCACCAAAATTCCACTAAAAATTATTGCAAGTCCATCTATTCCACAATCTCCACCTTCTCCACCAACTACATCGTCCAGCTCAAATTTCTCACTATGGTGTTTTGATAAAATAGAATATGTAGAAAACATCTCAAATAATTTACTTTGATTATTTGTTTCTATTTCCATTACTTTAGAGAAATCATCCATAAGACTTTTAGTTATTCTATCCACGTAAATCCTCCTTATTACCCATTTTATTCAAGTGAATTTCACTATATACTCAAAAATCCACAAAATCAAGGGTCTGTCATTATTAGAAAATTTCATAATATCTCTGCATTATCTTAAAGAAAATTATGCTTCTTAAAGAATTCTTCTTTTAAGAAGAAATTAAACTTTCATTTCGGAACTTCACGAATTTCCCCTAATTACAGATTACATTTAATCTTTCTCAAACAACTCCCCGCTCAAACTCCGCAAACTCCACTCTGTTCCGTCCATTCTGCTTTGCCTGATACAAGGCCTTATCCACCGCAGCGAACAGCTGAGTCAAATACCCCTCCGGATTGTCCGGCACATGCACAACTTCAAAATCCTCAAAGGAAAGAATCCCAATACTAATCGTAATCGACACCTGCATAATTTCGTGATCCACCATGATGTGGTTGGACTCCACAGCTGTTCTTACGCGCTCCGCGATTTGGTTCGCCAGATCATGCTCCGTATGCGGAAGGTAGATCATGAACTCTTCCCCGCCATAACGCGTCAGGATATCGGTACTGCGAATCGATTGTTTGACAGCCTCCGCCGTGCGGACGAGCACTTCATCCCCGATGACATGCCCATAGCGATCATTGATCGCTTTGAAGTAGTCGATATCGAGCAGCAGGAGCGAAAATGGTGTTTTGTATTGAATATTGGTAATGACCTCGTGATTCAGATGCTGGGTCAGATAACGACGGTTGTAACAGTTGGTTAAACTGTCCGTCAGGGCGAGTTCCTCCAGTTTGCGATTGGCCTCGGATAACTCCTGACGGATCAAGTCTAGCGCCTGATTTCGCTCCTGAAGCGTTACGTTCTGGCGATTCATCTCTTTCACGTAGAAACGCTCCTGCGAGACATCCTGGAACGTGAGAATATGACCGATCGGCACAAGAGCCGAATCCACAATCGGAGACGATTGCAGGATATAGTGCCGGATATTGTTGTCCCGCTCCACGATCACTTCAATGTGAGAGAGGGTATTTTCTTTTTTCTTATAGTGATTCACGAACTCCCGGCAGCTACCCACGACATGAACAGACTCCAGAAAGGCTTCCATATCAAAAGAATCCCCCACATGCAGATCCATAAAGGATCTTGAGGCTTTGTTCGCTTCAACAATGACTTCATTCTCATCCAGTACCAGGATGCCATATGGAATGGTATTGATCACATCCTCATGCGCGATGGAGACCAGATCGAACACATTGTATCTTTTGATCACATAGACAAAGAACAGGTCCGACAGAAAGATCCCCAGCGAAGTCATGCCAGGAATGATCGGCAACCAGCGGGCTAGAACGACATTCAGAATCGCATCAATCATTGCAAAAACAGCCAACACCAGGATGCCCCACAGTGTGATTCTCACCTGTTTTTTGATCATGGCAGACGTCTGCGAAGAATACACCGCCCGGAATAGAACCACGAGAGAAGTCAAGAAATAGCTCACCAGAATAGTCATCACAACCCAGAACCAAGGCCCGTAAGCCCGCTCGATGTACCCGCCCTCCAGTGGAATGACGAATTCATTCCATGGATTAGCGACCACACCTATAGCCCCGATCACCGCAGGGACAAATAACAGGAAGGTTCCTTTTGCACTCAGACGCTCTGAATAACCGGTAATAAAGATCGTCAGTAGAAGCCACCCGCTCCCAAGCAAGGAGACCGCAACGAAAGATAAGGTAACGTAGAACAATTGCAGACCGGAATCATTCGTGAGCGTACTCGCAAATTGACAGAAAGGCCAGAGCATCATCAACCCGTGAAACAAAAAGTACACCTTATGTAAGTTCGTAATTCTAACCGTAGCAAACACATATACACCTACACCGAACAAAAGGACAAATAAAAAGAGATCATACCATACTAAAGGGTTCACGAATCTTCTCCTTCTTAGATGCTACAATGACAACGTGGTTGTTCATGATTCTAAGTGATACGTATATAAAACTTCAATAAACACCTATACAATATTGCTACGCCAAACTTATTGGTTAATTTAACCATATCTTATCACACCACCATAAGGGTGAGTAGCCCATACACTGGAAGTCCGACCAACCTCTGATCGAAATGCTGATCTATTTCTGATTATTTGTGAATGCTTGGAGGTTTAGAGTACAAACAGGAGAGGAAGGTCATCTGCTCGGGAGATATTCAGATATCATCAAGTGGTCGATATCGAGCCATCCGGCTACCGGACGGCCCTTGTATCATTCAGTTACTGCATGTAGAGGGAGATTGTCCGTGAATAGATCGGGGTTATCCTTCAGCATTTCCGTGATTACCTCTGCCGTCTTAGCCGCATCACACACTCTTACGACCGCATCACCGAGCTTTCCTTTACGCATTGCACCTTCGCGAACCAGTACCTCATCTACTTTCCAGAAATGCTCTGACCATGGCAACCCACAATGTCTGCGGGATGGTACTGAAATCTGGCTTCCATCTGGTAAAACCGTATACAGCATCTCATGCTCGTCCGTCATTCTGCCAGGGATGTCCACCCACTCTTCGACCCCATGGATAAATGTATTCCGCTTCAAGTCAACGCCCACTAACAAGATCGTCGCTTTCCGATCAAGCAGTTTCCCCCATGCTGAACCTCTCGCACATGGTGTGTCGAAGAGATGATCGTCCTTCGTAAACGCCTCTGCGTCCCGTCCCAGTGCCGCTACCGAGTGCGTCGGGTGCCACGAACGAACTACGCCCGGACGTTTACGAAACAGTTCAGGCAGAATACCCACACAACAGGAAGAAGTTTCCACGTGGAACACTGGGTTATCCGCATTAATGGTAGACCACGTATGAGTGGGAAGCACCAACAATCCCTCTTTCATATAGTCGCTAAAGGCATCCAAAACTGTGTCTGCTCCACCTTCAACCTCGCCTATACTTTTCATGGAAGAGTGAATGAGCACCGTGCCTTGCCTATCCACACCAAGCTGCTCCAGTTGCTGCATCAAGCTTTCTTTTGTATACATGTCCTTCCTCCTTCATTTCTTATCCCTTTTCGATGAAAAAGCAAATCCTTGCTCAGCTTCACATCATGCTTCCCAGCATAACAAACAAAGGGCCGAGGGTTAACCCCCGGCCACAGAGAAAAAAATTGGTTGAGTTCAGGCAGTAGCTGCCAATCCACTTTTACTTAATAATAACGTACTCCAGATTCACCAGCTTCGCATACGTCACGATCTGGTCTGTCGTCAGGTTCAAGGATACAACCGTATGGTGACCACCACCATTTTCGATCCATGCTTTAACTCCATCTTGGAAGTTTGGCTTAACGCTCCACAGAACACGTGCTACCGGCAGGTTAGGTGCTGGAACGGTTGGTTCAAATGCAGATACTTCATTGATCAGCAGTTTGTAATGTGTACCGAAGTCTGCCATGGATACCACAACACCTTCGCCTGCTTTGCCGTCGAATACGAGACGTGCCGGATCTTCACGATCGCCAATACCCAGTGGGGACACGATGATTCTCGGTTTCGTGCTGGCAAGTGTCGGATCAACTTCAAGCATGTGAGATTGCAGGATCGCTTCCTGTCCAGCGGCCATCTCGTATGTGTAATCTTCCATGAAGCCTGTGTTCTCGTTATGGGCCATGATTTTCAGCAAACGATCCAGCGCAGCCGTTTTCCAGTCACCCTCACCGGCAAATCCGTACCCTTGAGCCATCAGGCGTTGCACGGCCAGACCCGGAAGTTGTTTCATACCATGCAGATCTTCGAAGTTCGTAGTGAAGGCACTGTAACCACCTTCATCCAGGAAGCGTTTGATCGCAATTTCATAACTCGCTTGCACACGTACACTGGCTTCCCAAGCTTCCTTGCTGTTCGTGCCGTAATCGAATTCGTAGAGGTCTCCATATTGAGCAATTAGATCATCGATTTCCTGCTCTGTTACAGCGTTCACGTATTGCACGAGGTCACCAATGCCGAAGTAATCAACCGTCCATCCGAATTGGATCTGTGCTTCAACTTTATCACCTTCGGTTACGCCCACGTTACGCATGTTATCACCGAAGCGCGCTACTTTGATGTTAAAGCTTTCATTATAAGCTACCGCTACGTCCATCCAGTCTGCAACCTGCTGTTGCACTTCTGGGCGCTCCCAGTAGCCAACAACGATTTTATTTTGTTTTCTCAGACGGGCATTAATGAAGCCATATTCGCGGTCACCGTGTGCCGCTTGGTTCAGGTTCATGAAGTCCATATCGATAGTTGCCCAAGGAATGCTTTCGTTGAATTGGGTTGCCAAGTGCAGCAAAGGTTTTTGCAGCAATTTTGTACCACGAATCCACATTTTCGCCGGGGAGAACGTATGCATCCACGTAATCACACCTGCTACTTCGTCGCGGTAGTTAACTTCCTTCATCGTGCTCGTGATTTTATCTGCGCTTACCGCCAGATCCTGCAATACGAGCGGGTACGGCAGTACGCCGCTTGCATTAAGGGCATCCGTGATTTTCTGTGCATTTGCTTTTACTTCACCCAATGCTTCTTCTCCGTACAAGTGCTGTGAACCGACGACAAACCAGAATTCTTTTGCTGCTGACATATAATCATCCTCATTTCATTATTTTATAGTTGAACTAATGGGTTTACACTAGCACACTGCGCAGCCAGAATAATCTTTCGATCGCTGGTTATCCCCGGATTTTTTTGATTCCCTTTTTTAAAGGGAAAATCCTGTGATAAAGGCGAACGCTCCGCTTCTCCAGCTTTCTTCTGTCTTCTCCGTTATCGTGTAAAAAGTATAGTTGAACAAATCATTCCCACACTACACCACTTGGAAGCCAGAACATGCTTCCAGTCACTGTTATAACCTAATTACTTTTGTCCGTAATACGCGTCTTTTCCGTGTTTTCGCAGATAGTGTTTATCCAAAATACCTTGTGGCAGTTCTTTTGCAAAGTTATTCAATTGCCGCGCGTACAGGTTCATTTTGCACACTTCCTCCAGCACGACGCTGTTCACCACGGCAGACTTGGCATCTTTCCCCCACGTAAACGGTGCATGACCATGGAGCAATACTGCCGGTACAGCCATAACATCAATCCCACGCTGTTCAAACGTTTCAATAATGACGCGCCCCGTCTCCGCTTCGTATCCACGATCAACCTCGTCCTGATTCAGGAAACGTGCACAAGGCACCGCCCCGTAGAACGTGTCCGCATGTGTGGTTCCCATTACAGGTACGTCCAGTCCGGCTTGCGCCCAGATAGTCGCCCAAGTGGAGTGTGTATGCACGATGCCACCAATCTCCGAGTAATGCTTATATAGTACGGCATGTGTTGCGGTGTCCGAGGAAGGTCTCATCTCACCTTCTACGACGTTACCGTCCAGATCAACCACAACCATGTCGCTTGCTTTCATCACATCGTAGCTAACGCCACTTGGTTTGATCACAAACAGACCACTTTCCCGATCAATTGCGCTGACGTTACCCCATGTGAATTTCACAAGTCCGTGCTTTGGCAGTTCCAGATTCGCCTGAAACACCTCTTCTTTCAGTTGTTCTAACATGTTATTCCCTCCCGTTCTCTAATAGTGCGTGTTCAAAAAGTCGGTTTTCAGTACCGAGAAGATGGGATGAAGCTAGAAATGGAGTAGCGGAGCGTAGATAGAGCTACGTGAGCAACGGACATTTCGGCTGAATTCCATATTCGATGTTGATGATGCCACTAGGCATCCTTCGTAATCAAAAGCGGTCTTTTTGAACAACCTCTACCAGATGATCTACGGCTGATTGCTCAATCGCAAGTCCACTCCGGTAGCGTTCGATAAATGCTTCAAACCCTTTCACATCCGATGCATCCGGTGCCACTTCGACACCCTCCACATCGTTAAAGACCTTCTGCTCCAGGAACACATCCAGGCTCTCCTCTTGATCCTTGTTGATCATGTACGAAGCCAGAAGCGCCATGCCCCATGCGCCGCCTTCACCAGCGGTAGACATGACCGACACCGGTACGTTCATCGCAGCAGCTACAATCCGTTGTCCGACAACAGGGGTCTTGAATAGGCCACCGTGAGCCAAAATGCTGTCAATGGCTACATTCTCTTCCTCCGTCAAAATGTCCATACCCAACTTGAGTGCACCGAAGGCACTGAACAGATGTGTCCGCATGAAGTTTGCCAGATTGAAGTTGCTTTCCGGGGAGCGGACGAACAATGGACGGCCTTTCTCAAGTCCCGTAATGTTCTCACCTGAGTAGTAACCGTAGCTGAGCAAGCCACCACCATCAGGGTCTGCCTCCAAAGCCTTGTTAAACAACACGCTAAACAACTTGGCGTTATCCACTTCATATCCCATTGCTTGAGAGAATTCGCGGAACAGTCCAACCCATGCGTTGATATCACTGGAACAGTTGTTGGCATGAACCATCCCTACTGGGCTACCATCTGGCGTGGTCACCATATCGATCTCGGGATACACTTTGGATAATTCCTTCTCCAGTACGATCATCGCAAATACGGATGTGCCGACGGAGATGTTCCCCGTCCGTTTTCTCACGCTATTTGTTGCCACCATGCCTGTTCCGGCATCGCCTTCTGGCGGGCAGAGCGGAATGCCTGCTTGCAGATCTTGCGAAGGGTCGAGCAACTTGGCTCCCGCTTCCGTCAATTCACCTGCATTCTCACCAGCGAGATATACCTTGGGCAGAAGGTCCTCGACCTTCCACGGATAACCTTTGCCTGCGATCTGTTCGTCGAACTGTTGGATCATGGATGGATGATAGTTATGTGTAGACTCGTCAATTGGGAAAATGCCTGAAGCATCGCCGATCCCAATCGCCTTATTGCCCGTCAGCAACCAGTGGATGTATCCAGCCAAGGTTGTCAGGTGATCGATCTGTGGCACATGCACCTCTTCGTTCAAAATCGCTTGATACAAGTGGGCAATGCTCCAGCGTTCCGGAATATTGAATTGCAGAAGTTCCGTTAGCTCTCTTGCAGCTGCTCCTGTAGTAGCATTACGCCACGTGCGGAAAGGTACCAACAGTTCACCCGCGCTATCCAAAGCGATATATCCGTGCATCATGGCCGAGAATCCGATAGACCCGACCGTGCGCAGCGTGATTCCGTATTTCTGTTCCACATCTTGCTTCATCTCACGATAAGCCGTTTGCAGACCTGTGATGATATCCTCCTGGTTGTACGTCCAATATCCATCTTTCAGGAGGTTCTCCCATTCATAACTGCCTGACGCGATGGTCTCAAAACGATCATCAATCAATACCACCTTAATCCGCGTTGATCCAAATTCAATTCCGAGCGAAGTAGCGCCCTTGGTAATGGCTTCTTTCAAGTCCAATTGACTCATAATCACGTGTATCCCCTCTCCGGTCGCGATTTCACATCCCAAAGGATGCATATATAAGGTGAAGCTTTTACTTATAGCGCTAGCTGATCATAAATTGTATAAAAACTTCCTGTTGTGTTTTCAAAGAATGCGCTTTCCTTTTCTGACAGCCTTAGTATATTTTTTGTACGTACATTTGTCAATAATATATAATAGTTATACTTACAAAGGACACATATTGCACTCTATTTGAACATTCAAAGGTCTTAAATAGTTATAAATCGGCTATGCTGTAAGGTACACCTCCATCCAAAAAGGCTGAATATGTACGGCTTATTTCGAAAAATGTTCGGTTTTATTTTCATCCTAACTGAATCATGCTAAAATATGTACGTACAACTATTCGAACAACTATGTTTATATAGATGAGTAACGATGAAAGAAGTGGACTACGTGAAGCCAAAATATCAGGTCATCATTGATGATATAAAGAGTCATATCCTTTCGGGAACATATAGCATAGGCGAACAGATCCCCACCGAGTTGGCATTACAGGAAAGCTACACCGTAAGTCGCCAGACGGTGCGGAAGGCTATTTTGGAGTTATCAAATGAAGGATTTTTACGAAGCGAAAAGGGGTCAGGGACCTACGTTAGCAATCAGTATCGATCACGGTCAGGTGGCAATACGTCAAAGAAAACGATCGGTGTGATCACGACATACATCTCGGATTACATCTTTCCGTCCATCATCCGCGGTATCGAGAGTCGTCTGAATGAGGACAACTACTCGTTACTGCTGGCCAGTACTAATAATGATGTAGCGCAGGAGAAAAAAGCACTCGAAATGATGCTCTCCTACGGCGTGGATGGCCTGATTGTCGAACCGACCAAAAGTAATCTGTACAATCCCAACATTGCATACTACCTATCGTTCAAAGAGCAGGATGTGCCGTTTACGATGATTAATGCATTTTATGAAGAGCTGGAGGTTCCGTTCTTCTGCCTGGATGACGTGCAATCCAGCTATCTTGCCACACGGGAATTGATCGCCAAAGGCCATACCCAGATCGGCATTATCGCCAAAATGGATGATTTACAAGGCAAGTACCGGATGAAGGGGTACATCAAGGCGCTGGGTGAAGCGAAATTACGGTTCCATCCTGAGCAAGTGCTTTCCTTTGATACCGCATCGAAACCGGATTTATCCTCTAATGTAGCAACGTATCTGGACGAAAACAGGTATTCGCTCACCGCAATTGTCTGTTACAACGATGAGGTGGGACTGGAGGTCGTGAACGCCTGCAGGCAACTGGGCATCTCGATCCCGGATGAGTTATCCATCATTGGGCAGGACAATTCGTACATCGCCAAGAACGCCAACATCCGGCTAACAACGCTAACCCATCCCCAAGAACAAATGGGCCGCGATGCTGCCGACTGGGTGATTAAGAATCTGCAAGGCAAAAAGGATCTACCGACGAACACCTACTATCAGCCGGTGCTAGTTGAGGGAGAGACGGTGAAGGAGATCGTAGTGGAATAATATTGTTGTGGGACGGGCGTTAAGTTGTTACCGAGCGTTTCTGTCCAACATACTTAAAGAAGGCCGTCAGAATATCTGCGGCCTTCTTTGTTTTTGTTCACTATTAACGAGGGATTACTTCTTCTTACTATACATATACATATACATCTTCTCTAATCAAAACTACTTCGCCTGATCCGCTTCTTCTTCTTCGCTTACCAGACTTACAAGGACGCCTTTCTTCTCCAACTTTTTCACAACCTGTTCTGCTCGATCATTCAACGGATTGTTAGCCAAATAAACCTCTGTTAGATGTGGGATGGTATCGAGCACTGCAATATCCTTAATGAGGTTATCTTCTACATATAGATACTCCAGGGTTGGATGATTTTTCAAAGGTGTCAGATCTTGAATTTTATTATCATTCATAATAACCCATTCCAGCTTTAATTTCTCAAGAGGACTTAGATCGGTCACCTGATTCCCACTGGCGAGCAAACTGGTCAGCTTACGCATATTTTTTAATGGAGCCAGGCTTTTGATTTTGTTATCGTCCATAACCAGATTTTGCAGATTAGTCAGACCTAAAAGTGGCGAGATATCTGCAATCTGATTGCCTTCAACAGCTAAGAACGTCAATTTTTTTAACTTGTGGAGTGGCTTAATATTTTTTATATTTTGACCAGGCAAGAATAAATCCACCATATTAATGGCATGTTCAAGACCTTGCAGGTTAGAAATCTTATTTTTCGTTTCCATAGCATATAGAGATTTTAATTTTTTCAAATCGCCAGCCTTTATTTCCTTCTTAGCAGACAGCTTCAAATCTGCTCGAATAACTTTGGCCAGGACCGGGTCTTTGATAAGCGATGCAGCCGAGATAATAGTGGTCGGTAATAGTACAAAAACCAAACATAAAACGATCACACTTTTGATGAATTGATTACGCATATAGATTCTCCCTTTAAGCATCTTAATTAGTGGCTCCGTTTCAAGGAGTTGAGGTCAGCCGTAACGATTTTACCTGTATTTCCAAAGACGTACACTTTCCCTTTAAACTCCACCGCATCGTACCAATCGTCTACCGTCAAGACATCCTGCTTGGTCCATTTCTCAGCGTCATCGGAAAGGAAGATGGAACCTTCACTGCCGACAGCAATGAAGAGATTGCCCACGTATGAGATGCCAAAGAATCCAGTGTTCATTCCACGAGCATATAATTCGTCACGGAACTCTGTCCTCACCCATTTCTTACCGTCCTCTGAAGTCAAAATAACCGCACTCTGTGCATTCCCATAGTAACTGGCAGTGGTCACGACAAATTTTCCGTCACCCCATACCACATCGAAATTATGTCCAGGAAACCGTGCCGGGATTTCGTTCCACTTCAGACCATCCTCGGAGACGAGCAAAAGCCCTTTTTCTCCAACGGCTACCAGTGTTGTGCCGTTTGATGCCATCGCATTGATTTTTTTCTTTACATTAGTGTTTAGGGTCCTCCACGTCTTCCTATCCTTGGAAGAAAGAATCGTGCCGGCCTCGCCTGCCACGTAATACGTATTATTGGCATACAGCACGCTCGTAAGTGATTGAGTTGTCGGGGATTTAATGTCCTTCCACTTTACCCCATCAACAGAGGACATCATCTTCCCGTTATCTCCTACCGCAAAAAAGTCCTTCCCTGACCATACAACTCCCCGAAGTGGATACGCTTGATCCACATAAGAAGATTGCCATTTGCCAGCCGTGTTCATCTTTGCAGAACCCTGCGAGCTGACGGAAAGGAAGTTAAGCTGGCTACGATACCCACCCACCAGCACCAGCCTATCCTTGCTCACTGCTGCTTCATATACGTTACTTGGAAGCACAAAAGGATATCGCTTTGTCAGCTTCCATTTGCGCCCATCCGCAGATGTTTGAATACCAGCATCCGTAATCGTTATATACTGTTTGCCGTTGTGAATGGTACAAAACAGGTTCTGCTTAGGGCTAGTTGCAAACCCAGCATCGCTCCAGCTCTTACCATCCTTGGATGTCCAGTTGACCTCCTTCAGGACATGATTGGCTTTATTCACATATTCAAAACCAAAAATATAAAACCTGTCCTTTGCCCAGTACACCTTGGACCAAAAGGCTTTAGACGATACGTATATCCATTTCAGTCCATCCTTCGAGGTCATGATCGTTGCATCCCCTACAGCAACAAAAGCTCCACCGCCATAGGTCATATCCCAAACTTGCTCATAATTAGGCTGATTGGTCTTCACCTTTTTCCAGGTGATTCCGTCTTTGGATACCGCTACGACTCCGCCTTCATAACCTTGAGCCACGAAGGTATTATTGCCCCATGCTACGGCTGTAAAATTGGTGGAGATACCTGTTTTTCGCTCGGTCCACGTTAATCCATCCTCTGAAGAGAAAATCTTTCCTTCATATGTTGTTCCACCAACTGCAATATATCGTTTCCCGTTCCATACGGCGTCTTTTAAAAATCTTATATGTATTGAATTATTTAACTTCTCCCATGACAGACCATCAGTGGATGTCCATACGGTTACGATATCTGCTTCCTCACGAAAACCCATGAATTCTGACTTTCCATGAATAATCAAACTAAAATCTACTGGATTCCCGGTATAGATTGTCTTCCATGTAACTCCGTCCTTAGAGGTTTTCACATAACCTCCGGCAGCTGGCATCATATAAATCCCTCCACCATAGGCAATGGAATGGGAAACTCCACTATTTAACTCATCCAACGAAGACCAATTAAGGTTCAACTGACTTTTTACTACAGCATCCTCAATGTTCGCAACTTCACCCTCTGCCTGGGCAGGATGTACAGAAATTAGGGAAAACAGCAGAATCGTAGTTAACAGCAGAGGTATTACTTTTAGTGAAAAAACTAGTGTGCGACTCATAGTTATCTCCTTACATTATTTAATACTACAAATATACCATGATCTGGAATGTAATACATGGATATTATCTTCATCCTAATTTAATAAAACCCTCCTGCTCTCATCCTATAACTGTTTCGTTAAGAACGGATAATGGACTACTTCACCAAGGAATGTAACCCTAATATAATACGGGCTGATCCGTTATTCTTATCTCCACCCATTGCTTCACTCTCTTGGCTGTTATGGGCTCTGATCAAACATCCACTCAAAAGTGAGGACTACACCAAAAAGCCATACGGATGATGGTCCGTACGGCTTTTTAGCGATTTTTTCTTATACATAAACACATGCGGGAATGATGAATGACGCTGCAAATGTTACTTCCAAAGCTCCTCAGCAATTTCCTTAATGAAGGCAAGCTTGCGCCATTGCTGTTCCTCGGTCAGATGGTTGCCTTCTTCCGTGGAAGCGAAGCCGCATTGTGGACTCAGGCAGATTCGATCCAGATCAACATATTGTGTAGCTTCCTCAATCCGTTTCAGGATATCTTCCTTGTTCTCCAACTCTCCGAATTTGGAAGAGAAGAGGCCAAGTACAACCTGCTGGTTATCCTTCAGGAAACGAAGTGGTTTGAAGTCACCAGCCCGTTCCGTATCAAACTCCAGGTAGAAGCCAGAGTAGTTATCGATGCTCAGAAGTGTTTGCGCAATCGGCTCATAACCGCCACCGACTCCTGCAAATGTCGAAACATAATTACCGCGACAGACATGAGTGGTTACCACGAGGTCTTCCGGCAGGCCTGATACCACATGTTCATTCAGTTTTGCGAGTTCGTTGGCGTACTCTTCCACATTAACGCCAATCTGCTCCATCACTGTGATGAACTGTTGGTCACACAATGCACCCCACGTGCAATCATCAATCTGGATGCTGCGGCAACCGGCTTCATAAAAAGCCAGGATGGATGCTTTGTACGCCCCAGCAATGTCAGAGAGAAGCTCTTGGCGGTTCGGATAGATAGCTTGTGTGCTTTCCTTATTATCTGCCCGGTCCAATTCGAATAGGAACTGTGCAGCCGCTGGGATGGATTGACGAGCAACAACGTCTTCCCCAGCCGCTTCTTTCAAGAAGGCATAATGCGCTACAAATGGATGACTGCTATAGCTGATTTTGCCGCTCAGACGAGCTGTTTCCGGTCTGGATGTCGCTCCGTTGAATCGGTAGCCTTCCTCAATGATCGTCCGCTCTACACCATCCAGTCCCCAGAAAAAGTCCAGATGCCACCAAGAGCGGCGGAATTCGCCGTCCGTTACAGCCTGAAGGCCAACCTCTTTTTGCTTCTGTACGAGTTTCACAATCTCGACATTCTCCACTTCATTCAACTGTTCCGTGGTAATTTCGCCGTTCTGGTATTTTAATCGGGCATCTTTCAACGCACTCGGGCGCAGGAAACTGCCCACAATATCATATCGAAATGGAGTGACTGTTCGTTGTTTAGGTTCTGTTTGTACGCTCATAGTTTAATCTCCCCGTTTATCATTATAGAATTAAATATAACATATCCGATCGGAATAGCTGTTCTACGAAAGAGTTATAGCCCGCTATAGGTATTAGCTATAGCGGGCTATATTTAAGGAGACTTTATATACAATCATGAATTCCATCTTACCTGACCGGATGTTCGGAACAGGGTCTCAACATCTATGATCTCAAGTTAACGTAAGAACGATCTGATCCCCGGAACGGGTGATTTTATAAATCCCCTCTTGCATGTCGATGCCATAATGCTTTTTCAGCAACCACTTGGCATTGAGATCCGTCTCCACAACCACCAGATAATCGTAACCGCTTAGAAGGTTATCCATATTATCCTCATAGAACAATACAATCCCGTCCACATGTGGAGCATACAAGAAATACTTCCCTACATATTGCATGTAATAGTTCGTGACCTGTTGGTCCCTGTCTGAGGCGTAGAAGAGATATCTGTTATTATCCTCTTGCCCACCTGAGTACCACCGATCACCAGTAACTGCATGAATCTTGTAAGGGAGCGTTGTATCATAGCTTTGGGCGATAGACACGATACCATTGTATTCGGACAAAAGGATGGTGGCCGCAACCGCCATACAGCCGATAATGCCTTTTTGATAATGACCTTTCGTCTCAACCGTCTTAAATGATTGATAATCAGGTACTTCACCGATCCGATAGTGGAATGATCGCTCCAGGTCGATCGCAGCGCACAACACCAGCCCACCGGCGAACAGCACCACGATACTGGACGCATAACGCTCAAAGCCTGCCAGGACAATGGCTTCATCCAATGGCATGGAGAAGAGATACAACGCCAGTATCCCCGCATAGTACAGTAACAGAACAACGTCCAAAGCAATTAATGCTTTCCACAAGTTCCACTTCTTCTTGAGTACAACAACGGCAAATACCGAAGCTCCGATCGCGATAAGCTGGAAAAGTACAATTCCGAGCACAGGCCTGGACGTGATATCTATGCTTGATTTCAGGAAGAGCGTCAGGATCTCCCATTTCTGTTCTCCCGTCTTGCCAGCTTGGATCACCGAGGCTGTTCCCTCGAACTTGTTATCAATCCCTTGGAATACCGTTGCCATTCGCCAGCTCCAGCCGAAGTAGGGAATCAGCGTACCGCAGATCGTACCCACTACAGCGAGCGCTGTTCTCCAACTGAACTTTTGCTTATGTTTTAGCCATGTATACACTAGGAAAATCAGACCGATCGCGGCGAAAATAATACCCGTGCTTTTGATGATGGTCAGTAATCCCGCAAGCGGAAGAACAACAATACATGCTTTTTTGATCTCATTACGATATTGGTAGATCACCGCCAGGATTGCGAGCGCATAGATCGGAAGCAAGAAATCCACGAGTAGATTGGTGATCCGAATCGTAAGATTGAAAAAAGAAAGTGTAGATAACCCGAGTCCAAGAAAAGCGTACAGAAGAAAGCGTTTCTTCTCCGAAACAATGCCAAACATGGCATAAAAACAGGAAAAGATAAGCAGCCCTTGTGCCAAGAGCATCACGGACTGGGAGTGTCCCATGAAGCGACAGACATAATAAATAAATGACGAAGTCCCCAGCGGATAGTTTTTAAAATCAATTAGGCTGGATTCTGGTGTCGGAAAGGCATTTGTACTCAGCATCTGCTTCAACACAATGGCCCAGTGCGAGAAGTTATCGTAGTGAGTTAATTGGTTTTGGAACAGAATCAACAAAAAGATGAATGTTCCGCCCAGAAAAGAAAACTGAAATATCGAGAACATTAAATTCGGCTTGGTCCCTCGTCGGATAGCTTGAACCAGCGTACCTCTAAAAAGCACCAAGCCTAGTATCAACACGACAATGCTTCCAATAAAGAGCTGACCTGCCAAACCAGCGAAATATACGATGCAGGCTATCGCAGAAAACACAAATACAGGGATGAACTCCCATCGTAGTGCAAGTGTCTTCCGAACAAACTGCATATAACCAACAAAGGAGATTATCAACAAAACCCCCATCACAAAATGAAGCACAATGAGCATCTCTATCTCTCCTAACCCTCTCTGGTGGAACGATCGGAATGTGGCTGAATCAAATCCGTCAGCAATTGGTCGATCAGGCCCTTCTCCACAATATCATCGATATTCTCCACCGAGAGAAGCACTTCGCGCTCACGGGCTGTCGTTTTCCCCGTATGTTGCAAAATGACTTCAATATTACTCTTTGTATAAAAAGTAACGACCGCTCCTGCCGTAATATCACCATGGAAACCCGTCGCGGAAAAGAAACGATAATTGAAGCTGCGCAGCGTACAGCTAGCATCATTGGTGAAATGAACTGGAAGCTGTAGAGAAAGCCGCGGCATTTTTCGCTGATCCGATCTGGGTTGAACAATCCGTTTTTTCACATTACGTAACATATCGTCATAAGCCGTATCCCACAGATTCATCTGCTCTGGCAATGAGTGTTTACGGTCGTAGATGATTTGCATGTATTGGCGGTTATCATTCTCATCAATCGGCTGAACCGTTGCGGAGTAACGCCAGCCCTCTCCATCCTGTTTCACATAAACGATGACTGCATCGAGATTGGCCTCATACCGGTCGGTTTTGACAACCAGAGAGATGATCTTCTGCTCAGCCAAATAAATGGGATATGGGACATAGAAGGCAATACCTTGCTCAGATACATCCACCGTCTTGGCCTGATAACGCAGATTGTTGGCTTGGTCGTGAATCGTGACATCTTCCTGCGCCCGAATCCGTTCTGTCTCCCGATACGCACGGCGGCCGATCATGAAGAACAGGGCGTAACACAGCGCAATCATGTTATGAATCAGCCAGAAAATAATGATACTGCTGAAGAACAGCGCAATGCCGTACTTGCCATTGACATACCGAATCACGGCTGCAATGGATAGCAACAGCAAGAAGATATGCGGAAGTGCATATAACAGAGCAGACATCCATTGTCGACCGCTTGCTCTGCTTTTGTTGGTAACCTTGAATTTTTTCTCACGAATACCCAGCGTCTCCAGGAGAACCGGCCAGATCAAGTAAGGCATGAATATGGTGTCGATAACCTGACTCCATCGCTGATTCCGAATATTGCTGGACAGATATCGCATGGATACACTGTAGAAGAAATAAGATGGAAGCCAGAATATTAAGATTTGCCAGAAGGTTGTGTTCACAATCTGGAAGTCGAATAACGCAAACAAAATAGGTGCCAAAATGAAAATCAACCGATTAAAGAAGGACCACCAGTATAAGAAACTGCTTAAGTAGGTCACTCTCGTCCAGAAAGGAAGCTTCCCAGACAAGGGTGCACGCGTATTCTGCAGGCTCTGAATGATACCCCGTGCCCAACGAATCCGTTGTTTAATCATGCTCTTCACTGTTGTTGTTGTCTGCCCGGCAGCTTGAACCTCTTGAGTCGCATAGGTAATATAACCTTCCTGCTGCAAGCGGATGCTTGTCTCAAAGTCCTCGGTGATTGTATTGAGTGGAAAACCTCCGATGTCTTCCATGCCTTGCCGGGAAATGATCGTATTACTTCCAGTGTAGGCTACCGCATTGGAGGCATTACGCAGGATGTTCACTTCTCTGGAGAAGAAATCCTGTTCATTCGGAATGCCTTGCTCTGCATACAGGTTAAACTGGAATAGATCCGGATTGTAGAAGCTTTGCGGGGTCTGTACCAGACCAAGCTTGAACTTAGGGTCCATCTCGTCCTCTCGGCGAGGACGCCATACCTCATTCTCCTTAATAAACGTGGAGAGCATGAAATAGGGTACCGTTTTCATCAAAAAGGTGTGCTGTGGAATCATATCCGCATCAAACGTTGCAATGAGCGGCGAAGAGCTTTTGCTCAGTGCATTGTTCAGATTACCAGACTTGGCATCCTTGTTTCCGGGGAACCCCAGATATCCCACGCCAAACTGTCTGGCAAGCTCCTCCACCTCTGGTCTCGCACCATCGTCACAGAGATAGATATGAACCTTCTGCTTGTCCGGGTAATCCATGAACGTACAGGCATTAACGGTTTTATATAACAGATCAACAGGCTCATTATGCGTAGCAATAAATACATCCACATCCGGATAATACTCCGGCGGAACGATTGGAAAATCGAGCTGTGTACGTTCTTTTTGCATCTTTTGAAAGAATAATTCAAAGGTTGTCAGTACGGTGACCGTTTCAGCCACAATCAGCAGCATACCAAAAATGACGTTCAGAACGCCTTCACCCCATGGCAATGTAAAGAACGTACGCCATACCAAATAAATCGACATCAGGATCATCGTGATGATAAAAAAGATATTCTGCCTTTTTTCGTTTTGCACTACAACTGCTTCCTCCTTGCTGCAAATACCCATCTTCGCTGCAATTGGAAACTGAGCAGGAACAGCAAGGCATCACAGACGAATTTCGCCAATTTCTCATCTACGAAGAGAACGGTATGGAATATATATACACCGGTACTGGAAAGCAAGATGACTACTCCGCATAACGTTAGATAGCGCCATAGACTTCCCTGGCTATCCTCCTTGCGGAATACAAAATGTCTGTTCAGTACATAGTTGACCACAATGGATATAACTCTCGCAATCACGGTTGCCAGCAGAATTCTTAAATAGTGCTGCTCACCCAACACGGGCCGCAACGCGTCGATCAAAAACCAGGCGATGCCCAAATCCACAACCGAACTGGCCACCGATGATGAAATGAACCGCAGGAAATTGGAGAACAACACCCCCATGACCCGAGCACTATCCTGGATCGCTTTAAAATGAGTGCCTGCATTACCATTCTCATAAATGACTTGGATGGGCATCGTATGAATCGGTATGCCAGACTGAATGCACGAGATAAGCATCTGCAGCTCATATTCAAATCGAGTGCCGCGAACATCCTGCATAAACGCAAGTAACCCTGGACCGAAGGCACGAAGCCCAGTCTGGGTATCTGACAGTTTTCTACCATAGAGCATGGCAAAAATAAAGGATGTCATCCGATTTCCTAACAGAGACTTTGGAGGTATATTCCCCTCGCTGAAGTTCCTTACCCCGAGCACCAACGAATCCGGATGAAGCCTTGCTTCTTGGGCTATACGGTATACATCCTCAGCTGCGTGTTGTCCGTCTGAATCAGCGGTTACGACGAAGGAAGTTGCGTCGAATTGCTTCCCAATATACTCAAATCCGGTCTTGAGTGCCGCACCCTTCCCCTGATTTTCCGCATGTGTCAGCAGAGCACAACCGTTCTCACGAAGCTCCTCGAAAATCGACTGGTAGGCCTCACCAGATCCGTCGTCCACAATAACAATATTAGTAAATCCATACTCTCGCAATTGCCGTACATAGGCTGGAAGTCTCTCATCCGGTTCAAGTGATGGAATGAGGATGATCGTTTCGCCGTTTTGTTTACCTATAATCATCCTGATAAGCCTCAATTCGACATATTTTCACAAATTCTTTTTTGAATATTGTGAGTATAACATCGAAAAGGCATACAGTAAACGAATAACTTGTATATATATTGGTAAAAAAGTTGCAGTCTTTTATAAGCTAATTCATAGGCGAAAAATACTAGTTGAGGGTTAGTCTAGCACTACTCAAACCATTGCACATTTGGTTCTCGTTTCAGCACATGTACCAGCATGGCATGCAGTTGTCCACGGTGGTGATAGAAGTGCGCCTGCAATCCAGAAGCCACTCGAAGCGTGAATGAAGGCCTCCCCAGAATGCAGTCGTTTCTCGTAATAGTTCATCTTCTGTCTCCATCGACCGATTGGACATGCTTCGACTTACAAATCTGGATGGATGGCCACTTATGCGGATCACGAATTTGAATTAGAATTACCGTAGACGATTGAAAAAGGCTGTGATTCCAATGTTATTCGAAAGAGACAAATGGTTGCAGTATGGCATCCTGCGCGATGAGCCCTCTCTCGCAGAACGGTTGCCAGAAACACAGTTGCTTGAAAAGGAAACGCTAACGAAGATGCTTCTTCAGTATCCCAGCGTTGTACTGAAACCTCGTAATGGCAGTTACGGAAGGGGTATCCTGTTCATTAAACGAAGCGGTGCAAATGCTTATCGTATTCAAAATGAAAATAACACACTCACCATGAGAGACAACGAGCAGTTACTCGAATGGTTCGAACAAACAATCAAAAGTGATGAATATATTGTCCAAAAGCGTCTGCAGCTTGCTCAAATTAAACACAGGCCGTTCGACATTCGGATCATGGTTCAGCGCAAAAAGGGTTCCTCGTCCACTTGGAACGTGACAGGTTCCTATGCTAAAGTCGCAGCACAAGGATACCAAGTCACCAATGTGAATAACCGCCCCATTCCAGTTCTTAAAGCGCTGAGACTAGCTCGAATTGGAGATCGGCGCTTACTTGTCAGAGCGGAACAAGTTGCACGATTAGCCGCCATACGATTGGGAGAGCATTACCCCATGCTTAGACAAGTCGGGTTCGATATTGCTGTCGACAAGAAACGACGTATTTGGATCATTGAAGGAAATTATCAACCGGATTTGCGCCCTTTCCGACTTATGAAAGACTCCTCGATGCACCGCAGAATATTATGGTACAAGAAAAATTAAACCGAAAAAGAGACGACCTGCCTGTTATCCGGGCAAGTCGTCTCTTCATGTTTCGTACCTAATCTCGATATTAACCCACTTCGGTTATTTCCGGCATTTTCTAATCGCACTTGTAACACGTGTCACTCGGAACTGATTTACCCCTACCTGTATAATGGCGAACTGGCTGTATGAAGTACCTGAAGAGGTATAAGGCTCGGCTTCAATATTTCCACTCGGTGTTCTAACCGTCGCGGTGATTCTAGTTACCAGGCACACACCACGGTCGGAAGATCTCCAAGTCTCGTCACGCTGAACACTATATCTATCGTTGCTACAGAAGATGGATGCATACTCCACTACTCCACTCGCATTAAACGAAGTAGAGTTATAGATCTGAACAGGGTCATAACCACCTCTAGGTGCTCCAGGTCTTCTATTTCCCATTCTCAAAACCTCCTTTTTATTGATAGTCTATTAAATGCAATTAAATAGTTTTGGTGAGGTATAAATGTGGACAAGGTAGAAAAAGTGTGTTTGTACAGTGGTAGGGGGGAACTGGTAGCTTGATGTCGTAGCTCAAACACGAAAAAGAACCACCCTTTAATGTACAAAGGTAGTTCGGGAATTTTGATCGTCTACTATTTTCCGATTCAGTAAGATTGTCGAGATTAAGTCGTATGTATGCCTTGCGAGCATCGTAGTAACGCTCCTGATGCCCTATTCTGCCGCCTCCGCCAACCAAGCTTGCATAGCCGGCGATTCCGCCCGATTCAAACGTAAGGCAATTTCGGTATTGATCTCATCTGGCGGCATGACTTCAACAAGGGCACATACGGACTCTCGCGGTTGATTTAAGGCAAATACGCCTTCATCATCTAGCATCTTCATCGCCAGCTCCATGGCTCTCAACCTCATATCAAACTCCCGATTCCAATCATCATACTCCAGTTCCGCAATGAAAGGACGCTCGTTATATCGTTGTTTGACACCGTCAAAGTGATCATCCTGAAAACAACAATAGGGCGAATCCGCATACGACCATTTGATGAGATCCGCAATCATGGATACCGGCGTATCACTTTCCTCTGCTTGCCTAGCCGATTCCAACGCCAATGCTTCCCACGACCAGGCAGAGATGCTTGGCGCATGTCCCTCGCCAGTAGTGTATAACGTACAATAATAGTAACGTTCACCATTTTCAAAAAGAGTACAAAAAGATGTTCTGGCGGCAGCGGCAATCTCTATGGCCAGTGTCTCTATTTCCTGCATTGGCATCACGATTAGAGTTCCCCTTTCCATTCGTTGATCATTTGCCCCTTCGATATGAATTGGCTATTTGGACTAGATACCAGACACCCGCACCCACAAGGGCAGCAAACAACAGATTGATGCAGCCGAACACGATGAGTGACTTTGCTTGGCCTGGACCAATCCGGAAAGCGGTAACAAGCTGGAAGACAGCCGGTATCAAAAATGCCAGCCAGGAGATGGTTATAAGCTTTTCTGTTCTGAAACTCCACCATACTGCTGAACATGAGGCAAATAGCAGTACCCAGGTACAGATAAGCTTTAGGGCGAACATCATTTCAGCCCCCTCCTATTTGCCATGAATCACAAGTCCATATTTATTGAAGATCCACGATTGGCTCAAGTCGTGCATTGCATCGTGGCTTATACGCACGGAGGGCTTTTGCTCCTTCATCGCATCTGCATCAAGGGCTGAGAAGCGAAGGGATTTGGTCATTTTTTTGATAGAGTCTCTTATTTCATCGAAAAACGCATAGGTCAGCGGCTTATGGTCCCGTATATCCTCATAAATATAGTACTTTCCTTTTTCATCTTCCAAATTAACTTGAAAACTTTTCGGAAATGAAAGCAAGATACACGGCAGTTCATCCTCTGCCCATTGTCCGTGATATGGAAAAGAAACCCCTTCATTTCTCACAAAAAATCCTGAACTTTCTTGATCTGATGCAATAGAAATAGAGTAAACAAAGAAGGGATGGATGTCATCTCTCTTTTCTCCTGCCACAAAATACTGATAGAACGTCTGATACTCCTCGTACACCTGATTATAATCATGCTCTGTTCGGGCAGCATTCGTACGATTGAATTGCGCTTGCCGATGCTCCAAAAGCTGCAAAAGGCTTTTAAACTCTTCAGGAGTGATGAAGAATCTCAGTTTATAGAATCCGCTATTCTTTAATTTGTCCATTTCTTTTCGCTCACCGCCCTGTTTAGAAATGTTATGCCATTGACCTTAGCGGGTTAGGTTCAACTATATATGTATCTTATTTCCATTATAGTGATTACCTTTCCTGAGTCTACCTACTTTACACCTGAATTTTGCGAGTGAACTTTGAAAGGGTAGCGAAATTTTAGGATCATTGCGCCTGTACGCGAGCAAAAGATCTACGTGAGGTGAATTCTAGGCTACCCCTCCTTGTGAGGATGGAAGCACGCCAACATCTCATAATCAACACAAATCAGCCGTACGGAATATCACCCGTACGGCTAATTTTGAATTATTCAGCTTTGCGAAATTGGAATTGTTAAGGTTTAACTACAGAGAGTAGAGACTCATTCCCTTCAGAGATCACCGTCACATCTGGTGCAAACGTAGCATCACTTACATGTAGCGTTTCTCCAAGTTCCATAGCACTAATGTCAAATTCAATCGACGTTGGCAAGTGTCTCGGCAATGCCTCCACTTCAATAGAAGATAATTGAACTTGCACGACTCCGCCCTGTTTTGTACCAATCGGTGTGCCGTTGAACTTCACAGGAATTTTAGTACGCAGGATCTCATTGGTCTGCACCTGCTGAAAATCCACATGAAGTAAATCCCGTGTCACTGGATCACGCTGGAGATCTTCCAACAATACAGTCAATGAGCCTTTCTCTTCAAACTGCAGTTCGATAAAACCAGACGTACCCTGCTTCAACCATTTTTGAAATTGTATTGTTGGAATATGAATCATTTCATTCTCCGTATTTTTGCCAAAAACAATACCTGGCAAACGCCCGGATTTACGTAAATCCCTAAGTCGGGATGTATTTAATGGAATGCGGTTCTCCGCTTGAAAACTAGTAGTCATGCTATGTTCGCTCCTCTTTATTAAATGATATTTTCACATTTTTCATACTCATCCAACCATCCCCTGTTGGGGCTAAAGAGAGAAACATAGCATCACCACCTCCATATACGATCCAATTGATTTTAAAATACATTTAATGTAAGCACCCATAATATACATGAAGGCACTCTACTCCGAAGAGTAGAATGCCTATGGGATGCCTCAACCCTATCATAGAAACATCAATTTGTCGATTTAACCCCATAATATGATCAAAAGTGTCTCCATCCAGTCCGCATCGTTGATCAGCATAGAGACCACCCCAACGATGGAGTGGCCTTCATGTCCTCATCTCAAATGTATACATCCTCGATACTCGTTGGATTCGTCAGAATTTATCGATCTTGTACCAGAATATTGGGAGTGGAAACCATCCAACGGGCGCAGCAACTGCCATATAACGGCCATGTTGTGTAAGTAGAAGCGCCTGAGCCTGTTGCTTATCAAGGACAACGGCATCGGTCTTAGCAGATCGCTCGACAGTCACACCACTCGCATCCACTCGCGCAGTAATCGGCTGACCATCCATAACTGCTGAGAATTCTCCCTTTACTATCCCTGTGGTTTTGAATTTAAGTGTCAGATATGCCTCCAATACATTGGCAAAGTCCAGAATATGATACATATCGGATGTCTCAATAACATAGTCTTCCGCAATGTTGCCAAGTGTCGTATTCAGCGGAATGTCATATTCCGGCGTAAATATAGATATACGATCCGTTCTGCTATGTAACATGTAAGCCTTAATCGTCCGCGAAATATCTGCCGCATGTTCCAGCGCAAATTCAGATATTTCATCTCCTGTTTCGTTTACAATTAGATACCCAATCAGTTTATCTTGATCCAGAACGCCCAGCGCCTTTTGATGGAGGCTGCCGAAAATAAGTGGCAATTGCTGCACTGCACGTTCAACATAAGCAAGCCGCGAGGTGTTGATGCTGTGTGCAAAGGACTCTGCTCCTTCAATCTCGAAGAAAGGCCTGAAAGATATTCCTGTGTCGTTCACATGTTTTAAGCCATGGCGCACATTGGCCTCTCCAACAATATACTTGAGCTTTACACCGCCAAGCGTGAAGCCAAAATACTCATACCTCTGCCGCTGACCATATAATACAACCATATCACACGTATTGCGTAATTCCTCAAGCCACATGTCCATGAGCACCTTCATATGTCCTTCGCCACGCGCCCGTGGATGGACTGATACAGTACCCAAATAGCCGGTTCGCAGGGTATAGCCACATACGGTCAGAGGCTCTGGAAAAACAGCTACCTGCGCGCGCAGCCTGCCTTCCTCATCTACAGCAACCTTATGCATGGAAGAAGAATCTACGTTCTTCCCATACCCTTTGGGCATCAGAGTTTCAAAATCCAAGTGAAAAGCATAGTTGGCTAAATCGATACATTCTTCACGCTCATCTGGAGTTGCCATTCTGTATTCAGTCATTTGCCCTATCCTTTCAATATCAATATTGATAAACAGCCTTCCAAAAGAATATAACCCCACAAAGTTTCGGGGACAAGAAAAAGGGGCTGTCTCAAAAGCCCTTAAAAAGCGTATCGGCAAAAAGAAATAACACTCATAGGTTCAAAAAAGGACAAAGCAGAGGTTTATCCTGCTTTGTCCTTTTTGCGTTTTTCCGTCATTGCGGCTTTTTTAAGCAGATTGTGGGCAAGGCAAAGCCACCCGACCTCCAGGCTTACTTTTTGCAAGCCGCGAAGCAGGAATCTTCGGAATCCCCGGTTGTTTTTGATTTGTCCAAACACACTCTCTGGCTCCGTCATGCGCTGAACAGAAAGGGTGTATCCTTCCTCGCTGCGCAGTCGTTCCCGCATCTCGTTTTTTTGCCGCATATAGGTCAGGCTGATCGCGATCTCCCGATTGCCTTTGGCTTTGGTGCATGTTGCTTTCAGAGGACATCTACTACAATCTTCACTTCGATAATGGCGGGTACGAATCGTGTAACCACTTTCCGTGACTGTCTCGCTTTCGTACCGAAAATGTAACGTCTTCCCCGCCGCACAGGTCCATGTATCTTCCGTTTCGTTATAGCTCCAGTTGTCCACCTTGCCAATCGCTTGCTTCCACGCCCTGGTTTTCTCCTTGTGGTACGTCCCATATTTGACGATTGCCTGGATGTTTTGCTCCTCGAAATAGCTGTAATTCTCTTCACTTCCATATCCTGCATCCGCAATGACGGTCTTCGGTCTTTTGCCGAGCGTTTCTTCGAAATGGTCGAGATGGGGCTTCAGACATTTCGTGTCTGTGGGTCGCTGGTGCACCGTGTAACCTAAAACAAACTGGTTTTCCGTTCCAATCTGCACATTGTACCCTGGCTTCAATTGACCATTTCGCATATGATCTTCTTTCATTCGCATGAACGTTGCGTCTGGATCGGTTTTGCTATAGCTATTCCGCTCCCCTGCGGTTTGGATCTGGTGCTCATACTTTTGCAGCCGCGGTAGCAAGTCTTTGCGTAACTGGCGTACGGCTTTCTTTACGATTTTGTTTTTCGGTTTTTCTTGTAAGGATTCCTCCAGTTGCTCAATGGCTTTTTCCAGCTTTTCTGCCGTGAGTGCAGAAGCTTCCCCGAGCTCAGGGAGGTCTGTACCCGCATGGAGCGCATCTTCTTCACTTTCGGCCGCTTCGATGGTTTGGAACAGGGTATGTACTTTTTCTTGCAGCTTGGCCTGGTACTTGACGACAGCCTTTTTCCAGACAAAGGTGTACCGATTTGCATTCGCCTCAAGCTTGGTTCCGTCCAGAAAGTAGTGATCCATGGACACGTATTGCTCCTGAACCAGCAGTTCTAGCACGTGGGTAAACACCGTTTCCAGTACCTCTTTCATCCGCTCGGAACGAAAGCGATTGATGGTCCGAAAATCCGGTTGTTGCCGCCCAGCGAGCCACATGAACATGATATTTTCGCGAACAGCCTTGGCGATTTGCCGGGATGAATAGATGCGTTGGGTATAGGCGTAGATGATGATTTTGGTGAGCATTTTGGGATGATAGCTATGGCGGCCCCCGCCAGGATATGCTGCACTAAAAATGGAATCGCTCAGGCGATTGATTGCGTCATTTACAACACGAACGAGGTGGTTTTCGGGGATATCTGTCTCCAAATCCATTGGCAAGAAAAGTTGATCCATGGTATATTGAATGTACAAAAGAAGCCCTCCTTAGAAATGGTTGCTCGACACTTCCATTTTACCAAGGAAAGGCTTCTTTTTGTTTTACAATTTGGAAAACAGGTCTGTCCCTAGCCATTTTTATGACTTATGGGACAGCCCCAATAAAGCAGATTGATTTTGTGTTTCAGCATCGTCAATTAACGCTTTCGAGCCACCACCGCTAACCTACCGTTTTCGGTCGAATACTCGCATGTGGACAGCACAATAAGCTTGTCACCATAATGTGCTGTTACGTCTGTGTCATAAAGAGAGAGTTTTTGGATATTCTGAACATATGAATCGAACTCGGCGGGCGTACTTACATTCTCAATCTGGTAGTATTTAAACACGTCGTCCGATTTGCGATAAACTTTTGACAGAATAACGGCAACAATCTCATACTCTTCCTTTTCGTAAAGCGTGCTGAACTGAAACGTAGCATGTTCTTGATAGAAGCTTTCGTTCTTGTACTTCATTAAATCTTTAAACATCCAACCACTTTTCATGTGATGACCATGAATCAGCAAAATGTCCGAACTATTAGCCCGGCTATGCTTGTCCAAAAAGGGGAGTCCCCCTATATTTTCATTTTTATCAAAATCATGATTGAGATAGTACTCCGAATCCTGTGGGCTCTGCATGACCGGGTACTCAATTCGGGTACCGTCAATCTTCAGCCAGCCAACGATGTCTGAGTTCCTCTCGTAAAGATCTCGAAATTCGGGGAGCACAACCGGCTCATTGCCTTTATTCAACAAAAGGGAGGGGAATGCATCCCCTCCACCTTGTTCTGATCCTTCTTTCCAAACCTTTGTTAACTCTTCGATTTTCTGCTTCTCGGCATAATCTCGCAAGAAAGTCCCCGCAAGACTGACAAGTGAAAATACCAACACAAGCAAGGAAACAGCGATAAGAACTTTTTTAGTTTTGCTCATTTTCTTACCGCCTTCCCTTCCATTACTGGATATGCTTTTTCTTCTTGTACCCGAGCAGACAGAACCCGATCGTCATTAAGGACATCAGCGCCAAAACCATATACAAGAATGGCGATACGCTGTTATCTCCAGTTTTCGGAGCATCGTCCAACTCGTTGTTATCGTTCTTAAGCTGATCGTTACCATTGCCTGGTTCAGGCGTTACAGTGCCCGGATCTGGCGTTACGGTGCCTGGTTCAGGCGTTACCGTGCCTGGATCTGGCGTTACCGTGCCCGGATCTGGCGTTACCGTGCCCGGATCTGGCGTTACCGTGCCCGGATCTGGCGTTACCGTGCCCGGATCTGGCGTTACCGTGCCCGGATCTGGTGTTACCGTGCCCGGATCTGGCGTTACCGTGCCCGGATCTGGCGTTACCGTGCCTGGATCTGGCGTTACCGTGCCCGGATCTGGTGTTACCGTGCCCGGATCTGGCGTTACCGTGCCCGGATCTGGCGTTACAGTACCTGGATCTGGCGTTACGGTGCCGCCTCCGTTGTTACCATTGCCGCCAGTGCCGCCACCAGAACTAATTGGCTTCATTGGCACATCGTACCTGACAATGTCAAAATCGACTGAAATGGTACCACTTGTGTGCGTTTCGTATCCGTCCTTCGTTACGATCAGATAGTAATCCGCTTCAGGAAACACCATGTACGCATAGAAGCCATTTGCATCGCTATCCTGCTCTGGACTCTTATTGTCGTGCGGTGGGAAATTTGGAACCGTAGGAAGTGTTACTTTTGTACCCGGAATACGACCTTTATCTCTATTCCGCTGCGTATCCGCATAATACAGTGTAACGATGGCTCCTTCAATTTTCTTGCCTGTGCTGGCATCTCCTGTCGTTTCATCATAAACCGTACCATAAGGGTCAACTAATTCCTCTGAAATATTCAGCTCTCCGTTAGCTTTAACATCAAGTTGCGCCACTTTGAGGAGCAATTCCTCGCCTGTCTCAGCTTGATAGCGAACTTCCATTGTGTACTTCTGCTCGCTTAGCCCTTCTACAGAGAAAGTTCCATTCGAAGCCATAGGAAATGCTTTAGGTTGGCCGTTTTCCTTAACATAAATGCCATCCTTGTCTTTCAAATAGATATGCATCTGGTTAGTCAACAAATCGTTGAATAGCACTGTTGTTCCATCCAGTTGTTTGAACAGAATGATCCCCACGGCCGTAATGTCCGCTGGAACAGTCTCGTCCGTTACACTGCTGTTCACATTTGCTTTCTGCGTAAACTCAACAGGCACATCCTTACCGCCTACCCGATACATCTTCGTATATCTGATCGTATAGTCGGTATCCGCTACGGCTGGGATTGAATATTCACCCTTCTCATTCGTCTGCGTCTGAACCTCTTCGCCTGTATTCAGATCGGTTACCGTAATCAGTGCATTCGGAATGACTTCTCCTGTGTTATTGTTACGCAACACGCCTTCCAGATACGGTCGGGTATTAGCAAAATGTGCTTCAGACCATTTTTTCTCTGGAATAGTGCCAATGTGAATGAGACTCTCTGGATCAGTCACATAGCCATCTTCCGTATAGTCATCTTGGGTCACTTTGTACTGAAGATTGGTTGGAAGCCCTTGGACAATGAGCGTCTGGCCATCTGTAAGCTCGAAGCTCTCACCGCTCTTGATCATGCCCTTACTGCCGTCTGACTTCTCATAGACGTAGGATTCGTCCGATCCCTCGCCAGTGAAGGCAACCGTGTACTTAAACAGCTTCTTCTTGTCTTCATCTTTGCCTTTAACTGTGTTGCTGATTAATAGGCCGCCCTTCAAAACTCGCACGTTCGTGAATGAGGCATCTTCATCAATGCCTTTCATGACTCCGGTATAATACCGTTCCTCAGGAGTAGTCATGTATTCATCGGTTGTGTAGTCTTGTTGGGTAACGGTGTATTTCAGATTCTTAGGCAGACCCAGAATATCCAGTGTCTCTCCATCCTTGAGGCGGAAGGTACCGCCGGACTTGATCGTACCTGTGCCGCCGTCCGTCTTCACGTAAGTGTAGCTTTCCTCTTTGCCTGCATCCTCAAAGTTGACGGTGTACTCGAACTCCTTCGTTTTATCGCCGCCGTTGCCCATGACCGTATTGCTGATGGTCAGCTTGTTAACGGTCCGTTCGTTGATGAAGTCCGCCTTGTGATCACCTTTATTCATGATTGAGCCAGACAGTTCTCTCGTACCCGGTATCGTCGTATAACCGTCAACGGATGTATAATCGTCCTCGGTTACGGTATAGACCAGATCCGCAGGCAATGCTGGGAACGTCACAGATTCCCCGTGCTTGAGAGCAACCTTGTCTCCGCTCTTGATATTGCCAAACGTATCATCTGACTTCTTATAGGTATACTCTCTGTCCTTACCTTCGCCGGTGATGGTCACGGTGTACTCGAACTCTTTGTCCGGATTACTGCCGTTGCCTTCCACCTTATTGGTAATGGTCAGCTTGCCTTGGGCCGGTGTAGGCACGATCAGAGGATTATCAGGGGTTAATTTTACCCCGTCTACCCAGATGGGCTTCCCTGGCGTATTCCCTACATATACTTGGTATACTCTTGTAGTTGGCAGCCAAGTATTGGTGTCAATATAAGTTTCTTTCAGCTCATAATACCCTGGATCAGGGAATAGCAGATTAAGTTTCCCTCCGCTATCGGTTTTTCCTTGGGTGATTATAGTTCCGCCGTCTTTCTTATAGAGTGTAAACTCTACGTCTTTTAGCGGATTGCCATTGGGATCTACCTTTTTCAGGGGCAACAGAGCATTGGAACTTGAACTGCCGGCCACGTCCGAACTGTCCAGTGTGCTTTCACTTCTGGCACTGACAGATTTCAGATTGTCATCGCCCTCCAGTTTTACCTCGTTGCCCATAGTGTCTCCAGCTTTCGCTGTAGATGGATCAACTTCTGTTTGGTACACAAACTGGTAAAGCTGATTAGGGTCGTCCATTTTAAATGTTAGAACCGTAGTGCCACCTGCGCCTGGTACAGCTTCTACTTGAACTTCAGCATTCGGGTCGCTGAGGTCCAGTGCTGCGCCCTCTCGTTCAAGAGTGCCGCTTGCGGTCAATTTAGCAGGATAGACTGCCATACTAGGTGATGTCAGCACAAGCTTTCCGTTTTCTTCATAACGCAAATTCATGCCTGCACCCAGGGTATCCTGCAAATAAACACCCTGCTTCATGTTAAATGGCGGGGTATAGTTCACCGTCCATTCCAGCACTCCTGGAACTGGCTTAGTTACCGACTTTCCAAGGGTCTGAATAGGTACAATAACTTCGCGCTGTTCGGTGACAACCTTCTCCACTCCACCCCATGTCATATGAAGATCGGCTTTGTTATACAGCACCTGTTTGTCTGTACCGTTGATGGTGTATTCCTCTAAATACTTCTGCAGAGCATCATTGGAAGGTCTTGCCTTCACTAGAATGATATAAGGACTTTCCAACTTGGAGAAGGTGAAAGTACCCTCGTTTCCAATGTGTGAAAAATGGACTACATGAGAACTAGTACCTGGTTCAATTAGAGTTCTAGCATCGTTTCTAACACCATATTCTGTTCCTGCACCATTGTCCGAAAATCCTTTCCACAGCTCAAAATCCTTAGTTTCAGAGAAAGGAACGAATTCCCAGCCTTCGGGAAGTGTATCCACTAGCTTAATATTACTAATGACTCGATTACCGCCATCCTTAGCCATTTCTTCTGTGTTATATCCAGGCATATTAACCCCTAAACGGAATGTGACCGTCTTGGTTGTCCTGTCATAGCCAGAAATCGTCCATGCTTCATTGTTATCATTTCTAATGTAACTGCTAACGTTATTCGGCGTCACATTTTCAAAAGTACCATCTGCTTTTAATGGCCTCGAAGCAAAGAGCATATCCTTGTTCAACATATGCAGGTGTAGGTTTGCACTGCTATTTGCTTGTTTTACGCTTTCGCCATCAATGAGCAAAGCCCGATTCGAGCTTACTTTCCCTGCGTTAATATCCTGTCTGAAGAGAATGTTTGGGTTGGTCTCAAGTGCACGGAAGCTGAAGGATGCAGCTTCTTCGGTGTATCCGGTCACCTTGATCAAATCCGCCACCACTTTACCGTCCACCGTTAATGGAATAGCTTTCATCGTCAATCCAGTTGCATTCGACTTCAGAGTTCCCGCTTTGTACTGCTTCCAAAGCTGCGCAGAAGTGATATTTGCTTTAATTTTCGCAATTGTCTCCGCACTCACCTCGCTGGTTTCATCTACGGCGTTGTCCAAGACGTTCAAGTCACCGCCATGCACAAGGACATCGTATATTGCAGCGTTAGGTAAGGCATATTGTGGTGCTAGATTAACCGTCCACGTGATACTGCCCAGGTTATAATCTTCGGTTGATACTGAGCCTGTTTTTGTAAACGTGTGTGCGCCAATGCTGACGACTGCCTCATCCGTCACGGCAATAGGTCTTTTACCCGTCATTACATCGTTGTTCTGTATACCACCCGGTGTATCCAAATTCCAGTTGGCACGAGGATCAATTTGGAAGCTGGAACCACTTATCGCCTTGCTTTTAATCAACAATTCGACTTTTCCGTTAATATCCCCGAAGGAATAAACGCCGTTCGAATCTGGTGTAATTGGCGTTTCTTCAGATACAGCGCCATCTACCCATGTCTGCCATGCAGCTGATTCAAATTCCAGCCCAGCCGGTAATACATTTGTGATGGTAAAGTCCTTTAACCCTTTTTTATTATATTGGTTAACCGTGACCTTCCATGTAATGGTTTCATTCGCATGGTCATACGAAGCGCTGGCTTGAATCCAGTCGGGAGCAAAGGCAATCTCCAAACCTGACTGCACCAACATATCATTGTCTTTTCTCAGTTCCACTTTGCCATTCATATCCCGGTGGCTGCGACCGAGATTGGCTGGCGGATTCCGATACTCGTAATAATAAGCTTCCTTTGAAATCCATGTTTTATATTCAACCTTTGGATCTAGACCGGTTCCCTGTGGAAAAATGTAAGTCAGCGATCCGTCTGGACCAACGACTGGAGTTACATTTTGGTCATTTACTTTAAATGAATCCTCCATATAGGTGCCGCGGACATTTCCAGAGCTGGTATTATACGTTGAGGGATTTGTATAAAAGGTCTTCCCGTCTAGTGGCAATTTGATTGTTTTATCAAACTGATCAAACGCAGATACGGTTGACTGCCATGTAACAGCTCCCTCAACAAATTGCGCTGGTTGAATTCCGCGATAACTATACTGATCCCATCTGATCATTCCAGGCGAGCTTAAAGTAATGTTATACTCTGCTGTAACATCTGGGTTCTCTAGCTGATATGCACCACCAAAGATGTTGATCGGCTTTTTATCGCCATACGCTAGTCCCGTTATATCTGCATTGGCAGTAGATTCAAAGCCGAAGGCAATGCCTCGTCCAACACCATTGAAAAAATAATCATCACCGTTAAATACAATCCTGATGCTATTTGGAGTGAAATAGGCGGTACCCAGCTGTTTTGTACCTGATTCCGTCTGTGCATTCAAGGTTTTAGTAGCTGTTGGCAGCATCACTTCCTTGAAGTAATCTTCTCTTTTCAGCTCGATCCAGTCACCCTTTTGGATGTATTTATCAGGATCTGCATTAGTTGGATTTGGGTCATCACCATTCACTGGTACCTTGAGACCTTCCGATTTGAGTGTAAAGGGCTGTCTACCCTGAATAAGACCGTTCGGATTAATAACAACATTCCCCTGTGTCACTTCCAGCGGAAAGGTTGAATTAGATTCCATAAATACCGCTGTTTTGTCCGTTGGGACTGCCGCCATCGCTACGAAATTGTTCGGTGCATCGTACACTGCCTCAGGTACCGAAAGTGGTTCATCGGCACTCGGCGAGTCAGATTCACTGACCGCTTCCATTCCGGAATCCGTTGGCACACTCTCCGCATATGCGGCGGTGGAGTATATCACTGTCTGCAAGACGAGCAACATTGCCAGAAATAAAGACAATAACGGTTTACCTATATTGCGTTTTTGTTTCAAACGAAAATCTCCTCCACTTCTAAAATTTTTGCAGCAACCAGAAACTTTTTCCCTTTCCTTTGGCCATTCCATCCTTACAACAGAAACTGATAAAATTCATCAAGTTCATATGGCTTGCCTTACCATTTTACTGTAGAGCCCTTACCAAATTCTGAACACTACGCGGTAACCAGAGCATAGAGCCAATTCAGACATGGATTTCTCCATAGAATCGTGGATTTTAAGCATAAAAAAAACATCCTAAATTGGGATATGGCATTCTCCTGGATAAACCCTTTTCACCAATTGAAGAACTACTTGATGAGAGGGTTTATCCGTAGAGGAATGCTCATTCGCCCGATAGGATGTGTTTCTCTGTTTTAATATAAAGTTTGAATAAGTTCTACATTATGAAGCTTTTGCGGCAATTGCTTTTTCAAGTAATGCTTTGGCATCGTTAGTAGTAAGACCTTGTTTAGGTTGAAGTGATTTTTTATCTGTTCCAGCAAAAATACCTTTGTCAATCAGTTTTGCCATAGGTTTAATTGCATAGGCAGACACAGATTTACCATCTTCGAAACTAGCAATAATCGTAGCAGCGTCTATATCGGTAGCTTGATCTTTTAACAATTTAGCAAGAATGGTTGCAGCTTCTTCACGCGTGATATCCCGATCAGGATAGAAGTTTCCACCATAACCTTGAATAAATCCAGCATGCGTAGCTTCAGCAATCGCATCTGCATATGCAGCATTAGCCGCAACATCCTTGAATGCAGGTGCTGTAGCTACTTCGTTAAGTTTCAACATGTCAACCAGAGCACTTACAAATTCAGCACGAGAAATGACTTCTTTTGTTACAGGTGTTTCTGTTGGCACGGTAGATGCAGCCAGGTTTGTGATACGTCCTTCATTTTTAGCTTCGATGCTACCGCCTTTATACGTGTCTACGATGTATTGGTAGAATACATCCAGATCGATAGGACCTGCCAGGGAGGATTTAGCATCCAGCAGCACTTTATAGTTATCTCCACCTGCAGCCATAAAGTTGTTAACTACAGCCGTATATGTTTTTGCAGGATCAATCGTTGTTCCATCTTCAAGACTGAGACCATTAACACGCTCTGCGACAGGCTTATTGAAATCTGCAGTGTATTTCAAACCAGAGATTTGGAGTGTTTTGGTATTAGGTGTACCGTCAGCATTGGTACCCCATTGCTGCTGCAACAAGGTTTTAACCTGTTCGCCAGTCAGCTCAAGTTTTACTAGAGTATTACCAAACGGTTGGATTTTGGCAAGATCAGCAAAGGTCACATCGCCTTGTGGCAGATCCGCACGAATACCACCTGGATTCATAAATGCAAAGTCAGCAGCACTGGCCTTATCCCCAAAGTCTGCTTCACGCATTGAATCTGCAATGAGGTTGCCTAGAGGGGCCTCGTTATTATAAGCATCTGTACGGGTAACAGAACCATCCGTTGTACCTACTGGCTTCGTCAGCTCAGGATGCTTGTCTAATGATTTTTTAATAATAGCTAAAGATTCAGGGTCTTCTTTTACACCCTCTTGGAACGTCGTTGTAATCGTAGCTGATTTTTCAGTTACATCCCCGGTGGCAGGGTCAATCATCAGCTTGATATCTTCAAAAGCCGTACCATAGGAATAAGCTTGAACGATCAACTTTCCATTCACTTCACCGTTAGCCAAAGCATGGTTGTCACCTGCAACGATAACGTCAACAGGGGAGTCCGCCGGTAAAGCTTTTGCCAGATCAGCTGCTTCTCCAGTGGTTATGCCTTCTTTGGTTGTTGCTGGATCATGTGCCAAAACAATGATCGTTTCTACCCCTTGGTCTTGCAATTCTTTAGCATATTTATTAACAGCTTCCACTTCTTCTTCTGCGCTTAAGAAACGTACGCCAGCTGTCCCAGATGGAGATACTTTGGCAGGTGTGGATTTCGTCACTAGTCCAATAAATCCAATTTTGACTCCGCCCACTTCTTTAATCACATACGGCTTAATCAATGTTTTTCCTGTGGCAGTTTCAATCACGTTTGCATTGACGTAATCAAATTTTGCACCGGCATGCGTTACTTTACCTTCTTTTGGATCGAGGCCACCAAAGATTTGTGCTTTTAATGCTGCAATTCCTTGATCGAACTCATGGTTACCCAGAGATGCTACATCAAAGCCCATCATATTCATCCATTCCATGGTAGGCTCATCACGATCCAAAGATGAGGCTGGAGCAGATGCACCAACAGAGTCCCCATTATGGAAGAGTAGGGAGTGTTCATATTTGGCTTGAGCTTCTTTGAGATAGGTTGCTAGAATTGGAGCCGTTCCTGCCTTCTTATCACCCACGATTGATGTCGTATCTAACTGACCGTGGAAATCATTGATTCCAATCAAGTGTACTTCTACATCGTTACCTGCGGCAGAGACAGAACCTGCTGCGCCCAATAGTTGCGTGAGTAATAGTGCAGCAGTAGCTACACGCAGTGTGCTTTTGCCCAAAACTTTTTTCCAAAACATGAATGAAAAAACCCCTCTCCAATTTTAGATCCTGAGATATTTTACCATAGTTCAATTCATAAAAATCATTAAATATATAAAATGGATGTAAAAAGTTGAGAGATTGATAGAACAACAACATGACATTCAGCCAAAACTTCACTATTGGTACTCTGACACGCAGCTCAATTCTTCTTACGCTATCACCTACTGGGTACGTTCGACATAGTACACTGGCACTGGCTAAAAAAAGACACCCTGCAGGGTGCCTTAGTTTCTTCATATAATATCTCAAAACACTCAGACGACGAGGTATCTATCTTTTACTCCAATTTGCTTTCCTCTTTATAGAGGTAGAGATGTTTCTCGGTCGACTACTATTCTGCTTTGGTTTTATCTATCATGTTCATTAATATAACAACAGCCTCTGCTCTGGTGGTTTTTGCTTTAGGTTTGAAATCGTTGTTACCCATTCCTTCTACAAGACCAAGTTCCTTCAGAGCTTCCACAGAGGTTTTTGCCCAAACAGGAATAGATTTGTCATCTGCAAAAGACGTCGTAGCATTGACTGTAGTAGATACCTTGAGCGCATTCGCAACCATCACTACCATCTCGGCACGTGTGATATTGGCGTTCGGCCGGAACGTGTCGTCTGGATAACCGCTAATAATGCCTTCTTGCACGGCTTGCGAGACTGCCATTTTGGCCCAAGTTCCGATCTCGGTCTTATCTGAGAATACCAGTTCCACTTCTGCTTTTTGTGAACTCAACGCACCCATCAGCATGACTGAGAACTCGGCACGTGTGACGTTCTTCCCCGGATTAAACGTTACATCCGGATAACCGTTGATGATGCCGTTGCTTGAAGCTTGTTTAATTCTTGCTTCAGCCCAGTGTCCCGAGATATCGCCAAAACCAGGTTCCGTTGTGGGTTCAACTGGACTATTCAAGACCGGCTTTCCGCTGGTTTTGTCTACAACAAGGACGGCGAACTTCGTAAAGTGATTGACCTCGACTATGATTTGGTTCCCTTTTATAATACCGACATCCACTTTCTCCCATGCCTTATTCGCTTCATTATAATAAAATACAGCTGCCGAATGATGACTCTCAAGACCTGATGAATCAAATGTAAAGGTCATTTTTACCGGCTTGAGGAAGTTCTCCGGGAAATTCTTCAGAAGCTCAAAAACTGGGCTGGCCAGAATCTCTTTATTTGTTAGCAAAATTTCGGTATTAGACACTTTATCAATCGATAAAGTCAGTTCTTGAGGTGATCCCCCTGCTGGAATTGAGATTTGAATCTCTTTTCCCAAGCTAACCAACCCTGATTTGCCCACCGGAACGGTTATTTTACCCGTTGTTGAAGTGACTGTATTGTCTATTGGAGCCATTGGTGCTGAAGGAGTACTCGGACTTGTTGTTTGTACGGGCTGTACAGTGAAAACTGAATACGGATTGGACTCCGTTATACCCTGTCCTGCATTACCGGCACCATTGGACACTCCATTATTCTGAAGGGTGATAACATTGACCGATTTGTTCACGTTAGCTTGAGGTCTTAACGTTGCTGTCCACGTCACACCCCCATCAGATGATTGAACAGCACTCAGTGTACCACTTGCAACCGTCAGATCTGCATTATCAAAACCCGACACAGCCTCAGAGAATGTGATTGTTACCACTGATGTTTTGCCACGGGTCAGCGTTGTATCGGCTACAACAATCGTTGCCGTTGGTTGGGCGGTATAAACCGTATAATTATTCGAATCCGTCGTACCCGTTCCGGCATTGCCTGCAACATCACTGATGCCTGTATTATCAAGCGTAATGATATTCGTTCCATCCGTGATGCCAACAGTCGGCGTCAATATCGCGGTCCATGTAATGCCTCCATCGGAAGAGCTAGCGGCACTAAGCGTACCGTTTGAAACTGTCAGGTCGTCATTGGTAAGGCCTGTAACCCCTTCGGAAAACGTAAAGGTAACCTGCGATGTCTTCCCTGCAGTCAGTGTCGTATCGGTAACGTCAATCGTTGCTGTAGGTCTGACCGTATCAATGGCGTAGTTATTGGAATCCGTTGTACCCGTACCTGTTATGCCGCCTTGATTCATCACACCCGTATTGTCGAGTGTAATCTTGTTCGTTCCAGCAGTGATGCCGGCGGTAGGGGTCAATTTTGCTGTATACGTAATATTGTCGTTCGTAGCCAGATTGTTAATGGTTCCATTCGTCACCACAAGGTCGGCAAGCGTAAAATCGGTCACTGCTTCAGAGAATGTAAAGGTGACATCAGACGTCTTGCCAATATTCAACGTTGTATCGGCTACGACAATCGTTGCCGTTGGCCGGGCGTTATAGATCTCATAATTATTCGAAGGCGTTGTCCCCGTGCCTGTATTGCCTGCAATATCACTAATGCCCGTATTATCAAGCGTGATGATGTTAGTTGCATCCGTGATACCCAAAGCTGGTGTTAATGTCGCGGTCCATGTAATACCTCCATCGGAGGAACTAAGGTCGCTCACCGTACCGTTCTCAACCAAAAGGTCAGCGACGTCAAAACCTGTCACTGCTTCGGAAAACGTAATAGTAACCAGTGATGTCTCCCCGGCAGTAAGGACCGTACCAGCTATGATAATATTTGCTGTGGGTCTTATTGTATCAATCGCATAATTACTCGAGGTGGTTATACCTACACCTACAGTACGGTCTTGATTCATCACACCTGCGTTGTCGAGAGTAATGACGTTGGTTGCATCTGTAGTGTCGGGTTTAGGTGTAAGAGTTGCGGTCCACGTAGTGCCTCCATCTGAAGATGAAGGTGCAGTCAGTGTAGCGTTTGGAACCGTTAAGTCTCCCGTATCCAACCCTTGTACCGCTTCTGAGAACGTAAAGGTTACCTGTGATGTGTTGCCAATTCTCAGCAGCGTATTATCCATTGTAATTGTTGATGTTGGAGCCGCAGCATACACCTTATCCGATGGTTTTAAGTACAACAACCCTGTAATGAGTGATAATACAAGAACCAAGCTCCCTATCCTTTTGCCAAAATTCATATGACCCTCCTCGTATCTTTCTTCTGGATGAAAAAATCATCTGAAACCCTTCTGAAATACTTCAAATCAATCTAATCATTCATTCGACACATTCTTTCAAATTCCTATATCCACAAATAAAAATAAATCGTTTGCCACAGCCGAACTACTAACTGTAAATCAAGAGTGAGACTAGTTAAAAGTATTCATTTATGCCTTCCACTATGGCCCGGAAAGATTTTAATAGAAAATTATGTATTTTATCTTTTTAGTTGATATAATGGGATAAAAAGTCATATTCGTTTTTGTGATCACATGTACGGGCAATTATAATAGTAAGCTTCCTCGGACCTCAAACCCCTCAACTCTAGTTAACACATATCATTTTCATACTATGTATTCAAGCAACTTATTGTCTATTAAAGGAGGTGACCCCGGAGAGCATTGTGAATCGATTTTCCCTATAACTACCACTGGGGGATGTGTTGATTGCTCTTTCACCACACCTAACCGAATGCTGTGCAGAAATACGCGATAACTGTAAGGGTTTGTAGTTTGTGCATTTAACTTTAACCATTATAAAAACATAGGAGCGTGTCCAATGAACAAACAACTTTTCCCCAGATCATTTCGCATTCTTATGGCTTGCTTGTTGATTCTTGCATTTGCCGTACCAACAACAGCTTCTGCTGGCTATCTTGGTGATAAGCTCACGATCGGCCAAAGCATGGCAAAGGGTGACTATCTCACCTCCCAAGATGGCAGGTTCTCAGCCATTTGGCAGAATGACGGGAACTTTGTTATCTATCAAAACGGTTCTTCTCTTTGGAGTAGCGGTACCAGTAACAGTGGGGCTCTTTCGTTCAATTTTGAATCACAGTACGGAAAACCTGTCATCTATAAATATGGCATGAAATATCAAGACGTTTACCAATATGGTTATCGTTATGGTTTCAACCCGGCTACAGGTAAATTCGAATATTACACCGGTTGGGGATGGGATAAAGTTTTGATGATTGATACTTCTGTACAGGTAGCTGCTTGGTCTCCCAATACCACCTCATGGATTCCAGGTCATCACGGGAGCAGCTTACCGGCTAACACAACAGGTGACACACTGGTCATGCAAAGTGATGGGAATTTAGTTCTCTATAACACAACCTTGACCAATAGCAATTATCCGAACAGTTGGATTCCTGTCTGGGCTTCCAATACGGGCGGGCGTTAAAATTAGATGGAGAGCCGCATGGTGTGCGGCTAGACGAGACGAGCCTAGACATCGTTATCTTCGGACCATCTGGAGGAATCGAATTGGATCCGAAGGCTACCGACAAGGAGTATGAGATAATGAGTGAAGAGTTAAAAACTTGGTTTCACACAAATTATAGTGATTAGTAGTGTCATAAAACTTTTGCAATTGCCCTCCAAGCAAAAAGGATCTGGAAGCTTACTTCCAGATCCTTTTTCCATATTGAGGATTCGAATTCTTTTTTTCACATCAGACCCTAATGAATATTTCAGCGGTAACTAATTCTTATTTCGTTTGTTAACTTCAATTGCAATGAACTCTGGCAAATAATTAGGAGTACAACCCTTGGAAACCATTTCATCTTTATAAAGACCTGTATTCTCACCAAGTTTAATACAACGTGCACGATACTTTTGATCATAAATGCCTATCCAGCCTGCAATGAAATTCATAGCCCACTGCACTTCCGGCTCTTCCTGCGTAATATTAGCTTCAATTGCAGATAGTAAGTCTTCGGTGTTATCAGGCGGTGTTTGTCCAGTCCATCTCAATCGCGCTTGATAATACCAAAAAGCTCGCCTTTGAAGAGCAGAAGGGCTTTTTTCCCATGACTCCATCAATGCAATGGTCTTTTTGTCTTTGGTGAGCTGATTAGCCATTAACCAATCCATTAAGTTATTTCGCTCATCAAAAGTGTGAGTCTGCATATCCTTATCAAAATTATTGAGCAATTCTTGTGAAAGAAGTTTTTTATCCATAATTAAAATAGCTAATAGTCTGGGCAAAAACGCTTCGGTCGACCAAAGTTCCATAGCAAGTTCGTGATCTTTTTTGATGTCCTTCGCGATTTTTCGTAAGTCACCTAGCTTAGTTTTACTATTGATCTGTGATAGAATGTTTTCTGCTTTTGAAGAGCATTTCATTTCTGTACTTTCATTCTTATTCATTTGACACCACAGCTCCTTTATTAAAGCACTGTATTTTCATATATTTACAAATAAATGTGTTAGACTACTAAAAGAAGAATTGCCGATCTATACTAAAGAATGCTACACAACTGGATGCAGGCAGTTATTACGATAAACGTAGTTAGAAAGGAAACCTAATGAATAGTTCCTTGAAGCAACGAATGAAATCATTATTAGTACCCGTGTTTCCCGGTGGAATCATAACCATTCTGATATTTTACCTTGATTACTTCCAATTAGAACTTGTTGAAAAATTTCTACTTTTTGCGGCTTTTGTCATTGTACCTCTTGTGATTTTACTTTTGAACCATGATGAAAAAAATAAACATCAACGAATGATTTATGCTGCTATGAAATGGCTTCAATTTCCCGCTGCGCTTCTGACCCTGGCCTCGGTAATGAGTAATAAGATGTGGGGGTTAGAAAGTACGGAAATCCCAGGGATTCTGTCTCTTGGATGGCTACTGTTCACACTGCTGCTCGGCATCTATGGCTTAACCACGATTGTAATCTCTAAAGGAAAAGCAGCGGAAATAGCGATTGGTGCGGGGCTCGTTTATTTTTTTATCGGGGGCATATGGTTTACCTTATATCAATATCAATTGAACCTGTTCCAAGCTAATCCTTCAACGCATGCGTTAAACTCGCTCCACTTTCATTTCTCATCTGCGATCGTTCCGATTTTTATTGGTGCACTGGGACGCATCATGACGAAGAAAAGCTGGTATCCTTGGGTTGTTGCCATCGATATCATCGGACCCATCTTGATTGCTATTGGTATGATTTTCTCCAAGCCGATTGAATACATTGGTGTCGGTTTGTTCGCCTGCAATATTGTGGTTTACACCGCTTATCTCCTTGCTTACTTGAGGAAAAATGCTTTGGATATTAAGGCAGCCTTCTTCTTAGGCCTTTCTTGTCTAGCCTTTTACACGGTTGTTGTCATTTCCATCTTCTATCCGTTACTGAAAAATATGTACTCCTTAACCATACTTGATTTTATTCCCATTTACGGATCTCTGCATGCGTTTGGTTTTGTTTTATGTGGACTGATTGGTTGGGTGTATATGGTGGACTTCATTAAGGAAAAAAAACTTGGTGAATGTGATCTTTAGGCGTTCAATCGGCTTCATATGAGTAGTTTAGTCAGGTTCGTGCTATAATAGTGATCACATAAATAACATTCATCATTCTGCCGAGATGGCGATGATTAAGGAGATTGAATTTTGACGAACAACCATGATATTGGAGCAGTTAACGAACTACCGGAGAACTTTGAAGAGCTCAAACGAGCGGCTAACCGGACGTCAAGCTGGAGAGACAGACTGAATGCGGTGAACGAATTGGGGAACTGGAATACAGCCCCTACCATTAAGTTGCTTCAGCATGTTTTGAAAAATGATCAAGTGTTCCAGGTGCGTGAAGCCGCATATCACAAGCTGAAGCAGTTGGATGAAGATGTACAAATGCCTGCCAAAAACAAAGGTGAGCTGTTTAAAGGTACTAACAAAATTTTGCTACGGATTAAAAAAAGCCTTCCTGAAGGTCACACATTCGAGCAATTCAAGGAAAAACTGCAAAAGACACGTCTGGATATTTATGATACTTACGAGGGCGACAAAGATGCTGAATTCGACTCCTGGCTCCATGGAATTTGGGAGACACTAGGTAGAAGATAACCGCCGTTCACCGTATAATAACTGAGTACAAAGCCACTTCAAAATAATGGAGTGGCTTCTTTATTTCTTCAGGCTCATCTCCATCAGATATGAGTTATTTTTTTCTAAAAAGTTGCTGCGGTCAAACTGATCTGACAAAAAAACGCCCTGTCTACTGATTCTTAAAGATCAGTAAACAAAGCGCAAAGTTAGAGCCTTTTTGAACAACCTCTATACCTTTTATTCGGGTATATAAGGAAGATCCAGTGTCTTCGGAACGTTGATGACATGCTTTTCTGTATAAGTGCGGATACCTTCCACGCCGTATTCACGGCCAATACCGGATTGCTTAACCCCACCGAAAGGGAACCGAACGTCGAGACCCTGCACAGCAGCTGTATTGATCATTGTCGTTCCAGCTTCGAGTTGACGTGCGACGGAGATGGCATCCTCTTCTTTCCCCCACACAGAACTCGTCAATCCATATATGCTTTCATTGTGTAGATGAATAACCTGCTCTTCATCGTCAAATGGAAGAATCGGAACCGTAGGGCCAAACTGTTCCTCCACTACAATCGGATCATGAACATCGCAACCCAAAACAAGCGTAGGTTGTAGGTAGTAACCTTGTTCAAACAGCTTCTGATCAAGAATTTGACCGAGAGGGATGACCTTAGCTCCGCGCTTTTGCGCATCTTCAACCAAACCAAGCACGACATTTTTCTGCTTCAGGTTATTAACCGGACCTACTGTCGTATTCGAATCAAATGGATCACCAATTCGAATCCAGCGATTAGCCGCCTCTATATATTTTTCTACAAACTCATCATAAATAGAACGGTGTACATACACACGTTTGGCGATCATACAGATCTGGCCTGCAGTCAAGAAATTAGAAATGACAATCCGGCGCATGGCTCGCTCATCATGAACATCAAAGCTTTCCAAGAAGATAGCCGCATCATTACCACCAAGCTCAAGCGTCATATCTTTAATCGTTTCCGAAGCCGCTTTAATAATATGCTTAGCTGTTGCGGTTCCACCTGTAAAGGCGATTTTAGTAACAAGAGGATTACTAGTCAGTTCAACGCCCACATCCGCATCACCATGGACCACATTGATCACACCAGCCGGGAACTCACTCGCAATAATCTCTGCTACCTTCGCTGCCGCCAGTGGCGCATATGGGCTTGGTTTAAGCACAATCGTGTTGCCCGCAAGTAAGGCAGGAGCAATCTTAATGGTAGATAAAGCAATGGGATAGTTCCATGGACTAATCGCTGCCACCACACCAATGGGATCATAGGTTAGAATCGTTTTACCATTCTCATGCTCTTTAATCTCTTCCTGTAGAGCCGATTTGGCTTCATTACAAGCAAACTCCATCCACATTAACGAAACATAAATTTCACCGTGTGCATCATACAGGGGCTTGCCATGCTCTCTAGACAGCAAATGTACAATTTCATTCTCAGCTGCTCTAATCTTCTCGATCGCCTTGCGCATCATCATAATGCGTTCATCAATGGGGGTCTGCTTCCATGTTTTAAAAGCCCCTGCCGCCGCTTCAATCGCTTCAACGGCTTGTTCTTTCGTAGTGACAGGGAAATAACCTACGATCTCAGTTGGGTTTGTCGGATTCTCTTTTGCTACCTGCGAAAGGGATTTTACATTCTGACCATTAATGAACGCTTCAACTATAATTGTCTCTTGGTCTGCTTGGATCGTCATTTTACATCCCCTCCTTTAATTAAATGGATTAATTCCAAACTTCTTCTGCAATTTCCTTCACATAACGAAGTTTACGCCATTGTTGTTCTTCCGTTAAAATATTGCCTTCTTCTGTAGATGAAAAGCCACATTGTGGACTCAAGCAAAGTTGCTCAAGTGGTACATAGGTTGCCGCCTCTGCAATCCGAGCTTTAATTTGTTCTTTATCCTCTAACTCGCCTGTTTTTGATGTGAGTAAACCAAGCACGATTTTCAAATCTTTTCGATTCACATACTTTAATGGCTCGAACCCACCTGAGCGCTCATCATCAAATTCTAAAAATAATCCATCTACGTTTAAGCCTCCAAAGATAACTTCAGAAGCGTACTCGTAACCACCCGTTGAGAAATAATTCGATTTATAGTTACCACGACAAATATGCATCGTCACAACTAAATCCGCAGGTTTATGAGCCAATGTTTCGTTAATCATTCGCTGCATCGTTTTCAACTCTTCTGCCGGTTCCAAACCTTTGGCACGCAGCTTATCGTGACCAGCTTCTGAGAATAGGTCCGCCCAAGCTGTATCATCTAATTGCAAGTATCGACATCCCGCATCATAGAAGGCTTGAATTGCTTTTTGATACGCCGCAATCGTATCCTGAAGGAATTGCTCTCGGTCCGTATAGATATTAGCGTCATTCTCCAATCGATATAGAAGCATGTTAGGACTTGGAATCGTCTGTTTCGCCACAGCGTCACCTGCATGCTTTTTCAAAAACTCAAAATCCTGAACAAAGGGATGACTCGAGAAATCAACTTTACCAACAACACGAATCCCACCCTTGCGCGTTTGCATATTATGGAATTTCGGTCCGTCTATTTGCTCATACAACTCTACGCCATCCAAGCCGCCCAGAAAATCAAAATGCCACCAGCTTCTGCGGAATTCACCATCCGTAACTGCCAATACGCCATTTTCCTTTTGCTTTTCAATAATTCGTATAATCTCTTTATCTTCCACAGCTCTTAATTCCTCATATGTGATGTTGCCTGATTTATATTGTTCACGTGCCTGACTTAAATCTGCAGGACGTAGAAAGCTACCTACATGATCATTACGAAATGGTATCATAACTATTTCTCCTTCTAACTTTTTGGTTCACTGAGTATAGCATGATTGGAAAGATAGTATGTTATATGAAAAAAACATGGCTGGTTATAGCTTTTAACAATAGCTAAAGCCTCAAAAGGCAAAAAACACAACCTCATAGGGTAGTGATGTGGTTTAGCTTTTAGCAATACCAATTTAGCCTAACATCTGCCTTCCTATCTCTGCCATTACATTTATTCCCTATATGTCTCGGCAGTCTCGTGCCCTTGCTGAAAAAAATTGAATTCGTTCTTCAATCTCCTTGAGTTTCAATTCTTCCTGTTTGATTCGACTCACAACTTCACTAACTTACTTCTTCGTCATAACATTCCGCACCCTCTCTTAGAAAATAAAAATAGCCATTTCCGCAAGTGGAAAAGGCTACAAGTTTGAAGGTTTTGTAAGGTTTATAAGTTTACGTTTATAGTTTACAGTCAATTACCTGTTACTGTAAACCCCAGATTTTATTTTTTGCATAACGATGATGCACCTAATAACAATCTGCAAAAAATCATTAATATAAGTCCCCCCCTTAACGCGCTTCACAAAAAAAGCACCTGAATACACAAAAACTGTGTTCAAGTGCTTTATTATATATAATCTAAGTTTTGTAAGTTTGAAGGGAAATTACTCTTTTTGATACATTTAAATTTTTTACACAATCCTTGCTCGCCGTCAGACATAATGCCTAGCGTCCTATTGTGTGACTCAACAAGCGAGTCAATACATTAAATTGGAATTCCCATGCTAATCATTTTCTTTTGTTGGGAATTTAATACCGAATTATCTAAGAAGACATTATTTTGTTTTAGATACTCACATGAGATTTTCCTTAAATTATTTTTTTTATCTATTTTCAAGACATTAAATAAATAGATACTTTTTTGCTCGCCATCATAGCATGCTTCGATGAAACGCTCCGAATTATTACCCATATTCAAAAGCAAATCAAAAACAACCTTAAAATTATTCATGTTAGATTTTGAATTTAACTCAGTGGTAATATCCATTAAATGTGTAAGTGGCGTTTCAAATGATGTGGAAAGTACGAGATATTCATAGTCATCACAACCCAACTGTAATAATTCGTAACCTTTCATCATTATCCCCTCCTTACCGGGTAATCAAATTATTATAACACAGTTTATTTTCAAAATATACGCTATACAGTATAGTATAGGTCAATAATGGAAAATGCGTCTTTTATGAGTCCTTTTGCTTCCCCTAAATTTTCAATTATTCTGGTATCGTCATAATGTATATTTTGATCTGCCCAATGAAATAATTTATGGCGTTGGTTTTGGTAAAAATTATAAGCATCTTCAAGATTTCCTACCTTATGCGTGTTATTTATTTGATTAGAATAATCCTCATCTAATCTATATCTTCCCCTAGTAGGGTCACGTTTAAACATATTGAAGCTACTGTTGGGGCCTAAAGGAATATTATAAGAATACAATGCAATTTTTAAGTGACCTTCAACTGCCCTAAGTGCTGGAAATAAAAGGTGTGAATATTCAAACATATCCCCATGCAGCTGTAAATTATATATCCCTTGATGGAGAACCTTTTTAAACTTATTACCATGTTTATCATATGACAATGGGAAATAGTACTCATATTGTGCTTCAACATCTGACTTTTTTACATCAACTTTATAGTTATCATTAAAGGTCTTTGGTAATTCATCTAAATCAATAAGTTCAGTTATACATACGACTGCCTCGTTATATAATAAAAGTGGTCTACCTTGTATCATTACGGTCTTAGTTTGATAACGATGAATGACCAAGTTTTCATCATATATTCCAGTAAAGCGAAAGCTACCATCTGTATGATTACAATAATCTCTGGTATACTCACTTATCTTTAGTAATTCAATAACAGCTAAAAAATCATCCTCTTCAATGTTTTTCACAACAAACCACTGGTTATTAGAAGTTCCCATTGAACATTCCGGGTCTTCTTTAATAAAATTAGCTAATTCTTCTTTAAATTCATTAGATTTACCACTTGATAAATCAATAGAAGTACCTCCTTTACTTAGAAATTGAAAATCAATATATGTATCGCACTCTCCACTAATATATAGTCGTCTTCTCGTTCCACCAAAAGATTCGAAAGGTGCAAGGGTACAAATCAAACCTTTTACCCTCAAGAACTTATCAATAGAACAATGTATTTTATCTCTATTTAAGTTGAGATTCCTAAACAATATAATTTCCTCCTGATTTACTGACATATAATATCAATTTCTGACTGTCACCGTTTTTAACTTTTATGTTCATAGTTATTTTGAGATCCCAATTTTCCCATTCTAATTGTATTTCCAGATCCTCAATTTCGTTTATTTTATGACCGGTTTCTCTCCAGATGTTCTTTGCAAACTTTCTTAGCTTACCTTCAGTTATTTCTACCCCATTGTAAATAAAAGAAAACTTATTCTTCAGGTTATCGTTCTCTGCCATAATTGAATAAAAAAGTTCTAATTCCTTGGTCTTTTGAGAAATACCCATACTAGATACTACTGAATTGTTATTTATATATTTTTGAATAGCACTTTTAGCCAATACATCCGCTTCTTCATTGTAACGAACACCAGTATGTGCTGCCACTTTCACAAATTCAATTTTGATACCTTGTCTATACTTTTTTATAAATTCAATATATCCCTTAGTACCTTTCTTATTTGCCCTCCAATCCCCACTAGCCCATTTAGCAATACCTTCATAATCATGGTAAATTGTAATATTCTTATGATTATTATTACTAGCCCATTCAATAGCTTTCATAGCACCTGTTAACTCACCCGCTACATTCCATAACTCGATTAAATCAACATCATTTCCTACATCGGACAATTTTTCGATTTTATCTCCGTCAATCATTATACAGCCATAAGAGTATAGGGAATTTTCTTTTGAATAACTTCCATCGACATATGCCCTTAATGTTTTAGTTACATTTACGTCGGCATCTTCTTTTACCGATACCGATTCACCGGCACTAGTTGAAAACCCTAAATATTCGTTAGCTTCCTCAAGCGTTGAAAACCCCTTATATTCAGCATTACTATGTCCTTCAACCTGCTTTTTGCATTCGGTCCAACTATTATAAATGCCTGCTTTCTTCCCGTTTCTCACTGCATAGTATTTTGCAATAATAGATCACCACCATATTTGGACTAAACATATTATATAAGAGAAACTGAATTATATTTGTCAAATATTGTCGAACATTTATTTAAATTTAGCAATTATGTACATAATTAAAAAAAAGTGAACTTACCTTTTCGGAAGTTTATTAGTTTACAATCTATCGATTATGGCGTAAAGACTAGTTTAGTCATAATTCATCCCCTCAACACTACTTTAGTACTATCAATCTATGATAGACTGGATATATGTGGATATGTAATCGAACTGCCTATATTTCCATACATAAACAAAAAAACTGTAATTGACTAATTGAGTTCAAGATAGTTTAGGTGCCGCAGTTTCAAACTCAAAGTTGGCTGTAATCCAAAAGTCTGTAGAGAACAAAATAATTAATGTCGTCATAGCGCTTCAAGATTAACCAAAATACTGAGTACTCGAACTGGAGCTAAGTAAACATGACTACTACGAGTGAACTTAAACAACAGGCAAATAATTTTCGTAAATCGGGCAATTTAATAGATGCGCTTCATATCTATAGAACCTTATGGGGAGAAAGCTCTGACAAATTTGATGGCGCGGGTTTTCTACACTGTCTTAGAAAATTAAAGTTATTTGATGAAGCTTTACCTCTAGCGGATGAACTTTTATTAAAATATAAAGATTTCAATTGGTGTAAAATTGAAATCATTTGGACATATATAGAGGGCAAACTAGAGCAGTTCGGAGAAAAAGAGCCTTTAGATAACGTGTTACAAGTGGCTACTAAAATTTTAAGCTTACAACCTGAGGATATTGCTTTAAGGAAAGTGGTTTTTTCTACATTGAAATTCGCAAAAAAAACAAACAAATGGGATATTATTAATGAATGGGTATCTAAAGTTGACCCCTCATTATTAAGTAAAAATCCAATACTAGAGAATAAGCGAGAAGGTTGGAGCTATTATACACTTTGGTATAACTATAAAATTAATGCACTAATCAAATTAAGTCAGTATTCTCAAGCTATAGAATTAATAAATTTACTTTTACCGGAAATTCCACGTGGGCAACAAAAATTCTTCATTAGACTTGAAGCACTAACCTACTATCTTATTGGAGAATATGATAAAGCAGAAATAATCTATAGCAATTTGTGTAAGCATCCCAAAACCGATTGGTGGCTATTACATGAATATGCAAAAGTACTTAAAAATACAGGTAATTCAACTAATGCATTGTTATTAATGTATCAAGCTGCTGCAAGTAACCCTAGAATTGAATCTATGGTGACACTTTTTCTAGACATAAGTACCCTTTCCAAAGAAAACAACAACCTTGAAAATTCCAGAAATCATTTATATTTAACTCTCTATGTTAGAGAAAAACAGGAATGGAAAATCACAGAAGAATTACTTTCTCAGATAAATGACCTCAATAAGGAAATAGGTAATGATAGTAAGCCCAAGAGCCTATTCGAGGCTTTAAAATTATGTAGAGAGGTATGGAATTCTACTTCTAGTAGCAATTCAATTGTAAATAATACTATTCCTACTAATCCTAAAAAAATAGATCTTATTGGTAATGTACGGATTGGCAAAAATGAAAAGCCTTTTTGTTTTATATATTTACCGAACAGCGAAGCTATTTTTTGTTATAAATCAGAATTACCTTCCAGTATAAAGGAGAATGATACTGTAGTATTTGATAGTATACGCTCGTTTGATAAAAAGAAAAATACTCAGTCATGGAAGGCGATAAATGTTCGATTGCAGAAAATATAAACTAAAAGTAACACCCGTTTGTTAGACGGATGTTGCTTTAAAAAGAAATGTAACAAGATTTATATAACCAAACAGTCCAGCTAATTATTTGGACAATTTTTTCAAATATTTTCATATTATAAGAGGAAGCAACACTATATACCTTTCCATTGTAATACAATTCGAAAAGGTATAGTCATCTCAAACTTTTCCTTTACCATCACTTGTGGTACGGTTCCCCCCGATTTATCTTCACCGCACGATAAATCTGCTCCACCAGCACCAGCCGCATTAACTGATGCGGCAGGGTCATGCGCCCGAAGCTCAAGCGCTGCTTCGCGCGGCGCAACACCTCATCGGAGAGCCCATGGCTTCCTCCGATGACAAACACGACATGGCTCGTCCCATACGTGCCGAGCTTGTCGATCTCCAATGCCAGCTCCTCGGAACTCCAGAGCTGGCCATCCAATGCGAGCGCGACAACATGCGCCTCGCTCTTCACATGCGCGAGGATGCGTTCGCCCTCGCGCTCTTTTACCGCCCGAACCTCAGCTTCGCTCAGTGTATCGGGCGCCTTTTCGTCTGCGACCTCGATCATCTGAAACTTGATGTACGGGGCGAGCCGCTTGGCATATTCCTGAATGCCCAGCGTGAGATACTTTTCCTTCAATTTGCCTACGCCAATAATCTGAATAAACATAACAATCCATTCCTCCTAAATTCTCTTGCAAGATATTCTATAGGTAAGATGCTTCATCGCATCGTTCATTCCAACTGTATTATACCTATACTACACATTTCTCCAAATTCTAACGAATCCCACTCACCTTATTGAGCCCTATTTCGGCTCCTTTAAAATCTAACGAATCTGAAACACGCTATCTCAGTCAAAACGAGCTTTCCCCACCTCTTTCGAGGCCTTTTCAGTAATGTAACGTGTCTACGATTCGTTAGATTTCAACCAGGCGGTGTTTGCCCCAAATAAGACGTCTCCGGTTCGTTATAGCAACTTGGCCAGCCAAGCCTCCATCCCTACCCACGTCGCTGTTACCCAACGTCACTTTTCTCCCATGCTCGGGCTCGGGCTTCGTTTTCTATTACCTACACACCTCGCACCCCTGCTACAACCTAGCTCACTCCCAACTCGGAACTCGGCATCTACCTACCTTAATCTTCTCTTACTCTCGCCTACTCCCCCGTCAGCCCCTACGACCCTCGCCCCAGTTCCACGCTACCTACTAACCACACCAATTCCCCACACAAAGCCAAAAAGAGCGCTCATCACGCTCTCCTTGGCTTCTTGCTGTGATGTTCATACCGGATGGAAAGTCAGCCCGAAGCGCCACCTTAAGTCACGCCTCCGGCCATCTAAGTCCTACAGTACGCTAAACGACGAGAAATTCCGCATGCTGTTCGCACTCGGCGCATTTCGCAGGCGGGTCCCAGTCGGCAAATTCCGTCTCCTTCAGATCAACGATATCTGGAGCGTCCTCATACTCATCGACAAACATGTCAATGGCAATGTCCACGTGTTCTTTGCATACAACGTACATCCGTTAAGCATCCTTTCTGTAACCAGCTATGTTCCCGATTCACAACCGCTTATCCCATTACAGGATAGCCACTTCTCAGTTCTATCACACCTGCCACCGAAAAGAAACCCCCAGCCCTAATTTATCGTGCCCAACCTCCACCAAACCTCTCCATTCGCCGTAAAAGAACACAAAAAGCATTCTTCCCGATACCTCCACGGTACCACGAAAAGAATGCTCCTGTAACAGCAACAATCACTTCACATAGCGAATGAATCCTGCGCCTACACCTGAATTGCGAAAACAGATTTACGTATTCCCCTATTCTGTTCCATTCCATTCTAGGAATAGCCTCTAACCCATACTCTTTTAATTCAATCCTGACTGCGCCTTCGTCAACAGCTTCCCGCCTTGAAAAGCAATAACAGCATTAGCACCGTTGCCGGCTGTGCCTTTATAGTTGTACACCACCATATTCTCCGCTTCACTCAGCGCTTCACCTTCGCCGCCGAGGATCTCGATGACATCTCCCACCGACATGCCAACCTCAAGCTTCTCATACTGGGCAAAGGTAATCAGCACCCCATCGCCTTTCCCCGCCGATCCGTTGTTTCCCGATGTTACAGGCGTTTGGCCACCAGCCTCACCTACCGCAATCACATTTGTACTCAACTCATTCAACTTGGTCTCAAGTGCTGCGATCTTTTGCTCCTGCTCAACGCTCTTGGCTCCCTGCTCCACCAGTTTCTTCTCAAGCCCTGCAATCTTCTCTTGCAGAGCACTCGTATCTACAGATGCTCCTGTCGTAGCTACCTCAGACCCACAGGCGGACAACATAAATAGGGACAGAGCCAAACTCGTTCCCCCAAGCATCTTTTTCTTCAAATGTTTCATCAAAATACCCCTTCCATTCTGAAATAAAATCAGATCGACAAACAGATGTTATTGCATCAGCGACCGTCTCCAACATATTGACATCAGTTTACCACAGCCCTAGTCTTATGTATCTGCTCCTTTGGCTCCGGGTCTAACTGATCATGAGAATATAAAATGGTTGATCTACTCATTTACTGTCGAACGAGCACGTCCACCCATAACAACTAAAAAAGAGTGGTCAGTTAATCTGATCACTCTTCTAGCATTCCCTATTTCAATCCACGCAACATTATGGGCTCGCTCGTTGATCTTCCCTTACTCCGGTTTATCCGTCAGCTTCACTGATACCTTCTCAGCTTTGCCATCCCGGTAGAAGGTCACTTCAATCGTATCCCCAATCTTCTTCTCATCGTACAGATATTTCCGCAGATCCAGCGTGGAGGTAATTTTTTGCCCGTCAAATTCCGTAATGACATCATTCAGCTTCATGCCCGCATCAGATGCCGGACCGGATGCTTCCAACACAACCACACCGCTGTCCACATGAGATGGCAGCTTCAGATCCTTGCGCTGCTCGTCATCCAGTGGGGCATAAGGGTTGCTCAGATCGACCGTGTACACGCCCAGGTATGGACGAGATACTTTGCCGTTCAGTAGCAGAGAATCGACCGTTCTCATCACTTCATTCATCGGAATCGCGAAGCCGAGACCTTCAACGCCCGTATCCGAGATCTTCATCGTGTTAATGCCGACCACTTTACCATTAAGATCGACTAACGCACCGCCGCTATTGCCTTCGTTAATGGCCGCATCCGTCTGGATCACGTTTTGCTCCCAGTCGTATACTCCGTCCTGATTAATTGATACAGGCAGAATACGATCCGTGTAACTGACTATACCGGATGTCAGCGTACCGCCCAGACCAAGTGGGTTCCCGATCGCCAGCACCGTTTGACCGCGCTGAAGTTTGCTGGAATCACCGATCTCCGCGACTGCACCCAGCCCTTTATCTTCTGCGGATAGTACAGCAATGTCACTTACACGGTCTTTACCGACCAGCTTCGCTTTGTGTGTCTCCCCATCTACGGTCACAATCTCCAGATCACTTGCACCCTCCACGACGTGGTGGTTGGTCATGATGTAGGCCTTGCCATCTTCCTTTTTGAAAATGACCCCTGAGCCCAGCGCCGAATCTTCCATCGACAGACTGCTACCCGTTTTATGGTTCACAATGCTCACCACAGAAGGACGAACGTGGGCTGCTGCCTGGATAATCCGATCGTATGGATCAGCTGTCTGTGCACCGCCTCCACCACCATTACCCGTAGCATTAGCCAGCGGTAACGAAGCGGGCTGTGTGATGAAGCTAAACAGCAGGACGGTCACGATGGAGCTGATCACCGAGCTAATCACAGCTACCTTCACAGTGGAACTGATTCCCGTACGCGATCTGCGTGGATTGCTCCAGCGGTCACGTCCACGTGCTCTGCCTCCAGGGCGGATGATCTGAAGTTTGCCTTTCTGTTCAGGTTCGGCGCGTCTTGATACTTTGGTTGAATAAAAATCGTCTCCAAACAATCCCATCGTGATCCTCTCCCCTTCGTTGTCACGCATCAAGACCCTGACTGCCGCCTAAGTTGTCGCATGTTCAACGATGGAGTTCTCACATACACCACTCCGCCAACAGACGAACCTTCCGATCGCTGTTACTCACAAATTTTTTTGATCCCCTCTTCCAAGGTAAAAATTTGTTCCTAAAGGCGAACACTCTGTTTCTTCAGGTTTCTTCTGTCGTCTTCGTTACGTGAAGACTCCAACGGTTTCCCATGCTTTTTTGCATTTTTATAAAATGGTCTTGCATATCGCCGCATCCCCGCATCAAATCAAGATACAGCGTCTATGTACAACAGAACGGACACGCCATTCTGTCAGTGACTCTATCAATCATGCTCTCGCATTCTATGACATGCCATTTCACACGCAAAACAGCCAAAATCACAATGCTCCTCATATACTAAACACGTCAAATCACAAAAAGTTGCATATTTACGAAAATTAAAGCAAATTTCCGCTATAACGCGCTTAACAATAAAGGTCCATAGTATCTATCACCACAAAATCCGGTCCGCTAAGCGCCATTTTTGCAAATTTGAAGAACTTTTTCACCCCTGCATAGTCACAGGTTCAGCATACACGTCTCATCACACAAATGTTAGCGGCAAAAAGAGGAATGTTTTCCATCAAGCCTGACTACAATAATAGTAAAAGACAATTCGAAGCTTCATAGAGGAGGATATATATGGATCGCTCGCGTACACTCACAGCCATGGATGAAGTTCATATGGCGGCCAAGCTGGCCGATCTCAAGGAAGAACACTATCGCAACACCCTTGCACTCAGTACCATCATTGAACTGCTTATCGATAAAGGCATCCTAACCCGCGAGGAAGTCGAGCGCAAAGCCGCCGAACTGGACAGCTTTATGGCTCACCCACCCTATCCCATGGCGTAGGACGGTCGTAATACGTATCACAGAGTTTGAACTCATGATCCCGATAAAAGCATCCACGGCTCTCCATTGCGTCGCGCACCGACATTTTCGCCAAGTCCATCATATTATGATCTCGGCTAAGATGTGCCAGATACGTGCGCTTGATGCGTCCGTTCATCAGTTCACTAAGCGCTGCCCCTGCCGCTTCGTTCGACAAATGCCCAATGTCGCTCAAAATCCGGCGCTTGGTGTTCCATGGATAACGCCCCATACGCAACAATTCGACATCATGATTCGCCTCCAGCACCAGCACGTCAGAATCGGAAATCGCTTCGCGAACCTTGTCGCTCATGTACCCGAGATCCGTTGCAACAGATAGCTTCTCCGTGCCATCATCGAATGTGTACCCTACCGGCTCAGCTGCATCATGTGAGATCCCGAAGGATTCCACGCGCAGTGACCCAAAATCATGCTTTTCACCCGTCTCAAATACCCTCCGGTTTTCCTCTGGAATCGCCCCAACCGACTTCTCCAGTGCCGCCCACGTATTGAGATTCGCGTAGATTGGTAAATTATATTTCCGAGACATCGCGCCTAGTCCTTTAATGTGATCGGAATGTTCATGTGTAACCAGAATCCCGTCCAATTCTGCCCCAGAAATCTCCCTTTCCTGAAACAGTGCATCCAATCGCTTCGCACTAAGACCCGCGTCAATCATGAGAGAGGTGCCCCCATGCTGTATGACTGTGGCATTACCTGTCGAACCGCTGGATAACACGGTAAAATATATCCCCATAACGCATTACTCCCCTGGTTTGTCTGTCTTGGGACTGAATACATCCCCACTGATGCCCTGCACGTACAACACTTCGCCACTTTCCAGCACGAACCGCCATGCCGGCATCGCTACCTGTATATCTGAATTGAACAACTGGCCGTAATAGCCTAGCTGAATATCTTTGACAATTGCATCATTTGGCAAAAAGTTCTCGATCAGCGTTCCCAGCGCCTTCGACGCCGGAAGCACCTGCTGATCGCTCTCCTCTGCGGTTGTAATCCGCACTGGAGTTTGACGGTAACCCGTTATTTTCTGGTCGCTGTAGAATAGCTCCAGACTCACATTGAAGAGCGGCCATTTGCCATCCACCAGTGGGTGAAGCACAAAAGCCCCATCCTCGGCCATCAGCTGATCCAGCCGGTATGTCCCAATCTGTGGAATCTCACGCTGCAATGCATCTTCCAGTTCACTCTGCGAGAAGATCAACTTGCTATCTACAGGCTGTTCCAGTTCCATATCCACGCCAGCCTTGTCCTCTTCAATGAACTCATAGGACAACTTTGGCAGCTTCGGCGTTTCATTCGGAATCGGAGCCAGCACCTGGATGCCCTTCTCCTCCATAGCCTGCTGTGTATTATCTGCCAGTGAGGTGAAGTCCAGATTGGCTCCGGCCGTCTCTCGCGCATCCATCCAGATCTGGTATCCCAGCACCAGATTGAGCAGCAAAAAGGCATAGATCAACACATTTTTCGCCCGTCCCCAATCCAAAACATTCCCCCCTAACTTAGCTGGCTAAAATACTTTCAAACACTCTTGGGAAATTGATCTCTATCCACGTTAGCGCTGCTCGCTAACGAACTCCACGCGCCTTATATGCTCCATTTTCCGCAAGTTTGTAATCTAACGAATCTGAGAGAAGTTATTTCTAACATTTGTAGCCCGTTCCATCGGTTTTCACTCGTTTTCTGCCGGAATAACGTCGCTGAGGTTCGTTAGATTTTGCATTCTAGGCTAATTCGGCATTTAAGGCGTGCCAGATTCCTTAGCCATTAGCCTGCTGCCCAAGGAACCTATCATCCCCCTTAGGCAGTTCACATCTTTAGACCAAAAGGTTATTCTGTACGCGTAATAATAAAATACAGCTACTCTTTGGTTCAAAGACTATAACCTATCAAGATACGGTAGTTTCCTCACCATTTCCGAATCGGATCACCCATACCGGAATCAGCTTTAGTCCGTCCTCAATCGAAGAAGGACGATAAGCCGGGTACACGTCCACAACCTGGCGATTCTCACCTGCGACCTTTTTAATAAGAGCCTTCAGCTTGTCTCCGCCAGGCAATTTGACCGATTTCTTCGTCTCTGCACCTTCGTTCAGGTATTCCAGCGATCGTTCATAACTGGATACCGTCTCCTGCTGCATCTCCATGCTGATCGTCCCAAAGCGGAACTGCATGGAATCCATAATTGGATAGCTGCCGTAATACTGCTGGAATTCAAGCCGCGTCTTGCTGTCGGCGGTCTCCAGCATCATGCGCGAACGGCCTTTCCAGCCACCATGCTGATTTACAAAATCAACCGCAGACAGCGCATCCTTCGCGGGATCAATCTGTCCCGCAGGCGGTGCCGCCGGATCAGTGTAACTGATCCAGCGCTGTTCCTGTTTTACCTGCAGACTACGCTTACTATCCGTATAGATCTCCGATCCATCTTTTTCCCGGATGTTCCGGGTCATGCTTGGATCAAAAAACAGACTGCGCTGCATCTGCTCAACAGTGAACTGACCTGTTGGCACATCCGCCTCAATCGTCTCCAGAGCTTCCGCCGGGATATAATACCCGCCATCCATCAAGGTATATGGCGTCCAGTTCGTACCAAAATCAACATGCTGCTGCACGTCTTGCACTGTCAGGTCTGCCTGCGTTGCTTCGTATACCACGTCTCCCTTGGCGCTGAAGAACAGCGCATGGGCCTTCGTTTCATTTTTGGACGTATAGATCGAGATTCGGTTAATGGTCTCCCCTTGGAACAAGGAATCCGTCCCAAGCCTCATCACCCGCTGTAACAATGCTACGGGAATACCTTCTTTGAACGATAGCTCAAACCCAGGGTTCTCCTTGCGAATCTGATCCCAGTTCACCGATTGCACACTGCGGCGCTGAAAATCATCGAACGCACGCCCCTGTAACCTTGAATAGATCAACTGATAGAACGTATTGCCAGGGTAAAACACCGTATGTTTATCCTCACCCAGATGAATAACCATCTGATCGGGGAAGATCAATTCTTCAATATTACGTTCCTGACCCATATTTTCCGTCTTCACATAGTTCGTCTCTGACGTCACAATGGAATCTCCGCCTCCGGGCAAACGGTAGATCAGAAAATAACTCTGAACCAGACTGGCTACAACAAGGGCAGCAAGCACCAAGGATTTAATCCGTTCCTTCACGGTGCTCACCCCCTTTCTCACGCATCGGCAGTGTGAACGTTACTGTCGTTCCCACATCTACCTCAGACTCCAGAGAGATGCTTCCATCATGTGCCTTCACAATTTCCCGGGCAATGGACAGTCCTAGCCCTGTGCCTCCCATACTGCGGGAACGAGCCTTGTCCACCCGATAAAACCGCTCAAAAATGCGATCCAAATCGCGCTGTGGGATACCCATTCCGGTATCCGATACCGAGATGGCAAGTGTATGTTCATCACTGCGTCTAGCTGCAATCGTAATGGTGCCGCCTTCCAATGTATATTTCAGCGCATTGGACACGACATTATCCAGCACCTGATCAATCTGGTCCCGATCCAGTGGAACAGCTGGAATATCATTCTCCACAGATAATACAGGCTGAATATCCTTCTGATGCATCTGGAATGAGAATCGATCCGTCACTTCCTCCAGCATTTCCAGGATGTCTGTTGGCTGTTTCCGTAGCAAAGCCTCTTTGGAATCAAGCCGCGATAAATGCAGCAGATCCGTAACCAGTCGTATCATTCGCTCCGTCTCGTTCTGAATAACACCCACGAAACGACCGGCAAGCTGCGGATCTTCCAGTGCACCGTCATCCAGTGCTTCCGCGTAACTCTTGATCGTAGTCAGTGGTGTACGCAGTTCATGGGATACATTGGCCACGAATTCACGCCGGGATGCCTCAAGCTCTTCCTGCTCGGTAACATCCTGAAGTACGGCAATCGTTCCCGTGATCCCCCGTTCACGCCGATGAACCGGTGTGAACGTCATTCGAATGACCACGGGCTCTTCTTGTCCTGCGGGTGCAATCTGTAGCAACGTTGAACCTGTAAAACCACTGGCGAGAGCTTCCGCATCCTCCGGATCAATGCCGAGTAATATGGCAAAATGTCTTCCTTCAATATCTGCAGGATGCATACCCAGAATGCTGCTGGCACGACGGTTTACGAGAATGACTTTACCATACTCATCCGTAGCCACCACACCATCACTCATATTCGTCAGAATGGAAGTCAACTTCTCCTTCTCCTCTTCATTCAATGAAAGTGCATCCCGAAGCCTGCTGGTCATATAGTTAAAAGCCCGACTGAGCTGACCAATCTCATCCGTGCCAAATACAGGTGTCTGCTGATCGAAGTTACCTTCTGCGACCGCTGTCGCTCTCCGCGTCACTTCCTTAATCGGCTGCGTTATCGTATGGGACAGGATCACGCCAAGCACCGCCGTTAACACCAAGGCAATCAGAATTCCGGAGATAAAAATTTTGTTGATTCCCTCCATCGTGGAATACAGCTCGTTCATGGATGCCGCGATGTAGACCGCGCCAATGATCTTGCCGCCGGACAGTACTGGCTTGGCGACGACCTTTTTGCGAACATTATCCTCGTCCACGATATATTCCTCATTATCCCGAATGCCTTGCAGCGCACGGCTGACGACGGTCTGGGTGTTTTTTCGCCCCACATAATCCGAATGTGAACTTAGCGAGGTCGTGAGTACCTTGCCGCTGGCATCCAGCACCTGAATCTCGGCACCGTTAATGTTGAACAGGTTGTTCACCAGCACACGCAGATTTTCCGTTTTGTCCTCGCCGGCCTCTGCTTCTCCACCCGCCATCGTCTCCCCCACGAGAACCGACAGCATTTCCGCACGCGCCTGCAAGTCTTCCGTAAAGTTGCTCGTTAGTGAGTTCTTCATCGCGCTCACAAAATAAACCCCGATCAATTGCATCGCAATCAGAATCAGCAGTACATAGATAATGATCAATTTCGCCTGAATCGTTCGAAAGAACGAGAATCGCGCGAATCGGCCCATTATATCCCCACGCTTTTGGCACTGCGCACGAGATAACCGAGCCCGCGGCGTGTCAGAATCGTTTCCGGTTTGCTTGGATTCTCCTCAATCTTCTCACGCAGACGACGAATCGTAACATCCACGGTGCGTACATCGCCGAAATATTCATATCCCCATACCGCTTGCAGCAGATGTTCCCGTGTCATAACCTTGCCGGAATGCTTCGCCATATAATAGAGAAGTTCGTATTCACGGTGGGTCAGATCGAGTGGTTCCCCGCCTTTGTAAGCCGTATACATGTCCATATCAAAAGCCAGATCAAACAGCCGCATGACCTGCTTCTCTTCGTCTTCATGCGCTTCTGCCGTAATCGCAAGTTTTTGCCGTCTGCGCATCTGTGCCTTCACCCGTGCAAGCAACTCACGTGTGCTAAACGGCTTCGTCACGTAATCATCCGCACCCAATTCCAGTCCGAGCACCTTGTCGATCTCGCCATCTTTGGCGGTAAGCATGATGATTGGCATCTCCAGATGAGCGCGCACCTCACGACAGACATCCATACCGTCCTTGCCCGGGAGCATCAGATCCAGCAGCATCAGATCCGGTTTCTCGGATAACGCCAGTTCAACCGCACGAATGCCATCAAATGCACAGATGACCTCGTACCCCTCTTTTTCCAAATTAAACTTCAGAATGTCCGCGATGGGCTGTTCATCGTCCACCACCAAAATCTTCCCCTGCATCGGCTAAGTTCACCCCTATATCCTGCTTAATCCGCGTTAGCGTTTATATCTCTCTTCTATGTTTAGCTTGTACCAAGCCTGCTTGATTTGTTTCTCTAGTTTGTTGTTTATACTCTCTAGTTTAACATACCTGAAGCACCGTCACATCCCGATCAGGGGCTTGGAAGGTCTTTCATCTGAAAATTTTTTACAGCAGCAAAAAACAAGGCCAGCATTATAGCCAACCTTGCTCTACTTAAGCTCTATATTAGTTCAGATACGTTAACGGATTTTCTACCGTTCCATTCTTAATAATTTCAAAATGCAGATGTGTTCCAGTCGAACGACCCGTGTTGCCCATAACGCCGATACTCTCGCCTTTTTCAACCACTTGTCCAACCTTAACGCCAATGCTGTTCAAATGTCCATACAGTGTTTCGTATCCGTTACGGTGGTTAATAATGATGACATTACCATAACCGCTTTTCTGTCCTGCAAAAGTAATTACACCCTCATCAGACGCTTTCACATCGCGGTTACCTACCAGATCGACACCTTTGTGCTGGCGACCCCAGCGTTGTCCGAAGCTGCTGCTCATCGTTGCATTTGATACCGGCCAAGCAAATTCACCTGAGCCTTCACCAACAACTTTTGTTCCACTAAGAACTACTTCGGTTACGGCGACTTTGATCACTTCCTGGCCAAGCCACTCTTCCTGAACCACTTCACCATTTTCTTTGGTTATACGGTACTGCATGCTTTTTAACCCGCTTTGTCCTGGACGCACGACTTTAGTTGTACCAGCTTTCAAATCGGCACTTTTGCGCACTTCCACTTGCGGTTTGATCTCAATCTGTTCAACAACCTGCTCAACCGACTTAACGGTTACTGCTGGTTTAGGCACGGTCAGGGTCAGTTCGTCTCCAATTTGAAGCGATGTTTCCTTGATGCCCGGATTATGCTGGCGAATCTCGCTTTGTGTAATTTCATACTTGGCAGCGATCGAAGAGATCGTATCTCCTTCACGAACCACATAAGTTACAGGCGCGTCTTTACCAACGGTTAAAGCTTTAACCGCCTCGGACACATCCCATATTTTATTTGGATCAGCCTTCACCACATCTGTCGCTACATCTTCCTTGATGCCTACCGACTTCAGGGTTGTGCTTGGTCCCTCCTCTTTCTTCGAGGAGTTAGCCGATACCGACTTCGTCTTAAGCGAACTTCGCACAGCCGATGCCGATATGTATTTGCTCTGCACTTGTTCCAGGATTGCATCCGCTGTTGCCTGATCCTTCACAATGCCGATGACTTCACCATCTACCTTGAGCTCCACACCTTTGGCGTAGGCTGTCAGCATGTCACCCAGTTTGTCTAGCGTCTCGTCACTGTTCACTTCAGGTTTGTACGCTCTTACCGTTTCGGTTGTGATGCCATCCGTGTTCAGCACCATCTCTGCATCCGGATATTTATGTTGATATTCCTCAGTTTTGTCTGTAAATAGTTGTTGTAATTGTGCCTCATCTGCAATGGTACCAATCTCGCTACCTTTAACCATTACTTTATAGTACGGTACGGTGTTTGCAGTAACATATTGTTTGCCTGCGAACCCGAGCGATGCTGCGATGAATACACCACATGCTGCTGTAATGATCCATTTGCGCGAGGCCAGAACGCGCTTCTTATTCACACTGAAGGTGGACATGCTCATGTTGTTTTTGTCTTCGGCCGTCCGGTGTTCCCCGGATTGTTCGTGTACCCGGTCTTTGCCCGGTTGGCGTATGCCTCTGAAACCTTTCATGATTCTCTCCTTTTCAGCACTTCTCAGTTCGCATTTCTGTCAAGACATCACCCATCGTGTCTGTCCCATGCTCGTTGATACTTGTATTGGGTGTCCGCAAAATCAGGACTTTAGCTGCGCTCGTAAAAGTGTCAAAATTTTAACCTTTTATCACACCCGTATACTTTAACACAGGTTTTACACTCATTTCAACTCTACACGTCACACCGTAAAGCCACGCCCCGCTTGGTTTCCCTGAATTATCCATAAGATAGTACGGCTGGCCCATCACCCATTATGCCTCAACATCCGCTGTACTATGTACTTTTGTCCACAAATTAAGACTAGGTTCTAAGACCCAGTGAAATATGCTTTATTTTTCATAAAAATACAAATAAAATCCCTCACCAGATCAACTCTGATAAGGGATTACGTAAACAACCTGTTTGTGGTTTATCTTAAAACTGGATTTCATCTCATGCCACAATAGATATTAACTTTTATGTCGCTATTCTTTGGCTGCAAGAATTACAAATCGCTTCTGCTGTACTTCCCAGAATCCATTTTGCTCCATCTCCATATGAATATCCATTAACCGCTCACGGAAATGTTCAACTTTGAAATCAGGTACTTGCCACGGGATGGTCTTTAGATAATATACCAGTGCGCCTATATCATAGAAACGCTGCGCGGGAGTTGCTTCCCGTTGCTCCAGAATACGGAATCCACACTGTTCCAGCTGAAGAACAGCACGATCCAGTTCCCATTCAGCGTAATCGGCTGGCATAGGAATGCCGAGCCGATCATTGATCTCCCTGCAATCTGACCAACCTACCTGTTGAGTCAGAAACAGTCCTCCTGCGGATAGAATCCGCCTAACTTCCTGCTCATCATACGACTCATGCCGATTAAGAATCAGATCAAATTCCCCTTCTGAGAAAGGGAGATGCGAATCATCAATCACCGGAAACACCTTCACACCGAGCGGCTGTAAACGTGCCTCTGCAATCGGTATATTGGGGAGATAACCTTCGGTCGCACATGTATATGGAGGAAGGGGGCGAAGTCTGGACAGCATTTCTCCTCCACCAGTCCCCATGTCGAGCATTCGTTCTGTCTGATTCAATAATCGGCGCGCCATCGTTCCATATGACCAAGGCAATATTCCGCTCTGGAGTCGCCCACTCCCTGTTACATAGCTAAAATCCCAGCCACTAAACGGCTGCTCCGCCTCTTGCAGCCCTTGCTCGTATCGCTCTTTCGCCGCCTCGGCAAACTCTTTTACTGATGGTTCTGAATTAGAATGATATAAGTTCATGTTCAATACAACCTCCAATTAGTATATTCGGAAACACAAGTCCATCGGTTCTCTTGAAAGCACCTATGAACGGAGGTCCACGAATTGAACTGGAGGTTTCTGCAATGTTGCCTGAACGTTTTTATATGTCGTGTTCTTTACCTTTATACTTCATACGATGTTCCCTCCTGAATAGGCTATACAATTTCCAGTATTTATTTAAATAGATTATATTCAATCACCATCGACAAGTCCATTACATTATGAATCAGGCGATACGTCTATGAGCACGCCTGTCTTCCCTGCCTGCCTATCATCTTACTCCGTTTGCAATACTTCCATCAGGTTGTCGTACTCTTCACTGGTCAGGTACTTCGAGATCACCTGTTCAATCTCACGTAATTCCTGTTCCGTCAGGCCACCTTCCATGGCGCCTGAGATCTGCTGCATTTCTTTCTGCGGCAGCTTGTTCATGAGCAGGCTGAAGATTTTTTCTTTCTCCTCTGCTGGCAGCTTGTCCTTCGCTCCTGTAATGTCATCCGGTGATACAACAATGGCATCATTGCCTGAAGAAGCACCGCCGCTGGCCGCTCCGGTTCCATTGCCTGAAGCTGAACCACTACCCTGATCTGTTCCTGAGTCATTACCCGTTCCGGTATCCGTCCCATTGCCTGCACTTGTGCCTGAGTTCGATCCTACGGTCGTATCTGTACCTGAACCTTCCCCTGTGCCCTCATTTGAGCCGCTCCCTTGGGACGCATCGTTGCCTGCATCTACGCCAGATTGACCACTCTCTGTCCTATTCCCCATAACTGAAACAGCGTCTTCCGGAACCTGCTCTTCGTCCGCTCCTGTCGGCTGGTCTGTCGTCCCATTTCCCGATTTATTCCCCTCGTTGGTTTTACCGCCCAAGGCACCTTGGAACATGGCGGTTAACCCCAAGGGTTGGCCTTCCCACTGAATATTGAAACTTGCGAGTAGCGACTTCGCATATGACTGTACAATTAATCCGGTCGTGAGCAGTGTCAGTGAACTGACCAGCAACACGGTTAGCACGATTTTGACAAACCACACAAGCAACTTCATTCCGTTCTCTCCCTCCGATTATCCCACCCGTCTAACATGCGCATGTCGGGGTCTGTGACTCTACTGTTAACCAGTATTGACGGAAATCTCGGGATTATATCCGAAAAACATACAAAAAACCTCCAGTCATCGCTATAAAAGCAACAACTGGAGGCTTAACATGCCTAAATCGGCAAAGGATTCTATTTTATAATTCAAGAAACAATCTCTCTATCTTCGATTACTCGTAGATTGGAAGAACTTGATTCGTTTGCTCACGGTTACGTCCAACGGAGAAGATGGCAATTGGAATGCCTGTCAGTTCGGAAACACGTTTTACATAATTCTGTGTGTTCACTGGCAGGTCTTCAAGTTTCTTCGCTCCAGTAATATCTTCGCTCCAGCCTGGCATCTCTTCGTATACCGCTTCACATTCTGCCAGCATTTTGAGGCTTGCCGGATAGTGTGTGATGACCTCGCCTCTGAATTTGTATCCTGTGCAGATTTTTACGGTTTCCAGACCTGTCATTACGTCCAGAGAGTTCAGGGACAGACCTGTAATTCCACTGACACGACGCGCGTGGCGAACAACAACACTATCGAACCAACCTACACGACGTGGACGTCCAGTTACCGTACCGTACTCATGTCCAGTCTCACGGATTTGGTCGCCGATTGCATCATGCAATTCCGTAGGGAATGGGCCATCTCCTACACGCGTTGTGTAAGCTTTCGCTACCCCAATGACTTGTTGAATACGAGCCGGGCCTACGCCAGAACCGATACATACGCCACCTGCGGACGGATTGGATGATGTAACAAATGGATAAGTTCCTTGATCAAGGTCCAACATAACGCCTTGTGCACCTTCAAACAATACTTTTTTGTCCTCATCAATATATTCGTTCAGAACAACCGATGTATCACGTACGTAAGGACGCAGAATTTCGGCATATCCGAGGTAATCTTGCAGAATCTCTTCCACATCAACAGGCTGGCCGCCATAGACTTGCTCGATGACACGGTTTTTTTCTTTGACCAGATGACGCAGTTTCAGTTCGAAGTCTTCAGCATCCAGCAGGTCAACCATCCGAATACCAATACGGGCTGATTTGTCCATATAACATGGGCCAATTCCTTTGCCAGTCGTACCAATTTTGTTCGGACCTTTGCTCTCTTCTTCCAGTGCATCCAGTACCATGTGATATGGCAGGATGATATGTGCGCGCTCACTGATGGACAGGTTTTTCGTTGTGAAATCATTGTCATGAATATAGTTAATTTCTTCGATGAGTGCCTTCGGGTTGATAACCATTCCGTTACCAATCACACACGCTTTATCCGTGTAGAAAATCCCTGATGGAATCATCGTCAGTTTATATTTTTTGTTATCAATCAGAATTGTATGACCCGCATTGTTACCACCTTGATAACGAGCTACCACATCAGCGCTCTCCGCCAAATAATCCGTAATTTTACCTTTTCCTTCGTCTCCCCATTGCGTTCCCACTACAACTACCGTTGACATAGTTAACATTCCTCCGTGGGTGCCTTGCGCACCTTTGTATTGGTCTGTCCGTCCTCTATCCCGGCAGGCGTGTTACGCAAAAAACCGACTGAGAAGCGTGCTAACGGACAGTAAAAATGTCCTTCCGTTACATTCAAGGGAAGGTTTGCGCTGCTTTAACGCAGCAGTATTAGTGTACCAGTACCCTTTTTCAAAGTCAAATCAAATGGCGAACAATTAGATATAGTACAACTGTAATGTTCGGGATTTACCCATTATTTCGACACAAAAAACCGGAGACTTCAGTCTAAGCTTGCTTGACTGCTATCACCGGTTCAAGGATACCCATTTCAATGTGAATCTATATCTGGTATTTATAAGACCTGTTTGAGTTCAGTTGCTCTAATAGTTGATCTTCGGGACAAACGATTCTGGCTTCTTGATCGAAGCCGTCAGCACCTGCCCGTTACATCGCGAAGGCGTCATTGTGCGCCCTCTCGTAATTGACGAATTTATTAAAGTTTTTCAGGAAGACCAGTTCTACCGTACCTACCGGACCGTTACGCTGTTTAGCGATAATGATCTCGATAATATTTTTCTTCTCGGTCTCCTGGTTATAGTAGTCATCCCGGTACAGGAACGCTACGATGTCGGCATCTTGCTCGATCGAACCCGATTCCCGCAAGTCACTCATCATCGGACGTTTGTCCTGACGTTGCTCTACACCCCGGCTCAGCTGGGACAAGGCAATAACCGGAACTTCCAGTTCCCGGCCAATCTGTTTCAGTGTACGTGAAATCTCGGATACCTCTTGTTGACGGTTCTCCCCTGCTTTACCACGTCCACTAATCAGTTGAAGATAGTCGATCAGGATCATGCCAAGGCCTTTCTCTTTCTTCAAGCGACGGCATTTGGCACGAATATCCGCTACGGTAATCCCTGGCGTATCATCTATGAAGATGTTGGCTTCTGACAAAGCGGCAATACCCATCGTCAGCTTCTGCCAGTCCTCATCACCTTTGAAGTCACCCATACGCATTACGCTGGCATCCAGGTTGGCTTCCGCACAGATCATACGTTGTACCAGCTGGGCAGCTGACATCTCCAGACTGAAGATAGCTACCGTCTCCTGTGCCCGAATGGCAACGTTCTGAGCGATATTCAGGGCGAAGGCCGTCTTACCTACGGAAGGACGGGCCGCTACAATGATCAAGTCACTGCGCTGGAATCCGGCAGTCATCTTGTCCAGATCGATAAACCCGGACGGAATACCTGTCGTTGTACCCTTATTCTGATGAAGTGTTTCCACACGATCGAATACTTCCATCAGTACGTCCTGAATGGCTATAAAACCACTACTGGAGCGACGGTTGGAGATCTCCAGAATGCGACGTTCAGCTTCTCCGAGCATCGCTGCAACATCTTCGCCGCCTGTATATCCTTCGCTCACGATCTGTGTTGCCGTACGAATCAGGCGACGCAGCATCGATTTCTCTTCGATAATCTGAGCGTAGTAGTCTACGTTCGCGGCTGTAGGTACACCATGGGCTAGCTTCGCCAGATAACTAACGCCACCGATGTCCTCCAACTCACCTTTATCCTTCAGAAGCGAAGTCAGTGTCACGAGGTCAATCGGTTGATTTCCCTCACCAAGCTGGATCATCGCTTCAAAAATTAATTGATGGGGCTTATCATAGAAATCCTCGGTTTGCACCCGTTCCATCGCTGTAATCAGGGCCTCGCCCTGCAACAGGATTGCACCCAGCACGGCCTGTTCGGCTTCCAGGTTCTGCGGGGGAATCCGGTCGAATAACATTTCTCCGCTCATCTTACTCTTCCGTTACCTGTACCTTCAAGGTTGCCTTCACTTCAGGGTGAACCTTGACAGTTACTTGTGTTACGCCGAGTGTACGAATAGGCTCGTCCAGCTCAATTTTGCGTTTGTCTACTTTCAGACCCTTTTTAGACAAAGCTTCTGCGATCTGTTTGCTCGTAATGGCGCCAAACAGACGACCACCTTCGCCGGACTTGGCTTTCAGTTCAGTCACTTCTGCTTCCAGCTTTTTCGCAAGTGCTTCCGCTTCCGCTTTCTCTTCCTGTTTGAGTCTTTCTTCAGCCGCCTTCTGGTTGTCCAGTGTCTTCATGTTGCCGTCTGTTGCCAGACGTGCGATTCCCCGTGGCAATAGGAAGTTCTGTGCGTAACCCTCAGATACTTCTTTCACTTGCCCTTTCTTGCCTTGACCCTTCATATCTTTTATAAAAATGACTTTCATTCGAACAGCCCCTCTTCCTTTTCGATTTCAGCCAGTACGTTCGTCAGCCGTTTTTCTGCCTCTCCAAGCGTTCCTTCAAGCTGCACGGCAGCATTCGTCAAATGTCCGCCACCGCCCAGTCGTTCCATGACAACTTGAACATTCATGCGCCCCAGCGATCTCGCGCTGATGCCAATCAGTCCATCCGGACGCTCACTAATCACAAATGAAGCGACCACGTCAGTCATGTTCAGCAATGTATCCGCCACCTGAGCGATCATCATCTGTGAAATCTTGCTACCAGGGTCTGTGACCGCCAGCGCAATGTTTCCATATACCATTTTAGCATGCTTTATGATTTCTGCCTTAGCAATATATTCTGACAGATCCTCTTTCATCAACCGCTGGATCATAATGGTGTCCGCACCGCTACGGCGCAGGAAGCCTGCCGCTTCGAACGTTCTGGACCCCGTGTGCAGTGCAAAATGCTTCGTATCTACTGTAATTCCGGCAAGTAGAGCCGTAGCTTCCAGCGGAGTGAATTGTACCTTATCATGAATGTATTGCAAGAGTTCGGTTACCAATTCGGCAGCAGAGGACGCATAAGGTTCCAGATAGATCAACACTGCGTCATTGATGAACTCTTCACCCCGGCGATGGTGATCCACAACGACGACACGGGTAGCAGACTGTACCAGTTTTGGCTCCATGGTCATGGAGGCCTTATGAGTATCCACCACCACCAGCAACGTGTGCTCGGTCATCATCTGGGTTGCCTGTTCCGGTGATACAAATGCTTTGGACAACTTCTCGTCCTTGTTCACTTGCTCCATCATGCGTTCAATCGATGGATTAATTCCATCCAGAACAATTCGTGCTTCCACATTGTACAGACTGGCCGCTTTCCACACGCCGATGGATGCGCCGATCGCGTCCATATCCGGAATTTTGTGCCCCATGATGAGCACCCGATCGCTCTCCTGCATGAGATCACGCAGCGCGTGTGCAATAACGCGGGCTCTTACCCGTGTCCGTTTCTCCACTGCGTTAGACTTGCCGCCATAGAAAGACAAGCGTTGTCCGGACTTCACGGCAGCCTGATCACCACCACGTCCAAGCGCCATGTCCAGACTGGACTGTGCTAATTCTCCCATCTCGCTGATGCTATCCGATCCAAACGCAAGTCCAACACTGAGTGTCATTGGCACTTTGAGGTCAGCAGTCATCTCCCGAACTTCATCCAAAATGACAAATCGGCTCTGCTCCAGTTCCTGCAAAGACTTATGATTCAGCATCAACAGATAACGATCAGAAGACAGACGGCGCAGGTACACTTCGTACCGCTTGGCCCATGACGTAATTTCGCTGGTCACTCGGGCAATCAGTGCTGTACGCTGTTGATCGTCCATGCCTTGGGCAGCCTCGTCCAGATTATCCAGAACGAGAATTCCCAACGCAAGGCGTTCATTTTCATATTTATCACGAAGAATGGCTAGCTCCGTAATCTCGTATACATATACATACCGCTCCTGCGGATTATGAATAACTCCATAATGCCGATCATCCAACTGGAATTCGTCATGCAACTCCTTGGATGAATGTTCCTTCGTCCCATCCTTCTTCTCTTTAGGCTGAGGAAGTTTGGGAAACATATTAAGTAGCGGATTACCCACCATTGTCTTCTCCTGGAACATCTCCGCGACAAAGCGGTTATGCCACTCTACCGTACGATCTTCGCTGTACAGCACAATTCCGAATGGAAGCATGCTGACCGCTTCCCCCTCCATCCGTTTGATCCGAATAGATAGGCCATTAATGTAGTCGTTAAGCTCACGGCGGAACGCGAGCTCCGCCTTAATCATGACGATTCCCAGCGCCGAAGCCAGTATCAGACTAATCAAACCAAGCGTCCAGTTATAAATGGTAACGAACATAACGAGCAACAGCAGCAGTATGAACGCCCATACGGTATAGTAGCCGTGCCAGCGTTTCTTCAGAAATTTAGGCATGACTCATCACCCTATCGTTTTGATTTCGATATTGCCTCACGAAGCGGGAACGCCAGATCGATAATTCCGATAATCCGAAGCGGACCAATGAAGAAGACCGCAGCCGCCAGGAAATATGGTATAACCGGATTCCATTTCTTTGTATGTGAGAGAAAGAAGAAGAAACCGATCGCTTGAATCATGAAGCCCAGATTAATTAACGGGGACAGATTCATGGCAATCATGGTCCAGTATGTTCCATCACTTTGTCTGGAGATCACTTCGATCAAGAGAGCAAGGAAATAATACCAGATCAATGCACGCGGCATACGCCATTCTCTCGCTGGTGGAAGCTTCGATACCACCACACCCATCACGTTCAGGATCGGACGAGCTATGGCGTGTGTAATAAAGGCCATTACCATCGATGTGACAACGAGAGCAAATGGAATCATAAGCTGTGTTTGTTTCGCAACATCCTCGGTCATCTCAGGTGTCCATGCAAACCCGTTGATCATTTGATTCGATGTATTGGTTAACGGTTCAATGGTCAACTTGACCACATCTTCAATATAACTGGACAGGTCGAATTGGAAAATGACACTGCCGACCAAGAGCAACAACAAGTATTCTGCCAACATCATGCCACTTCCCGCCATCAGGGCGAACAGGGCTGATTTGCGTGTTTTATACGCGTGGCCCATAACGATCGCAGGCAGGGTAAAGATGAGCAATAGTAACAGATAGATGGGGTGGAATACGACCAAAATAACAGCTACGGGCACGAGATGCCATATAAATGATTTTAAAGATAATGAAGCATACAAAATAACTCCCGGAATCATCATAAAAAATATGGCAAGTACCGATAAAGGAGTTAACAGCGAAAGTAGCAAGAGCAGATAGACTGCGCTCCAAACAGCTGATTTAAAGCTAAATTTCAACAAATTCACCTCTTACGCATATGATCTTCTAGCGCGGAAATATCCTGGTACCAGTCTTCAAGCTGGTGACCTTCCTGTTTATGCTTTTTTAACTTCTCAACTAGCAGTGCATCCAGATCCTTGAAAGGAATACCGAGCCTGCGGCCCAATATGTAACTACTCATAATCAAACTGGCAAGACTGTCCCCGATTCGAGTTGTACTGCCTTCCCATAACGCCTTGAATAATCGGGATACCTGATCAAGTACTTCGGTTTTCAGCCATTCAATCACTTTAGCGCGTTTGGCTACATCCAGTTCTTTAGGCATTTGGCGAAAGTCACTCTCCCCCGAAAAAGCTTTATTCTCGATTATAGCATAAAAAGAGGGCCCGCAAAATTACCCCAAAAAGCGGAGAAGTTCTCCGAAACTGATGTCAGGTACTTATGCGGAGTCCTCCGTACATCCTAGCGACCTATATATTTGTAAAAAACTTCGAATGCGTCCCTGGTTCAGGACTTCTTAAGTTTAACATGATACCGGACGGCTGTGATTATCCCTCATGACACAATAATGTTTAAATTCGTAACCACCTTACTTCGCCTTGATCGATTCTTTGGCTACAATGCCCTCGCAGTACTCAATAATCTGACTCCGTCTGACAATACCAATGAACCGATCCATATCATCGACCACAGGAACAAAGTTCTGAACTTTAGCCAGATTAATCAGGTCCTCCATGTTGGCGTTAATGGATACGGGTTTAATATCCAATCTAAGGGGAACGTCCTTGAGCAAGAACTTTGAAGCGTTTTCAAATGAAATCTTTCCCTCGGCATTCTTCATATACCAAAGTAAGTCGCCTTCGGTAACCGTACCAATATATTTGCCCTCTTTATTCAAAATGGGTACCGCCGTAAAACGATGATATTCCATCCGTTCCAACGTTTGTCGCAGCGTAGAATCCGACGTCACACACGTAACCTCTTGTTTGGGTAGCAAAAAAAATGCAATGTTCATACCCTTGTGTATCCTCCTTGTGAATTTCTTCGTTCAACTTATCTCGCTCAACTTATATTATACGGATCAGAACGCAGGATGTTCCAAAAGGATAATAGTTCTCACTACAAAGAAAAAAAACAGCAGCCCGCGAATAAACGTACTGCTGATTGTGGTCTACAACACATCATTGGTATGGAATTGGTTATTCAATCTTTTGCCGGTCAGGGATCATTACTTCACCGGCTGGGGTCGATTGATCCATCCAGTTGTTAATCAGCTCTTTGGCATATTGGACATCTTTCTCGTCAGCCTGACCATAATAGATACCGTCTTTTTTCATCCCCTCACCCAGAATGGTGAAGCTTGAAATCTGCGGTTTCTCCTGAGTAAGCACTTGTTTAGCCAGATCAATAATGAAAGAAGCTCGCATATCCGTCTGGAAGCTGTCTCCCATGATCTGAATCAATTCCGGAATTTTGGCGATTTGATTCAAATTCAGCATTTCATTCGCCATCGCGTTGAGGAAAATCTGCTGCCGCTTGGTACGATTAAAGTCGCTATCCTCACGGTATCTTACATAATACAGTGCTTCCTGCCCGTCATAGATCGGCTTACCGCCTTCAATCGTGAATTGCACATGATCCGGGTTTTTGTTCACAATGTCCTCATCAATTGGCAGTTTTACACCACCAAGCGCATCAACCACTTTTTTGATTCCGTCGAAGTTGATCGTTGCATAATAACCCACGTCGGCATCAAGAAATTTCTCCACCGTATTGATGGACATATTCTCCCCACCAAAAGCATAGGCATGCGCCAGCTTATCATAATCATCTACGCCGTCCTTGTTGGCATCGCGTCCCACAATCTGCACATACGTATCACGTGGAATGGATACCAACAGCACACGGGACTCCTTGGGACGTACTACAGCATAGATGACGGTATCCGAACGTCCACGCGTTTTCTCATAGGCGCGTTTATCCGAACCGAGCAGTAATACGGAGAATGGTTCCTTACGGTATACCGTTGGATCAGGCGTGTTGTTGCCTTCTTGCGGTACATAAGAGCGGGATAGCTGATCTTCTACCGAACCGGCGAGAAACAGATCAAATGCCGCTACAGCCAGTTGCTGACGGAACAAATACCCTCCTATTAATAAAACAACAAGTGAAACGAGCGTTATATATAGGCCTTTTCTTCTTTTCTTCTTTTCTTTAGTTCTGCTTTTCATCCATTAATTCCTTCTTCACTATCAAAATGATACTGCCTACTATATAAGCTTCATCTAATATTTACACTAATAACGGAGAGGTCAGAAAAAACCTGAAGAAGCGTAGCTAAAAGCTTTCTGAAAGAAAGCTGCATCGAAAGCACACGCTTCGCCTTTATCAACGGATTTTTACCTTTTGATTAAAGGTAATTTAAAAAAAATCTGGGGATAACAGCGATCGGAAGGTTATTCTGAACTCGCAGTGATGAAGTGTAACGATTCGTTCAACTTATATAATACCAATTAAACGTCTGGGTTGCCTTGTGACTCGGTGTTCTCTGAAGTTTTCTCTCTCTGGAATCAAGACACCGCTTACGCTCGTTCTATTGTAATCATTGCAGGAGCAAGAAAAGTTACAATCCGGTTAAATTGAAAAGAACAGCGACTCCTTTTTAGCTACAAAAGGTACACTGTTCTCTTCATTTCTAACGTTATCGAATCAGTTTGTGGATATACTTTCCACATGTTGGCTCTTCTCTTTTTGACGCAGACGTCCCGTTATAAGCGAAGCTACCAGCGTAAGCACACTGAATACCACCGCAGACCAGAAAAGGCCATTGTAACCCTGCCCTGTCGTTTGATGCACTGCCTGGAGCAACACATCACGGATACCTGCATCAGGAATCTGGGACAGGCCCTCTGTCAGACTGGATACATCACTCCCTGATGCTCCACCCGAGGCATATTGCTCCAGCATTTCAGGCGGCACCTGAATTCCTTTGTCAGCGAATCCTGTCTGAATGTTGGACCCCAGATTAATGAAAGAACGTGCCAGGAATCCAGCGAAAATCGTAGGTGCAATAGCCATCGCCATCTGGCGGAATAACGAGCTGGTCGCTACCGCGATGCCTTTGTTGTTCTCCCCTGCCTGTTCCGTGACAAGTACGTTAACTGGCGCACCAAGCATCATGCCGAAGCCGATACCTACGAGTGTACTCGCGATGACAAATTGCCAGATATGCTCCACCCATAGCGGGAACAGCAGGAATCCAATCGCAGATAGCAGCCCCGCAACGGATAACGTCCAGATTGGCCCTTTACGGTCAACCAGATATCCACCTCCACCTGCCCCGATGCCAGATGCCAGTGCGAGCGGAGTAAACCAGTACCCGGAAGCTGTATTGGATACACCAAGATATTGTTCAACAAATCCGGGAATAAAGATCACCGAGGCCAGAATGGCTCCGGAGAAAAAGGCAATCAACAGCGTCCAGCGAAAGGACGCAATGCCCAGAAGCTGTGTCGATACAACAGGTTCACGTTCAGATCCTTCCAGCCTTTTTTCCATGAAGTAAAAGAGCACCAGAATGATCACACCTGCCAAGAAGAAACCGTAGAACATCGGTGATCCCAAGCTTTGAAGCATGTTCACACCGTCCAGATTGCTGAAGCTATACATTAAACTGAGTACACCCAACGTTAGGACAGCAATGCCGCTCCAGTCCACTGCTGCACGATTCAGTTCCTGCTCTTCCTGAATATATCGAATACCTGCTATGAATAGCAGAATGGCGATAGGTACATTGATCAGGAATAACCAATGCCAGTTGCCCGTAAGATCCAGTATAAAAGCACCGACATTTGGTCCCAAAATAGCGGCAACACCATTCATCCCTCCGAGCAGACCCAAGGCTGTACCTTGTCGCTCCGCCGGGAACTTGCTTAATACGTATGAGCTGGCAATGATAAAGATCCCCCCACCGCCCAGAGCTTGAATGACACGAGCGATCAGGAAGAAGGTAAACGATGTGCTCAACGCGACGAGCAGGGACCCGATTCCAAACAACGCCACTTCAATCAGAAATAGTTTCTTGCGGCCATAACGGTCCGACAACTTGCCCGCAATAGGAACACTCACTGCGAGCCCAAGCGTGTAAAGCGTAATTGTCCATGCTCCCCATGTTGGCGACACACCAAATGATGCATTTAAGGTGGTCAGTGAAGAGGTGATGATCCCGTTATCCAGCGCAGCCATAAATACCCCTATGGCAAACAGGATTAGCGGCCATTTCATTTGTTTTTGCATCACATATTACCTCCCGATCAGATCATAAATTCAGTATCGTACAGTTGGTTTGGTACATATATATTAAACTGAATTGAATAATAATGACTCACTGGTCATTTTAAAACAAAAGAAAACCATATGTCAATTTAATAATATGGATATATGGCTCAATTTACCTCCGATTCGCTAAAATAGAGCTGCCACACGTTCAGTCGAGCCTGTGAGACAGCCCTCATATCTTATCTAACGTACTAACGCTTGCGTAATGCTTCAATAATTGGTCGGACTCAGTTTCCCGAAAATCCATAGTTGAACAACTTCCGTGTCTCCACAAAACGCCCTTCACGAGTATCTGTTCCAAATACAACTGAAATTAGTCTTTTGCCATCACGTTCAGCTGTCCCCACAAAATGATATCCGGAATCTTCATCGTACCCGGTCTTCAATCCGTCATTCCCATCATAAGCATACGGCCCACCAATAGAGGACAACATCCAGTTCGTGTTACTCATGTACATCCCTTTTTGATGCATTGATACTTGCATTTGACTGGAGATTCTTAAAATCTCGGGATGGTTATTCAGCAGATATCGCGCAAGCTTGCATGCATCTATAGCCGTCATTAAAGTCTGCCCTTGTATTTCCATCGGACGGTTAGGACCAAGCAACTTTTCACTGAGGCCCGTTGAATTCGTGAATTGTGTATCCTCAGACAGCCCAATCTGAGTTGCTTTCTGATTCATCTGTTGCACAAACTTCTGCTCTGTACCACTGATATGTTCAGCCAGAGCAACCGCTGCATCATTGGCTGAATAGACAGCTACGACCTCGAACAACTCCTGAACGGTGAATTGCTCTCCCTGTTTCAGGGTCAGTTGACTGCCCCCCACGGAGCTGGCATACAGACTCACATTAACAAGATCATTCCAGCCTATATCACCATTGATCACGGCCTCCATTACTAACAGTTCTGTCATCAACTTACTGACGCCTGCCGGAGCAATCCCTTCGGAGCCGTTATAATCCATTAAGATCTGTTCAGAATTCATATCCATTAATACCGCAGATTCAGCTTTAATTCCCGGTTTACCTACCAGCATGTCCGGTTTCACACCCAAATATATAATAAGCAAGAGAGCCAGCAGCATACCTGCCCGTTTCCACCATTTTTTCATAAGATGATCACCTCTTACCTATATAGACGAAGTAAAGAGGCATTTTGTCTGCACTTTTTTGAAAAAAAGTTAAATTTTTTTTATTTTTTGGTTACAAAAAAACATGAACCCCATACACCCATGCCAGAGTGTACAGAATCCATGTTTTTAAAGACACTTTTTAACATTTCCCAGGAGAATTCTTCATTAATAATCTAGCAACCGACTTCTTAAAGGACCCCAATCCTTACAGCTGCTAATCTAAGAATGTGTTACTCAGCTACAACTGCTTTGTCTGCATTAACTTGCAGGTCGCTCAGGTAAACGCCTGTTCCATCACCAATCGCATAGTTCATTACACGTTTGTTAACTGGTGCTACAACTGCACGATACAGTGTAGGGAATACAGGAACTTCATCTACCATGTATTGCTGCCATTGATTGTAGATCTCTTTACGCTTGTCTACATCAAATGCTTCAGCAGAGATACCTTGTGCCAGCAATTTGTCATTCTCTTCGCTGGAGAATCTGGAGAAGTTGTAGAGTGCATCGCGGCCATACAGACCAGATGGATCTACGTCAATACCAACGCCCCATGCTGCTTGATACACATCAATATTCGGATCATCTTTACCTGTGTTACCTACACGGTCATAGAAGCTGTTGAATTCAACCATTTCCAGGTTTACTTTCAAACCAATAGCTGCCCATGATTGAACATAATAACGAGCCAATGGTTCAGCTGTGTCGCCACCAGTCATGGATACAAAGTTGATTTCGAGTGGTGTTCCATCCGGATTCGTACGGAATTCACCATCCAGTTTGTAACCAGCTTCGTCAAGCAATGCTTTCGCTGCTTCTGGATCATATGCTACACCCGGATTGTTGGAATCATGGAATTCTGGGTGAGACGGTGGAATCAGCGTTGTTGCATTCCAACGCAGACCATTATAGAAACGTTTACCTACTTGATCGTTATCTACAGCCATCCACATTGCTTTACGCAAGTTTTTGTCGCCCATTTTTGCTTCGGCATTGCTTACAACTTTTCCGTTCTCTTCATCCCACGTACCCAGTTTGAAACCGATGTACGTATAAGCACGATCGATTGTGCCCAGGAATTCTACGTTGGACAGGTTAGCATTGTCTTTGTATTGATCTGTCGGGAATGCATCCACGAGATCTACCCCGCCAGATTTCAGTTCTTGAACAACCGTTGTCGGGTTGATAACTTTCAGAGTTACACCATCCAGTTTTGGAGCTCCACGCCAGTAGTCATCATTTTTAACAAAAGTTACAGACTCACCTGGAGTGATCACATCCACTTTAAATGGACCAAAACCAATTGGTTTTTCACGTACTTCTTTGGAAGAAGACATTTTGGCTACATCCATATCTCCGAAGATATGTTTAGCCAGTGGATATGTCCATACGCCACCTGTCAGCAGGGACGGAGTAGATTCTTTATACGTAATGCTGATTTGTTTGTCGCTCAGCACTTTAATACCAGAGATTGTTTTTGCTTTTCCAGCATGATACTCGTCCATACCTACTACACTAGTGAAGTTGGAGTCGTAACGTGGACCATCATACGCTTTGTTACCGATCACTTCATAAGCAAACTGCAGATCTTCAGCCGTTACCGGCTTGCCATCATGCCAGTTTACATTGTCGCGAATGGTCAGTGTGAACGTTTTGCCATCTTCGGAAGTCTCATATGTTGCAGCACCATCATTGGTGTACACATAGTCTTTATCCCAAGTCAGCAAGCCTTCATCGAACCATTGAAGAACCTGTGCATCCGGGTTACCGGAATAGAAGTTAAAGTTCAGTGTACCTTCAAAAGCAGTATCTGATACAAGTCCGAATGTAATCGATCCACCTTCGATCGCAGTACCCTCATTCGTTTTGACATTGTTGAAGTCTTCAATGGAGTAAACGCCCTCTTCATTAGCAGGTTTTTCCTCCGTTTTTCCCTCTTCTGTGTTGGAAGCTGGAGCTGGAGTAGCTGCTTCTTTCTCAGAGCACGCTGCGAGCACCAATACAAAGACCAACATCATCGTGAAAAATAGTCCCCGTGAAAATAATCCCTTTTTCATGAACCTTTCCTCCCTTTTTTTAACCTCTTCTTTGTCTTGCATCAGTCGCACGCTTTAGGGCTTGACCGACATTATTTATACTCAACATCAATACCAGAATCAGTACCGATGCGGGTAGCCATATCCACCATCTGGATTCCAGGGTTTGCGGATTACGTGCATAACTTACGAGTGTTCCAAGACTAGGCGTACTTTCGGGAAAACCAAACCCTAGGAAAGACAGCCCGGATTCGAGGCCAATGTTGGCAGCGAGATTCAATGTCATCGTTACGATGATAATGGAACTCAGATTCGGAAGAACCTGTGAGAGCATAATCTTCAGATGAGAAGAGCCCAATGTTTTTGAAGCTTTTACATAATCCAGTTCCCGTTCCTGTAATGCTTTGGAGCGAATCAATCTGGCGATACCCATCCAGAGAAATGCCGTCATGATAAGAGAGAACGAGATGATATTGTATTTCGGTACTGCCGTAACAAACGCAATAACAATCATCAACATGGGAAGGATCATGAAGAAATCAACAACACGCATAAACAGGTTGTCTATCATTCCACCGAAATAACCGGATAAAAGGCCAATTAAGATACCTATGAAGCCAGTCATTAACGTTACGATAATTCCAATGGTCAGGGAGTTACGTGTACCGATGACCAGTTGGCCAAATACATCACGACCTCCATAGTCCGTTCCAAGCCAATATTTCGCGGATGGCGGTTCATATAAGGCAAACAGATCCACGCGTACGATATCATCCTGATTCAGAATGAGAGACGTGCCATATACCAGCAACATGACCAAGCCCAAGAAAATGAGCGAGATTAGTGCCACCTTATCTCTGACAAGCTCCCTCCATAAAATACTCAAGCTGGAGGGGCTTTTATCAACCTTTTGTGAAGTTACAACTACCTCGTTGGCCTTGCTCATCTTGTTTTCACCCCGAAATCTTCAAGTTCTTACTTGATCCGTATACGTGGATCTACAATTCCCAGAATTATGTCAGACAGCAATGCCCCAAGAATGGAAGCTACGCCATACAACAATACGAGTGCAGTCACAACGCTGAAGTCACGCAATGAGATGGAACTCAGGAACAACTGCCCCATACCTGGATAACTGAATATACTTTCGATAAATACCGTGCCTCCGATAAGTCCTGTGATCTCATATCCAAAGAACGCGGCGATAGGTAATAGTGAATTCCTCAAGATATGCCTGTTGTAGATCCGAGATTCCGAGGCACCTTTGGCTCTGGCAGTAATAACGAATTCCTTATGCTTGATATCAATGATTTCACTACGTAAATATTGAACCGTAGATACCGTTGTAATCAGTGCCATGGATAGTGCCGGCAATAATAGATGATAGAACTTACTCATTACATAGCTGAATGTGCCTGGTGTAAGTCCTGGCGCAACGCTACCTCCTGTCGGGAACCAGCCGAAGTGGAATCCGAAGATCCATACCATCACCAGTGCGAAGATGAACAATGGTGCGGCAAACCCCAGATAGGTGTATCCCGTGATCAACCGATCAGACCAGGTATCGTTGTAACGACCGCTGATGATACCCAGTGGAATAGCGATCAGGTAAGTCAGTACAAGTGTCGCCAGTGCGAGCCAGAATGTATTTGCTACACGCTGACCGATCAAGTCGGTAACCGGCATTTTGAAACGGAAGGATTGCCCAAAATCACCTTGGATGGCGTTTTTGATCCAGTCCCAATATTGCACATACCAAGGATTATTCAATCCCAATCTCTCTCGCTGGGCTTCCAATGCTTTGGGATCAACGCTTGGATCAAGCAATCCCGTTAGTGCATCGCCCGGCATGGCCTTGGCCATCAGAAAGACCAAAAGACTAAGTAAAAAGATCTGAGGGATCATTATGATAATTCTGCGTACTATCGTTTTCCACATATGGCCTTCAACCTTTCTGAGGTAGAGCTACTCGGTGAGTATCGGAAATGGATTTGAGCGAGTATGCAAGCCCTTCCTCATCAAAGAAATTTCGGTATGAATGTTCATACTCGGATTTGACCTGTTGACGGAAGGCTACCATTTCCTCTCGTTTGGTTGGGTCCATATCCGGAATGGCTGCAATAAGACGTTTGGTATAGATGTGTTGCGGATTCTCAAAAATATCATTTGTTGTGCCCTGTTCCACATATCGACCTTTATACATAATTCCAATCTCATCACACATATGGCGGATGATGCCCAGATCGTGACTGATGAACAGATACGTCAGATTTAATTCCTTTTGAATTTCCTGCATGAAGTTGAGTACCTGAGCCTGTACCGATACATCGAGTGCAGATACAGGTTCATCAGCGATAATTAACTTCGGCTTCAGTGCAATAGCCCGTGCAATGCCGATCCGTTGACGCTGCCCCCCTGAGAATTCATGCGGATATTTGTAGATTGATTCCGGACTCAGGCCAACCTTTTCAAGTAATTCTCTTACTTGTCTTTTTTCCTCGGTAGCTGTCAGACGCTCATAGTTACGGAACGGCTCAGCGATGATATCGATAACCCGCTTCTTTGGATTCAGTGATGAATATGGGTCTTGAAAAATCATTTGTACATCACGCTGGAGCTGCCTGTTCTTACGTCGCTCCGTAGCCAGATTTTTGCCATTAAACAGAATCTTTCCGTCAGTGACATGGTTTAGTCCAATAATGGCTCTGCCTGTTGTTGTCTTACCTGAACCTGATTCGCCAACCAGACCATAGGTCTGTCCTTCTTCAATGGAGAAGCTAACATCATCAACAGCCTTTACACTGCCAATTTCCCGTTTAAGCAATCCACCGCGAATCGGAAAGTGTATCTTGAGCCCTTCTACTTCGAGTAATGCCATTATGTTATTCCTCCTCAGCTTTGGTCAGGGAAATGAAAGTGCTGGTAACAGGTACACCGTACAAAGTGACCTGGTGCAATTTCATGCATCTGTGGGTTCTCTTCATGAGCCGATTCACTAATCCATGGAATTCGGGCTTTGAATCTGCACCCTTTGCGAGGAAGATTTTTGAGTGATGGTACGATGCCTTGGATGACATGTAATTTGGATCTTTCTTCAGACAGGGTGGGAATAGAGTTCAACAGTGAGCGGGTATATGGATGCTTCGCATCGTTCATCAATGTGAAGATATCTGCGATTTCAACAATTTCGCCTGCATACATAACTGCAACGCGATCAGCCATCTCAGCTACGACACCCAGATCATGTGTAATGAGAATAATGCCTGCGTTAATTTCATTCTTCAGATCACGGATCAGCTCCAGAATCTGTAGTTGAATCGTAACGTCAAGCGCCGTCGTTGGTTCATCGGCTATGAGTAGTTCCGGTTTGTTGGCAATCGCAATGGCAATAACAATTCTCTGTCTCATACCACCAGATAGTTCGTGGGGATACTGCTTGTATATTTGTTCGGGACGTGGAATCCCTACCTGATTCAATAAGTGAATGACCTTTTCTCTCTTCTCTCTGGAAGACAGCTTGGGCTGATGAAGTGTGAGAATCTCTTCAATCTGTTCACCAATAATCATTAGAGGATTTAGTGCGGACAATGGGTCCTGAAAAATCATGCCCATTTCTTTACCGCGTAGCTTGTTTAACTTGCTTGGGGAGATGTTGGCAATATCTTGTCCTTTATAGAGAATCTGGCCTTCGATTTTTGCTTTGTTGTGCAAACCCATAAGAGAGAATGCAAAAGCACTTTTACCTGACCCGGATTCACCTACAATCGCCAACACTTCATTTTTCTTCACCGTAAGGTTAACGTGATCCACTGCTGCATAATAGTCATCTTCAATTCTGAATGATGTTGTTAGATTTCTGACTTCCAATAGCTCTGTATTCAAATCAATCACCCTAACCCCATAATTTCCGTAGATTGTATTCGTGTGTAGAGGAATGCATCCACTGTATATTTCCAAGTTCTTGAAGATAACGAACAATAGCTTATACAAAATACCAAATTGTTAGGAGAAACAAGTTTAAGAGACTCGTATTTAGACCATTGGTCAATTAATGTTGATAATTCCTAGCGGAATTATATATCAAAATAATTAATGTAATCATACGTGTAATTTTAGCTAACGTCAATGCTTATTTTGAGATTTTTGGTATAAATGTTTTTTATACTACAGATTTGGATATTAGTAATACTATAAAGGTATATATCAGAGAATTTGAGAGGTGTTATTTTGTTTTTTGGCTGTGAGGTGAGCATAGGCAATTAGCCGATATAACATATACGTAACATAGTAGTTACATCAAATGTATGTGTATGCTTTAATTTAAGTAGACATTCTTAATTTTGCGTGAGGTAAATGTGACATATATGAGTGATGATTATATCTCGCTCTATAGCTGAATTTTATTGAACCGGAGCCGTTATGCTTACAATTGAAATAATATGTGCGATCAGAGTAAAAAATCTAGTTAATCTAGTATAGTTTTATTTATTTGCTAATGTAAAGACCAAATTGTCATCTTTTATCATTTATTTTACAAAAGAAAGAAAAAAGCCCTGCAAAATGCAGAGCTTATCTAATAATTATTCATTTAAGTGTATATATAACACCTTTTACTGAGAGTCAGGAGGTCTTTTACCACGTTTTAACTCATTGATACTCAAGCCAAAATCCATCTGCAAGTGAGGATAGTCCGGAAAGTTTGCCCAATCTCCACCCCAAGTGAAACCTAACTCTTTGGCGAGGTCCACAACTTCCATCCAGTCTGCCTTGCCATTGCCGTTATCATCCCGTTCCATATCCCACACCACATCACCCTCAGGCGTCCTCAATGCAAAATCAATTGCTAATCCGTAGTTATGATATGACTCACCACCACGCGCATTAGTAACGATATTGCCTGCACTTGAGCGTCCTTGGTTGAATAGTGCATCTTGCTCCTCGGAACTTCGGTAACCGTGGGTGATAACAATCTCTATTCCACGTCTCGCTGCCTTACGTACCAATAACTCTTCATTTTCTGCCACTACAGGGTGTAGACCTGTAATTGGTACAGCATCTTGGATTGTTGTCCCAGGCCACATATTATCTATATCATCTTTTTGCTGTAACCACACATATATAATGGAAAGTAAAAGAGTAGCTATAATCCAGTTTTTCAGACTCTTTTTTCTCTGTTTGCCTTTACGTTTTGATGTATTCATATCCACTCCTGGTGTTTATTCTGAAATAAACAGCTATTCCTGCTGCCTGTACCTTTTCAGTAGATTAGACTCTATTATAATTCATTTGAGCCTTGAATGCTTCTATCACCACAGTATTGAATTGTTCCATTTGTTAGAGTGGATCTGTTATTTCTATTCTTCTATTGATATATACAAAAAAGCAGCCGGCTATAAGCCGACTGCTTCGTATGCAAGCTGAGTAAAAACTACTCAGTTGTGTATGGCAATAATGCGATTTGACGGGAGCGTTTGATTGCAATCGTCAGCATGCGTTGATATTTAGCGCTAGTACCTGTTACACGGCGTGGCAAAATTTTTCCACGTTCGCTGATAAATTTACGAAGCAAGTCCGTATCTTTATAATCGATGTGAGTAATTTTGTTAGCTGTGAAGAAGCACACTTTACGACGTTTATTACGGCCGCCACGACGTGCCGGTCTTTTATCGTTGTCTCCGCCTTCTCTTTGCTTGAAGCCCATGCTTTTCAGTCCTTTCCTATCATGTAACCCATATCTCCTAAGAGTTATCAGCTCATGTTAAAATGGCAAATCATCATCCGATATATCAATCGGTTTTCCGTCATCGGAAAAAGGATCCTGATTGTTGCTACGCGAATTATTGTTATTGTTCGCGCGTCCGCCGCCTCCATAAGAAGGCTCTTCACGCATTGGTTGCCCACCGCCGCCACCGCTATTATCACGGTTAGCTGACTCCAAGAAACGGACATTATCGGCAATGACTTCGGTCACGTATACACGTTTTCCTTCGTTATTCTCGTAGTTCCGTACTTGAATGCGTCCTTCGACTGCAGCCAGGCGTCCTTTGCGCAAGTAGTTCGCACAGGTCTCGGCAAGCTGTCTCCAGGTTACGACCGGAATGAAATCGGCTTCCTTTTCTCCCCCTTGGCTTGTAAACGGTCTGTCCACTGCCAAAGTAAATTGCGTAACTGCCACTCCTGCTGGAGTGTAACGCAACTCAGGGTCCCGGGTTAACCGGCCGATCAGAATGACACGGTTCAACAATGTAATCCCCTCCTTCAGAGCGTATTGGTGCGTTAATCACGAGTAGTCTTAAGCAGACTTAACGTCGTTGGTAATGAGATAACGAATTACTTCGTCAGAAATCTTCATGAGACGCTCAAGTTCAGTTACAACTGCTGGTTCAGCAGTGAAATGTACCAGAACATAAAAACCATCACGGAATTTCTTGATCTCATACGCAAGACGGCGTTTACCCATAACGTCGTGAGCTGTAACTTCACCACCGCCGTTGGAGATGATGCCTTGGAATTTATCGACTGTAGCTTGAACAACTTCTTGCTCAATGTCAGGACGAATAATGTACATCACTTCATATTTGCGCATAATTTTCACCTCCTTATGGACTCTGGCCCTCAATCTAGGTTGAGAGCAAGGAACGAGCACAAACTCGAACTATATTAATATAACAAATACCGAGTCAAAGTGCAAGCAAACGTTCCCTGTACATATTGGCACATGATCAGCCTGGCTATGGAGCACACTACAGAAGCAACAAAGTAACATAATCTGCAGAGGAGGTTTTATCATGGGTGAAAAAACCGAGTTTGAACCAGGAGACAAAGCCCCAAACGATGGAGAGTACACAGAAGTTGGGGAAAAAAGCTTTGTCACGGAAATTCAGAACCCAAAGCGGGTAACGCTGCAAAAAGGTGAGGCTTTTCCCGAAACAAGCAATCATAATCGCAAGTGGAAGAAGCTGACCAAAGCCCGCGTCCATTAATCGCAATACTTTTTTTTCGATCCATGTATATAAAACGGAATAAAGCACATAATACAATCAGGCGGTGCACGAGAGAGGTGTGGTTCCGTTGGACAACGAAGCCGATCATTCGCTGTTGGAGATTCATCACGTAATTTAAGAAGCAAGTGGTTATGTGTAGTAAGGCCCTTCGTCTGAAGCACGCGTATTGCTACGTGCAGTACACCAAGTGTCTGATTGTTACGACCGATTGTTTCCTAACAAACAAATGCACCGCCGGATAAAGAGCCCTTCGGGGCTCTTTATTTTTCGTTTTAGTCATTAATGATGCATCTGATATAGATACGTGTTCAATACATATTCAATAAAACGTTATACAAAAAAAGACTTTCCTAATGGAAAGTCTTCTTATCGATCTTTTTATTAAACTCAATGTGTATTGAGTAAATTACAACTGAAGTGGCGGAAAGGGTGGGATTCGAACCCACGCACGCTGTGACACGCCTAACTGATTTCGAGTCAGCCCCCTTGGGCCTCTTGGGTACCTTTCCGCAGCAATATTGATTATAGCATGATCATTTACAGAACGCAACACTCATACAGAGCCTGCATGTAAACGTTATTACGCGTACTGCATACCGAATTATTGCAAGATCAGGATTCAGTGGAATCTTCGGCTGAACGCAGTACCTTCTTCATGTTTTTCTCGAATTTCGCTCTTGGAATCAACACGCTGTGTTTACATCCGACACACTTAATCCGAATATCCATACCCATACGAATGATCTCCATCTCATTGCTGCCACAGGGATGCTGCTTCTTCATCTGCACGATATCCCCAAGCTGGAAACTTTTACGCTCCACCTGTGCCATCCCCCTCATCTTTCTCCAAAGCTACTGCCTGTTCCAATACGGCTTGATTGCTCATCTCATGATACTCCAGCGTTTTTTTTACATCGCCCTGAATCTGACGTTCCACCGAAGCACGAGAGTTAGGCATACATTCAGCCACAATTCGCACCACATACTCAGATGTGGACATCGACTGTATACCGAGCACATCCGGCACCTTTACAATATTTAGGTCACGCTCTTCAATTCCAACCAAAGACTTTTTCACCAGATGTACCGACTCATCGAGACTTAAGGCCGCCTTCATCGGAATATCCACTACAGCCAGCGAATTCGACATGGAGTAGTTCGTTACACTTGCAATCGCCCCGTTTGGGATAATGTGCACTTCACCTTGCCAGCTGACCAGTTTCGTTGTTCTAAGTCCGATCACCTCAACCGTTCCCTTGTAGGTTCCCGTCTGAATAACATCCCCCACAGCGAACTGGTCCTCCAATATAATGAAGAAACCGGTAATAACATCCTTGACCAAACCCTGTGCACCAAAACCAATGGCAAGCCCAAGCACACCGGCACTCGCGAGTAGTGGCCCAACCTGAATATTGATCTCAGATAACAGTAGCAGAATCATAATAAAATTACATGTTATGGAGGTCGCATTTTTCAACAGTTCCCCTACAGTTACGAATCTGCGCGGATTCACGCGAATCTTGCCTTCCTGCTTGCGCTCCATGGAACGATCTATAATCCGATATACCACCTTAATGACAATACGGGTGATGATAAAAATAATAATGATCCGGATTGAGCTGAACATAATGTTAAGCCAAATATCGGGATCTGCAATTTTGTTCCAGACTTTATCCGTCCAACGAAGGGCCTCATTTACAGCACCAGTAGCACCGTCATTCCCTTGAGCAAACTGAAATGACAACATTCATCATCCCTCCTCTACATCGGTATGTTATCATAGCTGTCTTCTGTTTTAAAATAGAGGCCTCGGATCTCTACGAACTCGTTACGAATGATCTTCTGTACTCGCTCCAGATCCTCCTTTGGAAACTGAATACACAGCGCACACCCTGCTGTAATTTCTTTTGGTGTAGGGAACAAATCAATCTCTATCTCAGCAAACTCCAGCAGCATTTCAGCACGCAGCGCCTGCTGGGTTGAATCAAACGCAATCAGCATCCAATCGTTAATCCATTCGTCCATGTTCGGCTCCTTTCGCCATACGTCCAACCCTAGAGAAAAAGCTTGTCCTCGTGAAGTATAAAACGCTCTACCTTTCCATATACTGTTACTACTATTCCAAGGGAAAGGATAGATCCTATGAATCCTACTTCGCGTTCCTTTTCATCACAAGACATGACCAGTTTGAAAATCCCCCATACCGATCCAGGTATTCACTCGGCCATTACCCATCGTTTAATGTTTCACCTCTATAAAGCCCATTCTCTGCAAAATGTAGTGATTGTCTGCATCGGCACAGATCGCTCAACAGGCGACTGCCTTGGTCCTCTGGTCGGATCAGCCCTTTCCAAGTGGGACAGCCCTTTATTCCATCTATATGGTACCTTGGATGAACCAGTCCATGCGATGAACCTGCAAGATACACTCCACAACATACAGAAAACACACCATAACCCTTATGTGATTGGCATTGACGCCTGTCTCGGTCAATCATCCAGTGTGGGTTGCATTCAAGTTGTGAATGGTCCACTCAAGCCGGGTGCGGGGGTAAATAAAGAATTACCGCCGGTCGGCGATATCCATCTGACAGGTATCGTTAACGTCGGCGGCTTTATGGAATACTTTGTTCTACAGAACACACGGCTCAGTCTTGTTATGCGCATGTCCGAGATTATATCCAGCAGTCTGTACTCGGCCATTCGGGAATGGCATACACGTTCTACTCTGCTTGCTGTGCCAGAGTAATAGCTTCCTTTTCCTCTGGGGACAGAGTATACGTGGACTCTCCCCCTTTAAGAGGTTTGGCATATACGTAAGAACCGTCACGGTTATATATCCCCGTAAGGATCATGCCATCCTGGCTATCATTAATCATGGCCATTGAGAAGCTCAGATCACTGCCACGCTCTCCATATGCATTGTACCTTTTCACGCCAACTTTTCCTTGAATGCGGGTCAGCTTTTGCATGACAACTTGCAGCTGATTCGTTTGCAGTTTGTGTTCATCCTCAATGCTGTCCATCTGAATTTTCAGATTAATCAGCAACGATTCCAGGTCCTCTACTCCACTGCCAGCCATCATGGCTTCATATTTACGTTTAAATTTTCGTAACTTTGCCCCTTGAACAATACTCACAATAAGCAAGATCACCGTAAGTAATGCCATTCCGCCAATAATCCATAACAGCTGTTCCAGAATCAGCTCGTTTAATTCAGCCATGTAATTGCAACTACCCCTCTATATTTTTGATCAGATTAACGTCTGTCCTGTAATATTATCATTCATTATAAATCAACCCGATATCCATAAGCTTAATCAAGCAACCCTATATCAAATGAGTTCATCATTTCAACTATAATCTAGTCTGCTCCAGTCAATTCCAACACTGCCTTAACGAGTGCTTCCACATGTTCTCTAGTTGAATTGTATCCCACACTGGCCCTTACTGCTCCGGTAGCAGTTGTACCAGCAGATTCGTGTGCAAGCGGTGTGCAATGAAAACCGGAGCGAACCGCAATCCCATAATTCCGATCTAATCGGAAGGCGAGTTGTGCCGAATCATATCCATCCACAGTAAAAGATACTAATCCGGCGCGTGGCTGTCCAATCTCTGGACCAAGCATTCGAATGCCCTTAACGGATGACAGCCCATCCATCATAAGTTGGGTCAGTTCCCACTCATGCTGGTAGATGAACGCTGGTGTCATTTCAAGTACATGTTTCACACCCGCATTCAGCCCTGCGATCCCGACTGTATTCGGCGTCCCCGCTTCATACCGATCAGGACGCACCTTTGGCTGCTCCAGAGCTTCTGACTGACTTCCTGTTCCTCCATGAAGTAAAGGCTCTATATCGAGCTCTGGCGCAATGTACAAGCCCCCTGTACCCTGAGGACCAAGCAGTCCCTTATGCCCTGGAAAAGCCAACATATCAATGCCCAATTGTTGTACATTCACAGGCATAACCCCAGCACTCTGAGCTGCATCTACCAATAAGATCGCCTGATTTTTACGACATAGGAGCGAAATTTCTCCAATAGGAAGAATACTGCCAAGCAGATTCGAACTATGTGTACATACCACCAATCTGGTATTGGAACGAAACATACGTTCCATTTGCATCAGATCAATGGCTCCCGAAGCATCGACAGGTACATAATCAATCTCTACATTTCGGAGTCTTCGCATGTACTCCAGTGGTCGCCTGACTGAGTTATGTTCAGCCATGGTGGCAATCACATGGTCGCCCTCTCTGAGCGAGCCTTGAATAGCTAGATTTAGTGCTTCAGTCGTATTTGATCCGAATGCAATATCATTCGCATTTTTGATTCCAAAGATATTGGATATGGATTTTCTCGCCTCGAACAATACACGACTTGCCTGAACTGCCATCCGGTGACTTCCTCTGCCCGGATTGGCTCCGGCAATCTCCAATGCACTCAACATCGCGTCACCGACAGCAGGTGGTTTGGGCCAAGATGTTGCTGCATGATCTAGATAGATAACTCCCTCCACCTCACAACCACCTCTGTCCTATAAATTAATAATTCGCCTGCACATATTGCACATATAACCCTATTAAACAAAGAATGACATATCGTTTCTCCATGGTACAGAGGCGATATGTCATGACATGAGTAAGCCCCGCATGTTGTTAATGAATCATAGACCCGACTATTATTGTAACAATTCTAATAGCCGTTCCAGATCCTGTTGACTGTAGTAGTTGAGCTCAATTTTACCTTTATCTTTGTTGTGCTTAATTTTCACTGTGGTTTTGAAACGTTCACGAAGAGATTCTTCCAATGTATCAATGAATGGATCTTTCTTTTTTAACTTCGATTTGGCTTTAGCCTCACCTGTTTTGGAGCGATCCAGTTGTTGAACAGCTTCCTCCAACTCACGTACACTCCATTGCTGATCAATGGTCTGTTTCGCAAGTTGCTTCACTATAACCTCGTCTTTAACACCTACGATCGCACGTGCATGTCCCATAGATAATGTTCCACGTGAAACATGGTCTTTTACTTCTTCGGGCAATGATAACAGACGCAAGAAGTTAGCAATGTGAGAACGTGATTTACCTACTTTTACAGACAACTCTTCCTGAGTCAACGCAAATTGATCCATTAACCCCTGATAAGCAACTGCAATTTCCATGGCGTTCAGATTCTCCCGTTGCAGGTTTTCGATCAACGCAATCTCCATTACCTGCTGATCACTGAAGTTGCGGACTACAGCCGGTACCGTGGCATTACCACAATATTGGGAAGCTCTGAACCGTCGTTCTCCGGCAATAATCTCATAACCTCGTAATACAGGACGAACAATAATGGGTTGTATGACACCATGCTGACGAATGGACTCAGCCAGTTCATGTATTGCGCCCTCATCAAATACTTTACGTGGTTGATAGGGGTTAGCCCGCAGTTGACTAATCGGGATTTCTACGACTTTATCATCGTCATTAATTGAAAGCGAAGGAATGAGGGCATCAAGACCTTTTCCAAGCCGCTTACTCATAAGAAATCACTTCCTTTGCGAGCTCTAAATACACTTCCGCCCCTCTTGAACGAGGGTCATACGTAATAATAGATTGACCATGAGATGGTGCTTCACTAAGCCGTACGTTACGCGGAATAATCGTTTGATATACTTTTTGTTGAAAATACTTTTTCACTTCTTCAATAACCTGAATTCCCAGATTGGTCCGTGCATCAAACATCGTCAGCAATACCCCTTCAATCTGCAGAGATGTATTTAGATGTTTCTGAACCAGACGAACCGTATTAAGCAACTGGCTTAATCCTTCAAGTGCATAATACTCACACTGAATCGGAATGATCACCGAATCGGAAGCAGTCAACGAATTGATCGTTAACATACCAAGAGATGGTGGACAATCGATCAGTATGTAATCATAGTTTTTTTTCACCATGGCGAGTGATTTTTTCAGGCGAACTTCCCGTGATATCGTGGACACCAATTCGATCTCGGCTCCGGCAAGCTGAATCGTTGCAGGTATGATATGAAGCCCTTCAATCTGAGTCTCCACAATCGCTTCTTGAGGAGGAACCTCATTAATAATGACATCATATATACAATTAGCCACATCTGCTTTATTGATTCCGACTCCGCTGGTTGTATTCCCCTGAGGGTCAATATCGACAAGCAATACTCTTTTCCCGAGTGAAGCCAGTCCTGCACCCAAGTTAACAGATGTCGTCGTTTTCCCCACACCGCCCTTTTGATTTGCTACGGCCATAATCTTAGACAATTACTTCACCTCAAATAAAATAGGAGTCTTTTCTGTAGGTTGTGAGATATTGTTAACAAAAAGCAGGCGGCTATCGTCCACACAAACAACAACTACCGTTCCATCAATATACCGACCGTTCTTTAAAAATTTCAGACCTAACTTGCTTTATAGACATAAAAAGCGGCCCATTGCCGCCATAAGCTTCAATTATTTGCGTTTTGGAATATGGATAACGATCTCATAATGATCCTCATGGTCTGCTTCTTTGGTTTTGATGTCCAGACCAGAGCCAGTTACCATATCAATGGATTGGCGAATTGTATTAAGTGCAAGCCTTACATCCTTGGTAAAGGAAACACGTCTAGATTTTTTAATCTTGGAAGATTCCTTGTAGAAGGCAACACGTGCCTCTGTCTGTTTCACATTCAATTCTTTTTCGATAATCTCACCGAGCAACTTCATCTGCAGTTCTTCCGTATCCAGAGAAAGTAATGCTCTTGCATGCCGTTCAGAAATTTTGCGTTCCATCAATGCGGCCTTAATGCCGTCCGGAAGCTGTAACAACCGAATTTTGTTCGCGATGGTTGACTGGCTTTTGCCGAGTCGTTGTGCCAGACTTTCCTGTGTCAATTGATGCAAGTCGATTAGCTTCTGATAAGCGACAGCTTCCTCAATTGAGGTCAATCCTTCACGCTGCAAGTTCTCAATCAGTGCAATGGATGCGGCCTGAGAGTCGTTGAATTCACGCACAATAGCCGGAATCGTATCCAAACCCAATTTTCGAACTGCACGCCAGCGACGTTCCCCGGCAATAATCTCATATGATCCATTTCGCACGCGAACGACAATAGGCTGAATTACACCATGTGTTTTGATCGTCTGCAACAACTCATCAATTTTATCATCATCAAAAATAGTACGGGGTTGATATGGGCTGCTCACAATTTCATTAACCGGAATCTGTTTGATCTCATCTCCGTTATTGCGCTCCGCCAAACCAAACAACTTCGAAAATTGTTCTTTCATTCCGCAGATTACCACCTAGTTTCGTAATAGCTCCCACAGTCTTTGCAGGTGCTTCTTATTCAAAAAGCGACCTTTTACATGCATCGTTCTTGGAATAAGTTTTGCCTTTCATAACGCTTTCTGTCATGCAACATCGAACGCATATCCATCTATCTATACATATAATCTATGATCGCTGTGACCCAGGATCGGATACTTCTATTCTATCATCTTTTCTATCATAATCCTATGCTTACCTATTCTTTAAACTCTGCTAATTTTCCTGCTTTTTCTTTGTGAATATTGGAAATATGACGACTTGCACACATTCAATTAATGAAATTGTTCATGAGTTACTGTGCGTGAAATTCATCATTACAGGTTCTTTAAGAGATATGTAATACGAAGTATCTGTGATGTTGATCCAGTCCTCCATTTCAGAAAACAAAAAAAGAGAATGTTTCACGTGAAACATCCTCTTTATCTATGTCTAAATTTCTATTTTATTTTGACTCACTTCAAAACCATCACACAGCTATATCAGCGGAGTCTTCATTGGAGTACCTGGTTTGCGCGGATACTTATATGGTGTCTTATCAAATTTCTGAATCAGAATGATGTGACGCTCTGATTCTTCAACCGGCAGCTGGAATGGATGAACGGCCTTAACCCGTCCTTTCAGCTGATTGAAGCTGAACTCCGCTTCCTTCATTTCATCACGCGGGTCTCCGCCCTTCATGGCAGCGAACATTCCACCTTTGCGAACAAAAGGAAGGCAGAATTCATTCAGCACAGCCAGCTTGGCTACTGCACGCGCCGTAACGAGATCGTAGCTGTCACGATACCCTTCTTTGCGTCCAATCTCTTCAGCACGTCCATGGACCAATTCCACATCAGTCAGGCCAAGGATATCTACCACATGCTGTAGAAAGCCAATACGTTTATTTAATGAATCAATGATCGTAAGCTTAATATGCGGGAAACAGATCTTCAGTGGTAATCCTGGAAAACCCGCTCCAGATCCAATGTCAGCAAGCTTATTCACTTTGGTCATGTCTGTATAAAAGGCCAGCGATACCGAATCATAGAAATGCTTGGTATACACTTGCTCCCGATCCGTGATACCGGTCAGATTCATCTTTTCATTCCAGGATACCAGTTCCTGATAATACAGTTCGAATTGCTCCAATTGGAGTTCTCCCAGCTCTAATCCATGTTTCTTTAAGCGCCGCTGCAGTTGCTGTTGAATATCGTCCATTATTGTCCCCTTGCTGCGGTTACACGGTTATAATGCTCCAGGTAGACCAGCAGAATGGAGATGTCGGCAGGAGTAACTCCAGCAATACGAGAAGCCTGACCAATCGAGATTGGACGAATCGTAGCGAGCTTCTGTTTGGCTTCCATAGCAAGACCATGAATCTCATCATATACGATAGTGTCCGGAATTTTCTTTTTCTCCATCTTTTGCAAACGTTCCACGTGGATCAATTGTTTCTCAATATAACCCGCATATTTAATTTGTATTTCCACTTGTTCTTTCATATCTGCTGTCAGTTCTACCTCAGATGGTGAGAGCTGTTCAATCAGTTCATACCCCAGCTCCGGGCGACGCAGCAAGGTAAGCAACGTACTGCCATCCTGAATAGGTGTAGATCCGTACTCTTCCAGCTTGGCATTCACTTCAACCGGGCGAGCTTTAGCCACTTTCAGACGTGCAACTTCCTGCTCGACTTTCGCCTTTTTATCCAGGAATTTCGCATAACGCTCTTCAGGGATCAGGCCAATGTCATGTCCGATTTCCGTCAAACGCATATCTGCATTATCATGGCGAAGCAACAGACGATACTCAGCGCGTGAAGTCAACAGACGATACGGTTCATTTGTACCCTTTGTCACCAGATCATCAATCAGCACGCCAATATAACCTTGGGAACGATCCAGTATTACCGGCTCTTTCCCCTGTACTTTGAGTGCAGCGTTGATTCCAGCCATAACACCTTGTCCTGCTGCTTCTTCATAACCGGAGGTACCATTAATCTGACCCGCCGTAAACAGACCTGGTAGACGTTTAGTTTCCAGTGAAGGCCACAATTGTGTAGGCACCATCGCATCGTATTCAATCGCATAACCATTACGCATCATTTCCACTTTTTCCATACCTGGAATTGAACGCAGCATAGCCAGTTGGACGTCTTCTGGCATACTCGTAGACAACCCCTGTACGTAATACTCGGATGTGTTCTTGCCTTCCGGCTCAAGGAATATCTGATGTTTCGGCTTGTCGCTGAAACGAACAATTTTATCTTCAATGGAAGGGCAATAACGTGGTCCGGTTCCTTCAATAAGCCCCGAGAACATCGGAGCACGATGCAGATTATCATTAATAATCTGATGTGTATCCACAGATGTATACGTCAACCAGCAAGGCAACTGCTCATTATCGGAAGATTCTGTTTCATAGGAAAAGAACTTCGGCTTGTCATCACCAGGCTGAATTTCGGTTTTGCTAAAATCAATCGTATCCTTATGCACACGTGGTGGTGTACCCGTTTTGAAACGAACCAGATCAAAGCCCAGTTCACGCAGATTCTCTGACAATTTAAGAGAGGGTTGTTGATTGTTCGGTCCACTCTCATACATCAACTCGCCCATAATTACTTTACCGCGCAAGTATGTGCCTGTTGTCAGAACGACCGCTTTAGCCCGATACTCTGTTCCGGTCTGAGTCACAACGCCTACACATTTTCCATCTTCAACGATCAGTTGATCAACCATACCCTGACGCATCGTCAGATTACGTTCATTCTCCATCGTTTCCTTCATTTTATGCTGATAGGAGAATTTATCTGCCTGAGCACGAAGCGCGTGAACAGCAGGCCCTTTACCCGTGTTAAGCATCCGCATCTGAATAAAGGTTTTATCGATATTCCGTCCCATTTCTCCACCAAGTGCATCAATCTCGCGCACAACATGTCCTTTGGCCGGTCCCCCAATAGATGGGTTACAAGGCATAAAGGCCACCATGTCCAGATTGATAGTAATCATTAGTGTTTTGGACCCCATACGAGCTGCGGCCAGTGCGGATTCCACACCAGCATGTCCTGCACCAACGACGATTACATCATAACTGCCACCATCAAAAGCCATTCCCGTTTACCTCCTTATTCCGCTGCATTTGGTGTAACTCACGCAGACGGATCATGTTTTACAATAATGAAACTACTTCTAACCGTTCATCGGAACTTGCATTCCTATCTATATGAAACCAACACGTAATGGCTACAATATCATTCCATCCTTTGACAACAGGCAGAAATTGTACCTCTCCATCATACACTACGATTTAACTCAATCGGCAGTATATTATTTTTACTTTCCTAGACAGAACTGGGAGAAAATCTGATCAATTAATGCATCATGTGCTGTATCTCCAACAATCTCACCCAAATGCTCCCACGCCAAACGAACATCAATCTGTATCATATCGATCGGAATGAACTGCTCTGCTGCTTCATAGGCATCAACCAGGGACTGCTTCGCTTTTTTGAGCAAAGCAATGTGACGCACATTACTGACATAAGTCAGGTCTGCGGACTCCAGTTTACCACTGAAGAATAGCGTAGAGATGGCATCTTCCAGTCGATCCACACCCAGATCATCTTTCACCGACATCGGTACAAGCCGTTCTTCCGAAATGTAACGAAGCAGCACGTCACGTTCTACCTGTGGCGTTAAGTCCATTTTATTCATAATAATTATCGATTGTCTACCGCGGATTTGTTCCAATAATTCAATCTCATCGGGATGAAGTGGCTCCGCAGCATTCACAACCATCAAGATCAGATCGGCTTCACTTACCGCAGAACGAGAGCGTTCTACCCCGATCTTCTCTACAACGTCCATGGTTTCCCGGATTCCTGCCGTATCCAGCAACTTCAGTGGGATATTATTGATCGTAATGAACTCCTCGATCACATCACGAGTTGTTCCTGGAATGTCCGTGACGATAGCCCGATTGTCTTGCGCAAGTGTATTCATCAAGGAGGATTTACCTACGTTAGGTCGTCCAACGATAGCTGTTGTAATACCTTCTCGCAGGATCTTTCCTTGCTCTGCTGTAGTCAGCAATTTATCAATTTCAGTCATAACCTGACTGGACTTCTCTTTAATAAAATCAGACGTTAACGACTCCACATCATGCTCGGGATAATCGATATTCACTTCAATGTGAGCTAGTGTTTCCACCAATGTATATCGTAGATCACGCAATTTGGAAGACAGTTTGCCTTCAACTTGTTTCAGCGCAACCGAGAAAGCCCGGTCCGATTTGGAACGAATAAGATCCATGACACCTTCAGCCTGAGACAAGTCAATCCGCCCATTAAGGAAAGCACGCTTCGTGAACTCACCGGGTTCAGCCAGACGAATATCAAGCTGCAACAGCAGGTCCATGACCCGTTTTACAGACACTACACCGCCATGCGCACTGATCTCCACGACATCTTCTGTTGTGAAAGACCGAGGTGCTCGCATGACCGTAACCAATACTTCCTCAATCTTTTCCCCATTAACGGGATCTATGATATGACCATAATGAACCGTGTGAGATGCTGCCTGGGTTAAAGGGGTTTTGCTGCGAAAAATCTTTTCCGTCTCCGACACTGCATCCGGGCCGCTGACCCGGATCACGGCGATACCCGCCTCTCCGACAGCCGTTGATATCGCTGTGATCGTATCACTGATCATGGTTATCTCTCCTTGCTCTATTTTAAAATTGCCGCCCCTCGGGGGACGCCAGATCCATTTTCAAATCTATTAATGATATAACATATGACATGCTGCTTATCGTATTAAGTTCACTCTTTACTTGTTCTACGCACCTTATCAAATTGCTTCTGTACGAAAAAAGCAATGGCTTCTGCACCGGGCAGGAAGCCATTGCGTCTTCAATTTCGTGTTATTTCGTCGTAATAACCACACGCCGATTAGGCTCCTCGCCCTTACTTAACGTCTTAATCTGCGGGTGATTTTGCAGTTTTGCATGGATGACTTTTCGTTCGAGCGGAGGCATTGGTTCCAGTACAACTTCCTTACCGGTACGGATTGCTTGTCCAGCCAACCGTTCAGCCAGATCCTCCAGCGTCTTCCGCCGACGTTGACGGAAATTCTCCGCGTCGAGCACAATTCGAACGAAGCTTTCCGAATATCGGTTCGCTACAATGTTCGTTAGATACTGAAGCGCATCCAGCGTCTGTCCACGTCTGCCAATAATCATGCCCAGATCTTCACCAGCAATATTGAAGATATGTCCATCCCGCTGTTTTTTGATATGCACTTCAACATCCAGTCCCATACCTGCTGCGACCTCTTTCAAGAAAGCAGCCGCTTCTTCATAGGGATTTTTAGCTGCAACATCCTCGAGTAATGCATCTACTTCAGATTTGTATGCAGCTGGCTTGATCGGCTGTGGAACAACTTCCGGTACAGGCATTAATTTAACTTCAACTTTGGCCGCCCTCACCCCGAACAAACCCAGGAATCCTTTTGACGGCTGCTCTAACACTTGTATCTCGACCTTGTCCCGACTTACGCCAAGCTCGGTCAATCCTTGGTTTACAGCATCTTCAACGGTTTTTCCTGACGTAATGACTTTGGTCATTTCGATTTTTTGGCCCCTTTCGACCCTTTTCCAGAGACGGTCGCTTTGCCACCGTTTTTGCGTTTAGCTCCATTTTTGGAAGAGCTATTCTGCTTCACGTTGACCTCAGCCACGATTTTATCATTATTCCGGTAAAGGAAATAGTTTTGCACGATCGTGTAGATGTTACTGTAGAACCAGTACAGCGGAAGTGCTGACGGGAACTGGTAAGACATCACGAAGATCAAAATTGGGTATACCCACAGCATAAACTGCATCGGACCAATTTGCTGTGCAGGGTTCATACGCATCATCATCCATGTTTGAATGAATGTTGTGATGGCAGCCAGCACTGGCAAAATAAACAGGTGATCCGGTTCCCCGAGCTGGAGCCACAAGAAATCATGTGTTCTCAGACTGGAGTTTCCGTAAATTGAGTTATAAAGTGCGATATAAATCGGCATCTGAATCAGAAGTGGCAGACAACCCGCCATCGGATTAACTTTGTTCTCCTGAAACAACTTCATTGTTTCTTGCTGAACTTTCTCAGGTGTATCTTTAAACTTGGCTTGAATCTCCTTCAGCTGCGGCTGAATCGCCTGCATAGCTTTGGAGCTACGGACTTGTTTCATTGTTAATGGTAAAATCAATGTCCGTACAATAAGCACCATCACGAGGACAGCCAGTCCATATTCACCGTTAAACCAGTTGGCGAATGTATCCAGCGCCAGTGAGAACCAGTACACAACATTGCTTTGCCAGAATGAGCCACTATTCTTCAGATCTTCCGTAGTAACCCCGGCTCCTTGTGGAGTACATCCGGCGAGTACAGTGACCATTGCAATGACTGCAATGAGGAGAATCCACTTCCCCTTTGATGTCTTCAATCGCGACACTTCATAACCCCTCTCTTAACCATTCCATTCCACCGTAAATCATACCATAATTAGGAGGACAAATAAACCGAAGCTTACCGCTTGCTCGACTTCAAAAGAGAGCCCTTTCGCATCGCATGTAGCAGGCTTTTTTCCATTTCCTTATAGGGCATGTCCAGTGCACCTTTTCTGACGATAAAAATCAGATCCATCTGCGTGACGATCTCATGCTCATGATGACGAACAATTTCCTTGATCATGCGTCTCATCCGGTTGCGTACGACAGCGTTTCCGATTTTCTTGCTGCATGATACACCTACCCGGAATTGTTCCGTATCTTTACGGCGGCAGCCATACACCACGAATTGATGATTGGCAAACGATTTCCCATACCGGTATACGCGGCTAAAGTCCGCCCGGTTTCGTAGACGCAGTCTTTTATACACGGCGCTTCTCCTTGCTGTTCTCCATCATTGATATTGACGGAGGCCTCATTACTGATTTAGTATAGGCTTTCTTGAATGACGGTAAACCGTCTTGGCGACAACTTCATTTGGGATGATTGTTAAACAGCTACTTGAACAGATCAACATTCCTCCGGATGAATGTTGATTGGCCATTTAAACCTATCAACGATTCATCATTATATAAGGTAAGTTTTCGAAAAATGGAAAACTCACTCAACATACATCATGTGTGTTCAGCACTTTTTCGCAGACCATTCAGACCTGATCTGTAGCAGCATCCAGTCTGATTTGAGCTAATTAAGAAAAAAAAGACCACCTCGGTGGTCTTCAATGCTTAAGCACTCAGGTTTTTACGGCCTTTAAGGCGACGTGCGGCCAAAATTTTACGGCCATTGCTCGTGCTCATTCTTTTCCGGAAACCATGAACTTTTTTACGTTTGCTAACGTTCGGTTTGAATGTAGGTCTCAATGTATTGCACCTCCTCACAAGGAAATACTTATGTGATGAATCACTTTCATCTTCACAGAAAACACCTTTATATATTTAACCATGATCACCTGGAAAAGTCAACTGCATGGCTCAAGGCTTCTCCCTCTTTTATATACACTCTTCATCCCACCCAAAGTAATGACCACAGTTCGTCCACTTCAATACCAGCACCAAGCCCCGAAGAGAGACCTGAAAGTTATCCCCAGACCCTAATCAGATCACCCTATTTCAGTGTTTATAGTTATCCACAACCTCCAATACCTGTTATCTCCTTCATTATATCCTGTTTGAAGTTATTCACATGTGGATAATGATTATAGGCTATTAATATCGTCATATTTTAATCCCGTTGTATCCGCTTCAATTAAGGTTTACAAGCTTTTGAGAAAGGTGTAGGATAAAAATCACATCTTGTATACAAGTAGTCCTTTGAAAAAAACATTAGCCGTTAGCTTGTAGCTACAGACTGTGGATTGAACTGAATGTCCAGTCCGCAAAATAGTTATGCTATGATCAGTAATGAACTGATTACTTATTAATAGGAGCGTTAGCCATATGTTATTTCCTTCTTCCTGGCTTCAAGGGGCTTCCCGTGGTGAAGCCATTGCCTGCGAATTAAGGCTGCGGATCATTAGCGGTACCCTTCGACCTGGAGAGATTTTGTCGGAAAACCGAATTGCGGCTGATTTTGACAGCAGTCGTTCACCTGTCCGTGAAGCATTGCGAACATTGTCCAATGAAGGACTTATTCGGCTGGAACGTATGGGTGTCGTTGTCATTGGACTACGAATCAAGGATGTCGAAGAATTGTATGATGTCCGTTTCCTGATTGAAAGTTTTGTGCAGCAGCGACTTGCTGGTGATGTCCCAGAATCATTAATCACCCAGCTTCGTAACGTGATCGACAAAATGCAGCTTGCTGGACGGCATCAGGATGCCGTCGAATTCGCCTATCAGGATCTCGTTTTCCACGAGACCATCATTGAAGCTGCTCAGCATTCCCGTATTTCACATCTATGGAAGAGTATTCGATATGTTGTGATGACCGTTATGCTGCTCACAACGCGCAGAGTATTTGTTCAAGGCGAGCAGAAAGTAAGCGCTGTAATTGAGAAACACCGTTTGCTTGTTGAAGCACTTGAATCAGGCGACAAGATGCTCATTCAGGCTGGAGTCCGCACGTATTTCCAAGATTCTGGCAAAACCCTGCACGAAAGCTTTGATTCCTAATAGGTGCAAGGCGTTTGCAATCATATCCGTTGTGAGTGATTGCGGCTTAACTTGTCGACAAGTATACAAAATGCGATTTTCTTTCAATTTCGGGCATGATAAAACTACATTTTTCGCCAACACCTCTTCTTCATTCTGGGCACAAAATTTAATTGGTGACGATAATTTTACTTGTAAGCGTTCTATATCAGAAATAAAGGAGCACACAACATCATGAGCACTCTTTTTGGACTATCCCACAACGCAACATTATTGGTCTGGACATTCATTGCAATCGTTTTTCTGATCGTTTTGATCTCCAAGTATAAATGGAATCCCTTTATCACCCTGCTGTTGTCCGCATTAATGCTCGGTTTGCTTACAGGCATGAAACCTGCTGATGTGATCTCTTCCATTACCGGGGGACTTGGCGGCACACTTGGAACCATCGCAATTGTTATTGCTCTCGGTACAATGCTTGGTAAGATGATGGCCGAATCTGGCGGTGCCGAGCGCATTGCAACTACATTAGTTGATCGGTTTGGTGTAAAACGTGTGCACTGGGCCATGATGATTGTTGGATTTATCGTTGGTATTCCCGTTTTCTTCGAAGTCGGCGTTATTCTGATGATCCCCATCATTTTCACCGTCGCGCGTAAAACCAACATGTCTTTACTGCAGATTGGTATTCCCATTTTGGCGGGTCTATCCACTGTACACGGTTTGGTTCCACCCCATCCAGCGCCAATGATTGCGATTGAAGCCTTCAGTGCCGATCTGGGTAAAACCATTTTGTACTCCCTTATTGTTGGTATTCCTACAGCGATTATTGCAGGTCCCTTATTTGGTAAATTTATTGGTAAAAGAATACACACCGAACCGCCAGCAGAACTGGCTGAACAATTCGCAACCAAAACAAACAGCAACATGCCTGGGTTTGGTATTACCCTGTTTACCATATTGCTGCCTGTTATTTTGATGCTGATTGGCTCCATTGCAAGCATCATTGACCCAAATGCCACGAGCGGCTTCACCGTTTTCAGTGAATTTATCGGTCATGAGATCATTGCTCTGCTCATTTCAGTTGTATTTGCCCTCTTTTCACTCGGCTTTGCACGTGGATTCACCAAACATGATATTTCCCGCTTCACCAGTGAATGTCTGGCGCCTACGGCGACCATCATTCTCATTATTGGCGGAGGCGGTGCCTTCAAACAGGTATTGATCAATAGTGGTGTAGGTAACGCCATTGCTGAAGTCGCTACCCATGCCAACATCAACGTGATCCTGTTTGCCTGGCTTGTCGCTGGGCTCATTCGTGTAGCTACCGGTTCAGCAACCGTAGCCATGACAACAGCCGCCGGTATTGTCGCTCCAGTGCTTGCACTCACACCAGGGGCCAATATTGAGCTGGTTGTACTCGCCACAGGTGCGGGGTCACTCATCTTGTCTCATGTAAATGATGCAGGATTCTGGATGATCAAAGAATTCTTCAATATGAGCGTTTCCCAGACATTGAAAACGTGGACCGTTATGGAAACACTATTATCCGTGGTCGGACTGATCTTTATTTTGCTCCTGAGTACAGTGGTATAAATGGAGTATCTATAGTAGAAAGAAATTAAAATCTCATCGCTTTCTGGAGAAAGAAGGATTAAATACATGAACAACTATATGATTGGGATCGATATTGGTACCACCAGTACCAAATCCGTATTATTTACCGAGCAAGGCTCTGTCGTCAGTACCTCAACGCAGGAATATCCTTTGTACACCCCTGCACCCGATGTTGCCGAGCAGGACCCTGAAGAGATTGTACAGGCGGCCCTCCGCTCTGTACGAGGAGTCATGGATCAGAGTGGTGTTGCTGCCGAGCAGATCCTGTTTGTATCCTGCAGCTCGGCTATGCATAGTGTCATTGCCATGGGACAGGATAATAAACCTTTAACCCGTTGCATCACCTGGGCGGATAATCGAAGTGCAGCTTGGTCTGCCAAGCTGCAAGAGAATGGATTGGGCCATCGCATCTATCTGCGCACAGGTACACCGATCCATCCCATGTCACCGCTGACCAAATTAATGTGGCTGCGCCACGATGAACCTGAACTTTTTGAGAGTACCGCCAAATTTATTTCGATTAAAGAATATCTGTTCTTCCGTCTATTCGGACAATATGTCGTCGACCATTCCATCGCTTCCTGCACAGGTTTGCTCAATCTGAAACAACTCGACTGGGACGCAGAGGCCCTTGAGGTTGCAGGCATTACACCCGACCATCTCTCGAAGCTTGTACCTACAACACATATATTAGAAGGAATGAATCACGAATCGGCTGAAAAAATGGCTCTCTCCCCCTCTACGCCCTTTGTTATTGGCGCAAGTGATGGGGTTTTATCCAATCTCGGCGTAAACGCCATTGAACCTGGTGTTGTCGCAGCAACCATCGGAACCAGCGGGGCCATTCGCACTGTCGTGGACCGTCCGGTTACCGATCCCAAAGGTCGAACCTTCTGTTATGCCCTCACAGAGAATCTTTGGGTCATTGGTGGACCTGTGAATAACGGTGGCATGCTGTTTCGTTGGGTGCGGGATGAATTCGCCGCGTCTGAAGTGGAGACAGCGAAACGACTTGGCATCAATTCCTATGATGTGCTGACCAAAATTGCCGAACGTGTCCGGCCGGGATCGGAAGGACTTCTGTTTCATCCGTACCTTTCGGGCGAACGTGCCCCTCTATGGAATCCGGATGCCCGTGGTTCCTTTTTTGGCTTAACACTCCATCACCAAAAAGAGCATATGATTCGTGCTGTCCTGGAAGGGGTTATTTTCAACCTATATACGGTACTGCTCGCCATGGAAGAACAGATTGGGCAACCTACCTCCATTCAAGCCACCGGTGGGTTTGCACGCTCTCCTCTCTGGCGCCAGATGATGTCTGATATCTTCAATCAGGAAGTGGTTGTACCAGAGAGCTTCGAAAGTTCCTGTCTGGGTGCCGTCGTGCTTGGTTTGTACGCTACAGGGCGGATCCAATCGCTTCATGCCGTTTCTTCCATGGTCGGTACAACGCATCGGCATACCCCTATCAAAGAGAATGCTGTACTCTACCAAGAGCTACTGCCCATCTTTATTCGGATCTCTCGCAAACTGGAAGAGGAATACGCAGATATCGCTGAATTCCAGCGTAAGATGTCCCTTCCCCGCCTCTAAATCATCAATCCATACTTCGTCGCTGCACAAAAAAGAGGGTGTCCTCTAAAACCAAAAATCGGTTTTAGAGGACACCCTCTTTTGCTATACACGCATAATCTATCCTTTGAATTCATATTGTACATTCATACACTTCAACCTCCATATCAGAGCATCAGCTTACCTCGTGATCCTGATAATTCACATTACATATGTCTTAAAATGAAGTCCTCTTGATCCATTATTCTTATCATTCACTGATGACAGAATTACCATCTGCCCAGAAAATATACCACTCATCTTGTTCAATTAAAGGCATGAGTTTACTCCCCTCTCCGTCTCCCATCCAGACACTGAATTCGTCGCTTTCACCATCGCCCCATTGGCAAGAAAAACACGAGGGTGAGAGGTCACTCTTTTTCCGATCTCAATCATGCTACGTTTTCACTTCACGGTTATCCACAGAAAGGTTATTCACAAACGAAGAATACTTTTACACACAATTTGGCATCATTTGACGGATAACCTGTGTATAAAACATTTTTGGTTTTTGGGTCATTCTGTCGAAAATTAAACAGTTTATAAACAATATATTGTGTTGTGACTAAAAATTATACACAAGTTATTGAATTTGTGGATAAAATCACGCGATACGTTGAAATGCGGGGTTTCTTTTGCTATGATTGTATTACTTTTGGATGTGAATATGTGATCTGACCCATAATATTATCAACAGCCTGTGGATAAAGTTGTGAACAATTTTCCGTTGTTCATACTTTTTTTGTTTTCGACCTGCGGGGGTTTGGGGATAAATTCAACAATATATCTCGTATTTCGACACTGCATCATGGCTTAAGCCACACTTGGAACATGTAAAAGGAGTGACAGTCT